>JAZKEY010000021.1:0-21624 GCA_040386755.1 Verrucomicrobiota bacterium | reverse complement strand
TGGTGGCAGGGGGCGGATTTGAACCGCCGACCAAAGGCTTATGAGTCCTCTGCTCTACCGCTGAGCTACACTGCCATAGGTTCTTCAGAGGCGGATGCCTCGTCAGGAGGCGAGGTCGGTAACGGCAGGTCGGATATTTGTCCACAGGAAATTCAAAAAATCCTTCGGGAAATTGGATCGATTTTCACCACCGCCGGATTTCGGGAAATTTGCGTTTCCCTATTATATATAGCGAAACCGGGAATCAGCGCAGCTTGCTCGCCGCCAAAGCCCGGCCCGTGGGGGATTTCTCGTTTTTCCGGATTTTTTCCGGTGGCCCCTCCGCCACCAGCGCCCCCCCATGAATCCCACCACCCGGTCCCAACTCGATCAGCCAATCCGAGGCAGCGATCACATCGAGATGATGCTCCACCACCAGCACGCTGTGCCCCGCATCGCGAAGTTTGAAAAACGCAGCCAGCAGCTTTTCCACATCGCCGAAATGCAGGCCGGTCGTCGGCTCGTCGAAAAGATACAACGTGTGCGGTGCCTGCGGTCGCGCCAATTCGACCGCCAACTTCAGCCGCTGCGCCTCGCCACCGGAAAGCGTGTTCGCCGGTTGGCCGAGTTTTAAATAGCCGAGGCCCAGCTCCTCCAAGATCGCGAGGATGTGATGGATCTTCGGAATCGGCCGGAAAAACGCCCGCGCGTCCATCACAGAAAGTTCCAACACGTCGGCGATTGATTTCCCCTTATAGGTCACCTCCAGCGTCTCGCGATTGAACCGCCGCCCGTTGCACGCCGGGCAAGGCACCCAGGCATCCGGTAAAAAGTGCATCTCGATCTTCAAGCGCCCGTTTCCTTGGCAACGCTCGCATCGTCCTCCCGCCGCGTTGAAACTGAAACGCCCCGGCCCGTAGCCGCGCTGTTTTGACAAATTCAGCTTCGTGAAAAGGTCGCGCACCAGATCGAACACCCCGGTGAACGTCGCCGGATTCGACCGCGGGCTGCGTCCGATCGGAGACTGATCCGCCACCACGCATTTCTCGATCAGCTCCAGCCCCTCGATCCCATCATGTTTCCCCGGCGCCTCGCCCGAGCCGTTGAAATGCCGCGCCAGCGCCCGCCGCAGGATGTCATCCGCCAGCGTCGATTTCCCGCTGCCGCTCGGCCCCGTCAGGCAAACCATCCTTCCTAACGGAATCACCACATCCAGATTCCTCAAATTGTGCTCCCGCGCCCCACGGATCACCAACTCTCCGCTCTTCTCTTCCTTGAATCTGGACTCTTGTCTCTGGTTTCTCCCCCTCAACCACTCCCCCGTCGGCGAAACAATCTCCATCGGCACCCCCGCCGCTAACAACTCACCTCCCGCCGCCCCCGCGCCCGGTCCGATGTCGATCAGCCAATCCGCCGCCCGGATGATCTCCTCGTCATGTTCCACTACCACCACCGTATTCCCCAGATCCCGCAACCGCGTCAGCGCGCCGATCAACCGCGCCGTATCCGCCGCATGCAGCCCGATGCTCGGCTCGTCCAGCACATAGATCACCCCGGAAAGCCCCGCGCCAAGCTGCGTTGCCAAACGGATCCGCTGCGCCTCGCCGCCTGATAGAGTCCCGCTCGTCCTCTGCAAGGTCAGATAGTCCAACCCCACTTCCTCCAAAAACGCCAACCGCGTCCGCACATCGCCCGCCAGCCGCTTGCAAATTTCAGCTTTCGCCGGTTCAAACGAAATCCCATCAATCCACCGCATCGCATCCGCCACTCCCAGTTCACAGAAATCCTGAATCCCCAACCACTCGCCTCCCTCTTCCTCCGCGTCCCTTTGCGACCTCTGCGCCTTTGCGGTAAACTCTTTCCCTCCTTCGATCTTCACCGCCAACCACTCCGGCTTCAGCCGCTTTCCCTCACAAACCCCACACGGCCGGTGCGCCATGAACTTCGCCAGCTTCCGCCGCGTGATTTCCGACTTCGCCTCGCGATACCGTTTCAACGTTTTCTCAGCATCCTCGCCACCTTCTAACAAATCCGGATCACAAAACATTTCAGTCCCCAGCCCCTCGCACGCTTCACAAGCCCCTAGATGCGAGTTGAAGGAAAAATGCTTCGGCGAAATCTCTTCCACCATGAACCCCGTCCGAGGATTTCGATACGACGTCTGAAACGCCACATCCCGCCAAGCATCCTTGCCCGGTTCCTGCACCGCCGCCCGCGCTTCCGAACCACACAGCCGCAACGCTGTTTCCACCGAGTCCGCCAACCGCGATTCCACCCCCGGACGGATCACGAACCGGTCCACCACGATCTCCACCGCCACCGGATTTTCCGGCCACTTCGCCGCCGCTTCCTCGATTTCCAACACCTCCCCATCCACCCGCACCCGGATGTAGCCCTGCCGCTGCAAGTCACCTAACAACCTCACCGGCTCGCCCAGTTCCTCCTTCGGCAGCGCAGCTAACAAAACCACCTTCGTCCCCTCCTCCAGCGCCGCCAGCACGTTCACGATGTCCGCCGAACTCATCCGCTCCAGCTGCTCCCCCGTCACCGGATCATGCGGAATTCCCGCCGCCGCCCACAGCACGCGCAGGTAATCGTAGATCTCCGTCGCCGTCGCCACCGTCGACCGCGGGTTCAATCCCCCGCCCCGCTGCTCGATCGCGATCGCCGGACTCAGCCCCTCGATCAAATCCACATCCGGCTTTTCCAACTGATCCAAAAACTGCCGCGCATACACCGACAACGATTCCACATACCGCCGCTGCCCCTCGGCATACAGCGTGTGAAATGCCAACGACGATTTTCCCGACCCACTCGGCCCCGTGATCACCACGAGTTTCCCCCGCGGAATATCCACGTCGATGTTCTTCAGATTATGCTGCCGTGCCCCACGGATCCGGATCGCTTCCACCCGCCCAGAAGAATCTCCTTGGGAAAAACTTCCAAGCCCCAACTGGGCCGCGAGATTTATCTCGCGTGATTTTCTTAACGGACCGCGAAATTTATTTCGCCTGGATCCATCGCCCCGAATTCCCCCGTGTTACCTCCGGCCCTTCACGACACTCCTCAACGACTTAGCAAAAATTCTTCATCAATTCCACACTCGCCACCGTGCGATCCGCCCTCCTAGTTTTCCCCATGCCTCGATTTTTCCTCATCCTCCTCTGGCTAACCATCTCCCTGCTCGGAGCCGCCGCCGTCGGTGTCGCCGCCTTCCAGCGCAACGAACCGGTCAACGCTCTCTGGCTGGTTGTCGCCGGGGTCTGCACGTTTGCAGTCGCCTATCGATTCTACTCCGCGTGGCTCGTCGCCAAGGTGCTCACCATCGACGACACCCGCGCCCCGGCAGCCGTGACGTGCAGCGATGGCAAGGACTTCGTTCCCACACCGAAATGGGTCGTCTTCGGCCACCACTTCGCCGCCATCGCCGGGCCCGGCCCGCTCGTTGGCCCGGTGCTTGCCGCGCAATTCGGCTACCTCCCCGGCACCCTCTGGCTGCTCGTCGGCGCCACCCTCGGTGGCGGCGTGCACGATGCCGTCATCCTCTTCTCCTCCATGCGCCGCAACGGAAAATCCCTTGGCCAGATGCTCAAGGAGGAAATGAATCCCGTCATCGGCCTCATCGCCATGATCAGCTTGTTAGCCATCATGACGATTTTGTTAGCCGTGCTCGGCCTCGTCGTCGTCAAGGCGCTCGCCGAAAGCCCGTGGGGGCTGTTCACCATCGCCGCCACCATCCCGCTGGCGTTCGTGATGGGCGTCATGATCAAGAGCGGAAAAGTCAGCGTCACCGCCGCCTCCGTCTTCGGCGTCTTCGGCCTCATCGCCGCAGTCGTCGGCGGGAAATACCTGTCACCGGAAATGACGGCCGCGCTCACCCTCAGCTCCACCCAGCTCGCATGGGCCATCATGATCTACGGCTTCGCCGCCAGCGTCCTGCCGGTGTGGATGCTGTTAGCCCCGCGCGATTACCTGAGCACCTTCATGAAACTCGGCACCGTCGCCGTGCTCGGGATTTTCATCGTGATCCTCCACCCGCCGCTTCACATGCCCGCCATCACGCCGTTTGTCAGCGGTGGCGGCTTCGTGGTGCCGGGTCCGGTGTTTCCCTTCGTCTGCATCACCATCGCCTGCGGGGCGGTCAGCGGCTTCCACTCCCTCATCGCCTCCGGCACCACGCCGAAATTGTTAGCCCGCGAAAAGGACATCCGCCTCATCGGCTACGGCTCCATGGTCGTGGAAATGCTGGTCGCGCTGATGGCCATCATCGCCGCCTGCGCCCTCCAGCCCGGCGAGTATTTCGCGATCAATTCCCCCATTGACCCGAACAACGCCGCCGCCGTCACCGCGCAGATTGCGAAGATCAATTCCTACGGCCCCGAATACGCCGTCACCGAGGCCCACATGCGCCAGCTCGCCAGCGACCTCGGCGAGCCCCACATGATTGGCAAGGTTGGCGGCGCACCCACCTTCGCCGTCGGCATGGCCCACATGTTCGCCCAGGTCATCCCCGGAAAAACCGCGCTCTCGCTGTGGTATCACTTCGCCATCATGTTCGAGGCGCTGTTCATCCTCACCACCCTCGACGCCGGCACCCGTGTCGGCCGCTTCATCCTCCAGGATTTGTTAGGAAACCTATCCCCCAGGCTCGGCAAGACCGACTCCTGGCTCGGCAACATCCTCGCCACCGGCCTGCTCGTCAGCGCGTGGGGATTCTTCCTCTATCAAGGCGCGCTCGATCCCGCCGGCATCGCCAAATCCCTCTGGCCCATCTTCGGCATTTCCAACCAGTTGTTAGCCGTCATCGCCTTCTGCCTCGGCACCGTCGTCCTGATAAAAATGGGCAAGGCCCGCTACTGCTGGGTCACCGTCGTTCCCATGATCTTCCTCACCCTCGTCACCTTCACCGCCGGCTGGATGAAACTCTTCTCTCCCGGTGCCCTCGGTTTCTTCCCCGAAATCGAAAAACAACAGGCCCTCCTCGCCAAAGGCCTCACCGGCCCGGCCCTCAAGGCTGCGGAAACCTCGCTCTTCAACGCTCGCCTCGACGTCGTCGTCACCATCACCTTCCTCCTCTTCGTCGCCATCATCGTGGCAGGCACCGCCCGCGAATGCTGGCTGCTGCTCACCAAACGCAAACCCATCATCCTCCGCGAAAGCCCCTACATCCGCCATACCGGCGAAGACGAAATCCTGCCCACCAATCTCCTCTGAACGGACCATCGGACCACGGGATTCATCCCGCCAAAGGGACCGCGAAATTCATTTCGCGCGAATCCACCGGGACCGCGGAACTTCATTCCGCTCTTCTCTTCCCTTCTGCTCGCAGCCTCCTCCCTTCTGCCCAATGATCACCCGGCACTTCTCTCTCCCCACCGCTCCGCCTGAAACCGCAGCGGTGATACCTGATAGAAACCCAGGAACTCCCGCCTGAAATTGTTTGGAGAGGTGAACCCGAGGTCCGCCGCCACCTGCTCTGGCGATTTTCCACCGATCAGCATGCGCCGCGCCACCACCATCCGCTCCCGCCGCATCCACTCCTTCGGCGGCAGGCCGACATCGCGGGTGAAGACCTCATAGAGATATCTCTCCGTGCATCCCAGCTGCGCGCATAGCTCACCGATCCGATAACCGCACCCCAGTGCCAACCGCTGCAGGCAATGCCTTCCCTTCCCTGCAGGTAGCAGGACACACCAATTCTGCTCTTTCCGGACAATCCTCACTGGATCCAGTGCCTAACCGGAACCACCATCCTGGGCAAGCCAAAGACACGAAACTTTTACCAGCGCCCGCCTCGACCGGGAAGATCCGCCTGATACCTGACAGTTCCTTTCCTCGGATAATCTGAAAGTCGGCATCTGCTAACAACACCTCCGAATTTGATCAACAAGCCTCCTTGATCCGGGGAATCCATTTAAGGGAAACTGCGGTCATTGGTTGTCGCCGACACCTTATTCCTCTCCCCCGAGGTCCCTCCGTCATGGCTGATTCGGACAACAATTCCTTCTCCGTTCCCTGGGCCCCCCTGCTGTCGCTGATCGCGGTCATCGCGGGCCTGTCCACTTTGCTGCCCTCTAAAAGCGCGCGTCCTGCGGCGGCGGGAATGGAATCCGTCGCCGTGGAACCATTTGCCTTCTACGATGGCATCAGTATCTGGCCAGGAGACTTCGTCAGGCTTTTCATTGTGTTCCTGGGAGTCCACTTCATTTGGAAAACCTTGGGAGACCTTGAATCCAACTCCCATAGGCTAGCTGCGGAATTTGGCCGCGATCTGGGCACCATGGAATACCCGCCGGAAAACACGACTCCGGCACCTTCGGGAACCACCAATGGTTCTGGCATCCCGATATTGTCCCGAACGAGGGATCTTCTCAACCGCTTGTGGCCACATGGCACGGTTCCTTCCGGCAGTGACTCCGTGAACAGCGATGAACTCTTCACTCGCTACTGTCCATGGAGCCAACGCCGGATGCGACTCCTCCGGACCATCGTCATGTTGGCCATCTACCTCGTTCTGATCGTCATGATCCTACTGGCATTTCCGTCATCCATGCCTTCGTTTCCCGTGCGAGGGGACGCGTTGTCAGTCTCCAGAATGATCCTGTTCGCGGCGGTCATCATCACGCTTACCGTGAGTTTCCTGGTCTTGGATGCCACGCTTCTCAACTGCCTTTTCATCCGCGACCTGAACCGCGGGCAATCCATCTGGAAGCTTCCCCAACCCATTCCGGATGACAGCAAGTTCCGGTTCAAGACACATCACGATTTGCTAGAAGCGCAGGATCTGGCCGACTATCTGGACATCCACTACATTGCCCGGCGCAGCAATGCGGTGAACCACCTGATCTATTTCCCGTTCATCCTCCTCGCGCTGTTAGTGGCGGCCCGCTGGTCGAAAACCGACAACTACAACTGGCCGCCGATGCTGATCACCATCATGGCGCTTCACCTTTTCTGGTCCGTGTACTGTGCCATCCGCCTGCCCCTCGAAGCACGCGCCGCCCGCAGCGAATGCCTGCGCCAGTTGCGGGCCGGGCATTTCAAGCAACAAGCCATCGAGGCCGCCCATCCGGACAAACCCAAGCCCATGAAATCCAGCGCCGCCACCCTGGAGACAGTCATCAAGGAAATCGAGAATCTCCGCGAAGGCGCTTTCGTCGGCATCTGGGACCAACCCCTGCTCCGTGCCATCCTCGTGCCATCCGGCGGCGTCGGGCTGTGGGCCCTGCTAGACCACCTGCCCTCCTAGCCGCCATCGATGTCTATCCGCCAATTTCCGCTAGACCGCATCTTGCAAGAATCCATTCCACCATCCACCATGAAACTAATCCACCGAATCCCGAAATGCCTCGCCGCGGCGTTGTCCGCATTCGCCCTGGCAAGCTGCACCCTGGTCGGTTCCTACGACCCGATCGTTGACAGGAACATCAATGACGTTTCCGTCAAAACCGAAACCATCCTGGTCGAGGCGGATCGCGGTGAACTCACAAATGCGGAGCAACAGACGTATTTCTCCGAAAGCATCGGCATGGTCCGCGCCACCCGGGCACGATCCGGACTTCAGAATGCCAATGAAGAAGAGACGCTGGCCTTGAAGGAACTGGAAGACCGGCTTCAGGCACTGGCGGACCGCGGACGTCCCCTCCGCAGTTCGGTGGCCACCGGTTTGAAACTCTCGCTACTTGACCTCCAACAGATCGAGATCGCCAAGAAACGCAGCACCACCTTCAGCCGGAAACTGGACCAATCGGAGTAACCACCCACCCTCTATCACCATGTCAATCAATGTGAATGTATTGTCCGACACCGCTCTCGAAGCGGCGGTCGCCGCAGCCAAAGGCCATGCCAAGGATATGAAAGCCTATCTGGAGCAACGCGCCATCATCTTCGCCGAGGGTGCCGCCGCGCTTGTGAAAGACCGTCTATCCGGAGCGATCGACGACTCTGACGTCCGGTTCGCGTGGGAGGAAATCCAGGCAGCCGAAGAGTCAGCCCGCCTTGCCATCAAGGTCACCGCGAAAGCCGCGCTCCAGGATGCGATCAACGGCGCGTTGGCCGTGGTCAAAGGTGCCGTCAACCAAGCGGTCGGAATCAAACTGATCTAACACAACCACACATTCCCATGATCCTGCAAATCGGAAGCAACGGCAGCGCGGTGGCGCAACTGCAGCTCACGCTCAATCATCTCGCGAAGGCGAAAAAATTCAAATTGCCGGTCGGCGAGCTGAAAGGCACCGGCACTTTCGGCGAAAACACGGAAGCCACCGTCAAGGCATTCCAGAAAGCCCATCAGCTCAAGGTGGACGGCATCGCGGGACCGCTCACCTTGGAAAAAATCGATGATCTTCACGGCGAGCTCATCGACACCGCGGCCGGCCCCGTCGACCCGGCATTGCGCGGCGGAGTCATCGACAAGCTGCTGGCCATCGCCCAAACGGAAGTCGGCGTGCGCGAGGTGGGCGGCAATAACTGCGGCGTGCGGGTCCGCGACTATCAGCGGGCCACCGACCTGCGCCCGCTCGCGGACTGGCCATGGTGCGCCGCCTTCGTTTCATGGGTCATTCGCGAATGGTTGGGAAGCTCGCCGGAGGCACAGCGGGCCCTCGGCTGGAGAAACGAGGAAACTGATGCCAAACGCCCCAAGACCGCCGGTGCCTTTGCCTACATCGATTGGGCGCGACGCTTCGACCAGGAAATCCTGCCGCCCACCACCACCCCGGAACCCGGTATGATCGCGGTGTTCGATTTCTCACACATCGGCATCGTCAAGGCAGCGGTGGCCGGAAACAAATTCAAGTGCATCGAAGGTAACACCAACGGCCGGGGAGATCGCGACAGCGTCTCCGGTGACGGCGTCTGGGAAAAAGTCCGGGCGAACAGTCTCGTACGGAAGTTCATCCGTTTCCGGTTCATCGCGGGTGTCGGCGAGGGGAATTTCATCACGAACGCGGTGCCCGCCGCGGGTTTATTGCCTAACACCCGCGGGATTGGAGCCATCCCGCGGGAGGCGCTTGAGTTCATCATCGACGAGGAAGGCATGGATCAGCCGTGGAAATTTCCCGGCGGAGACTCAGGAGTCACCCTCGGTCACGGTTACGACCTCGGTGCCGGAACCGAATCCAAGGCGGACATGGTCGATGACTGGAAGCAATGGCTCACCGGCTCGGAACTCGACCGTCTGGCCGGAGCGATCGGAAAAACCGGCTCGGCGGCGAAGGCACTCTGCCCGCAGTTCAGCGACATCAGGGTCACCGCGGAAGCCGCCGACGAAGTCTTCTTCCGGGCCACCGTTCCCAAATACTATCAGAAAATGCTCTCGGCATTTCCCAACGCCGAGAAACTCCCCGGGATCACCCAGGGCGCGCTGCTCAGCCTGGTTTTCAACCGCGGCACATCGATGAAAGGAGACCGCCGGAAGGAAATGCGCAGAATCCGCGAAATCCTGTCCACCGACCCGCCTTACGATCTGAAAGCCATCGCCGCCGAACTCAGGGCTATGAAGAAACTGTGGGAAGGAAAAGGTCTCAGCGGACTCATCACCCGCCGCGAACGCGAAGCCCGTCTGGTCGAAAGCGGCATCGCCTGATAGACCTAACGTCCGGATCACATCCTCCAACTCACCATGCCTCCCACTTCGATCAAAGCCGTGAACACAAAGCCAGAGATTCCCAATCCCGCGTCCGCGGAAGGCCGCCCCCTGAACTCGGAACCACCTGTCCCCCTGTTCCGCAGGATCGGATCCCGCCTCCGCAATTGGCCGATCATCGGCATGATCGCGGGAGCCGCGTGGTTCCTGATCCTGGCCATCGGCGTCCTGATTCCTTCGGAAGGCTATCGCAAGGAACTCGGCTGGGTGCCGGAAAAAAGTGAGAAGCTCGATGAACAGAAGGACCTGTTGGAGAAGGTCGAAAAACTGATCAAGGAGAATGTCTCCCAAACCGCTCCAGATCTATCGGATTCTCCCACACCTGCTGCGGACCCGGCCGGCAAGGCGCTCCCTGAAGAGATCAACGAGGCTGAGGTCAAATGCACCCAATGCTGCGCATCCGCTATCAAAAAAGGGGAGCTCTGCCACTGCGGCGATTCACAAGCTCCGAACCCGTTCTCGAAAATTTGTCCGTTCCTCATCGCAGCCGTTTCCTTCCTTCCTTTGAATATTTGTCTTTTGACCATCCTCGCGGCTTTCATCGGCGGATGTGCGATCAACAAGGGCGAACTCAAGGATTTGGGAGAACTGGTGGGAGAACACAATGCCACCGGAACCCGCACGGCCGAAGCGGACCGGGACCGCAAACGTTACAACTATCTTTGTGAACATCCGGGCTATTCCGCCTTGCGTGGCCTGATCGTCTTCCTCGTCATCGTCTCCGGCCTGCTGCTCGCGGGCGGCACCTCTATTATTCTTGAAGGAAGCCAGACCGAGCAACTGACCCAGTATTTCCGATTGGCAGGTATTTTCTCGTTCTTCGGCTACCTTGCCGGATCCGATCCCACCCTGTTCGCATCGATGATCGAATTCGGCAGCGCCCGCATCCGCCAATCAGGCACCACACCGACGCCAGCTCCTCCCGTTCCTGTTGACGCGGCTGCCACCGCCGCCGCGGCAGCCGCTGCCGCCACGGCCGCCGCCGCCAGGATCACTGCCGACAACGCCGCCGAAACCGTGGAGGCCGTGAATGCGGTCAACGCCGCCAATGCCGCCGAAGACGCAGCTGCCGAAGTGGAGGAAAATACTGAAACAGACGACGACAGCCCCACCTCGGAGCCTCGGAGATAATGTGTTGATCCGAAGTCTGTCAGCATACCGGGCGCGCAGGAATTTAACGGCAGAACGACCGTTAGAATCTCCCGCGATGGATTCAGCCCCCCGCTGCGACCGAGCCGTTTCTCCGTCCTTGCGGGAGCGCGGGGGCTCGGTTATAGGTTCGGGGTTTAAACCAATCACGATCATGGAATGGAAAGGCAAACGAGAGAGTGCGAATGTGGAGGATGCGCGGGGCGAGAGATCCGGAGGGCTCGGCGGCGGCGGGGGCGGCGGGCTGGGATTGCTGATGACCATCGGCCGGATTTTCGGGTTCAAGGGGATCCTGGCGGCGCTGGTGGTGGGAGGGGTGCTTTGGAAAATGGGCATTCTGGATCCGGGTATGTTGGTCGGTGGCGGGCCTTCTTCCGGAGGAACGCAGCAGGTGGAGGTGAGCGCCGAGGATCAGGAGCGATTTGAGTTTGTGAACCGGGTGCTGGCCGGAACGGAGGATGTCTGGACGGCGGAGTTCGCCAGGCTGGGGAGGAAGTACGAGCTGCCGGTGATGAAGGTGTATCGCGGACAAACGCGGACGGCGTGTGGCGTGGGCAGCGCGGCGATGGGACCGTTTTATTGTCCCGGCGATCAGAAGGTTTACATCGACCTGGGTTTCTATGACGAGTTGGCGCGGACCTTCGGTTCGTCCGGGGATTTCGCGCAGGCGTATGTGATCGCGCACGAGGTGGGGCATCACGTGCAGAAGCTGCTAGGGACTTCCGACAAGGTGGCGGCGATGCAGGGCAGGCCGGATTACAATGAATACTCGGTGCGGCTGGAACTGCAGGCGGATTTCTATGCCGGGGTGTGGGCGAACCATTCGAGGCAGTATTTCAACCTGGACCGCAGCGACATCGAGGAAGCGATGGGTGCGGCGAACGCGATCGGCGATGACATGATCCAGAAGAAGATGCAGGGAAGGGTAACACCGAAGGCTTTCACCCATGGAACCGCGGCACAGCGGATGCGGTGGTTCAAAAAAGGATTGGATAGCGGCAGGATTGAGGACGGGGATACGTTCTCGATGCCATACCGGGATTTGTAATGGGCCGCATCAAGGATCGGACGCCGCTTTCAGGCGGAAATATCCGGAGGGCTCGACAGACTGGGGCACACGCATCCTGATCCATTGCAGTCCCTCGCCGGCAGACGGCGGATTCGGATCGGGTTCGATGCCCCCCTCCAAGGGCAGCCAGGGAGAAACCAAAGTATTGGACGACTGGATGAGTGGCTGGGTGCTCCCGATGCCGGCCGCTCGGGAGAAACGGATCCAGAAATCGCCTTCGTCATCCTTCACCAGTTGGCACGGTGGTTGATCCCTCGGCGAGTCCGGGTCACCGCCGGTGGCATATTCGAGAAAATTGCTGCGCCCGTCACCGTCGGGATCCGCACCGGGAAGACGCTTGGCGGCATCGGAAATGTTAGAAAATCCGCCGATCCAGGCATCATAGCTCCCCGCATCCGGAGCGGAGGATGTGGATAGATTTCGTACGCCGTAACGATTGCCTACGATGACCTTGGCATCCGCCAGATGCAGCGAGAGCAATGGCTCCAAACCGGTATCCGGATCAACTTCGAACAGACGGCCCTTGAACCGGGCGACAAGAAATTCGAGGCCATCGCCTTTCTTGATCAAGAGCGACACCTCTTCATTGGCGCAGGGTGCGGTCGAATCCGCTAGGGCTTGTTGGACCGCAATTTCAAAATTTCCTGCCGCTCCATCCACACCGTCACCGATCACATGGCCAATGCCGAACGGGACAAAAGCGGCAGCGATTTGCGCGAAGCCGCCGTTAGCCGCCGCATCCAGCACCGCATCGTCGGACATTCCCTGAAACGCACCGACCCGCACTTCGGTTCCAGCGGCCAATGGCACTCCGCCGAGAGAGTTCAAGGCGGCGAGAGGGTGCGAGGCGTCGGGCAGCGTAGTGATCACAACCGTTCCCGCAGTCACCGGGGAAATGGCGGCGAACAGGAACAAAGCGACTGTTGATGGAAAACTCATGGTCATGATCAATACCAATAGGGCAATGCTATGAGGCGATAGAAAGAGCGAGTTTGGCCACCCGGCAGAGGGAACTCCACCCTGGTGTTGGATCCAGGGATAAGAGTGACACCAGGCACCGGGCTCCAAGTTTGGAGGTCTGTGCTGGTTTGGACCTGCAAAAACCGGTCGGAAGAGCCGGGAGGTATCGCCATCTCGCCCATCAGTGGAGTTTCACCGGGTTCCGGATCGGGAGGCAATGGCAGGGCGGATGGATTGGGAACCAAGCTCCCTTCCACCCGCACATAACCCGGAGCTCCGGTGCGACGGAGGATCAATGTCGAGAGGAGGTCCATCGCATCCCCCGTGCCGCCAGCGGTTTCACCGATCTCCCGCCAACCTTCGGCATTGGGTCTCGACGAGTGATAGAATGGCCCGCGCTGGTTTCCTGTAAATGGTTCCTCAAATGTCAGGAGGTCTGCTTGACTGGAATTGACTCCCGAAAGGACCGGAAAGTCGCCGGTCGCGGAGACCAGATTCTCCAGTGAAGCGGACAAATTGACAGGCAGGGAGAAAACATTCGCTCCGGTGCGGACCGGCAGCAGCAGGGGATCCGCTCCGATCGTGCCGGAAAGCACAATCCGCAGCGTGCCCGGAGTGCGCCGGACGATGTAGAATCCGTAGGGGAAACGCATGATCGCGCGGCTGGCATCGGACTCGATTCCCTCTTCCTCCCACCGGCTGCGGGACGAGTGGAAGTAATAGACCTTTTCCTGTTGGGCCACCGGGTCCCACACCACCACGTTGTCCGCTGCATCCGCGCCGGAGCCACTTGTCAATCCGAACTTGTTATCAGCGCCGAAGAGATCCGCCAGATGGGGATGGGGACGGAGCGACACTTTGGTTCCCGGCTGGATCCAGCCGGTTAGATCATTCGCACAACGGAAATCGTTCGCGCGAAACTCCTCGATGTCCACGATGAACCCCCGGCCGTTTCCGTCCATCACATGGATGTAGCTTTTGCGTTCGGCATCTGCAAACGAGCTGTAGGGGATCTCGTTGAACCGGAGCGATGTGCCCGCGACATTGCTTGCCAATCCTTGGAACCTAATATCCGGCAGTAATTGCACCCCGAAATAGGTCCTCGCCTGCGATTGACCTGCGGGCTTCCCTGCGACCTTCAGAGTGTAAATCCCACGAGGAGTGGTGATCGCAATTTCCTGTGCCTGCGCCGGCAGGAGCGTCAAACAAATGCAATGGCCGAAAATCGCGAGAAAACCTAACAATTTTTCCATGCTGGGCCGGGGAGATTTCATGAGATCAACGAACCGTTTGGCTCGGCTTCAAGCAGGCTAACCACGTTGAAGTCTCCTGTCACCGTTATATTTCTCCGCCACGGATCACGAACGCTGACGGGATGATCGTAATCCTCAAACTGGCTATCTGAAACAAAAAGCCCCGGCTCGCGATGCGGGCCGGGGCTTTCTGATAGTTGTTACGTGGATTACGCGGTGGCGGCGTCCTCGTCGTCGTCGAAGGATTCCTTCGGCGCGATGATCGGCTCGGGCTCCTCGACGGTGAACTCGAATTCCGCCTCGCGGTGGTGATGGAATCCGGTGCCGGCAGGGATCAGGTGACCCATGATGACGTTTTCCTTGAAGCCGCTGAGGTAATCGACGCGTCCGAGGGTCGCTGCTTCGGTGAGGACACGGGTGGTGTCCTGGAAGGAAGCGGCGGAGATGAACGAGTCGGTTTCCAAGGAGGCCTTGGTGATGCCTAGCAGGACAGGCTCGCCTTCGGCAGGCTTGCCGCCGTTGGCGACGATTTCGGCGTTGATGCGCTTGAAGTTCGAGCGGTCAACCTGGTCACCCCAGAGGTATTGGTCGGCATCGCCCGGGTCGGTGATCTTCACCTTGCGGAGCATTTGACGAACGATGACCTCGATGTGCTTGTCGTTGATTTCCACGCCTTGGACACGATAGACGGATTGAACCTCGTTGACCAAGTGTTCTTGCAGCTCCTGGGCTCCGCAGGCTTCCAACAGATCCTCGGGAGACACGGGGCCTTCGGTGATTTGATCGCCGCGTTTGACGACGTCGCCTTCGGTGACAACCACATGCTTGCCCATCGGGACCAAGTGATCAACCTGCTCGCCGGATTCGGCGTCGGTGACGATGACCTTTTTCTTACCCCGGACGTTGCCGCCGAAGGAAACCGCACCGTCGATTTTGGCGATGACGCAGGAGTCCTTGGGCTTGCGGGCTTCGAAAAGCTCGGCCACCCGTGGAAGACCACCGGTGATGTCCTTGGTCCGTGCGACTTTCCGCGGAGTCTTGGCGATCTGCGTTCCGGCGGTGATGACCTGGCCTTCCTTGACGGAAAGGTGGGCGCCGACGGGGATGGAGTAGCTCGCTTTGATTTCCTTGGTCTTCTCGTCGATGATGACGACCTGCGGGTGGAGGTCTTCCTTGTGCTCGGTGACGACCATGCCCTTTTTGCCGGTTTCCTTGTCCGTCTCGTTGGTGACGGTGATGCCGGAGATCATGTCGCGGAGTTCGACCTTGCCGTTTTTCTCGGTGAGGATCGGCACGTTGTAAGGATCCCAGGTGACGACGGTGTCGCCCTTCTTGACGTCCTCGCCATCCTTCACGGAAATGACGGAACCGATGACGATGTTGTGGCTTTCGAGTTCGAGGCCTTCCTTGTCGCGGATGGAGATGGTGCTGTTCTTGTTGAGAACGACCCAGTGGCCATCGACGGCTTGCACCGTGCGCATTTCCTTGTAAACGAGGCGACCGCTGTTCTTGGCCTTGATGATCGGCTGTTTGAACGTGGCGGCGGCAACACCACCGACGTGGAACGTCCGCATGGTGAGCTGCGTCCCGGGCTCGCCGATCGATTGGGCGGCGATGATGCCGACCGCTTCCCCGATTTTCACCGGAAGTCCGGTGGCGAGGTTGAGGCCATAACAGTTAGCGCAGCAGCCGCGCTCGGCTTCGCAAGTGAGGACGGAGCGGATCTTGAGCTTGAGCACACCGATGTTCTCGATGGACTTGGCCTGGACCTCGTTGATGACGTCGTCCACTTCGACCAGGATGCTCCCGCTAACGGGATCCTTGATCTGTTCGCACGAAACGCGGCCGTAGATCCGGGTGGACAGCGAGGCGGATTCCTCGTCGCCATCGTAAATGGCGGCGACGGTGATGCCGTTCGCGGTTCCGCAATCCTGTTTGAAGACGATGACGTCCTGGGCAACATCGACCAATTTACGGGTCATGTATCCGGAGTCAGCGGTCTTCAGAGCGGTGTCGGAGAGACCTTTGCGAGCTCCGTGAGTGGAGATGAAATACTCGAGCACCGAGAGACCTTCGCGGAAGTTCGAGATGATCGGACGTTCGATGATTTCGCCGGAGGGCTTGGCCATCAGTCCGCGCATGCCGCCGAGCTGCTTGATCTGGGATTTGTTACCCCGCGCACCGGAGTCGACCATCATGAAGAGTGGCGATGCCTTTTTCTTGCCTTCGTTGAACTCGATCTTCCGATAGAGCGCGTTGGCGATGGTGTCCGTCGCCTGGGTCCAGACGTCCACGACCTTCTGATAGCGCTCGCCGTCGGTGATGACGCCGTTGCGGTACTGCTTGGTGACCTTCTCGACTTCCTCGTAGGCCTTGGCGATGACTTCGGTCTTCTCCTCCGGGATAACCATGTCAACAATACCGATGGAGGTGCCGGAACGGGTCGCCTCGCGGAAACCGAGGTTCTTGAGCTGGTCGAGGACCTCGACGGTCTTCGGCTTGCCGGAGACCTGATAGCAGCGCCAGATGATGTCGCCGATCTGCTTCTTGCCGACGTTGTGGTTGATGAAACCAACGCCCGCAGGCCAGATCTCATTGAAACGAACGCGGCCCGGAGTGGTCTCGATGATCTTGCCCTGGCGGAGTGCCTGCTCCAGCGGAGTGAGTTCCTTGCGGTCCTTGTCGGTGAGTTCCTCGCCCTTGTAACCGAAGACGGTGTTCTTGCCGTGGTCGGGGTTGCGGACGCGGATCCACTGATGGTATTCGATTTTCTCGGCGGCGAGCGCGAACTCGACTTCCGAAGCGCTTTCGAACAGCGGGAGATGCTCCTCTTTCTCACGATCCTTCTGGGTGCGGATGCCGGCCCAGGTGAGATAGTAGGTTCCAAGAATGATATCCTGGGTAGGAACGGTCACGGGGCGGCCGGATGCAGGCGAGAAGATGTTGTTAGGCGCGAGCATGAGCTGGCGGCACTCCATCTGGGCCTCGATCGAAAGCGGCACATGGACGGCCATTTGGTCACCGTCGAAGTCCGCGTTGTAAGCGGTACAAACAAGCGGGTGAACGCGGATGGCCTCACCTTCGATGAGCTTCGGTTCGAAGGCCTGGATCGACAAACGGTGAAGGGTCGGAGCACGGTTGAGAAGGATCGGGTGACCCTTGGTAACTTCTGCTAGAATATCCCAGACCTCAGTCGTCTTGCGGTCGATCATCTTCTTGGCCGAGCGCACGGTGTGGCAGTAGCCAAGTTCCTTGAGGCGGCGGATGATGAACGGTTCGAACAAGGTGAGTGCCATCTTCTTGGGAAGACCGCACTGGCCGAGCTTGAGGTCCGGTCCGACGACGATGACAGAACGGCCGGAGTAATCGACGCGTTTTCCGAGAAGGTTCTGACGGAAACGACCGCCCTTGCCTTTGAGCATGTCGCTGAGGGATTTGAGCGGACGGTTGCCGGCACCGGTGACAGCGCGGCCGTGACGACCGTTGTCGAACAATGCGTCAACAGCCTCTTGAAGCATCCGCTTTTCGTTGCGGATGATGACTTCCGGCGTTTTGAGGAGAAGGAGGTTCTTGAGACGGTTGTTGCGGTTGATGACGCGCCGATAGAGATCGTTCAGGTCGGAGGTGGCGAAACGGCCGCCTTCGAGTGGCACCAGCGGACGAAGGTCCGGCGGGATCACGGGAAGCACGGTCTGGATCATCCACTCGGGACGCGACTTCGACTGATGGAAGCCTTGGGTGATCTTGAGACGCTTCGAGAGCTTCTTCTTGTTTTGCTTGGAACGGGTGGTTCCAAGTTCCTCTTCAAGCTTCACGATCAGCGAAGGAAGATCGCATTGGCGGAGGAGCTCCATGATGGCAGCGGCACCCATCGCGGCTTGGAACGATCCGTCGCCGTAGGTGTCTTCCGCTTCGCGGAGTTCGTTCTCGGTGAGAAGCTGGCCGACTTCGAGGGCGGTGTTGCCCTGTTCGGTGACGACGTAATCTTCATAGTAAATCACGCGCTCCAGCTGGCGGGCACTCATGTCGAGCATGAGGCCGATGCGGGAAGGCATGCACTTGTAGAACCAGATGTGCGTCACCGGAACGGCGAGCTCGATGTGGCCCATGCGCTCACGACGCACGCGGGACAGGGTGACTTCGACGCCGCAGCGGTCGCAGATCACGCCCTTGTGCTTGATGCGCTTGTACTTGCCGCAGGCGCACTCCCAGTCGCGGGTGGGTCCGAAGATCCGCTCGCAGAAGAGACCGCCTTTTTCGGGCTTGAAGGTCCGGTAGTTGATGGTTTCCGGGTTCTTCACCTCGCCCTTGGACCAGGAACGGATGATTTCCGGTGAGGCTACGGTGATGGAGACTTGGTCAAATGCCTCTGGGCGCTCGTCCACGCCGAATAGTTCGCGAAGGTTGTTATCGACACTCATGTTAGTATTAACGGTTTAGGTCAGGTTGGGGTTCGCGGTTAGATTATAAGGTAAGATCATCGAGGGAGTAGTCGTCCAAGCCACCGGTCATGCCGGAGCCATGGGTCGAGCCCTTGCGACCCGGACGGACATCGAGTCCGAGGGATTGCATTTCCTTGATGAGAACGTTGAACGACTCGGGCGTTCCGGCTTCGAGGTTGTTGTCGCCTTTGACGATCGCCTCATAGATCCGGGTGCGGCCCTGCACGTCGTCGGACTTGACGGTTAGAAGTTCCTGGAGGGTGTAAGCGGCGCCGTATGCTTCGAGCGCCCAAACTTCCATTTCCCCGAAACGCTGGCCACCGTATTGCGCCTTACCACCGAGCGGCTGCTGGGTGACGAGCGAGTATGGACCAACGGCACGAGCGTGGATCTTGTCGGCAACCAAGTGACCGAGCTTCAGGATGTAGATCATCCCGACCACGACCGGGTTGTGGAAAGCCTCGCCGGTGCGACCGTCATAGAGGGTCGATTTACCACCGGTCGTGCCGTCCTTGCCGTCGCCGATCCAGGTGTAGCCGCGGCCTTCGGGCTCGCCGGGGCGGCGCTCACGAAGTTCGCCGTTGTCACCGACCCATTTCACACCATCGACCTTTTTGGCCTTGGACATGAAATCCCAGATGACCTCTTCCTTGATGCCGTCGAAAATCGGAGTGGCAACCTTGAAGCCGAGTGCCTTGGCTGCGACGCCGAGGTGGGTTTCAAGGACCTGGCCGACGTTCATCCGCGATGGCACACCGAGCGGGTTGAGGCAGATATCAACGGGAGTTCCGTCCGATAGATAAGGCATGTCTTCTTCGGGAACGATGGTGGCGACAACGCCCTTGTTTCCGTGACGACCGGCCATCTTGTCACCGACCGACAGCTTGCGCTTGGCGGCAATGAAGACCTTCACTTCCTTGATGACGCCGGGATCGACTTCGTCACCGGACTCGAGCGAGTCGAGTTTGCGCTCGCGCTCGGTGTCGAGTTCCTGGAAGCGGCCCTCGAAGGAACCGATGATTTCCAGGATCTTGTTACGGATCGGCGAAGGATCGATTTCGATGTGGTCGTGAACCGAAGCGAGCTTGCGGAGGAGCGTCTTGGTGATCTTGCGGTTGGCCGGGATGATGATTTCCCCGGTTTGCGCGTTGACCACGTCGAGTGGGATTTTTTCGCCTAGCAGAATGTCGGAAAGACGCTCGGTGAGATCATCCGTCAGCTTGTCGGCCTTTTTCTTGTGCTCGTCGTTGATCTTCTTGAGCGTCTTCTTGAGTTCGACCGGATCGACCTTTTCAGCACGCTTCTTGGCGAATCCGCTTTGGGAAACGCGGACGTCCTGAACGATACCCACGCAACCGGATGGCACGCGCAGCGAAGTGTCTTTCACGTCAGCAGCCTTCTCACCGAAGATGGCGCGGAGGAGACGTTCTTCCGGAGCAAGTTCGGTTTCGGACTTCGGAGTGATCTTGCCGACAAGGATGTCGCCGGGTTTCACTTCCGCGCCGATGCGGATGATGCCGTCGTGGTCAAGGTTGCGGAGCGCGTCCTCACCGACGTTCGGGATGTCCCGGGTGATTTCTTCCGGTCCGAGCTTGGTGTCACGGGCGGCGACGTCGAATTCCGAGATGTGGATCGAGGTGTAAACGTCGTCCTTCACCACACGCTCGGAGATGACGATGGCATCTTCGAAGTTGTAGCCGTTCCAAGGCATGAAAGCCACGAGAACGTTGCGTCCGATGGCGAGTTCGCCGTCTTCGGTGTTAGGTCCGTCGGCGAGCACCTGGCCCTTCTTGATCTTGTCGCCTTTCTTGACGATCGGCTTCTGGTTGATGCAGGTGCCGGCGTTGGAACGCATGAACTTCCGCAGCGGATAAGCCATGATGCCTTTGTCGATGTTCGTTTTCACGGACTCGGCGTCGCTGAGGAATTTCTCTTCGGAAACAGGGAGCGAACCATCTGGAGTCGTGACGATGATTTCCGCAGTCGCGGCGGCAACGATGCCGTCCGCTTCGGAAACGACCACCGCACGCGAGTCGCGGGCGGCCTTGCCTTCGAGACCGGTTCCGACGAACGGAGCTTCCGAAACGAGCAGTGGCACGCCTTGGCGTTGCATGTTGGATCCCATCAGCGCGCGGTTGGCGTCGTCGTGCTCGAGGAACGGGATCAGACCGGCAGCCACGGAAACGAGCTGCTTGGGCGAGACGTCCATGTAGTTCACTTCGGCAGGAAGCGCTTCGATGAACTCGCCGCCTTTTTCACGGGCGGTGATGCGCTCGGTTTGGAAATTCCCCTTCTTGTCGATCGGGTTGTTGGCCTGGGCGATGAGGTAGTTTTCCTCTTGGTCAGCCGTGAGATACTCGATCTCGTTGGTGACGCGGGAATCCACCACGCGGCGGTAAGGAGTTTCGATGAAACCGAATTCGTTGATCCGGGCGTAGGTGCACATCGAGTTGATGAGACCGATGTTAGGACCTTCCGGGGTTTCGATCGGGCAGATCCGGCCGTAATGGGACGGATGCACGTCGCGGACTTCGAAGCCTGCACGGTCGCGGTTGAGACCACCCGGTCCAAGAGCCGATAGACGGCGTTTGTGGGTGAGCTCGGCGAGCGGGTTGGTTTGGTCCATGAACTGCGAGAGCTGCGAACGGCCGAAGAAATCACGCACGACGGCGGAAAGCGCCTTCGGGTTGATCAGCTTCTGCGGCGTCATGCCTTCGATGTTCACGTCGAACAAGGTCATGCGCTCCTTCACCAAACGCTCCGTACGGGCAAGACCCACGCGGCACTGGTTGGCAAGAAGTTCACCCACCGCACGCACGCGGCGGGAACCAAGGTGGTCGATGTCGTCGATCACACCGTCGCCTTTTTTCAGTTTCAAAATATAGCGGACGGCGGCGAGGAAATCCTCGGGCACCATGATGCGCTGGTCGGAATCCACCTGAATGCCGAGCTTCTGGTTGATCTTGTAGCGGCCGACGCGGGTGAGGTCATACTTCTTCGCATCGAAGAACAGACGCTTGAGCAAGGCGCGGGCGTTGGCAGCGGTCGGCGGATCTCCCGGACGGAGTTTCCGATAGATATCCTTGAGCGCGGATTCCTCGTCCTTCGCCGGATCCTTGCGGAGCG
>JAZKEY010000020.1:0-204399 GCA_040386755.1 Verrucomicrobiota bacterium | reverse complement strand
GGCCGGAGTTGCCGATGCAGGTGGTGCAGCCGTAGCCGACGGTCTGGAAGCCGAGGGTGTCGAGTTCGGCCTGGAGTTCGGTCTTGTTGAGGTAATCGGTGACCACGCGTGAGCCTGGCCCGAGCGAGGTTTTGACCGACGGGTTGATCTTGAGGCCGAGGGCGTTGGCCTTTTTTGCTAACAAGCCGGCGGCCAACATGACGCTCGGATTGGAAGTGTTCGTGCAGCTCGTGATGGCGGCGATGAGGACGGAGCCGTGGCCGATTTTGTCCTTCACGCCATCCTTGCTGTTGACCGTGACGATGGCGGTTTTGGATTCGGTTTTTGCGAAGCCACCTTCCGCGACGGGAGCTGCGAGGAGCTGGCCCCACTTGGTTTTCAGGTTGTCGAGATCGATGCGGTCCTGCGGACGCTTCGGACCGGCGACGCCGGGCTTGACGGTGGAGAGATGGAGATCGACGACTTCGGTGAATTCGAGCGCGTCTTTTTCCGTCTGGATGCCCCAGAGGCCTTGGGCCTTGTAGTAATTTTCGACAGTCTTGCAGAGTTCCGGGGAACGGCCGGTGCCGGCGAGGTAGCCGGTGGTGATTTCATCGATGCCGAAGAAGCCCATGGTCGCGCCGTATTCGGGAGCCATGTTGGCGATGGTGGCGCGGTCGGGAAGGCTGAGGGCTTTCGCGCCGGGGCCGTAGAATTCGACAAATTTTCCAACGACCTTGATTTTGCGTAAAACTTCGGTGACGAGCAGTACGAGGTCAGTGGCGGTGACTCCGGTGTTGAGCGTGCCGGTCAGATAGACGCCGACGACTTCGGGGACGAGGAAAGTAACAGGCTGGCCTAACATGCCGGCCTCGGCCTCGATGCCGCCCACGCCCCAGCCGACGACGCCGAGGCCGTTGATCATGGTGGTGTGGGAATCGGTGCCGACGAGGGTGTCCGGATAGTAAAGGGTTGATGGTTGAGAGTTGATGGTTGATGGAGAAGACAGCACGCACTTGGCGAGGTATTCGAGGTTCACCTGATGGACGATGCCAATGCCGGGAGGGACGACCTTGAAGGTGTCGAAGGCCTGCTCGCCCCACTTGAGGAACTCGTAGCGCTCGCGGTTCCGGTGGAACTCGAGGTCGAGGTTTTTTTCTAACGAAGCACTGGTGCCTGCGTAGTCGACTTGGACTGAGTGGTCCACGACGAGATCCACGGGGACGAGCGGCTCGATCATCTTCGCATCTAGGCCCATGCCGTGGACGGCGGAGCGCATGGCGGCGAGATCGACTAACAACGGCACGCCGGTGAAATCCTGGAGGACGATACGCGCGACGACGAAGGGGATTTCATAATCGCCGGGATTCTTCGCGTTGTAGTTGGCGAGGTTGGTGATGTCCTTTTCCGAGACCTTGAGGCCGTCGTTGTTGCGGAGGAGGGATTCGAGAACGATCCGGATGGAAACCGGCAATTTCGAGAGATTCGGGAAACCTTGTTCGGCGAGGGCGGGAAGCGAGTGAAATTTTCCTTCGACGCCGGAGCCGGTTTTGAAAGTTCTGAGAGTGTCCATGTGAAACTACCTACAACAGCAGCCATGAATCTGCCAGAGCATTCCGCAGCAAGGGTAGCGGGTTCTTGGGTCTCCCAGACCGGAGAGTTCCTCAAGGAGCGGCGATCTCCGAATCGCCGTGCCCATGGAAAGCCAGTGTATCGGCGCATCCGCTCATCTTCATTGTCATCTCATGGGCTTGGGCGGATTGGAGTCCGCCCCTCCTTGTTTTCTAAGCCTAGAAGGCAGCCACCATTTCCTTCACCGGCGGGGCGAAGGTGGTGAGGTCGATGCCATCGACGGCGACCTTGTATTCCTCCAAGCTCGGAGTGCGGCCGAGGATGGCGGAGAGGACGACGACGGGGGTGGAGGAGAGGAGGGACTCGCCTTTTTTCCGGTCGGAGTCTTCGACGACGCGGCCTTGGAAGAGGCGGGTGGAGGTGGCCATGACGGTGTCGCCTTTTTCAGCCTTCTCCTGGTTGCCCATGCAGAGATTGCAGCCGGGGCGCTCGAGATACATCATGTTCTGATACTCGGTGCGGGCGGCCCCTTTGGGGGCGTTGTCGTCGAACTCGAAACCGGAATATTTCTGGAGGATGTCCCAGTCGCCTTCGGCCTTGAGTTCGTCGATGATGTTATAAGTCGGCGCGGCGACGACGAGTGGAGCGTTGAACTCGACCTTGCCTTGGGTGAGCTCGAGGTTCCTGAGCATTTTTGAGACGATTTTCAGGTCGCCCTTGTGAACCATGCAGGAGCCGACGAAGCCGAGATCGACCGATTTACTGCCTTCGTAATAGGAGAGCTCGCGAATGACGTCGTGGGTGTAGCGCTTGGAGACATCCTCGTTATTGACGTCGGGATCGGCGATCATGGGCTCGTCGATGATGTCGAGGTCGACGACCATTTCGGCGAAATACTTGGCATTGGCATCGGGGGCGAGAGGGGGCTTTTCACCGGACCGGATTTGAATGATGCGGTTGTTCGCCTTGTCGATGAGGCCCTGGAGAACGTGGGTTGCATTGTCCATGCCCTTGTCGATCATGATCTGGATGCGGCTCTTGGCGGTTTCCAGGGATTCGATGAGGGTGTCGGGCTGTGAGATGCAGATGGAAGCCTTGGCCTTCATCTCGGCGGTCCAGTCGGTGAAGGTGAACGCCTGGTCGGCGGGGAGGGTGCCGATGTGGACCTCGATGACGCGGCCTTGGAAGACGTTGTCGCCGAATTTTTTCAGCATCTGCGCCTGGGTGGAGTGGACGACGTCGCGGAAATCCATATAGGGCTTGAGAGTGCCCTTGAAGGTGACTTTGACGGACTGGGGAATGGGCATGGTGGCCTCGCCGGTAGCGAGGGCGAGGGCGACGGTGCCGGAGTCCGCACCGAAGGCGATGCCCTTGGACATGCGGGTGTGGGAGTCGCCGCCGATGGTGATGTCCCAGTCGTCCACAGTTAGATCGTTGAGGACCTTGTGGATGACGTCGGTCATGGCGTGGTAGCCGTCCTTCGGGTCGCGGGCGGTGATGAGTCCGAAGCCCTGCATGAAGGACATCAATTTCGGGATGTTAGCCTGGGCCTTTTTATCCCAAACGGAAGCGGTGTGGCAGCCGGATTGGTAGGCGGCATCGACCGTCGGTGAGATGACGGTTGCGGCCATGGCCTCTAACTCCTGCGAGGTCATCAGGCCGGTGGTGTCTTGCGAACCGACGATGTTGACCTTGACGCGGACGTCGGAACCGGCGTGCAAGGTCAGGCCGGGAGTGCTGCCGACGGCGTTGCGGTTGAAGATTTTTTCGACCGCGGTGAGTCCTTGTCCCTCGTGGGAAATTTCCTTGGCGGGAGCGAAGACGGTGGGAGTTGGAATTCCCAGCGTCTCGGCGGCGAAGGTCTGGAGCTTCTTGCCGAAGACGATGGCGTAAGAGCCACCTGCCCGGATGAATTCAAGCTTCTGCGGGGTGAAAGCGGAGGAAATATCGGCCAGCACTTTGCCATTGCCGTAGAGTTTTTTCTCCTTGGTGTTGATGGTGAGGAGGGTTCCGGTTTCGACTGAGTAAGTCTGCTCCAGAACGGGATCTCCATTGGCATTGGTGACGGTCTTGCCCTCGGCGTCGGTCTTCTTGACCCAGTTCTTGAGATCGAGGCCGATGCCACCGGTGACGCTGACGGTGGTGAGGAAGATGGGGGAGATGCCGTTGGTTCCTGCGACGATGGGGAAGAGGTTGACGAAAGGCACGTAAGGGCTGGCTTGTTTGCCGGTCCAGAGCGCGACGTTGTTCACGCCGGACATGCGGGAGGAACCCACGCCCATGGTGCCTTTTTCAGCGATGAGCATGACGCTCTTGTCGGGATGGAGCTTTTGCAGGGCTTTGATTTTTCCCTGGGCTTCTTCGTTGATCATGCACTTGCCGTGCAGCTCGCGGTCAGAGCGGGAGTGTGCCTGATTGCCGGGAGAGAGGAGGTCGGTCGAGATATCGCCCTCGGCGGCGATGTAGGTGACGACCTGGACTTCCTCGGGAACGTCCGGGAGCTTGGTGAAGAACTCGGCTGCGGCATAGCTTTCGAGAACGTTTTTAGCGACCGGGTTGCCCGCCTCGTAGGCTGCTTTGAGGCGAGCGGCATCGGCATCGTAGAGGAAGACCTGGGTTTTGAGAACCGCGGCGGCTTGGGTGGCGATGTAGGCATCTTCACCGAGCGCGAGGTTGAGGAGAGTATGGATGGACGCCCCGCCCTTCATGTGGGAGAGCAGCTCGAAGGCGAAGGGGGTGGAGATTTCCTCCAAGGCTGATTTGCCAAGAATGATTTCCTCGAGAAAGCGGGCCTTCTCGCCCGCCGCGCTGGTGGTGCCGGGGAGGGTGTTGTAGATGAGGAAATTGAGGGATTCCTTCCGGTGCTCGTTGGAGGGGTCTTTGATTTGAGCGATGATCTCCGCCGTCAGTTCGCCGCTATCGATAGGTTTGGGATGCAAACCTGCGGTTTTGCGTTCCTCAATTTCTGCCAAGTAGTCCTGATATAGGTGCATGTTCTTAAATCGATCGATGGGAAGTCACGGAGAGAAATGGACGGTGGTTTGTGGCCGTCGCTGAAGTGGGGCGGAGGTTTAGGGATGGCGGGGGATTTGTCAAAATCGATCACCCGGCGGGTGAAGTTGATTTCGGGGGTTGAGTGTAGTCAGGGCTTTGCCTAGCGTCGGGACATGCGAATCGGTTGGGTTGAAACGATGACGGTGCTGGGCATTTGCTGGATGGTATCGTGCGCCGGCATGGGGACCGCGCCGGAATTGGGCGACATCCCAGCAGGAGGCGAGCCAGCGGAGGGAGGAATTGCGGAGGTCCCGAACCCGAGCGCGGCGATGGCGAAAAAGAGCGGGAAAACCCTTCCTCAGATCCAGCGCGGTCACGAGGTTTACATGCTGAAATGCGGGGAATGTCATATGTACCAACTCCCGCAGAATCTGGATGTGGACGAGTGGCAGGATGCCGTTCCGAAAATGATCAAGCACGCCGGATTGGAACCCGCCGATGAAAAGGCGGTGTTGGACTACGTGATCGCCGTGAAGATGGAGCGCGGCGAATGACCGGAGCCGTCGATCTCCTCGCATTCGCCGGAGTGATGGCGCTCGGCCAGTTCAGCCCCGGGCCGGACATGATTTTGCTGACCCGCACGGCGCTGAAAAGCGGGGCACGGGCGGGAGTGGAAATGGCGCTCGGCATCGCGACCGGGCTGGTGTTTCATTCAGCGGTGGCTTTCGCGGGACTGGCGCTGGCTTTCCAGCGGAATCCGGTGTTAGGAGAAGTCCTGCGCTGGGGGGCTGCGGGTTATTTGTTGTGGATTTCCTATCGGATCGTGAGGGAGCTGCTGGTGGTGAAATCGCCGCCATCGAGTGACGCGATGGAGGCACCTTCTTCCACCGGCAGGCCGTTCATTCGCGGACTAGCCTGCAATCTGCTCAATCCGAAAGCCGCGCTTTTTCTAGCAGCGGTGAGCGCGCCATTCCTGAGAGGAGATCATCCGGCGTGGTGGCCGTTCGCGTTGGGCGGCATCGTGGTCGTGGAAGGGGGAATCCTCTGGGGATTGTGGGCCTGCCTGTTGCAATGGAAGCCGCTGAGCCTGCGCTATCAGAAACTGGAGCGCTGGATCGATGGCGCGTTTGCAGCGGTGCTGGTCGCCTTGGCAGTCGGCTTGATCCTCGGCTGAACGAAAAAAGCCCCGCGTTTCCGCAGGGCTTTTTGAAATCGGAGAAGTTGCGAACTGTTGGAGATCAGTTGTACTTCGGCGTCTTGTGCTGGTTGAAATAACCGTCGCCCACATACATCTGGCTGCTGTAGTCGGGCAGCGGGCCGGAATCGGGAGGCAGCGGGATATTTCCGACCTTGGCATCCTCAGGTTGCGAATAAGCGATGCTTACCGGAGTGCCGACACTCACCAGACGGAAAAATTTCGGAGCCAGGTTTTCATGCATCCGGATGCAGCCGTGAGTGCAGGGAGTGTGCTTGATCCAGCCAGTGTGAAAACCGTAGGCCGGCTTGAACTCGCACCAGTAAGGCATCGGCGTGCCCTTGAACGACCAGCCGGCGGGCTTCTTGGCCAGGTAGGTTTGTTTGACGTTGCTGCCGCTGTAGGCGTAGCCGTGGGTGTTGGCGCGGTGTTTGTGCTCCTTGTTGAAAATCCTGAAGCTTCCCGACGGGGTGGGGGAGCTGGGAGTGCCGACGGAGACGGGCATTGCCATCAGAATTTCCGAGCCTTCCATCACGTAGGTGCGTTGCTTGCTGATGGAAACCTTCACGCGGACATTGCCGGGGTTGCTAGGGAGTTTGGTCGGAACGTCGTAGGAATGATAGGCTCCGAGGCCGGAACCTCCGGATGGAATGTTCGAACAGGAGGTAAATAACGCGCCGGTGGAAACGGCAACAGCGAGGGTAAGAATGGATCTGAAATTCATGGTGCCAAGGGATACGGCGACAATTGCGTTTGGGAAAAATAATGCAAGTCCACGTGTGACAAATCGCCTATTGCGCCCGCTCCCAGGAATCGACGCGACGGTCGATGAACCAGACCGACGCTACCCGGTAGGGAACATACGCGACCTCGGGGCCGAAGCCGAATCCCAGACCAGTGTAGCCTCCCCGTCCATAGGGACCGTAGCCACCGTAACCGTATCCATAACCGCCATAATAATTCGTGAAATAAACCGGCCGGCTTCCAGCATAGTCCCAGCGTTCCGTGGATTTCGAATGCTTCGATCCCTCGAACCGTTGGGCGGGAACTCCCCAGGCGAGTTCCACCGCATCCGGCGTCATGCCGCGGCTGATCAGGCCCTGTTGCACGAGGTCCTGGTTCTTCTTGCTCAGCGCCGCGAATTTATCCGGGCTTTTCGCAATCCGTGCCTGTGGCGTGGAGGGAGCGCAGGACGAGAAAACGAGGGCCGCCATCAGGACTGTCGCGATTTTTTTCATGACGGAAAATCTAGGTGAATGCGGGCCGGGATGCAACGCGCGCCGTCATGATTTTCAAGAACCGCGGAAACGGGCTTGCCAACCGTGAATCCGACGCCGCAATCTTTCGGCGAACGTTGCCCCGATTTAACACATGTCCGAACTTCTTGAAGATGATGATCTCACCGCCGCATTGAAAAAATGCCCGGAGTGGGACTATGAAAAAAAAGCCATCACCCGGACTGTTGAGTTCGAGGAATTCATGGACGCGATCGATTTCGTCAACGATCTCGCCGAGATCGCGGAGGAAGCGCAGCACCATCCGGACATCACCATCAAGCACACGAAGGTGACGCTGAAGCTCACCACCCACGATGCCGGCGGCGTGACCGAACTCGACGTCGAGCTCGCGCAGCGCGTGGACAATCTGGTGGATTGATCGGATAGGACATTTTTAAATGAAGCAGCACGGTCCCTGTGACCCTGCTGCTTTTTTGTGGGAAAGTTTCCACGGTCTTGCATTGCGGGTGGGTTCCCGTTTCCCTCAGGCCATGTCGGACGTTTCCATTTCCCGCTCACGTCCCCGTCAGGTCTGCGTTCTGGGGAGTACGGAACCGGGGTCTCCTGCTTACGACCTTGCCGCTGCCGCTGGAGAGTTGTTAGCGAAACTTGGCATCACCGTAGTCAGCGGATGCGGAAGTCCCGCGACGCGGGTGGCGGCGGAGCGGGCGCTGGCCGCAGGTGGAACGGTCGTGAGCATTGTTCCCTCGGACGACATCGGACTGACGGATTGGCCGTGCAGCGTGCTGATCCCATGTGGCATGGGAGATGCGAGAAATCTTCTGATGGCCTTGGCGGGCGACGCGTGTCTGGTCATCGGCGGCCGCGCCGGAACCATTTCGGAAGTCTGCCTGGCATGGCTGCATCACCGGCCCTTGTTGCCACTGACGGGCTGCGGTGGCTGGTTCGACCAGCTCGAACAGAATCCTCCCGACGAACGCCGGAACTCACCGATTCTGCCATGGGGATCGGTGGAGGAGTTAGAAAGCCGGCTGAACGAGTTGGGGTTCGCCGGTGGCTGATGGGAAAAATCAGTTATCTCGGGAGCATCAGCTCGTCGTCCTTGAGGCCTGTTAACCTTTCCAGGCCCTTGAGCAGCTTGCGCAGGGTGAAGAAGAGGAAAACGACGATGGGGACGCCGATGACGAGGAATCCCCAACCGGTGACGCTGGCGATGATCGCGTTGTATTTCTCGAGCGCATCAACGGCGGTGGCGTTGAATCCGCGGAAGAACCACTGGGCGAGGCCGAGGTTCATCAGCGAGCTGATGAAGAACGAGGTGGCGAACAATTTCGTGGCTCCTAGCAGCAGCTTGTCGTATTCGGCCTTGGCGGAAATTTCCGCGACGCGGTTCTCGATCTTGGGGATGTCGAAAATATTGTCGTTATAGAGGAAAACGCGGATCAGCGGGGTCGCGGAGCGGTGCGAGGCGAGGATCGCGATTCCCAGCATGAGCGGGATCAGCGCCTCCTTGATGCCGAAGAAGAGTCCGGCGTTCGGTTTCACCGTGCCGTCCTTGTTCCACAGATAGACGGTTAGGCCGCCGGAAAGCAGCACGGAGACGAGCCCGAGCGCGGAGAAGAAGTTGCCTTTGCGGGTTTTAACGTAATGCCAGGCGCCGTAGCCGAGCGGCAGGGCGAGCGCGAGGAACATCGCCTTGAGCGGGCCGATGTGCCAGGGCCTGGCGACTTTACCGAGTTTGGCCTGCAAGTCCGGATCCTTGCTCAGGTAGCTGAGAATCAGCACCGGGATGATCACATTGATCAGGATGTTGGCGAGCGGGTGCTCCTGCGGGGCTTTTTTCTCGGACATGAAAACGGTTGGAAAGGGAGGGCGGCACAAGGGCAAAAAAAGAGCGGCCTCGGAATGTTTCCAAGGCCGCTCTGTCAGATAGATCAAACCTTGCCGAAGATCGTCTGGCCGGTGGACTTGAGGTCGTCACAGGCCTCTTTCATACGGTCGCAGAGGCTTTGTTCTCCCTTTTTCAGATAGGAACGCGGGTCGTAGTTCTTCTTGTCGCCGACTTCGCCGTCGATCTTGAGCACGCCTTCGATGTTCTGACATATGTGGGTGACGATCGGGCGGGTGAACGCGTATTGAGTGTCGGTGTCGATGTTCATTTTGACGACGCCGTAGTCGAGGGTCTCGCGCAGGTCGCTCTCGGAGGTGCCGGAACCGCCGTGGAAGACGAGGTCCATCTCGGCTGCTGCACCGTGCTTGTCCATGACGGCTTTTTGACCGTCGCGGAGGATCGATGGCTTGAGTTTCACCGCGCCGGGCTTGTAGGCACCGTGGACGTTGCCGAAGGTGGCGGCGAAGAGGAAGCGGCCGATCGGTTGGAGCGCTTCGTACACTTCCACCATGTCTTCGGGAGTGGTGTAGAGTTTTTCGATCGGGAGGCCGGAGGTATCGTGGCCATCTTCCTCACCACCGACGCAGCCGGCTTCGACTTCGAGGATGATGCCGAGCTCGGCGCACTCCTTGAGAAGGGCTTTGGAAATTTCGAGGTTTTCCTTCAGGTCGACGACCGAGCCGTCGAACATGTGGGATTGGAAAAGCGGTCCCTTGCCTTCGGCGATGCGCTTGCGGGAGGCTTCGAGAAGGGGCTTGAGGAAACCATCGACCTTGTTGGGATGGCAGTGGTCGGTGTGGAGGGCGATGAGGACGTTGTGTTTCTCAGCGAGAAGGTGACAGGCTTCGGCGAGCACGATGGCACCGAATGCGGCGTCCTTGACGGAGGTGCCGGATGCGAACTCGCCGCCGCCGGTGGAAACCTGGATAATTCCGTCGGATTTCGCTTCGGAAAACGCCTTGAGCGCACCGTTGATGGTGGGCAGCGAGGTGACGTTGATGGCGGGGTAGGCGTAGCCACCCTTTTGGGCGGCGTCCAACATGGCGCGATATTGCGCGGGAGTTGCGATTGGCATGGCGGGAGTTCCGTAACCAACACGCGCCGGGAGGACAAGCCGGAATAAAGGGAATTCCGCGACGTCGTCCGGCTTGCGGCTTGCCAATCCATGCCGGTCCCGATTGTTTCTCGTTCAGCCCGATGACTTCACCCCAATCAATTGTCTGCAAGCCAACGCCTTGGTTTCTCCTTCGCGCGGTCGTGATGCTTCTGATGTTCGGCGTGTTCGCGGTGCTTTTCTACAAGGACGGCTCCACCGGATACCGGAAAAAAAACGAGAGCTTCTATTTACAGAAGACCTTCCAGATCGCGAACGAACAGTTTGCCAAAATGAATGCTGGAAATTCCCTTTCTCCGGCGGACTGGAAACTCCACGCTGAAAAGCAATCCGTGGCATTCCCGGATGACGTTTCGATCTTGCCCGCGGGGCTCAAGCTGCCCATGCCTTGGCCTGCGATTCTTCACGACTACGACCGCATGAAGCCCTTGCAGTCGAACATCCTCTGGCAGGAATATTCCAGGGAGAAGGAAATGGATGCCAACGTCGAGCATCCCTACGATGCCGGGCAAATCCGCGAGCAATGGATCGTTTTCGGAATCTGTTCGGTGCTGGCGGCCATCGCTGCGTTCTTCCTCCTCCGCACGCTCAACCGCTCGATCTCAGCCGATGGCGAGGCCATCACCACCCAGCAGGGAAAGCGCATTCCATTCGCGGATCTCAAGACCCTCGACCTCCGGAAATGGGACACCAAGGGCCTCGCGTTCATCGACTACGACGGATCGTCCGGCAAAGGAAAAATCCGCATCGACGGGCTGACCTACGGTGGTTTCAAAAAGGAAAACGACGAGCCTGCCGAGCGCCTGATGAGGCAAATCCGCTCGCACTTTTCCGGTGAAGTCATCGAATACGCCCCCATCCCCAAGTCGGAACCCGCGGACGATGCCGCCGGGCCCTCCTGAGAGATTTTCCCCGATCCCGTCCTTTTCCTCCTCCGATTCGTTTTCGAGGTTGCCAAGTCGGGTCAGCAAGCGATAACCAAGCCCAACGCCAACCCTCAACTACAGCAATCTATGTCAGACAAAAGTATCGAAGCCCGTGTAAAGGACATCATCGTGGACCAACTTGGCGTCAACGCCGATCAAGTGACCATCGAAGCCAAATTCGTCGAGGATCTCGGAGCCGACTCGCTCGACACCGTGGAACTCGTCATGGCCTTTGAAGAGGAATTCGACATCGAAGTGCCCGATGAGGAAGCTGAGAAGCTCCAGGCCGTCGGTGACGTGATCACCTACATCACCAGCCAACAAGCCTGATTCCGGTAGGCGAACGCTTTGTGAAAGGGCGGGCTCCTCATGAGGTGTCCGCCCTTTTCTTTGCAATGCGTCCGATCCGTGTGACTATCAACTGCCCATGCATTCACCGGACGATATCCACTACGCGCTTGAAACGACGAAGGTGCTCCGCGAGCCGGACCGCCGCATCGATACCTTCGGTGAAACGCGTTTCGAGTTCCAGCTCATCAGCGAGCTGATGGATCGCACCGGTGAGGTCAGGATCCGCACCGGCGAGGTCGAGGCGATGCGTCCGCGGATCCTCCGCCCGTCCGCTTACAACGAGGTGCAGTTCGATGGCTTCGACCCATCCGCTAGAGCCCGTTTCGACAAGCTTGTGGACAAGCTCCGCTCCGAGGGCAAGGACCTCGCGTTCCTCCAATACGGCTTTCAATTCCGCCGCGGCCAGGTGCACGAGGAAATTATCCACGACAGCATGGACGCCGTCCGCGAACGGGTGCTTGAAGACATCCGGAAATCCGGTAATCCTTCCCGCGCCATCATCGAAGGGGTCGATGACGCATGGGAGATTTCCATTCTCAAATTTTCATTCGAAATGATACTCCGCTCGCATGAGATCAACGCATTCGATTTCAAGCGCCGCGGACTTATCTGAGACCTTTGTTTCGCCCATGAGCCTTTGGACGGTTTTAAAGCTCTTCGCCGCCGTGTGTGTCCTGGCGGTCATGGCCTTCACGGGCATGCTGGCCTATCATATTCTCGTTAGACCTCTCGGCGGGGTGTTCGAGGAGATCATTCCGAATCCGGGCGAGGTCGTCGGCAGGCAGCCGGACGCGGATTTCGCGAAAATGTTGGACTCCGCCGAACTCCCCGACATCGATCCCGGCGAGAAGGCGTTTCAAAAAGCCCATGAGTTGTTAGCACTCGGGAAACTCGGTGAGGCGCGTGAGAAGCTGACCACCATCATCAATGTTTTTCCCTCATCCTCCACGGCTCCGATCGCACGCCGGATCGTCGGTGAGATGAATCTGGACGAGGTTCTATCCACCACCCACATGGAGGGCAAAAAAGTCCATGTCGTGAAGCGCGGAAACTCCTTCCTCGGTATCGCAGGGGAACACGACACCTCGCTCGACATCATCATGCACCTTAACAACATGATGGAGTTGAAAAACATCCAGCCCGGCGAGGAACTCGTCGTCATGCCGCTCAATTTCCGCATCCTCATCGAGCCGAAGCGCAAGTCGCTTTCCCTCTGGGACGGCGGCCGTTTCATTCGGGATTATCCCATCATCCACCTCGGGGTGGCCGGTGCGCTGCCTGCCGGGAAAACCAAAATCAGCTCGAAAATCGCCGAACTCCAGGGCAAGCGCGTGGCTCCCCAGTCCAAGGATTACCGCGCGGCGGAAAAACTCATCCAGATCGCCAAGCCATCCCTCCTGATCCGCGGCGCGGCCGAAAATTCCGAGGAATTCCCCCGTGGAATCATCCTCCGCCCGCAGGACATGGAGGAAATCAGCCTTCTGACCCGCGTCGGCAATGACGTCGAGATCCGCTGATCCCGTCCATCTCCGGTCTTGCATCTTCCGCGCCGAATCCCGAACCTCGCTTCCCGACCATGCAGCTCCTCGAATTCGAAAAACCCGCCGCCGAACTCGAACGCGAACTCGACAAGCTCCGCACCAAGTCGGCGTCGCAGAATATCGACATGTCCGCGGAGATTTCCATCATGGAAGCGAAACTTGCCGAAACCCGGGCGGCGATTTACAAGAATCTAACCCCGTGGCAGCGCGTCCAGATCGCCCGTCACACGAACCGTCCGTTCATGCTCGACTACGTCTCCCTCGCCTTTACGGATTTTTGCGAACTCCACGGAGACCGGCACATCGGTGACGACGCCTCCATGCCCGGCGGTTTCGCCCGCATCGGTGGCCAGCGGGTCATCGTCATCGGCCATCAGAAGGGCCGCGACACCAAGGAAAACCTCAAGCGCAACTTCGGCAGCGCCCATCCCGAGGGCTACCGCAAGGCGCTCCGGTTGATGAAGATCGCCGAGAAATTCGGTCTGCCGGTCATCACCATGATCGACACGCCCGGCGCGTTTCCCGGCATCGGTGCCGAAGAGCGCAATATCGCCGAAGCCATCGCCTTCAACCTCCGGGAAATGATGCTGCTCAAGGTGCCGATCATCGCCATCGTCCTCGGTGAAGGCGGATCCGGCGGAGCGCTCGGCATCGGCATCGCGGACCGCGTCATCATGATGGAAAACGCCTACTATTCCGTCATCAGTCCGGAAGGTTGCGCCGCCATCCTCTGGAAGCACCGCAAGCACGCTCCCGAAGCCGCCGAGGCCATGAAACTCGTCGCTCCCGATCTCAAGAAACTCGGTCTCATCGACGATGTCATCGACGAACCGACCGGCGGAGCCCATCACGATCATCAGGCGTCCGCCGATTCGTTCCGCGAGAAAGTCCTCTCCCACATCGCAGAACTAACCAAACTTTCCACCGCGAAACTCCTCGACGAACGCTACGCGAAATTCCGCGCCTTCGGCGAGTGGCAGGGGAAAGAATGATCCGGAGCGATCCGTAACCCGCGCGGCGTTAGAGATGCCGCGCATTTTTCATTTCAAAACAAAACCAAAATCATGTCGATCAAAGTAGGAGTCATCGGAGCAGGCGGAATGTTGCAATACCACGCGGCGGGTTTCCGTCAGGCAGGAGCTGAAATCGTCGCCGTCGCCGATCCAGCGCCAGGTGCCGCTGCCAAGGCCACCGAAAAATGGGGCATTGCGAACGCTTATGAGTCGGTCGATGCCATGCTCGCGGAATGCAAGGAGCTCGATGCTGTCAGCATCATCGTTCCTAACAAATTTCACGCCCCGCTCGCCCTCCAGTGTCTCAAAGCCGGAAAGCACGTCTTCTGTGAGAAGCCTCCCGCCCTCAAGGCCTCCGAAGTCGAGGAAATGATCGCCGCCGCCGATGCCGCCGGCAAGAAGCTGATGTTCAACTTCAACAACCGCGCCCGGCCCGAGTCGCAGGCGATGAAGTCGTATTGCGAGGATGGCACCGTCGGCACTATCAACTCCGCCCAGGCGAAATGGATCCGCCGCACCGGCATCCCCGGCTTCGGCGGTTGGTTCACCACCAAGGAACTATCAGGCGGCGGCCCGGTCATCGACCTGCTCCACATGATCGACCTCGCCCTCTATTTCATGGGCTACCCCGAGCCCGCCCATGTGCTGGCCAATACCTTCGACACCTTCATCACCGACAAGGGTTTCAAAGGCCCCTGGGGCATCCCCGACCGCGCAGACGGCACGAACAATGTCGAGGCCGCCGCTCACGGATTCGTCACCTTCAAGACCGGCCAAGTCCTAACACTCCAGGTTTCCTGGGCGGAAATGGTCAAGCGCGAGGAAGTCTCCGTCGTTTTCCAAGGCACAAAGGCCGGTGGCAAGGTCGAGCGCCTCTTCGGTCGCGATGGTCTCGATGAAACCGCCATCGACACCTGCGAGCTCTACGTTCAGGAAAACGGCAACAGCGTCAACCGCACCATCGTCACCCCCGCCTGCGAGGACATGGGCCGCAGCAACTCCGCCCGCAACTTCATCGAAGCCATCGAAGGCAAGGCCGCGCCGCTCAACACACCGGACCAGGCGCACAACCTGATGAAGATCATCGACGCGCTCTATCAATCCGCTGCTTCGGGAGCACCGGTCGCTGTTTGAGAACTTTTTTCTGATCCTGGTCACCATGAAGGAATACAAAACGGTATTGGTTCCGGCTGAACAAGGCTGGGGTGGTTCAAAAGGAACCGCGGACACAAGTGCTTTGGATGCGACCTTGAATCAAATGTCGAGGGATGGTTGGGAATTACAGCTCATTGAAAACCTCAATCACACTGCCGGAAGTAGCTCCCTGTTGTGTGTCTTTGCCCGTGAGTCGAAATCCTGATTCTATTTTCACAAATACATTTCTCACATGAATCGCAAATTACGCATGGGCATGGTGGGCGGTGGTCGCGGTGCCTTCATTGGTGCCGTCCATCGCATGGCTGCAAACCTCGACGGGAAAATCGAACTCATCGCCGGTTGCTTCTCCTCGAACCCGGAAAAATCCAAGCTCTCCGGCGAGGACTTCTTCCTCGATCCATCGCGGGTTTACACCTCCTACGCGGAAATGGCGAAGGCCGAAGGGGCGTTGCCGTTAGGCGAGCGCATCGACTTCGTCAGTATCGTAACCCGCAACGATCTCCACTATCCGGTCGCCAAGGCATTCCTCGAAGCCGGCATCCATATCGTCTGTGAAAAGCCGATGGCGTTTTCCCTAGCGGAAGCGAAGGAACTCAAGAAGGTCGTCGATGCCTCCGGTCTCGTTTTCGCACTGACCCACAACTACACCGGCTATCCGATGGTGAAGGAAGCGCGTGCCATGGTGAAAGCGGGCAAGCTCGGCCGCATCCTCAAGATCGTCGCCGAATACCCGCAAGGTTATGCTATTGGCGCGATCAAGGAGCAAGCCGACGGCGCGATTTCCAACTGGCGCATGGATCCCAGCGTGGCCGGGGTTTCCAACTGCATCGGCGACATTGGCTCCCATGCGGAGAATCTCGCCCGCTACATCACCGGCCTCGAACTCGAACAGATCGCCGCGGATCTCAACACCTTCATCCCCGGTCGCGCGCTGGATGACGATGGCAGCATGCTCGTCCGCTACGAGGGTGGCGCGCGCGGTGTGCTCTTCGCCTCGCAGATCTCCACCGGCGACGAGAACAACCTGAACATCCGCGTTTACGGCACCGATGCCTCCATCGAATGGCATCAGGAACATCCGAACGAACTCATCGTGAAATTCGCCGATGCCGCACGCCAGGTCTGGCGTCGTGGCAACAGCTACAACGGCCCGGAAGCTGCGAAATTCACGCGTCTCCCGTTCGGTCATCCGGAAGCGTTCATTGAAGCCTTCGCCAATGTCTATCTGGCCGCAGGCGAAGCGATTTCCGACTATCTCGCCGGAACCTATCCGCGTTCCGAAGGTTACGATTTTCCTACGGTGGATGACGGTGTCGAAGGCATGGCCTTCATCGAAGCTGCCGTCGCATCCTCGAAAGAGAATGCAGCGTGGAAGCCGGTGCATGGTTCCTGAGGAGGGTGGGACTTCGGCCCACCCGGGTAGCCCAAAGTGCTACCCTCCTTATGGCTTCGCTCCCAGCCCTTTCACAATCGCGGCCACATTCTGGCGATACATCGCATCATAACCGATCCCGCCCGTCCCATCCGCGATCAACGGGTCGCCGAGTCGAATCCCTGTATCATTCGTTAGAGTCCCGAGAATCTTGGGATTCGATTCCTTCTCCGGAAAAATCGCGGCGACGCGGTTCTTCTTCAAATCGGCCACCAATGAAGCAAGTTGCGCTGGATCAGGCATTTGCTCGCGGTTCAATCCCTGCACGGGGTGGGGGATGAAACCGAAATCCTTGCAGAAGTAGTTGAATGCTGCATGGGCTGTAGCGAGGTGGCGCTTGTCCCGCGGGATTTTCGCAATCTCCCGCTTCGCCCATTTCTCCAACTCGTCCAGCTTGGCCCGGTAGGCCGCCGCATTCTGCCGGAAGACGGCCGCGTTCTCAGGTGACTTCGCTACCATGGCTTCTGTCACCACACCGGTCGCACGGCGGAACAAATCAATCGAGTGCCACCAGTGCGGATCGATCTCATGATCATGATCATGATCGTGGTCATGCCCTTCATGCGCGTCTGCGAGCGGTGGCAAGGTGGCTCCGACTTCGATAAACTCCGCCTTCCCGGCGATGATTGCCTTCAGCTTCGGCAGATAGCCTTCAAGTCCCATCCCGGCGACCAGATAGATCGACGCTCCCTCCGCTTTCCGCAGATCTTCCGGCTTCGCCTCGAAGTGGTGGGGATCGCCGTTAGGTCCTATCAGATCAATGGTTTCCACCCGGTCGCCACCCACCTGCCGTGCGAGGTCACCCAACAACGGATGCAGCACGGCGATTTTCAGGTCCGCCGCGGCCAGCGGCAGCAGTCCCAGCAGGGTGGTGGTGAAGATCAGACGAAGCATGGCGGCAAGGTGCCAAGCGATCCCGACTTTGCAAGTGAATTGCGTTTAGCGGGCGCTCACTTGAAGATCGCCATCAACGGCCGGTGATCGGACGCGCTCTTCCACTCGGCATCGTCGATGATTTTCGAGGCCGGGAAATCGACTTCCTTGCGCAAGACCTTGGAAACCATGATGAAGTCGATCCGCGAGTAGATGTCGTTGAGTTCCCAGTAGTGGGTCCATGCCTCCTGGTTCGAGTCCTTCGCCGGAATCGCCGTCAGATAAGTCGGATCGTTGTATTTCCCGGTGATCATCTTGAGCGGCTTGGTCGCGCGGGTGTCGTTGAAATCCCCGTAAACGACCAAACGCGCATCGGCATTCGTTTTGAAAATCGAATCCACATGCTGACGCAACAAACGGGCCTCGCTGAGACGGATGGCTTCCTGATCGCCCTGCTCGCTGTCGCGCTTGGATTTCAAATGCACGCCGAGAAACCGATAGGATTTTCCACGGGCCTCGACAGTCGCATCCAACACGCCCCGGTTGATGCCGAAGGTCTGGCCAGCCAGTTGATATTCCGTTTCCGCCGGTTTGGCCGTGGAAGTGATCGGAAATCGCGACAAAAGCCCGAGATGACGGGTCGGGTCCGTGCCGCCGGTGAAGTGAGAGTTTGGAAGATTAAGTCCGGCCGCCTTCAGATCTTCTTGGATCTCCGCGAGGTCCGCAGCCGTTCCGATTTCACAAATACCGATGACGTCAGGCTGATGGCTGACAAGAATTCGGACGACGGCCTCCTTTTCGTTCTCTGGCTTCGGAGCGCCTTTCAACTGTTTCCGTTCCACGTAGCGATCCATGGTCAGCCAGTTCTCGACGTTGTAGGCAATGAACCGCAGCCCGGATTCGCTGGCGCTTGCGGTTTCCTTCGGTGCTGGAGCGGCACTGACAGCTTGGGGCTCGATCGGAGCCGCTGGCTTGGGCGTCTCAATTTCCTTCGGCGCGGGAGCGGACACCGTCGTTGGCGCGCTATCTCCGGGAGTGTCCCAATCCGGCGTGCTCTTCTTGTTGCAAGCGGAGCTGGCGAGTAAGGCCAATCCACACAAAACAGCCCCAAGGATTCTTGGGGCTTGATCGGCGACCGATGCGGCGGACTCGCGAAAACGCATGGCAATCAGGATTCGCGGGGTTCCTTGCCCGGTACTTCCTTCACGCGGGTTTCGGCTTCCGAGCGGGTGATTTCGTGTTCAAACTCCTCACGGGCTTTTTTGAATTCCCCCATGCTTTTCCCGAGGCCACGGGCGAGTTCAGGCAGTTTCTTTGCCCCGAAGAGCAACAGGATCACGACAAAAATCATGATCATTTCAGGCATTCCAATAGGTCCCATGGTGGTAGTGGTGTTGTTTCGGAAATTGTAGTCCCGGAAAACGCGCTTGCAACGCATTTACCATGAAACGAAGTCCTATCTTGCAATAGGGCAATTCAATCCCAAGTCAGTGGCAGACGGGGCAGGAGTTCAGCGAGGTGAAAAAGTCATTGCCCTTGTTGTCCACGAGAATGAACGCGGGGAAATTCTCCACGGTGATTTTCCACACCGCTTCCATCCCGAGTTCGGGAAATGCGACGACTTCCTGCGAGCGGATGTGTTCCTGCGCGAGCAACGCCGCGGGGCCGCCCGCAGAGCCGAGGTAGAAGCCGCCGTGCTTTTGGCAGGCGTCGGTGACTTGTTTCGAGCGGTTGCCTTTGGCCAGCATGACCATCGAGCCGCCTTTCGATTGGAACAAATCCACATAGCTGTCCATCCGTCCGGCCGTCGTTGGGCCGAATGAGCCCGAGGGCAAACCCGCCGGAGTCTTGGCAGGGCCTGCGTAGTAAACCGGGTATTTCCTGAAGTATTCCGGCAGTTCGCCGGTGTCGTCGAGGATCTCCTTGAGCTTCGCATGGGCGATGTCGCGGGCGACGATGATGGTTCCTGTTAGCGCGAGCGCGGTGGTGACCGGATATTTGGAAAGCGTCTTTAGCGTTTCTTCCATACCAAAGTCGAGATCGATCGGCACGCCCTTGAATTTCCAATCGCGGAACTTCTCCGGAATGAAACGGCCCGGATTCTTCTCGAGCTTTTCGAGGAAGATTCCGTCCTTGGTGATCTTCGCCTTGGCCTGCCGGTCCGCCGAACAGGAAACGCCGATGCCGACCGGACACGACGCGCCGTGGCGTGGCAGGCGGATCACTCTAACATCGAGTGCGAAATACTTGCCGCCGAATTGTGCGCCGATGCCGATCTCACGGGCCATCGCCAGCAATTCCTTCTCCAGCTCGATGTCGCGGAACGCCTGGCCGTGCTCATTGCCGGAGGTCGGAAGGGCGTCGTAGTAACGCGTGGAAGCCATCTTCACAGTCTTGAGGCAATTCTCCGCCGATGTCCCGCCGATGACAAACGCGAGGTGATAGGGAGGACAGGCCGCCGTGCCGAGCGACGCCATTTTCTCACGGCAGAATTCCTTGAGCCGCTTCGGATTGAGCAGGGCCTTGTTTTCCTGATAGAGGAATGTCTTGTTCGCCGAACCGCCGCCCTTGCTGACGAAAAGGAATTTGTAGGCATCGCCTTCCGTCGCGTAGAGATCGATCTGCGCGGGCAGGTTGGTCTTAGTGTTGACCTCGTCATACATCGTCAGGGGAGCCGTCTGCGAGTAGCGGAGGTTTTCCTTGGTGTAGGTCTGATAGATTCCTTTGGATAAAAATTCGGCATCGTCGCAACCAGTCCAGACTTGCTGACCTTTTTTCCCAATGATCGTCGCGGTGCCGGTGTCCTGGCAAAACGGCAGGATGCCGTGGGAAGCGATCTCCGCATTCTTGAGCAACATCAGCGCGACCATCCGGTCGTTTTCCGTGGCTTCCGGATCATCAAGAATCGCCGCGACCTGCGCGAGGTGAGAGGCACGCAGCGTGAAATTGATGCCCTTGATCGCCTCAGCGGCGAGCAATGTGAGTGCCTCCGGAGCAATCTTCAGCATTGGCTTTCCTTCAAACTCTGTGACCGAAACGTGCTCGGTGCTGATCCGCTCATACTCGGTTGTGTCCGGGCTGAGTGGATAAGGGTCTTGGTAGAAAAATGGTTTGTCGGACATGGCGTGCGGCTTTTTCTAGGCGCATTGCCAGATCCGTGCAAATGCTTTCCCGCTACGTGGAATAGGCGACTCCAAGCTCTTTCGCGATCTCGTTCAGCCGGATGTCAAACGTCCACAGCGGAACTTGTCCAAGGATCGCGGAAGCAAGTATCCGCGCGTCGTTCCACTGGATGCCACGCCCCCAGAGGCAGCGGGATTCCACCATTTGCCGGGTTTCGGCAAACGTGGCGATCGGCGGTCGGTTCAATTTCGCGAGATCGAAAAGCGTCTGCTGGCGGTCCTTCAAAGTGCCCATCGAAAGTTCACCGACGACAATCGGATGACACCACACTTCTCCGTCCACCAACATGTCCACAAGCAGCGGATTCCGCTGGCGGAAATGTCTCACCCACACGCAACTATCAACCAGCACCGGATTCATTTTGAGTCCTCTGCGACTTTATATCCGGAAGTGGGCGAATCCGAAAAATAGCTGACCCTCGCATCTCTGGGCGAGAGATCTAGGTCCGGCATAGTGCCGCCCAGTGCCGCCAGTCTGCGGGCGGCCATTCGCTTCACGTAGGCATCTAAAACGAAATTCAAGAGCTTGGATTTTTCGTCGATACCGCTGAAGTCTGCTGCCGAGGCGAGCAAATCGTCATCCAAAGTAACAGTAGTTCTCATGCATCAAATGATGCATAAATTGATGCTTGTTTCAAGCATTTTTCTTGAATTGCGGCTATTTTACCCTCCGCAAAGCTTGCCCGGTATCGCCGGTAAGCGTAAATACGCGCCGTCATGGCCAAGAAACCTGTAGTGCTCATCATTCGCGACGGCTGGGGTGTAAATCCCGGAGGAGAAAAAACCGCAGTCAAGGACGGCAACGCGACCCTGCTTGCGAAGACTCCTTTCCACGAGGTGATGTTCGCGAAATACCCGAAAGGTTTCGTCAGCGCCTCAGGTCTCGATGTCGGACTGCCTCCTGGCCAAATGGGAAATTCCGAAGTCGGCCACCTCAATCTCGGTGCCGGCCGAATCGTCTATCAGGATCTCACCCGCATCAACAAGGCGATCGAAGAGGGGACACTCGCGAAAAATCCAGTCTTCGCCGACGCGCTTGAAAAAGCCAAGGCGGGCCGCCTGCATTTCATTGGCCTCGTCTCTGATGGCGGCGTCCACAGTCACCAAGACCAGCTCATTGCCATGGTGAAACTGGCCAAGAACGCCGGAGTGAACGACATTTTCGTCCACGCGATCACTGACGGCCGCGATACTTCGCCGACCGGTGGCCAAGGCTATCTCGCGAAGGTCGAGGACGAGGCTGCAAAGTGCGGTGCCCACGTAGCCACGGTCATCGGCCGCTACTTCGCCATGGACCGCGACAAGCGCTGGGACCGGGTGAAACTCGCTTGGGATGCCATCGTGTTGGGAAAAGGCGAGAATCGCGATGTCCTCGCGAGTGAGGCGGTTGCCGACTACTACCGGCTCGACAAGACCGACGAGTTCATGCCGCCGATGATCTTCAACGAGTCGGACACCCAGCGTGTTAGGGATGGCGACGTGGTTCTGTTCTTCAACTTCCGCTCCGACCGCGCGCGCGAGCTTTCAGAAGCGTTTCTCTATCCGGACTTCGACGGCTTCGAACGCGAGGTCACCCCGAAGATCCATTTCGTCACCCTCACCCAATACGATGAGAAATATGATTGCCCGGAAATCTTCTCCGCGCAGACGCTCGACAAGGTGCTCGGTCAGACCGTCGCCGATGTCGGCATGACCCAGATGCGCATCGCCGAAACCGAGAAATACCCGCACGTCACCTACTTCTTCAACGGCGGCGAGGAAGTCGCCTATCAGGGCGAGGACCGCTTTATCATTCCGTCGCCCAAGGATGTGCCGACCTACGATTTCAAACCGGAAATGAGTGCCCGGCAGGTGACCGACACCGTCGTCGCCAAGCTCAAGGACTACGACATGGTAATTCTGAATTTCGCCAACCCCGACATGGTTGGCCACACTGGCGTCGTCGAAGCCGCGGTGAAAGCCTGCGAAACCATCGATGCCGACGTGAAGGAAATCGCCGAGGAAACCCTGCGCCTCGGCGGCAAGCTCCTCATCACCGCCGACCATGGAAACTGCGAATACATGCGCAATGCCGACGGCTCGCCTAACACCGCCCACACCACCAACCTCGTCCATATCTTCTACGTCGCTGCCGACGCCGACCAATACACCGTCAAGGACGGCATCCTCGCTGATGTTGCCCCGACGCTGTTGGAAATGCTAGGCGTGAAGCAACCCAAGCAGATGACCGGAAAAAGCCTGCTTGTTCCCAAATCCAAAAAGCCAGCGACGAAAGCCGCTAAGGTTGCGGCCAAACCCGCGGCCGTGAAACCCACCGCCAAACAGGCTCCGGCTCCGGTGTCGAAGAAGAAATCGATCGTGAAGAAGAGCAAGGGCAGCACCAAAAAGTGGAGCCGTTGATCTGTCAAAGAGATTGAATCTATCATGGATCTCGCGTAACCGATGTGGATGCGCGGAATCCTTTTTCTCCTGTTAACCGTCGCTGTGGCTTGCGCCGCGCCGAAGAAAGTCGCGGTCTTTGTCTCGCTTTGTGACAATGCGACCCAAGGCATCGTCCCCGTCCCGGCGAAGATCGGCGACGGAAACCGGCCGGAAACGAATCTCTATTGGGGATGCTCCGATGGATTCGCCGGATGCTTCCGAGCCAGCAAGACTTGGAAACTCCAGCGCAAGGAAGTACCGGAAGACAAACGGATTTTCGAGCGGTTGGTTTACCAGCATGAGTCCGGAAACATCGAGCTGACCGCCGAGGCATGGCGGGGTTCGGAAATCAAGGCCTGCCTAACTGCATTTGAGGCCGCGTTGGTTTCCGGGAATCACGACCTCTGCGCCTATGTCGGACACAACGTCCTGATGGACGGGGAAGTTCCTCCTCCAGCCCACAAATTGGTAAAACCTTGCGATGCGATTGTTCTCTGCTGCATGAGCGAAAACTACTTCAAGGACCGGCTGGTCAAGCTGGGAGCTAAACCTGTCATTCTAACCACCCAACTGATGTATCCGGGATCGTTCATTCTCCGGGATGCCCTTCCCTTGTGGGCAGAAGGAAGGCCACCGGAAGAACTCCGACAGGCAGCCGCCGCCGCATACTCCCGGAACCAGGGGATTTCCAAGAAGGCGGCCGCAGGTGTGTTCTTTAAATTCCCGTGATGTGAGTCATGGGGTGACGGACTTTTGATGTGGCTGGAATCTGGCGGTTTGACGGACTAGCAGCAGCCGCAGGCCGTTCAAGCAGACGAGCACCGTGCTGCCTTCATGACCCACAACGCCAAGTGGCAGAGCCAGGGTGAAACCGAGGGTGGCGCAGATCAGGATGATGATGACGCTGCTGGCGAAGATGAGATTCTGAAGGAGCACCCGTTTCGCGCGGCGGGCGTGGTTGAGGAGGAGCGGAATGTTTTCCAATCGGTCGCCCATCAGGACGATGTCCGCGGTTTCCATCGCCACGTCGGTGCCGGCCGCGCCCATGGCGACGCCAAGGTCGGAAATAGCGAGTGCGGGGGCGTCGTTCACGCCGTCGCCGATCATCATGACGGTGCCTTCCTTCTTCAACTTGCGGATGACGTTCAGTTTGTCCTCCGGCAGCAGTTCTGCGAAAACCTCGTCCACGTTGGCCTCTTGGGCGATTGCTTCGGCGACGAGGCGTTGGTCGCCGGTGAGCATCACGACTTTTTTCACACCGAGCCGGTGCAGGTCCACCGCGAGATGGCGCGCGGCCGGGCGGATGGTGTCGGCCATGACCAGCACTGCGAGTGATCTAACGGAATCGTCGTTGCGGATGCCCAGCCAGACGCAGGTCTTGCCCTTTTCCTGAAGTGGCTTGGAAATTCTGTCCAGCGGCCCGGTATCTGCGGCATTCAGTTCGCGGAACAACCGTTCGCTGCCGATCAGGTAACGTACCGAGCCGACGGTGGCCTCGGCACCCTTGCCGGCGGTAGATTGGAAATCAGACGCGACGGGAAGCGTGATACCGAGGTCGGCAGCGGTTTTGACAATGGCATGGGCGAGTGGGTGCTCGGATTTTTCCTCAAGGGCGGCTCCGGCGCTGAGCAGGGCGGTTACTGCATCCGGCAACGGCTTGCCGATTTCAAAAACACCATCCGCCGTAACGATTTCCGTTAGCGAGGGTTTGCCCACGGTGAGGGTTCCGGTTTTATCAACCGCCACGATGTCGATGCGGGCGGCGCGTTCGAGATGCGAGCCGCCTTTGATGAGGATTCCGCGACGTGCGGCACCACCGATCGCTGATAGAACGGTGGCGGGTGTGCTGATGACAAGGGCACAGGGAGAAGCGACGACCATGATGGTCATCGCGCGGTAGAAGGCGGTGGAAAACGATTCGCCGGCGAACAGCCAGGGGATGAGGAAAACAAGGATGGTGAAGCCGATGACGCTCATCGCGTAGTATTGCTCCGCCTTCTCGAGAAACCTCTGGGTGCTGGATTTCTCGGACTGGGCCTCGGCGACCAGTTTCACCATCTTGGCGAGGGTCGAATCGTCCGAGCGCTTGGTGACGGTGAGCTCGATACCGCCGCTTTGGTTGAGGGTGCCGGCAAACAACGGGCTGCCGAGAGTCTTGGAGACCGGCATCGACTCGCCTGTTAGCGAGGATTCGTCCACGTTGGTGCTGCCTTCGGAGATCACGCCGTCCACCGGGATCTGCTCGCCGGGGCGGACGATGACGACTTCGCCGATTTCAATGCTCTCGACGGCCACCTTCTCGGTTCCGCCGTTCCTCTTCACCAGGGCCACGCTGGGGCGCAGGGTGAGCAGGGATTCGATAGCCTTCCGCGTGCGTTCCATCGCGTGGCGCTGGAGGACGTTGGAAAAGCTGAAGAGAAACAACAGCAGGGCTCCTTCGAACGGAGCGCCGATCACCGCTGCCCCGAGTGCGGCAAGAACCATGAGCACATCGACATCCAGTACCCGCTCGCGCAGCGACGCGATGGCGGACCGCAGTCCCTGTTGCCCTGCGAAGACATAGGCTGCGAGATAGAGAGCATGGGTAGCAGGGCCGATGCCCGAGATTTTCTGAACCGCCAAGGCAACCAGGATGCAGATCAAACCAAGGGCACAGGAGATTTCCTCGTTGAGCTCGCCCGAGAGGACTTTCCTGACGAGCGGCAGTTTTTCGATTTCCCGTTTCTGCTCAAGCGGGTGGATGTCGGCTCCGGTGCCTCGCAGCCGTTCCAACAGCGATGTTTCGTTTGGTGAACCGGCGTCGAAAGTCACCGAGAGGACTTTTCCCAAATACGTGGCGGAGGCGCGGCGAACGCCCGGGATTCTCTCGATCCTCCGTTCCAGCTTGAGGGCGCAGGCCTCGCAGGCGCTGCCTTCCAGTCGGAAAATGGATCTCTCCAGAGCGGCCGAGACCTGGGCGCTGTGTTCGCTGACCAACTCCCGGACATCGCTCTCGCTCAGTCGCTGTGGATCGAAATCGATTTCAACCCGGGCATGCACCAGGTCCGGGATGACCCGGACGATGCCCCGGTGGTCTGCGAGGTCGTGATCGATGGGTTTCGATGTTTCGTTTCTCATGCGATTGCGGCCGATCATAGTCCTCATGGAACCTCCGGACAACCATTGGAATCCAACCATCCGGTTACTCATCGGCACTTGCGCCACCGGGGATGATCGGGTGTATTCGGCCACGATGGATATTTTGCTGGTGGAGGACGAGCCCCAACTCGCGGAGCAGGTGAACCGATCTTTGGTTCGCGCGGGGCACGCTGTTAGCCGTGAGGCGGACGGGCCATCGGCGTTGAAAGCGGTGATCAACTCGCGGTTCGATCTCGTCCTGCTGGATGTGAATCTGCCGGGATTCGACGGGTTTGAGGTTCTGGCGCGCATTCGTGCCGCACGGCTGCCGGTGCGGGTAATGATGCTCACCGCCCGGTCGGAAATCGGAGAACGGGTCGCCGGACTGAAAGCGGGAGCGGACGACTACCTCACGAAGCCTTTTGCAATGGAAGAGCTGCTGGCCCGCGTCGAGGTGTTAGGGCGGCGGAATGTCGCTCCGGAATCCGATGCGGTCCTGCAGGTTGGAAGCATCTGCATGGACATGGGCAAGCGCAAGGTCAGCCGGGGAGGGGAGAAGGTCGAGCTTTCGCCGCGGGAGTTCGAGGTGCTGCATGTCTTCATGAAGGAACCGGGCAGGGCGTTTTCAAGGGATGAAATTTGCGAGCGGATCTGGGAACGCGAACATGAATACGATACCCGCACGGTGGAGATCTTCATCATGCGGCTTCGCAAGAAGCTCGACCGCGCCGGCCAGGAGTCGGTGATCCGTACGATCCGCAGCGTGGGCTACATGATGAAACCCGCGCCATGACACGCTGGTCGCTCAAGGTGAGGGTGGGCGTATATGCCGCGCTGCTGACGATGGCCGCGCTGGCCGCCGGAGCGGCGGTGATGATGGTGACGCTGTATTTCTATCAAATTGCCGGGCTTGACGAGGACCTGCACGGTGATGCTAGGGAACTGGTGTGGGATTTGAAAAATTTCCGAGACGCACCAAAGGATCCGCGCGCGCCGTTGAGTGCGAAATTCATTCCGGTGGACATGCGGGAGGACTATCTGGTGATCGAGGGGCCGGAGGGACAGATTCTCTATCAGTCCGCCAACCTCAAGGGGGAGTTGTTAGGAGGTGAGCTTGGCCAAGCCCGGACCATCAAGGTCTCCGGCCATTCGAGCCGGGTGGGAGTGTGGCGTGTCGATCCCTACGTCGTGCGGATCGGCGCCAGGCTGAATGTGATCCAGCGGTTTCTGAAGGATCTGGGCATCGGCTTCGCCGCCGCACTTCCGGCGGTGGGACTGGTGGTGTTTTTCGGAGGCCTGTGGCTCGGCCGGAGGGCGGTTTCCCCGGTGGCGAAACTGAGCGCGGCGGCCGAGAGGATCAGTGCGAGCAATCCGACGGAACGTCTGCCGCAGCCGGCGGCGAGGGATGAAATTTCCAAGCTGACGGAGGTGTTGAACCGGAGTTTCGACCGACTTCAGGACTCCTATGAAATCGCGACACGATTTTCAGCGGATGCCTCGCACCAGTTGAAGACGCCGGTGGCGATCCTCCGCGCCGGGCTCGACCATCTTTCTCATGCGACCGACCTGAGCGAGGCGCAGTCCGCCGAGGTTTCCCTCCTGAGGCAACAGACTCGCCGTTTGACATCGCTTATCGAGGATTTACTGCTGTTAGCCCAGGCGGACGCCGGGCGGATGATTCTGGAGAAGGAGGATCTGGATCTGAAAATACTGATCGAAGCCGCCAGCGACGACCTTCAGGCACTGGTCGAGGGAAAAGACATCACCGTGGAGGAAAGTCTGCCTGACCCGCTTCCCGCGAGGGCCGACCGCAGGCTGGTGGCGATGGTCCTGCAGAATCTGGTGGAGAACGCGGCGAAATACACGTCACCGGGCGGTATCGTCCGAATTGCGGGATTTCAGGAATCGGGCGGCCTGGTTGTCAGGATTTCCAACACCGGCAAGGAAATCGCGGCTGAAGACCGCGAGCGGATTTTCGAACGCTTCCGCCGCGGCCCGTCGGTCGGCGGCAACGTCCGCGGCTATGGGCTTGGCCTGAACATCGCCAGGGAGTTGCTGCGCGCCCATGGCGGCGAGCTGCGGTTGAACGAATCCGATCCGGGATGGATCGAGTTCGAATTCCGGCTTCCCGCCGGTTAGAAAACGGCGACCTTGGCGCGGATTTTCGCCGCGAGTTCGTGGAACGCTGCGGAAACCTTGCTTGCCGCGGGCGGAACCAACGCGATCGGCGCGCCGCTGTCGCCACGCTCGCGGGTTTCGATGTCGATCGGGATCTGTCCTAACAAGGGGACGTTGAGATGCTCCGCCTCGCGGACACCGCCTTCCCTGCCGAAAATGTGATATTTCTTTCCGTCGTCACCCTCGAACCACGCCATGTTTTCCACGAGTCCGAGAATCGGCACGTTGACCTTCGCAAACATGGAAACGGCCTTGCGCGCGTCGATCAGCGCGACTTCCTGAGGCGTGGTGACGATGATGGTGCCATCGACACTAACCGTCTGGACAATGGTTAGCTGGATGTCACCAGTACCGGGCGGAAGATCGAGCACCAGATAGTCGAGATCCTCCCACGCGACCTGCCGGAGAAACTGCTGGGTGTAGCGGGTGGCCATCGGGCCGCGGACGATCACCGGCGAGCGGTCTTCCAACAGAAATCCCATGGACATCAGTTTGATCCCGTGCGCTTCGAGGGGGATGATCTCGTCATGCTCGTTCGCCATCGGGCGTTCGTTGACGCCGAACATCTGGGCGACGGAAGGCCCGTAAAGATCGCAATCGCACAGGCCGACCTTCGCGCCGGTGGCGGCGAGGGCGACTGCTAGATTTGCCGAAACGGTGGATTTGCCGACTCCACCTTTTCCGGATGCCACCGCGATGATGTGCTTCACTCCCGGGATCGATGATTTTCCAACAGATCCGCCGGCACCTGCCGCTGCCGGAGCGTCCTTGATTTCAATCTCCACCTTCACCGTGCCGATGTCCGGCAGAGGATCGAGAATGGCGTGACAGTCCTGGAAGATTTTCTCGGGAATCTTCGGATCGCGGGTGGCGACTTCGATTTGGACGGTGACCAGACCTGGCTCGCATTTGACGTCCTTGACGAGGCCGAAGGAAATGATGTCCCGGGAAAAACCGGGGTAACGGACTTGGCGGAGGGCTTCGCGGATGAAATCAGGACTCATGGACGGCGGGATTCTCTTCCAAACCGGGGAGCGTGCAACGCGTTTGTGAGGAATCGCATCAACTTGGTAACGATTCGCCGGGAATGCCATGGCCGGGATTGACTCATCCCGGAATCCGCCGGAATACTCCCGCGCCTCAAACGCTCACTGCATCATGGAAAACGTCATCATCATCGGCACCGGCTGCGCGGGATACACCGCCGCCATCTACACCGCCCGCGCCAATCTCACCCCGCTTCTCCTTTCCGGCACCCAACCCGGTGGCCAGCTCACCACCACCACCGAAGTGGAAAATTTCCCCGGTCATCCCGATGGGATCATGGGCCCCGAGCTGATGATGAAAATGCAGGCGCAGGCCGAGAAATTCGGTGCCCGCATCGCCTGGGCCAGCGTGGAATCCGTCGAACGTCGTGAGGATGGAACCTTTTTGCTGAAAGCCGGATCGGAATCCTTCGAGGCAAAGACCGTGATCATCGCCACCGGTGCCGCCCCGCGCCACTTGGGAATTGACAATGAAAAGGAACTCATCGGCCACGGCCTCACCTCCTGCGCCACTTGCGACGGAGCCTTCTATCGCGATGTCCCGGTGTGCGTGATCGGCGGCGGCGACAGTGCGGCGGAAGAAGCCGGTTTCCTCACCCGTTTCGCCAGCAAGGTTTACCTCATCCATCGCCGTGACGAACTCCGCGCCTCGAAAATCATGGCTGACCGCGCTCTCGCCAATCCGAAAATCGAGCCGATCTGGAACTCGACTGTCAGCGAATATCTCACCGACGAAAAAGGCGAGATGCGTGCGGTCATGCTCGAAAACCTCGTCACCGGCGAGAAAAGCGAACTCGCCGTCGCCTGCGTTTTCGTCGCCATCGGTCACGTGCCGAACAGCGCGTTCCTTGGTGATCTCGTCGACATGGACGAAAACGGCTACATCCTCCAGAACCCCGGTCGCACCTCCACCAAGACGCCCGGGCTTTTCGCCGCAGGCGACGTGGCCGACCATTACTACCGCCAGGCGATCACCGCTGCGGGTCAAGGTTGTGCGGCTGCCCTCGAAGCTGAGCGCTACCTCACGGATCTTGAATGAAACACCTGTTTCAAATTCCCTGTAAAACCCATGATCCGTTCCTCATTCCTTCGCGTCGCGATGTCCATGATCTGTACAACTCTCGCGATGAGCGGTTCAGGAACGGCTGCGGAGAAGGCATCAGCACGGTGTTTTGAGCTCCGTATCTACTACGCGAACGACGGTAAACTGGATGCCCTAAACGAGCGCTTCAGAAATCATACTACCAAGTTGTTCACAAAGCACGGCATGACCAACCTGGCGTATTGGATGCCGATCACTAATCCGGACCGTAAGCTCGTTTACCTGCTTTCCTACCCGGACCTCGCCGCCCGCGAAACTTCGTGGAAAGCATTTCAAGCGGATCCCGAATGGATTTCCGCCAAAACCGCTTCTGAAACCAATGGTCCGCTCGTCGCCAAGGTCGAAAACCGCTTTCTCGGGCTCACCGACTTTTCCCCGGAAATGAAAGTGGAGGAGGGGACTCACACCTTCGAAATGCGGACCTACACCGCCACTCCGGGAAACCTGCCGCGCCTGCTGGATCGTTTCCGAAAGCACACCGTCGGGTTATTCACAAGGCACGGCATGAAACACTTCGGATACTTCACCCCGCTCGAAGTCCAGCCCGGTGCGAACAACACGCTGATCTATTTCCTTGTCCACGCCTCGGCGGAAGCCGGTAAAACGTCGTTCGACGCCTTCCGCTCCGATCCTGATTGGATTAAAGTCCGGGCCGACTCGGAAGCCGCCGCAGGAGGTTCGCTCACAGTGCCGGATGGCGTGAAATCCGAGCTGCTCAAAGCCACCGACTATTCTCCGGTCAAGTGACTGGGTTGATATTGCCCTGAGTTCAGGTCCGGTTCCCGGAATTCCCTTGCGGCATAGGGAAAAATCGGCGGGGAAAGGCATTTTTTCTAATTTCACCTGACATTTTGGGAAACTAAAATATCAAGGGGGTTGATTTTCAAATCCGATGCAAAATAATGAACAAGCAAACCTCAATCATCCCCCTCTTGGGTGTTGTTCTGTGCAGTGCGGCGATGATCGGCTTCTGTGCCAAAACCAATAAACCGCGGAATTCCGAGGCCATGAAATCCACCAACCAAGACGCAGTGAAGGAAACGACGGATTTGTCAAATTTGGACACCATGACGATTCCGGAAATCCCCAATCGCACGCAAGGTGAGCGTTTTACCGTTAACGGGATTGAACTGTATTACGAAACATTCGGAGCGGGCGACCCTCTGCTGTTGATCCACGGCGGTGGTGCCACGATTGAAAGTTGGTTCGCCCAAATCCCGGATTTTTCCGAAAAATACAAAGTGATCGTGCCTGATAGCCGTGGCCACGGACGCACAAACGACGCGGCAGGACCGATCAATTTCGGATTGATGGCGTCCGACTTCGCGGCGCTTCTGGACCACCTCGGCATGAAAGGGGTGAGCATCGTGGGCTGGAGTGACGGCGGAGTGATCGGCCTGCAAATGGCCATGAGCCGTCCGGACTTGGTCAGGAAAGTGGTCACTTTGGGAGCGCACGCCCGACCTGATGGAATGACCGCTGAGTTCAAGGCGGAGGTGGAAGGATCCAGCCCGGATCATTTCCCGGCGATTCTTGTCGAAGGATACAAGGCTCTCTCGCCCGATGGTCCGGAACATTGGCCTGTCGTTTTTGAAAAGCTGAAAAGCATGTGGCTGACCCTCCCCAACTTCCAGGATGAGGAGTTGAAGCGGATCCAGTGTCCCGTGCTGTTGATGGTGGGCGAGCAGGATATTGTCCGCGAGGAGGAAAGCAAACGGATCGCTTCGCTGATTCCGAAGGCGCGATTGAAGGTGTTGACAGGGGCCACTCACTATTCGCCGGTCGAGATTCCGGGAGTGGTGAATGAAACGATACTCGGCTTTCTCGGAGAACCCTGAAATAGCCAAGCATCGAGAGGATTTCGAGGTTCTCCGGATCATCAGAATTTAATGGCCATTAGAAAAGTAACAGGAGAGGACGCGAAGTCCTGGCAGCGCGACGACAAGTGGCGGGTGCTGTCGCCTTTCCTGCGCCAGTACGGGGGCGAGGCACTTTCCTATGCGACCATCCAGGAAGGGATGGAATATTTCATTGATGACGAGTTAGGTTATATCGCCTTCACGACCATCACCCATCCGGTTTTCGCTCGGAAGCCCAAGCGCATCGTTCTATCAGATCCGGTTTGTTCACGGGAAAATCTTTGGGAGCTGACCGGGAAATTCCTGCAGGACAATCCCAGCGCGGTATTCGTGGTGATTTCCGAACACTTCGCGGAAGTATTGCGTGACATGGGCTTCAAGGTGAACTGCATCGGCCCGGAACCGGAACTGCCGATCCAGACTTACAATACGAACGGTAATTGGCGGGATCTCGACATGATCAAACGGGCCCGCAACGAAGCCAAGCGTGAGGGCGTCGTCATCCGTGAGGAGAAACTCGAGGATATCGCCCCGGAAAAAATGGAAGCGGTGTCATCCAAGTGGATGGGCACTAAGATTCTCAACGACCGCGAAATCTGGATCTACGCCCGTCGGCCGATCTGGGAATCCGAGCCGGACGTCCGGAAATTCATCGCCTATGACAAGCTGGGGGAAATCATCGGCTTTGTGTTTTATGATCCCGTCTATCGGGATGGCGCGGTGGTCGGCTATTCAGCGAACACATCCCGCTGCGATGAGTCGAGATACGGCAGGCTGGCCACGGCGGTTCACATGGAGGCGGTCGATATCTTCCGCGGCGAGGGCAAGGAAATACTCAACTTGTGTTTGGCTCCCTTTGTCAGATTACAACTCGGAAAATACAACGACGACAAGATCACGAAATTGTTTTTCGAACTGAGCGAGCAGTACGGAAATCAAATCTATAACTTCAAGGGCCTCGCCTTCCATAAATCGAAATACCGGGTGAAGGAAAAACCGCTCTATTTCGCGTCGAAGAGTTTGTTCACCTCCAACGACATCTACCTCGCCTACCTGTCTTCGGATATCACCCAGAGTTACTTCTCGACCATGTCCATGCTGCTCAAGGGGATTTTCGGCGGTGTTTTCGCGAAGAATTCCAAAAAGCCTGAATCGTCCAACCCAACCAAAAATGAAAGCAAATAGCAGATTTGGCAGGATCGCGAAGTGCCTGCCTCTGATCGTCCCGATGATGACGGGCCACGCGCTGGCCGGAGAGCCGGCCGCTCCCAAGGAGGAGAAATCAGAACTGATGTCCTGGCTGGAAGGTGACTATCTGCTGGGCGATTGGAATGGCCTGCGAACGGATATCGCAAAGCGCGGCATCGACTTTGAATTCTTCTACTTCGGTTCGGTGCCCAGCAACCTGGATGGCGGCTACAAAACCGGAACCGTCTATCAAGGCGCCCTGCTGACCACGTTGGGCCTGCGCTCGGAAGAGCTGCTCGGCTACGACGGCGGGAATTTCTACGTGAGCACGACGTGGCTGAACGGGATCGAGAATTTCTCAGATAGCTACATCGGTGACCTCAACAAGGTGAACCTCACCGATTTCGAGAACGACTTCCGTCTTTGGGAGATGTGGTATTCCCAGAAACTCATGTCGGACAAGCTCAAGGTCAAGGTGGGCGTCATGACGGTGGATCGCGATTTTATCGTTCCCGAATATTATAACTCGATCGAGTCGATCAATTTCCTGAACCAGACGTTTTTCTATCCGACACTGGCATTCAATCTTTACGAAATCCCCGGCTTCCCGGTGGGCAAGCATTCGTTGCCGTCCACACCATTCGGAGCACTCGGGGCTTTCGTCCGCTACGAGCCAAATAAGAGCACCTACGTCCAGGCGGCTGTCTATGATGGAAACCCGGATGAGAACGACCATGGAACGGATATCACGTTGTCGGGAGACGAAGGTGCGCTGATCTATTACGAGGCCGGCTGTCGCTGGAACAAGTCGCCGGAGTCGGCTGGCTTGCCAGGCAGTTTCAAGGCCGGGGGATACTACCACACGGACGAGTATTATGATGTTTCCGAAGGGACCTCTTACGCGGTCGCGAATGCTTTCGGACTCGGTCCGGCCCTGCCAGGGGAGCATTCGGGAAATTACGGGGCCTACCTTCTGGCCGAGCAATATCTGTGGTTGGAGAGCGGTAAATCGGATCCGGCCATGCAAGGCGCGCTCGCGTTTTTCAGATTATCGGCCGCGCCTGAAGACCGGAACCTGACCAGCCTGGGAGTGGATGGCGGCTTTGTCTTCAAAGGTCTGGTCCCTGGTCGGGACTGGGACACCATCGGACTCGGCCTGTCCTATCTGGAAATCAGTGATGATATCAGCGATGCGGTTCGCACCGTGAACTCGACTTACGCGACGAATTTCAAGTTGCCCGACTACGAGGGAGTGATCGAGCTTTCCTATAAAGCCCAGATGACCGCATGGTGGACGGTGCAGCCGAGCCTGCAATGGGTGCTTCATCCCGGAGGTTACACCAACCTGACCAATCAACCCTCGGACGCATTGGCGTTCGTTCTCCAATCCACGCTCCGCTTCTGATCGGTCCGCTTCAAGACGGGGTGTTTAGATCACCGCGTTTTGAAAGTGCGAGTGCTCTTTCCGTTGGAAATCGGTGGGTTTCACACCGTGGAAAAGCTGGAAATCCCTCGAGAACATTTTCGCCGTGGTGAACCCGAGATCAATGGCCACCTCCTTGATTGGCGAGCCTTCGCGCAGCAGGGATCTCGCTGCGACCATCCGCTCTTGTCTGAGCCAATCCTTCGGCGAAATGCCGATTCCGTCCTCAAAGACCCGTCGCAGATGGCGCTCGGACACGCCGATCCGGTCACTCAGACTCGACATCTTGTATTCACCATCCCGAGCAATCTGAGTAAGAGACACCGGCAGCGGCTCCCGGGCCATCAGGACCAAGAACCTTCCATCTCTTTGTATGATTTCGACGTCGCGACGTTTCACGTGATTGCTGGCTGGGGGACGGACAGATAGAACTTCAAATAGAGTCGATTGTCAAATCATTTAAAATATCAGGTCGGGACGAGCTTAAAATTTCAAAATTAAATCGGGCTTTGAGTCATTCCTCACTTAATCAAAAGATTGAATTGATTGTTTGAAATTCAACAACGAAGGGAATTGGTTGATTTCTTGGACACCTCGATCATGGGCAGGTTCAATTTTCTCTAAATAAATTCAATGCTCCCGACCGACCGCACGGCGGAAACAACGGCGCGATAATTCACCAGCCGGGGATGAACGAGTACGTGAATCTGCTGATTTTCAATTCCCTCAAGGGGAGAATCGGAGACCGCTTGCCCCACTGGATCCGCCAAATCCACCCGCACGGTTTCGGGTGGATGGATCAGGCCCGTGCCGAGCGCCTTGAGCACGGCTTCCTTCGAGGTCCAGATTTCGAGCAGCCGGATCGCGCGTTCGGTCTCCCCCTGCGGAAGCCGGGCGATTTCCTCAGGATGGCAAAAAGTGGATTCACATCCCAGCAGATCATGGCGGCGATCCAAGGATTCGAGATCGACACCGGTTGGCCCATCCGAGGAAATGGCGACCAGCCCCAGTTCCGCGCAATGGGAAAGATTGAAATGAACCAAGTCATGGGGCGGTGAAAGCAACGGCTTTCCCTGATCCGAGAGAGCCAGCGGGACTTCCAATGGCGGTAGATTCAACGCCTGGCCGAGGATTACTCTCAGTTGGGATCGAAAAGAAACCCAGCGATCCGCATCTTTGGCAAAACGAAATTGCCGCGCCCGGATCAGCTCTTCATGGGTAATCCCAGCCAGTGCGGATTCCGGCGAAACGGCGTCCGGAACCAGCAGATGAACGACGACTTGCCCGGATTTCATGAGGTGTGGTTCTCGCGATCACAGGGAGTCTTGTCGGTGAGATGTGGATGCTGCCAATAGCCGTCGGCGAGCCCGGATCCGGAAATCCAGATTTCGCCGGATACTCCCGGAGGATGGATGAAGTCGGAAACAGTCATGCCGGGGTGAAACCGTTAGCTCCGGGGAAGCACCAGTGGAAATGTCGTGCTTGTTGCCGCGATCGTCGCAATCATTGGCGGCTCAGGGGCCGGGATGAGTTGAGGGATGTGGCGAGGACTTCGGCAAGGCGGGTGATGTTTTCCGGTGCGAACAGGGTGAGATGCTCGCCTGACACGGAGACGATATCAAGCCCGCCCACGGCGTGACTGGCCCATCCGTAGTCATCGGGGTGCTCCACCTTGTCGCTGATCATGGCGGTTTTGAAAAGCGTGATGCGCCCTTTGAATTGGCCGGGCCGGTATGCCTTCATCGCCCGCCAGTTTTCCTCGCGGACCTGGACGCGGCGGAGATCGCTGTAAGGTTCGGCCGGACCGGATGATCTCGCCGCCAGGAGTTCCGCCTTGACGCGGCGGTTGGTCAGCATCCCTTCGCGGAATCTCTCGCGGACCCGTTTGACCCGTTTCCAGAAAGGAAGATCGGAGTTCTGCTTCCAGAAAACGCGGAGCCTTTCCGGCAGGCCGTATCGACGCGACGGGGCGGATGGATTGTGGGTGTCGAACATCCCGACGAATTCCACCTCATGTCCCAGTTTTTCTAACTGGCAGGCCATCTCATGGGCGACCACTCCGCCGAAAGAATATCCGGCAAGCCGGAACGGTCCCTTGGGCTGGGCTTTGAGCAAAATGCCAAGGTAGGCCTTGGCGGTTTCCTCGATGCTGGAGGATTGGATCGCTCCGCTGTTGCCGAGTTCCAGCGATTCAATCGCATGAAATGGCAGATCCGCCGGCAGCAATGCGGCAAGGCTGCGGTAAAACAGGACGCCGCCGTCTCCGCCATGAATGCAGAACAACGGCGTGGCGTCCTTGCCTTTTGCCAGGGTGACGAAATGTCCTTTGGTCGGCGCGGCGGGTTCCGGCTCAGGCGCAGGGCCGACGAGGGTGGCTAACTGCCGGATCGTCGGATGGCTGAGCAGCGCGGCGAGTGGAAGAGTTAGGTCGAACTCGCGGTTGATTCTTGAAAACAATCTCAGAGCCATCAGCGAATGCCCGCCCATGACGAAGAAGTCATCGTCGCGGCCGATTTCCGGTACGGCCAGCAGATCGCACCACATTGCCGCGAGTTGTTGTTCGGTCTTGCCGACAGGTGCTTCACCAGATCCCCCGGTTCCGGCGGGACGCGACGGATCGGGCAGACCGGAGACATCGATCTTGCCATTCGCGGAGAGCGGCAGGGTGTCGATGATGGCGATGCCGTCCGGACGCATGTAGCTGGGTAGAAATTCAGTGAGGAATGCGGACAGCACGGCGGGCTCCGGCGAAGCTCCTTCAGCCGGGACGACCCACGCGACGATGCGCTTGGACTCCGCCGAGTTGCCGCGCACCGCAACTTTGGCTTGGCGGACATCTGGGTGGCTCGCGAGGCGTGCTTCGATTTCTCCGGGCTCGATGCGGAACCCTCGGATTTTCACCTGGGTGTCGACGCGGCCGAGGAATTCAATCGTGCCGTCGGGCAACCAGCGGCAGAGGTCGCCGGTGCGATAGAGCCGGCCAAGTTCGGGATGGATCGGAAATTTCGAGTTGGTTAGATCGTCGTTTCCAAGGTAGCCGAGCGCGAGACCATCGCCGCCGGTAAACAATTCGCCGGGAACGCCGGTGGGCACCGGACGCATGAGCTTGTCGAGGATGTGAACCGTCGTGTTTCCAACAGGCCGACCGATGGGAATGCTGGCGCGTTCGAGATCGGCAGGAGTGACGGTGTGGCAACAGGTGAATGTCGTGTTTTCCGTGGGGCCGTAGCCATTGACGAGCTTGGTGCCGGGGAGTGCCGCGAAGGCGCGGCCGACATGGTCGGGCGAAAGCACGTCACCACCGGCAAGCAGGTAGCGGAGGCCCTTGAGATCGGTGAGATGCTCATCGACCATCGTTTGGAAAAGTCCGGCTGTTAGCCAGAGGCATGTCACGCCTTGCTCGCGGATCGCACGGGCGATGGCAGGCAAGGACGGCCCGCTTTCCCCGGTGAGGACGAGGCGTCCGCCGTGCAGCAGCGGCATCCAGATTTCCAGGGTAGCGGCGTCGAATGAAATGGGCGCAGCCTGGAGGAACGAATCCTCCGGTTTGAAATCCATGAAGCCGCCGCCGAGCGCGAGGCGTGTGATTCCGCGATGGCTTACCATCACTCCTTTAGGTGTGCCTGTGGAACCACTGGTATAGAAGACGTGGGACGCCGTATCCGCTTCGACATGGACCTCCGCCAGTGCGGGCATGACCAGGGATTCCGCCAAGGGTGTTAGCAGGATCCTGTTGCCACTATTCGGCAAGTGGGATGCCAGCGCGGCAGTGGTCAGGATCACCGTGGCTCCGGAATCCTCCAGCATGAACCGGAGCCGGTCCGCCGGATAATCGGGGTCGAGTGGCACGCAGGAAGCTCCGGCTAACAAGATCGCGATCTGGGCGGAGATCATTTCGGGAACCGATGGAGCACACAAGGCCACGCGGTTGCCGGGCTTCACGCCCGCCTGGATCAGCCGGCCGCGCAGACCGAGTGCGGAGGCGGCGAGGAGCTGATAGGAAATGTCGCGCTGGTCATGGGTCAACGCGGTCCGTTCCGGCTGACGGGCGGCTTGCTCCAAAAACAATTCCCCCAGCGAACGGTCGGCCGGGTAGGGGATTTTCGTGCCGGACCACCTCACGAGTTCGATCTTCTCGGTGCTTGTCAGAAGCGGGAGCTTGGAGAGAGGAACATCCGGCTCGCTGGCAGCGGCATCAACGAAAGTTTCGAAATGCCGGAGCAGACGTTCGGCCGTCTCACGGTCGAACAGATCGCGGGCGAAATCGCATGAGGCACGCCAGCCGTCGGCCCGCTCGACCATGAAAAAGTGCATGTCGAAGATGGCTCCGGGCGTGCGCGGCGGAATCGACGTCAGTTGCGCTCCGCCGAACGATACCGGCTTCACGAAATCCCGCTGGTGGGTGAAGTTGACTTGGAAAAGCGGGTTGCGGCCGGGATCGCGGCGCGGCTGCAGGGCCTTGACGAGTTGCTCGAACGGAAGATCCTGATGGGCGATGGCTTCGGTCACGGTGTCCCGCACCCGCTCCACCAGCTCGCCGAACGACGGGTCACCTGATAGATCGGTGCGCAGGATGACGCTGTTGATGAAGGTGCCGACGATCGGCTCCAGCTCGGCGCGCGTCCGTCCCGCCACCGGTGAGCCGACGGCGATGTCATCGACTCCGGTGTAGCGGCTGGCGACCGCCTTGAATGCGGCGAGGAAAACGTGGAACATCGTCGCGCCATGTTCCCGTGAGATGCGGGCGACCTTTTCGCTGATCGAAGGACGCAGGACGAGCGAGACGACGTCTCCATCCCACGATTTAACCGCCGGGCGCGGGCGGTCGGTTGGGAGGAGGAGTTCCGTGTAGCCCTTGAGTTTTTCCTTCCAATGCTCGAGATGCGGCGTGAGCTCGGGGCTTTCGAGAAACTCGCGCTGCCAGATGGTGAAGTCGGCGTATTGGATGGCGAGTGGTTCGAGCCGCGCATCGCGGTTTTCCAACAGGGCATTGTAAAATTCGGCAAGCTCGTCGGTGATGATCCCGATCGACCAACCGTCGGCGACGGAATGATGGACGGTGATCTGGAGGATGTGGCAGTCCGTGGATGTTAGGATGAGGCTGGCCCGGAACAGCGGGTCCTTTGATAGATCGAAACGGGTCTTAGCCTCCGCCGATCCGAGCCGATTGAGTTCTTCCTCCAGAGCGTCTCCAGACAAATGGGAAATTGTCTCACAAGGCAGGGGAAAATCGACTTCCGGCGCGATGACTTGAAGCAGTTTGCCATCCTCCTCGACAAAACTAGTGCGCAATCCCTCGTGGCGTGCCACCAGCGCATCGAACGCGGCCTTCAGCAACCCCCGGTCAAGCACGCCTTTCAACTCGAAGCGCACCGGCACGTTGAATGCCGGATGACCGGGAGAAAGCTTCTCCAGATAGTAGAACGCTTCCTGAGCCGGTGACGCGGGAAACGCCAGAATGTTCGCGTCACCATCGCCAGCCGGGTGAGGGACTGGGGAATCGGACGGGGCGTGTGGTTCGCTCATCGGATTAGAGTTTGCGGCGGTAGGCATCGCGGTTGACAGGTTGGATGGCGACTTCCGCCGGTTTTTCCGGAGCGGCGGAGGAAGCGGCGGCGATCGCGGCGACGGTGCGGAGCCGAAATACGTGCGCGGGGGTGATTGTTAGTCCGGCACGGGTCGCGCGGGTGGTGATTTGGAAAATCAAAATCGAGTCGCCGCCGAGTTCGAAGATGTCGTCCTGGACGCCGATGTCATCCTTGCCGAGCACCTGTTTCCAGATGTCCAGCAGCTTCGCCTCGCTCTCGTTGCTGGCCTTGACGATGGCGCGCGGAGCGGAAGATTGATCGACCTCTGATGGGGCTGGCAACGCCTTGCGATCCACCTTGCCGTTAGGAGTCAGCGGGAAATTCTCCAGCACGACGAAGGCCGAGGGAATCATGTAGTCCGGCAGGCGGGAGGTGAGATGACTTCGCAGCGCGGGAGCGATGTCACCGGTCGATGGCGTCGCGGCGTGCGGGATGTTGGCGAATGACGATTGCGGATGGAGGGTGGTTTTGAATTTCCAGTCCGGCAGTGCTTCGTGGTTCGCGAAAACGAATACGGCGTCCAGCAGTCCGTCCGTGCCATCACTGTGCCAGCGGACGTGAGCCTTGAGGCCGGCCTGTTCGGCCAGTTGGAACAAGGTTTCAGCGGAAACGGAATTGGTCGGGGTGTTAGGAGCTGTTGGCAACGGCGCGTCGGTGGCTGCCGACTGGAGGGCACGGTGGAAAGCAATCGCCGGAGCCAGCCTGGCATCGGGAATTCCGGTTAGGTATATCGTGGTCTTGGCTCCGTGAAGGATTGCTTCGAGTTGTTCGAAATTGAGATTGCGCCATTCCATCGGTTCCGGCACCGCGAACGTTCCCGGGGACGGTTGTTTGTGGAGAATCACATCGTAGTGATAGCGCGTGGTTTCGTTGGAAATTTTTCCACGGCGGAGCAGCGTTTCGATGTGGGTGATCGCGGGGATCTGGTCCGGCACGAAATTGAACCAGACCGGATCGACCGAGAGCTCGGTTTCGCGTGCCACGCGGCTGGCGACGCTCTCGCGGAGTTGTCCGGCGGTGGTTCCTGCGGGAGCGCGTTCGTGTAGCGCCTCGGCGTGGTGGACCGGCAGCAAGGCATTGCCCTGGATGTCGCCGAGGAAAATGCGCCCGCCGGGTTTCAGGATTCTAGCAGCACCATCGAGGACGCGGGTGAGGTAGCCGGCGTCGGGGAAATACTGGGCCACCGAGTTGATGATGACCGTATCGAAATGGGCATCGGGGATGTTGCTGAAATCGTCTGCGGGACGATGGAAAAGCTTCACTTGCGGGAGCGGATGGCTTTTCTCAAGCGCCTCGATGGCGACCTTGGAGATATCCGCCGCCCAATAACATTCCGAAGTGGCGGCGAGGCGGGCGAGGATCTGGCCGGTGCCGCAGCCGATTTCGAAAATACGGCGAGCGTCGTATTTGCGGATGCGTTCGATGGTGGTGTCGATCCATTCGGAAACCTGGTCCTCGATGTTGTCCGCGCCTGCCCATCCGGCGATGACGGAATCGAGGCGGTCGAGTTTTTCGCCGCCGGTCTGGTCGATGGCGGACTGATAGAGAAGATCCCACTGGTCCTGCCAGATGCCGGTGCCGTCGCCGGAGCTGTTGGAAGCGTTGCGGAGGTAGGCGACGAGGCGGCCGTCACGGACACTTGCGACCGCTTGTTCCACGGCAGGGTGTTTTTCCAACAGCGTTTCGATTTCACCCAGTTCGATGCGGAATCCGCGGACCTTGACCTGATGGTCCATCCGGCCGAGGCATTCGAGCGAGCCGTCCGGCGTCCAACGGGCGAGGTCGCCGGTGCGATAGAGCTTGGCACCCGCGCGGAACGGTGACTCGATGAAACGATCCGCCGTGAGTTCGGGAAGTTCGTGATAGCCGGTCGCAAGGCCGTCGCCGCCGATCAGCAGCTCCCCGGCGATGCCGATGGGCTGCGGTTGCAGGGCGGAGTTCACGACATAGACTTGCGTGTTGTCGATCGGATGGCCGATGAGCACCGGTCCCTCGCCTGCTGCTAGATGGGAAACCGTTGACCAGATGGTGGTTTCCGTCGGGCCGTAAACATTCCAGATTTCCTTGCAGAGCGGAGCAAGGCGGTTGACTAGATCGCGTGGGACTGCCTCGCCGCCGACGAGGATTTTCAAATCGGATTTCCCGGACCAACCGGCTTCCAACAGAAGTCTCCAGGTGGCGGGCGTTGCCTGCAGCACGGTGACTCCGTGCCGGGAGATGGCGGAGGCAAGCTGTTCTCCGTCGAGCGTGACGTCTCGGGTGGCGATCACGGTTTCCGCGCCGGTGGTCAGCGGCAGGAAGATTTCCAAACCGGAGATGTCGAAGGATAGCGTGGTGACCGAGAGCAGCACATCCGTGGATGTTAGACCGGGCTCGCGGCGCATGGATTCGAGGAAATTGACCACCGCGCGGTGGGGAATGCGCACGCCCTTCGGACGACCGGTGGAGCCGGAGGTGAAGATGACGTAGGCGGTGTCCTCGGGATCTGACTGGACCGGAGAAAATGTCCTGAGTGCGTTCGATGTCTCATCCACCAGCAGGACCGTGGCAGTTGATGGCGGCAGCTCGCGGTGGATCGATGTCTGCGAGAGGATGACCGTCATGTGGGCGTCCTCCACCATGAAGCCGAGGCGCTCCGCAGGAAACGCGGGGTCCATCGGAACGTAAGCCGCGCCGCATTTCAGGATGGCGAGCAAGCCGGTGACCGTGGCGCAGGAACGCTCCAAGTGAATGCCGACGAGGTCTCCGCGTTTGACACCGGCGGCCTGAAGCCGGGCGGCGAGCGCGGTGGAACGCGAGTCCAGATCGGCGTAGGTGAGAATGTCGTTGCCGGAGCGGGCGGCGTTCTTGCTGGAGAACCTGGCGGCGGTGGCGGAAACGAGGCTGTGGAGCGTGGCGTCGCGTGGGTAATCGTGAGCCGTGGCGTTCCATGTTTCCAAGGTGAGGGTTTTGTCATCCGCACCTAACATCGGCAAGGCATCGAGTGTGGTTTCGCCATCGGCGATGGCGCTCTCGATGAGTTGTTCGAAGGCGTTGAGCCAGCGACGGATGGTCGTCTTGTCGTGAAGATCGGTGTTGTATTCGCATTCGACGATCAGACGCTCATCGGTTTGGACGAGGTTGAAGAAGAGGTCGAAATTGACAAACTGCTTGGGATTGGTTTCCGCATCCATCTTCAGACCGTCCACATGGATCTGATCGATGCCTGACTTGTCGATGTTGAACATGACGGAAACCAGCGGCAAGCGGCTGGTGTCGCGCGGCAGCGTGAGTTTCTGCAACAGCGAGCCGAAGGTGTAGTTCTGATAGTCGTAGGCTTCGAGGACCTGCTCCTTGACCCCGGCGGCGAAGTCGCGGAAAGCGCGGTTGCCGTCGGCTTGCAGGCGCAGTGGCAGGAAATTGAGGCAATGGCCGATCAACTCGTCACGCCCGACGCGGGTTTGCCCGGCGGCGGGAACACCGATCACAAGATCATCCTGGCCGGTAAGGCGGTGAAGCAGCGTGGCGAATGTCGAAAGCAGCGTGGCAAACAAAGTGCCCCCGAGTTTCGGCGAGGCCTTCTTCAATCGATCATACCGAGCCGGATCGACCGTGATCGCCTCCATGGCACCCGCATAGGTCTTGAGCTGCGGACGTGGACGGTCGGTGGGGAGTTCCAGAACCGGGGCTCCGTTGGAAAATTTCTCGACCCAGAAATTCTCGCACGCGGTGGTTTCCTCCGAATGCTTGTTAGCTTCCTCAAGCCGTGCGTATTCGGCGTAGGACATCGCCGGAGGAAGCTTCGGCAGGCGTCCGGCCTTGCGGGCGTTGTAGGCGGCGGCGAACTCGGCGAGGATCATGCCGAACGACCAGCCGTCGCAGACGATGTGATGCGCGGTGAAGATCAGCTCATGCCGCTCCGTTGATAGACGAACGAGGTGCAACCGGACCAGTGGCCCGGTCGTTAGGTTGAACGGAACCGAACTCTCCGATGACTTGATCAGGGAAAGCGGCAGCAGTGCGGAAGGCGAGTTGAGAGCGATGCTGGAGAAATCATGCTCCATCAGCTCGATGGCACGCGCCGACGGATGGAAATACTGGGTGTTTCCGTCCTCGGAGAAGGTGCTGCGCAATGCGGCATGGCGGACGACGAGATCATTGAGCGCGGCCCTCAGTGCGGGTGTGTCGAGCGGACCGGTCAGGTGGATGATGTTGGACTCGTTGAACGAGCAATTCGCCTCATCGCCCATCTGCACGGCGTGGAAGATCTCACGCTGGGCTTCGGTGGTCGGCGCGCTGTCGAGGCGCGGGAAACTGATAGGAGCCTCGCGGTCCGATGAGGATGCCGGAAGGAAACCGGCGGCCTGCATTTCGCTAACGGAATCGATGAATGCCCTGACGACCTTGTCCAGATCTTCGTCGGTGTGGGCGGTGGTGAAATACAACGGACGGCCTTCCCAGACGTGCACGCCTTTTTCCCGCAGGAAATACCACAGCAGGCTCGCGTATTTGAGATCCGGCGCGTGCTCGATGACGGCATAGGCGCTGAAATGCGGCAGGCGGATCGGCACGCCGATGGCCTCGAAATGTTCGTTCAGCGTGCGGCAAAGACGACTCACGCGTTCCTCCATGTCGATTTGCAAGCGCGGCCCTTCGCCCTGCAAATGCTCAACGACACGCCACGCCGCCGCGAGGGCGAGCGGGTGTCTAACAAAAGTTCCGGCGAAGAACGTGACGCCCACTTCCGGGAAGCTGTCGTCGCCATAATTCCATGCACCGCCGTCGAGGGCGTCCATGTATTCCTTTTTACCTGCTAGAACACCGATGGGCATGCCGCCGCCGATGACCTTGCCGTAGGTGGCCATGTCCGCTTCGATGCCGAAATAGGCCTGGGCACCGCCGGGGGAACAACGAAAACCGGTGACGACTTCATCGAAGATGAGCGCGGTGCCGGATTTCTCCGTGATCGCGCGGACCTCGTGCATGAACTCGCGCGGTTGGAGACCGGGAGCACGGCTTTGCACCGGTTCGATCATTACGGCGGCGAGCTCATGAGCGTGGGCCTTGAGAATTTCCAAAGAAGCAGGATCCGCATAGTCGAGGACGAGCATGTTCTCGACCAGCGATTGGGGAATGCCGGGCGCGATCGGCTGGGCCTTGTAAACGCCATCGACCCAAGCCCCGCGGACGAGGACTTCCTCGAACATGCCGTGATAGTCGCCGGTGAAATAGGCGATGCGGTTGCGTCCGGTGATGGTGCGGGCGAGACGCATGGCCGCCATGACGGCTTCGGAGCCGGTGTTGCAGAACGTGGCGCGCTCCATGCCTGTTAGTTCGCAGATCGCCTTGGCCAGTTTCCCGGCGATGGGCGACTGCGGTCCGATTTCCATGCCGGTGCGCAGTTGTTTCTCCAACGCCTCGACCAGCCAATCCGGCGAGTGGCCGAAGAAGTAGGTGCCGAAGCCCATGGTGATATCGACGTATTCATTGTCGTCGATGTCCCACAGCGTCGCGTTCTTCGTCCGTTGCGAAACGATCGGATAGACCATTTCCTTCCACAACGATTTGAAACCGGAAACCGCACGCGGGTCGGCGTAGTGCGGGCGGTGCTCGGCGGTGTAGACCTTGGAGGAAGGGGTCTTCGAAATGTAGCGGGAAATGAGTTGATCCAGCGATTTCTGCTGAACCTCGGTGAGTCCGCCTTTCTCGCCCTTGTCGATGGGCTTGTAGGGGCCGAACCGGGTATTGGTGTTCGTGTTGCGCGCAAGGTTGGCGGGCCAGGTGACCGGAGTCAGTCCGTTGGCCGGTGCCGCGACCGGAGCGGGCTGCTGGCCGGTGAGCATGGCTTGCATCAACTGCAGATTGTTCGCCATGAGCTGCTCCAGGGAATTTCCGGCAGCAGTTGGTGCTGCTGCCGCTGCGGGAGCGGTGACTTGCACGCTGGCTGGCATTTCCTGATCGAGATGCTTCGCGAGCGCCGCGACAGACGAAAGATCTCCAAGCATCTGACGGAACGTGATCTTGATGCCGAAGCGCGACTGGATCGCCTGGCTCGCTTGGGTGAGGAAAAGGGAGTCGAAGCCGAGTTCCGTGAAGCTGGCGCTGTCGTCAGTCACGGCGATGCCTGATAGATCCAGAACTAGGGAGCGGAGTTTCGAGAGGATGTCGGGAAGGCGGTCGATGATCATGGGGGAGGGGGAGACCTGTGGCGGCGGTGTGTGGCCGTCGATGACTGTTTCGGTGATTACCGGTTCGGGAGTTGAAATACGACGGTCGCAGACAGCCGTTACAGCTTCGGCAGAGTTGTCGATCCAGTAGCTCTGGCGTTCGAACGGATAGGTGGGAAGATGAAGACGGGCGCGGTCCTGACCTTTGAAAACGGCGGACCAATCGAGCGGCACACCGTTTTTCCAAAGCTCGCCGAGTGCGGCGAGAAGATCGGTTAGGTCGGCGGATGAGGAAGGAAGCGTGGAAACCACTGGAGTGGTTCCGCGATCCGCATGTTGGAGCGCGAAGGGTGCCAGCGCCCTGCCTGGACCCACTTCGAGCATGACGAGATCCTTTTCCGTGAAGGCGGTGGTGAGCGCACCGTGGAAATTGACGGTTTGGCGGAGTTGGCGCGCCCAGTAGGCGGGATCTGCGAGAGTGTCGGCATCGATGGCCGTGCCTGTGCACGTTGAGATCCACGCAATCTTCGGTGGATTCGAGGGAATCATCGCTGCGTCGTCGGTGAAGCGCCCGACGATCGGTTCCATCATGGCCGAGTGGAATGCGTGGGAGGTCTTCAGGACTCGGCAGCCGATTTCCTTGGCCTCCAGCACTTTCTGATAGGCGTAGATGGCATCGTGCGATCCGGACACCGTGCAAAGCTGCGGGCTGTTGATCGCCGCGAGGTCGATGCCCGGAGGAAGTGTCAGTTGATCGGCTCCGGCGCGGATGGCGAGCATCCCGCCGGCGGGAAGATCCTGCATCAGGCGGGCGCGGTTGGAGAGAAGGTGCAGCGCGTTCTCCAGCTTGAAGGTTCCGGCGATGACCGCTGCCACGTATTCACCGATGCTGTGACCGATGAGCAACGATGGCTGGATGCCCCAGGACATCCAGAGTTTGGCGAGTGCGTATTCGATGGTGAATATGCATGGCTGGGTGAAAATGGTGCGGCTGATGTCGCGCTCGGCTTCGTCGCGTTGGTCGTCGGACGGATAGAGAGTCGAGCGGATGTCGTGATGAAGCAGCGGGCGGAGCAATGTGGCGCACTCATCGACAGCGGCGTGGAACACCGGTTCGGAGTCGTAGATCTCACGACCCATGTTGACGTATTGCGCGCCTTGACCCGGGAAGATGAAAGCGACGCGCGGGGCGGTGGCCGGAGCGGTCGCGAGTTTCATTGGCTCGCGGAGTTTTGCAACCGCCTCGGCGATGTCGGCAGCAACGATGCTTGTGCGATGTGGAAAGGCGCGGCGGCCGGTGGCGAGCGTGTGCGAAGCGTCTGCCAGATCGGGATTCTCATGTTCGAGATGATCGGCGAGACGTCGAGCCATCGCTTCTACAGCGGTGGCTGATTTCGCGGAGAGTGTTAGGACTTGCTGCTTGCGTCCTGGGGTCGTGGGAAGCGGTTGCGGTGCTTCCTCCATGACTACATGGGCATTCGTCCCACCGACACCGAACGCACTGACTCCGGCGAGGCGAGGCGTTTCGCCGCGCAGCCAATCACGATCCTCGCTGACCGGTGAAAACGGACTGTTGGCAAAGTCGATGCGCGGGTTGGGTGATTTGAAATGGAGAAGCGCAGGAATTTTTCCGTGGCGGAATTGTTGGATCGTTTTGATCACACCGGTGACACCGGCAGCGCAGTCGAGGTGGCCGATGTGGGTCTTGCCGGTGCCAATGGCGCAAAAGGAATTTTCTTCAGCACCGCCTTCGCGGAAGGCTTTAGTGAGAGCGGCGATTTCGATGGGATCGCCGAGCGGGGTGCCGGTGCCGTGCGCCTCGATGTAGGAAATTTCCGAGGGACTCACTCCGGCGGAAGCCTGGGCGAGGGTGATGACGTCGGCCTGGGCATTGATTCCGGGGGCGGCGAAGCCGATTTTGTCAGAACCGTCGTTGTTGACTGCCCAGCCCTTGATGACGCCGAGGATCGGGTCGCGGTCGGCGATGGCTTCGCTAAGGCGTTTCAGCAAAATTACGCCGCAGCCGTGGCCGAAGACCGTTCCGGCGGCTTCGGAATCAAAGGCGCGGCAGGTGCCGTCCGGCGAGACCATGCCTTCTTCCTGAAACAGGTAATCGCGCTGTTGGGGAAAACTGATGGAGACACCGCCGGTGAGCGCCATGTCGCATTGATAGGTGAGCAGCGCGGTGGCGGCCTGGCAGATGGCGACGAGCGAGGTCGAGCACGCCGACTGGATGGTCATGCTCGGGCCGCGGAGGTTCAGCTTGTAGGAAACGCGGACAGGGAGGAAATCCTTGTCGTTGCCGAGCATCGTCTGGTATTCGGCGACCTGATAGTTTTTCGCGAGATCTTTTCCCTTGTTGAGATTGTGAAGGAGATAGGTGTTGAGACTGAGGCCGGCATAGACGCCGATCATGCCGGGGTACTGCGCCGGATCGTAGCCGGCGTCCTCGAGCGCTTCCCACGAGCATTCGAGGAAGACGCGGTGCTGAGGATCCATCAGCTCGGCCTCTTTTGGATAGATTCCGAAGAACGACGCGTCGAACTTGTCGGGATTTTCAAACATGCTGCGCGCGCCGACGTATTTGCTGCCATCGGCCTCGGTGCGGCCCGGGAAACGGGTGATGCCGTCTTTTCCGGCGATGAGATTCTGCCAGAATTCATCCGGGTTTTGGGCACCGGGGAATCGGCCTGCCATGCCGATCACGGCAATGGCTTCGGGGGCTTGGGGATCTTCGTTCATCGGGAGGTGGGGCGGCGAAATCTGGAAAAACCGGCCTGTGCCTGACGGGCGCGGTCTTGGGCAGTAGCGGTAGCAGCGTTTACGCCTTTTGGAGAGAGAAAATCCGCGATGGATCGCACGCTGGGAAGGGCAAACAGTTCGGTGATCGGAAACTTGCGACCGGTCATTTCCATCAACCGGACGTGAACGATGGCGAGGTGGATGGAGTTTCCACCGAGGTCGAAGAAATTCGCGGTGGCATCCTCCACCGGGCGGTCGAGGATTTCCGACCAGAGCGCGAGGATTTTGGATTCCATGGAAGGCCCGGACTCGATGCCTGCGGTGCCCGTTTTCAGGGTGGCGGCGAGGGCGAGGCGGTTCACCTTGCCGTTAGGTGTGAGCGGGAAATTTTCGATGAAATGGATTTCACCGGGGATCATGTAGCTCGGCAGACGCGCGATGAGGAACCGGCGGAGATCGTCCATTTCCGCCGTTCCCTGGATAAAGGCGACCAACCGGTTGTGGCTCGCGATCACGATGGCTTCCCGCACGGATTCGTGGTGATTCAATGCGATTTCGATTTCACCCAACTCGATGCGGAAACCGTTCACTTTCACCTGATGGTCGGCGCGTCCCCGGAATTCCAAAACTCCATCAGGAAGGCGTTTCGCGAGGTCGCCGGTGCGGTAGATCGAGCCGATGAATGCTTCGGCGGTGCGTGCGGCATCGTTCAGATAACCGCCACCAATGCCCGCACCGGAAATGCAGAGCTCGCCGATTTCGCCGTCAGGCAAAGGCAATAGAGTTTCATCAAGGATGGCTACCTCGACATTTGGAATCTCACGTCCGAGCGGAACAAACGGATGATCGTCGAGATTGCCGCGATGAAGCCGATGGAAGGCGCAAATGTCCGTGCATTCGGTGGGGCCGTAGGAGTTGACCACTTCCGCGCGGCAGTTCGGATGCTCCAGCCAGGCACGGAGTCGGCTGATGGAAATAGGTTCGCCACCAAGGACCGCGAAGCGCAGCGAGGCGAGCGCGAGGTAATCACCATCGGCTGCCGCATCGACGAGCGGATAGAAAGCGCTGGGCGTGCAGTTGATCAAGGTCACTCCGAGCTCGCGGATGAGCGCGGAAATCCGCGAGATGTCATAGGTCTGGCAATCGTCGAGAATCAAGGTGCCGCCGGTGATCAGCGGTGCGAAGAAATTCTTCTGCGTGAGGTCGAAACTCGGCGAACTGATGATCAAGGTGCGGTCGCTTGGACCCATTTCCAACTCGATGGAATACCAACGCAGCAGGTTTTCAAATCCGCGGTGATAGACGGAAGCCGCTTTCGGTTGGCCGGTGGAGCCGGAGGTGAAAATGGCGTAGATCAGATCATCCTTTTCCATGCAGGAGTCCAGTTCGTCGGTCGAAGCTGCGGAGACGGCCTCGTCGTCCATGCAGATCGTTTGGACATTGGGAAATTGACCGGCGAGTTCGCTGTTAGTGACGACGAATTTCAAATCCGCCGATGCGATCATCTGTTCGATCCGCGCAGCCGGATAGCCGGGGTCCAGCGGTACATAAGCAGCACCGGATTTCATGATGCCGAGCAATGCGGCGGGAAGTTCAAGCGAGCGATGAAGTCCGAGCCCGACGAAATTTCCGCGCCCGATTCCTTGGGAGCGCAGCAGATTGGCGATCTGGTTGGAGCGCGTGCTGAGGTCACCGTAGGTCATGGACTCGGTGCCGCTGATTACGGCGGTCCGCGAGGGATTGAGTTTCGCCTGACGCTCAAACTTGTCCGTCCAACGATGGAGAGGCGCAGACGGGCACGCGGAGTCGGAAATTGATAGCTGATCCATGGGGGGGGATATCACGGGGGGATGGGGGAAGGGTGGTGAATTTACCGGGCGATGGGAATCAGGAATGAGACGATAGCTATTTAGTTAACCAAAATTAAATATCTACTTCTCGGTGAGGGACGCCCTATTGCTAACATAGAACACCTGTCTTTGTATTACGTGATCACGTATAGATCGGAATGGTGAAAAGTCTTGTCAGTGGGCTTTGGAAGAGGGAAGAGTTGCGCGTTGTCCCCCCGCAATGATTTCCAGCAACTCATGTTCACCTTTGATGGTTGGTCCGGCGATGGCTTGCCTATCGGCTTGCTTCGTTGCATCCGTCCAGGCCCAAAGTTACTCCCCGATCGTGGATGATCGGGTGCAAACGGATGTGGTGGAAACTCCGGTGATTTCCGATGAAACGGAACATCGTGGAGGTCTGGAATTGAGCGCGGTGATTTCCGCCGCCTACGACAGCAATATTTTCCTCAGCAAGACAGATCCCAAGTCGGACATGGTGACCCGCATCGGTCCCGCCATCTCCTACACGCAAGGCGATGCGAAAGAGGGCGAGGGCGGTTTCATTAAATTCGCCTATCAGCCGACGGGCGTGATCTACTCGGAGCATGGTTCGAACAACCGCATCGATCAAGAGGCGGCGCTTACCGCCGGATGGCGTGGAAAGGCGGCGAGCCTTACCTACATCGGTGCTGCTAGAAATCTCGGTGACGCCACTGCGGAAACCGGCCGGCAGACCGAGCGCGTCGAGATTGAAAACGAAATCCTCGCCGCATGGATTCCCCGCGAGAAAATCACGGTCGAACTGGCAGCGGGCAACCTGAAGTCGGATTACTCCGACCCGGCCTTGTTTGATTCGAGCGAGACATATGGCAGGCTCGGCGTGCGTTACACCTATTCGCCGAAGACCGAAATCGGCATGGCCTATCAGGTTGGCAGCCTGCGGGTGCAAGGCGGCAGTGATCAAACGCTCCAACAAGTCACCGCGGGCATTGCCTGGCAGCCGCGCGAGAAAATCAAGATCGCGCTGCAAGCCGGAGCCGAGCAACGCAAGTCCGAGAATGGCACCGATGTGAATCCCGTGTTGGAAGGCCGGATCGACTGGGCTCCGCGCAAGGGAACGGAGTTGTATCTCACCGGCTATCAACGCCAGGAAGCGTCGGCTTACTACCAAGGCCAGGATTACAACGTGCTTGGCGCGACCGCCGGCATTTCCCAGCGCCTCGGTGGCAACTGGACCGCCCGCCTCGAAGGCGGTCGTGAAAAGGTCAGCTACAGCCGCGTATCCGGTTCCGGGACGAGCGGCCGGAAAGATGCGATCTGGTTCGTGCGTCCTGCTTTGGAGTATAAATTCACCGACGCGCTGGATGTATCGCTTTTTTACCGGGTTTCAGATGACAGTTCGACTGCGAAGGATTTTGGATACAGCCAGCGGTTGGCCGGAATCGAGCTTACCTATAAATTTTAACCGCATCACCGAATCATGAATTTCAAACTTTTCGCCCTCGTGATGGCCTTCCTCGGAAGCTTGTTGCCGAACCTTGCGATTGCCCAAGGCGAGCGTTCGTCCGGAGTGATCGGGCGCATGGACAACGTGGAAATCCGCGTTTTCCGCGAGGACGACCTCACCACCCGTGGTCAGCTTTCCGCCGACGGGACGATTTCCATGCCCTTGATCGGTTCCGTGCGGCTGCAAGGACTCACGACCGATCAAGCCGCCGCCGCCGTCACCCGCAAGCTGGCCGACGGCTATCTGGTGAAACCGGAAGTCAACGTTTCCATCGAGGCCCGCATCCGCAAAACGGTGACGGTGTTAGGGCAGGCACAGCGCCCGGGCGTTTTCGAACTGCCCGCCCACCGGCAGTTGAGCTTGGTCGAAGCCATCGGCATGGCGGGCGGTGTCACCCGGATCGCCAATGGCAAGAAAATCACCCTCAAGCGTTCCGGCGGCAATGTCCAGATCATCAACCTGTCGGACATCACCAAGGGCGCGGGATCGGACATTCCGTTGCGCGATGGCGATGTGATCACCATTCCGGAAAGCCTTTTCTAACATACATCCGTTTTCCTTATCCCGATGTCACTTTCCAATCCGAAAGAAAACCCGATCTCCCCGCGGACGTCACAGTTGGCCGCGCCAACTGATGCGGACCCGACGTATTTCCTGCCGAAGGTCGAGCCGAGTCGTTTGTTAGGTGTGCTGTTCCGCCGCGGCTGGATCGTGATCCTGCTGGCACTTCTCGGTGCGGTCGCGCTGTATGCCTTCGCCACCAAGCTTCCCAAAACCTATCGCGCCACCGGCTCCGTTTATGTCAGCACGCAGGCTCCGGTGATCCTCGACATCCGTGCCGTGGCACCTGAGGAAACCCGCGATCTGGAGCAAATGCGGTCCGTCGAGCAAACCCTGAGCGCGACAACACTTCTCTTGAGGGTCATCCAGGCAAACAACCTCGCCGAAGATCCATCGTTCGCGCCCAAGGGCAGCAGCGAGGAATCCCTCCTGCGCGTATTCGCCGGACGGGTGAAAGTCGAACTCAGCCGCGGCACCCGCATCATTGTCATCCAGGTGGACGACACCGACCCGGCCCGTGCCAAGCGATTGGTCGAGTCACTCGTCAGCGAGTATGAAAAATGGACCAGCGAGCGCCAGCAGGCAATCACTCTTCAGGCCAGCCAAGGTCTTGCCCGCGAGGAAGAACGCCTCCGCCAACGAATGGAAGACTCCGCCCGCAAGTTGCAGGAATTCCGCCAAGCCCATCCCATTCCCGGTCTTGAGGGAACGGGAAGCGGCAGTCCGGTCCGCGAGTCGTTGGAAACCCTCAGCACCCAACTCACTCAAGCCACCGCCGCCCGACTTCGTCTGGAAGCCGAGTTCGAGGCTTACGCGAAATTTGATCCGTCGAAGCCCGAGGCACTCGCCGGTTTGGAAAGCTCGGAGCGTGGCACTGAAGTCCTTTCCCAAGTGCGCGCGATCCAACAGAAAGAGGCTGAGTTCGGCCGCGTCAAGGAGCGCTACCTGTTCAAGCATCCCGTTTACAAGGAAATCTCCAACGAGATCGCGCTGATGAAAGCGAACCTCTCGGACACAGTTAGAACCACCGGCCAAGCCCTCGAACAACGCTACCGCGTCGCCAAGGAAAACGAGCTCAAGCTTTCCAGCGAAGTCGCGCAAGCCCGGGACAACGCCGTCGATGTCGAAGGCTTCCGCGAGCAATTCCGCAGCATGTCACGCGATCTCGAGGCGGACCGCACCCTGCATGACACGGTCGTGCTCCGGCTTCGTGAGACCAACATGATTGCCTCCGTTCCCGCCTCCGTTCTGCAATGGCAGGGAACTCCGCTGGTCCCTGAAAAGGCCCACAGCCCGCGGAAAATCGTCTTCGCCGCTGTCGGAGCCTTCACCGGATTCCTCGGTGGCATGATGCTGCTCGTCGGCCTGGAAATGAGCGACCGCAAGGTGCGCGATGCCGGTGCCGCCGCCCGCGCCACCGGTGCGCCGCTGCTGGCGACGCTGCCGCAAATCCAACACTCCGGCGACGGCATGGTCCTTCTATCCGATCCATCGTCCGCCGGAGCCGAAGCCTTCCGCCGCCTGCGGGCCATCCTCGCCCCGCCGCCGGGCAGCACTAGCGCCCGCACCGTGCTTTTCACCAGCGCGAGGGCAGGGGAGGGCAAATCCTTCTGCGCCCTCAACTACGCCACCTCGCTCGCCATGCAGGGCCATCGCACGCTTTTGTTAGACGCCGATCTGCGCCGCGCCGGCCTCAGCCGCCAACACCTCGCCGGTGTGGAGGATGACTCCGGCCTGGGCGGCTACCTCGCCGGGAAAATCGATCCGTCCGAAGCCTGTTTCACCACCGCGCTGCCGAATCTCTACCTCATGTCCTCCGGCCCGATCCGCAAGGACGCCGCCGAGCTCCTCGCAGGCACCCGCTTCCCCGCCTTGCTGGAAGACGCCTACCGTTGGTTCGACCGCGTCGTCATCGACTCCTCGCCGGTCCTCACCGTCAGCGACATGTTGGCCATCACCCGCTACGCCGACCGCACCTGCATGGTCGTCCGCGACCGGGGCAGCGACCGCCGCGAACTCAAGCGCTCCGCCGAACTCGTCCGCTCGGCGGGCGGCAATCTCGTCGGATTCGTCTGGAACGAAGCCAACGGAAATGCGCCCGGCTCATCCTCGCCTGGCCCTGCTGTCGCTGTGAATCGCCCCGGCCTTTCAAGTCCCGGGCCAGTTGGCGTGACCTCTGCTTCCCCGGCGGATGGCTTCGGAATTGTTCCATCTTTTGCCTAGCGTAAATCCAAAAGCCTTACTATCCTCCGTTACTTTTCCTCGAAAAATAGTCCCATCCCCCCCGATGGTTAAGTTGGTTCCCCCCACCCCCCCGAAACATGAATGCGACATCCCGCGTGACAGCGGGCGAGTCTTCCCCTGCTCGTCCCTCCACCGCTCCTTCTGATCCCCCCGAGTCATTCACCCTCAGACACCGGCACCGCCCATGGGTTGCCCACCAGAAACTGGTGGCCGCCAGCTTCGTGGGAGATACCGCCGTGGTGTTGATCGCTCTGATGCTGGCTTACGTCATCCGTTTCCAGACCGGAATGCGTGAGGTCGGCGTGATCGATTCAGGCATCAGCGTCTCCGGTTATTGTGGTCACGTTTTGTTAGGAAGCGCGCTGCTGATTTTCCTTTTGGCGAACTACCGTCTGCACGATCCGCGGAACTACCTCGCCGTCCGCAAGACCTTCGCCACGATCATCAAATCCTGCGTGATCTGGGGCTTCAGCTTCCTTGCCATCGCCCTGGTTTTCAAAATCGAGCCTGCCATCAGCCGCATGTATTGCGCGGTCGGCGCGGTGACCTCGATGGTCGCGCTCCTGAGCTGGCGCTGGGTGCTTTACTGCATCATGCGTCGTGATTCCTTCGCCAGCGCCCTCCGCCAGAAAGCCGTATTCGTGGGTTGGAACGGCGAGTGCGATCGCGCGTTGAAACGTTTCGGAAATGGCCGTGCCAACCAGATTTCCGTGCTCGGCGCGATTGCCCCTCCTCGCTATGCGTTTGAAGTTTTGCCGCCAGCCGAAGTGCCGGTCATGGGTTCCTACGAGGGCCTGCGCTCCACCCTTCGCTCTTCGGGGGCCGATCTCGTGATGGTCGTCGATGGCACCTTGGACCGCCACCAGATGCTCGAACTCGCCGAAACCTGCGGCCGCGAGTTCATCGATTTCAAACTCGTCCCGAGCTGCTTCCAGATCCTCGTTTCCGGTCTCCAGATCGAAAGCATCCACGGTATGCCGGTGCTCGGCATCGGGAGAATGCCCCTCCACCATGCGTTCAACAACGCGGCGAAACGCACCGTCGATATCGTCGGCAGCATTCTGGGAATGGTCCTCTTCGCCCCGATCATGGCCACCTTCGCGGCACTCGTTTACATGGAATCGCCCGGCAGCGTCATCTATCGCCAGCGCCGCATCGGCCTCAACGGCCGCCCGTTCTACATCTACAAGATCCGCAGCATGAAGCTCGACGCCGAAGCCGCCGGCACTCCCGGTTGGACGGTGAAGGACGACCCGCGCCGTTTGAAAATCGGCGAACTCATGCGCGCTTGGAACATCGATGAGCTGCCACAGTTCTGGAACGTCCTGCTTGGCGACATGAGCCTCGTCGGCCCGCGTCCCGAGCGCCCCGAACTGATCGAAGGCTTCAAGGAGGAAATCCCGCACTACAACGTCCGCCACAACATCAAGCCCGGCGTCACCGGCTGGGCCCAGGTCAATGGCCTGCGCGGCGACACCTGCCTCCGCGAGCGCGTGAAATTCGATCTCGATTACATCGAAAACTGGAACTTCGCCCTCGATTTCCAAATCATGCTCATGACTCTCTACAAACGCGGTGGCGCATGTTAAGCGTGTCGTCAACCGCCAGCATGTCAGAGAGTTCCACTGCAGAATCCGGCCACCGCCGGAACCGCTCCATCCGCCTCGCGGTGGGCACCTCCTTCATCTCGAAGCTCAGCACCATCCTGCTGCAGCTCGTCTCCATCCCAATCGCCATCCACGTGCTCGGGCGCGTCGAGTTCGGCATCTACACCACGGTCAATCTCACGCTGAGCACCATGGTTCTGCTAGAGGTCGGCATAGGTCCGGCGCTCACCCACGGCATGTCGCAGGCCGTTTCCACCGGGGATGAAACGCGGCAACGCGAGCTCGGCTCCACCGCCTTCTTCCTCGTCGTCGCCATTTCCGCGTTCGCGGGAATCATCCTCGCCACCGTGCTTCTAACCGTCCCACTGCCCACCCTCTTCGGTTCGCAATACATCGGCAAGGAATCCGCCCTGCGCCCCGCGATGTGGACCGGCCTCGGCGTGTTCGTCATGCTTTTCGTGGTGAACCTCACCGAACGCCTCCGCGAGGGCCACCTCGAAGTCGCCGCGAACAATCTCTGGGGCGCTGCCGGAAATCTCATGGCCGCCGCCGTCGTCGGAGCCGGCATCTGGTTCGTCCCGCAGGTCTGGTTCCTCGTCGTCGCCGTTTACGGTGCCATGCTCGTCGCCAAGCTCTGCAATACCGCCACCCTCTGGCGGAAACACCCCCTCAGCATTCCTTCGTGGAAATATGTCCGGCCCGCGATGGCGAAACATCTGTTCTCCGACGGCATCGCCTTCTCCACCTGCTGCGTCGTCACCGGCGTCGTCGAGTACAACTTCTGCGGCTGGATGATCGGCCGCACCGGCGGTCCCGGCGATGTCGGGCTCTTCGGCATCTTCATCACCCTGACGATCATGCAGCTCGGCTTCGTCGTCATGCTCAGCACGCCCACCTGGCCCGCCGTCGCCGAGGCCCTCGCCCGTGGCGACCACGCGTGGGCGCGCAAGGCGGCCAAGCGGCTCTATCTGTTTGGCGGCGGTTTCGCCGTCTGTTCCGCCATCGGCCTCACCCTCGTCGGCCCGTGGGTGCTGCCGCTTTGGCTCGGCAAGGAGTTCGCCGGCACCGGCCGCATCCTGTTAGCCTGTTACGGCCTCTACTTCATCGGCCACGTCTGGCGTCACCTGAACCACGCCATGATAATCGGCACCGGCCAGGTCGGGAAATTGCTGCGCATCCAGCTCATCGAGTCCGCCAGCGTGGCGATTCTAGCAGCCATCGCCCTCGAATACAGCGGCATCCCCGCGATGTTCGCCACCATGGGCATCGTCATCCTCGCCCTGACCGGCACCTTCCTGCCGAAACAGGTCGCCAAGGTGTTGAGCCGGTGATTTCCATCGGCAGCGCGTGCGGCTAGCTCACGGCTTCTTGTGACGCTGGTCGATCCAGCAATCGGCATCCGGCGGCACGGGCTTGCCGATCTCGCCGACGGGATGGGTGAAAAGGTAGCGCCATACTTCCTCGTGGATGGGCTTGCCTGTGGAATCCTTCACCGCCGCGCCACCGGGGATGGGGGCGTTGTGGGCGCGGTCGTGGTTTCCGCTGACATCCGCATCCGAGATCAAGCGGCGGGTGTTGCCGTAGGGCGGGGGAGTCTTGTCCACGTTGACGATGGGGCCGTATTTCTGCATCTCCATCAACTGCCAGGAGCGGCGGTAGTGATCACCGATCCAACCGTCGTCGAGGACATGGGAGAATCCGAAATAGCGGTTGCCGGGCGTGGCCGAAGGGAGTTTCTGCCAGATTTCAAATTGGTCTCGCGGCCCGGAAAACATCACCACGCGGTCCACCCTGACCGCCTTGGCCATGCGCGCGGCGGTGGTGGAGCCATGGGAAATTCCCGATAGAACGACCTTGTCCCATTGCAGGCCCTTGCCGTCGCGGGTGAGGAATTGTTTCCAGTTTCCCTCGGGGTTCACGCGGTCCAGCCATTTCACGAACTGATAGGAACGCTCCATGATGCTGTCCGGCTTCGGGATGTCCACCGCCTTGCTGGCGTCCACGCCGGTAGCGGCTTCGAGCCGGATGTTGGAAAGGAAGAGGTCATCCTTCGGCGGCGCGCCGGAGTAAAGCTTGCCGAACCACTCGCGGGCGTAGTGGACCTGGATCGAGTGCATGCCGTATCGGTCGAGTTGGTTGAAGAGATCCTTGTTATATCCCATCAGCCAGATGACGAGCTTGCCCTGCGATGGGACGCGGGTATCGACGCTGGCGTGCTCGATGTCCTGCGGCTTGCCACCCTTTTCCAACAGGAATCCGATTTCCGGATGAGGCCTGGCCCGCTTGTCGATTTCACTGGCGCGGGCGGTGAGATGATAGTGTTTCCCCTCCGCCGGAGCGGCGGTTAGGTGGGGGGCGAACAAGAGCGTGAAGAGGAGAATGGGTTTCATCGTGGGCGGGAGAAGAAGAGCTTTCATTGCGGATTTGCAGGCCTGCATTCCATCCTCCAAATCCGTGGGGGCTTGAAATACTCCTGACAGGAGATGGTTTTTCTGAAGCGCTTTGTAAAGGCCCCGCCGTTGTCCGGCGGTAGGTAGGCCAACGAACTCCGTCCCTGTCCCCTGAGAAAATGAAAAACAAGTCCCTCAACGTCACCTCGACGAATGCCACCCGCCCGGCCGGGATTCTGTTATCGCCCGGTCTTTTCACCGAGGCGGGCACTTACACATTGTCCTTCGACGTCACTGCATACTCCGGCGCGGTGAACAACTCCGGCCTTGTCTCCATCTGGTCCGGCAACGGCTACGACCCCACCCTCGCCACCGGCAATGCCCTTATCCTCGACACGCTCTCCGCCGAGCTTAAGACCATGGGGACCACAACGTCCGCCCTGCTAGGCAGCACCTCGATCACCGCGACCGCCACCGGCTCGGAAATATCCTTCACCTACGACGGCACCAGCGCCGTCGCCCTCTTCTTCGGCGGGGGCACGAACAGCTGGCCGTTCCCGACGGTCACTTACGACAACATCTCCATCTCCCAGCCCAGCATCGTCCCCATCCCGGAGCCATCGGGCTCCGCCTTCCTCGCCTTGGTCGACTCCGCCTCTTGCCTGATCCGCCGCCGCCGCCCCTGATCCTGCCGGGAGGTCCATCCGTTTCCAGACAAAGCCCCCGCAGACCGGAAGGCAGCGCCGCTCCACTGCCACCTGCGGAACCCAGTCCTTAGCCGGTGCCGTCGAGCAAGGCACTTGTTGGCCCGCCGGTTTCACCCGGAAAAAAGCCGGAAAGCGTGGCTCAGGCTGATCCGGAATTTTCTGGGGCTTTGAGAGGGAACCAAGGGAGCGCGAAATTCACTTTGCGCGGCTCCTATACCGATCCCCAAGAATCCCGGATCCGCGCCGTTGCCACCTGCACCGCCGAAGGATTCGCTAACGGAGCATCTGCCGCGAGTTCTCCGGCGACGATCAACGGCAGTAGATCCGTCAACCGGATGATCAATGGCGGCGTTTCATCCACCCCTCTGCCCGCCAACGCCGTGCATGCCTCGTCGCCGATGGAAAGACCGAGCGTCAACAGCATCCCATAACCCACCGAGGCGACGTCCAAGGCAATGATGTCGTCCCGCACCATCCGCGAGACCGGATGTTCCCGGATCTTCCCATAAATTCCGGCCAGCGATCCCGTTACGGCCATGAAGCCTTCCTTGACGGCCGCTCCGAGCGAACCGCCCCCCTCACCGGACAATTTCTTCAGTTCCTCCATCCGGCCTTCGCTCGCCCGGACGATCTCATCCAAGATCGCATTCAATTCGCCGAATTCCTTCACGCGCTCGTCCTCCGCTTGGAGCTTGATGGCGTTGGTGATGTCCCGTTCAAGACCGATCATGTCGTTGACGTACTGCTTGAGGCTGTCGTGGTGCTTTTCATTCATAGTCTCTGTTTCATCGCAATTTGCGTTCCACCGTGCTCCACAGTGTTTCGATCTCTGGATCAGTCAGTTAACAGGGAGGGGTGGTCCTGGCAGTTTGCCAATTGCAAGACGTGCGTCATTCGTTAGCGCGATACGCAATTGCTCATCAGCGTTCCTCATGGCCCCATGCGCGGATCTCAAGCATTTGGCAGGCGAAAAAACCAATCGCTGTAATCAACCGGTTTTTAGAGGCGCGCGTCCGGGGAGGGGCGGCGCCGCTTGACCCGGCCCCGGATCTCGGGACACTTGGCCCCATGGATCCTTCCACCTACCAAAGCAAAGCCGGGGAAGTTCTCATTCGACAGGCCGAACCCGAGGATTTCCCGCGCCTCATCGAGCTCAACAGCAAGGCATTCCCTTTGCTCGGTGAGGAAAACGTGGTGTGGAGCGTGCGGCAGTTGAGCAATCATTTGAAGGTGTTTCCTGCCGGGCAACTCGTCGCGGTGATCGATGGCCGTATCGTCGGCGCGGTTTCCTCGCTCGTTATCAAGGCGGACCGCGATCCCTACCGGCAGCACACCTACGCGGGCGTCACCGACGGCGGCTATTTCCACAATCACGATCCGAGCGGCGACACGCTCTACGGCGCGGATGTCTATGTCGATCCGGACGACCAGGGAAAAGGCATCGGCGCGGCGCTTTACGAAGCCCGCCGCGTCCTTTGCAAACGGCTCAACCTGCGCCGCATCCTCGCCGGCGGCAGGCTCGCCGGATATGCCGAACTCTCCGCCGACCTAACACCCGAAGAGTATGTGCAGAAGGTCAAGGATGGCGAAATCGGCGACAACGTCCTGAGCTTCCAACTGCGCGAGGGCTTCGTCGTCCGCGGCATCCTGCGCAACTACATCACCGATCCTGTTAGCCTCAACCACGCCAGCCTCATCGAGTGGCTCAACCCCGACTACGTCGAAACGGAGCCCTCGTCCAAAGTCCGCATCGCCTGCGTCCAATACCAGGTTAGGAAAATCGACAGCTTCCAGGACTTCGCCAACCAGGTGGAATACTTCGTCGAAACCGCCGCCGACTACCGCTCCGACTTCGTGCTGTTTCCCGAGTTCTTCACCGTCCAGCTACTTTCCTTCATCGAGCCGCTCTCATCCATCCAGGGCATCCGCCGTCTATCCACGGATTTCACCGCGCCCTTCATCGAGCTCATGTCCGGCCTCTCGCAGAAATACGGCCTCTACATCATCGGCGGCAGCCACCCCATCGAGGAGGACGGCGAACTCTATAACAAGTGCCTGATATTCGATCCCGAGGGCCGCTACATCGCCCAGCCGAAACTCCACATCACCCCTTCGGAAAAACGCTACTGGGGCATTTCCGGCGGCAGCGAGCTCATCGTCCTGCCCACGCCCAAGGCCAAGATCGCCGTGCAGATCTGTTATGACGTCGAGTTCCCCGAGGCCACCCGCTACCTCGCGGACCAGGGCGTGGACATCCTCTTCGTCCCGTATTGCTGCGATGACCGCCACGCCCAGCTCCGCGTCCGCTACTGCGCCCAAGCCCGCGCCATTGAAAACCAGATCTTCGTCGCCACCGCCGGCGTCATCGGGAATCTCCCGAGCGTCCCCGCCATGGACATCCACTACGGCCAGGCCGCCGTCTTCACCCCCTCCGATTTCGAGTTCGCCCGCGACGGCATCCAGGCTATCGCCGATTCCAACGTGGAAACCCTGTTAGTTACCGACATCGACACCGGCGACCTCTATCGCTCCCGCGCCTCCGGCTCCGTCACCCCCCGCCTCGACCGCCGGACCGACCTGTTCGAACTCCGGGTGAAATTGAAAAACCTCGACACCAGCATCGAACTAACCGAAGCCCCGGAAATCAAGCTGCCGAAGTAGCGCTTGCCTCTGCAACTGGACCGCAAAATTCATTTCGCGAGGATTCTTCATGCCTGACCGGGCCGAATCAACTGCCTTGGAGTGAGCCGGAGTCCAGGTCCCCTAAGAACGAAAGCAGACTTGCAACCCAACAGGACCGACCGTTTGCCGCCCGATGCGGATGAATTTCCAGCCGCTCTCTACCTGAAAATGCCCGGCGGCCACCCGCCTGCTGCAACCATCGACCCTCTCGATACCGGCACCCACCTCTTTTGGATCGGTGACCACCATTTCCTGCCCGACTCCGGCCAAAAAAGGAAAAGCACTTGTCTTGAACAGGTCGAGGTCGGGTAAATTCAGTGCGACCTCGACCAAAAAACGGTCAACCGGGAATTCACAACCCTCACGAAACAGGCAGGTTGTAAAATTCACCGAATTTCCACCCCACCTACGTCAGGGAGTGGGAACCACCGCCACCCGCCGGTTGCGCGGGAAGAAACGGCTCAGGTTGTCGAGCAGGGTTTTCGCCCCGTTGACTCCGCGTTTCGCCGCCTGCTGGACGTTGTTATAAAACGAGAGATAGCCGAGCAGGACATCGCTGCCGGCCACATGCGCGGTGTCCTCCAGCGCATCGCAAATCTCGCGCGAGCGTTGCAGGATTTCCAACAGATCCCCGCGCAGCTCGCGGTCGCGCGCCAATTCCGTGGCGTCCACATACGCCGGCACCAGATCGGGATGCGCGCCCATTTCGGAAGTGAACGCCTCATCCATCGCCCCGCGCTCCGTGCTGATCGTTACGATCCCGCGCTTCTCCTCCGGGCTGAGGTTGATGAGGAAGGGCAGCAGGTCCTTGATCTCCTGGAACTTCGTCAGGACCTGGGTTTTCACGGCATCGGTGATCTCCGCGGAGATTCTGTTATCGTTTGACATGGTTGTTGATTGGTTGCGGCCCATCTATCATGAGCCTCTGCTAGGCAACAGAAAGTCCGGTGGATGGGAAGCGCAAAATGAGAATGGTGACAAAATCTTCACCTGATGGACCCGAGGGACTCTATCAAAACGCATTTTCATAAGAGGGGATTGGAGTTCTGAAATCGCCACGAAAAAAATATTTCACCCCGGAAACCAGGAAATCTTCCGTGGAACACAAGTCCCAAAAACGGCCATAAGAAAATTGACTCCTTGTGGTTCAAACGGTTTCCGATTCGCGCCGACATTCAATACCCGTGGAACATGATAGATCAAATCGGCACTATTTCTGAACTGTCAGAAACTTCTCGACGGGGCAAATTAGGTTGGATAGTTCTCCCGGCGAATTGAACGGGAAAATGCATTTTTGCCGCTTCGATCCAGCCAGCGCTCAATCGATTGATTTTCCTACTTCAGATCCCATGAAACCAAAATTCAAAAATACCGGAACGCTCTACTTGTCAGCTTGGTTTGTGACCATTGCACTTGCTTCACCATACCGCGCGGAAGCTGCGGACATCGTGGGCGACACCGTCACCACCAATCTGACAGTCAACGGGAACACGATCGGGAACGGATGGGCTTGGTTCTCCCAAGGGTTGGATTTCGGAACCGACAAGGAAGCATCGCTGGACTGGGTGCCGGGAACTGGCGATGCCGGAACGATGTTGTTCGATATCAAGTGGACTGACGGCACATTCACGTGGCGTGATTCGAGGACGGACTCTTCCGCTACCAATAAAATGAGTTTGGATACTTCCAACTCCCTTACCCTTTACAAGTCCGATGGCACCACGACCGGTATCGTTTTTGCACCCGAAGAGGGCTCGATCACGTTGCCGGCGGCTGGTGGCAGCATCAAGGTCGGCACGATTACGGCATTGACCGCTGACGCTGCGGGAGCCTTGGTTTTTCCTGTATCGCCGACTTTTTCAAGCGGCATTGAGGTATCAGGCGGCCAACTCAGCGTCACCTCCACCAACGCCAGTGCGCTAAGCGTTGCCGGCGGAATCAGCGTCGGCTTGGATTCCTATTTCAACGGAGTCAGAATCGGAAAGGGGCAGGGCAGTCTGACATCAAACACCACTCTGGGAAGCTCTGCACTGGGAGCGAACACCAGTGGAGCTAACAATTCAGCAATCGGATATCAGGCCCTCCGCTCCAACACGACTGGCGCAGGCAACTCGGCGACCGGAGCTAACGCACTCCAAGGCAACACCACCGGTGGAAACAACTCGGCCAATGGTATGAATGCCCTTTACGCCAATACCACGGGCAGCGAGAACACGGCGACTGGGGCTGACGCCCTCAGATTAAACACCACGGGCACCAAGAACTCGGCGACGGGTTTCCAAGCCCTTTACGCCAATACCACAGGCTACAGCAACTCTGCGAACGGCCAACGCGCCCTTTATTCCAATACTACGGGCTGGGAAAACTCGGCGGCAGGGACTCAAGCTCTTTACTCCAATACCACGGGGGCTGCCAATACAGCGACTGGTTCCTATGCTCTTTTCACGAACACCACCGGTAATTTCAATTCAGCGTTTGGTAGCACCACCATGATGCAAAACACCACCGGGAGTTATAACTCGGCGTATGGCACCGGAGCCCTTCGCGCCAACACCACGGGTAGCTACAACCTGGCGACGGGTGCCGATGCACTCCGGTTTAACACCACCGGTTCCGACAATTCTGCCGTTGGTACGCAAGCTCTTTACAGCAACACTACCGGCTATGGAAACACAGCATCCGGCACAGTCTCTCTCAGAAGCAACGTTTCAGGATATCAAAATGTGTCCTATGGCTCTTACGCCCTGTACTCGAATAATACAGGATTTCTTAATTCCGCAGTCGGTCAGGGATCCATGCAGTTGAACACAAGTGGTCGGAGTAACACCGCTACCGGCCATGCCTCTCTACAAACGAATACGACTGGAAATTTCAACACCGCTTCCGGATCGCTTGCCCTTTATGGAAACACAACTGGACATTCAAATGTCGCCGTCGGTGCCAGTGCGGGGGAGAAGCAGGCAAATGGAGTTGCTAACATGCTTTCGCCCGACAACAGCGTTTACATCGGCGCATATTCTCGGGGTTTTAATAACAACGACAATAACTCAATTGTTATCGGTTCAGGCGCAATTGGGGAAGGTGCGAACACCACTGTCATCGGCAATAGCAACACCGTTAAAACCCATCTTTACGGTCAGGTTGAGGCGAGTTCATTCACTGTCGGTGATTCACCAGTCCAAACTCGCGATTCGCTGTATAATACGACTGCTACTTCGTTTAGCGGAAGTAGCGCCTACGGCTACTATTCCACTGCATCAGGTGGATCGGGGGCATACGGTGACAGAAGCACAGCGTTCGGGGGCGGGGTGGCGGAGGGTGAAAATTCTACAGCGTTAGGTTTGTATTCCTGGGCGGACGGAGTGTCATCGATTGCGATGGGAGGATATGATCCCGAGTCAACTTGGACGGCGAATCAGGCGCTATCCACTGGTGCGGTGGCTCTGGGTGGGCGTGCGAATACCGCAATTGGAGATTATTCCTATGCGATGGGAGCATGGACCACTTCGTCCGGTTCTAATAGTTTTGCGCTGGGCACCCGCGTAACTTCGGATAGTGCCTACAGTGTCGCTGTCGGTTCATTGAACCTATCCAGTATGAATCCGCCCGCTCCGTTCCCGGCGACGGGCTGGGATGAGGAATCCATGTTATTCGAGCTTGGAAATGGAAATCCAGACGCGTCCGATCCTATCGGAGCCTCCAACGCCATCACCACCCTCAAGAACGGCCAAACCACCCTGACCAACAAGGCATGGAAAGCCGATCCGGCTGTTGCTCCCGCTGCTGAAAATTCACAGGGCGAGGCCCTGGTCGTTGAAGGACACACCCGCTTGAAGGGCAAGGTCGTGATCGAGCAAGAGCAAGGGGACATCTCGATGGGGAATTACGGTGATGACTGAGTCCTGGCTCATTCCTTGTTCATTTCCAAAGTCCACCTAACTCCCCATTTCTATGTTCGGAGAAAAATCCTTTCTGAGATCCTGGTCGTGCCAATTTCTGACCACGCTTATCGTCATCGCCGGCATGACCGTTTCAGCCGCGCCGCCAAATTGGTGGTCAACACCGGATGCGGACAATTTCCGGGTGATCAACCCGACGGCCACCGATCCAAATCCCTTGGGGCCCGCCAATGTCGGGCAAGGGAAGTATATCGCCAAAAGGGCACTAGAGGCGCTGTCCGCCGCAGTGGGTGACAACGCGGCCGTCCAGGACCAGGTTGTCACGGCCATTCAGCAGGAACTATACAAAACCGAGGAGAATTCTCCTCAAGGTGTTTTTTATCCGGTTCCCCCGGTTGAAACCACTGTGGAATGGATCGAATCACAGAAGGTTTCATTGCAAGTCGGAGCCCTCAAGGCTTTGGCCGCTCCGTTCTACCGGCACCTCAGCGGCATGAATGCCAATTGGGTGCAGGAACAGTTGATTGCCAATGGACTGACACTTGGCACAAGCTTCTTTCAGGACACAGACGGTACGTACTACCCGTGGAATCCTGCGGACGATACTGACTCAACGAAAAACCGAGCTCCCGCCACCATCGGCCAGCTCAAAGTGGTATTTTCCCTGCGTTTCGAACTGCTCGACATCGACGGCGATGGTCAGACGGATAGTGCTGACCAGAACGGCGACGGTATTCCAGACAATGCGCAAGATACGGATGGAGATGGAATCAACAATGCTCAAGAGATCGCCAATGGCACTGACCCGAGCAATCCTGATTCCGATGGCGATGGCCTCACCGACAAGGAGGAGGAAGAGCGCGGTACTAATCCCAATAATTCTAATTCCGATGACGACGATTTGCTGGATGGAGAGGATGCCGATCCACTGGATACGGCGATCAACTGGAAGCCCAGCGCCGAACCCCGCTACGCATTTCTGGAAATCGAGGGATGGGATTCTTGGAACCATGGCCATCTAATAATGACCAATAAAAAGGGCCAAATCCTTTGCGAAAAGGCTGTTTGGAAGGACGAAACCTGGACTGGGCTCAGTGGTGCCAATGCTGACGGGTCTTCGTCGTCGGTCACTGTTGCCAATACGTACAAAGCAAACGAGGAGGCCGATACCGTGCCTATCAAACTCTATACCCGAGCAACCTCCATTGATGATGAGGGTATGATTGCTGGCTTCGGCACGGGGGGCACAAGTGAATCCTACCAGGGTGTTTTGCCATTGGTGTGGAGCGCTGCCGACGATGGAAGCCCGGTGGTACTGGGTGCGCCTAGTTTGATTAAGGGTGATCCCAGGAATTATAACGAAAAGGATTGGGCATACACCTCGAGGGATGGCATTTTCACGGCGATCCCTACCGATCCATTTACGTTGGAATCACCCCACCCCATGCGCCGCTACAAAGCTTCCTCTCCCACGGTCGCCGATAACAGCTCCTCATCCAGTCTCAGATGTACTTCCAACAACTCCAACAGCAGGTCACGGGATGGCACCTACGCAGGAAGGACTGCTGACTTCGACGGGAACCCCGGCCAGCCTTGGGTTTGGCTCGGCGGCGACCCTCAGGACCACGTCATCATCAGCGGGGCAAACACCGAAAATCCCGATCCTTTTACCGGCGCCATTGATTTCACCGCCGAAATTCGCGCCATGGGCACGACATCGCCAGCGGGAGAAGGGGTGAATGCAAAAGAGCGTCCAGCAATCAATCTCGGTGGCCAAGTCCTGATTTACAACGGAGAGAAGTGGGTGAGATCCACTTCTCTCCAGTATGCAGGTGCTCTGAGCGCGAGTGGCACCGCTCTCACCTATGATTTCCTCGATCCTGCAGTCTGGAGAAATGGTAAGGTCGCCAAGATCAAGGACCTTTGCCCCAGCCTAGAGGATGAGGGCATCACGTCGTTCGAAACTGTCGATATTAATGACCAGGGCGTTATCCTTATCAAAGCCTCATTCAGTGATCGCGTAGGGCTTCTCCTCCCAATGGAAATAATCCCAACGGAGTCCTCGGCAGCAAATACGGATCAAACGAAGATCTATTTCACGGCGAACCTTCCAAGTACGGATCCCGATGACTTGGAAAACTCCCTCGGCGAGGGCGGGACGGTAGAATGGGCTGTCGAATCCGGTGGCGGCACCTTGGACGAGACCGAGACCACCATCGAAGGTGGCACCTCAACCGTGGCACTAGACATCACTAGCGCGGCAGTCGGCGCGGTGCACAAGATCAAGGCTAGGATCACGAAACTTTCGTCGAGCGGTCCGGAAATTGAAACCAGCTGGTTGGATTCGGCCGAAGTGGAAACCTTCCCCGGCGATCCTGCGCAAGTAGTCGTTACTAAGAACATACCCGACTTCCGCATCGATGGAGTTCAGGTCATGGAACTTGAAGCTACCGTGCGCGATGCCGATGGTAATCTTGTTCTCGATGGCACGGCGGTCGATTGGGAAGTCCGCGGAATCGATGCCAAATTCCTCGAGGTGAAATCAGAAACCACCGATGGAATAGCCACCGCCAAACTTAGGGCGCCAATCACCCCTCGCGATTTCGAGTTGATCGTTTCCAGCGGGTCCGGTGTCCATGAGGAGACTGTGAAGGTTTATCATCTGAGCGGAAGCATCACTTCGACCAAGCAAATGCTGAACCTCTCCAACAACGAAACTGCCACACTTACTCTCAATGTAGATGCAGCAGATGGTACGGCGATTTCTTGGTTCTCATCTAATGGGCAAATTACTAGGCAATCTTCCGTTGATTCCGGCAGTACCACTGCCACTCTTGCCACTACGGGCGGGCAACTCGGTAAAGTAGTGGTTGCTGCATTCCTAGGCGGGCAGGTCTTTATCTGGGAAGGAACCTTCGAGGCCACCAGCGGGCTGTTCATGGGCGTGGAACACAAGGTTCTTGTGCGCGATGTGGCTCAAGATGGCGTCGAATCGATCACCCCACCCAACAATATTGGACCTACTCGTAGCATTCCCTACTATCACCGTACTAAAATTTTCGGGCGAGCTGCTCCAAACAGCAAAGTGCTTGTCACGGTACCTACCTTATCCCCCCCCCTCCCAGCCGCTGCAATGAGTGGTGGCGGGACACAAGCGCCTCCGACTGGGGGCGATGTTGAACCCCAACTCGGCGGAGAGCAGCAGCTCGATGAGGATGGCGAATCAATACCGACGATCAGCGAAGGCTCGATCATTATCGAGCCGAAAGAAAATGGGGAGTGGTTCCTAATTTACGATCCGCCCACCTCCGTGGAAGGCGGAGTGGACAAGCTCATGCTCAAGGTCGAGGAGCTTAACGCCGAAGGCGTCATCGTAGTCGACGGAGAGATTTTTCAACTCGGAGTGCCGTTTGTCGACAAAGACAACTACACCCAATTCGTTGGCGAAGTGAATAGCCAGGTCAATCCCACGGGTGGGGGCGCAGCGCTTCAGACCGCAGCGGAACTCGTGCGCGACATCTTTCTCGGCGACATCATGGATGGGGCAACCGTGCTTGACAACCTCGCCAAGGCTACCGGCATCAAGCAAGGTAAACCAAATTGGGCTGAAACTGCGTGGGCGGCTGGCAGTATTGCAACCAATTTTGTGCCGGGGGGCGCGATTGCCAAACGCCTATTCGGCCCGCTTGGAAGAATTGCGGTCAAACTCGGCAAGGAATCAAAATTCGGCGAAGTTTTATGGGATCGCGGAATCAAAGAATTAAAGAAAGACGAAAACCTGACTGAATTCGTAAGTAGCGGCGGTCTCGCTTTCGTCGAGAGGCTCGATACAGATGAGACTTTGCTACGAAAGCTCAATTCAGCAAACGCCAGCGATGCATACCTTGATCAATGTATCAGACTGGACAAAAAGGTCGGCGAACGGTTCTGGACGAAGATCAAGCAAATTGACGCGACGCCCGAGGAAGTGCAAAATATCATCGGAGTGATTGGGGAGTCATCTGATGAGGCGTTGGCCCTTCTGAAAAGTGGCGGCAAAGCGAGTGCCAATACTCTCGATTCCGCCGTTGACGGGATGCATGCCGCCCTCAAGGACGGACATGTCGGCCAGAACTTAACGAAGATGTTTGACAATGTAAATCTTGACACCCCTAACTACAACCGCGTCGATCTTTTGAGCGACCTGGGCAAGAAGGATGTTGATGGCATAGCGCTGGCGGAGGTGAGTGGAATGAAAAAGACGTTAAGCCGCCTCGGAAAAGGTGGACAGGTGAAAGGCTATAAATTTGAGGTGCAAGCAGGTGCCGACCTTCAAAAACAGGGCTACGCCGTCGAATTCATCGGCAAAGATGTCCCTTTTGATAAAGCAAACTACACGCCGCCCAATGGTGGACAATTCAAAGCGCATTACCAAACCGACATTGATCTTGTCGCAAGAAAAGGTGGTAAAATTTTTAATATCCAAGCCAAAAGTACGGCTGTAGCCCTGAATGGCCCGCCACCCAACGCGGCAGCAAGGAGATTAAATAATTGGATTGGTGCGGCGATCAAGAAGGACGGCAAAGATAGTGTCAAAATCATGGTGCCGCCTGGCGTAATCCCTGACCCTCATATTACTAAGGTTCTCGAGCGCTATGATCTTGAGTGGGGAGATATTGCGATTGAATCTTCAACCCCGTAACCGCAGACAAAAATGCAATATATTGCGAGAGAAATTCACTCGGCCGTCAATACCGCATGGAACGATATTGGAATCGATCTGAATGGTTATGTTGAATGGAATCATGACTGTACGTTCGAGCTTGATTTCAGGCGGATTAATGTATCACCAATCCATTTCCCTGAACATTGGGCTGTCCCACACGAGGTTGTCGTAAGCGGACTCTTAGGCAAATCTGCATCAATTGAATCAGTGTTCAATGTCGCAGCATGTGGCTCGTCTGCTCTGGGTGAGTATGGAACCTTTTTCTTCGGAACTAACTTTGAGAGAAAAGACAAAGTTCAAGAATTTAATGATTCTTCATCTGTAATTGTGACTCTTAGGAACGAGAAAGCATCTATAAAATTCACCTACAGAGGCACTCAGGGAGGAGGCATCGAAGGAATCGCTGTTGAAGCAAAAAGAATAATGCTTGAATCTGGCTTGATGGTTGAGGATGACATTAACCTGTCGTGGTGGTCGGTGACTGGCAAACTGGCAAAAATAGATCATGCCGCCGTAAAGCTTTTGATGCAGCTGGTAGATTCCCTAGGCAGTGGGAGAGTGTTCGAGCACCACTGGGATGCCAGCATCATGGGAGTGGACCAGGAGAATGTGAACAAGCACGGGTTCGAGCTTTACAACCGGGTAGCTGAATCCGGCCTGACGGCCGATAAAATCCAAGTGAGTTTCAAGTTGCAGTTTTTGGATGTTCGGGGTTTGGAGTTGGTGCGGCAGTTGTGCGAGGGGCAGACAGGCCACACAATTCCTTTGGGAATCTTTCGCCACCGCAAAAAGAAGGCGATTCTGGGTGTCTTCACCGACAAGGACGGTCATAGGTTTTCGCTAACATTGAAGGATTCACCTACCGAGGAGGAATGGCAGCATCTAGAAGCCGCACTAGCCACGACCTTCGAACGCAAATCCTTCGCTTGAAGCTTGTTATGCCTGAACCGGGTGAAGCTTCGCGCAATCATTTTTTGATGCTGATACCATATGGGGGAGCTCTTGAATGAGAGGGGTGGGATGATGTTCGGCAATCTAGCCTCGAACGAATGGGTAAGGAGGTGAGTTCAGGTGGAAATCTATATTATTATCAATATCAGGAACTGTGGTGAAAAGTCGCTATCATAAGTTTGCGAATCGCAACGACAGGGTGAGCCAAAAGCCCCCGCCTGTAGATGGCGGGTCCCCGATCCCGCCTCCGTTTTGGGATGCAAAGGCGTTTTCGGTCGGACTGACTTGTCTGCTGGTCGTCGTCACGCTTGCAGTCTTCGGAACCGTTTCGAAATTCAAGTTCCTCAAGTTCGACGACGACAGTTATGTGACGGGAAATCTAAAGGTCCAGCGAGGGATCACTCCGGAAACCGTCTGCGAGGCTTTTTCCGGGACGGTGGCGGGGAATTGGCACCCGGTGACGGTGCTTTCTCACATGCTGGATTGCGCGCTTTTCGGAGTGAAAGCGGGACAGCATCATTTGGTCAATGTTGGATTTCACTCCATCAATGTTATCCTTCTGGTCTGGCTGGTGCGCCGTTGGACCGGGCAATTTTTACCCGCCCTCCTCCTGGGGGCTGTGTTCGCACTGCATCCGTTGAGGGTCGAGTCCGTAGCTTGGATTTCCGAAAGGAAGGATGTGCTCAGCACGATGTTCTGGTTTCTGGGGCTGGGGATCTATACTTCATGGGTGCGGCGTCCGCAGTGGGGGAAGTATCTGTTTCTGGCTTTTTGTCTCACGCTGGGTTTGCTCTCGAAGGCGATGCTGGTCACTTTCCCCTTCACCCTGCTGCTGCTGGATGTGTGGCCGTTGCGCCGGATTGGATTTCCCAAGAGTTTTCTGGATGGCGAATTTCGGCGGAATGTCTGGCAACTGGTTCGCGAGAAGCTGCCCTTGTTCGGAGTAACCGCTACTTTCTGTTGGGTGGCCCTTTATGCCCAGCGGTCCGCGGGGGCTGTCGCCGGATTCGATGTGCTTCCACTCACCGTTCGAATCCAGACGGCGGTGGTGGCCTATGCAGGATATCTGGGCAAGTTTTTCTGGCCTGTGAATCTGGCTTGCATCTACCCACATCCGGGGTCTTGGCCTTGGTGGATGATTCTGGGTTCCAGCGCCCTGCTTCTTGGAATCACGGGATTCAGCATTGCCGTGTTCCGGACTCGACCTTGGTGGTTTTTCGGCTGGTTCTGGTATTTGGGAACGCTGGTTCCGGTGATTGGTCTGGTCCAGATCGGCGATCAGTGGATGGCGGACCGATACACGTATGTTCCCCTCATCGGGCCGGCGCTGGCGCTCGTTTGGGACCTGAAGCTTTTCATGATTACAGGACGGGCGAGGATGATCGCAGGTACCGCAGGAATTTCTGCTGTCCTCGTGGGCTGCATTTCCCTGACTTCGCGGCAACTGATGACTTGGAAGGACACAGAAACGCTGAGCCTCCACGCGATCAAAACCACGGGCGGCAATGCGGCGATGTGGACCAATCTAGCCATTTGCCACGCGGAGAAAGGCCGGCTTGAAGAGGCACTGCGGGAGTTCATGTATGTCGTCCGCGCCAAGCCCCTTGATCCGAATTCCCCGAACAATGTCGGACGCGTCTTGGAGGAAATGGGGAGATTTGACGAGGCTGGGGGCTACTATCTCGCCGCAGTTAAAATCGATCCGAACTATGTGCTGGCCCGGCAAAATCTTGGAAGGCTCTGCACCATCATCGGGCGGGATGATCTCGCGATTCCGGAGTTCGAGGCACTGCTCCGTCTACAGGCGGATGATCCCACCGGCTATTTTCAACTGGCACGGATTCTCGCAGCCTCTCCCAAGTCGAAGATTCGAAATGGAGCAAGAGCCGTGATGCTTGCGGAACGGGGGTGCAAACTAGAACCCAAACCCACTTCCTCGGGGCGGGAGATTCTTGCCTCCGCGTATTCCGAGGCCGGGCGGGTGAATGACTCTGCCTTGGCACTGGCCGAGGCTGCCGATCTGGCACGGGCTGCGGGACAAACTGATCGTGAGAAAATGCTCCGCAGAAGGCTTGCAAAAATCAGGCAAATTCAGAAATGAGCCCTCGTTAGGGAAGGTGCACATATTTTCCGCTCAATCTGCCTTGGGGAAACCAAGCGCACCGGCCTCCCGGCTAGGAGCGCAGTGGGGAGGGAAAAGCTTCCCGAACCATGGCACGCCTGATTGGGCCAAGCGGTAGGCAATTCCCACGCCAAGGCAACCCAATCCATAAACCAAACTACGCGCCAAGTTGATCGAGGATGCCTCTGGAAAATATTTCGTAGGGCAGGTGACTTCGGCGATCCTAAAGCCAGACCAAAGCACCTGTGCGATCATCTGGTTGTCGAAAACAAAGTCATTGGAATTCTCGTCGAGAGGAAGAGTTTCAATGACTTTACGGGAGAATGCCCGGTAGCCGGTGTGGTATTCCGAAAGTTTCGCCCCGGTGAGCAGGTTTTCGAAGAAGGTCAGTCCGCGATTGGAAACGTAGCGCCAGATCGGCATTCCGCCGCGCAGAGCTCCTCCCCCGAGGATCCGCGAAGCGAGGACCGTGTCATAGAGTCCTGACGCGATGAGTTCCGCCATGGTTGGGATGAGGAGCGGCGTGTATTGATAGTCCGGATGCACCATGATGATGATGTCTGCCTTATGCTCTAGGGCGAGCCGGTAACAGGTTTTTTGATTCGCTCCGTAGCCCAAGTTCTGCTCATGCACGTGAACCGTGGTATTTGCCAGAGTTCTTGCGATCTTCAGCGTTTCGTCATGGCTGGCGTCATCCACCACGATCACATGATCCACAATCCCGAGTGCCAGCACCTCGGAATGAGTGCGGAAAAGCGTGCGGGCGGCGTTATAGGCCGGCATAACGATCACAATTTTTTTCTGGCGGAGCATGAAACAGGATAAACTTCTACAGATTTTGGAGCTGAATTTGTCGGAATATAACGATAATAAACGAGGAGGAAATGCTTTTCAGCTTGTTAAGATTTGTAGCGGTCATTCTAGCAGCAACCAATTCAGGAGTGATTTCGGGTGACAGAGTAATCTCCCGATCTTTTGAGAAATGCCTTCCACCCTCTGAAACTCCTCGCGTCGCGGTGGAAACGATGGCAAGTCCTCGCACCGGATGATCCGTTTCAGCCACCACCGCAGCACCGCCGAGTCGCTCCAGGAATATGGACGTGGGATCGCGGGCGGGCTGATGTTTTCCATCCCGCTGCTTTACACGATGGAAGTGTGGTGGGCCGGGTTCATGCTGCATCCGGGGCGGATCCTGATTTACGGGCTCGCCACCTTCGCGCTGCTGCTGCTCTACAACCGCTTCGCCGGGCTGCGGCGGGATGCGACGCTGGCGGAGGTGGTGATCGATTCGGTGGAGGAACTGGGCATCGGCTTGATTCTCTCAGCGCTGATCCTGTGGCTGACGGGTAGGATCGGTTGGGAAACGGACCGGCTGGAAGTGCTGGGGAAGATCGTGATGGAGGCGATGACAGTGGCGATCGGCGTCTCGGTGGGGACCGCGCAGTTAGGCAGCGGGGACGATGGCGACGAAGGGCTGTCGGGCGAGGAGGACTACCCGACCGCCTTTTTCCCCCAACTGTCGCTGGCGCTCTGCGGCGCCGTGCTGTTCGCCGCCAATGTCGCGCCGACGGATGAGATCTCGGTGATCGCAGTGGAGAGCTCGCCGGGGAAGCTGTTGCTCATCGCGCTGTTCTCGATTTTGTTAGGATCGCTGATCCTGCATTTTTCCGGCTTCCGCGGATCCAGCCGCTATGTCGCGCGCGACACCGCGATGCTGGCGACGCGCGGGATATTCACGACGTATGCGGTGGCATTGGCGGCGGCGGTGGGATCGCTGTGGTTTTTCGGGAAACTGGATGGCGAGCCGTTTTCCCAATGCCTGGCGCAGACCATCGTGCTGGGCTTGCCCGCGGTTCTCGGTGCTTCCGCCGGACGGCTGCTGCTGCAAGGAAGCGACACAACGAAATCTGAAAAATCATGAGGAAATCCACTCCCGAAAATCCGACGAAGAACCTGCTGGAATGGACAGTCTTCGGCATCAGCACGGCGCTGGTGCTAGCGGCGCTCGTCTTTCTAACCATCGCCACCGTGAGGGTGGAGGATGGCCCTGCGGAAATGAGGGCCGAGGCCGGAGCGCCCGTTGCGAAGGACGGCTGGCTGCGCATTCCGGTGACGGTTAGAAACGCCGGCCAGCGCGTCGCGGCGAACGTGGAGGTGCGGGTGACCATAGGGATCGGTGAGGCGAAGCGTGAGGCCGGCTTCACCGTGGATTTCGTCCCGCGGGGCGGCAGCAGGACGGGCGCGGTTTCCTTCAAGCAGATGGAAGGGCCGTTGGCGCTGGAGTGTGAGGTGCTCGGTTATGAGGAACCGTAAGGCAAGGTGCTGAGGATTGCCTCCGGCCATGCGGGATGCGCTTCGCGATTCCTAAAGAGACTCGCTACCGCTCGCTTTGCATTCCGATCCTCAGAAGCCCATGAGGTGACGATGTGGCTGAGGGAAACCGCTTTTCATCGGCTTCCCATGGGCATAGCGGTCAGACACCGCCGTTCCTTGTTGGGTGATGATCAAATCACTCCGTTCGCACAGTTTGTTTCCCCTTCACCTTTCAGCGCGTTGATGAGATTGGTTAGGGATTTCATCGCCTGGCGCGGTACGCTTTCGAAAGTCCGCGAGCCGACGTGCGGGGTGATGATGACTTTCGGGTGATGGAGCAGCGGGTGATCGGCCGGCGGGGGTTCCTCGTCGAGGACGTCGGCGGCGTAACCGGCGAGTTTTCCGGAATCGAGCGCGGCGATGATGGCGGCTTGGTCGATGAGTTCGCCGCGGCCGGTGTTGATGACCCACGAGCCGTCGGGCATCAGGGCGAGGCGCTCGGCGTTGACGCAGTGGAGCGTTTCGGCGTTGAGCTTGGTGTGCGGGCTGATGATGTCGACGTTAGAAAAAAGCGAGTCGAGCGAATCGTGGCGGGTGATCTGGAATTCGGCGGCGATTTCCTCCGGCCAGTAGTTTCCATAGGCGTGGACCTCCATGCCGAACGCGCGCGCGCGGCGGGCGACTTCCTGGCCGATGCGACCGAGGCCTATCAGGCCGAGGCGTTTCTCAAACAACTCGCTGCCGGTCTTGCGGTCCCAGCGTCCGGCGCGGGTGCCGTCGATGGCATAAACGAAATTCTTAGCGAGCGCTAACAAGAGCAGGAAGGTGTGCTCGGCGACGGTGTCGTGGTTGACACCGGGAGTGAAGAGCACCGGCACCTTGAGTTCCTTGGTGGCCGGGATGTCGATCTTGTCGAGGCCGATGCCGTATTTCGATATGACCTTGAGGCGCGGCAGCGATTTCTCGATGACGGCACGGGTGATGCCGTCGTCGCCGCAGAGGAAGGCATCGAACTCACCGGCAAGTTCCATCATGCGGGCTTCGGAAAGCGGGCCGCGTTCGCGGACGATTTCCCAGCCTTGGGATTCCATGAGGGCGTGGTGCGGGCCGGGGGTGTCTTGGTAACTGCAAGTGGTGAGTAAAACGCGCATGGGGAGAGAAGAAAGAGGCCAGAGACAAGAATCAAGATGTCAGTTGGGGTAAATGCGGGTCTGCGGAAAGAGTTGACCGCAAAGGCGCGGAGGTCGCGAAGGGACGCAGAGGAAGACATTGATTGAGCGGCGGTGCTTCTCACTGCGGAAGCAGGCTGATGCGGTAGAACCGCTTCGCGTCCTGACCGAGGGCGTCGGGATCGGTGATTTGGATTTCGCCTCCCGTGCCAGGGACGGGGGAGGCCAATGGGGACCAAGACGTGAGGTTCTCGCTCCACTCGATCTTATAGGAACTGTCGAGGATGCTGGGAAAACCGAGGTGGAAGCCATTGCCCGGCCCGGGGGCAGCGACGGAGAACGCGAGCTGGCTGGCGGCGTTCACGGGAGAGGTGCCGGTTAGGAATTCGTCGAGATTGGGAAAACTGTCACCGTCGGGGTTGCCGGTGGCGGTTTGGGTGAGGTTGCCGAAGTGGTCGGTTTCCCACCAATCAGGGAGTCCGTCGGTGTCGGTATCAACGATGCGGAGGAGGTTGAGGCTCCCGCCGGTGACTGTTTTCCCGGCGAGGGCGGGGAGGGGAGTGACGCTGCCGAGGATGCGGGCGATGCGCTGGGCCATCGTTTCCGCAGGGAAGTTGAGCGCGGCGAAGGCGAGCGCACCAGTGACATGCGGCGCGGCCATGGAGGTGCCGTTGAGAAACTGATAGGGAACGGCTGCGGCCGGGCCGTTGATGACGGTGCCGCTGACCGGGAGCTGGGCGAGAATGGCCTGGCCGCTGGCCTGGGTGACGCGCAAGGCGGGGATCCAGTTGCGGGTGGCGTCGAGTCCCCAGCTTCCAACAATTAGATCGTCGGCGGTGTTGTCATAGATGATGGCGGCCACGGCTCCGGCTTGCATGGCGTTGGCGACCTTGGCGGCGAAGGTGATGGTGCCGCGCTGGATGAGGGCGATGTTTCCGCTGACTGCGGGGGGGAATTGACCCGGATTTCCAACGCCGCAGGCGACGACGGTTTTGCTGAGGCCGGGCTGCGTGACGGCTCCGGTGAATTGGAGCTGTTGGGAGGCGTAAGTCGTGGCGTTCACCGTCACGCTGGTGGTGAAGGCGAAATCATCGAGCGGCCTCGTGGAGAAGATGTTCACTCCGGGGGCTGCTAGATCGACACTGGTGGCGCCGAAATTGGAAAAGGCGGCAAGTGCTCCGTTCTGGTCCACCGCGGCCACGGAGATGATGTTGGAGACGTTGTAGCCGGCCGGATAGGATGGCGTGATGTCGTTGTTTTTGGCATCGTTTCCAGCGGCGGCGCAGAGGATGATCCCGGCGTCGCGGAGGGCGGTGATGGCTGTTAGCTCGCTGAAACTGAAGCTCGTGCCACTGAAGGATGCGTTGAGCGCGACGATGTTGACGCCTTGTTGCTTGAGCGTGATGGCGTGGTCGTAGGCGGCCAGAGCGGCGGAGGTGACGATGTTGATTCCGTCGTTGGAGGCTTTCATCGGCAGGATTTTCGCGCGGAAGCCGGTGCCGATCACGCCATTGCCATTCCTCCCAACCGCTGCCGCAGTGCCGGCGACGTGGGTGCCGTGGGAACCGGAGTCCGTGATCCTCGCGGTGCTGCTGGCGAAATCGAAACCATGAAGGTCGTCGATCCTGCCATCGCCATCATCGTCGATTCCGTTTCCCGGGATTTCACCGGGATGGGTCCAGAGATTCGCCGCGAGATCCGGGTGGTCGATGTCCACGCCCGAGTCGATGATGCCGATGACGATCTCTCCGCCTCCCGATCTGGCCAGCCGCCATGCGGGTGAAAACCGGGTATCCACGCCGCTGGTGCCAACCGTGGAATTCACGGTCTGCCCGGTATTTTCCAATCCCCACAGGATTGGGAAACTGGTGTCGTCCGGAACGATGCCGTTGAGGCGTCGGATGTAGTTCGGCTCCACGCTGGCGACGTCCGGATCCGCTTTCAACATGGCGATGAGTTGGGCGGTGCTGTGGGATTTCCCGCGAACCAAGCCCACGGAACCTCGTCCTCTGCCGGTGAACCGGTCGAACCGCCGGGTCATCCGCAGTGCCTGCCTGCCCAGCGAGTTCTCCACCCGATTCGCAGTAATGCTTTCTTTGAATGTCACCAATACCTCGCCCTCGACATGGGAGTCTTCGGCGATTGCCAAGCCGATGGGGAGCAGTGACAGCGCAAGGATCCGGAAGGTGGATTTCATGATTGGGGGAAACGTGTTGACCGGATTACCGGGTAGAGTTTCCACGAAATGGGAGGTTTGTCCGTGTTTTTTCTCAGGTGCGTGAGCTTATCATGAACCCTCTCATCCTGGGATTTTTGATTTTCGGGTTTTGGATTGTGAGATTAACCACTATTGATTCCGCGTGCTTCCGTGGTTTTCCAACAATGCTTTCCCGCTCTACCTCGCGCCGATGGCCGGGGTGACGGATTTGATTTTCCGCCAGATCTGCAAGGAACTGGGCGCGGATGTGATGGTGACGGAGTTTGTTTCCGCGGAGGGCATCATGCAGGCCGACGAGCGGACGCGGAAATACACGGAGTTTACTGACGGGCAGCGGCCGGTGGGCGCGCAACTTTTCGGCGCGGACGGCGAGCGGATGGGGGAGGCGGCCAAGAAGATCATCGACTGGAAACGCCCGGACTTCATCGACATCAATTTCGGCTGCCCAGTGAACAAGGTGGTCGCGCGGAATGGTGGATCCTCCTTGCTCAAGGATTGCCCGATTCTCGCTTCCGTCGCGGCAGGCGTGGCGAAGGCGGTGGGCGATCAGGTGCCGGTGACGGCCAAGATGCGGATCGGCTGGGATGAGAATTCGGTAAACGCAGTGGAAGTGGCGAAAATTCTCGAAGGCTGCGGCATGCAGGCTATCGCCGTGCATGGCCGGACGCGGGCGCAAGGCTACGGCGGCGAAGCGAACTGGGATGTGATCGATGCGGTGGCGCGGGCGGTGAAAATCCCGGTCATCGGCAATGGCGACATTCACTGCGGCGCGGACGTGCTCCGGCGGCGTGCGGAAACCGCCGTCTCCGGCGTGATGATCGGCCGCGCGGCGATGCAGAACCCGTGGGTTTTCCGCGAGGCGAAGCATTTTCTCGAAACCGGCCAGGTGATGGCGGAAGTCGGTGTGGAAGAGCGCTGGGAGCTGGTGCTCCGGCATTGCAAATTGGCGGTGGACAGCGGTCGGAACGGAAACGAGAAGCAAACACTGACAGCGATGCGCTCGCGATTGATGGCCTATTGCAAGGGATTTCCGGGCGCGAAGGAGCTGCGGCAGAAGCTATGCCACGTTGCTTCGGTGACTGAGGTTGAGGATCTTGCGGCATGGTCACTCCAGAAACATCTAGTGCTCGCCGAGTTGTGATTCGCCCCTAACGGTGAAAGATTTGGCATTGAAACCCGTTTGGGGGGCTAGGCATTTTCGTCAAATTTTTCCAGGTATCCACCAACCCATGAGACCCGTTTTTCACGTTTTTTTTCCGATCCTGTCGGGCTGTTTTCTGGTCGGCTGTGACCGCGTGTCCACCGTGGTGAAGGGAGATGGCGCTGTCTCGGCGGAAGCTCCGATTTCATTCAATGAGTCCATCCAGCCGATCCTCTCGGAGAACTGCTATCACTGCCATGGTCCGGATTCGGGGACGCGCGAGCCGGAGAAGGAACCGCTGCGGTTGGACCGGGAAAAATACGCCTTCGAGAAACGCGAGGATGGCAAGCCGGTCATCATCAAGGGTGATGCGGACGCCTCGCTGCTGGTCAAGTTGATCAAGTCGAAAAATCCCGACGAGGTGATGCCACCGACCAAGTCGCACAATCAACTCACACACGAGGAGATCGTCCTGCTAGAGCGCTGGGTTGCACAAGGGGCTAAGTATGAGGAGCATTGGTCGTTCATCCCGCCGAAGCGGGCGGAGATCCCGGCGGTTTCCCATCCGGAAATGGTGAACAATCCGGTGGATGCGTTCATTCAGGAAAAGCTTTCGGAAAAAAGCCTGGCAATGGGACCTGCGGAAAATCCCCGTGCGTTGATCCGGCGGGCGGCTTTGGATCTAACCGGACTGCTGCCGGATGACGCCGACGTCGAGGCGTTTGCCAAGAATCCCACCGACGAGGCTTACAAGGCCTATCTGGAAGAGCTTTTCGCGACTCCCGCCTACGCCGAGCACCGTACCCGTTATTGGTTGGATTACTCTCGCTATGCGGACACCCATGGTTTGCATTTCGACAACGTTAGATCGATTTGGCCTTACCGGGATTACGTCATCCGCTCGTTCGCCGCGAACAAGCCGTATGACGATTTTGTCCGCGAGCAGATCGCCGGGGACATGATCCCGGCCACTTCGGCGGATACCTGGATCGCCACCGGCTACATCCGCTGCAATGTCTCCTCCAACGAAGGAGGCACGATCCCCGAGGAGTTACACGCAAACAACACCCGCGACCGGACCGAAGCGTTCGGCGCAGCGTTCCTCGGACTAACAGTTGGTTGTGCGGCGTGCCATGATCACAAGTTCGACCCGACGGCGCAGAAGGACTTTTACTCGCTCGCCGCGTTTTTCAACAACACCGCGGACAAGCCGTGGGATGATAACATCGCGGACAGCCAGCCGGTCCTGCGGCTTCCGGCCGATGACAAGCGCGCCGAGTTCGATGCCGCCGTCGCCCGTCGCTCCGAAGCGACCGTGAAATACGAACAGCGACGTGCCAAAGCCCCGGAACTCTTCAAGGCATGGCTCGCCGCCGGAAACAAGCCGGCACCGGTTTCTAACGACGCTCTCGAACTCCGCCTGCGCTTCGACGAAGGAAAAGGCGACTCCGTGAAGAACTCAGCGCCCGGCGCGAAAAGCGCCAGCTATAAGGCCGACACCAACCCGCTTGTCTGGGGGGAAAGTGTCTGGTTCTGGCCTTCCATGCGCATGGAAATCGCCACGAACCTGCCGATGCCTGACCAAGGCGATTTCGAATGGGACCAGGGATTTTCCGCCTCCATGTGGACCATGCTGCGGTTGAAAACCTCAAATTCCAACACCGGCAATGGCTCGCTCATCGCCCGCATGGGAGACAATACGATGGAGAACCATCGCGGGTGGGATTTCTTCATCGATGGCGACAAGCTCGTCGTCCACATCATCCACAAGTGGCCCGACAAGGCGATCCGCGTGGACACTCCTGGCATCCCACGCGGCGAGTGGGTGCATGTTGGATTCAGTTATGACGGATCGGGCAGGGGAGACGGCGTGAAACTTTTCGTCAATGGCGAGGAACGCAAGGTGAGCATCCCCACCAACACGCTCGAACCCGGCCTGACCATCCGCAACAAGTTGCCGCTCCATCTCGGCCAGCGCGCCGCCGGCGACCGTCTGCGTGAGAGCGCCTATCAGGATGTGCGTCTCTATCATCGCAAGCTGGAGCCCGCCGAATTTGCACGCCTTCCTTACGAGGATCCCGGTGCCGAAATCCTCGCCGCCTCGCCGGACCCGGGAAAATGGTCGCCGCGCGAACGCTTCATCGCGCTCGACCGTTATTTCCTGGCCTCCGCCGACCCGGAAGCCGCCAAGCTCAAGGAGGAGATCCGCGCCGCAGACGCCGAGATCGAACGCCTCGGCAAGGACGGACAGGGCACGCTCATCGCCCGCGAACGTCCGGCTCCCGCCACCGCATGGATTCTTGATCGCGGTGTTTATTCGGCTCGCAAGGAAATGGTCACACCCGCCACCCCGGAGTTTCTTCCGGAAGCGAGCCAGGCCACCAACCGACTCCAGCTTGCCGAGTGGTTGTTCACGGCGGAAAATCCACTCTTCGCCCGCGTCACGGTCAACCGCATCTGGCAGGAAGTCTTCGGCACCGGCATCGTCGAGACTCCGGACGACTTCGGCATCATGGGCGCGCGCCCGTCGAATCAAAAACTGTTGGACTGGCTCGCCGTCGAGTTCCGCGAATCCGGATGGGACATGAAACACATCTATCAACTCCTGCTCACTTCCAACAGCTATCGCCAGAGCAACCATGTCACGCCCGAAGCCCTTGCAGCGGATCCTTCCAACCGCCTGATTTCGCGCGGCCCGCGTTTCCGGATGGATGCCGAGGTCCTGCGCGACACCGCCCTGCAGGCATCCGGCCTGCTCGCCTCGAAGGTCGGCGGACCGCCGGTGAAATCCTATCAGCCGGAAGGCGTGTGGGAGGCCGTCTCAATGCCGGAGTCGAACACGCTCCATTACAAGCAGGATTCCGGCGAGGCGCTCTACCGTCGCTCGATCTATTCCTTCTGGAAACGCTTCGCGCCGCCACCGTCGCTGGAGACGTTCGATGCGCAGGCCCGCGAGGTTGTTTGCGTCCGCCGGGCACGCACGAACACGCCGCTTCAGGCGCTCGTCAGCATGAATGATCCGCAGTTTTTCGAAGCTGCGCGTAAGCTCGCCGAGCGTGCCATCGGCCATGCGACTAGCCCGGTGGAACGTCTCGGCTACTTCGCCGAAACCCTGATCTCCCGCCCACTCGATTCCAAGGAAACCGCCGAGTTGACGAAGAATCTGGAAAACTTCTCCAAGCACTACCGCGAGCATCCGCAGGATGCCAAGGACCTTCTAACCACCGGTGAGGCTCCGGCCAATCCGCAACTCGATCCCGTCGAAGTCGCCACCTGGGCGATGATGGCCAATCAGTTCCTCAACCTCGACGAAACCATCACCAAGTAAGCCATGAAAAATCCAGAGATCCAACTTTGTTCCGATCATGGCGGCGAGGGCCCGACCGTGATGGATCTGCCGATCCCGGCCGAGCTGAAGGCGGAATGGCATGCGCTCGCTTCACGCCGCCAGTTTCTATCAAGAGCCGGCAAATCGCTCGCCTGGGCCAGCATCGCCGGGCTTTTTGCCAGGGGCGGCAATTCACTCCAAGCGGCGGAAATGCAGGCTGCGATGCTGCCGCACTTCGCGCCCAAGGCGAAGCGGGCGATCTATCTGTTCATGGCCGGCGCTCCCTCGCAGATAGAGACCTGGGATTACAAGCCGGGTCTTGCCGCACATTTCGACAAGGATCTTCCGGAGTCCGTCAGGAGGGGGCAGCAGCTCACCGGGATGACCGCATCGCAGACGCGGTTTCCCGTCGCGCCGTCGTTTTACAAACACCAGCAGCACGGAAAAGCCGGCCACTGGGTAAGCGAACTTTTCCCGCACCTCGCCAAGGTTTCCGATGACTTCGCGGTGATGCGTTCGTTGCACACGGATGCGATCAACCATGAGCCGGCGATTTTGTTAGCCAACTCCGGCAACATGAATCCCGGCAAGCCTTCCATCGGCTCGTGGATTTCCTACGGCCTCGGATCGATGAACGACGATCTGCCCAGTTTCGTCGTCCTGACCTCCAAGCTCGCGACCACCGCGAACATCCAGGCGCTTTCATCGCGACTTTGGTCGGCCGGGTTTTTATCACCCGATCACGCCGGAGTCGCGCTGCGATCGGGTGGAAATCCGGTGATTCATTTGTCCAATCCGAAGGGAGTTCCCGCCGCGATCCGTCGCGCGATGATCGACGGAGTGAGCGACATGAATCGCCAGCTTTACGAGCGAATCGGCGATCCCGAAACCAACGCCCGCATCGCCCAGTATGAAATGGCGTTCCGCATGCAGACCTCAGTGCCGGAGCTAACCGATCTTTCCAGCGAGCCGCAGTCGATCTGGGACATGTATGGCCCGAAAGCAAAGGAACCGGGTACCTACGCCTACAACTGCCTCATGGCCCGCCGCCTGGCCGAGCGCGGCGTCCGTTTCACCCAGATCTTCCATCGCGGTTGGGACAATCACACCAACCTTCCGACGAACATCAAGACTCTCTCGGAAGACATCGACCAACCGACCGCCGCGCTGATGGCGGACCTGAAACAACGCGGCCTGCTGGATGACACGCTGGTCGTTTGGGGCGGTGAATTCGGTCGCACCGTTTACTCGCAAGGCGGCCTCACCAAGGACAATTACGGCCGCGACCACCACCCGCGCTGCTTCTCCATGTGGATGGCGGGCGGCGGAGTGAAAGCCGGCGTGACCTATGGCGAAACCGATGATTTCTCCTACAACATCGTCAAGGACCCGATGCACATCCGCGATCTCAACGCCACGATCCTGAACCTCCTCGGCGTCGATCATGATCGCCTCAGCTTCAAGTTCCAAGGGCTGGACCAGAAGCTAACAGGCGTGGAGCCGGCGCGGGTCGTGAAGGAACTGCTGGCCTGATCAGCGGATGCCTTCGTAAACCGTCACGACGCCGAAAGTGAGCGGCGTCGCGTCGGTCTTGCCGAAACCACAGGTTTCCAACAGATCGGTCATTCCTTTGCCGGAGGGGAATTGCTCGATGGAACCGCCGAGGTATTCGTAGGCGTCCTTTTGGCCGGTTAGAAATCCCGCCATGTGTGGCAGGACGTTGTGGAGATACCAGCGGTAGGGCCCGCGCAGGATGCCAATCGGCAGCGAGAAATCCAGGATGACCAATCGGCCGCCGGGCTTGAGCACGCGGTTCATCTCGCGCAGCGCGGCGGGATAGTCCGCCATGTTGCGCAGGCCGAAGGCGACGGTGACGACATCGAATTCCTGATCCTTGAAAGGCAGCTTCAACGCGTCGGCTACGATGGTTTTTGCGATCCCGCGGCTGGCGGCATGGACGAGCATTTCCGCACAGAAGTCAGAGGCGATGACTTCGCACTGAGGGCACTGGTCCTGGATTTCCAAGGCAAGATCGCCGGTGCCGCTGGCGACATCGAGCAACCGCGTGGGCTGCCATTTCCGGACGCGGGCAGTGACGATCTTGCGCCACACGATGTCCATGCCGCAGCTCAGGACATGATTGGTCATCACATAGCGGTCGGCGATCCGCGCGAACGCATCATGGACATAAACGGCATCAGGCATGAGGGATGGGTAAACCGGATGGAATTTCCGACAAGCGCGAAGTGCGGGATGGCCGCATCCGGGCGAGATAAATCTCGCGGTCCGTAAGAATCACGCCCCGATGGGATGCCACGTGGTCTTCGATTCGAGATGATCGCGAATTTCGTAGAGACCTTGGATCTTTTCCGAGAACCAGTCGGTCGGAGTTTCCGAAGGGATGAGCTTGAGGCGCTTCACGCTATCGGCCGCGCCGGTCTGGAGCGTCTTGCGGTCCTCCAGATTCGCAACGGCGGCGATTCCGCGCAAATGGGCATGGGTGGCGAAGGTGGGGATGAGCTCGGCACGCTGGCCGGTGAGGAGATTCACGACTCCGCCGGGAAGGTCGCTGGTGGCGAGCATCTCACCTAGCAGAATTGATGGATAAGGCTGTGTGGTGGAGGCGAGCGCGACGACCGTGTTGCCACTGGTGATCGCGGGCAGAACGAGTGAAAGCAGTCCTAACAACGGTGCCTCGTCCGGTGCGATGACGCCGATGATGCCCATCGGCTCGGTGACGGTGAAATTGAAATGGGGTGAGGAAACCGGATTCACACTGCCGAGCAGGGCCTGGTATTTGTCCGTCCAGCCGGCATAGTGGACGATTCGCTCGATGGCGGCGCGGACTTCGTTGGCGGCGGCTTTCCCGTCGTCGCTGGTGAGGATGAGTGCGCCGGTCATTTCCGCGGCGCGAGCTTCCAGCATTTCCGCGAGCCGATAGAGAATCTGCCCGCGATTGTATGCATTGCGGGCGGCCCAGCCGGGCCCGGCCTTGGCGGCGGCTTCCACCGCATTCCGCAGATCCTTGCGGGTGCAGAGCGGAATGTTGGCCAAGAAATTGCCGGAGCTGTCATTCATCGGATAGACCCGGCCGCTCTCGGAGCGGATGAAACCGCCGCCGACGTAGCACTTGGGGGTTTTGGTGATGGGAAGGCGCATGGAGTTGGAGGTGTTCAGTTTTCAGGAAGCGGGGCTTCGGGGGTAGGGATGCCGGGAGGTGCAGGAGGCACGACTCTGGGGCGTGGCTGGCTGGCGCGCTTGCTGGCCTCTTCGAGGGATTCCTTGATTTTGACGATAGTGTCGGATTGTTTTTTGAGATCGTCCCTCAATCCGCCGACTTCGCCTTTCAGATCACCGACAGTGGACTGGAGTGTGGAAATCCGGCTTTTGAGCTGTTTGTCGTCACCCCGTTTGGAATTGCCGAAAATCATGACGATCAGGGCGATGAGGATGAGCGTGCCACAACCGAGAGAGACTTTGTTGTTAGGTGATGACATGGGTGGGATTCGGGCTTTTTGATTTATAAAATCGGAAGTTTGCGGATACGGGCACGGTCACCGGAAATGGTGAGCAAGGCTCCGGCTTCAAGGGAGTCTTGAGCAAGTCGAAGGGCCTGGAAGACGTTTTCCCGAGCGGATGGATCAAACTCATCCTTCATCCTGAGCAGAACCACGCTGGGACCCATCACACCCGTGCTGAAGAGAAGCTGTGAGAAATCCAAATCCTGGGTCACGATGACGTGGTTGTTCATTCGTGCCCAACTCATGAGCTGGGTGTCGGCTGCGTTGTGGAGGCCGACCTCAGACCAATGTCGTGCTTCCCAATTGCGGGCTTGGAGCATCGGTATCCAGTCGGGACTGAGATTCATGTCCACCAACAGTTTCATGCGGGGTTGAGGACCAGCTCTTCATCGTCGGCAAAGTCAGCGGCAAACGTCAGACAGGCATCGATGTCTTCCATTTCAAGATAGGGATAGGAGGCGAGAATTTCCTCACGGGTCCGCTGATTGGCGAGTTGGCGCAGGACGTTGGAAACGGTCACTCTCAGGCCACGGATGCAGGGTTTTCCTGACATGACGTTGGGATCCAAGGTAATGCGTTCCATGTTCATGAGTGAAGGATGGCAGTTTTTTGAAGTGAGAGCAAATCGCAAGAATCAAACCAGTTTGGCGTAGTCCAGCAGCCCTTGTTTTCCGCCTTCGCGACCGAAGCCGGATTCCTTGTAACCGCCAAAAGGGGAGGTGGGGTCGAATTTGTTGAATGTGTTCGCCCAGACGACGCCGGCTTTCAGTTCGGTGGACATTTTCAGGATGCGCGAGCCCTTGTCGGTCCAGACTCCGGCGCTGAGGCCATAGTGGGTGTTGTTGGCTTTTTCGATGGCTTCTTCCGGCGTGCGGAAGGTGAGGATGGAAAGCACGGGACCGAAGATCTCCTCGCGGGCGACGCGGTGGCTTTGCGAGACGTTCGAGAAAAGTGTGGGTGGGAAATAGAAGCCTTTCTTCGGCAGCGTGCAGGCTGGCTGATAGATCTCCGCGCCTTCGGAAACTCCTGAGGCTACGAGGTCGGTGATGCGGGCGAGCTGCGCCTTGGAATTGATCGCGCCGATGTCGGTGTTCTTATCGAGCGGGTCGCCGGTGCGGAGGGTTTTCAGGCGGACCTTGAGTTTGGAGAGGATGATTTCCGCAATGGACTCCTGGACTAACAAGCGCGATCCCGCACAACAGACGTGGCCCTGGTTGAAGAAGATGCCGTTGATGATTCCTTCCACTGCTTGATCCAGCGGGGCGTCGTCGAAGACGATGTTGGCCGCCTTGCCGCCGAGTTCGAGAGTGAGGCGTTTGCCGGTTCCGGCGAGGGCGCGCTGGATGGCTTTGCCGACGTTGGTGGAACCGGTGAAGGCGATCTTCGCGGCGAGCGGGTGGTTGACGACGGCGGCTCCGGTTTCACCCGCGCCGGTGACGAAATTGACGACGCCGGGTGGCAGGCCCGCGTCTTGTAAGATGGATGCGAACTTGAGCGCGGTGATGGAGGTGGTTTCCGCCGGTTTGAGGACGACTGTGTTGCCGGTGGCGAGGGCCGGGGCGATTTTCCATGCGAGCATGAGCAGCGGAAAATTCCATGGGATGACCTGGCCGATGACGCCTAACGGTTCGAGCGTGCGGCCCGATGTGACGTAGCCGAGCTTGTCTGACCAACCAGCGTGATAGAAGAAATGCGCGGCTGCCATCGGCACGTCGAAGTCGCGGGATTCCGTGATCGGCTTGCCGCCATCGAGCGTTTCGGCGACGGCGAATTCGCGGGCGCGGTCCTGGAGCAGGCGGGCGATACGGAACAGGTATTTCGCGCGCTCGCTGCCGGGGAGTTTGCTCCACGTTTTGAACGCGGTGGCGGCGGCCTGATAGGCGGCATCGACATCGGCGGCTCCGGCGAGGGCGATTTCCGAGAGCTTCTCCTCATTGCGCGGGCTGATGGAGTCGAAATATTTCTTCGTCTTCGGCGCGACGAACTTGCCGTTGATGAACAGGCCGTAGCGTTCGTCAATGAAGGCCTTCGCGGTTTCCGGCGCAGGATCGTATTCCCAAAGATCGCCGAAAAGCAGTTCGCGGGCGGCGGGGCGGGTGGATTTCTTAGCGGGCATGGGAGAGAGTTAGTAAGCGCTGGAGGATTCGCTGAAGGTGTAAGGTGCCTGATAGGCTCCGGTTTTTTCCTTCACGAACTGGCGGACGAGGTCGTTGAGCAGGGCGGAGGCACCGAAGCGGTAGCGGGTGTTGGTGAGCCACGCGTCGCCGAGGGTTTCCTTCACGGCGACGAGGAAATGCAACGCCTGTTTGGCCGTGCGAATTCCGCCGGCGGGTTTCATGGCGATCTCGATGCCGGTCTCGAAATAGAAATCGCGGATGGCTTCCAGCATCACCTGGTTGTTGCCGAGCGTGGCGTTGAGGTTGGTTTTTCCGGTGGAGGTCTTGATGAAATCGCCGGGACGCAGGACGCGCATCGCGAGGAATGAGGCGGCGCGGATGTTGTCGTAGGTTTCGAGTTCGCTGGTTTCGAGGATGACCTTGAGCGTGCTTTCACCACACGCCTCCAATACGGCGGCGATCTCGTCCTGCACGAGCTGAAGTTCTCCTGCAAGGAAGGCCCCACGGTTGATGACCATGTCAATTTCGTCCGCGCCATCGCCCACGGCGGCGCGGACTTCGGCGAGGCGGGTTTTGAGCGGTGCCTGGCCGGATGGGAAGGCGGTGGCGACGGAGGCGATTTTCACGGAAGTGCCCTTCACGTATTTTGCCGCGTGTTTCACCATCGCCGGATAGACGCAGACGGCGGCGGTGGGCGGGATGTCGGAACCATCGTGCGGATGAAGGGCTTTCTGACAGAGCGAGGCGACCTTGCCGGGAGTGTCCTTGCCTTCCAGCGTCGTTAGATCAACCATGGTGGTCGCGAGTTTCAGGCCGAAGACCTTGGCGTTTTTCTTGATGCTGCGGGTGCCGTATTTGGCGACCCGTTCCTCGATCCCGACTTGATCGACCGTTCCTACATCATCCAGAAGGCGCCGTAAGGCTGGGGAATTCCGCGTGGCCATTGGGCATACGCTCACGCGAAAGCCGTGAGCTGCCAAGGTTCAAGTTGGCCTCCTTGGAAAAAATTCCTTTCCGCAGAAACGGAGATCGTGCATTTAGGCGATGTCACATTAACCCCCTCAGCACCATGTTCAAAGAATTCAAGGAATTTGCACTCAAAGGAAACCTGATCGACATGGCTGTGGCCTTCGTGATGGGAGCCGCGTTCACCAAGTTGTCCACCGCCTTCATCGAGGGTCTGATCATGCCGGTGATCGGACAAATTTCAGGAGGCATGGATTACACCAACAAGTTCATCGGCTTGTCAGACAAGGTGACGGCCACCAATCTTGTCGATGCCAAAAAGCAGGGGGCTGTCATTGCCTATGGGGATTTCATCACGATCGCCATCAACTTTGTCATCGTCGCCTTCGTGATGTTTCTCGTGGTGAAGGCGATCAACAAAGCCAAGGCAATCGCCATCAAGGAGGAAGCTGCGGCTCCGGCCCCACCGGCGGAACCGACCGCCGAGCAAAAACTCCTCGCCGAGATCCGCGACCTGCTCAAACAAAAGGCCTGATCCATCGAAAATCCGGTTTTCAAAGCAATTTCTCCAGCAGGGGAAATTGCTTTTTTGTGGGTCGGGCCGGTTGATCCAGTTTCTGCCAGAGTGATGGTGGGAAGTCGTCTGCGATGACGAGAATTTCGAGAATTCACAATCTTTTCCTCTCGTCACGGGCGATTGGAATGCATAGGTTTGTGGCAGAAAATAAATCAGAGGTGGTGCGAGTTGGCACACTCTTTGCTTTGAATTCATCACCAATCCGCCGAACTATGAAAAAAATTGAAGCGATCATAAAACCATTCAAGCTTGAAGAAGTTAAGGAGGCCCTCGCCGAGGTGGGTGTGCAAGGTATGACTGTTACCGAGGTCAAGGGCTTCGGTCGCCAAAAGGGTCATACTGAAATCTACCGGGGATCCGAATACACGGTGGATTTCCTTCCCAAAGTCAAAATTGAAATCGTTGTGGACGATGCACAAGCCGACGGCGTGGCCGCTGCGATTGTGAAGAGTGCGAACACCGGCAAGATTGGTGATGGAAAGGTGTTCATCTCGACCGTTGAGGAAGCGATCCGTATCCGGACCGGCGAGACCGGAACATCCGCCGTTGCGGTGAACTAACATTGGTTCTCCGAATTTCGAATTTAACAATCCGTGGCTTCCAATGGAGTCACGGGTTTTTTGTGGTTGCCAGCCGGGGCGGGGGACATCAGTCATTTCCCATGCCGAGTTGGAAAACCGCTGTGGGCCGGATGCGGGCTGTCGGGATGTTAGAGGGTGTCTCTTTCCTGTTGCTGATGGGCGTGGCGATGCCGCTCAAGTATTTCGCGGGGATGCCCGAGGCGGTGAAATACACGGGCTGGATTCATGGCGTCCTGTTCATCGTTTACTGCCTGGCGATTCTGGCGGCTTTGGCAGGCGGAAAGATCCCGTTCCGACATTCGGTGTTGGCCTTTGTCGCATCCCTGATTCCATTCGGACCTTTCATCTTCGATGCATGGTTCGCCAGAGACGAGCACCTCGAACAGGCTTCCGACCGGACGCTCTAACGTTTCGAGGTTCTCCAATCCTGGAATGCGGCTCCGAGGAAATGAAGGACATCGCCCGGAAGGAGTGATTCCTCCGACAGGTGAGGTTCTTGTAATGCTATTTCAGCGCTCCGACCGCAAAGCCAGGCACTCATTGCGGCCGCATCCATGGCCGCATCCCCGATTGCCAAGCGGGCTCCGATGACGCCCGCGAGCACGTCGCCCTGACCGCCGCTGGCCATGCCGGGAGTGCCGGTGGAATTGCACCTGAGTGATTGTCCCTGCCGGGTGACGATGGTGCGGCAGCCTTTCAGCAAGAGGGTCGCCGGGATGCGGTCGGCAAACCGGCGGGCGGCCTCTTCACGAGGGAGGTCAGCAAGGTCCGGCGCGAGTCTCGCGAACTCGCCGGGATGCGGAGTGATGACATGGTTGGAGTTGAGAACGTTCAAGTGCCGCGTGCGTGCGATGAAATTGAGAGCGTCCGCATCAACGACAACGGGAGCCGGGGATTTCGCGAGCAAGGCCAGCAATCCTTTGCCCACATCCGCATTCAGTTCACCAAGGCCACAACCGACGACCAACGAATCGAAACGTGATTCCAGTAATTCTGAGGGTTTTTGGTAGCCACGAACAATGACTTCAGGCGGGCATTTGCCGGCTATCAGGCTGTGGATCGCTTCTGGAACAAAAAGCGTTACGAGCCCGGCTCCTCCGCGCAGCGCCCCGGATGCGGCCAGGACGGCGGCACCCGTATAATTTGCCGATCCGGCCACGATGGCCACCCGCCCGGCCATGCCCTTGTGGAAATCGAAGGGGCGAGGCGCTTTGCCACAATCAAGCGTCTGCGGTGAAATCAGTTCCAGACCGCTCGGGGTCAGGGAGGCAAGCGGCTCCACGGGGACCAACGCTAGTGACCCGGTCGCGGCTGCGGCATGGCCCTTGAGCAGTCCGAGTTTCGCGTTGCCGATCATGAAGGTGACATCGGCGATGACGGTGTCCGGAAAGATCTCTCCGGAGTCCGGGTCGATTCCGGATGGCAAATCGACCGCTGCGACGAAAGCCCCCGCTTTCTGCCGAAGGGTTGCCATTTCCGCAGCGAGGGCGACCAGTGGTTCACGCAATGCGCCTGACGAGCCACTTCCCAATAGGCCGTCCAGAAGTACGAGCGGGCGCTTCAGATCCCGCCAGCCGGGAGTTCGGTCGAGGGGAAGTGTCAGTCCCAGTTCGTCCCATTTCCGGAGCGTCAGCGGAGCGCAGCCGCCGATGGGATAGGCATTGCGGGTGGCGATTTCCCAGCCATATCGATCCCGCAGAATCCGCAGTGCCACCAAGGCATCGCCGGCGTTGTGGCCTTTTCCCAGATAGCCGATGATGGTGCCGGGAGTGGGGAAATAGCGGGAAATCGCGTGCCCGAGCCTTTCACCGGCGACGTTCAACAATTGTTCTTCCGTCCAACCATTCGCCAAGGCCGAAGCCTCCATAGCGAGCGCTTCAGCAATTGTTACCGCACCCATGTGAGAACCTACGCGGCATTTTCCGCCGCAGCATCACCAAATCATCACTCGCGGCGATAGCGCTGGATGCCATCAACGATTCCTTGGGCAATCGACTCACGGAACCACGCGGATTTCATGCGATTCCGTTCCGTGGCGTTGCTGACGAATCCACCTTCCACCAGGATCGCGGGAAGCGTGCAATTCCGGATGACGTAGAACCGGGCGTACTTCACTTTCCGATCCACCGTGCGGGTGCGTTTGATCAGGCCGTTCTGGACATGATAGGCAAGTTGACGACTTTGTTCGCTTGAATAGAAGGTTTCAAGCCCGCTGACGTTTTGCTTCCAAGTGTAGTTGTAATGGATGCTGACGAAGATGGCGTTCCTGTAGCGGTTCGACATGCTGACGCGTTGGGGAAGGGAGATGAAATAGTCGCTGCGACGGGTCATCACCGTTTGGTAGCCCAAGGCTTTCAATTTGCCTTCGAGGCGATAGGCAGTGTCTAGGGCGAGGTGCTTCTCGTAAACACGGCCCCATTGGCCGCCGTTGTCGTGCCCGCCGTGACCGGCGTCGATCACGACCGTCCGGAAACTGGCGGCGTTCGCAGTGCCACCCATGGCGATCAGTGCTAACAGGGCGAGGATTTTGATAAGAGATTTCATAACTAGAAAGTTAAGCAGGAAAAACAATAAACATATGTTGATATTTTTTAAAAAATGTAAAGCGAATTCACCTATCGGGCGAAACTATCTGCTCCCTTGGGCGGATCAATAGGTGATCGGCGGGCGGTCAGAAGCCTTGCGAACCTTCGCCTTGGCTTCAGCAGCGGCTTTCTCGTCGTAAGGAATGCTGTTGGCGACGCGGACGGTGCCATCGGCGAAAGTGAGGAGTTGGGGATCACCTTGAGCTCCCCGCTGATGGATTTGGCGTTGTGCGAGTTTTCCATCGGTATCGATCTCGCAGTGGACCCACATCGAAGGGGTGGCCAGATACATGACGTGCAGCCGTTGTTTGCGGTCCACGGTGACGAGCGGTTTCCGCAGCATCAGCACCTCGCCCAGCATGAACGTGCGGACATTCTGGCCGGTGCGCCCGTCGATTATCTGGACATAAATCTGAGCCTTGTCGTCTCCATTGAAGTTGATCACCCGGAATTCGCGGGTCTGGCCGGGCTTGCCCGCGATCCCCACTTTTTGTTTCCAGTAAGGGACGCCGGGGCTTTGGTTGAAAAGAACCCGGTTGGTTGAGGTCCCTTGGCCGCTGTCGCCCGGCATGTGCACCAATGCAGTGGCGGAGAAATTTCCCGGCTCGCTCAAATAGAAGATTTGCGAGAGATCCACTTGGCGGGCCATCGATTCTCCGGCCTTGATCTTCATTTTCCCGAACGCGGCGCGTCCCTTCGGAGTCACTTCTTCGCCGCGGTTGTTCTTGAGGATGAACGTCAGCCATTGCATGCGCCCGTCGCCGTAAAAGGTGAGTTCCTGGCCGGCGTGGTTGGTGATGGTGACGGTGGCGATGACCGGCTCTCCGGCCAAATACTGGGATTTGGAGAGTCTGAGCGTCGTCGAGAGCTGGGCGTGCGCCATGGTGGCGAACGCGACGAAAAGCAGGCATAAACTCCGGAGATGAATCACGCCGCAGCACTAGCCCGTTCCCAGGCAGCCGTCAATCTAACGAAACAATCCGCGGTAAATCACTGACCTCCCTGTCGGGCAAACTCAGACTTCCCCGTCGGGGTAAAGCTGGTGGAATTTGATGGCTTCCACCGCGACGGCTGCGGCCGTTCCGAAGATGGTCTCGACCGTCGCCGTCCGTGGAACCTGCGCCGCGGGGCGGGAGAGTCCCAGGATCAGCTGGCCGTAGTTTTGCGCTCCGGCGACGTGCTGGAGCAGTTTGAGGGAAATATGGGCGGCATCGAGGTTGGGAAATACCAACACGTCTGCGGTCGGGCGCGCCTCCGCTCCCGGCATTTTCGTTTCGGCGGCCTCGGGATCGAGCGCCACATCGGCCTGGAGTTCGCCTTCGATGCTGATTTCAAGGAAATCCTTCAGCGCTTCCCCCTGGGCCAGCGAAGTGGCGGCCGCCATCCGGAGAGCGTCCGGAGTGGAGGCGGAGCCTTTGGTCGAGTGGCTGAGCATCGCCACATAGGCTTTCCGGCCGAGGAAATGATGCGCCAATTTCCCGGTCTCGATGGCGATCGCGGCGAGCTCGGTTACATCCGGATTCGGATTCAATCCGCAATCCGCCAAAAACAGGATTCCGCTTCCACCCATATGCTTGAGATGAGGGCCGGTCAGCAGGGTGACGCCGAAAATTTTCGGCACGTTCGGCAGCGGCTTGATGGTGTGGAGCAATGCCCGGAAATAAGCGGCTGGCAGCGCCTTGTTGCCACCGACCACGGCATCCGCCTGTCCGTATTGCACCATCAGCGAGCCGAAATAATGTGGCTTCGCGACGAGTTCCTCCGGATTGCCGATCTGCATCGTCCGGTAGCGGGCCATGTTTTCCACCCGTTGGCAGAACAGCCCGAAATCCGAAGCCAGCGGCGGATCTATGATGTGGACGAACTTCAGGGAAACTTCATTGGCGGCCGCGAGTGCCCGGATGCGTTCCTTGTTGCCCAGCAGGATCGGCGCGACCACTTCTTCCTCGACCAACCGGGCCGCCGCGCTGATCACCCGGATGTCCTCGCCTTCCGTGAAAACGACCCGTTTCGGATGGCGGCGGAGTTGTTCGAGAAGGTAGCGGGTGACGGAATTGCCTGAATCGGGCTCTGGGGAAATTGCGGACATGGAAAGTCTGGCGCTTGCAGCGCGGGGGGAGTGTAGTATGGCTTTTTCCGCCCGTTCAATCCGATTCATCCTCAATTACGCAAGTGCCCGCCGACTATCACACCCATACTCCGCTTTGCCGTCACGCCGAGGGGGAACCGGAAGCTTACATCGACGCGGCATTGGCGGCGGGTCTCACTGAATACGGCATTTCCGACCACGCTCCGCAGATTCCCGAACCGTTCGATGACTGGCGGATGGATGTCGCCGAGCTGCCGGAGTATTTCCAATGGATCGAACGCGCCCGCACCCGAGCGGCAGGCCGGATCCCGGTCCGCTGCGGACTGGAATGCGACTGGCTCGCAGGGTGTGAAAACTGGATCGCCGAACTCACCGCCCGCCACGAATGGGATTACCTCATCGGCTCCGTCCACTACCTCGGCGACTGGGATTTCGACAACCCGAAATGGCTGGGCCGCTGGGCGGAAAGCGACGTCGAAGCCGTCTGGACCCACTACTGGGAAACCTACGCGAAAATGGCCGACAGCGGCCTTTTCGACATCCTTGGCCACCCGGATCTGGTGAAGAAATTCTCCCACTTTCCCGCTGGCGATCTCGACCGTTTCTACGAGCCGGTCATCGACTGCATCGCCGCATCCGGCAGCGTCATCGAGCTCAACACCGCCGGTTGGCACAAGCCCTGCGCCGAAGCCTATCCCGGGCCGCGTTTTCTCGAACTCGCGTGCTCCGCCGGCATCGGCCTCGTCATTTCGTCAGACTCGCACTCGCCGAACGAAGTCGCCCGCGATTTCCCCAAAGCCATCGCCCTCGCGAAATCGGCGGGCTATCGCGAAACCGTGCTGTTCGAAAAACGCCAGCGGCGGACCGAGCTGTTGGTTAGTTCACCGTAAATCCATTGGTGAGCGACCAGGTGTTGGGGCCGAAGGTGGCATTCACGGTGTAGGCTCCGGACGTGGCTCCCGAGGGAATCGGAACGGTAGCGGTGACGATGCCGGTGGTGGTGTTCCGTGAATAGGCGGTCGCGGTGATGGTGGTGGCTCCGGCACGGGTGAGCGTGACCGAGGTTGGCTGGACGGTGTTAGGGGGCGGTGCCATCGTGTAGCCGCTGTTGAGCGTGATTGTTAGGGTGACGGTCGTGTTCTTGTTTCCGCTGGCGGGGGAAACGGTGGAAATTCCCTCGCTGGTGGGATTGGTCACGGTGCCGCCATCGTAAGTGGCGAGCGCGGTGCGGCCGACCTTGTAGAATCGCTTGTCGTGGGCGGTGGCGGCACCGGCTTCCACATAGCTTGTTTCAGCAGCACCGCTGGCGGCGGCCTGCGTGCTGGTGAGCGGTGACCATGCGGCCAGATCCTCGCTGGCGGCCATGACCTGATAGGTTCCGCCCTCGACGCTGCTCCATGTCAGGGTGACGTCTCCGCTTGCCTGATTCACCTCCGTGACTTCAGCGGACTCGACGATGTTAGGTCCACCGAGGAAATGGTCGGTCACGGTTTCCGCGATGGTCGTCACCGTGGTGGCGGTGGGGGTGCCGAAGAAATAGCGGTTGCAGTTGTAAGGGAAGGTCGGCGTGCCCGTGGCGTCGATGGCCATGAAATAAGCATAGGTGCCGCCGGGGAACTCCGGAGTCACGCAGTAGCGGACGTTGTATTCGTTCAGATCGAAATCGGTGCCCTGCGCGTATTTCGTCGCACCGGATTTGAAAAGATCCCCGAGATAGGCGGAGTCCTGGATGTAGCGTCCGAGCGGATAAGTCGTCGAAACGGCGGGGCCGGTGGCGGCGATGTTGCCGTTATTCCGAAGTGCCCAGGTAGGCAGCGCGGTGCGTCCGGTGCTGACGATGTTGTCCACCCCGGTGGTGATGCCATCGCGTTTCACGAAGCCGCTCACCATCCGTCGGATGCCGCTGCCGGCGTTGAGCGCGTTGCTGTAACCATAGGGCCCGTAAAGCGGCAGGCCGTCGCGCATCCAGCCTAACAGCGGCGAGTGGCTCGCCGGCGTCCCCGCCATTTCGCTGTAGCGCTTCGTCGCCGGATTGTAGGAAATGTGATCGCCCATCTGATAGCGCAGCGCCAGCGGGTTGGCGTGGTTGTGATACATGCCGGTGTTCTGCTGGTGGGTGTTGCCGTAGTCGAGGGTGATGCCTTCGTTCACGTAGGCGTCGCGATGCCACTGGCCCGTGTTTCCTCCCGCTTCCGCACTGCCGGTCCAGGAGAAGCCGTCGGTAGGATCGAAAATGGAAACCCCATCCACCAGATAGCCCACCGCCGCCTCCATGCCCGAGGTGGCGGACTTGGTGGCGGGCGGCGCGGCCAGGGTCGCGGTGCGGGGAAACCGCCAGGTGATGTTCTGGTTTTTCGGTGCGTTCACGAAGCGCGCGGTGCGTGCGGCGTTGTCATACCATGGACCCATCGTGTAAGTGCCGAGATTGCTGGTCTTGATGTAGATCCAGCTCGTGGAATACGAAATCTGTTGGATGCCGGCATAGACGGGGAGCGCTTGGGAAATGCTTCCGGAGGGATTGCTCCAGGTGGTGTAGGTGGTTCCCGAGGTGGCGTCGGCATCGGTTAGGTAGACGCGGGCATACTTTGAGGAAAGCTCCGTGAACCAGGTGGTGAGCTGCGGATCGGCATGGGCGGCGGACGTGGCGAGAGCAAGAAGGATCAGGGTGGATTTCATAGTGGTGTTAGTTTCCGGTTTTAGGGTCTTCAGGTTGGATGAATTTATGATCAGTTAGGGTGTTGAGGAATGCGACGATGGCCCGCCTGTTTTCGGCCCCGAGCTGGAGTCCGGTGACGGGATGTTTCGCGAGATTGGGATCCAGAGTTGGGCTGGATTGCAGGCCGCCGTCGTAATGCGCGACGACCTCCTCCAGCGTCCGGAACCGGCCGTCGTGCATGTAGGGCGCGGTGAGGGCGATGTTTCGCAGGGAAGGCACTGCGAATTTTCCACGGTCACCCGCGGCCTTGGTGGCTTTGAAGCGGCCTGGATCTGGCCCGGCTCCGTCGAGTCCGTTGTTGGCGAAGGCCGCGCTCCGGAACAACGGGCCGCCATGACAGTGAAAGCAATCCGCACCGCGGCTGCCTCTGGCTGGATCGTATTCGGTGTTGAAAAGCTCGGCTCCGCGCTGTTCCTCCGGGGTCAGGACCGCTTGTCCACGGAGGGCGCGGTCGAACTTGGAATCCCAGGATACGAGGGTGAGTAAAAACTGCTCAAGCGCGCGAGAGATTCTATCCGCATCAATCTTGCCGGCCCCGAATGCATCCGCGAACATTTCCTGATAGCGCGGGGAAGCGGAAATGTAATCGACCACCGCAGGCAGCTTCGCGTGCATTTCGAAGGGGTTCTCGACAGGCTCCAGCACTTGCTGTCTCAAACTTGCCGTCCGGCCGTCCCAGAAGAACCCGGATTTCCAGGCGAGATTATACAGCGGCATGGACTGGCGGGTTCCCTTGTCTCCGAACGCTCCGATGCTGAACCGGCGGCGGTCGCTGAAGGCGTCCCTCCGGTCGTGGCAGGTGGAGCATGACTGGGTGCCGTTTCCACTCAGTCCCGGATCGTGGAAAAGCCGCTCGCCCAGGGCCACGCCTTCATGGGTCAGAGGATTGTCGGTCGGCAGCGAAGGGCGGGGGAAAGAGGCGGGAAAGGTGAGGGGATAAGGTGCGGCTTCCGGTGCGATCAACGCTTTCACCGCTGCTGCCGCTTCGATGCGGGTGGGGGTGGAGGTGATGCTGGTTACTTCAAAAGCGCGGGAGAACCCGTCGCGGAGCCATGTGGCGAGCGGATCGCCGCTACGCGAGTGGGTGGCCGCGTTTTCCGAAGTGATGACCATGCTGTTAAAAATCCGGTCCACATGGAAAGCCAGCCGCAGCGTGCGATCTTCCGTTAGGTCGAGCGTCATCGGCAATTCGACGGTCGCCACGTTCCCCTCGTTCGCCAAGTGGAACGAGTATCCGCCCACGCCGCCCTCACGGGTGCGCCAACGACCCTCGAGTGCGGCGAAAACGTAGCCCCCCTGCCAGCCCCAATGCATGCCGTTGACCGTCGGGTTCAACGGGTGGTCCGCGGGATATCGCGCCGGATCGACACGGTTGACGGCGGGCGCGAGTCCGATTTGAAATTTCAAACGGCTGAATTTTCCCGCCGGAATGTTAGCGAGCGTGAAGGCGTTCCTCCCGGCGCGGGCGCTGATGAATGCCGCCCATGTGCTGGCGCCGAGCCACGTGCCATCTTCTCTCTGCAACGCGGCCCCGGAGACGAGCAGGTCGCAGCGGGTGACTGATACCCGCTGTTTTGCGCCGGTTTCCAGCGCGAGTGTATCGAACGAAAGGGGCTGCGAGGCGAACAATGGATCGAGCGTTACCTCCAGCCGTTGCTGCCCGTGGCAGAAGGCCGTCGTGAAGAGTAAAATCCGGAAAATGGGGAGCGAAGTGATCACGGGTTCGTCCGCATCCTGCCACTTTCCCGATGAACCCACGATGAATGGCGGAAATTTCCGCGTTACCCTCTACCGGATTCATGCTGCATTCATCGGCGTTTTAGTAGTGATTTCTTCCGATGCGAATCCTGATTGTCGAAGACGAGCCCGACATGCTCCGCACCCTTTCCCAGGCGATGCGCGAGCAAGGCCATGCCGTGGACGAGGCGGTTGACGGTGCCGAAGGCCTCTACAAAGCCACCGAGTGGGAATACGATGCGATCATCCTCGATGGCATGTTGCCGGAAATGGACGGCTTCGAAGTCCTGCGGCGGATTCGTCTGATCAGGAAAACGCCGATTCTGATGCTAACAGCCCGCGCCAAGGTTGGCGACCGCATCCAAGGCCTGGACACCGGCGCGGACGATTACCTTGCGAAACCCGTCGATCTCAACGAACTCGCCGCCCGTCTCCGCGCCATCGTCCGCCGCGCGCAAGGCGATGCCAGCGCGATCATCACCATCGGCGATGTAAGAATCGACACGTCCTCCCGCCGCGCCACCAAGGCGGGAACCCCCGTCGTTCTAACCGGCGGGGAATATCCGCTGCTGGAATTCCTCGCCCGGCGGCGCGGGAAAATCGTCACCCGCACCGATCTCTACGATCACCTCTACGATGAGAACGACACGCCGATGTCGAACATCGTGGATGTCCAGATTTCCAACCTGCGGAAAAAATTCGGAGCCGCATTCATCACCACCCACCGCGGGCAAGGCTACTGCATCGACGCATGAGCATCCGCAAATCCATCCGCTGGCGCATCCAATCCTGGCACGGCACCCTGCTGCTCGCGATGTGCGCCGGTTTCGGGTTCACCGCCTATCAGTTGGAAAAATCCAACACGCTGCGCCATGCCGACCAGGAACTGGACATCCGCCTGAGCACGCTCACTTCGACGCTCGGCCAGGGTGGCGGCGGTGGAGGCCCGCCCGGTGAGCGGCCCCCGCCACCTGACGGACGGCGTCCTCCGCCGGGCGAAGGTCCGCCTGGTTTCCGCTCTTCCGCGGTGACCGGTCTGTTCGAGACGAAAGGGAGCGAGCCGTTTTACTATCAGGTCTGGACCCGCAGGAACACGCTGCTCGCAAAATCCCCCTCCGCGCCCGCCGGGATTCCGCAGCCTGCCAATGCGGGTAATCCTGATAGGACCATCCGCACCCGCGCCGGGATGCGCGAGTTTTACATGTTCACCCCGCCGGGCGAGTGCCTGCTGGTCGGCCGGTCCATGGCGGGCGTGGACCGCGAGCTGCGGGAACTCGCCTGGAAGCTAACAGGCGTTGGCTTGGCGGTGCTCGCCTTCGGCCTCATCGTCGGCTGGTGGATCGCCACGCGGGCATTGCGGCCGATCTCGCAGATCAGCGCGGCGGCCACCCGCATCGCCCGGGGGAATCTGAAGGAACGCATCCGCACCAGCGAGACGGAAAGCGAACTTGGAAAACTCGCCTCGCTGCTGGACGACACCTTCCAACGCCTCGATGCCGCCTTCGAGGAGCAGGCGCGCTTCACGTCCGATGCCGCGCACGAACTCCGCACGCCCGTCTCCATCATCCTCGCGCAATCCCAACTCGTCCTCTCTCGCGAGCGCAGTGCCGAAGACTATCGCGAAGCCATCATCATATCCCAACGCGCGGCGACACGGATGCACGGACTGATCGAGTCGTTGCTTCAGTTGGCTGTCCTCGACGCTTCGGAAAAACCAGCGGATCTCCAGCCCTGCGATCTGGCGGAAATCGCAACCGAGCAGCTCTCGATGCTGCACTCCGTGGCAGAGGAAAAGGAAATCTCCATCATCTCTGGATTCTCACCCGCACCTTGCGTTGCAAATGCCGGACATCTCACGCAGATCGTCGTGAATCTCGTCACCAACGCGGTGAAATTCAGCCCAGCCGGATCGGAAATCCATGTCACCACCACCGTGGAAAACGGCAGCGCGAAGCTGACCGTCCGCGACAACGGCCCCGGTATTTCCACCGACCACTTGCCGCACCTGTTCGAGCGTTTCTATCGGGCGGATAGCTCGCGGAACCGCGCGACCGGTGGTGCCGGTCTCGGCCTGGCAATTTGCAAGCGCATCGCCGAAGCGCACGGCGGCCGCATTTCCGTCGAAAGCATTGTGGGAAAAGGCAGCACCTTCATCCTTGCGATCCCGCAAGCGCCGTCACCCACTCCGCCTCTTTGAAACCCACCAGCACTTTCCCATCCCCGATGAGAAACGGCCGCTTCACGAGGTTACCGTTTTTCGAAAGCAAGTCGAACGCCGCCGCCTCGCTCATGCCCGGCAGCTTGTCCTTCATCCCGTGCTCCCGGTAATCCATCCCGGACGTGTTGAAAAGTTTCCTCATGTCTCCACCGAAAGCGGTGAGAGCCGTCTTCAATTCCGCCACCGTCGGCGGCGTTTCGCGGATCGCCTTCACCTGATAGGGAATCCCGCGCGCATCGAGCCATTTCATCGCATCGCGGCAGGTGCTGCATTTCTGGTAAACGTAAACCGTAAACATGCGCCGAATCTTGCGTCCCTCCCGCGACCATGCAAGTCTCGCCGTCCGCCGATGAAATCCGCCATCCTCGATCAAATCCGCTCCGAACTGCGCGCCCGGCTCGAACGCCTTTCCAAAGCCGCGTTCGAGGCCCACGCCGCCGCCACCGACCCTGGCAGCAAGGCGGAGGGGAAATACGACACCCGCAGCCTCGAAGCCTCCTACCTCGCCGCCGGGCAGGCGCGACAGGTCGACGAACTCGCGGAATCCGTCCGCATTTTCGATTCCCTAACACTTCCAGATTTCGGAATGGATGACGCTATCGATGCAGGAGCGCTGGTGAAGGTCAGCCTCAACGGCCAAACCCTCCATTTCCTGTTGGTTCCCGCCTCGGGTGGTCTCGAAATCACCTGCGAAGGCATCGAAATCACCTTGCTGACACCGGCCAGCGATCTCTATCGAAAACTGCTGGGAATGCTCGCGGGCGAGTCGCTCGATATGCCCGCGCTCGTCGTAACGGAAGTCGGCTGACTTCCGTCATTCCTTGATGGCTGGCGCGCCTGTCTCCCGGCCGATTCGATAGAACCTGCTCGACTCCTGCGGATTCCGAGGCTCGGAGGTGTCGTTGAACTCGATTGTGCGTGGAGAGTCCACCTGCATCCGGCTGATTTGTTCCCACGTCAGCAGGTTCTCCGAACGTTCCAACACGTAGAGGCCGCTTTCAGTGACGGTATAGCGGATGGTGAAGTCACCCGGAGTGCCCGTCAGCGACGGGGTCGTGTAGTTCCCCGTCGGGACGGCGGCGGACTTGGACATGCTGAAGAAGGCTTCGGGTGGCGGCGCTGCGGCGGCAAGCAGGGAGGCGGCGCCGGTCACCCGTACGTTGTCGAGCAGCAGGTCCACGGCATTCGTCGTGGCAGATAGATCCCGGAAGGCCAGGGTGGTGCTCGGGCTGTTTGCCACGAAGGTGAAACTCTGGGGCAGCCAGCGCACGGCCGCGCCGCTGGAGCGGGTGACGGTGATCGTCTGGGAGAGCAGGCTGCCGGTGCCGGTGACCGTCACCTGGATGGTTTGCGAATTCGTATTGTAGGCCAGGATGCCGGCATCGAAGGCGAGCGTGTAGGTGACTCCCGCGGAAGTGGCGAAGGACTGGGAGACCACGCCGTTGGGAGTTAGATTTCCGCCGTTGAAGCCCGCCAGCTTGGTGCCGTCGGTCGGCACGTAAGGGGATGCTCCCTGGATGTTCAGGTTTCCGCTGGTCGTCCAGCCGGTGAAGCCCGATTCAAAACTGCCGTTGACCAAGGTCGCGATGACGGGAGGACTGACCGTCAGGCTGACGGTCGCGACGTTCGAGTTCAGACTGCCGTCATTGGCGCGATAGGTGAAGGAATCGGCTCCCGTGTAGCCGGTGGCGGGCGTGTAGGTGAAACTTCCGTTAGGATTCAGGGTGACGCTGCCGTTGGCCGGACCGGCGTCGAGCACGGCGGTCAGCGGGTGGGAGTTCGCATCAGTGTCGTTGGCGAGAACACCGGCGGCGGGAACGACCAGCGCGGTATTCTGGGTAGCCGCGTAACTATCAGCCGCAGCCACCGGAGCGATGTTGGGAGGAGTGATTACTTCGGTGACGCGGACGTTGTCGAGTAACAGGTCAAGGCCGATGGTCGAGGCGGATTGATCGCGGAAAGCGACGGTCGCCGTCGGACTGTTGGCCACGAAGGTGAAACTCTGCGGCAGCCAGCGGTTGGTCGCGCCTCCCGCGCCGGAGAGTGTGATGGTCCGGGTCAGCACCGTGCCACTGCCGGTGACGGTCACCTGCAATGTCTGGGAGTTGGTGTTGAATGAGAAGACTCCGGCGTCGAAGGCGAGGGTGTAGGTCTGTCCCGCCACCGTGCCGATCGTTTGCGAGAGGATGGCGTTGGGTGTTTGGTTTCCGCTGTTGAAACTGACGAGCTTGGTGCCTTGGGTCGCGGCATAAGGTGTCGCGGACTGGATTTCCTGGCTGCCGGTGGTGGTCCATCCGGTGAAGCCCGACTCGAAGCTGCCGTTCACCAGTTCCGCGATGACAAACTCATTGACGGTGAGGCTCACAGTGACGATTTCCGAGTCAAGAAAACCATTGCGCGCATGATAGGTGAACGAGTCGGCGCCGATGTAGCCGGCGGCAGGCGTGTAGGTGAAACCGCCGTTGGCACTCAGCGCGAGCACACCGTTGTCCGGCCCGTCGTCGAGGATTGCGGTGAGCGGGCGTGAACGGGAATCGCTGTCGTTGGAAAGCACGCCCGCGGCAGGAACCACGAGTGCGGTGTCCTGATTGACCAAGTAGGAATCCGCTGTGGCCAGCGGTGCGGGGATGATCTCGTTGATCGTGATCGTGACGGTTTCGATGGCGGAATCGACCAGACCGTTGTTGGCGTGATAAGTGAACGTGTCGGTTCCATAATATCCGGTGGATGGCTGATAGATGAATCCGCCATCCTCCTCCAAGGTCAGGGTGCCATGGCCCGGAGCGACGTTGAGCACCGCGGTCAACGGCCTGGATTCAGGGTCGGAGTCATTGGCCAGCACGCCGGAGGCGGGAACGTTCAACGCGGTGCCTTCGTTGGTTGCGTAGCCATCCGCGACCGTCACCGGCACGGGAATGACCTCGTTCACGGTGAGATTCACCGTGACGATGTCCGAGTTGAGGAAACCATTGCGGGCATGATAGGTGAAGGAGTCCGGGCCGAGATAAGCGGTAACCGGCGTGTAGGTGAAACCGCCGTTGGGATTGAGGGCGAGCACGCCGTGATCCGGTCCGTCGTCGAGCACTGCGGTGAGAGTCCGGGAACGCGGATCGCTATCGTTGGCGAGCACACCGGCGGCCGGGACGACGAGGGCGGTGTCCTCGTTGACCTGATAGGAATCCGCCGTCGCCACGGGTGCGGGAATGACCTCGTTGATGGTGATCGTGACGGTCTGGATATTTGAGTCCGCCAGGCCGTTGTCGGCATGATAGGTGAACGAGTCGGTTCCGAAGTAACCGGCGGCAGGCTGATAGGTGAAACCACCGTTTGCAGCCAGGTTGACGGTGCCGTGGCTTGGGGCGGCATTGAGCGCCGCGGTCAGCGGCCGGGAATCTGGCTCCGTATCGTTGGCGAGCACGCCGGCCGGTGGAACGACCAATGCCGTGTTTTCGTTGGTCGAATAGCTGTCCGCCACCGCCACCGCCACGGGGATCGCTTCGATCACGGTCAGGTTCACGGTCGCGATGTTCGAGTTCAATGTGCCGTCGTTGGCATGATAGGTGAACGAGTCGTTTCCGAAATAACCGCTGGCGGGCGTGTAGGTGAAACTTCCGTTAAGATTCAGGGTGACGGTGCCGTTGGCGGGGCCCGCATCGAGGATGGCGGTCAGGAGATTGGCCTCGCCATCGCTGTCATTGGCAAGCACTCCGGCTGCGGGAACCACAAGAGCAATGTCTTCGGGGGTCGAATAGGAATCGCCCGCCGCTACCGGCGCGGTGTTGGGAACGACCGCAGGCGGGCCGGTCACCCGCACGTTGTCGAGCAGAAGGTCGAGTCCCACCGTCGAGGCGGACTGGTCGCGGAAGGTCAGGGTCACGGTCGGGCTGTTGGCCACGAAGGTGAAACTCTGGGGCAGCCAGCGGTTGGTTCCTCCACCCAGGCCATTGAGCGTGATGGTCCGGGTGAGAAGGTTGCCGTTGCCGGTGACGGTGACCTGCAGCGTCTGGGCGTTGGTGTTGAACGAGAAGACTCCGGCATCGAAGGCCAGTGTGTAGGTTCCGCCAACCGCCGTGGCGAAAGTCTGTGAGAGCACGGCGTTGGGTGTTTGGTTTCCGCTGTTGAAACTGACGAGTTTGGTGCCGTTGGTCGCGGCATAAGGTGACGCGGATTGGATTTCCTGGCTGCCGGTGTTCGTCCAGCCGCTGAATCCCGACTCGAAGCTGCCGTTCACCAGGGCACCGGCCACCACGACCACCGGGTTCACGGTGATGGAAACGGTGGCAATATTCGAGTTCAGGCTGCCGTCGTTGGCATGATAGGTGAATGAATCCGGCCCCGAATAGCCTGCGGTGGGAGTGTAGGTGAATGCTCCGTTAGGCTCCAGGGTCACGCTGCCGTGACCCGGACCGGCATCGAGCACCGCGGTCAGAGGGTTGGACTGGGCGTCGCTGTCGTTGGCGAGCACACCGGCCACCGGCACCACGAGCGGCGTGTTTTGGTTGGTCGAGTAGGAATCGGCCACAGCCACCGGCGCGGTGTTGGCATTGGGTTCCATCTGGTTGATCCATTCGGTGAGCATCGCGATGTTCGCCGGGTCGATTTCATTGGTTCCCAGTGGAGGCATCCGCGAGAAACCTGCGGCGCCTGCCATCCGTTGGAGCACCACCGAGTGGGTGGTGTCTCCTGGGGCAATGAGTTTGAACTCGCCGCTGGTTGCCCCGACGTTGCCATTGATGAGGCCGGTTTGGGCGAGTGTCAGTTCGGGGCGGCCGTCCCAATCCGTGGGAGCGGTGCCTGCGGTGCCGGCGTGGCAATAGGCACAGTTGACCGCCAGATAAGAGCGCACCCGGTGTTCGAGCGGATAGGCGGTATCACCCGGTTTCGAATGCTTCGGCAGGCCGGCCGAAGGCTCCGGACTATTCGTGAAATAGCCGTGGCTTTGCAACAGGTCGATCTGATTGCCGCCGAAGCCATGGATTGGTTTGGTTAGGTTGAGCTGGCGGGTGTTGAACGATAGCGCGTGACCGGCTTGCGGCGAGTGGCAGGTGACGCATTGCGAGCGGCTCGGGATCCGCCATTGCTGGCGGTAGGGATCGCCATTCACCGTGATGTCGACCTCGACATCCTCGCCGCCATCAGCCACGAGAGTGGCGTCGGTACCGGCTTCGTTCCAGCGATAGCTCACGCCGTAGACCCCGGTCGTGTTCTTCACGAGAAGGCGGGTTTCGATCCGTTTCTTCGGTGAAAGGGGATTACCGCGCTCGCTCTCCAGATCGAAATGCTTCACCCAGATTTGGCCGTTAGGAAATGTCCACGAGCCGTCACGGGACCAGGTCATTTTACTGGCCGCGTCCGGGATGGTGAACCAACGGCGTTTGACCGCGTGGTCGCTCCAGAACGGGACATTCGGCTCATAGGGAAGCAGTCCCGGCGAAGGTGATAGATCGGCGAGGTCCGCGAAGAGTTTCGTCGCGCTGAGTGTGGCTGGAAATCCGGTGGGAACCGGAGATGCGATGATCCGCATGATGCGCCCGCCATAGTAATCGGATAGCAACACATCCCCGTTCGACGGATCCGTGCCGAAATTGGTCACGTAGGCCTGCCCGGCGATCCGTTGCACGGTGGTCACTCCGCCGGGCCGCGTCAGCGACCAGATATTGCCCGATATGTAGTCACCGAAAATATAAGCTCCCGTTAGGTTGGAGAAGCGGGTGCCGCGATAGACGACCCCGCCGATGATGCTGTTGCCCTTGAAATTGGAATCACCGCCCGGAATTTCCTGGTGGGCGAAAACGGCCAGCGGCGGCGTGGAGGTGAATCCCGCGGGGCCTGTCCTTGGTCCGGCTTGCTGCCCCTCGCGGAACGGCCAGCCGTGGTTCGACCCTTTGGTCACGAGATTCACTTCCTCGTAAGCCCATTGGCCGACGTCGGCGACCCACATCTCGCCCGTCGGTTCGTCGATGGTGAAACGCCATGGATTGCGCAGCCCGACCGCCCAGAACTCCGAACGGACATAGGGCAGATTGGCCGCCGAGATCGCGCTGCCATTGAACATGCCGTTCCAGGTGCCACCCTTGGCGGTGGTGACGTAGGGGTTGTCGATCGGGATGCTGTAGCGTGCGACGAAATTTCCGGAGCCTGCCGGAACCTCATCCCTCAGGATGGCGTTCGTCGTGCCGAAGCCGAGGCTCGCGGCCGCGGGATTCGGGTGGGGATTGGGCTCAAGGTTGCCGGGCTTTTTATCCACATCGATCCGCAGGATTCCCGCGAAGAAATTCATGTCGATGCGCTGCGCGTTGTTGAAAACACTGTTCTCTCCGCCTTCGTCACCCGTCGACCAGTAGAGATAGCCGTCCCTGCCAAAATGAAGGTCGCCGCCGTTATGCCAGTCGTTGCGATCCCGTTGTTCGATGAGGATGCGTTCCGATGCGGGATTCGCCACCGGTGCGGGCAGGCCGATCTGTGCGGGCGGCACGGTGAAGCGCGAGAGCCGCTGATACTCCACGGCTCCATCATTGGCTTTTCTAACCGAGTAGGCGACGTAGAAATAGCCGTTGACCGCGTAGTCCGGATGGAACGCGAGACCCAGCAAGCCGGATTCTTGTCCCGTGTTGACCAGATTCTCCGCCGGAGTGCGGACCGGAGTCGTGATGACCTGGGCCAGATCCAGCATCACCGAGGTCGTCGGGTTCGCCACCGTCACATCGGGGATGACCTTGATCTTTCCGCTGCGTTCGCAGATGAAGAGCCGTTTGGTATCGCCTGGAGGGCTGTCGAAGCAGAGGGCCATCGTCAGGTTCACGCCTGGGAATGCCGGGACGATTTGAACCGCTGTCGGTGGTGGCTCGAGCGGGACGTTGAACGTGTTGTTGGAAATGCGCAGGCTGTTGGAAACCGTGATGGTGACCGTGGCGACCTGGGATTGCCCCAAGGTGTCCGAAATCCGATAGGTGAAACTCACGGGAGACGTGCTCGTGCCGGGATGGGTGTAGAGGATTTCTCCGGCAGTCTGGATCGCCGCCGTGCCGGTTGCCGGCGGGGTGACGATCTGAAGCGTGCTCGGATTGAGCAGGCCCGAATCATTGGCGAGGACGGCCAGCCGGACTTTTTGTCCCGAATGGATCGAGGCGGCATCGTTTACCGCCAGTAGCGCGCCACTCGGCGGCCCGGTCACCCGCACGTTGTCGAGCAGGAGGTCGATGCCTTCGGTGGTGGCGGACTGGTCGCGGAAGCTGAGAGTCGTCGAGGTGCTGTTGGCGACGAAGGTGAAACTCTGGGCCAGCCAGCGGCAGGTTCCGCCGCCGACCGCGTTGACGGTGATTGTTTGAGTGAGCAGCGGGCCTGTTGAACTGCTGCCGGTGACCGAAACCTGCATTTTCTGCGGGTTCGAGTTGTATCCCATGGCACCGGCGTCGAATGCCAGCGTGTAGGTTTGTCCTACCACCGTGTTGAAGGTTTGGGTCAGCAATCCGTTGGGAGTCAGGTTGCCGCCGTTGAAGCCGGCAAGTTTGCTGCCGTTGGTCGGGACATAGGGAGCGCCGGCTCGGATCTGCTGGTTGCCGGTCGCCGTCCATCCCGCGTAGTCGGTCTCGAAGCTGCCGTTGACCAGGATCTGGGCCTGAACAAGGGCCGTGCCATGCGCTGCAAACAACGACGCGCCAAGGACACGAAGAATTCTTCGGAACGATTCCATACAATTTTGGGGGGGGAAACTGGAGGGGGTGATGTCAGGAAAACGAGGCACTCAGCGCGGGCGGTTAGCAGCCGTCATGACGGCAAACAAACTTCTGCGGATGAGGGGAAAAATCGGGGGGATTTTCCCTGCTTTGGAATCCAAGGGGGGATGGATATCGGAACATCCAAGACAGGAGTTATACCAAGAGCAGCTGCCGATCCAAGTGTCAAAATGAGTTTTTTCAAGGTCGCAGCGTTATTCCAGCTCCAATCCGGCGTTCATGTTGACCGGAAATTCGGCAATCGGTTGATTGGCAATGGCCGACCGCTCTCATTTTGGCGAGTTTGCCGGTCTGCGATTTTTCCCGCTCGAAAAAATTCCCCTGCTTGCCAGATTGCGCCGTGGATTTGTTTTCGAAACCTAGGACGCCCGAGGAAAAATCGCTTTCCGTCACCCAGTTGCTGCGGCGGATGAAAAATCTCCTGGAAGTGCAGATCGGTGAGATCTGGGTGGAGGGCGAGGTTTCGAACCTGCGGAAACAAGGCAGCGGCCATTGGTATTTCTCGCTGAAGGACGACGGCGCGCAGATCTCGTGCGCCATGTTCGGAGCCCGCAAGCGCGAGGGTTCGGACGCTCTGGAGGACGGCGCGAAAGTCCGGGTATTTGCCGAAGCGAGTGTTTACGAGGCTCGTGGCCAGCTCCAGATCATCGTTCAAAAAGCCGAGCGGGCTGGAGCCGGCGATTTGCAGGCGCGGTTCGAGACGTTAAAACGAAAACTGAATGCCGAGGGCCTTTTCGATGCCGGTCGCAAACAGGCGATCCCGAAATTTCCCCGCACCATCGGCCTCATCACTTCGGGCACCGGCGCCGCGCTTCAGGACATGCTCAATGTCCTGACACGTCGTGCGCCGTGGGTGCAGCCGGTGCTTTTTCCCGTGCGAGTGCAGGGCAGGGGAGCGGAGATGGAAATCGCCCGGGCCATCGCGAAGATGGGGCGGCCTGAAGCGTTCGGTTATCCGCGTTGTGACGTGCTCATCGTCGGGCGCGGTGGCGGATCCATCGAGGACCTTTGGAATTTCAACGAGGAAGTCGTCGCGCGTGCCATCGCCGATTGCCCGATACCGATCATCTCCGCAGTCGGGCATGAAATCGATTTCACCATCGCCGACTTCGTGGCCGACCTGCGGGCTCCCACGCCGAGCGCCGCCGCCGAACTCGCGGTGGCCGATGGCGCGGAGTTGTTAGCGCGGCTCGCGCAGATCCGCAACCGCATGATCCGCATCACCCGCGAGCGGCTGATGAGATCCCAAATGGCGGTGGACGCCCTCAAGCGCGGTGTCCTCCAGCGTGATGGCGAAAAGCTGCTGCGGGAATCCGTGATGCGGCTAGACACGGCGCGTAGCCAGCTTTCCCAATCGACCAAAGCGGCGCTTGATCTGCTGGGCCAGCGCCTCACGGAACTTCGCGCCAGCCACAAGGCGAATCATCCGGCCCGGGTGTTGGAAAGGCGCACGGATACGGTGGTGAATCTTGGCCTGCGGTTGGAGCGGGCCGGCAAGGAATCCCTGGACCGTCGTTCCGATCAACTCGCCCGCCTGCGGGTCATGCTGCGGACCCTGGGACCGGAATCCGCCTTTCAACGCGGCTTCTCGATCACCCTCGGTGCCGATGGAAAAATCATCACCTCCGCCGCTTCCTTGAAATCCGGCGATGTCCTGCTTACGAAATTCGCCGACGGTGAAGCCACCAGCATCGTCCAACCATGATCGAACTCGACCTTCTCGGCGAACACACCGACCGCGCCTATCCGATTCTAGCAGGGTTGGTGACACCGCGCCCCATCGCGTGGGTCACCACCTTGAACGAGGATGGCAGTGTGAATGCCGCACCGTTCTCGTTCTTCAATGTCTTCGGCGACGATCCGCCGCTGGTGATCTTCGCACCCGGCGACCGCGACGACGGCTCGCCGAAGGACACCGCGAGAAACTGCGAGCGGGCCGGCGAGTTCGTCATCAATCTGGTGGACGAATCCCTGGCCGAAGTCATGAACCGCACCTCCGCCACCGTTCCCTACGGCGTCAGCGAGACGGAGCGGGAAAGCCTCGAAACCACCGCCTCATCCTCCATCGCCCCGCCAAGGATCGCCGCCGCGCCCGCTGCCTTGGAATGCAAGCTGCATTCCATCCAGCGCATCGGAAGCAACCGGCTGGTGTTAGGCGTCGTCCACCGCGTGCAGGTCCGGGAGGAATTCTTCGACACCGCGACCCTCCGCGTGAGAGGGGATCGATTCCATCCCATCGGCCGCATGTCCGTCCCGAACTGGTATTGCAAGACGGGTGACCTGTTCGAAATGGTCCGCCCGAAGTGAGTTCGTAAAAGTGGCAGGGACCGACCTCCGGGCGGTCCAGCGAATGGAAAGCGCATGATCCTGCCACAGCATAGCCGTTCCGCCCGCCACCGTCTCACATTCACACCTCATCCGCCTGACGGCCCGGAGGTCCGTCCCTGCCCCCTTAACTCCTCAAATGTCCGATCGCCTCCCGCAGATCCTCCGCGGTCACCGTGTTGATCACCTTCGCACTGCCCAGCGCATCCAGCACCACGAAACGGATCGCTCCTGAGGAAAACTTCTTATCCCGCGCGAGTTTTTCCATCACCGTGTCCGTCGTGATCTTCTCCGGCAGCACCAGTGGCAGATGGAATTTCTCCAACAGCTTGATCACCTTCGCACTCTCCGCCGGCGCGAGTCCCGCATGGCGTTCGGATAGAAACAACGCCGCACGCATTCCGAGCGAAATCGCCTCGCCATGCAGCATCTCGCCATACGGCACCGACGCTTCGATGCCATGGCCGATGGTGTGGCCGAAATTCAACAGCGCCCGGATGTCCTTCGTCTCATGCTCGTCCGCCTCCACCACACGGGCCTTGATCGCGATGTTCCGAGCGATCAACTCCGCCGGCACATCGCGCGTCGCGGGATCCAGTGCGGCCAATTCATCCAGCATCTCCGCATCGCGGATGGCCGCGTGCTTGATGGCCTCGGCAAATCCTTCGTGATACTCGCGGTCCGGCAGGGTGCCCAGCGTCTCCGGATCCACGATGACGAGCCACGGCTGATGGAAAGCGCCTAGCAGGTTTTTTCCCTCTCCGACATTCACCCCGGTCTTCCCTCCCACCGACGAATCCACCTGTGCGACGATGGTGGTCGGCACCTGCACGAAGGGAATGCCCCGATAGAAAATCGACGCCACGAATCCCGCCAGATCGCCCACCACACCGCCCCCCAGCGCGACGATCATCGACTTCCGGTCATGTCCCGCGCGGATCATCTCGCGGCAGAGCGTCTCCGCCTGCGTCATCGACTTCGACGCCTCGCCTGCCGCCACGGTGTGCAGAGTCGGCCGGAAACCGGCGGCTTCCAGCGATTCCATCAACGCGCCGGAATGAAATCGCGCCACCGTCACATCGCTGATGATCGCCGCCCGCACTCCGGAAATGCCCGCCTTGCGGATCGTTTCACCGGCCTGCCCCAGCAGGCCCGGATCGACGAGGACATTGTAGGCGCGGTCAGCGAGATCGACATGGACGGAAGGCATGCCCGGAGGATGGAAAATCCCGCCACCATGTCCATCCCGGATCCTCAACCCTTCAAGGAGCGGCGATCTCCGAATCGCCAAAGCCCATGGTAAGCCGATGAAAAGCGGTCCACCTCCATCCATCCTCACCTCATGGACATCGGCGGACGGATTCCGCCGCTCCTCGTGTTCGAGAGAAACTCCCGTACCGCAATCCCGTCAGGAAACCGCGGGCCCATCCTTCTCTTCCGCACCGATCTTCTTGGAATACCGCTCGGACAGGATGAGCGCGAATCCCATGGAAAAGAGCGTGAACAGGAAATCACTGATCATGAGTTGCAGCGGCATGAACCATCCGTCATCACCGCTGTATTGAAAGTTATCCAACCGGTTGGTGAGATAGATTTGGATCGTGACACACAGCGGCACCAGCGCCGCCAGCAGGCCGTCGATTACCGGGGTTTTCGCCAGTTTGAAAAACGTGTTCAGCCACAGCCACAGTGTCACCACCGCCATGACAACTCCGGCCAAAGCCGTGTTCCACAAGTTCTGGTCAAACTCCGGACCATGCTTGCTGGGCTTGTGATCTCCGAACAGCCACAGGATCTCCAACAAGCCCCCGACAGTCGGCAGGAAAACCAGCAGGGCGGAAAAGAAGCGCTTCATGAATAGCCGGTGGATTGCGGGAGGAAATGTCCGGGGAAACCCGTATGAGGATTTCTACATCCCTCTCCCTCAGGCTAACGGGCGGAAAGCCTCAAATTCGCCTTCACCCTCACGGAATATCCGAGCTGTTGGAGAAGTCGCCGCTTCGAAATCTAGCTGATCAGGTCTTCTTGGAACAAGGGTAATGGAATGATCTGAAACTAAAAACAGGCAGAAATTAGATTTTTTTAGCTATTTGCCTTTGTTTCTTTTTTGATGGCGTCAAAAATATATCGCAAGCAATCCTCAACGATTATCTCTATTTCCTCAGCCACGATAGGCACGGAATAGAGGTTGCGAAGCTTCTGCTGACCTCTGAGGGTTATCGTGTAATTGAAATCAAGAAACTGAATCATTAAATCAATCGACAGGTTGAAAGGTTGTTCAGCCTCTCCGCGATAGCCTTCCAAGTTAAACCTTATGAGAAACTGGTTGCTCTCCCTAAATCCTTGTGAGAGTTGGCTTTCAAAGCAATTGACTGGATCTGAGTCGTCGCCTGGTGCTCCTGGCTGCACATAGATTTGGGTCTCTAAAAACAAGGGGTTGAAAACTTTCATTCGCTCCGTGATCGAAGTGAAAAGTCGTTTGAATCCAAGATTGTAAAGATCGCGAAGGGCATCAGTTGAGCGTGGTTTTACTTTTTCCTTGTGGTGCTCTTGAGTTTGGATGAAGAGCGCAATCTCCTTCTCAAGGTCTCCGGCTTCTTCCACACTCTCCCCCTTGCCAGCCTTAACAGCCATCACAAGTGAATGCTCAAGACGTTTCCCGAGGTAGCTGACAAGAGAGTCCAAGTCTCCGGCATCCGCCAGACGAAGCGCGGCAAGGTAGACGGCCTTCTCCTGAGTTGGCACGATGATCGGCGGATAGCCGAGGCGCAAAAACAGATAATTCACCAGCATGCGGGCGACCCGTCCATTCCCATCGTCGAAGGGATGGATCAGGACAAAGTCGTGATGAAGTTTTGCGGAGATAGCCACTGGATGTAACGTTCCTGAGCCCAAGCTGGCGTCAAGCCACTTGACGAGTCGTTCCATTCGCGCCGGGACTTCGGAGGGCGGGGAGAACTCGAATAGCTCTCCGGTCGCTGTGATGACGTTATTCGGACTCGTCTTGTAATCGCCCGGAATGATCTGTTTCCGGGATGGCTTGCCTTCGGCCGTTTGCGCGGGTTTCCAGAACGGCTCTTTGAGAATGAGCTTGTTCAGATCGCGGATGTCACTCTCGCCGATGAGCCGCGATTTGTCTTCTGCCAGCGTCAAGAGATGGGCAATTCCTACATCGTGTGCTTTCATCTCCTCATATTCACGCAACGTATGATTGCCGTGGGTCTGATCATGAAGCAGCAGGAGTTCCGTCTCGCCGTAAGTCAGGGTGTTGCCCTCGATGTGGTTTGAGTGATAGTTCCATTCCAAGCGGAACTTCTTCCAAAGCCGTTGCTCGTTTTCGAGAGCCAAGGGTTGGAGGATGTCCCACTCCGTCTTCAGCGCGTCGATGGTTTCGGAAACGGTGTTCATGAGAGATCGGGTTGAGGGGCTTGGATTTCAACTGACTGCCAAAAAGGCGATTTCGATGGGGTTCTTACGCAAATCATTTCAGACAGGGAAAAGGAGAGGAATAAAATACCACCGGATGGCCTGCGTTTCGGTAATGATAAGGTAGCTGCCGTAGCACAAAATCAGGAGAGGGAATGAGGAGATTATCTACGGGCGGTCGCCCGTTCGGAGGAACGGCAGGCATATCCGGCTGTGTGATAAATCCTAACGGGCAATTGGCAGAGTGGAAGATAAAAAGCCCTCTCGCGTTTTCACACGGGAGGGCTAGGACTAGTTGGACTGTTGGATTTCTCCTCTCTCAGACCATCATGATCTGCACCACCTTGCTCCAGTCACAGGTACCGGCGGGGACGCGGATGCGGCAGCGGGTGTTGACCCAGGTGCCAGGGGTGAAGCCGGAGAAGCTGGTGCGAGAGGAGTTGGTGGAAGATCGACCAAGGCGTTTGGATTGTCGACCGGGGCGTTTGGATCATCGACCAAGACGTTTGGATCGCCGCCCGCTCCATTCGGGATCGGGCATTTGAACCGCTGTCGCCGGGATTCAGGAGAAGCATGGTGGCCTTCTCCTTTCGTGTCTCCTCGTGGCTTTCGTGGTTCTCTTTGAGTTCGATAGCGGGGACAGGAATGTCCCCACTCCTTATTCCCTCAGATCCGGGACGAGGCGGTTTCCTTCGTCGGCGAGGAGGGTGGCTCCGTCGCGGAGGCGGATGATGGGTTCGGCGGAGGTGATTTTGACGAGGTTGTTTTTCACGGTGGCGGTGGTGGCGGGGTAGCGGAGCTGGATGTGGAGGGCACAGTCGATCAGGCGGTTGCCCTCGATGGCGCAGACGTTGCCTTTGTTGATGTAGATGGCGGCATCGCTGCAGCGGAGGAAGAGGTTGTTGCGGATGGCTCCCCAGCGGTGCTCGCAGGATAGATCGTGGTCGCGGAAGAATTTAGGACCGGTGCCGCCGCCGCCGAAGGATGCGCCGATGAAGCAGTTTTCGAAGCGGTTGCCCTCGATGAGGGTTTCGAGGGAATTGCCCTTGGTGAATACGGCGTAGGCGGGCTGGCCGGATTTCTGGATATTGAGGAATCGGTTGTTGCGGATGACCCAGCCTTTCACGGCGACGCCGTCGATGCCTTCAACGACGGAGCGCGTGCCGCCGGAAGGTTTGGTGAAACCGATGTCGCAGTTTTCCACCAACAGCTCGTCCGGATAGACGCCCTTGTCGGGATCGCTGGTGCCTTTCACGCCGGACTCACCGTGATCGCGCATGGTGACGTTTCGCAGGACGCAGGCGGTGGAGCCGGCGTTGAACTTGAAACCGTGGTAGTAGGAATTCCGCGTGGTGAGATCCCGGAAGGTCCATTGCGGGGAATCGGTGAGATCGAAGAGGATGCCGACGGATTCATCGTCCTGCCCCGCGCCTTCCACGATGACATCGGCGGCCGTGCCGGTGGCACCGCGGACGGTGATCGGGCCGGGGCGGTTCTCGATGAGGATGCGGGACTTGCCGGTGATCTGATAGTTTCCCTTCGCGAGAACGATTTCATCGCCGGGCAAGGCGCTCTGGCAGGCGGCGAGGAGCTGCGGGAAACCGGAGACTTCCACGGTGCGGGCGAGGGCGCTGCCGCTGGTGGAAGCGGCTAACAAGACTCCAATGCTGAAGAGGGAAAAAAACCGCCGATGGACGCAGATGGACATGGATTTGGAAGAGGGATACGGACCAAATTTCACGACTTTCGGATTTATCTGCGTTCATCTGCGGTTCGACATCTTTTTTCGGCTGACTCCATGGATCGAGAAAGGGGATGGAAGCGGTGATGAATACGCGGGGGAATCTGAGTTTCCGTGGCAAGGGGTTGGGGAAGGGGTGGACGGGGGGATTCAAGGGTTTCCATTTTGTCCTCTGGACCTGATAGGGATGGAGGATTCGCGCGAAATGAATTTCGCGCTCCAATTCGAAGAGCGGGATGACCCTACGCGATCGCGTGACGAGAGTTTGTTGAAATACGTCGGAACGTTGATATTACTTCTTTCGTGACTACCCCCCCTCGTCGCCCCAGTCCCCTCGTGCTTGTGCTGATTTCGATTCTGGCATGGATCGTCGTCATTGGCACTTTCCTCCATTGGTTATTCGGCGCGCACGTGTCCACCGGATGGGCCATTGCAGCCGGTTTTTTCACCATGGCAGCGATTTGTATCCTGGTGATGTTGAAGGAACTGGTCGAAGTTTTCGTCGTTCCCAAGATGCCGGTGATGAGCAACCGGTATGAAGATGCCCGTAAAGCGCTCGGCACCGGGCCGTGGGATGATCGCCTGATTGATCCCTCAACGTTTGGCCAGCGACGGGCGGAGCTGGGTTTGGCTGACCGGCCTATCCCGCAGAACCGCCAGAAGAAGTCGGCCGGTGGTCGTTCCGCAGTCAAGCGGGTGGAACCCGCGAGTTATCCCCTGGATGGATTGGCCAACTGACCGCAGGGTCTCCCGGGTTGATCCCGGCGGGCATCGGTGATTGGCTGGCGGCATGGAAATCCGCAAACACTCAGAGCAGGTGCCGTTCACGACCAAGGACGGATCGACGATCCGCAGCCTGTTGGATTTGTCGAACGCTCCGGTGGCAAGCCAGAGCCTGGCGGAGGCGACGATTCCCGCGGGTGGCGAGACGGAGCGGCACTATCACAAGCTGAGCGAGGAATTCTACTATCTAACGTCCGGCCGCGGGATCATGGAAATCGAAGGAGCCGAGCGCGAAGTGGTGCCGGGCGATGCGATCCTGATTCCGGCCGGGACCTGGCATCAGATCCGTGCGATCGAGCCGCTCAGTTTCCTATGCTGCTGCGCACCGCCGTATGCCCACGAGGACACGTATTTTGCGGAAGGATGATATGGCAGAGACCGAGGTCCGTGGCGATCAGACGAACGTAGAGGCGCATGAGTAAGTAGGATTTTCATGCCCGACGCATTCCTAAGGCCGCCACGGAGGTCGATCCCTGCCGCCAGTTTTTATCGCCGCGCTTCGTTCTGAAGAAACTCGCACAGCTTCGCCGCGCCGAATGCGAACAGGGCCGGTGGCGCGAGGGCGGTCAACAACCGCACTTGCGCGACAAGCATGGATCTAACCGGGAGTCGGTGGAGGCAGTAACCGGCGGCGACGGCGACGAGCACGGCCTTGGCCGGAGATTTCCGGATGCGTTGCTCGCAACTTTCATAGCTGCTTTGAACTTTGTGTTTCACGTCTTCGACAAGCGCGTTTACGCCCTGTTCGATGGTGGGCGGCGCGATGGGGTCGGCAGAGATGGGATTCATGATTTACCAGAATTTGAGGTTGTCGTAAACGCCGCGGAGGGCGGATGTCAGGGAGTCGCCCGCATCGGCCAGTGGCTGCCGCAGGTCGTCGAGTGCGTGGTGTTCCATGGATTGGCGGCCTGACATGATCAAGCAGCCGATGGCGATGCCGAAAGCAAAGGCACCGGCCACGGCAGGCAGGGGATTGCTGCGGATCTTGTCGCTGGCGCAGGAGATCATGTGGTCGGCTTCCTTGCGGAACGTCTGACAGGTGGATTCCGCAGCGGCCTCCACCGGCTTGAGCATTTGAGTGAAGGAGTCGGCGGCTTCCGCGGCTTGATTGGATAGATTGTCTTGGGACATGGGTGAGTGGGGTTATGAGTTGGTTTTGAAGAAAATCTGTTTCCAGTCGACGCCGTTTTTGGCGAGGTAGTTCGAGGGATGCTCGGCGCCATATCTGCCGACGAAGTCGCCGAACTCGGCATCGTGGATCCAGCGTTGTCGGCCATCCTCGTTGACAAAGCAATGTTCGCCCGGCCGGTGCTCGGCATTCACCCGCATGGTTTCAAGAGTCTCCGCGATGGTGAGGTCCTCGTGGGCCGCAGGTGGATCGGCGGGCAACTCTGGAAATGCGGATGCAGGTAGGTTGGTGGGAAATGACATGGTTTTGCGAATGGGTTCTGCCGTAGCTTTCGCACGCGCTGTTCCAATTCCGATTCACGCGGGAATCGTTGCAATCACGCAGTTCACCGCATCAGAGTGAATGACCGGACAGGCATTTTGCACTCCGCCCCTGCGGAATCGTGCAGATCCACTGTTATCGCGTGGGAGCGGAGTCCGCGATGGCCGGAATGGCGAAGCGCCGGTAGAGGGCGCTTGCGAGGCGGTCGAACAGGAACGCGAGGGCAAGGCCACCACCGATGCCTGCGACGGAGCCGATGGTTAGAATTTCAGCCGGACTGAGTTGGGAATGGGAGAGCCAGGAACCGAGCCAGAGGGTTCCCACTCCGGCGGGCAGGGCGACGCAAGCGCAGGCCAGGTAATGAAAAGTTCTCAAACCGGACGAAACACGGCGGCGCAGGATGCCGACGAGCACGGCGGATGAGACGAGGCCGAGACAGGTCAGAACCGCGACCGATGCCGCGACCACCACTGCCACGACGATGCCGACTCCCACGAGAAACAGCGCGATGCAAATGGCGGCCAGCGTGAAAACTAACATTTTCGGTGCTATCTCGTCTTCTCGGTTGCCGGCTCGACGATGATGGTGGCTCGCGGGATCTTTTCGCCGGGAGCGGGAGTCGCGTCGTCGTTAGAGGAGAGGTCGGCACCGGCGAGGATTTGTTCGCCGGTGTTTTTCGAGACGGAGTTCGATGCGTAGGAACCGGGTGCCAGGCCTTTTTCCAGAATGAGTCCGGGGCCTTGGTTGAGCGTGGCTTCATTGGTGGCGACTCCGACCGCCTTCGCCGCCGCACGGATGACGATGCCGCCTAGCAGATTGGCGCGGGCGGTGTTGCCGGAGATTTTCCCAGCCGCGGCGCTGTCGAGAACGATGCCGAACTCGCGGTTGGCGATGAGCTGGTTGCCTTCGATGGTGGCGGAGGCGAGGCCATTGTCGGCGTGGATGCCGTTGCGGCTGTTGCCCTCGCAGCGGTTGTTCACGAGGATCACGGCGGCTCCGTCCCACGACTCGATGCCGTGCTCGAAATTGTGGAGCGATTCGGAATCGCGGACTTCGAGGGTGCTGCCATTGCCGATGGCGGCAACACCGTTCCAGCCGTTGTCGGAAAAACGGCAGCGGCTAACCGTTGCCTGTCCCGCTTCGATGACGGCGAGGCCGTGGCCGCTGGCTTCGGTGAAATGGCAATCGACGAAGGCCGCCTTGCCACCTCTAACCAATGCGACGGAGAACCGGTCGGTCCCGACGGCGAAGGATTCGTGGCGGAAGGAAATGCCGCTGATCCGCGCGCCCTTCGCATCCGGGCCGATGGTGATGGCGCTGCCGCTTTCCGGCGGACATTCGATTTTGGTATCGGCGGCACCGGCTCCCTGAAGCTCGATGGCGGCATTGATGACGAGCGGTCCTTTCCATGTTTCCGCGCCGAGGACGATGCGGTCGCGGTCACGGGCATTGGCCAATGCTTCCGCAGGTGTGGCGAAGTCTCCGGGCACGCGCAGGGTGCGGGTGTAACCGGACAGCTTCTCTAACATCGAGGCGATTTCCTTGTCCTCCGGTGCCAGCGAGCTTGCCTCGCGGATCCAGTCGAGCGCCTGTTGGTCGAATTGTCCCACGTCGCGGGCACTGGCTTTTTTGAAAAGTCCGGCGGCTTTCTCGCGATCGGCGGCGGCCTTTTCCATGGCGGCGGTGGCGTCGGCGAGGATGCTCTTCGCATCGGGATCCTCGGGTGATTTCTCCAGGATTTTCCGCGTGGTGGAAATGGCGAGGTCCCATTTTTTCTGGTTCAGGGCATCGCGTGCGGCGGCGATGGCTGCGTTATGAGTCTGGGTAAGACGGGCGGCGGCGATGCTCTCCAGCAGCGAGGTCGCTTCCTTATCAGCGGGAAAGCGGCCGAGCACCTTGCGGGCGGCGGCGTCGGCTTCGTCGAGCCGGCCGGCTTCCAGTTCCGCCGTGGCCTGGCCGTTCCAATAGCCGAGAAACTGGGTCTGCTCATCGGTCATCCCGGCCTCGATGCTGCGGCGTCCGCGTTGGGCGATCTCGGAACCTGGCGCGATACTCTCGATCTCGTTAAAGCTGTTAGCCGCTTCCTGCCAGCGGCGGTTTTCGATGAAAATCGAACCCTGGCGTTCCAGAAAGACGACGCGGATCATCCGCTGGTCCTCCTTGAACTGCTCGTTCTTCACATACAGCCAGGCACCGCCCGCCGCGCCGACGAAGACGACGAAAAACCATACGATGTAAGACAGCGCCCGGCTCGGTCTCTCTTCCTCTTCCTCGCTTTCGGTCTGCACGGTGGTGACCGGCTTGGCCGCCGCAGGAACCGTTCCTAACACCACGGTCTTCGCGGGAGGCGGGATGATTTTTTCCTCAATGACGAGTGGGGGAGGCTGGGGGACCTGACCCGGTGAAACTTCCTCCTGGATGACGGCGAGCGCCTCGTCGAACTCGCTGAGACCTTTCTGATAGCGACCGGCCAGGGTTTCATTCGGCGCGCTCTTCACCATCGCGGCGATGTGCTCGCGGGCGTTTTTGAACTCCGGGAGGTACGGGCGCGGATCCTCTGTGGGACTGAGTCCGAGGATTTTGCGGGCGTCGGTGGGAGTCATGGAGAATGGGTTGGGCAACAGATCGTGTGGGCTTACAGAACCTGCAAGTCACATGGATTTCAACCCACAAACCGCTGCACGATGGGCATACGCCGGCCGATGCCGAATGCTTTCGATGTCACGCGCAGGCCGGGCGCGGCCTGGTGGCGTTTCCACTCGTTGAGATCGACGCGGCGCTGCACCCAGCGGACGGTGGTTTCCTCGTAGCCACGGGAAATAATCTCATCGGCGGATAGCTGGTTTTCCACGTAGAGTTCGAGGATGCCATCGAGGATTTCATAAGGCGGTAGAGTGTCCTGGTCCGTCTGGTCCGGCCGGAGTTCGGCGCTGGGCGGCTTGTCGATGGTGTTCCAGGGGATGATTTCACGGTCGCGGTTGATCCAGCGCGAAACTTCGTAAACGCGCACCTTAGGCAGATCGGAAATCACCGCCAGCCCGCCGCACATGTCGCCGTAGATCGTGCAATAGCCGACGGCGAGTTCGCTCTTGTTGCCGGTGGTGAGCAGCAGGTGGTTTTCTTTGTTAGAGAGGGCCATCAGCATCAGTCCGCGGATGCGGGCCTGCATGTTTTCCTCGGTGACGTCCTCCGGTTTTCCTTCGAAAACGGGCTGCATGGTGGCCTTGACGGCTTCGAAGGCATTTCTGATAGGAACCTCGTCGCAGCGGATGCCGAGGTTTTTCGCGAGGGCAAACGAATCGTCCACGCTGCCGCCCGACGAATACGGGCTGGGCATCGTGAGGCCGCGGACATTCTCCGGGCCGAGCGCGTCGGCGGCGATGGTGGCTGTTAGCGCGGAGTCGATCCCGCCGCTGAGGCCGAGGCAGACGCTGGAGAATCCGCATTTCGTGACGTAGTCGCGGACGCCGAGGACGAGTGCCTGATAGAGTTGTTCGGAATCGCAGCCTTCGAGCGACACATCGTTTTCCACGGTGAAAAACGGATCGACGACGCGGCAGGTTTCCGTGAAGCCGGGAAACTGTTGGGAAATGCGACCGCTGGCGGTGGCGACCAGCGAGTGTCCGTCGAAAACGAGTTGGTCGTTCGCGCCGATCGAATTGCAATAGACCACCGGCACCTTCGACTTGCGGGCGATGCCGCCGATCATCGCGCGGCGCAGCAACGGCTTGCCGAGGTGGAAAGGGGAGGCGCTGAGATTCAGCAGCAGATCGATGCCCTTGGCCGTGAGTTCTTCCACCGGATCGCGGTCATAAAACGGGCGCTGGAGGTAATTTTCCGTCCAGATGTCCTCGCAAATCGTCACGCCGATCCGCTGGCCGTTCCATAGGATCGGCTCGCAGGATTCGCTGGGTTCGAAATAGCGGCGCTCGTCGAAGACATCGTAGGTCGGCAGCAGCGTTTTCCAGATGCGATGCTGGATTTTCCCGCTCTCCAGCCACGCCACCGCATTGCGGAACGGTTTCCCCGGATGCGCCGGGTGATGGTGGTCCACATAGCCAACGAGCAGCGGGACTTCACGGACCTCCCCGGCGAGATAATCCAGCGCTTGCAGGCATTTCGGGACAAACTGTGATTTGAAAACCAGATCCCGCGGTGGGTAGCCGACCAGCGACAGCTCGGGCGTGACCACCAGATCCGCCCCGGCCTCCAGGCATTCGCGGTAGGCGGCGAGCAGGCGTTTCACATTGCCGGGGAAATCCCCGATCACGGAATTGATTTGGGCGATGCCGATGTTCATGAAGGCATTCAGAAAACACCCGCCACGGGTCGGGGCAAAAGGAAATTTCGACTTTCAGGGTGAAGATCGCGGCGGTATCAAGGTTTTGGAGTAGTGAAATTCTCCTCATAATGAGTGATTTTCCCTGTTGCCAAACCCGAGCGGGCCGGTTTAGTTTCCGCCCGCCGCAGGCCGGAAGGCCGCTGCAAACAGCCTCATAGTGTAATGGTAACACCCCGGATTTTGATTCCGTTATTCTAGGTTCGAGCCCTAGTGAGGCTACATTTTCTCCTCCGTGGCGGCGGTTTCCAACCGCCAAAGCCATCCCGCTCCATGAGACTTTTCCAGGACCAGATCTACCGCAAGGGGGATCAGCACATCCGCATCATCCGCCTCGACCGTTATGAGGTGGAATTCAAGACCACCCAGGGCGATCCGAAAGGCGAGGGGACTGTGCAGGTTTTCAAGAAAAAGGAATTCTGCCGGTTGCTTAAAAACATGACGCTGGTGGTTCCTGTGAAAAAGGATGCGGTGGAGGATTGAGGTGACGGGCATCTAACACGATTGAGCCCGGTCCTCACTCCGGACTCGGACCGAGCACCCGCACCTTGCCCGCCGCATCCACTTCCACCGGATCAATGGCCAGCAGGCCGCGTGATTCATTCCGATGCTCGATGCGGTAGGAAACCCACTTGCGGCCGTCCGGTCCGTCGAAAACCGCGAGATGTCCGCCGGGAAAGATCTTGCCGCGCCGGTCCTTGATCCATGGGCCTAGCGGGGAATCCGCTGATGCAACTCCGGTCCAGTAGCCACCCTCCTTGAAAAGCTCGGCGTAAAACAGGTGATAACGTGCGCCGATTTTCTCGACCCACGGCCCTTCCAGATACGCGGGTGATAGGGTTAGATCCGTGTCGGAAGAATCGCAGTTCAAGATTTTCTTCTCGGGGCCAAGCCAGCGGACCACTCCCTTGTCCAGGCCCGTCAGGTCGATGGGGCGGATGAAGAGGTCATGTTTCGGCATCACCGCGAAGGTGCTGCCCTTGTCATCGGCGAACAGCGTTGTGTCGCACGCGCCATCGGGAATTCCGGTGATGTGCTGATAGGGACCGGTGATCTTGTCCGCCACGCCGACGAATGCCCATCCCGCGCTGGCGAATTCCCGGTGCGGATTGACTTCCTTTTTCAACCAGTTGTCCGCGGTGAAAACCAGATGGAACTTTCCGTTTAACTTATGGATCTCCGGTGCCCAGAAGCGGTGCTTGTAAGGGCTGTTTTCGGGAAGGTCCGACGATTTCACCAACCAGTTCACGAAGCTCCAGTCCTTCAGGTCCTTCGATTGGTAAAGCGCGATGCCCGGGGATGAGCCATTGTTAGGAAGTTCCAGCTTCTTTTCCTCGCGGTTGGCGAACGGCCACATCGTGTGAACGAGATACCACGTGTCGCCATCGCGGATGATGCACGGATCCCGCACCTCGCGGCGGGCTTCCGTCTGGCCCTCGGTGTATTGGAATGGTAGCGGATTCGTCCAGGTGAACGGCGGTTCGGCGGCTGTTGCCACAGCAGGGACGATCAAGATGAGCGCCAGGAAAAAAGAATTCATTTGGAGGTGTTGATCAGGCCGACATCGATTCCCTGAGCACCGTCGGTTTGATGGCAATGGACTGAGATGACATTTTTTCCAGGCAGCAGGGCATCGATCGCGGATTGGCTCAGAGGGACGGTCACATAGCCGCCGGTGAACCGGACCACCGCTGCGGCCGCCACCCCATTGATAAAGACCTCGGCGTCCTCGTCGTGGATGATGGACAAGGCAAGCGTTGCGGGGATGTCATCCTTCAACTCGAACTCGCGGCGCATCCAGATGTCCGGTGTGGTCCACGGAGTGTTCATGCCGGCGATGCGGTTGCCGAAAGGGGCGGGAGCGGTTTTCCATGTCGATACATCGGTGCCGGGTTCCATCCACGCGTCGCCGGGATTCTCGGTGGTGTAGCTCCAACGGGCCGGCTCGTCCATGGAAGTGGGAAGTAAATCGGGATGGGGGTCGGGAGGAATCTCGGGGAAGTTACCCTGGTTCGCGGCGCTGACGATGTCAGAGTCCGGTTTTACGACCCGGCGGTCATAGGTGATGAGTCCATTGCCTTCCACCTCGACATCCGTGAGCTGCGTATAAACGGAGGCGGACATGCCCCGCCCGGCCATGAGTTGATAGACCGCTTTCTGGAGTGACTGATAGCGTTTCGTAAGCGGATACGCCTTCTTGTAGACGCCTTGGTAGCCCCATGCGGCATCCGACCACATGTGGCCATCGACGACCATGCCCAGGCCGCCGTATTCGCCATTCACGACGGCGCGTTCGGAGGGCAGCTCGCACGATGGTTCCGGATAGTGATGGGTGTCCTGGACATCACCGGTTTTCACGTCGTTCCAACCACTGGCGGGGCAGACGAGGCGGCTGGGATCGAGGCTCTTGGTCAACGCGACGATCCTCTCGGTGTCGTGCTGGCCCCAGCCTTCGTTGAAGGGAGTCCACAGGATGATGGACGGGTGGTTGTGAAGCTCGCGGAGGATTTCACGCCATTCGTTTTCAAACTGTTTCCTGGCGGAATCCGATAGAGCGCCGTCTTTGCTGCCATACATCTGCGGCATGTCCTGCCAGACCAGCATGCCGAGCTTGTCGGCCCAGTAGTACCAGCGGTCGGGTTCGGTTTTCGCGTGTTTCCGCAGCAGGTTGAAACCGAGTTTCTTCGCCATCTCGATGTCGGATTTCAAGGCGTCGTCGGTGGGAGCCGTGTAGATCCCGTCGGGCCAGTAGCCTTGGTCGAGCGCTCCGACCTGGAAGGTGAATTTGTTGTTGAGCAGGATCCGGGTCTGGTCCTTGTCGTCCTTGCCGAGGGAAATCCTGCGCATGGCGAAGTAGCTGCCGACTTCGTCGATGACCTTGTCTCCATCGATGATGGAAACCTTGAGATCGTAAAGGCTGGGGCTGTCGGGCGACCAAGGTTTCGCATCCTTGATAGAGATGGATAGATCGGCTCCGGCGTCACCGGTGGCTTGGCCGATCTCGGTCTTCCCGTCGTAGGCGATGGCCTTCACCTTGAATTTCCCGCCGCCGTCGGCGGCGACCTTGATCTTGAGAACGAAGGCATCAAGGTCCGGCGTGAGATTGAGATCGGAAATGTGTGCCTTCGGGACCGGTTCCATCCAGACGCTGCGCCAGATGCCGGTGGCTCCGGTGTAGAAAATCCCGCCCGGTTTCGCGCGCTGTTTGCCGAGGACCTGCGCGTCTTCGGTGTCGACCTTCAACGGATTCGAAGCGGACACGACCAGCTCGTTTTCGCCGGACTTGAGCGCGTCGGTGATGTCGATGGAAAATCCATCGAAGCCCCCGCGATGGGAGCCGATTTTCTTGCGGTTCACCATGACGGTGCTGTCCCAGTTGACCGCGCCGAAGTGGAGCAACACTTGCCGGCCTTTCCAGTCAGGCGGGACCGTGAAGGAACGGCGATACCACAGCCGCTTGTTGGGAATGCTCTTCTTCCCGACGCCGGAAAGCATGCTTTCATAGGGGTAGGGGACGAGAATGCTCTCGTTCAGATTCGCCGGAGGGTCGGCCGCGCTGATGTCAGTTAGAGCGTGGTCCCAGAGCCCGTTCAGGCTTTGCCAAGCGTCGCGGGTGAGTTGCGGACGCGGGTATTCCGGCAGGGCGTTCTGAGGGGAAACCTTTTCCGTCCACGGCGTGGTGAGCGGGCCGATGCCCATCTGCCAGGATTTCTCGGCAGCGCTGGCGGGCAGGGATGACAGCAAGGCGTACGAGAGCAGTCGGATGCGAAGGTTCATGATGAATCGAAATGGGTTTGGTGGAGTATGGCCATTTTTCCGCCGGCATGAAGCCTTGTTTCGTCAGGAATTCCGATATCCGGGGCGGACGGCCGGAAAACGGGAGGGATGACCGGCCCCGCGCGGCTCCGATCCGCCATCCGCTGGCGTGAGCGACCCAAAAGGGTGCCTGGATCAACCCGTTTGGGGGTTCGATTCCTGCGTTTCGGGATGATATCCTCAGGAAAACCGCAGCGGATCCGGTCGGCGCAATTCTTGACAAGAATGCCCCCGGGGCGAAGCATCGTGATCCCCCTCGGTTAGTGATGAAGTTGGTTCGATGGATCCCCACGTGAAAAATATTTTCCGGTACCTGTTGGTGGCGGCCTTCCTCTGTCGGCCGGCGGCGGGGAAGAGTGTGGAAGTGGCGGGAAGCCTGTTAGTTGAACTTGATGCCGGGGATTTCAAAGCCGAGGATGTGAAATGGCGCCAGCGCCCCGGAGGTTCGGGCATTTCAGGGGATTTCGTAGCCAAGGGCTCTCCTACGCGGCAAGTGGTCGGCGGTGCGGATGCCGTGGTTTTCGATGGTGATGGCGATTATTTCATCGGCCCGATCACGACCGCCGCGCTGCATGCGCCGGGAGCGAAACACAGCGTGGAAATGTGGGTGTTCCAGGGAAATGTCAGGGAACAGGAGTCCGTCGTTTCATGGGGGAGGCGCCAGGGGCCTGATCGCAGTTTCGCCGGATTCCGTTACGGCTCGGATCCGGATTTCGGTGCCGTCGCGCGCTGGGGGGCCTCGGAATCGGGATTCGTCAACGTCCCCGCTGAGGGTATTTGGCATCACCTCGCGTTCACTTACGACGGTGCCGCGCAAAGTGTGTATGTCGATGGGAAGCTCGACAACACGCGGGCGGCCGGGCTGTTGGACACCCATGACATGCTGCCGATCCATCTGGGGGCCGAGATCCGCGGCGATTTGAAATTGGAAGGCCAGTTCACCTATTTTTCCGGCGCGCTGGCCAAGGTGCGGATCCACTCGGGGGCGCTGTCGGCGGCGCAGGTGAAAAGCAATTTCGAGGGCGAGCGTCCGGGATTCCCCGGCATCGTCGCGAAGCCGCTGTTGCAAGCGCCGATGCACCGGTTCTCGTTCAATGCCTCCGCCGCACCGGCGCCGGACGGCACCAAGGTGATCGACAGCATCGGCGGCCTGGCCGCGGTGGTCCGCGGCTCCGGCGCGAAATTCACCGGCGCAGCCATCGAGCTGCCGGGCGGATCCTCGGACAACGCGGCTTACCTCGATTTTCCTAACGGACTCATTTCCTCACGCGAGAACCTGAGCATCGAATTCTGGGAAACCCAGACGGCCCTGCAAGGCTGGTGCCGCATCCTCTCCATCGGCACCAACCAGGCGGGCGAGGTCACCGGCCCCGGCGGACAGTTCGTCGGCACCGAGACGCTGACCTTGTTCGGCAATGTCGGCGTGGCGAATGTCAACCGCTTCGCACGCTCCAACGGAATCTATCCGAATGGCGGCCCGGACCGGAATCCCGCGGAATATCCGGATTCCGATTTCGGCGTCGAGTTCCAGCAGGTCATCACCTACGACAAGGCTCTGAAGGAATGGCACTGGTATCGCAACGGCATCCTGATGGAGGTCATTCCCGATGGCAGGGGACCGACGGCGCTCAATGATGTGAATGTCTGGTTAGGGCGCTCGGAATTCTCGGTGGACTACAATTTCCGCGGCCGGTTCCGGGAGTTCCGTATCTACAACCACACCCTGGGTGAAAACGAGATCCTCGGCAATTTCCTCGCGGGTCCCGGCAAACTCAATACCGGAGGAAACGCGGTCGCGATGAACTGGAAGCCGGAAGCTCCGGGGATTCATGCCTTTGCCAATGCCGGCGGCTCGGACCATTGGAACACCGGTGCCGGAGGACCTCATCCCGACGGGCCGGGCAGCGTCGCCACCTATGCCTGCAATCTATCAGGTGATCAGCAAATTACGCTCGACTCGGCCGTCACGCTCGGCTCGCTCAACATCGGAAGCCGCAGCCGCGGCGGATCCTTCCGGCTCCGCGCTGAGGATGCGGGCTCGATCACGATGGACTCGGGCAGCGCGATCCCGGCATCCATCACCCAGCTTCCAGGGTCGGTCGGAAACTTCATCGACGCACCTGTTATCCTCCGCACCGAAGCGGAAATCGCCAACCAATCGTCCAGCCCCCTCGTCCTCGGCGGCGACATCGGCGGCAAGGGCGCCTTCATCAAAAGCGGCGGCGGTCCGGTTATTCTAACGGGTGACGGTTCCCGCCACACCGGCGAGGTGAAGATTGTCGCCGGAGCACTCTATCTTGGAGACGCCTCGGACACCGGCACGATCGGCGCGTCCCGTTTTTCCATCACCAGTCCCGGACGGCTCGTCCTGAACCGCGGTGACGACATCGAGACCGGCGGAACCTATGGTGGCACCGGAAGCATCCAGCACCAGGGCCGCGGAAAACTCCATCTAACCGACAAGGCCGCGGTTTCGAACACCGGCTTCCTCGACTTCCACGACGGCTCGGGAATCGTGACCAGCGACGGACTCATCGACGGTCCTTTCGCCGTGCGCTCCGACGGAAATCTGGTTCTCCGGGGACATAGCAAGACACGGATACGCGACTGGATCACCATCGGAAACGTCAACGGCGGCAGCCTGACGCTTCAGGATTCGGCGGATGTCTTGATCGAGGGCGCGGGCCACCTCAACATCGGCGATCACGGCCGTGGACAGAGCACCATGTTCATGAGCGGCGGTTCCGTCCGTTTCAAGGAGTTCTTCATCGGCAAAAATACGGGTGTCTCCGGAGTGCTGCTTCAGACCGGCGGAGATTTAATCAAAGAAGGATTGCTAGATTCACGCTTGGGCGGATTCGACGTCGGCACGGCGGATGCCTGGGGAGCATGGCGCATGACGGGTGGCACCTTCACCGACGACTGGAATTTCCAGATCGGAGCCCATGGCGCGGGCTTTATGGAAGTCGATGGCGGGACGGTCCAGGTCGCCGGTTTCCTGGGCATCGGGAGATACCATACCGGCCACGGTGTCCTCGATGTGAAGTCCGGCAGCGTTGCCACGACCGCGCCGGAAAACCTGCTGCTCGTCGGCGAGGAGGGCATCGGAGTTCTCAACATCCGCGGCCGTGGCCGGGTCACCTGTGCCAACCGCATGATCATCGGTGCGGGTGCCATCAGCAAGGCCGGCGAGGGCACCGTCAATCTCCTCGAAGGCGGCACCTTGGTTACTTCGGGCATCGGACAAATGAACCAATCCGAAGCCATCGGCCGGCTCAACCTCAACGGCGGGCGGCTGGAGGCCGGTAGATCTAACGACAATTTCATCAGCGACATCGACTTGATCAGCGTGCGCAAAGGCGGAGCCCGCATCGATACCGGCGGCTTTGATGTGGGGATCACCCAGCCCCTGCTCGCGCCTCGCGGAAACGGTGTGGTCTCCATCCCCGTCAAGGCCGGCGGCGGGGGATACCTCGTGCCGCCGTTGATCCAGATCAACGGCGGCGGTGGAAATGGCGCGTCGGCCATTGCTGAACTCGCGGACGGAAAGGTCAGGAGCCTCATGATCACCAATCCAGGGACCGACTATCTATCAGCTCCGGGAGTGGAAATCCTGGGTGGTGGCAGCGGCGGAGGACTGGTGCTCGGCACTCCCGTCATCGCCGCGAACACCAGCGGAGGACTCGTCAAAACCGGCGAGGGAACTCTAACCCTCGGCGGTGCTAACAACTATCCGGGACCCACCTCCGTCAAACAAGGCGGCCTTCGCCTCGGAAATCATCTGGAAGGAGCCGTCCAAGTGGCGGACGGTGCCTCGTTCGGTGGCGGGGGATCGGTATTCGGTTCACTGGACATGGCGCCGGGTTCCACGCTTTCCCCGGACCCGGCATCCGTGCTGGAAATTCGTGGCGACGCGGCGGTGCATGGTTCGCTGGTGCTCGACCTCACGGTCGGTGCCGCCGGCCGCCTGGACGTGCGCGGCAAACTCGATCTTGGCGGCACGCGTCTGATCGTAAAGCCGGGTTCCTCGAAGATGCACAGCCCGGTCCATCTGATCGCCAGCTATGGCGTGCTCCATGGCAAGTTTGCTCTGGATGATCCGCTTCCCGACGGCTATCTCCTCGACTACCACTACAACGGTCAGAACCAGATCGCCCTGGTTGCCACCGCCGCCGAACCCGATGGAGAGTGAATTGAAATCCGCCGCGATCCCGAGCCCGTTTCTAACGAGGCATCGGCTTCGCTGGCTCGGATGCATTTTCATCATCGTCCTCTTCGGTTTGGGTTTCTCTCCGGAATCCCGCGGGCAAGGCCAGTATTCATTCCGCAACTGGCAGTCCGAGGACGGCCTGCCGGTGAATCTCGTTCGTTCGATCGTGCAGGCGGCCGACGGCCATTTGTGGATCGCCACCGCGGAATGCATCGCCCGCTTCGACGGGGTCGAGTTCGAACGCATCGACCAGATCCCTGGATTTCCCTATCCGCATTCGGGGGACAACCGCCTGTTCGCCACTGCCGGCGGCTCCGTTTGGTTTTCGAGTTCCCAAGGCGGCTTGCTCCGCATCAAGGGCAACAAGCCCTCCGTGATCTGGCCCGATACCGGCGGTGAACCCGTTAGCCAGGTCGTCGATTTCCCCGGTGGCGGAATTCTGGTGAAGGCCGGGAACCAAATCTGCCTGTTCCAGGACCAACAAATCAAGCGGCTGGATTCGCCGTCGCCCGAGGTCGTCGCGTGCCTCGAGGCGGACCTGGCAGAACGCGCGAAAAAGGGCCGCATCGGTCCTGACGGCCTGCCGGGAAACCTGGTGGACCGCAGTGGCTCGGTCTGGTCTGTCTCGCGCGCCGGAGAACTAACTGTTACTTCGCCCGAAGGATTCAGGCGCGTCATTTCCATGCTTCGCATCAGTCCGGATTCCCATGTCACCGAGCTGTTGGAGGATCGCGAGGGAAACATCTGGATCGCCACCGCGCTCAACGGCCTCGGACTTTTCCGCGAGGACCGGGTGGAGGTTGTGAATGCCGCCGCCGGTCTCAGCGAAGGAGCCGTCCTCGCCGTCATCGAGGATACCGGCAAGCAGGTCTGGCTGGGCAACCGCCGGGGCGGGGTGGACCGCATCATCACCGGCATCATCGAACATCACGACCTCGGCACCGCCGCCGGCGTGGGCCAGGTTTCCGCCCTCTATGAAGACCGGGACGGGCGCTTGTGGGCGGCATCTACCGAAGGTCCGGTTTTCCGATGGAAGGATTCGCAGTTCATCGAGCATTTCGCTGCGGAAGCCGGCCCCACCAAGGTCAACGCGATCTATCATGACGGCCGGGGCACGCTCTGGTTCGGCGGCCAGTTAGGACTGATGCGCTCCACCGGAAGGCGCGTCACCGAGGTCAAGGCCGAGGCCGGATTCCCCGGCGGCGAGGTCACGGTCATGAGCGGTGGCGCGGCCAATGAACTCTGGTTAGGAACCTCCCAGGGATTCGTCCTCAAGGACACCGATGGCCGCCTGGAAACCATCGCCACGCCGGGAGATCTTCACTACAGCCGCGTTTCGGGCATCCTCGTCACCTCCGCCACCCAAGTCTGGGTAACCACCATGGGGGCCGGGCTTTTCCTCCATGATGGGGAGAAATGGCATCATTTCGATCGCGCCCGGGGACTTCCGGACCTGCGCCTCACCCAGGTCGTCGATGACCGGTTAGGCCATCTCTGGTTCGGCTCCACCGGCGGTATTCTCCGCGCCAGCCGTGAGGACCTCCTCGCACGTGCGAAGGACGCCGACAAGCCGATCCACTGGCTGCGGATGGACCGCTCCGACGGTCTGCCCACCCGCGAATGCGTCGGCGGCCATCACCCGGCGGGCTGGCGGTTCAACGACGGCTCGATCTGGTTTCCCACCAGCCTCGGAGTAGTTAGAATCGACCCCTCGCGCACCATGGTTAACCGCACGCCGCCGCCGGTCTATCTGCGGGGCGTCACCGCCAACGGTGTCCCCCAGGCGCTGTCGGATAAGAAATTGAACTTCGGTCCCGGCCGGGCCCGGATCGAGTTCCGCTATCACGGCATCAATTTCAGCTCGCCGGAAAAGGTCAACTACCGCACCCGCCTCGTCGGGCTTGAGGAAAGCTGGCGCGACGTCGGCACCCAGCGGCTCGCCACCTACGAATCGGTCCCGCCCGGCAACTACCGCTTCGAGGTTGTGGCAATCAACGGCGACGGTCTTTTGAGTCCGGCGCCGGCCAGCGTGAGAATCGCGATCAGTCCTCATTTCTGGGAGACCGCCTGGTTCGTCGCCCAGGCCATCATCCTCATGGTCCTCGTCGCCGGAGCCGTCGGCTGGCTCATCGCGCGCAGTCGTCTCAAGCGCCGCATCTCGCTGCTGAAGGTCCGTAACACCCGCGAGCTCGAGCGCGCCCGCATCGCCCGCGACCTCCATGACGAACTCGGAGCCTCCCTAACGGAGATCGCGCTGCTCGCCGACCTCGGCGCCGAGCAGGCCGAGGGTAGTGCCTATCAGAAACAGCTCGACGAACTTTCCAACAAGGCCCGCATGCTCGGCCTTACCCTCGACGAAATCGTCTGGGCCGTGAATCCCCGCGAGGACACGCTGGCCTCGCTGTTGGACTATCTCGCCAGTTTCGCCACCGAGTTCCTCGACCGCGCCGGCATCACCTTGCGCATGAACATTGCCACCGGCATGCCGGACCTGCCGCTGGACGCCACTGTCCGCCACTCCGTTTTCCTCGCCGTCCGCGAGGCGTTCAACAACATCGTCAAACACTCCGAAGCGCGTTCGGCATGGCTGCATGTCTCCCTTTCCAACAACATTCTCGATATCACCGTCGAGGACGACGGCAAGGGCGTCGATGACTACGCGCTCTCCCGCGGCCACGGCCTGACCAACTTCAAAGTCCGCATGCAGGCCTGCGGTGGCGAATCCAGCGTCACCTGCCGCGCGGAGGGCGGAACGCGGGTGCGTTTCCTCGTTCCCGTGCTTGCGCCTGAATCCCAACCCACGTAATTTCAACACCATGACTTCCGACTCATCAAAGCCCATCGAAGTCGCCATCATCGAGGACAACGAAGCCCTCGGCGAGAGCCTCATGAAGGTTGTCGAATCGATCCCTAACGCCCGCTGCATCGGCGTCTGGGGAACCGCCGAGGAAGGGCTGAAAAAAATCGATGCCTTCCGCCCGGCCATCGTCCTGATGGACATCAACCTCCCCGGCATGTCCGGCATCGAGGCCACCGCGCTGCTCAAGCGCCACCTGCCGGAAATCCTCGTCATCATCGTCACCGTCCACCGCGAGCATGAGAAAATCTTCGACGCCCTCAAGGCCGGTGCCTGCGGCTATCTGATCAAGCGTTCCCGCGCCGCCGATGTCCGCCAAGCCATCATGGATGTCTATGCCGGCGGGGCTCCCATGAGTGCCGAGATCGCCCGCCGCGTCGTCGAGGCCTTCCATCAGAATGCCGCGAAAGCCGGTGCAGAGACCGAAACCGTGGTTCTCTCCCAGCGCGAGACCGAGGTGGCCAAGCTCATCGCCGAAGGACTGGCTAACAAGGAGATCGCCGACCGCCTCGGCATCAGCACCGAGACCGTCCGCGGGCATCTGAAGAACATCTACGAGAAACTCCACGTCCGCTCCCGCACCGAAGCCGCCGTGAAATACCTCGACTCCGTCCGCTCCCGCAACCTGTTTCCGTAAGGTGAAGCTCTTGTTCGTAGTCTAGCCCTTCAGGGCGTCTTCGTCGTCGCGCGCCAAAGACATCCTGAAGGAGTTGAGCTACCTGCAACCGGTCCAGCGGACTTGGGATGAATCGCAGAAATTTCATCGAAATCATGACGAATCCATGACAATCCCTATCGGGAAAGCGGATTGAATCACGGCCATGCAGATGAACCCATTTTCCCGAACCCTCCGTTGTATCCTCTTCACCGCCATCCTCTGCGGTCCTGCCCGCGCCGAGGAACCGCCGTTGCGCGAGCTGTTGCGCGACGGACTCTACGCGGAGGAAGTCACCCGCGATCCCGAGGCTGCCGCGAAGCAATACGAGCAGGTTCTCTCCCGCTACTCCGAACAACGGAATTTCGCGGCCGCCGCCCTCTATCGACTGGCGGAGGTCCGGCGTAAACAGGACCGCAAGGAAGACGCGGTGAAACTCTATCAGCAACTCCTCGCCGAGTTCCCCGGTGCGGTGAGCGAAACCAAGCTTGCCCGCGAGAACCTCGCCGCGCTCGGTGGAAAGGTTCCTCCGCCCAGCCAAACTCTGATGGATGAGGAATCCAACGAAATTGCCCGCCTTGAATTGCTCTCCAAGACATCGCCCGATGTCATACGTGCCCCGAATACCTTGTTTCGCGCGTCAAGTAAGGGATGGTCCAAGGTTGTTGAATATCTTTTGGCTGCCGGAGCCGCCCCTTTTATCGAGCGAAACGGACAGGATGCGCTTTCTAACGCGGCATCTGATGGCAACCTCGCCATCGTCAAGCAGTTACTCGGAACCAAGGTGCCCGTTCCAGCCGGGATCGGCCATTCGGCGATCGTCGAAGCCGTCGAATCCGAAAGGGAGGCGATTCTGGATTTCCTTCTTCAAGAACACATCAAGCCCGGAATCCTGGACAGTGGTAATTACGTGGGCTCGTCTATTTTCTGCAAGGCTCTTTTGGAAGGGAAGCAATCAAGTGCGGAGATTCTTTTGAAATATGGGGCGGATCTGAATGCCATGTCCGACATCGATGCTGCAGTTAGATCCGGCAAGCCGTGTGGAACTCCACTCCATTTGGCGATCCACCAACTGAAACTGGAGACTGCGAACTGGTTGCTGGAAAAGGGCGCGAAGCCTGACATTCCCGATGATTTGCATGGCCTCACGCCTCTTCATCATGCGGCGGATTCTTCAATGGAGGGCTGTCTGGAGTTGATGGCCAGACTTCTGGCAGCCGGAGCCAACCCAAACCTTACCAGTTTCGCCAAGAAGCCGGGCAACGACAGGAGGGAACCTCCTCTGATTGGCGCGACGCCCTTGGTGACCGCATTTTCGTCGAATTTCAAGCGGAACGATAAGGTCCGACTCCTGCTCAAGCACGGCGCGAATCCCAATGTTAGGATGGAAGCGGGTGGCCGATATGGAGAGGGGCTGCTGCTTGAAATCGCCGTCACGGATGGCAATACCGAACTGATCAAAATGCTGCTCGCTGCAGGTGCCGACCCGCAACTCACTTTTTCGGAGGGAATGAACCTGATTCAGGCCGCCGCAAAAAGCTCCGATGAGGAAGGGGTGGTGGAATGCCTAAAGCTGTTGGCGGATGCCGGACTGAAACCGGATGCGAAATGGGCCGCATCACGCTACGAAGGCGTGCGGCGCAAGGCGCTGTGTTTTCTGTTGGACCGTTTCATCATTCCGGATCTGGCGGAAAAGGACGGCGTGAATTTCGTCATGGATCTGAGCGGTGGTGTGCAAACCGTGCCGATGACGGAGGACCGCTCTGGAGTTAGGCCGCCTGACTTGGGAAAATGGTTATTGGCCAATGACTCGAAGCTCAATTTCACGGTATTCAACGGAGTTCGCTCGAAATACCAATGGCGGCTTTGGCGGAAGGGCGGGGATGGGAAATTGAACGCGACGGACTTCGACATTTCCGAAGACAAGCCTCTGCCCGGACTCCAGTGGGGGGATGTGGTGGAGTGCCGGAAGGTGTCATCGGAGACTGGCAACTATACGTATGATTCGGGCCTAACAGGCGAACTCCGGTGGTCGCTCCGGAAGCGCATTTCCTTCCCGATCACTGTGGAGATCGATGGCAAGAACCGCGAGCTGACCATGCGCGGGGACCGGGTGATTTTCGATCCGACGAAGGATGAGCTTCCGCTGGACGACGTACAGGGCGTGGTCGAGATGTTATGGCAAACCACCGGCTATCCTGAAGTTGAGTCCGGTCAGGTGAGGTTGATGATACAGACGCCGAGCTACATCGTGATCTCGCGCAAGGATTGGCCGGACGTGCGGTTGAAATATGGCTCCAGCGAGGCGGGCCGGTTCCAGTTGGAGTCCGGAGATCGGATGAAGGCCGAGTTTTCGGAAGAGTTTCTCAAGGGCATGGACGAATTCCGGAAATATGTGATGACGGTCACCATCGACGGCTTTCCATTCACCCGCAGATATCCCGCTGGAGACAATACCAAACCGGGAATCCTCGTGCCGACGCTGATCCAGGCGCTGGTGGACCTGCAAGTGCCGCGTCAGACGGAGTGGAATCAATGGGCGGGACGCACCACGTTGGACGCTGCGGAGTTGAGCAAGGCGGAGGGGATTTTCGAGAAATTCACCCTGATGCCACATCCGGACCTCTCCCGCATCCGCATTCGGCGCATGCAGGATGGTAAGGAAAAGGTCGTCGAAGTGGATCTGGCGAAGGCGGTTTCCGCGATGACGGCGGACACCACACCGGAAGAAGCCCGCAAGGCGGATGTGATGCTGCAAGCCAGTGACATCGTGGAGATTTCATTGAAGCAGGATGTTTTGAACGAGACTTGGAAGGGATTGGGAGATGACGAATCGCGGTTTTTCGCCTTGGCTCTATCAGGAATGGTTCAGATGGTGGATGGAGCCGGGAACGTGACGTTCTCGGAGATCGACTGGCGCCCTGTGAAATTCATCGGGACGGAGGCCGGCACGGTGCCGGTGCCGGAGGAAGGCGGTGTGCCTAGCACGCGAGCCTGGTGGCTCACGCGCGGGACGAGCGGAACGATCACGCGGGGAAATCTGACGGAATCCTCCAACCCCTCGCTCGTATTCCTGCGGGACGGAGACGAATGCCGTTTGAATTCGGGGGCCTCGCAATCTTTCGAGCCAATACCCCAACCAGGCCAACCCCGCCAAGCCAGACCACGGGTGGTGCCTCCTCCCACCCCGAGCCGGTGAAATCATGATTCGCAAAACCGGAACCTCCCTGCGTTGGCTCACGCTGGCGGTGCTGCTGCCATTGCTTGTGTTAGGCGTGCTCGCCTGGCTTGGCACGCGGGCGCAGGTGCGGGCGGCGTGGTCGTCGGCGCGGGAGGAAGCGAAGCTGGCTGGTGAGATCGCCGCGGAGTCGATGACGCGTGGTTTGGCAACGGCAATGGTGACGGTGCCGCTGTTTCCCGATCCGCCGGTGCCCGGCGTGGAATCTCCGGCGGATGGAGTGTTAGGTGGCGATGATCCGGTGGCGTTGCGGGCCTTGCGTGACGATGTCGATGCCGGGCTATCACCGGCCGGATTGCCGCGCCGGGTGCTGGCGGGATTCAGGGTTTATGAAATCACGCATGATGAAGCGGACGGCAAAGTCTTGGTGAAAATCGCAACAGAGGATGCGCCGTCGGTGCTGACGCCGCTGGTATTCATGAAGGTGGGAGCGCTCGCGGGAGATTGGCCGGAACGCTGGGCGCGTGGTGAACAGGCGCGGGCCGTTTTTCACCGCAACCCGGTAGAGGATTCTTCCGGAAAATGGATTTCTGATAGCGGGAATCTCTGGTGGCTGGCCTCCACTAACCGGGAGTTGCGGGTGATCGATCCTCCCGCGCTGGAGCAAGTGATTTCTGAGACCAGGAAGAAGCTGCCGGCATGGGCGCAGATTGCCGTGACACTTGGCGGGCGTAGGTTGATAGAAACTCGTTCGGATTTTGAAGTGATGGAAAGCGTGCCGGTGGATTTCGCTGGAGCCGGAGTGTTGGAAATCGTGGCGGCGAGGCCGGAATTGTTCGAGGCCGCGGCCCGGCAGCAGGCGCGGTGGACAATGGGGCTGCTCGCCTTCGCCGTGGCGATCTCGGCGGGCGGACTCTGGATGATTCACCGGCTGGTGGAGCGCGAGCGCAGGCTCAATGCGATGAAGAGCGATTTCGTGGCCAGCGTTTCCCACGAGCTGCGAGCACCGGTCGCCTCGATCCGCCTGATGGCGGACGCGCTAACGGCAGGCAAGATCGAGCCGCACACGGTGCGCGATTTCCACGGACTCATCTCCCGCGAAGGTGCGCGGCTTTCGACGTTGATCGAGAATGTGCTTGATTTCGCCCGCATCGAACAAGGGCGCAAGCAATGGCATTTCGAGGGATGCGATCTCGCCTTATTGGTCGCGGAAACGCTGAGCCTGATGGAACCTTTGGCGGCGGAGAGACGCATCCGGATCGTCACCGCAGAGCCGCAGCCTCCGTTGGAAGTCACGGTCGATCCCGGAGCCATCCGCCAAGCGTTGGTGAATCTGTTGGACAACGCGATCAAGTTTTCACCACAAGACTCGACCGTGGAAATCCAGCTTCAACATAACAATGAAACCTGGCAGATCGCCATTTCCGACCAAGGTCCCGGCATCCCGACCGCCGAGCACGAGCGAATCTTCGAGCGCTTCCACCGGCTCGGCAGCGAACTCCGCCGCGAAACCCAAGGCACCGGCATCGGTCTGAGTTTGGTGAAAGCCGTAGCGGAGGCACATGGCGGGAAAATTTCACTAACCAGCAATCCCGAGGGTAGCGTTTTCACTCTCATGGGTCCTATTCTCCCCACCCATCACTCATGAGATTATTAGTCATCGAGGATGAAGCTCCCATGCGCACCGCGTTGGTGGAAACGCTCGCGGCGGAAGGCTACCGCGTGCAGTCCGCTGCGGATGGCATCACCGGTCTGGAAATCGCCTGTACCGGCGAGTTCGACCTCATCCTGTTGGACGTCATGATGCCAGGTCTCGACGGATTCGCCGTCTGCAAGGCGCTGCGCCAGCGTGGTCGCGACATGCCCGTCCTCATGCTCACCGCCAAGGGCCAGGTGGACGACCGCGTCGAGGGTCTAGACAGTGGTGCCGACGACTACCTGATGAAACCTTTCAGCCTGAAAGAGCTGTTAGCCCGTGTCCGCGCCTTGCTCCGGCGCTTCGAACGTGAACGTGCGGTGCCGGACGTGTTGGATATCGGCGCGGCGTGCATGGACTTCCGGCGGGGTGTGCTGAGTCGCGGCGGAATGGAATTTCCTCTATCCGACAAGGAGGCTGGAATGCTCCGTCTCCTCGCCGCGAACGCAGGTGAGGCCGTCACTCGCGAGAAATTCCTCGATGTCGTCTGGGGCTATCATGCCTATCCCAGCACCCGGACAATTGATAATTTCATCACCGCTCTTCGCTCCAAGCTTGAAGCCGATCCCGCGAATCCACTGCACCTCATCACCGTGCGTGGCACGGGGTATCGGTTGGAGTTGTGAACTGGAGCGCGAAATTCATTTCGCCTGTCTGTATCGACTGTTCCGAAGAGGCGGATTGACTTCGACCTTCCCGGATGCAAAATTCCGGAAGTTCGTGTTAGGTTCAAGCAAAAGTAAATCTGCGATTGCCGCCGCTTGTCTTCTTGCGGCGGTGTTCGTTTTCCTGTCAACACGGAAGAGGATGGAAACTCAAGCGCCCGTCCTCGTGGAGAATCGGGTGGTTTCCCATGAGTTGAGGGGTAGGGCTGAGCGACCGCCGATAGAGGTCTTGAAGGAAAGATCGAACTGGAAGTCCATGGTGACGCTGGAGAAGAAGGGGCACGAGAATCCGCTGGAAGCATCGAAGAAGGAAGTGGAGCGGATTTTCAGTGAGTGCGAGCAGGCCAGAACGCGGACTCTGTCGGTGCGCCGGAGCGATGATTCAGACCATTATTTATTCGGAGTGGAGCCGCCGACCTCAGGTGAGGTGCGGACGATTAAGGCGCAAGTGGCAGACATCCGGAATGCGCTGTCGCCGGGAGAGGCTTACAATTTCGACGGCTGGCTCGACGGGCAGCTCAAGATCTACCAGCCTTACCAGGAAGGTGAGAAGAAGCTGAGTTGGATTACGGTGCCCTTGGAGAAGGGCGGGAAGATGACGCTGTGGACGGGCGGCACCGATCAATTCGAAGGAGTGGCTGAGGGACTTGAGAAGGGGAGTTTCAAGACGAAGGGAACCGGGCATATCGTGACGGGGACTTATGACGCGAGATTGTTGAAGCGGTTCGAGGGACTGATCACGCTGCCAGTGCGATAACGAATCAATCCTCGCGGAATAAATTCCGCGCTCCAGTTGACCCCGCACTTGCGGGCAGATCAGGGTTTGGTAGGAAAAGGCCGTGGCGCAGCAAAGTGACGTTCGGGAGGTCCTCCAATACATTCCTCAATTCCGCGGGAAGATTTTCTTCGTGCTCATCGAGGCCGGACTCTTGCCGGAGCCGGCGGTGGCGGAAACCTTGCTCGACTTGGCGGTGCTCGAAGACCTCGGCGTGAAACTCGTGCTTGGTGTGCTCGGCGGCGACTTGAAGGATCTCTACGATTGGACGCTGGAGTGCGAAATCATGGCCGCCCGCGTTTCCCACCCGATCACCGATCCGCTGGCGGTGAAGGAAACCCTGGAAATCCTCGCACGCGGGCAGTCGGCGGTCATTGATGCCTCGGCGACGGGGCCGTTGGATTTTCCCGTGGTGGATTTCGCCCGGCGCATCGGCGTGGCGAAGATCATCACTTTGTTAGAAGAGGCGATTCTCATCGACGGCGCGCCAGCCCATGCCATCCGCGCGGCGGATGCGGAGTCGCTGGCTCACCGGACGGATCCCGCCGGAGCGGCATTGCTGCTCGCGGCGGCTGCGGCCTGCAAGAACGGCGTGCCCCGCGTCCATGTGCTCAACGGCCGCCAGCAGGGCGTGCTGGTGGACGAGCTTTTCTCCAACGAAGGCGTTGGAACGATGGTCCACGCCGACAGCTACCGGCTCATCCGCGAGTTGCGCGAGGAGGATATTCCGGAATTGTTAGGCATGATCGGCCGTTCGGTGCGGCGGACGAAACTGGTCGAGCGCACCTATGAGGACATCCAGTCGCGGATCGAGGATTTCTATGTGATGGCCATTGATGACAACGTCGTCGGCTGCGTGGCCTTGCATGAATACCGCGAGGAAGGTTGCGCGGAAGTCGCCTGTCTCTATGTGAAGCAGGCCCATGAGGGCAGGGGATACGGCATCGACCTCGTCCGCCATGTCGAGAAAATCGCCCGCGAGCGCGGCATCCCGCGGGTTTTCGCGTTGAGCAACCGCGCGGCGGATTTTTTCACCGGGAAACTCGGTTACAACCCGGCGACGGTCGAGGATCTGCCGAAGAAACGCCGCGAACAATTCGAGGCAAGCGGGCGTGACTCTTTGGTTTTTTCGCTTAGGTTAGGGTGATCGAAAGTTCGATCCCACCCTCAAACCCATGAAAATGAAATTCTGCGGTGCCGCCGGCACCACTACCGGTTCGCAGCATCTGCTCGAAGTGAATGGCAAACGCATCCTGCTCGACTGCGGACTCTATCAGGGTTCGCGCAAGCACGCCTACGACATCAACTGCTGTTTCCCGCATTTCGATCCGAAGTCGATCGATGTGGTGATCCTTTCCCACGCCCACATCGACCACAGCGGCAACCTGCCGAACCTGACGTCCAAAGGATTCACCGGCAACATCTACGCCACCCACGCGACTCGTGACCTCTGCCAGATCATGCTGGCCGACTGCGCGCGGATCCAGGAAAGCGATATCGACTGGGTGAACAAGCACCGCAAGAAGGAGGGTTTGGAGCCGGCCGTGCCGCTCTATAATGAGCGGGATGCGGAAATGTGCCTGCGGCAATTCGTCACTGTCAGCTATGACCGGGCGATGCTTGTCTCCGACGGCGTGAGCGTGACGTTCATCGATGCCGGACACATCCTCGGCAGCGCCCAGGTTCTGTTGGAGATCCACGACCAGGCGGACGGGAAGAAAAAGCGCTTCCTTTTTTCCGGCGATGTCGGCCGGGGAGGAAACGAAGTGCTCCGTGATCCGGTTCCGGTGAAGGATGTCGATTTCCTGCTGATGGAAAGCACCTACGGCGGACGCGAACACGAAGCGCCTCCGGGCTACGGCGATCATTTCGGCGAGATCATTCGCCAAGCCGTGAAGCGCGGCGGCAAGATCCTGATTCCGGCCTTCGCCGTCGAGCGGACGCAACAGTTGTTATATGTCCTGCACGAGCTTTTCGAACGCGGGGAAATTCCCCACCTCCCGGTTTATGTCGACAGCCCGCTGGCCGTCAGCGCGACGGAGATCTATCGCCTGCACCCGGACGCTTTTAACCAGGAGGTCTATGAATCCCTCTTCGAACGGGACAACCCGTTCGGTTTCGAGAATCTAACATTGGTGCGCTCGGTCAATGGCTCGAAGGCGCTGAACGACATCGACGGCGTGGCGATCATCATTTCCGCATCGGGCATGTGCGAGGCGGGTCGCATTTTGCATCATTTGAAAAACAACATCGGTGATCCGAAGACCACGGTGCTTTTCGTCGGTTACTGCGCTGATAATACGCTCGGTCGCCGCATCCGCGATGGCGAACGGGAAGTTTCGATCCTCGGCGGACGCTACAAGGTGCGGGCGAAAATCGAGATCATCGATTCGTTCTCCGGCCATGCGGACCACTCGGAGCTGCTGGATTATTTCCAACGGACGACCGGCTCGAAGTCACGCGTATGGCTGGTCCACGGCGAGCCGGACAGCGCGATGAATCTTCGCGACGCTCTCGTTCCTCTGCACGATGGATCCATTGAAATCGCGGAGCTCGGACGCGAGGTCGAGTTCTGAAATCCGGGCATCGCGGGCAAATGGATTTTTTCCGGTCTTTCCGCTTGAAGCGGGTGAAAGGTCATCGCACCGTTTTCGCACATGGCAGTCTCGAAGAACAAGAATTCACCGTCCCCCGTGGAATTGATCGATTGGTTGAACGACGAAGGGGTTTTGGAATTGGAATGGGATTTTCCCGAAGATGGAGATTTGTTTGCAGCCGGATTGGACTCGATGGCAGTGATGCAGTTGGTCGTGGCTGTGGAGGATCGCTTCGAGGTTGAGCTCGGACCTGAGGACCTGACGAAGGCGAATCTGGCCACGCCGACGACCTTGGCGGCGCTGATCGCCGCGAAGATTTCATGAGTCCACCGCGCGAGGCCTTCGACGTCGCCGTCATCGGCGGCGGAAGCGCGGGTCTCGCAGCCGCCGTCACCGCAGCCCGGCAGGGAGCGCGGACACTTCTGATAGAGCGCCACGGGTATCCTGGCGGCATGGGGACAGCTTCGCTGGTCCACACGTTTTGCGGGCTGTATCTGCTGCGCAACGAGCCGGGCGCGGTCCTGGCGAACCCGGGATTTGCCACCGAGATGGCGGAACGGATGATTGCCGCGACCGGCATGGGTCCGGTCCGTATGGGGCGGGTGGATGTGCTGCCTCAACATCCGGTGGAGTTCGTGCGGATCGCGGATGAATTGATTTCCGCCGAGCCGTTGATCGAGCTTCGTTTGCACACGGAGGTGACTTCCGTTTCGCGCCGGGAGGATTGGGAAATTGGAATTTCAGGGCGTGCGGGAGCCCGATCATTGACCGCGCGCGCCCTGGTGGATGCCTCCGGGGATGCGGTGGTCGCGGCGATGTTAGGTCAGGAATCGGCGATGGTGGAGGCGCCGCGCTTGCAACGGCCGGCTTATGTTTTCGGAGTCCACCGATCCGGAGATTTGGGGGACGCGGAACGACTGGAAACCGTGGGATTGGTCATGGAGGGAATCCGTGAAGGTGCCGTTTCTTCCGACGCGATGGGTCTGACTTTCCGTTCATCCGGACGCGCTGCCGAGGTTTTCGGAACCTTGGATCTCTCAGGGGGGGAAAATTACGATCCTCTCGATGCGGGGTGTTTGACGCGTTTGGAAATCCAGGGCCGTGCCATCGCGGCGAGGACGGTCGCGTGGCTCGCCGGGAAATCCGACCATTGGAAAGGGGCTTACGTCAGCCACTGGCCGGTGCGCGCCGGCGTCCGCGAAAGCCGCCGCTGGATCGGGGAATATGTTCTAACCGGAGCGGATCTGTTGAATGGAAACCGATTTGATGACGAGATCGCGCTGGCTACTTGGCCGATGGAGTTCCGCGAAAACGCGCGCGGTCCGAAGCTGCGTTTTCCGCATGATAACCAGCCTGCGGTGATTCCGCTGCGCAGCCTGAAGCCGGCGGGCATCGAGCGGCTGTTTGTCGCCGGCCGCTGCATTTCCACGGATCACGAAGCCCAGGCCTCGATCCGGGTGATGGGCACTTGTTTCGCCACCGGGGAGGCGGCCGGACGTGTGGCGGCGTCGAAATGAGTCACTTGGCGCGGAGTTTCGGATCGTCGAGATCCAGCCGGTAGAGGATCTGGTTGTAGTTGTAGCGAGGGGTTGGGCGCGCGTGGTTGGCGAACTCCGCGGTGTAGGTGCCTTCGAAGAGGATGAACGGGGCGCTGTCCGGTGTTAGATCGGTCTGGATGCGCGGGTTGTAGAATGTGTAGTTGTCGTGGGTGAGGATTTTCACCGCCGACACCCAGGGACCGAGCGGGGAATCGGCTTCGGCATACCAGATTTCCCCGAAGGTGGAGGGCTTGCCGAAATTCTGGGTGAAAACGGCGATCCAACGTTTGCGATAAGCATTCCATGTGATGGAACCTCGATGAGGCTGGATCTCGGAATTGTCCGCCGCGGAACGGGGGGCGGCAGGTGCGGGGACTTTTTCCCAGGTGGCGGGATTTTTCCACGACTCGAAATCGTCCGGGCAGCGGGCTGAGGGAAACGGATCTCCGAAGAGCAGCCATCTTTTTCCGTTAGAATCCTGCCAACGGGCGGGGTGGCCGTTGAGCATGAGCGGCTTTTTTCCATCGGCTTTTTTCCAGATGACTTTTTCAGGAACGAATTTCTGGGAACCGCCATCCCATACGCATAGGCCGGATTCGTATTCGTCGAGGTGGCCCTTGATCTTCGAGTAGGTCGCGCCGAGTTGGTTGTTAGGAAATGAAACCATGCCACCGAGCCACGTCGGACCATCGCCCGGGATCGGCGCGACGCCGCATGGTTTGCCCTTCTCATCGCGGAAATAGGTGAACGGCATGGCGAGCGGCGGCTCGAATTTTTTCAAAGGCTCCAGCGGCGTTGTCGCGGCGGTGGAGTTGTAAATCCCGAGCGGATAGCCGGGCAGCATGGTGTCGCCCCAGAGATAGAAGAGCTTTCCTCCGACATTCGCGGTCAGCACGGAATCGCTGCCGAAGACCCCGCTTTCGGGTAGCAGCGGGGGAATGCCGAGTTTCCCGCCTTCGGCGAAAAGCCCCGCACCGGTGAGCCGGCCGAGGCGCTTGGCAATGTTCCGGCGCTCGACCTCGATGCGGAATTTTCCTCCCGGCTTGAGGGTGGTCCGCACGCCTTCATAGCCGAAGCCGTCCTTGGACAATCCGTAGCCGTGGCCTTTCACGTTAAACCAAACCTCGCGCTCTAGCAGATCCGGATCATCGATGGCGACGAGGCCGAGGTTGTCGCTCACGTGAACCGTGTCATGGACGCTGCGGAGCTCGACCATGGGGACGGGCCAGCCGTTTTCCTTGTCGATGATTTCGATGCGGCAGGGTTCCGCCGCGAAGGCGGCGAGCGGGAACAGGCAAAGGAGCGTGGTCTTGAACATGGTGAATCAGGCCGGTGACTACGGTCCGGAATGGGGAGTTGTATCGCACGGGAACGGGAATAGATTCCGCCCGTTCATCCCTGAAATGGGGATCAAGCCTCACCATGAAAAAATGCCTTTACTGCGCCGAGGAAATCCAGGACGAAGCGATCAAGTGCAAACACTGCGGGGAGTTCCTGAACGCTGCGGTGCCGCCAGCGCTTCCCGCCATAAAGGGTTCGTGGTATTTCGAAACCGCCTATCGTGATCGCCCTTTTGTCCGTGGGACCGTTCGCATTGCCGATGATCTGGTGGCATCCGAAGCTGAAGGTGGCTTGGAAAGTTGTGATCACCCTGGCAACACTGGTGCTGACCTGGATGGCATATCAAGCCATGATCGCGGCGTTGAAACAGTTGGAGGAGCAAATGAAATTGCTCCGCAAGAGCGGGTTGATTTGAAAAACTAACGCTTTGCCGGTGCCTCGATGATCCCTTCCGCGGTCTCCTGCTTAAGGCGGAGCTGGCCGCAGGCAGCGTCGATGTCATGGCCCTTTTCGAGACGCAGGTTGGCGGTGACCCCTGCGTTCTGGAGGATCTGTTGGAACGCCTTGCAGTGGTTGTTAGGCGGGCGTTTCCATTCCAGTCCCTCGACGGTGTTGTAGGGAATGAGGTTCACCTTCGCGCCGAGCTTGCGCGCCTTCCTTGCTAGAATGGCTGCCTGTTCCAGCGAGTCGTTCACGTCCTGGATGAGGATGTATTCGAGCGTGAGCTTTTGGTTTTTCTTCGAATTCCAATAATCGAGAGCTTCGAACAACTCGGCGACCGGCCACTTCCTGTTGATCGGCATGATCTTCTCTCGGACATCGTCGGTCGCGCCGTGCAGGGAAATCGCAAGGCGGATCTGCTGCGGGTGCTCGGCGAGCTTCCTGATCTGCGGGACGAGGCCGGAGGTGGAAATGGTTAGGTGGCGCGCGCCAAGATGCAGCGTTTTCTCGCCGGTGATGAGCGAGATGGCAGCTAACAAATTGTCAAGATTCGCCATCGGTTCGCCCATGCCCATGAAGACGAGGGAATCGACGCGCTCGCCGGAGAGCTGCTCGGCGGCGAGGACTTGCCCCGCGATTTCCGCCGCATCAAGATTCCGCGTGAAACCGGCGAGGCCCGAGGCGCAGAACTTGCAGCCGTAAGCGCAACCGACTTGCGAGGAGACACACAGCGTGCGGCGGTCGGATTTCTCACCGTAAAGTGCTGGGTTTGCCGGGATGAGGACACTTTCGACGTAACGATGATCGTGCAGGCGGAAGAGGAACTTCCGCGTGGTGTCGGCGGAGCCTTGGGTGGTCGTGTGCTCAAGCGCCGTGAGGCGAAATGACTCCGCCAACTTCGCACGCAGCGCGGCGGGCAAGTTGGTCATCGCGTCATACGATGTGACCTTCTTTTTCCAAACCCACTCCAGGATTTGGGCGGCACGGAACCCCGGCTCGCCCGCCTCCTTGAGCCAGGTGGCGAGAGATTCGGGAGATTGGCCGGTGAGAGCGGGGAGCATGGGAAGATTGTGGGCGGAGGAGTGGAGAATTCCGGATTCAGGACTATAACAGATGGAGATCCAGATTTTCGGATTCGAATTGGCGGAACGCCCTGTCATTGGTGACGAGGCGGAGTTTTCCTGATATGGCGAAAGCAGCCAAGTAGGCATCCATCCAAAGTTTTGGCGAAGCTGTATTTCGGTTGGCCAAGCGGAGCCAGAGATCACGAGTGTCGGCTGGCTCGTCAATGCAGGTTACATTTGGCTCGGATTGCCACTCGCTCAACAACCGGATGGCACCCTCGTTGGTAATCCCGGGAGACTCATACAAGGCTTGAATCGCAGCCGTGGATAAAAGCCGGACAACGGACTGCTCGGTGGCGCGGCAGAAGCAGGCCGGGAACTCGGGCGTTGTTTTGCCGATCATCTCCTGAGCGGCATCATGGTTTCCGTGACGGTCGAAGGCGATGGCGAGCCAGATATTCGAATCAATGAGACATCCCCGCACGCTGCAAATCCTCCTCAAGTTGAGTTTCTTCGATCAAACGCTGAAGTTCCCCGAAGGTGGGCGCCGGTTTGTCCGACGTGGGTTTGCATTTGATGTAGGGAAACCCGTTGGTGCTGCGTGAGATTACGAGCGGTGGTGCCTCATTGAGCGTTTCGCGCTTGGAAAGAAGACTCTCGCGAATGGCGTCCGCGATCACGTCCTTGAGTTTCCTGCCCTGAGTGGCGGCGCGGATTTTCATCCCCCGCATCAGGTCATCGGGTAAATCCAAGGTCGTCTTCATATCGGCATATTCCCATAAAGCTGGTTTTATGTCAAACGGCCATCACCCCAGTGCCGACCTCAGATCCGCCGCGGCGCTGCGGGCGCTGGCGGGGGGATCGGGGACGAAGGTGAAATCGTCCTCCATGCCGGGTGTGAGGAGGGAGTCCGCGACGTCGGTGTCGAGCGTGAGCGTGGCGGGTTCCTGGTGGCTGGCGGCGACGGCACTGGCTCTTGCCAAGGCGGCGAGGGCGGCGGGTGGGGCTCCGGTGGATTGAAGATTGCGCGGGATGCTGTCCACCGGTTCGAGGTTGGCGATGGTGGCGGCTTCCGGGGCGGCCTTGAGTTCCTCGAACTTGCGGGCGGTGGTTAGAACGCGGGTTTCGAATGAACCGATGGCGCTGTTGTAGTTTTCCACGGCATTGCCAAGCGAGCGGCCGAGTTTCGAGAAGTGGTCGGCGAGTTTGCCCAGGCGTTCATGCAGCGTGCGGCCTAGCAGGGAAATTTCACGGGCGTTTTCCGCGATGGATTCCTGACGCCAGCCGTAGGAAACGGCGCGGAGCAGGGCGATGAGCGTGGTCGGTGTGGCGAGGATGACGCCTTGATCGACACCGCGTTCGATCAGGCCGGGGTCGCTTTGGAGGGCGGCGGAGAAGAACGATTCGCTCGGCAGGAAAAGCACGGTGAACTCCGGTGTCTGGGCGAATTGCGCGGTGTAGTTCTTTGAGGAGAGTTGCTGGATATGGGTTCTAACCTGGCGGGCGTGGCGGTGGAGCGCTTCCTCGCGGACGGTGTCATCGGCCGCTTCTAACGCATCGAGATAACCGTCCATCGGTGTCTTGGAATCGACGACGATGGTCTTGCCTCCGGGGAGTCTAACGATCAGATCGGGGCGGAGTTTTTTGCCCTCGTCGGTCGTGGCGCTGTGCTGGACTTCGAAATCGCAGTGTTCCTGCATGCCGGCGAGCTCGACGACGCGGCGGAGCTGCATTTCGCCCCATTGGCCGCGGCCGGTGGGTTGGCGGAGGGCCTTGACGAGCGAGGCGGTTTCGCGTTGGAGGCCGAGCTGGCCTTCGCCGAGGGCGCGGACTTGTTCGCGAAGTTCGGAGTAGGCGCCCTCGCGGGATTTTTCGATTTCTCCGATGCGGAGCTCGAATTTCCCCAGCGATTCCGTGACCGGCGTGATCATCGTCTGGATGGCGATCTTGCGTTTTTCGATTTCGCCTTTGGCTTCCTCGGTCTGGGTGGCGAGGGAGGATTTGGCGAGTTGGAGAAATTGTTCGGAGGATGAGCGGAGGGCGTCGGCGGAAAGGGCTTTGAATGTGTCGGAGAGCTTGATTTCGGCGCGTTCGAGCAGGGCTTGTTTTTCGGCGGCGGCTTTGAGCTCGGTGTCGAGACGGGCGCGGATCTCGGTGACTTGGTTGCGGAAAGTCTGGGCGTCGAGCTCGTTGCGCGTGGACTCGGCGGCGGAGTAGGCGAGGCGGGCCTCGATTTCCAGGGAGCGGCGTTCCTCGGCTTTCAAGCGCTCTGCCGCAGCGGCGATTTTTCCCGAAGCGGCAAGCCGGGTGAAAAGCCAGCCGAAGAAAAGGCTCACCAAGGCGGTGATGATTTCGGGGAGGTAGGGCTTGAGTTCTGGTGGAATCATGGATTTGTCCTTGCGGGTGGCGACAGGCACGCTTTCGTAGTGGGCGTCGCTGATTTCCTTCGTGGTATCGAATGGTCCGGCGATACGCAAACCAAACTCCTCAACTCCCATGGCATTCACACTTCCCGAACTCGGCTACGCCTACGACGCGCTCGAACCCCACATCGACGCGAAGACGATGGAAATCCATCACTCGAAGCACCACCAAGCGTACATTACCAACGTGAACAACGCGCTCGCCGGCAAGGCGGACCTTGAGGCGAAATCCCTCTGCGAACTCATCGGCGACCTCGCCTCCGTGCCCGACGACATCCGCGGCGCGGTCCGCAACAACGGCGGCGGTCACGCGAACCACAGCTTCTTCTGGAAAGTCATCGCTCCCGGTGGAGCCAAGGCTCCTTCCGGCGATCTCGCTGCCGCCATCGACAAGGCGTTCGGCTCGTTCGACGCGTTCAAGGAAGCTTTCGCCAAGGCCGGTGCCACCCGTTTCGGCTCCGGCTGGGCGTGGTTGGTGAAAAAGGACGACGGCTCGCTCGCCGTCTGCTCCACCGCGAACCAGGATTGCCCGTGCATGGGTGCCGCCATCGCCGGTTGCGATGGGAAGCCGATCCTCGGACTCGACGTCTGGGAGCACGCCTACTACCTCAACTATCAGAACCGCCGCCCGGACTACATCACCGCCTTCTGGAATGTGGTGAACTGGGACGTCGTCGCCGCGAACTTCGCCGCCTGATTTTTCCTGAAATCTGCCAAACGCGTCCGTCTCGGTGAGGCGGGCGCGTTTTTCGTTTTTTCAGTTAGTTGAAATGGATATGGCCGAAGATGTCGGGACGAAGGCAGGCCCATTTGGCTTCTTTTGTCACATTGCCGTTCATTGAGGGGTTGTCAGCTCGCCGAATCCTAGATAATTCCTATGTTTCATGCGACGATTCCTACTCCCCCTGATCTTGATTGCCGGGCTCTTGAGTCTTACCCATGCAGATCCCTTGCGGCTGATCGACATCGTTCCGAATCCGGGTGTCGCAGACGGGGAGATCTCATTCGGGCGGTCGTTGGACTGGGACGACACGGAGATTCTTGTTGGAGCCTATCCATCGGTGCACGTGTTCGATTCCCAGACCAGGGAGCACAAATACCAACTCGGGGAGAATGTGACGTTAGTAGACGGTTTTGCTTTTGGCTCCAAAGTCGTGATGACGCCGAACCATTTCCTGACGGTCTCAACGAGAGTGAACAGACAGCAGACCCTCTACGTTTTCCGCAGGAGTGACGGCGGCCTCGAACGAACGATTCCAACCCCGTCCGGTTCGGTCCAGGAACCCGGGTTCGGGTCGGCATTTGCGCTCAAGGATAACCGGCTGTTCGTGTCCATTCTGGGCAATACGCCGGTTGGTGGAACGACCGCCATCGGCGGGGTGTACGTATACGATATCCGGGACTGGTCCATGGAGCCTCAAATGTTCCGACCGTCGGACGGTGAGCGGTTCGACGGCTTCGGAAACTCGATTGCCGTGGAAGGAAACATCCTGGCTGTGGGCGCAAATAGAAAGGGCAGTGATTTCCAAGGAGCCGTGTATTTGTTCGACGCGACTTCGCGGGCCTTGATCGCGAAGATCACGGGGGCGGTCGCCGACGGGTGGTATGGAACGTCCGTGCTGCTCCGAAACGGCAAACTCTATGTGACGAGCCGAAGCTCCGTATGGGAGTATGATGCGGCCACGGGCAACTACCTTGGAAAATTCAGCCCGGTCCCTGCGGCGGGATATTACGACTGGTTCGGCTCGGACGTTGAAGTGGTTGGCAGTGATATGCTGGCTGTCTGGTCGGACAAGACTCTCTATCAGTTCGATCTGGGGACCAGGCAGCAAATCGCCGCGCTGCGCAACCCGCTCGACACAGGCACTCTTTCGACCTTGGCCGGCGAAATGAAGGCTCGCGGAGACATCCTGTTGACCGGAGCGGCGGGGGGGACGGACCCGGGCACAAGCAAGGGGGCCCTTTTGGCGTTCACCAAACTCGCTGCTGAGCCGGTGGTGGAGGTTTCCGACGCCACGGGCTCGGAGGCTCAACGCCGTGTGACGGTCACCTTTCGGGTGAATCCACCGGCCTCCAAGGAAGTCACCGTGAACTTCGAAACACGGCAGGACTCGGCACGGGAGGGGATGGATTTCATCGCCCGCTCCGGCAGCGTCACCATTCCGGCGGGACAGGCCACCGCCACCCTCGATCTCGCAGTGGTGGACGACGCCGGCAGCGAACCGACCGAACGATTTTTTCTCGATCTTCTCGGGGGATCGGGCGCCATCGTTCCGCCCACTCAGGTCGAACTGTGGATCACCGACAACGACGCGGCCATTTCGCGGTCGATAGGCACCAATGTGGGAGTGCCGCTCCCTTCATTCGCAGGCGACAAATTGGGAGGAACAATCGCCGCGTTCGGCAGCTCCGCATTTGTAGGGAGCCTCGATCTCGACGGGAGCGGGCTTCTCCGGGGCGGAGTGTTTGCGGTCGACCTTCAGACCCGTCAGGTGAAGGCAACGATCAAGCCGACAGGTTTCGTGGATGGTGCTCGGTTCGGGCAGGGGCTCGCGGTGGACGAGGGGCTGTTAGCTGTCGGGGCAAATAAGTCGCGTGCCAATCCCGCGGTGCCGGCGATCTACCTCTATGATCGCGAAACACTTGCTGAGCGAATGGTGCTAGTCCCTCCCTCAGCCGATTCCATTGGTTTTGGGACAAAGATCGCGTTGGGAGCAAGCCATATCCTTGTAGGGCTGCCGTTCGAGGATCGCAGGGGGTATCAAGTTGGCGATGTCCTCGTCTATGATAGGGCGACCGGCGTGTTTCTGAGCCGGATCGAGTCTCCGACAGGAGTTCTCGGCGGCCAGTTCGGGGTCTCGGTCACGGTCAGCGGCACACACGCCGTGATCGGGACGAACGGCCGGGTTTATTGCTTCGACCTCAAGGACAACAACCGGCTGATTTTTGAAGTGGAGCGCGATACGCGGGACACCTCCCACATCACCTCGGATTTCGGCGAATATGTCCAAGCCAACGAGAACTACATTGTGGTGGGCAATCCTTGGGACGATTCGTTCAAAGACAACTCGGGCTCGGTCATGATCTTTGACGCAGCCACCGGTGCACATATCAACACGATCCGAACCCGCTTCGAAGTTGCAAATTCCAACTTCGGAAACTCGGTTTCCCTGATGGGAAGAGTACTTGCGGTGACCGGCGGGAACGCTGGAGTGGATCTGGTGGACATCCCCACCGGTCATGAGCTGCTGCACTTTGCGATTCCAAGTTCGTTCGTCAGTTACGGATACCTGCAGAACGTGATTCTCACGAATACCCATGTGGTCATCGGCGCCCCGTGGGGAAGAGGGATTGATGTCGGACGCGTCATGAGCTTCAGGCGGGATGGCTTGGAGCTAGGGGGTCTTGCGATTCTCGCGAATTCCTCCAGTGCCGCTGAAGGCAATTCAGGCGCCACGAACTTCACCTTCACGGTTTCCAGAACAGGCAGCACGGTTGGCAGCGTCGATGCCATTTACACCGTGGGCGGCAAAGCTGTCTCCGCTGCCGACTTCGGCGGCGTTTTCCCCACAGGTACGGTCACGATTGCAGACGGAGCCACGAGCGCGATCGTGACGATCCCGGTCAGCGCTGACTTGCTGGTGGAACCTAACGAAACGTTCATCGTGACACTCAGTGCTGCTGGCGACAACGTCATCTCTGGTGCCGTTGCCAGCACCACCGCAACCATTATCGACGATGACACCGCCACTGTCGGCATCGCGAAGATCACCGACGGCGTCGAGGCCGCCATTCCGACCAACGCCCTCTTCCGCGTCATCCAGACCGCTCCGGCCAGCGTGGACACCGTCATCTCCTACACCGTCGGTGGCACTGCCAGTCCCGGCACGGATTTCACGGCCCTGAGCGGCTCCGTGACAATTCAGGCCGGTCAAACGACGGCCGACATCAGTGTAGCCGTGTTAGATGAACACATCGTCGGACGTAACGAGACCGTTTCGATCACGTTGAACGGTTTCAGTGCCGGTGATCCCGAAGTGACCCTCGGGGCTTCGTCGACCGCCTTCGCCACGATTATGGACGATGACACCGCCACCGTCAGCCTCGCGAAGATCACCGACGGCATCGAGGCCGCCATTCCCACCCACGCCCTGTTCCGCGTCACCCAGACTGCTCCGGCCAGCGTGGACACCGTCGTCTCCTACACCGTCGGCGGCACTGCCAGCTCCGGCACGGATTTCACGGCCCTGAGCGGCTCCGTGACGATTCAGGCCGGTCAAACGACCGCCGACATCGGCGTGGCGGTGTTGGATGAACACGTCGTCGAACCTACCGAGACCGTTTCGATCACAATGACCGGCTTCAGCGCCCGTGACCCTGAAGTGACCCTCGGAGCTTCTTTGACCGCCTCCGCCACTATTGCTGACAATATCGCCGGCGTCATCACCCTGAAGACCGTTCAGCCCATTGAAAAAAACATCAAGATCAACCGTGGCACAGGCTTGTTCGACGTCGTCGTCAAGGTAACTAACACCTCTCCTTACTCAGTGAATGGCTTCCGCGTCCATGTGGATTTCAGCGGCTACAAAGCCGCCTATCCCAGTCTCAGTCTCCACAACGCCAGCAGTCCTCCGAAAAGCAAAAACGTCTATGTGGATTACCGGAACCCCGTCGCGGTCAATGACACCGTCAGCCTTACACTCTCCTTCTATACCCACGACCGCAAATTCCCGAAACGCTTCGAACCCATCTGCACTGCCGAAGGCCTCAGGTCCCCGGTCTCACTCATTGGGCGGGTTGGTAGTTCCAAATCCAGAAGCGGTTCCACATCCGGTGTCAGCGGAGTTCCTCTCGCAGCACTCTCCATCCTACCGGCTACGCCTGCTACCCCGCGTATCGCCGTCATGCCGGATCGCAGAGTCCGGTTGGAGTTTCCTGCCACGCCTGGGCGCTGGTATCGCGTCAGCTACACCTCTGACCTGATCCGTTGGATAGACTGCCTATCACCCGAACAAGCCACCGGGACCACTCTTTACTGGACCGACAGCGGCCCGCCGGTCACCGACACCCATCCTGCCGGAGAGCCCAGCCGTTTCTATCGAATCCGGGAAGTCACCGCTCCCTGATCCACTCATCTTATCAGGCTTGAAACCAACTCTTCTCCTTATCCTCCTGTCCGTGTCCAGGCGGGGGCATTTTTCGTTTTTCCCATCGGCGGAAATTGGTGTTAAACGTTGGGCGTGAGTTCACCCGAATGCCCGAAACTGCCGCAGGTCGGCGCGGAAGAGATTACCGAGAAGGAAGTCCGCGAGCAGGAAATCTTCGAACTGGAAACGCCGGATCAGACCCTGCTTTCCGGCCCGAGTTCGCGCGTGCGCGATCTAACGACACTGGTCCGCGTGGCGATGGACCTGATGAGCGGCTTCCGTGCGCTGCATTTCGCCGGGCCGTGCGTGACCATCTTCGGCTCGGCGAGGACCAAGCCCGGCAGCCGTTATTATGAAATGGCGCGGGAGATGGGCGCGGCCTGTGCGAGGCTCGGCTTCACCGTCATCACCGGTGGCGGCCCCGGCATCATGCAGGCGGGGAACCAAGGGGCGTTCGAGGCGGGCGGGCGTTCGTTAGGCGTCAATATCGAATTACCGTTCGAGCAGCAACTCAATCCCTACGTCCAGCGATCCGTTACGATGCGCTACTTTTTCACCCGTAAGGTGGTGCTCGTGAAGTATTCCTACGCCTTCATCGTCATGCCCGGCGGCGCCGGAACACTGGATGAGATGTTCGAGACCATGACACTCATCCAGACGGGTAAACTGAAGGTTTTCCCGATCATTCTGATGGGGAAAGACTATTGGCAGCCGCTGATGGACTTCGTCTATCGAATGGCGGAGGAGGGGACCATCAGCCCGGACGATCCGGATCTCATTTTCTTCACCGATGATGTCGAGGATGCCGCCGCGCATTTGCAGCGCCACGCCGTCCGCCAGTTCGGCCTCCGCCGCAAGCACGCGCCGAAGGCGATCAAACTGCTAGGCGAGAAGGAGCTGGTGAAGTGACCGGCAGCGCGGGAATGCCTCTTCGCAAGTGATCTAACGCTTTAGGGGGTCTTTGGCGCGTCACATTGAAGGCACCCCAACGGGTTAAACTACATACGGTAGTCGCTCCAATTCACGCTTTCGGCAAAAAGTAACCACGCTGCTTGTCGGAAATCGGCAGCCCGAGTTTCTCCATCACCGCCAGCATGTCCTCCCAGACCTGGCGTTTCACATTCGCGCTGCCGCCGCTTTGCAGCAGGTAGCTCGGATGATAGGTCACCCGCACCGGTTTGCCGCCGATGTCGTGCCACTTGCCGCGCATCGAGGTCACGCTGCCTGTTAGGCCGAGCAGTCCCTCCGCCGCGGTGCCGCCGAGCGCGATGATGCACTCCGGTTCCACGATACCGATTTCCGCACTGACGAAGGGCATGCAAGCCGCCATTTCCTCGGGCGTCGGTTTGCGGTTGTTCGTCGATTGATTCGGCGTCGCGGGGCGGAATTTGACGATGTTGGAAATGTAAACCTCCTCGCGCGAGATACCCATCGCCTTGAGGATGTCGTTGAGCTTTTGTCCCGCCGGACCGACGAAGGGCTCGCGCTCGCGCTCCTCCTGATAGCCCGGGGCCTCGCCTACCAGCATCACCCGCGCGTCGGGATTTCCGGTGGCGAACACCATCGTCTCCCGCAGGGATCCGAGCGACTTCGCCGGCCCCCAGTTTTCCGCCTGCTTGCGGAGGGTCGCGAGTTGTTCGGTTTTTGAGGAACCCTCGATTGACAGGGCTTTGGATTCCGCCACTGGTTTTGGCTCCTCGTTCAGAGTGATTGTGGGCATGGGCTCCCGAGCGGCAGGAGCGGCGGCGGGTGCGGCTTCCGCAGGCGCGGCTCCACCGGTTTTCGCCCGATTGAAAATCTCGCGCAGCCCCTCTCTCGCGCCCTCGTCCAGATGCACGTGGGACACCCCGCGGGCTTGTTCAGCTTCAAGAAATTCCAGCAGCACATCGACAGGGCGAATCACGCGGTGACGCTAGCGGGTTGCCCGGCACCGTGCAACTGCTGGATTCCCGTTCCGGTCCTTCTCCTTGCCCGGTGCGGGAAATTGGGCCATCTTCCGCCGCGCCCGCCGTCGGCACCCATTTCATCTGACCATGTCAAAATTCCCGAAATTGCCGGCTCCATTGTCCGCTCCGAGTTGGTATTCCGCCCCACGCTTGTGGCGGACCTTGAGTAGGGCGACCCTCAGCGCCGGCCGGAAAACCCTGATCACCGCTCTTACGCTTTTTTATTGCCTCCAGGACAAAGACACCCCGACCTGGGCTAAAGGCATGATCGTCGGAGCTCTGGGTTACCTCGTATTACCCGCCGATTTGATCCCCGACATCCTCCCCGGCATTGGCTACGGCGACGACTGGGGCGCGCTGGTTGCGGCGCTTGGCACGGTCGCCGCTTACATCAAGGACGAGCACAAATCGAAAGCTCTGGCCCAGATTGCCCGCCTGTTCCGTTCCGCCGATGCATCTCCGCCGCCGGAATTCATCGAATAAATTCCCCGCCATTCCAGTATCACCCGGCGCTTCGCCGACCCTTTCGCCATGAAATCGATATATTTGATCTTTGCCGCCTTCATCTCTTCGCTGGCCGCATCCCTCGCGGAGGTCGTCATTGATCACGAAGACTTCGCGAAAAGCCTCGGTGGCTGGAAAAAGGCGGGCAAATACTCAGACTACGCCCTCTCCGGCGCGAACTACCGGACCTACAAGCCGGAATCGAGCCCGACTCCCGATGGCGGAGTGTTCATTTCCATCCGCATCGACTACCTGCGTGGATGGCTCGCCTCCGACGACCACGCCACTTTGGAAATCACGCTGAACTCTAAGGGGGCCATTCAATCCGCCCAATCGACCATTGCCATCCAAGGGCAGTCCATCGCGAGCGACGTCATCGTCGGCTCCAACGAGGCGGGGAAGGAAATCATCAATCCCAACCGCACGGTCCAGGTCGGCACCGACCTGATCTCGAACCTTACGGCGAAACTGCTCTTGGAAAACATCGTGGAAGCCGGGCGAGTGTCCTTCCCGGCGGTGATCCGTCACAACTACAACCATCTTTTCCGATCCATCCGTGTGGAAGGCGTCGAGGTCATGAGCGCCGTCGCCATCCCCGATGTGCCGATAGTGCTTCCACCCGCGGCACCTCCAACTCCCGCACCGCTTCCGGTTCCCGCACCGGTTCCAACTCCCGCCCCTCCTGGTGCTCCCGCTGTGCCAACGACGCCCGCAGCCCCGATCACACCTGCTGCTCCCACTCCCACCCTGCCGGTCACTCCGGCAACTCCCGATCCCGCCAAGCCAGCCTCCGTGCCGCTGGAGATCAAGCAATACTAACTGCGATTCGCGGTTATCCCCGCGGATGGAATTTCTTGTGCACGGATTTCAACCGCTGCCGGTCCACATGCGTGTAAATCTGCGTCGTTGAAATATCCGCGTGGCCTAGCAGCTCCTGGATCACCCGCAGGTCCGCGCCGCCTTCCAACAGATGCGTCGCGAACGAATGCCGCAGCAAATGCGGATACACGTTCTGGTCGATGCCCGCCATCTTCGCCCGTTCCTTCACGATCTGCCGCACCCGGTCCGGAGACAACGGACCACCCCGCACGCTGATGAAGACGTGCGACGAGGTCTTCTTCGTCACCAGGTGGGGGCGTTCGTTAGAAAGATAGCTGGAAATCGCCTCGCGTGCCTTGTTGCCCACCCGGACGATCCGGGTCTTGCCTCCCTTGCCGGTGATCCGGATAAAACCTTCCTCGAAATCCATCATCTCCAGCCGCAGCTTGCACAATTCCGAAAGACGTAGGCCCGACGAGTAAAACAACTCCAGGATCGCCAGATCCCGCCGCCCTAACGGCTGCGCCGGATCGATCGATTCCAGCAGCGTCACCAGCTCGGACGCATGCAGCGTCACCGGCAGCGTCATGTCCGGCCGCGGGGCCAGCAAAGGCTCGGCCGGATCCATTTCCAACCGCTCCTTCCCGACCAGCCAGCGGAAAAACACCTTTAGATGCACCGTCGTGATCCGCAGCGACGCCGCGTTCAGCCCATCCGCTTTCCGCAGGGTCAGAAATGCCGCCAGCTCGTCCGTTCCCACATCGCGCAGGGAAGTTCCTTTCTTTTCCAGCCACCCGGCCAGCGCGTCCAGCGTCTGCCGCACCGACAATTGATACGCCTCGGACAACCCGCGCTCCGTGGCGAGAAACCGGATGAATCGTTCGGTGTTTGCTTCCATTTGCCAAATCCGAGGCTGTCCGGTTCGCATCATCCCGGCAAACGGAAAAAATGTCAGGCAAGACGCTTTCCGGGCTTCGTTGTTCAGGAGACTCCCGCTAGGGATCTCCCCGCCATGCTTTCATTTCCCAAGCTCGCCATCGCCATCACCCTGGCGGTTCCACTCGTTCCAATCACGGCATTTGCCAAAGCGGATCCCCAAGTCGAGGCGGCGGTGCAGGCGGTCTATCCGGCGCTGGTCCGGATTCACGTCGTCGCTGAAGAAGGCGGAGCGGGACGGATGCAGAAGGGGCGGGGCAGTGGTTCGGGCACAATCATTTCGCCGGATGGCTACATTTTGACCAATCACCATGTCGCCGGCCGGGCGACCCGGATCACGGTGCGGCTGGCGGATCGCCAGGAACTCAAGGCCACACTGGTCGGCACCGATCCCTTGGCGGATCTCGCGGTTTTGAAGATCGAGAAGAAGGACCTGCGCAATCCCGAGGCTACCCTGGCGGTGGCGAAATTCGGCGACAGCGACACTCTCGAAGTCGGCGATACCGTGCTCGCCATGGGCAGTCCGGCAGGGCTTTCGCAATCGGTGACCCAGGGCATCGTCGCGAATACGGAGATGATCGCGCCCGGCGGCTCCTTGCGTTTGGACGGCGAAGTGGTCGGGGAACTGGTCCGCTGGATCGGACATGACGCGGTGATTTTCCCCGGCAATTCCGGCGGGCCGCTGGTGAACCTGAAGGGTGAAATCGTCGGCGTGAATGAAGTCGGCATCGGCAGCCTCGGTGGCGCGATTCCTTCGAACCTCGCCCGCAAGGTGGCGGACGAGCTCATCGCCAAAGGTCACGTCGAACGCAGTTGGGCGGGCCTGATCGCGCAACCGCTGCTCAAGACCTCCGATGCCAAGTCCGGCATCCTGGTGGGCGGCGTCATCTCCGGATCTCCGGCCGAAAAGGCGGGGCTGAAAGCGGGAGATCTCGTCACGCGCTGCAACGGCACGGACATCCCGGCATCGCGCGCGGCAGAAGACATTCCGGTGTTCAACCGGATGCTGCTGGAGTCCGCAGTGGGTTCGGAAATTTCACTGGAAGGCACCCGCGACGGCAAGCCGATGGCTTGGAAAGTCACTGGCACCGAGCGTGAGCCCGCGGAACCCCGCGAGAAGGAATTGCTCTCATGGGGCATCACCGGCCGCGATCTAACCAAGCTGAATGCCAAGGAACTCCACCGCGACGACAACAACGCCGTGCTGGTGCAAAGCATCCGCCCCGGCGGCGGAGCGGCAGCCTCCAAGCCCGCGATCTCACCCGGCGATCTCATCGTCGCGGTTTCCGGCAAGCCCACTCCAAATCTCGCGGAACTCATCAAGGTCAGCAACGAAATCACCGAAGGAAAAACCGAACCCGTCCCCGTGCTCGTCTCGTATGAGCACGACGGCCGCAACTACCTAACCGTCGTCAAGATCGGCCCCGATCCGGATCCCGACAAGCCCGGCCTGGTGAAGAAGGCTTGGATCGGCATCGACACGCAGGTGATTTCATCCGACCTCGCCGAAGCCCTCGGAGTCCCCGGTTCGAAGGGCGTGCGCGTCACCCAAGTCCATCCCGGCAGCAGCGCGGAGAAAGCCGGGCTGAAAACCGGCGACCTGTTATTGAAACTCGACGGCACCGTGATCCCGACCTCGCGGCCCGAGGAATCCGACGTCTTCGCCTCGCTCATCCGCCAATACAAGATCGGCTCGGAAGTCACCCTTTCAGTCCGTCGCGGCGCGGAGAGCCTCGACATCAAGGTACCGCTCGACGCCAGCCCGGAAGGCACCTCGGAGCTGGATGCCCACGACTGCGAGACGCTGGAATTCAACTCCCGCGACATCGGCCAATCCGACCGCGTCAGCGAGAAACTCCCGGATGATTTCAAGGGGGTGCTCATCACCGCCGTGACTCCCGCCGGCTGGGCCGCGCTGGGTGGACTGGCCGCCGGCGACCTCCTCATTTCCATCGACGGCAAGCCGGTGGATTCCATCGAGGCCCTGAAACCTATCCTTGCCGATCTGGAGAAAAACCTTCGGAGTCCCATCGTCCTGTTCATCCGCCGCGGAATCACCACGCGCTACATTGAACTCGAGCCCACTTGGTAAACCAATCTCACCCACCACCAACTCATGAAATCCCGACTGATGCTCATCGCCGCCCTCGTGGCCGCTCCTCTCGTCCATGCCGCCGACGGTCCGTTGAAAGAAAAGGCCATCGCTCTCGCAGCCTCTAACAAGGACTCAGTCCTGTTCCTCAGCGCGGTCGTCGAGCTTGAGGTGACCGTGGGTGAGAATCCGGCGAAAAAGGAAGAGCGCAAACTCGAAATGCTCGGCACGGTCATCGACAAGGACGGACTCATCGTGGTGCCGCTCTCGGCTCTCGACGTCGCGTCGACCCTCGACGGCAGGAGCTACAACGGCCCGCAAGGTCCCACGAAACTGTCCGCCAAGGGAACGACCAAGGAAGTGAAAATCCTGATGCCGGACGGCTCCGAAGTCGCCGCGAAGGTCGCCTTCAAGGACACCGATCTCGACCTCGCCTTCATCCGTCCTGAAAAACCGGATGCTGTGAAGCTCACTCCGGTCGATACGGCGAACAACGCGCCGATGACCTTGCTGGACGATGTGATCATCCTCGGCCGCCTCGGCAAGGACCTGAATCGTGAGCCGGTGATCATGACCAATGAAGTCATTTCCCTGGTCAGCAAGCCCCGGACCTTCGGCAAGGTCGGCACCCAAGCGCTCGGCATGCCGGTGTTCAACAAGGACGGCAAATTTGTCGGGTTCGGCATCAATCGTTTCAGCCCGAAAGGCGACAGTGACAACCAAGGTCCGGTCCCGCAAAACGTGATCCTGCCCGCTGCCGACCTGCTGGAATCCGCCGCCCAGGCGAAGTGAACGTTGCTGCTGCGTCTCGCAGCAGTTTCAGAGATCAAATGGCTGGGAGTTGCCGCGGGACGCGGCAACCACCCGGTCTAGCACCTCCGCAGGTGATAGGTCGTTTTCCCGCAGCGCCGCGATGGAGAGGGAGTCATTGCGTTTCGCCAGCCGTTTTCCTTCCTCGTCGAGCATCAGCGGATGATGCAGGTAAAACGGCTCGGGAAGTGATAGAAGCTCCTGGAGCAATCGGTGGACATGGGTCGATGGCAGCAGATCCTCGCCACGGGTGACGTGGGTGATTTCCTGAAACGCGTCATCCACGACCACGGCCAGATGGTAGGCGGTGCCGATGTCCTTCCTCGCGAGCACGACATCGCCTAGCAGCTCCGGTCTCACGGAGATTTCCCCGAAACGCAGATCACGGAAAGTAAGGGGACCGGCGACCTCGCCTGCCAGACCGGAATCCAGCCGCCACGCGTAGGGAATGCCGGAGTGGATTTTCTCCTGCTGTTCGGCAGCCGTTAGTTTCCGACAGGTTCCCGGATAGACTGGTGCTTCAGGACCTTGCGGCGCGGCGCCCATGCGGGCCCATTCCTCCTGGATCTCGCGGCGGGTGCAGAAGCAGGGATAGACGAGCTTTCTTTCGCGCAGCGATGCGAGCGCGGTTTCGTAGGCAGCGATGCGGCTTGTTTGGCGGAGTGGCTCGCCATCCCATGTCAGTCCGAGCCATTTCATGTCCTCCTCGATGCCCTGATAGAATTCCTCGCGCACGCGCGGGCCGTCGATGTCCTCATGCCGCAGCAGAAAAATCCCGTTTGCCTTACGGGCGAGCGAATGCGCGACCCGAGCCGCGAGCGCATGGCCGAGATGCAGCCGTCCCGTCGGACTGGGGGCGAAGCGCGTGCGGACGATCATGGTGCAAGAAGGAGGTTTAAGGAGGGTGGACCTTCGGTCAACTCGGGTCGACTGAAAGTCGACCCTCCTTATTTGAAAAGAACGTCCACACCCATCGCGGATTCGCGCATGAACTTCGGCAGTGCCTGTGGAGCGCGGGTGCGGAAAACCCGGTAAACGTAACTCAGCAAGCCGAGCGTGAACACATGATCGATCAGCCGGTAGCCACGCTTCTTGCGCGACATCAGCCGGATGCCCCAGGCAAGGGTTCGGCGCTTCAGCTTGAAGGGCTCGAAGGACACTTTCACTCGATAGCGTGGGCGGATTTCCTTGGGCCAGCGTTTTTTATAAAGCTTCTTCGCGAGGCGGATCTGCTCGACCATCAATTCATCGAACGGAAGGAAATAGTAACTCCTCGCTAACAGAATTATCCCGAATGCGTCGCGCATGTGTTCGATGTCGTCCACCGGTAGGTCCGCTTCCTTCGCGAGCTCGATCATCCGGGGAAACAACTCCGCCGCCGCTTGCCCGGCCCGCAGCGCGCGTTCGGGATCGGTCATGAAATGGGAGACGATCTTGCGGACGCCGTGGTTGATGAAGATGGAATCCCAATACATGTGCAGCATCGGCGGAACCCTAACACGCCGGAAGAACAACTTCTGGCGGGCGAATTCCTCGATGTAGAGCAGCTCGTGAATCACGGTGTCCGAGTGGCGCAACAACTCGAGCACGGCGGGGGCTTTTTCATGGCCGGAAAATTCACCGATGATCGTTTCCACGGATTTCCCGTGTTTGAAAACGCCGATGGCGGCTGCGGTATTGAGGCGGATCCAGATGTCGCGGTTTCCTTCGTCCAGAAACGCGAGTCGGCGGAAGCGGTGCCAGCCGCCGGTCTGACACCAGACGGACATGCCGACCATGTTTTTTGCGGCGGCGAGTTCGTGATAGAATCGTTCGCAATCGCGGCCGATGAACGACGGATACTCGCCCGCGCCCTCGTATTCGCGGCGGGCCTGCATCTCGATGATCTTCTTCTGCGGCACGCTGAAGAACGCGCGGTTGAGCGGCAGGTAGCGGAAGAAATCGCTCTCGCCGTGTTTCATGGAGACGATGAAATTCGGCGAGTCGATACCCTTGAAGGTGTCGGTCAGAGTGCCGCTGTGCCAGATGAGATCGCCGATGCGGTGGGCACCGACGGTCCAGGTGCGGAGGATGAGGTTCTTGCCGCGTTTTTCGAAATCGGGGAGCAGCAGCTTGAGCAGGCGGTTGGTTTCCTTCGCGCTCGTTAGATGGAGCTGGGTGCGGATGGGATCTTCCACGTCGTGGCCGTCGCTCTCGCCGATGCGGAGGATGAGTCCTTCCAACTGCGGGAAATCATCGAGCACGCCGCGGACGAGGCTTTGATAGTAGTCTTCGAGTTTCCGCGTGTCATCGCCGATTGCGTCGGCAACCGCCGAGGTCATCGGCAGCACGTCGGTGGTGAGATAGATCTTCAGGCCGAATTCCTGATGGAGGATGTCGAACAAGCGTCGGAATTTTTCCCTGAAGAGCGCGATCTCCGCCGCGACTTCGGGTTCGTGCAATGGATGATGCGCGAGGTGGGCGAGGTCGTCGAGAGTGACGGCGTTGTAGCCTTGGGCGGAAACCTCGCGGGCAAACTTGCGGAGGTCGGTTTCGATTTGCGTCCACCGTGATTCATCGGCTCCGTAGAGGTAGGAGAAGGGTATTTTCGACCAATTGACCCGCTCCTTTTCATAGCCCCTGAAAAACGGGCCGATGGCATCGATTAGAAAAATCTCCATGTGGACGGCGGAGGGATAATCTTTCCGGCGCGGGACGGCGACCAGATTCGTTCGCTGACGGAATTGTCACAGTGAATCATGGATGGACGATTTTCCCGCAATGGCTACGGTGCCGGACATGCACACGATTGGAATCTGGCTGGCCTCCGCCGCGCTTGTCCTAGCCTCCGCGACGGATGATTTCATTTCCGCCGCGAAGGAAAAGCACGGCGAATTCGGCGGGAAGGCGGCGGGCTTCCTGGTGGAGAACATGCCGGCCGAAGATCGCAAGGTGCTCGATGTAGGGTTTCTAACTGAAAATCTCGATCTTGCACTTAAGGCTAGGGCGACATTTCCCTGGGCGAAGGAGGTGCCGGAGGAAATTTTCCTGAATGACGTGCTGCCGTATGCGGTTTTCGACGAGCCGCGTGATCCCTGGCGGGCGGAGTTTTTCGAAAAAGCCGCGCCACTGGTGAAGGACGCGAAGACTATCACGGAGGCGGTTCAAGCACTCAACAAGGAGTTCTTCAAACTGATCAACACGCACTACCACACTGGCCGCAAGCGGACGAACCAGAGTCCCAAGGAATCGATGGAGCAGGGGAAGGCGACCTGCACCGGGCTCTCGATCCTGCTGGTGGACGCCTGCCGCGCCGTGGGCATCCCGGCCCGCGCGGTCGGGACGCCGATGTGGACGAACGGCCGGGGCAATCACACGTGGATCGAGATTTGGGACGGCGGCTGGCATTTCACGGGGGCCGATGAATACGACGCCGGAGGCTTGGATCGCGGGTGGTTCGCTGGGGACGCAGCCAAGGCGGATGCCTCGAAGCCTGCGAATGCGATTTATGCGACCTCGTGGAAAAAGAACGGTCTCAGTTTTCCGATGATCTGGTCGGAAGACGACTCTTCGGTGGCCGCGGTCGATGTCACGGCCCGTTACACCAAGCCAGTGATCGCCAAGCCAACGCTCGGCATCCGTCTTTTCGACGGGGAGAACCGGCTGGCGGTGAAGGGCTGGCTAGTCAGCGAAGTTGGAAAGCCGTTGGCGGATTTCGAAACGAAAGCTGGCACCGCTGATCTCAACGACATGCCGCGCATCGAAGTCGAATTCGGCACCCGCTATCGCCTGCGGTTTCAAATCGATGGGATATCTCTGGATTCAGCGCCATTTACGGCAGGCCCCGGCGAAACCACCCGGGATGTCCGGAAGAGCGATCTCACGCCGGTTTCCGAGGGGAGCTGAGGCCGAAAATGCGGAGTTTGTGAAAATTTTCACAAACGACTTGAGGCTCCGCAGCCCCAGAGGCACAGTTCGTGCAGCAGCAAGCACCATGGTCAGTCCTTCCACCAGTACCCTCCACACGGCTTACGATTCGAAGATCGAAGGCAATGTCATCATCACGCGCGTGGATGCCGCCATCAACTGGATGCGGAAAAACTCCCTTTGGCCGATGCCGATGGGCCTCGCCTGTTGCGCGATCGAGCTGATGGCGACGGCATCGAGCCGCTTCGATATTTCCCGCTTCGGCATGGAAGTGATGCGCTTTTCCCCGCGCCAGGCGGATGTTTTGATCGTTTCCGGGACGGTGACTTACAAGATGGCGCTGGCGGTGAAACGGGTTTGGGACCAGATGCCGGAGCCGAAATGGTGCATCGCGATGGGTGCCTGCGCCTCGTCCGGTGGCATGTATCGGAGCTATGCGGTGCTTCAGGGCATCGACCAGTTGATCCCGGTGGACGTTTATATTTCAGGCTGCCCGCCGCGGCCCGAGGCGTTGATCGAAGGTCTGATGAAGCTTCAGAGGAAAATCGAGGGCGAGGAGTCCACGATGGACCAGAAGCGCACGTTCATGGAAGAGAACGCCTGAATTTTTCCTAACTGAATTTCAAAATGTCAGCCGTAGCCGATGTCACCAAGCTCCGCGAATCGTTCGGAGAAAAGATTTGGGAAACCCTTGAATTCCGCGGTGAGCATACGGTGCGGGTGGAGTTAGGCTCGCTGCATGAAGTGCTTGCGAAGTGCCACAAGGATCTCGGATACGAGATGATTCTGGATATTTCCAGCCTCGACCACTTCGGCGACGATCCGCGGTTCGAAATGGTTTATGAAATCGCCACGCTGGATGATTCCAAGCACCTGCGCATCAAGGCGAAGGTGGGCGAGGAGGAGACCGTGCCGTCGGTGACCGACATCTGGGTCGGTGCGGATTGGCATGAGCGCGAGGTCTGGGACATGATGGGAATTCCGTTCACCGGGCATCCTAACATGAAGCGCATCCTGATGTGGGAGGGCTATCCGTATTTCCCGCTGCGCAAGGATTTCCCGCTCGCCGGTCGTCCGACGGACATGCCGGACGTGGCGTTTACGGGAGTGGCTCCGCTGGAAGGCGGACCGTTCGTGACCAGTGCCGGCGCGGAGGATGTGGCCCGCAGGGAGCCGCGGGCTCAAGTGGTGGAGTGATATTGTTCCGCGACCGATTTTTTCTAACCGCACACCGTCATGACTTCGTCCGGTGCGCCGTTTTCCAATGCCGCAAGGAATCTGCGCCAGCTCGGAAACTCACCGGTAACATGGGGTTTCGCGGCGATCATTCTGGCCATCGAATTGCTGGTGACCCTTGCAGGCGGAAGGGACACCCAGCCTGCCAGGTCGTGGTATGATATGCTTGGACTTGCCCGTGGAGAATTTCTGGCAGGAAAAGTCTGGCAGATTCTCACCTATGGATTCCTCCACGGCGGTTGGGTGCATGTTGCGTTGAACGCGGTTTTCATTCTGCTCATCGGCTCGCGGATCGAGCACATGGTGGGGCGGAAAGGGCTGGTGATCGCCACGCTGGCGGGCGTGCTCGGTGGCGGCATCTGTCACCTCATTTTGGCCCCCGGAGGAACCGGCTCGCCTTTGCTGGTGGGCATTTCCGGAGGATGCATGGCGCTGTTGCTCTTGCTGACCACTTTGTCGCCTCAATCACGGATGATGCCGCTGCCTGTCTCGGGACGAAGCCTGGGGCTGGGAATCCTGCTCGCGGCACTGCTCCTCGCGCTGATGAATCCGGCGCTGGGGATCCCGGGCCTTTCAATGCTGGGAACCTTGCTGGTCGATTCCGGATTTGGGATTTGGTTTGAAATGGGCCATGCCTGCCATTTCGGTGGGGGGCTGGCCGGCTGGATCGTCGGGCGATGGATTCTGCGTCCCCGGATTACGTTGGAACGCCTCCGCCGCGACAGGGTGCGGCGGGAGGCGAACGGGTCTCAGCGGTTAGGGTGAACGGGGCGGATCAGCGCTGTCCGGTGGTGCGGCCCTTGTTCTTTTCCTCTTCGGAACGGGCTTGATTTTTACCTTTTCGCTCGGATTGCTGTGCCTTCTCGGGACGCTGGCCTTGCTGGCGACCACCTGCATTGCGTTGTGACTGCTTTGCCTTTTGATCGGAGCTTTTTACAGGCGTGTTGTACCTCGACGGCAGGGTTCCGCCTTGTTGCCGGGCACCGGGATTCGTGCTCTGGCGCGTGGCCTGCGAAGAGCCCGAGTTCGGCTTGTTGTAGGAGCCGCCCGACGGCCGGGTTGCGTTATTGGGACGGGCGTTTGAACTGCCGCTGTTACCGGACGAGTGCGAGCCGACGACCCGGCCTTGGCTGGCGGGTTGCTGGCGGACTTGCTTGGCCCAACCGTATTTCGTGTTTTGATACAAGGTCGCCCGGTTGCGGTAGTTGTTTACCGTAACGTTCGATACATAAACCGGCGGACGGATGTAGCCGCCGCCCGGACGCCAACCGTAGGGGTGTGGAACTCCATAAACGACCGGCGGACGGTAGCCGACCGGGTAGTAGCCGTTCAAATACGGGTCATAGTAGCAGCGGCGACGGTAATCGTAATAGCTGTAGCAATTCGGGTCGTAACCCCACTGCGGATTGCCGGTGCTCACGAACACGGAAGTGGAAAATCCGCTGCCTCCGTAACCGTAGCCATCCCCATAGCCGGAACTGTAGGAACCGCCGACGGTGGCCGACGAATAGTTGGGGTCGTAGTAGCAGGAGGTGAATGCCGTGGACACCACAGCTCCCACTGCGGTGAGGATCAATAGCCGAAGATTTTTCTTCATGGCGCTAAGACAGCACAGGTCGGCGGTCTATTCGAACGGTTTTTGAGGGAATCTCATCACTGCGGCGACCATGAGTTGACAGGGGCCTGTATTCTTCGGTTTCCTCGCGCCAGAAACTCATGAATGCCTCAAGCGCACCGATTTTAATCACAGGGGGGGCCGGTTACATCGGCTCCCACACCGTCCGTCTTCTGGCCGGACAAGGGCGGAAGATCGTGGTGCTCGACAATTTGGTGTTCGGTCACGATCAGGCGATTGTCGATCCCCGTGTGGAACTCGTGGTTGGCGATGTGGGTGACCAGGCTCTCGTCCGGTCGCTGTTCGCCAAGCATCAATTCGGAGCGGTAATCCATTTCGCGGCCTACGCCTATGTGGGCGAGTCGGTGACGAATCCGCTGAAATACTATCAGAACAACACCGCGGAGCCGATCAAGCTGCTGCAGGTGATGCAGGAATCCGGCTGCCAGGTTTTCGTCTTCTCATCGACTTGCGCCACTTATGGCGTGCCTGACAAACTGCCGATCACCGAGACGAACACCCAGAAACCGATCAATCCCTACGGCATGAGCAAGCTGATGGTGGAGCACATTCTCGCGGATTGCGACACCGCTTGGGGGCTGAAGAGTGCCTGCCTCCGCTACTTCAACGCCAGTGGCTGCTCGCCGGACGGTTTGATCGGTGAGGATCACAACCCGGAAACCCACCTCATTCCTCGGGTGATGATGGCCGTCACCGGCGAAATCGAATACCTTGAGGTTTTCGGCACCGATTACGATACGCCGGACGGCACCTGCATCCGCGATTACATTCATGTGGAAGATCTGGCCGATGCCCACGCCCGCGCCCTCGATCACCTCTCCGCAGGGGGAAATTCAGTGCGCTGCAATCTTGGAACCGGAGTCGGAGTTTCCGTCAAAGAAATCATTTCCGCCGTCGAGGAAATCAGCGGCAAGAGCGTTCCCGTGAAATACGGGCCACGACGTGAAGGGGATCCCGCCTCGCTGGTGGCCGATCCATCCTTGGCCAAAGAACTTCTCGGTTGGGCCGCCAGCCGCAAGGATATTCGGGATATGGTGGGGCCAGCGTGGATCTGGACAAGCGGCCCGAACGCCGGTAGATTTCCCCCAAACAAAAACCGGGCGTAATGGCGATGTAATGACATTTGCTCTTGCGATCCCCTGAAAATCGTTCCAATTTGCCTCAACCCAAAACTCCCAAACCCATGGATTCCCCGAACTCAAACAATGATCCTTCGTGCCGTTCCCGCGGCTTCACCTTGGTGGAAATGCTGGTGGTGATTGCAATCATGTCCGTGCTGATGACTGCCGGGGCGATCGGACTTGGAGGCATGGGAGGAAAAGGCGTTTCCGGCGGAGTGGCCTCCGCCGAGTCTCTATTTGACGAAGCGCGCGCGGTCGCGGTCGGGCAACGGACTCGTGCCCGGGTTTTGATCGCCAAAAATCTGACCAACAACCCCGCCGACAATCTCCGCCGGATGGTGGTGGCCAACGAAGTGGTGAAGGCGGATGGAACGGTCGACACCAATAACTGGGTTCTTTCCAGCCGCCCGGTGATTCTTCCCGATCAAGTTTACTTCAGCGAGAATTTCAGCAAGAAGGTCCAAAGTTCCGGGACTGGAGCGATTGACGAAATGGCTTTTCCTGTTTCAGGCGGTGCCTCGGCCGCTGGAACTTATTTCTACTACGAATTCAATGCCGAAGGAATTTGCACTTCGCCAGGTGCGAGTTTGGTGATCGGATCGGGTTCCCGCGGAGTCAATGCACACACAGATCAGCCGCGCGTCACTTCCTCTGGCAAGAGGGATTTCGGTGGATTCGTGGTCTGGCGCAACGGCCGAACCTCGTTGTTCCGCAGCCCTGCACAGATTTCCAGCAGCATTCAATCCCTCTCCACCGGAGCCCAGTTCTAACCTATGAAAGTATCCTGCTATTCCCGCCCGCGCGGGTTCACCCTTCTGGAAACCGTCATCGCCATTGGCGTGCTCGCAGTGCTTCTCACCGGCTTCATGGTGGTGTTCGCGCCCGCAGCCGAAGGCATCCGCAAGTCGATTAATGTCCAACAAGCCGACCGCCTGGCCTCCACGCTGGAGCAGGAGTTGGTGACCTTGCGCGGCACGGAATCCGCCAGCCTCAAGACGGGATTCAACAAAGCGTATGACTGGATCAAGGCGTCCGATCAAGCCGCGTCCGGCATCATGGTCTATCAATACCGCGGAAGAGTCGGCGGCACCCCGCGTGCGGATGGCACCCCCGAGCCGGAGCCTTTGTTGAAGGACAAGCTTCCCGGAAAAGACTATGTGGTCGTTCCCATGGTCCGGCGTCTGAGCGATCCTGAATTCAGGACTGATCTCACCGCGGTTGACGGTGCTGTCTATCTGGTGAAATGCACCCAACTGATCTTTGCGGCCGGCGAGTTGAAACTCGGCACCGCGGGCACGATTAAAGACCCCAAAGGACTTGGTGCGGATGGCACGAATGGAGATACCTATCCGGAAGCGGTCATCGCATTTTCGGCGGACTTCTTCATCATGCCCTCCAAGTCGGATGGCTATTTCTCCAGCGCCGCCTACACCACGAAATTCCCGACCCTGAAAAACCCCGTGTTCTCCCGCAATCTTGCGGTCCGTCGCTAATCTCCACGCTCAAACCCCTATATGAAAAACCCACGGAATTCGGCCAGCAAGCGCGGCTTCACCCTGATGGAGTTAATGGTCGCCATGGCCATTACGACGATCATCGTCACCGTCCTGGTTTCCATCACCTCGATCGCCCTCGATACTTGGAACCGCAGCCGCTCGGAACTGCGGGCCTCGCGTCAGGCCAAGTCAATGATCGACAGCATGGCCCGGGATTTCGAATCCCTCGTGGTCCGGCGCGGAAATACCAACGAATGGCTTTCGGCGATCAGCAGCGCGGAGCCAGTAGGTGACAGTATCCAAAGCACCAATTCCTCGGAATTCATCTTCTTCACGGCGGTCACCGACCGCTACGATGGTGCGGTGGCGGGACCGGATCAAATTGCCGGCAACGCGGATGATCCTCCGGGTGGCGACGTATCCTGCGTCGCTTACAAGTTGGATTTCCGGGATCCAATCAGCCCCACAGGCACGGATTTCAAGACCTTCGTGGTGAACCGGCTGCTCATCAATCCAGATGAGACATTCGAGGATCTCTTGGGTAAGGACGATTTATCGCAAGCATTCCAGCCCAAAGAATCCACGCTTTCTGACCCCGAGAATTTCATTTGTGAGAACGTTTTTCAATTCTCCGTCACCTTTAACGTGCAAGTCACTCAAGTTTCGGGAGCGGGAGCCAGCGCCACGACTACGGTGGTGAACGTGCCTGTGACGATTGGCGATAATAGTTCAAAGAATTCCACCAAGAAATTCAAGCTCTCCGGATTGGGAATCAATGCGGAGATCTCCGGCGGAACCGTCACGCCGGCGGAACTGGCATCAGGGCGCATTACCTCTGTCGATATCGCGGTCACCGTGATCTCTGATTTCGGAATCGACGGCTTAAACAGGCGCACGTTCAACGCCACCCAAAAGGCGGACTTCCTTGCGAAGAACTCCTACGAATACACCAAGACGGTTCAGATTCCGAGCATGTGAGAGAAGGAGGGGCCGCCTCACGCTTCCACGTGAAAGTCTCCATTACAAAGCCCCGAAACGCCGGTGGCGGCGTTTGTATTCGTTGACCGTCTCGAACAAGTCTCCCTGTCGGAATTCAGGCCAGAACTTTTTGACGATGACGATTTCCGCGTAGCTGATTTGCCACAGTAGGAAATTGGAAACCCGCATTTCGCCGGACGTGCGGACGAGCAGATCCGGATCGGGGATTCCCGCAGTCTGAAGGCGGGAGGCGAACAAATCTCCATCGATATCGGATGGCTCGATTCTTCCAGCGACAGCATCTGCCGCCAGTGAGCGGGCGGCTGAGACGATCTCCTCACGTCCCCCGTAGGAAAGCGCGAGGACCAGCGTCATGGTGGTATTGCCAGCCGTCCGGGCTTGGATCCGCTCGATGAGCGCCCGCGTTTTGACGGGCAGCCGGTCAAGCTGGCCGATGGCGAGCAGCCGGACGTTCTGGCGGTCGAGATCCTTGGCTTTTTCGTCGAGAAATCGGTCCAACAGACTCATCAGCGCGGTAACTTCGGTGGCCGGGCGGCTCCAGTTTTCCGAGGAGAACGCATATAGCGTCAGGTATTCGACTCTCAGCTCGATGCAGGCTTCCATCACTTCCCGGACGGATTCAGCACCAGCCCGGTGGCCTTCGAGCCGTGGCAATCCGCGCTCTTTCGCCCAACGCCCGTTGCCATCCATGATGATGGCGATGTGGCGGGGGATTTCTGGATGTTCGGCCATGGCGGCGGTCTTGGCTGATGGGGAAAGGGGGATGCTTGAATTCATGGAATCGATGCAGGTTCGTTTCGCCGGTCAGGATGAACCTGCTTTCATGAATGGTGAGTGCGGCCTGTGTGAAAAACAGAAGGAATCAGACAACCAAGGTTTGTGCCCGGTCCGGCCCGACTCCGACGAAGGAGATTGGCGCTCCGCAAAGCTCGGCCAAACGGGAGAGATAGGCTTTCGCCTCGACGGGTAGATCCGAGTAGTTCGTGCAAGCCGTGGTGTCGGATTTCCAACCCGGAAGCGTCTCGTAAACCGGCACCGCCTTGTCCCATGCCTTGCGGTCGGCGGGTGGAAGCTCGTGGATGATGCCGTCGATGTCGTAGCTGGTGCAGATTTGCAGCGTCTCGTATTCGTCCAGACCATCGACATTGGTCACGGCGAGGCCGGTCACGCCATTGACCATGCAGGCGAAGCGCAGCAGCACGGTATCCAGCCAGCCACAACCGCGCGGACGGCCGGTGGTGGCGCCGAACTCGCGGCCGAGGCCGTGGAGATATTCGGATAGACCTTCATCGCCAGTAGGAAATGGGCCGGATCCGACACGCGTGGTGTAGGCCTTGCAAACACCGATTACAGATTGGATCGCTGTCGGCGGCAAACCGGTGCCGGTGCAGGAACCGCCGGAAGTCGTGTTGGACGAAGTGACAAACGGATAGGTGCCGAAGTCGATGTCGAGCAAGGTTCCTTGGGCCCCCTCGAACAGGATGGTTTTTCCGGATTTCCAGGCCGCGTGGAGCAGGGGAATCGTGTTGGAAATGTGCGGGCGGAGCCGTTCGAACGCAGTGTAAACCTCCTCGATCACCTGATCCGCATCGAAGATAGTTAGATCATATTTGGCCAGCACCTCGTTTGCCTCGGCGACACGCCGTGTGATCTGTTGGGCTGTGAATTCCCGGTCGAGGAAATCCGCGATGCGCAGGCCGCAGCGGTTGACCTTGTCGGCATACGCCGGGCCGATGCCGCGTTTGGTGGTGCCGATCTTCTGGTCGCCGAGAGCGGCTTCGCGGGCGGCGTCGAGTTCCTTGTGGAATGGCATCACCACGTGCGCGCGGTCCGAAATCAGAAGCTTGTCGGGAGTGATGGAGATGCCTTGTGACTCGATGCGCTGGATTTCCTGGACCAGTCCGACCGGGTCGATGACCACGCCGTTTCCAATGACATTCTTCTTCGCATCCCACAGGATTCCGGAAGGAAGGAGATGGAGAACGTATTTCGTACCCTTGGCGATGACCGTGTGGCCGGCGTTGTTTCCGCCTTGGCCGCGGACGACCACATCGGAGTCTTCCGTGAGGTAATCGACGATCTTGCCTTTGCCTTCATCGCCCCACTGGAGGCCAACAATAATGGTGTTCATTTGGGAAATGGATGGGTCGGAAAGGACCGATCAGACGGATGCTTTGGATTGATCAATCAGCGCCGCGAATTCCTCGAAGAAATAACTCGCGTCGTTAGGGCCGGGGGCGGCTTCCGGGTGATATTGCACGCTGAAAACGGGATGGGTTTTGTGACGCATGCCTTCGACGGTGCCGTCGTTCAGGTTGACATGGGTGACCTCCACATCGTCCGGCAGCGAGTCGGGATCCACTGCGAAACCGTGGTTCTGCGAGGTGATCGAAATCTTACCCGTGCGCAGGTCCTTGACCGGCTGGTTGCCGCCGCGGTGGCCGAACTTCAGCTTGAAGGTATCTCCGCCGAACGCGTGGGCTAACAGTTGATTGCCAAGGCAGATGCCGAAGATCGGTTTTTGTCCGATGAGTTGTTTCAATTCCTCGTGAATGTATCCGAGGGCCGCCGGATCTCCCGGGCCGTTGGAAAGGAAAACTCCATCCGGATTTTTCGCGAGCACCTCGCTGGCCGGCGTGGTCGAACTCACGACCTCCACTTCAAAGCCTGCCTGGCGGAGGCGGCGGAGGATGTTGTATTTCAAACCGAAGTCATACGCCACGATGCGGTGGCGCACCGGCGGCAGGTCGCGGTAGTTGCCGACCTCTCCGGTCATGGTGTTAGGCAGACTCCATTCGCGGGATTCCTCGGTCCACAAATAGGATTCCGGCGTGGAAACTTCTTTCACGTAGTCCATGCCTTCCATCGATGGCGATGCCTTGGCCGCCGCGATGGCCGCTTCCGCACCGAGCTCGGTGGTGACGCAGGCGCGCATGGCACCGAGCGAACGGAGGTGCTTGGTCAGCGCGCGGGTGTCGATGCCCTCGATGCCTAAAATGTGATTCTCCGCGAGGTAAGCGGAAAGCGTTTGCGTGGAGCGCCAGTTCGACGGCACCTCGCAAAGCTCGGCGATGACGAACGCCCGGATGTGCGGTCGGGCGGACTCGGCGTCCTCCGCGTTGATCCCGTAGTTCCCGATCTGCGGGTAGGTCATTGAGACGATCTGGCCACGGTAGGAGGGATCCGTGATCACCTCCTGGTAACCTGACATCGAGGTGTTGAAACAAATTTCTCCGGTGGTGGTTCCGGTGGCTCCGAAGGCGGTTCCTTCGAAACAGCGTCCATCTTCAAGGGCTAGAATGGCAGTAATCGGCACGGCGGCGGCAGGCTAGGCACCGCGTCCGGGCGATGCAAGAGAATGTCACAGGTAAGGAGCGCGGCACTCCGGGCCGCGAAGCCGATGCGTGGCGAGAGCGCCGTGCGAAGCTCTTCGCTTTCTCGATTCATCGTCCAGGTGGGCCATAGTCCCACCCTCCATATGGCTCATTCCCTTGCGCGGCTATCGATCAAAATGGTGACTGGACCGTCGTTCACCAGCGCCACTTTCATGTCCGCGCCGAAGATTCCGCGGCCCACGGGTCGGGCGATTTCGCCTTCCACTGCCACGCAGAATTCCCCGTAAAGCGGTTCGGAAATTTCCGGAGCCGCCGCCCGCAGGAACGATGGGCGATTGCCCTTTTTCGTCGAGGCATGCAGTGTGAACTGGCTGACCACGATGATTTCACCCGCGAGATCGACTACCGAGAGGTTCATTTTTCCCTCTTCGTCGGAAAAAATCCGCATCTTCGCCACCTTGCCGCTCAACCAGGCCACATCCTCCGATGTATCTCCGTCTTCCACCCCAAGTAGGACCAATAGTCCGGCTCCGATTTTTGAAATGACGTGACCATCCACCGCCACCGACGCTTCAATCACTCTCTGAATCACTGCCCGCATCCGGCGAGGTTGGGAATTTTCCCCTGCTTCCGCAAACCTTTCATGGCCCGCTCAAACGAAGGAATTGTCGCGCGCTGTCAGCCGGAACCTTGATCAACACCCGCGAAACGCCGGGGCCTGCCGGGGTGATGGATTCCACGACATAGTCGGCGGGCTGGAGACTGGTCCAGCCGCCCAGTTCGGTGGATTTTTGCACCCGGTAATGTTCGCCGAGAATGAATCCGTTGCGGACGTTCCAGCCGATTTCCTGTTTCATTGGCGATCCGGCGAGCTGATGGGATAAATCTAGCAGCGAGGTCGTGTCGGCGGTGTTGGGATTGCTCCCGGCGAGGAATTCGAAAAACGCGGGCAGTCCGTCGTGGTCGTCATCGCCGGTCGGATCGGATAGACCGAAGGTGGTTTCCCAGAGATCGAAAATCCCGTTGCCATCGAGATCGGCCGTGGCGTCGGGACTGGTTTCATTGATGAGATCCACGATGACCGTGTGCTGGAGCACGCCGGGGTTCGGAGCGAAATGGTCGGAAATTTCGATGGCGAGCTGATGCTGCGATTGCCGTTCGTAATCGACGATGCCGTTCAACCGCAGTTCTCCGGTCGTTGGATTGACCGAAAACAGCCTTTGCTCATTGCCTGAGGTGATCGAGTAGGTGAGCAACGACTGGTCGGCGATGCTTTCCCGCACGTCGGGATCCTCCGCGGCGGTGGTCCCGAGAATGGTGCCGGGCGAACCGTTTTCCGAGGCATTCACCTGTCCCACGCTGCCCACCGCCGGTGCGGGCGGCATGTTGGCGTGATGGTCGATCCATTCGCCGATCAACGCGATGCCTTCGTTGTCGAAGACGTTGGTCGCAAGCGGCGGCATCTGCGAGTAACCGTTGTAGCTGCCGTTGATCACGGAACGCGCGTTGATCTTGTTCCAGATCGCCGAGTTCGCCTTGTCGCCCGGTCGGACGATGTGATCGGTTAGATCCGTCGTCGCCTCGCTGGCCGGATGTCCGTAGAGCATTCCCGTCTGCGCCAGGGTGAGATGGGCGCGGCCATCCCACGAATCCGGTGTGCCACCTCCGGGCTGATGGCAGTAGGCGCAGTTGACGGCGATATAGGAGCGGACCCGCTCTTCAAGATCGACGCTCGTTTCGTTAGGAGGGTGGTGGCGTGGCAGGGTGTTGGGACTGCCGGAGAAACCGTCGAGGTAATTGCCGTCGGAGAGCAGGCTGATCAGGTTGCCGGATTGCCCGCTGATCGAGTTGACGAGGTTGAACTGCCGCGTGTTCATGCTCAGCGCGTGGCCGCCGGTCGCGGTGTGGCAGGACATGCACTCGGAGCGCGACGGGATATGCCAGCCGATGCTGACGGGCGCGCCGGTCCCGTCGGTGTAGTTGATCGGAAAATCCTCGTCGCTGTTAGGGGACAGGAACGCCTCGGTCCCGGCCTCGTTCCAGCGGTAGGAAACGCCGTAGGCACCCGTGGCATTGCGGACGAGCACGCGGGTTTCCAGCCGCTTCATCAAGGTCCCCGGATTGCTGCGGTTCAGGTCGAAATCGAAGTGCTTGATCCACACCATGCCGCTTGGGAAGGACCAGTTTCCATCCTGCGAATAGCCGATCATGTCGCTGGTGTTCTTGATGACGAACCAGCGCTTCTTCTCGGCACCGTCGGACCAGAATGTCAGGTTCGGCGTGTAAGGCAGGACTCCCGGATTTGGGCTGAGATCGGTGAGGTCGGCGAAAATGCCGAGGTCGGAAAGCTTCGGCGGATAGTTTTCCGGACCCGCGCCTTGCACGGTGATCCGCATCACCCGGTTGCTGCCGCCGTTTTCCAGCACGAAAATTTCCCGGGTCACCGGATCGACATGGAAATCGACGATGCGGTTGGTGCTCAGTCGCAGGTCGGTTAGATCGATGACCGAGCTGCCATCGCGGCTGATGCTCCAGATCCGCCCGGAGCCGTAGTCGCCGCAGATATAACGACCGGTTAGGGTTGGTAGCGCGGTGTCGCGGTAGAACACGCCGCCGGTCGCGGAGTTGTTGCCGTTGTTGTGGGGGTAGGCGAAGAGCGGCGCCTTGTGCGGCGTGGTGCCCGACGGCATGGGTGGCACGAAGCCAAGTCCGGGCGTGACGATGTCGCCCTCGTAGTAGGACCAGCCGCCGTTCTCGCCTTTTTTCAGAATCGAGAATTCCTCGCGGGCGTCCTTGCCGACATCGCCGATCCATGCCTCGGTTAGACCCGTGCCGTCCTCGACATCGAGGTGGAACTTGAAGGGATTGCGCAATCCGACCGCCCACATCTCCGTCCGCACGTTAGAGAGTTGCCCGGAAAGATCGCTACCGTCGAAGCTCCCGTTCCACGTGCCACCGAGGCTGGTGTGGACGAACGGATTGTCCGGCGGGATGCGGAAGTTCGGATTCTGAGCGGCATTTGTATAGGGAGTGTTAGGACTGTGAAGACCGTTCAGGCTGCCCACGGCGATGGCATAGTGAAGATTGGGCTTGGGATGGGTGGAGGCGGGATTGACGTCGATCCGGATCATCGAGCTGTAGAAATCCCGGGTCAGCCGCTGGCCGTTGCGGTAGGGATCGCCTTGGTCGCCCTCGTCGCCGAAAGTGATGTAGAGGTAGCCATCGGGGCCGAATTTACAGTCATTGATGCTGTGGAAAAGATGCTGCTCGGCGAGGTTGATGTATGGCAGCTCCGTTCCCAAAGCGGCGAGATTTTCCGCAGTGGACATGCCGTTCGCCACCGCATCCGCGAGGTGGGCGGGGGAGAGCGTGAAACGGGAAACGCGCAGGTCGCACTCGATCACCGCGTCGGGTGCGCCGTTTTTATCCAGGTTCTTCATCACATCATGGATCGTCTGGCCGGAACCGGGGACGGGCAGCCGCGACGAGTCGCCCTGATAGTTCACAATGATGTGACCGGTGGTGGCGAAGCTGGGAAAACACTCGATCGAATAAATGCTGCGGCCGCGGGTGAAGTTAGAGAGCGACGCGACATCGAGCACTTTGTATTTCGCCGGAGTCGAGGCTGCGGAATTGGGCACATACCAGACCGAACCGTCGATGGACGCGATCAGCAAGGCCGCCGGAGCGCCGGGAATGGACGTCATCCCCACCGCGCCGGAAAAGCCCAGGCCGGGGAGGGCATCCACGACCGCCAATCCGCCAGCCGCTCCAGTCGGCGGATCCGCCGGCACGTTGACCGTGACGTTTGCGAGCCGGAGGTTTCCGCTGATGTTCACGTTCACCGCGGCTTCGGATGGCGTGCCTTCCGGATTCGACATCCGATAGCGAAAGCTGTCCGTCCCGGCAGCGCTGCCGGTATGCCGATAGCGCAATTTTCCCGCATCGATGGTCGCCGTACCGGAAGCCGGAGACGTAATAATCTGCAAAGACGCGGGATCGATCCTGCCGGTGTCGTTGGCCAAGGGATCGAAGGCAATCGCGCCGGCGATGCCCGTTTCGACCGTGTCATCCACCGCCACCGGTTCGCTGCCGGGGATCGGCGGAAACGTGAGATTTTCCGCACCGTTATCGACGTAAATGTTGTCGATGTAGCAGTCCTGGCCGGCGGTTTGAATCAACAGGAAAGACCGCAGCGGGCTGGTGGCGACGCCGTTGCGGAAGCCGAAATCGTTCGCCACCTTCACTTGCGTCACCGCGCCCTGAGGCGATTGGACGAACATGTTCACCGAGTCGGTCGTGTTGTTCGCCACCAGCCACACCTGCATCCACTGGCCGGTCTTGTGATCGAAGCCGGTGTCCACGAACCCGGCGGCCCCGTTGCGGGGGGAAATGTCGGTGTTCAGCCAGCGGAACTGGGGCTCGAATGCGGCGTAGTCGTTCGGCGCTACCACGTCAGACAGTCCGACACTGATGTTTTCATCGCCCGCTCCCAAAGAGGGGATATAGGCCTCGAAAAACAAGGTGCCGGTGGTTCCGTTAGCGATCTGTAGTGCGCCAAGCGGCTTGTAGATGTCATTTCTCGTGCTGGTCAGCGCCCGGCAGACCATCCCCCGGCCGGAGGTGGCGGGGTCGTTTGTCGCTACCACGCTCGCGGCGGTGTCGACGACCCAGCCGTTCACCCCGTGGATCGTTGCTTCCGCCGTGAAGCCGCTTTCGAAGTCCTCGAGTTTCGTCCACCCGCCGTAAGCCGGACCCGCCAGGGTAAGCGCAAGAGGAGCCAGTAGACTCAATAGTCGTTGTGGGTTTGTCATAAGCAATGGAATATAAAGTGCTCGCAATCAGCCTTTCCGCCTAGCTCCACATCTTCGCCGTTTTAATGGAGGCGTATCGGGAACAAATAATGCGAATTCACAACGTGGAGCTCAAAACACCGCTGCCGAGCGAATGCCGGCCCGGAGTCATCGGGAGTGATCGCGGCCCGGGGATGGACCCGGACCGCCTCGGTTTCACCATGCTTTATGGATTCAGCAGAACCCGATAGAATGCCTTGCCCACGGGTGGAGACGGATCCGTATAGGAGTTCGTTCCATTCACACCGACCACCGTAGCCCTATTGGTCCATCCGCTCAGTTCAGTGGAGCGTTGGATCGTGAAGGACAGTCCGGCGACACCCTGCCATGTTACCTGCGCCCCGGAGAGAGAGGCCTTGAAGAACGAGGTTCCGTTGTTCGGGATGAGGCCCAGACGGAATTCGGTCAGGTTATTGGTGCCGTCATGATCGAGATCGTCGGCCGAATCATTGATTCCAACGTTCAGGCCGTAAGTTCCTTCCCAGATATCGCCCATTTGGTCGTTGTCGGTATCCACGATCGCAGTGAGGGGATTGGTCGTGTTCGCTCCGGTAGGATCGATGTAGATGTCGTCCACGTAGCAGATCGAGGTGTCGAAGCTGCCAGCCACGAAGCTGACCAGTGGGCTGGCACCCGCGCCATTTCTGAAAACCCAGTTTGCCGTGTCGACGGGAAGAAGCTTGAACTTGGTGGTTTCGCCGACGGGTGATTCAACATAGATTTCATACGTGTCCGCCGCGTTGTTGGCGATCATCCAGAAATTCATCCAAACGCCTTCCTGATAATCTTTCCCGGTATCCTGGGCAGCCGGATCACGCGCAACAATGTTGCTTCCGATCAAGCCCACGTTGACCTCGCCTTGGAAGTAGTCGATTCCAGTGTCCGAGAGGGTGATGGAGCGGTTCATCGGTTGCCCGCTCGGGACGAAGGCCCGGAAGAATATCGTGCCGGTGTTCGCATTGAGGATCTGCAGCGCGGAACTGGTCAGCGGCTTGGAAATAGTGTCATTGGGACCCCAGGTTCCGACCTTGTTTCCCCCGTTATTGGGATCGACAGCAACCACACTTGTGGCTCCCGCGGTCCAGCCGTTCACTCCACCATAGGTCTGGCTTACCGTCATGCCGGCGCCTTGGAAGTTCTCGAGCAATGTCCAGCCGGTCGGTTGGGTCGGGAGGCTGCTGGCCACGTTCGGATCTCCACCATGTTCGATTTCGTATTTATCGGTGAAACTATCTCCGTCAGTGTCAACGAGGTTCGGATTCGTCAGATAGGTGATCACTTCCTGATAGTCCGTAAGTCCGTCTCCGTCAGTATCCACAACACGAGGATTGGAAAGATACGTGTTGTATTCACTGCCATCGCTAAGTCCGTCACCATCAGTGTCGATCAAGGTCGGGTTTGTGCCGCGATCGAACTCAAGTGAATTGGTGAGTCCGTCACCGGAGGTTTCGTCCAAATCGTCAGTACTGGTTTGACCGCTGATGCCGAAGAACGCCTTCCAGGAATCAGGAACCGCATCCATCGTCGCGCTGTAAAAGGAGTATTTGTTGTTCGGATTGGTTGCGTTGGTGAACTCGACCAGGTTCGTGTCGTAGTCGGCATCGGGGTCGGCACCGGGAACGCTGTTCGGATTGTAAATATAGGCGAAATTGAACACCTCCCAGTCATCACCCAAGCTGTCACCATCGATGTCGTTGGGTACGGAGATCGTGACCTCCGGATTGCTCCCGCCGGCAAGCTCGGCAGCATTGTTGGATGCGTCGCCGTCTCCGGCGAGACTGGAACCGTCCTGGGTGCCGGTCACGGTGAAGTAATATTCTTCCCAACTATCGTAGAGGCCGTCGGTATCGGTGTCTTCGAGCGATGGTTTGTCCGGTCCGGCAAGCTGGAGGGTTTCAATGGCTGGTGCGGTGAGCGCTCCCTTCCAGATCCGCACTTCGTCATAACTGGCACTGGCGACGTCGTCACCCGGCGCAAATGACTTGGCGAGAAGAACTTTGACATCCGGGAAGGTCGAGAGATTCCCCGCGACATTGAAGGAACCTCGGGCATAAAAAATGGACTGAGAGGTACCAGCCGGCGCGACATACCAGTTGACACGCGTGCCGCTGCTGAGGGCCCCTTCGGTGTATTCCGCCGGGGTTAGGGTCATCACGATGTGGAACTGGGTGCCGAGGGTATAGGGAGAGCAGGTTTTTGCCATTTCCTTCAACGAGCCATTGTAGTTCATCCGGACGTAATCCGTGTCGAAATTGATGCCTTGGGTCCAGGCCATGAAGACTTCACTATTGGCGTCAGTGCCGATTTGGAAAATGCGCGCCCAGTTTCGCACGGCATTTTGAGTGGCCCACGCTTCGATCGTTACGGGCACCTGTTCGCTGATCAGGTTCGTTCCGAGGGAAACCGCGTCCGAATTGGCGGCCACCCCACCCCCCACGGTGATGGATGTGCCGTTCTGGGTGACGACGTTCGTGCTGGTGGTGGTGCCGGGGACGATGGTGGCATTCGAGCCGCCCACCGAGTCCGTCAGATCACCGGTGAAGCTCCAGCGGTGGGCGAGTTTCGCTTTGATAGGAGTCCATGTGATATCGTTCGGGGAAGATCCGGCGACTTCCTCGGCGTGATCGGAGTATCCGTCAAAGTCGTGGTCGGTTCCGTTCAGTTGCGTGAGATCACCCGGAAACCAGATTTTCTCCCAAGCATCGGCAAGTCCGTCACCGTCGAAGTCTCCGGGGACCGAGCTTGTCACCTGCGGATTGGAACCTCCGGCAAACTCATCGGTATTGGTAAATCCGTCCTCGTCGGGGTCGCCATCCGGACCGTTGTCGAAATCGGTCGATCCATCGTCATTCTTGTCGAGGCCGTAGGTGTCCTCCCAAGCGTCTGGCAATCCGTCACCGTCTGAATCCGCAGCAAAGGTAACAATACCAGTGGACTGCTTGAAGGTATACACGCCCGTGCCGGTGCTATGGGTCCAGCCGCCTGAAGTGACATTACCCGGCCAGCCGGAAACGCTGAATGCCGGACCATAAGTCGCCGGAGAACCAATCACCGTGTAAGTTGCTCCGTCCGCCGGATTGCTCAAAGGAAGATCGAGATGCATGGGACCGTTGAGGGTGATTGTCCCAGCGGAGCTGACAGCAGCGTTGACCCCGCTTGTCAGGCTGATTGCGAAACGGATTGCCGCGGTGCTGGCGACCGTCAGCGAGCCGACCGGGTGATTGTGAGTGTCGTCGAGGCGGAGGACACTGTTTCCGGTTATGCTGACAGCGTTGGTGGCGGCACCCAAGGCACTGGCGTTGTTGGCGACGAGCGTGCCATTGGTGACGTTCAGACCTCCCGAGAAGGTGTTAGTGCCCGACAGTGTCAGTTTGCCGGTCCCCGCTTTGGTCAATGTGCCGACAGATCCAGCAAACCCGGCAGCCGTCTTGTTCTGAACGACATTGCTGATCGATACATCTCCCCCATTGACGTTGAGCGTGAGTGTCTGGTTGTCGATTGCCGTTTCGTGGTCCGTCATGGAAAGAAAGCCACCGCTGAAGGCAGTCGTCCCGGAATTGTTAATGGTGAAGCTGTCGTTGCCTGCTCCGTTCCCAAGGATGTAGTCACCCGAGAAGACCACGTTTTTGGTTCCTCCGAGAATCGGAATCTCGTTCCGGTGGAGGATCGTGTTTGGAATCGTCATGTCGGCGGTCGGGATGACCGTGGAGCCCTCCCAGCGCAACGTGCCACCACCGAACGCGTTTCCGCTGGCGATCTCGACAGTGGGTTGCGCCAGAAATACTCCGATGAAGTAATTCACACTGTCGACGGTCGAGGCTCCGCCGCTGCCGGTGTTTCCGGTACTGCTGAAAACAAAATAGCCGCTTCTCAACTCGGTTGTTCTGGTTCCCCAACTGATGGCTCCAGCCAGCGTCGTCTTCATCCCCGAGATAATGGCCGTTCCAGTCTGCACGCGATAATCCGAATACCAGGTGCCATTGCCTGTCACCGTGGTTGTACCATTGATGGTGATGCTGTCATTGGCCTGATTCGCAGGAACTTGGGATTGTTCGGAATAGCAGCCGAACTTGGTTGTACCACCGATGCTGAAATTGTTGGGTAGGACGAGAGTCGAGCCGGTTACGTTGTTCAGTGTGGAATCGGCACCTGTTGTGAATACCGTGCCGCCGGGCAGGGCGCTCGCGGTTGCCAGGTTGACCGTACACGTCTCGATGGTGGTATTGCCAGTCCAGGTATTGGTACCTCCAAGGACAAACACGTTCTCTTCCGCGTCATCACCGTCAAAGTATACGCTGACATTGGAAGATGGAGAACTGATGTTCCCGTTCAGTTTGACATAATGGGGTGATGCATCCGAACCGTCGTCGATATAAATGCGCTGCGTGCTGCCGATTCCCCCGCCAAGTATGATCGGCGGATTGAAGTTGTCCGTTCCATCGAGTCCATTGAACTCGAGAATGCCGGTAGTCGAGCCGGTGGCAACGCTGGTCAGCGTCACGGCTGAGCTGCCGGAAACCGTGTAACCGACGCTCGTGTCGTCGTTGAACTCAATCCGCGAGAGGGTGATGGGCCCGCTCACCGTCGGCTGTTTGGCAGGATCCGGGGCACCATTGAACGTTGCAGTGTCCCCAGTCCCGGAAAAGCCCGGATAGGCGGCACCACTCCAACTGGCGTTGGTATTCCAATCGGTGCCTGTATTTTGCCAGGTGCCGGATGCGGCATGGGCTTGCCAAGTGGTTCCGACGAGCGCAACGGCCGCGGAGAATAAATGGGTTTTTCTGGGTTTCATGGTTTTTTGTGGCGACGGGTTTTGTGATAACGGGCGATTACTGTAAAATGGGATTTCAGGCGAGGATCGTTGACGAGGCCAACGATCGGAATGGCGACCGGGTGAAAGTGGGTTTGATGAAGTGCTGCCTCAGGGTTTCATGCGGGATATTCTTGTGCACGGGACCTGGCGTTGACGAAGTTCCTGCCATTGAGGATTCCCCATCCTGCCCGGAGATTTCCGCGACACCGATGTTTCGAAATTCAATAACAGCGATGTCTGGCTTAGCGGTAACTGCCGATCCCTCCCTCGCGAAAAGCAGGAGGTTTTGTCAGACAACAGATTGAAAAACGAGCAATCGAATGTTTTGGATTTAAATCAATGGAATGACTTCACAGCTTCCCCCGTTGCGTCAAATTAAAAATGCAAATTTATGCAATATTCTGGGCCGTTCTGACCAACTGGGTTATTGGGAGGCCTTTATCGGAAAATCAAGGGGTCGGAATTCACTCGCTTGCAAACAGGAAAAACTTGGCGCTCGACTGAAGTACCGGACTCGGGTTGCCGGGTTTTATAAATGGGTAGCTGGGAATCGCCGGGGGGCGGTTCCCGGCTTTTCCGTGTCATCCGCAGCCCGCGGCGAGTGTTGGCATCTCGTGTCTGATCAAGCGTTTTGCCGGACGTTCCTGGTGAGAATGCAGTTGGATTCAGCCGAGCCGTTATCTTGCTCGATCCGAACAAATCCGCATTTCTCATAGAATCGCAACGCTCTCACGTTGTCGGGCGTGACTTCCGCCCGAACCATCCCGAAACCGTTGGCCGCCGCCCAATGAAAAACCGCGTCTATCAACTCGGTCGCCACTGTGCCGCCGCGGTAGGCCGGGGAAACCCAAACCTGAAGAAGTTCTCCTTCAGAGGGCCGCTCACCATTCCGATAGAGTGCGGCCAGGCCGACCGGTTGGTCGGCAAGGACGATAAAAGTAGCCCGATCCCTCCCCGCGGCCGATGCCTCGCACTGCGACACCCAACTCTCATGAGTCCTGTTTGAGGCTGCCTCGTAAGTGGTCGCGAATGCCTCCGGCGACTCCCTCAGTGATTCCAAACGCACAACTCGATAGAGGTCGGCCTCACCCGGGTTCAATCGGCGGATGGTGAAATTCATGGGTCCAGCCTCTTCGCTTTCCGGATCAAGTGATTCGGATTCAGGACAAACTCATATTTCAGTCCATCCGGATCCATGAAAAAGGTCGCATAATAGCCTTCGTTGTATTCAGGGCAATCACACGGCGCATCCTCGATCACGCAGTGACCATCGTCTGCCAGAGGCCGCAGCACTTCAGCGTAAAAGCGATCCACGTCCTCCCGGTCCTCCGCACAGAAGGCGATGTGATCATGATGTCCCACGGCCCCGCGCCGGTGGGGAGTACCTTTGTTAGGATCGCAGACCTGGCAGATGCTGATTTCATGGGGTGTGTCGAGATCCCACCGCTTCCAATCCTCATAGCCATAGTCCTCGCCGTAACTGCTGTCCTGCAGCTCGTATCCGAAGTAACGGAACATCCCGGTGTAAAACGGTGATGAACGCCTCACGTCCGAGACGTTGATGATCATGTGGTGCAACAGGCCGCGGTGTGACATGGTTTTGGGAATCAAGGGTATTGGCTCTCTGTTCATTCGTGGGTTCTCACCCACCTATTCCTTGTAGTGAAACCGGCATTGCATGATGATCAAGTTCTGGTTTTCGACCCGGTAAACGAGGCGGTGCTCGTCATCGATGCGCTTGGACCAGCAACCGGCAAAATCATTTTTCAATGGCTCGGGCTTTCCAATTCCTCCCGATGGATCACGCAACGTTTCTTCGATCATCGGGAGAATCCTCTTGGCCAGTTTCGGCTGGAATTGCACCCAATGCTGCAGGTCTTCAAATGCCTTGGGATTAAATTCCAAGCGCATCTTCCAGGTCTTTCAGTGACTCGAACGCCAGCAATTCGGAGGACGGCGCATTCAAAGCGTCCTTCAAGCGCCGGGCGTTCGCGGGAGAAGACAGCAAGTGATCCGTCGCATCGGACTCCTTCTCCCGGGAGGGGAGTGTCTTTTGAAGGATGTAGTCCTTGATGGATAGTCCGGCAAAAGTGGCCAAGGTCTTGATCTGGCGATGTTGTTCCGGGTCGATTTCAATGCTCAGTCGGCTCATTTGGATGAAAATACACAAATTGAACATTTTGTCAATTTGGTGGCAGTTCGGGAAATCTTCGTAAATGTTAACAACGTTGTTAAGCGCTCAAATTTAAAAAGTTGTGGAGTTGTTCACTGGCTGTGATCCGGTTCTTCCCAACCCGTGGGATTGACCCGCCACCGTGGATCACGCCATCCTGTCGCCCCCTTATGGCCGTCGATACCAAACCCGCACCCAGTTTCCGAAAAACCGCCGATCTCCAGCAAGGAGCGACCGTGGTAGACGATGTAACCCGCGCCCTTCCGCATGCGCTCGGACCGGAGAAAAGTTTGCTGTCCTCCATGTTGCAGGACCCGCAGGAATACATCGGCGTGGCCATCGAGGAGAAGCTGACGGCAGAGCATTTCTATCTGCCGTCGCACTCGACCTTGTTCGGATTCCTCATCGAGCTGTTCGAGGCGGGAAATGAAGTGGAGCTCGTCTCGTTGGTGCAGCGGCTGCTGGACCGCGGGCTGTTGGACCGCGTCGGCGGGCCGTCCGCGCTAACGGATCTCTACACCTACGCGCCGAGCCCGGGGCATTTCCGCCACCACTTGCAGCACGTGAAGGACAAGTTCGTCCTGCGCTCCATCATCCAGAATTCCAACGAAGCCATCGCCCAGGCCTACGATGCGCCGGACGAGGTGGCCGCGCTGCTGGACTCGGTCGAGGCGAAGGTGTTAGCTATCCGCGAGGGCTCGGAAACGAATAAGGCTCCGACCATCAAGCAGTCCGTCAACGAAGTCATCGAGCAATTTCAAGCCCTCCTCGCAGGAGAGAAGGGCGCACAGGGGATCACCACCGGATTCGAGGATCTCGACCGCATGAGCAGCGGCCTGAAACCGGGGGAAATGTTCGTCGTCGCCGCCCGTCCGTCGATGGGCAAGACGTCGTTCATGATGAACATCGTCGAGCACATCTGCATCACGGAAGGAAAGCCCTCGATGGTGTTCTCCTGCGAAATGAGCGCGTTCCAGATCGTCCAGCGTCTCGTGTTCTCGCGCTCGAAATTCGCGATGAGCCAGCTCTCCCGCGGCTACACTCCGACCAAGGGCGACCTCCAGCGGATCCAGCGCGCCGCTCTGGAAACCTCCGCCGCCAAGCTCTTCATCGACGACACGCCGGGCATTTCCATCAACGAACTCCGCGCCAAGGCCCGCCGGAAAAAGCGCGACGAGGACATCCAGTTCATCGCCATCGACTATCTCCAGCTCATGAAATCCCGCACCAAGCAGGCGGAAAACTCCCGGGAGCGGGAAATCGCGGAAATCTCCGCCGGCATCAAGAGTCTCGCCAAGGAACTCGCCCTTCCCATCCTCATCCTCGCCCAGCTCAACCGGGGACCGGAAAGCCGGACCGGCAAAAACGTTGGCGTCCCCCGGATGTCGGACCTGCGGGAATCCGGCTCCATCGAGCAGGACGCCGACATGGTCGGCCTTCTCTATCGAACGGCCTACTACGCGGAAGATGCGGAGGAAAAAGAGCAAAAAGCCGGCGAGGCGGAACTCGTCCTCGCGAAAAACCGGAACGGCGAAACCGGCCACCTTCCCCTAACATTCATCGCGGATCTGATGCGCTTCGAGACCGGCGCGCCAGCGAGGGAAGAGGGGTAGTCTTTGTATGTAGTCTAACCCTTTAGGGTGTCTTCATCGTCGCGCGCCGAAGACATCCTGAAGGGTTAGACTACATGCGGAGAATGCTCAGAGGCTCTTGTCGCGAACCCTGTCCAACAACTCCGGATCCGCCTCCAGCGCATCCGCCACCGCGCGGATGACATTCAGCGTCGGGCGGGAAACGTGGTGTTCCATGCCTTCGACATCGCGGTAGATCGTTTCCTCGTCGATGCCGAACAATCGCAGGAAGCGGGTGAGCGTCTGATGCCGCTCGATGATGGCGAGGGCGATGCGGTGGCCTTCCTCGGTGAGGATGGTGCCGCGGTATTTTTCGTGGTTCACCAGACCTTCCGCATCGAGGCGGCGGAGCATGTTGGTGACGCTGGCTTGGGAGATGCCGAGGTTTTTCGAGATGTCCACGGCGCGGGCATAGCCCTTGGCCTCGATCAGATGCAGGATCTGTTCGAGGTAGTCGTCCATGGCGACGGAGCCGCTGGTGCGTCGGGGAGGAAGGGTCACGGGAAGCGGAGCCTAACGGGCATTTTGCGGGAGGGAAAGCTCCGTTTTCTCATAAAGATCGGCGTTGGAGGCTTGGAACTCCGCCTTGAGTCGGACCCGGAGTGTGGAAAGATCCACCAGCCGCCAGCCGGTGAAGGTCCATTGGCGGGTTTTTCCGTCGTGCTCGATGCCGGCGAGGAGGTGGACGGCGTCGTCGGTGATTTTGAGTGTTTCGTTTTTCGGTTCGAAATAAAACGTGCGGAAGGTGCTGGCGGAGGAGCCTTGCTCGACGAGTTTCGGATCGAGGTAGAAGACGAGTTTGGACTCGGTGTCGATGATGCGGAGGTCGGGGTAGCCGGAACGCTGGTGCTCGCCCTCGCGGTTCGGCGGGACATCGCATTTCAAGCCGGGCATCGCGTTGAGGTGCTTGTGGATGCCGTCTTCGAAAAACCGCGATGCTTCATTGATGCGGCGGAGCTGGCGTACGGGGGAGTTAGGTTGGTTGAGCTCGGCCAGGGTCAGGGTGAGCGCCTGGTTGATGGCGGCGGTGACGCGGAGGTGAACTGGGTCGTTAGAAAGCGGTAGGACCTGTTTCCCCGAGCAGGCGTTGGCGACGGTGGCGAAGGAGAAGGTGCGCTCGGATAGATTTTCACCGAGCAGGGATTTCACGAGTGCAGCATCGTCCGTGGAGGGCTTGGTTCGGCGGGCAGGGTTCGGAGTGATGGGATTCCACCAGGCGATGCCCAGAATGATGGACGCCAGAACGAGCAGCAGAATACAGCGGATGGTTTGAGTCATCGGATGATCGGTGGGTTATGATCTGCGGCTGCCGTGCCAGACCGAGGTGTCCGGCTGGAGCAGCGCATCCACCGGATGATCCGCCAGGGAGTGGGTTTCGACAAGAAGCTCTAGCAGGACGAGCGATGCCACGGAATCGAACAACGCGTCATGCCACGATTTGTCCGGGACAAGAGCGCGGATGGAAGCGGTGAGCAGATGGAAATCACACAACGCGCCTAACGAATGATCCGGCAGCTCCGGCCACGCGGCGCGGGCTAATAATAGCGTGTCGATCCATGGCCCGAAGCCATGGCCGGGGAACGCGCGGAGGAAACGTTTCTCCGTGCCCTTGCCGTGGGCGACGACGACGGCTCCGGATAGACGTTTTTTCAGCTCCGGCCACAGCATCAACAGGGAAGGGGCCTCGGCGAGTTGTTCCGGTCCGATGCCGTGGATTTTTCTAGCAGACCATTGGATGGGCTCGGTGGTGTGGAGGTAGGAAACGAACGTGTCGGCATGGCCGGTTTCCGCAGACCATCCCGCGAGGCCGACCTGCACCGGGCTATCGGTTTTTCCCCGCGCCGCGCCCGCCGATTCGAAATCGATGGCGGTGAAGCGGCAGTGGCGGATGGATGGCATTTCGGGCGTGCGCGGATACTCATCTTACAGCGGGAATCAGGCAAGCCGCCAAACAAGGAAGGTCGGACTCCGATCCGCCCGAGCCTATGAGTCGCCAATGATGGTAGTAAACCGATCCTCATTGTCTTCCCATGGGCAGGCGATTCGGAGATCGCCACTTCTTGAAGCGGCAAGACATCAATGCAACCCGGCCCGTGCGGCGGCGAAGCCGGGTTTGATCGTGTCGAAAATGATTTTCAGCCGCTTGTCGAAGGGGGCGAAGGCGCTCTTGATGGCGTTGAGCGAGAGTTTTTCGAGATCGCGCAGGGTGAGGTCGAAGAGTTCGGTGGCGAGGGTGGTTTCCTGGGTCATCGAAGTGTCGCTCATCAGGCGGTCGTCGGTGTTGAGGCAGACGCGAAATCCGCGGCGGATGAAATTTCCGAAGGGATGGTCCTCCAGCGTCGCACAGGCTCCGGTGTGGAGGTTGCTGAGCAGGCACATTTCGAGCGGGATCCGTCGGTCGAGGATGTATTGGGCGAGGCGGCCGAGTTTCAGCGAGCCATCGGGCTGGACCTGGATGTCATCGCGCAACCGCGTGGCATGGCCGAGCCGGTGGGCACCGCAATACTGCAACGCCTGCCAGATCGACTCCGGGCCGTAGGCTTCTCCGGCGTGGATGGTGATGTAAAAATTAGCCCGCTCGATGGCTTGGAATGCCTCGACATGTTTCTTCGGAGGAAATCCATCTTCGCCGCCAGCGAGATCGAAACCGACGACGCCGATGTCGCGGGTGCGGATCGCGAGTTCGGCGGCTTCGAGCGAATTCTGCATGTTCCGCATCGCGCAAATGATCAGTCCCCACTCGACGCCGTAGGTTCTCTCGCCGCGTTCCAGCCCGCGGACGACCGCGGCGACGACCTCGTCCTGGGTCAGTCCGCGCTCGGTGTGATAGACGGGAGCGAAACGGACTTCCGCATAAACCACGCCGTCGTCATACATGTCCTCGATGAACTCGAACGCCACCCGCTCCAAGGCCTCGGGCGTCTGCATCACGGAAATCGTATGGGCGAATCCTTCCAGATACTCCGGTAAATTCCCGCGCTGCGCTCCGCGGTGGAACCATTTCGCCAGATCCGCCGAATCGGTGGTAGGAAGACGCTCGTAACCCAGTTCCGCAGCGAGTTCGACGACGGTGGAAGGACGCAGGCCGCCGTCCAGATGCTCGTGCAGCAGCACTTTTGGCAGCCGCCGGATGTCGATGGCATTCACGAGATTCCTCCCCGACGGTTCCTTGAGTTGGGTGAAAATGCTCATATTCCGGCGATCCTAGCATCTTCCGCGCCCAAGGGGAGAATGAAATTAGGTGGTCTCGCTTGAGGATCAGAGGCTTTCATTCGTTCCTCCGATGCCCGGTGATCTCGCTTGATTTGTTAAGATTCCCTAAATAATCTCCGGGCAAATCAACCCGAATGGCCAAGAAGCGCAAATCTCCCGGACGTGGCCCTTTGAAAAACCAACGTCGCGAATCGGCATCCTTCGCGCAGGTTTTCAGTTCGGCCAACCGCCGTGCGCACGAGCAAGCCAACCGCCGGGGCGGAAACCGCGACAGGAAAACGATCTGGTCCGTCACGAGTGCGGCCGAGTACGACGACAGTGCGGATACCGCCGAGTGGCTCAAGCGGATGATGCGCTGGAGCCTCGCTCTGCTGCTGTTGCCGCTGTGCTGGGTGACGACGTGGACGTTTCTATCCAGATTTTCCCATGCGGCGATGGATCAGGATTTTTGGCGGACAGCGGAGTTTTGGTACTTCGCGACCGGGGCTCTGGTGATGGTCGGCTGGTTCTGGTCGGGCCTGCTGCAAACGTTTTTTCTCTATCTCTATGTGCTCGGCCACGAGCTGACGCATGCGGTTTTCGTTTTGCTCTATCGCGGAAAAGTGACGGACTTCCATGTCAGTGCGGACGGTGGATACATCACGACAAACAAGACGAACATGGTCATCGCACTGTCGCCATATTTTGTCCCGTTCTGGGCCGTGGTTAGTGCGGCGCTCTATGCGGCGGTCAGGTATTTCGGCGGCATCCCGCAGGAATGGGATCGCCTGCTTTACGCCGTGATGGGCGTCACCTGGACGTTTCACATGATCTGGACGCTATGGATGATCCCGCGCGACCAACCGGACCTGAAGGAGAACGGCACCTTCCTCTCGCTGGTGATCATCTATCTGGCGAATTTGTTAGTCCTTGTCGGCCTGCTCTGCGTGGCGGGCCACTCGCCGTTGGAAAGCGTCCGCGAGTTCGGACTGGAGTGGCTGCGATTCGCCGCGACGTGGGGCGATGCCCTGATGCGCTGGGCCAACACGCTGATCGCGGAGCTCCGCCGGGCGGCGATGCTTTGAGTTTTCCGGGTTGATCTCAGTGACGCGCGGACGGATGCTGCGGGCGTGATCTATCTCGATGCCAACGCGACCACGCCGCTCCTGCCTGATGTGCTGGAGGCTATGTTGCCATGGCTGCGGGATGGCTTTTCAAATCCCTCGGGAGCGTACGCCGGAGCAAAACTGGCGCGCAAGGCCATCGATCACGCACGTGGCCAAGTGGCGGAATGGATCGGCGCGGATCCGGGGGAAATCGTTTTCACCGGCGGCGGAACGGAAAGCGTGAACACCGCCCTGCACTCGCTCGACACGCTGGCGGGGCAGGGGAATGCCGTGATTTCCGCCATCGAACACAGCGCGGTGCTCCGCTACGCCGAGAGCCTGACGAGAGGCGTGGTAAAAGCTCCGGTGACCTCCGGCGGACGCATCGATCTGGACGTGTTAGCCCGGTCCCTGGAGGGGGCCGCGTTTGTTTCCATCATGGCGGCTAACAACGAAACCGGCGTCATCCAGCCTTTGCGCGAGATCGCCTCTCTGGCCCGCGAGCGTGGCGTGCCGGTGCACACGGATGCGGTCCAGGCTGCCGGAAAAGTCCCCATCAACGTCCGTGAGCCCGGAGTGGATATGCTTTCTCTATCAGCCCATAAGTTTCATGGTCCGAGGGGAGTCGGCGCGTTGTTCGTGCGCGACGGGCTGCGGTTCACTCCCTTTCTCCAGGGTGGCGGGCAGGAAGCCGGACGCCGCAGCGGCACGGAAAACACCGCGGGCATCGTCGGCATGGGAGCGGCCGCGGAATGGATGATGCGGAACATGGACAACCCTGTGGCCGAGATGCGTGATGCCTTCGAATCCGCAGTTCTAACCGGAGTCTCCGGCGTCACCGCCAATGGCGATCCTGCCCACCGCCTTCCTAACACCAGCCACCTTTCCTTCGACCAATGCGACGCGGCGGGACTGCTGATCCTGCTGGATGAGGCAGGCATCGCGTGTTCCGCGGGATCCGCCTGCATGACCGGGAAGCAGAAGCCATCGCACGTCCAGCTCGCGATGGGCATCCCGGAGGAGCGGGCGAAGAGCAGCCTGCGCATCAGTTTTTCCCGGCTCAATACGATGGATGAAGCCAAATCGGCCGCCGCCGCGCTGATCAAGTCCGTGGAAAAACTCCGGCGGGTGCAGGGAGTCGGCGTGGGGCCGGTTGTGGTTTACACACCCTGACAGGCGCCTTCTAACGAACGCTGGCGGATTTATCTGCCGGCTTTGATCCGCTCCAAGGCCTCGAGCGTTTTCGGATCCGTTGTTTCGGCGATGGCTTTTTCGATCAAGGGCATCAACGCGCCCCGGTTGCCGCTGCGTTTGACGATGGACGACGCCGTCTCTTCGGCTGCCAGCAGGACGTCCGGATTCTTCTCGAAAAGCACCATGTTGAGGAATATTTCGAACTCCACATTCCCGACGACCGGGCGGATCACCTCGATGGCGGCGGCGGCGGAACCGAAGTCCTTGGTGGATCTGGCGAAATCCAACAACGGCGTGGCCATCGAACTTTGCATGCGTTTTCCAAGGACCTTGCGGATCAGCGCCGCCCGGTCTTCCGGAAGGATCTGGACCGTCTTGGTGGCGTATTCCGTCAGGGTCGCGTCGAAATCCGAGTTGTCGGTGGATTTGGCGAGGGCGAGGGCAGTCATCGCGGCCTCCCGCTTGGCATCGGTGTCGGCGTTGTTGGCTTGTTCGATGACTTGGCCGAGCTCCGGGCCGGTCATCGGGATTTCCGTGGTCTCCGGTTTCACCGCCAGGACCAGAATATCGGTGATCCGGGTGCTGCCCTTGCTGGCCTGGATGCGCTGATAGAGCAGGAATCCCAGAAGCACCAGCAGAACTCCGAGCGCTGCGGCGATGGCGATCTTGATCCCGCTGACTGAAGACTTGCGGGTCTGGACCATCGAGATCGTGCTCTTCGTCGGCATCAAGCGGCCGGTTTGATTCAACGGGACGGTCGCTGCCACGGTGGGCGTCGGGTCCGGGATCATGTGCGGACCGGTGTGGATACTTGGTTTCGATCCTTCCGGCGGTAGCAGCGGTTGCGGGGCGGTCGTCGTCAGCGGCGGATCGGGAACCGCAGCGGGTTCGGGCTCCGGTGCCGGTGGCACGTATCCGGGCGGAGCCATTCTCGGATCGAGAATCGGACGCGTCGGCGTGGGCCCGCCGGAGCCACCCATCCGGGGCCGCGGACCGGCCGGCACCACCGGAGCGGCTCTCCCCAAGCTCATCGTCGGCGTCGGATTCTTGTCGTTCTGAAGGAAAACCTGAAGCGCCTCGCGAGCCGACGCCGGGCGATCTTCCGGCATCCGGTTGATCATCCACATGATCCAGTCGCAGGCCCATTTCGGAATGCCTTGGCGGATATCCTGGATTGGAACGACCGTGTGGTGGAGGTGCGACGTCATCACCTCGTTGCCGGTTTCTCCCCGGAACGGGTAGGTGCCGGTCAGCGCCTGATAGTAAACGCAGCCCATGGCATAAATATCCGTCCGCGCATCGATCGGCACCCGCTCGAACTGCTCTGGGGCCATGAAAAAGATCGAGCCGAAGACCGCTTCCAACTCCTCAAGTTCTTCTTTCGACTGGGATTGCGTCAACGTCGCCAGTCCGAAATCGACGATTTTCATCTGGAATTTTCCCGACGGCAGCCAGGTCAGCATCAAGTTTGACGGCTTGATGTCGCTGTGGATCAAATCCAGTTCCTGCGCCGCAATGAGTGCTTCCTGCGTCTGGATCGCGAGTTCCCGAAAATCCGGCCACGTCAGCGGGGCCCGCTCGATCAGCTCGTCGAGCGTCTTGCCGTTGATCAGCTCCATCACCACGTAAGGTCCGTCCTCGTCGGATCCCACGTCGTAAACCGTGACGATGTGCGGGTGCTGGAGCGAGGCGAGCGCACCCGCTTCCTTGATCAACTGGCGGGTGGATTCCTCCTGCAGCTCCGGGTCATCGCTGGTGACGGAGATGCGCTTGATCGCGACTTCGCGATTCATCCGCGTGTCATAACCCTTATAGACCGCACCGAGGCCGCCTTGGCCGATTTTTCCGCGGATTTCGTAACGTTCTTCCATGATGTCGGCGTGCCTCAGGGTGCGAAATATTGTGGGAGCCCGCAACCACGAAAACCGTTGATCATGAAGCAGCGCGTTCGAGTTGGTCCTTGCGGTACACGGTGGGGGACACGCCGACAATCCGGGCGAAACTCCGGTTGAATTGCGAAAGTGACTGGTAGCCAATGAGAAATGCGATTTCTGAGATGCGCGCTTCGGGCTTGAGCAGTTCGCGTTTCGCCCAGTCGATGCGGCAACGGTTGACGTAATCCGTCAGCGTCAGACCGCAGGAATCTTTGAAAAGGCGGCAAAAATGGGATTCGCTGAGTCCTGCCTGGCGGGCGACTTGGCCGAGCGGCAATGGCTGGTCGAGATTCGCATGGATATACTTGCGGGCTTTGGCGATGGCGGCGGGCTCGCTGCCCTCCTCGATGATGGCCAGTGAATCGGCGTGGCCGCTGAGCTGCTCGGCGAAATTTTCCAGTAGGATGACCATGCTTTGATACCGCTGCGGCTCCACGAAACGGGTTTGCAGGTAGGCCGCTTTGAGAACGTCGAGTGAACCTTGATCGAGGGTTTTCCGGCCGATCACGCCGAGGATGCCGTCGAATTGTTTCTCCGTCGGGGTCTGGCTGAAAACCTGTCCGGTTTTCAAGTAGCCGATGACCGAGGCTCCCATCTTGACCGGGACTGCGGTCGCACACAGGCCGGCAAAACAATGGCAGGTTGTCGGCCCGCTGACTTCAGCTTCTTCCATCAGGCGGCGGTTGGTTTCCAGACAGGCTCCACAGGCGCTTTTGCAGAGATTCAGCGCCTCGCAGAACGGGCTGCGGTTGATCCGCTGGTCATCAAGGCACCAGCCGCCGGGATCCGAGGAAACCAATCGCAACGGCAGCCCGGTGGCGGTCCGGAAGGCCTCCTGATAGATGTTGAAACGTTCCGAGGCTGCGAGCCGGTGAAGCAATGCGGTTTCGAATTCCTGATGGGGATGCGGATGTTCGGACATTGGCTCGGTTTCGGGATCAACCCCACCGTAGAGAGAAATTTTCGGAAGTTCAACCTCTGTTCCGCCCCGATTCGCGGGACAGGGTGGCGACGATCACGATGGAGACGATCGAGCTCAACGGCATCAACACCGCAGCGAGCAGCGGACTCATTTTTCCAGCCATGGAGAATGCCACGGTGGTGGCGTTGTAAATCAATGCGAAGCCGAAAGCCGCCCGCACCGCGTTCGCCCGCGCCACCGCAGTCGCGAGCAGGCGGGGAAGAAACTCCAGCCCCGAGCCGAGTGTGTAGAAGTCCGCTTTCGACTCCAGCAGACTCCGGTCCACCACCGGCGTGCCCGTCACGAAGGCCGCGTCGAACGCCAGCGAGTCGTTCGCTCCGTCTCCCAGATAGAGGGTGTCCTGGCGGTCGAGTTGTTTCACCGCATCCGCCTTCTTATCCGGCGAGAGGCCGCCGTGCGCCTGGCCTTCCGGCAGTCCCAGTGCTGCGGCCATTTTCGCTACCTTTGCCGGGTGATCGCCGGATAGCAGATGTAGCGACAGACCTTTTTCCTCCAAGCGACGCAACATTGCCACCGCGCCTGGCCGCAGTGATTCGCTGAAATGGAATGCCGCGACGAGTCCGCCGTCTTTCCTTAACTCACTTCCCGCTGCCTCTCCCACCAAACCGCTTCCTAACCAACCCGTCTTGCCCAGTGACCAATCACCGTCCGCCGATTTTAGCGAAACTCCCAGTCCGGGAAATTCCCGCGTTTCGAATTCCCCTCCGCCCGCCAGCAGTTTTTGCCCGCGCGTTCCCAGCGCCTCAAGCAGCGACCTCGCGATCGGGTGCAGCGAGCCGTGTGTCATCCTCGCCAACGCGAGTGCCGCCTCATCGTCTAACTTCTCCACGGTTTGCGGATTTTCCAACACCGGCCGCTCCAGCGTCAGCGTTCCCGTCTTGTCGAAAATCACCCGCCGCACTTTCCTCAGCCTTGGCCACAAACTCGCCGTCCGCGTGAAAACCCCGAGCCGCTCCATCGCCGACGCCGCCAGATCATCCGCCAGCGGAATCGCCACCCCCAGCGCGCAAGGGCATGACACCACGAACACCGAGATCATCGCCTGCGCTCCTGTTAGCCAGTCGCCCCGCATGCCCCATAACGCCAGCGCGGCCACTCCCATCACCAGCACGATGCTGAGATAAACCCGCAACAGTTTGTCCAATCCCGGTGAACCGCGCTCCGCTCCCGCCGCTGCCGTTAGCTTCGCCATCAGTGAGTCCTCCCAGCGTTCGCTTGCCTCCACCGCCGCCGGTGTCCGGCTCAGTAAAATCGCCCCCGCCGGCAGTCGTGATCCCGCCGAATACCTCACCGGATCCGCCTCGCCGTGGATCCATTCCAGCGAGAAATCCGCCTCGCCCGCCGCCAGCACCCCGCTCACCGGCAGCGCCTGACCCGGTCCTAGCAGGAATTTCAACCCCGGTGAAATTTCCGCCCGCCCCACCGGTGCGCCCTCTCCATCCGCTCGTGGCACCGCTTCCGGCACCGGTTGCCGGCGCACCAGTCGGCGACGGTTCCGCTCCACCGCCGAGGTCTGCAAATACCGACCGCCTAACATCAGGCACACGAAGATCGACACGAAATCGAAATATAACAGCTGCTCCTTCCCCAGTGCCCATCCCGTGATCGATCCCACATACGCCGACATCAGCCCCAGCGCGATCGGCAGGTCGATGTGCAGCGATCCCGCCCCCAGCGCCCGCCACGCCCGGTCCATGAAATACCCGCCGCCCACCAGCATCGACAGCGTCGCTGATAGAAACGCGATCAGTTTGAACAACCCCGCAAACTCGAAATCCGCCGGCATTCCCAGATAGACCGGCAGCGAGAATCCCATCGTGTTCAGCGCGAAGGCCCCGCACAACCCGAGCCGGGCCGCCAGCCTCCGCCGCTCGAAATCCCCACCCGCCGTCCCCGCCGGAGCCGCCACGTAACCGAACTGGCACAGCTCCCGTAAAAACGGCTCCAACTCGCATTTGCCCGGCATCCATTCCAGATGCAGCCGCCCGCTCGACGGATTCGCCGCCGCTCTAACGTTTCCCGGATGCCGCGCGAACAATTTCTCCACCAGCCACACGCAGCCCACGCAGGAAATTCCCTCCAGCGCCAGATCCAGCCGCGCCCCGTTACCGGTCGACGTCGCTTTCTCCTCCGCCTCCGTCACCTTCGCCGCCAGCCAGGAAAAATCATGCTCCTCGAACGGCCGGCTCCGCACCGGAGCCACCGCCAGCCCTTGTTTCAAATCATAAAACTGCCCGAACCCGTTCTCCGAAATCAAATCCGCCACGAACTCGCAGCCCTTGCAGCAAAACCGCAACGCCCCTGCCTTCGGCGAAAATTCCGTCCCGCAGTGTTCACAGCATCCCATCCGCCCGCAGTCTCGCCCGCACCGGATCCCGCCGCCAAGCATCTCCGCTCACATTCTCCGCATTTCAGCTTTTACCTTCCGGCCCCTTCATGCTTGCCTCCCGCCCTCATGAAAATCGTCGTCGCCTACTCCGGTGGTCTTGATACCTCCGTCCTCCTTCTCTGGCTCAAGGCAAAGTACAGTGCCGAAATCATCGCCTACTGCGCCGACGTCGGCCAAGGCGACGAGCTCGACGGCCTCGAAGCCAAGGCCCTCAGCACCGGCGCCTCCAAGTGCTACATCGGCGACCTCAAGGAAGACTTCGCCGCCAATTACATCTACCCCATGATCCAGGCCGGTGCCATTTACGAAGGCCGCTACCTCCTCGGCACCTCCATCGCCCGCCCCTGCATCACCAAGGCCATGATGGACGTCGCTCTCGCCGAAGGGGCCGACGCCATCGCCCACGGAGCTACTGGAAAAGGCAACGACCAAGTCCGCTTCGAGCTCTCCGCCGCCGCCCTCGCGCCCAACGTCAAGTGCATCGCCCCGTGGCGCGATGCCGAGTTTCGCAAGGAATTCCCCGGCCGTGCCGAAATGATCGCCTACGCCGAGGCCAACAACATCCCGATCAAAGCTTCCATGAAAAAGCCTTACAGCATGGATCGCAACCTCCTCCACATCTCCTTCGAAGCCGGAGCCATGGAAGACCCGTGGTATGACGCCACCACCCCGGCCGATACCGACATGTATGTCCTCTCCGTCTCCCCCGAAGACGCTCCCGACAAGGCCGAGTACATCGAGATCCTCTTTGAAAAAGGCAACGCCATCGGCCTCAAGCACGACAACCTTGACGCCCTCCTCTGCGAACTCGGCGACGTCAAAACCGTCGGACAACAAGACGGCTACGCCCTCCTAACACCCTACGGCGTCATGCGCGTCCTCAACCTCCTCGGCGGCCGCAACGGCATCGGCCGCGTCGATATCGTTGAAAACCGCTTTGTCGGCATGAAATCCCGTGGCATCTACGAAACCCCCGGCGGCACCATCCTCCTCGCCGCCCACCGCGACTTGGAAACCCTCGTCGTCGATCGCGAGTCCATGCACATCCGCGACAGCCTCATCCCGAAATACGCCCAGTTAGTTTATAACGGCTTCTGGTTCGCCCCCGAGCGCGTTGCCATCCAGGCCCTCGTCACCGAGACGCAAAAAACGGTCACCGGCGAAGTCCGCATGAAGCTCTACAAAGGCAACGTCATGCAAGCTGGCCGCCGCTCGCCCTTCAGCATGTATTCCGAAGCCGTCGCCACCATGGAAGGCGGCCAGGAAGAAGCCTACAACCAGGATGACGCCACCGGCTTCATCGCCCTCAACGCCCTCCGCCTCAAAGCCACCGCCCGCCAGGGC
>JAZKEY010000019.1:0-19333 GCA_040386755.1 Verrucomicrobiota bacterium | reverse complement strand
GACTGGCATTGATGGTATTGTAGAGAGCGCCGCCGTTGCCACCGCTGTTTCCAGAAAACGTGCAGCTATCAATCGTGGCCGATCCCGCGTTGTAAATGCCAGCCCCGTTGGTGGCGCTACTGCCGGAAATGGTGCTGTACGACAGCGTCAGCGCCCCGCTGTTGTAAATCGCGCCGCCGGTACCGCCGCCATTGCCGCCGCTAAGTGTCAGTCGGGATAAGGATACGGATCCTCCACCGATATTGAAAACCCGGCTGGCGCCATTGCCCGATACCGTGATGCCCGGGGTGCCCGGAGAGCCGCTGATCGTCAGATTCTTGGCAATGGCAATTTCACCGCTGCTGAGCGTAATCGTACCGGTCACTGTGAAGTCGACGGTATCGCCAGGAGCCGCAGCTGCGACTTGCGCGCGCAAACTCCCGGAACCCGAGTCATTGAGGTTTGAGACCTTTAAGTTGGCGGCATGAGCCCTTTGGGAGAGGCACATACCCAATAACACCAGGCACATCGCCAGCGAACGGGGGGAATTTAACATCGCTGCAGATAGACGATGGCTTTCGACTTGCAAGAAATTTCCAAGTTATTGAAAATGGGTAAATTGCACGATTCCCACAGTGCCGGCGAGATCCGCCACCGCAATGTGGCTGTGACTTCCAGTCGCAGTTCTTCTCCAAAGTTGAGAGTCAATGGTTGAGAGTTGATAGAAAGAAACAGAACCCGGTCACTTCAAAAATCCAAAATCAACAACCGTCATTCGTCAATTCCTCCTCTTTTGATCCCGCCCCCGGCGGCCCCCTTCGGGCACGTCGCGAATCACTCCTGTCCATCTTGCTCCGCGTGATTCTGATCACTCCCAAGCGTCGGATTCGAGGTCGCAAAGCCCAAAGCCGGGTAGATAGGCGATTCATCACGGTGCCCCTTGAGCACCGGTATCATTTCCACGCGGTTCGAGGACGATCTCGAACATCCGCTCGCCAGCTCAGCAAGGTCTCGGTGTGGGATGTTGCGGCAGGTTGTCGAGGATCGACTGGAGGACTCCGGTTTGCGTCAACACCCGATAGGCCGTGGCGGCGAAGTGGCTCAGGCTTTCCAAGAACCGGCGGTCCTCACGATCGAACTGCCGGGCCGGATCGTGGATCACCGCCCAGAGGGTGCCCACCGCCTTGCCGTTCACATGGAAAGGGACCAGCAGCACCTCCTCCAGCGCGGGGGTGATGGGTTTCAGATAGGTGAAATGCCTTTCGGGATGGGAGAAGAGCATCGGCGCGTTGCGTTCCAACACGGTCCCGCACGGTCCGAAATCCGACGGCGTCCCCGCTCCGATGAAAGCTTTCAGCCCTCCCACCACCGCTGGCCACACAAATTTCTTCTCTGCCTCATCCAGCAAGCTGATGCCAGAGGACTCCGCATTAGTATGGTCAAGAACCGCCTGCACCAGCCTCGGGAAAAAGTCCTCCGGTGCCTTCGCCAGCTCCCGCATCAGTTCACCCGTCACCCGGGCTTCCGTCCCTGGATCCGCCACACGCGCCTGCCGTTGTTCCAGCTCCGGCGTCGAGATGACCTCGTCCAATTCCCACGGGGCGTCCGTTGTTTTCATTTCGCAGGCTTGCAGGTGCGGGGAACGGAGCAAGCTTGGATTCAAAGAGGAGAAATGGGTCGTCGGCAGGTCACTCCCTCCCGGAATTTCCACCACCCCACTCTTTCTCATGTCCGCCCGCGGCCATCCGCCAATGCCTCCGCCCCTGTAGCGGCGGTCTGCGACCGTCGCTGACACTTTCTCCCGCCGAAGGCGACTCTACCTCTTCACTTCGATCGCCTATTCCCTTTTCATCAGTTCACCGATACGCGTTCACAAACTGGATCCGGCCACCGGTCTTCAGAATATCCAATGCGGCTCCGGTCATTTCAATGGATAGATCGCCGCCCCGCGGGTGTGCCTTGAATCCCTTCATTCCGACGAACTCCACGGGCCTTCCTGTTAGCGGTGAGAACGAGAAGCCTTCGCACCGCTGCTCCTTCTCCATCACGAACCTGACCACCCGGATCCCGGCACCCAGTGGACCGAACTGGAAACCGAAAATCCCGCGCTCACTCCGCAGCGTGACCGTGAGTTCCTTCCGGTCCGCGGACATCACCGTGGACACCACCGTGAACGGGCGGGAATCGCCTTTGATCCGGCCCACCACCTCTTGTTCCCGTATCTGACAGCGGGCCGCCGGTGCAATGGCTACCGCCCCCATCGCGATCAAGAGCAATCCCGTCAGTCTCATGGCATGACTCAACCACGTGCTGGGGCAAGGTCAAGGGGCTGCCCCTCATTCTTTGGCGGACCCATCATCCGCCAGCGCCTCCGCCGGCTTCTGCGCCCGCGCAATCGCCTCCTCTTCAAAGTGGCTGTGAGTTCCAGTCGCAGTTCCTTTCCAAAGTTGAGAGTCAATGGTTGAGAGTTGATAGAAAGAAACAGAACCCGGTCACTTCAAAAATCCAAAATCAACTACCGTCATTCGTCAATTCTTCCCAAAGTGGCTGTGACTTCCAGTCGCAGTTCTTCTCCAAAGTTGAGAGTCAATGGTTGTGAGTTGATAGAAAGAAACAGAACCCGGTCACTTCAAAAGATCCAAAATCAACAACCGTCATTCGTCAATTCTTCCCAAAGTGGCTGTGACTTCCAGTCGCAGTTCTTCTCCAAAGTTGAGAGTCGATGGTTGAGAGTTGATGGAAAGAGCCAGAAGGTCCGGTCGGTCTGCTCACTGCTTTGCCTTCGGCCATGCCGGTTGGGCTTCGCTTCTTCAGGAGTTCGCTATCGCTCACTCCGCATTCTGCTGACTCGGCACTCCCCCCCCCGTCAAATCATCCGCCAAAGCCTCCGCCTGCTTCAGCCAAATCTCTCTTTTCATGCCGGTGGATTCTTAGCCTGAAGTTCCAGTGCGCGCATGATAGCCTCCTCAAAGGCTTTTTTGAAATCAGGATCTGCAGCGTAAACCTTGTAGAGATCGAGGTCCTTTTTCCTCTCTTTGTTCACGGCTTGGGAGATTAAGCTCCGGAGCGCGATGTCCCGATTCTGCTCATCAGGATTATTCACCACTTGCGCCTTGTAAGCGGCGCTTTCCTTCACGTGTTCCATGATCTTGATCAACTTCACACGCTGCTCTTCCGGCGTAGCTTCCCATGCGGAAAACCAGCGTTCGTTGAAATGGCGGATGATCTCATCCAGCGGTGATTCTTCTGGCGGCGGATCGTGATGGCCTCGGACGTTCGGGTTTTCCGGTTCAAGATCGGTTTGCTCGGCATTCAGTTCAATGTGCTGATTGAGACGCACACGTTCAAGCCCGTAGGTCGAGAGATCCACACTCTCCAACAGCTCATCGAGTTGCTCCTTCTCCTTGATCTTCACCTTGAGCTTCGGGATCAAGAATTTGAGAAACCAGTGGAGCTTCTCCCACTCTGGCTTTGCAAACGGCATGATGCATGCGAGCTGGCCGTAAAGCTTCACGAACTGCTTGGCCTTAATCTTGAAGTCGATCTTGTCGTCTTCCTCTTCGATCATATCGAATCGCGCGACGGTTTCGTCGATGATCGGGTGAAGTAGCTCGGCATCCTCGCCGTTAAAGAAAAGTTCATTGAACTTCTCAATGTCCTCGTCGCTGTAGTGTTCGGTATCGTCGAGGGCGTCCTTGAGATCGTGGAGGACGTTGATATCCGTCGGCTCAGTGAGTGAGGTGGCAGTGTAGAAGTCGTCGAAGGCAGCTTTGATCTCGGCGGCGGTGTTGTAGAAATCGAGGATGAAGGTGTCCTGCTTCTGCATTTTCGCGTTGCAGCGGTTCAGTCGGGACAGGGCTTGCACGGCGAGCACGCCTTGCAGGCGTTTGTCCACATACATCGTGTGCAGCAGCGGCTCGTCGAAGCCGGTGAGGTATTTGTTGGCGACAACGAGCAAGCGGTAGTTCGCTTCCCCGGCTTTGATGTTACCGGCGAGTTTGTCCGGGATGTCCTTGGACGGGAAACCATTGAGGGATTCTTCCGTGTATTCGATGCCATCTACCATCTTCTTGCCGGAAAACGCGACGATGGCTTGAAACGGTGCGTTCGCCTTCTTGAGTTCGTCGCGGATGGCGAAGAAGTAGCGGATGGCGCTCTCGATGTTGCGGGTGATGACCATACCGCGTGCCTGGCCTCGCAGTTTCTTGGTGGCGACGACCTGGCTGAGGAAATGATCGGCCATCAGCGCGGCCTTGGTACCGATGGTTTGCGCGTGGCTCTCGACGTAGGCGCGGAGCTTCTTCTGCGCTTTGACCGTGTCGAACTCCGGATTGTCCTCGATGGATTTCTGGACCTCGTAGTAGCTCTTGTAGGTCGTGTAGTTGGCGAGCACGTCGAGGATGAAGTCTTCCTCGATGGCCTGCTTCATCGAATAGAGGTGGAAGGGATCGAAACCACCGTCGGCATTGCGGGTGCCGAACTTTTCGAGTGTGGCTTTTTTGGGCGTGGCGGTGAAGGCGAAGTAGGAGGCGTTGTTGCCCAGCTTGCGGCGCTCCATCGCTTGCAGGATCTTTTCCTGATAGTCTTCCGGTTCCTCCTCGTCGGTGGAGCCGAGCACGGCGGTGGTGGAATCGGCAGCGCTACCGCTTTGCGAAGAATGGGCTTCGTCGATGATCACACCGAATTTCTTGCTGCTCATGTCGGCGATGCCATCGACGATGAAGGGGAACTTCTGGATCGTGGTGGTGATCAGCTTCTTGCCTGCTTCCAAATGGCTGCGGAGTTCGGCGGCGCTGTTGGCGTGGGCGAGGATGTTCTTCACCTCGGCGAACTGCCGGATGTTCTTGTCGATCTGGCGGTCGAGCACGCGGCGGTCGGTGACGACGATGACGGAGTCGAAAAGGTTCTCCTGCCCGGTCTTGTCGTAGAGTTCCACGAGCTGATAGCCGAGCCAGGTGATGGAGTGGGATTTCCCGGATCCGGCGGAGTGCTGGATGAGGTAGCGCTTGCCAAGGCCCTTCGCCTGCACATCGGCCAGGAGCAGGCGCACCACCTGGAGCTGCTGATAGCGCGGGAAATAGAGCGTTTCCTTGGACTTGCCCGCCTTGTCCTTCTCCACCGTGAGCTTGGCGTAGTGCTCGATGATGTTGCTGAGGCTGTGGCGGGTGAGGATCTCCTGCCAGAGGTAGGCGCTCTTGTGGCCGTTCGGATTGACCGGATTGCCTTTGCCTTGGCCATCCGGCAGGCCCTTGTTGAAGGGCAGGAAATAGGTGCTCTTGCCATCGAGCTTGGTCGTCATCCACACCTCGTCGGGATCGACGGCGAAGTGGACGAGGCAGCGTTTGAACTGGAACAAGGTCTCCTTCGGGTCGCGGTCGTCGCGGTATTGCTTTTTCGCTTGGTTGACGTTTTGACCCGTCCACGGGTTCTTTAGTTCCAGCGTGGCAAGCGGCAGACCGTTGAGGAAAACTACCATGTCCACCGACTTCTGATCGACGCTGGAGAAATACACCTGCCGGGTGACAGAGAAGATGTTGGACTCGAACTTGGTGGTGACGTCCGGGTTGAGATCGTTATAGGGCAGTCGATATAGAAGCGTGAAATGGGCGTTATCCACATCCAGCCCCTTCTTCAACACGGCGAGGATGCCGTCCTTCTTCAATTTCCGGTGCAGACGTTCGAGAATCTGCCGTTTCCAATCCGGCTTATAGTGGAGCTTCGCCAGTTCCGCCGCTTGGGTGGATTCAAGAAACTGCCAGAATTTCGCCTCATCGATGGCGAACTCGGAGTTGAAATCCGTGGACTTGCCGCGCAGATAGCCCGCACCCTTGCCGGTTTGATAGACGGCTGGATCTTCCTGGAGTTTGCCATTATCGGAGGTCGCGCCACTCGTTCCGCCGGTGAGGTGGCGTTCGATGCAGGCTTCGAGGGCGTTCTCTTTGGTGTTGGAAGGCATGATGTTAGTCGCGTTGCAGTCTCTTCTTCAACCACCAGACCGCTACAGGGGAAAACGGCTCCAAGGTGCCTCCCTCGCCGCCGCGCCGCTTCCACAAAAGGCGTTCCAACGTATCACGCTCCAGGTTTCCTCTCTTTTTGAAACCGGCCTGTAGCGCATCCATGGCTCCAATCCGGTTGTTCCGAAGAAATGCGATGTTCAGATTCAAAACACGATCATAGTTCGTTTTCACAGCCCACGGATTCTCTCCAAGCTCGGAGTCGAAGGCTGCATGCGAAGAACGAACTTCACCATTACCGAGGTAGCGAACAATTTCATCAATCCTATCATGCGGATTTGATGGGTTCTTGCTCAGTTCCTCGTTTCCTTTGCATACGTCACAGTGCTCCTGCCCCGGCTGTCCTTCATTGCCCGGACAGGCGGCCATCAGATTCCAATAGTCCAACTGGTGTTGAGGGTATTTACTGAGCGGCTTCCAATGTTCGATGCGCATGCCACTCTCGGAGGCAATGATCCCATTGCAGCAGTAGCAGCAAAGTCCACGCTGCTCTTCCCAGAGCCGCTCGCGAAGCTCTTGTTTGGCAACACTTGAAAGCATTGGATTGCCACCTTCCACCGGCGACGCGAAGGCGAGGCCCCGTTCGTCAAAAACAGCACCGGGCTTGGAACGTAGTTCGGCAAGGCTTGGTGGCTCCGAGAGCTTCGTGATCGTCCTCATTTGGTTTCAACGAGGAAGGACAAGAGGGTCTGGGCACGAGTCACCTCAGGATCATTCTCCCCAAGGGTCGATTTCAGCTCAACAAGGAGAACCTTGGCCCGATCAAAATCCTCCCGATCAAGCGCGATTGCGAGATCGTTGATCGTCTTTTGATCCTCCTCACGTCGAGAACTGCCATCCATCACTTCCTCAAGAATCCGATTTGAGTCAATGCCCATTGCACGAGGCGCGGCATGATCATCCCCTTCCTCAAGAAGCCTCACTTCCAAGGCTGGGACTTCGCCTACAATCTGAGGTGAATGCGTCGCACAGATGAACTGCAATTCCGGGAAAATCTCCTGAAGCTTCCTGACGATCATCCGCTGCCATTCGGGATGCAGGTGCATGTCAAGTTCATCGATGAACACGACTCCCGGTGTTTCCTTCAGCGCCCGTTCTCCAAGATGTGGATTGAGCTGGGCGGCTTTCCACGCGATGTCTCCCACGAGGGCTGCCATGTTCCGCTGGCCTTCGCTCAGGTGACGGAATTCGATCCAGTTGAGCTCATTGAGGAACAACAGTCCAAGTTCGCCATCGTAGCACACCTCGCCCATTCCTGGAAGGCAATCGCGGATCGCCGAGCGAACGATGGACGAATGGATGGACTCCTTTTTTTGTTTGTAAGCTTTGTAATCCTCAAACCCCAGCCATCGCTGGAGATCGCGCGGACTGCAGCGGCCGTTCACGCTGTTGCTGTAACCGCCGATCCGCACGCTGAACTGCTCGCGGGCCATCTCCACTTCAGTCTTGGGGACGGAGTTCATTTCGTGGACAGCTAGGTTTCTCAAAGACCTTTTCCGCTTGTTCACCATGTCTCTCGGTTCATTCCAAAGCCGGTCCGCGCTGTAGTAGGACACTAGCGGCAATGGTTCTTCCCAGCCTTCGAGGGCGCGCTTTCCCATCATGCGGGAAACCTTCGACATCTGCTTGGCTTCACGTTTGTTGGTGCGGCCGTCTTCGGTATCGAGACTGCGGGTCCACTCCAGCGGTTTGCCATCGATTTTCCCGGACGCCGTCACCAGCGCCGGATACTGCGGGGCCCTCAGCGCCTTACCTTCGATTCGTTTAATCAGTACATGAGCATCCTCATGGCGGATATGCCGGACGTCGGTCCCCCGCATGCTCAGGAAAAGTCCACTCGCAGCCACAGCCAAGCCTTCAAGAATCGATGACTTGCCCGCACCATTCGGGCCAACGAGGAGATTGAACGAGCCATTGCCGCCTTCCCGCCTTTCCGGCGCTCGGGGAAATTCGAAGCTTCCTTCGCGGATGCCTCGGAAGTTCTTCAGGGTCAGTTGATCGATGCGCATGGCGGTTTTTAGAAGTTTATGGAAAAAATCGCAATCTTTCCGCTGACCGTGTGGGCGATCCGAGTGCTGCGGAGGGAGTTCTCTTGGGTGTTGGTAACCATGGAGTCAGTTGTTGCGCATCCGCTCCAGCAGCCGCTTCGCGCCGGGGCACTTCGCCTCGACGATGGCCGGATCGATCACCTTTAGAATATCGAAAGACAACTTGCCCTTGGAATAGGCTCTCTTACCACACGCTGCCGTTGCTTGGGCCAGTGCTTGCAGGATACTGGCTTTGGGCACTGCTTCCAGATTCGGCCATTGCGGCACGGCATTGTCCCGCCAGCAATCGTGGAAGAACCGCTTCAATGCCTCCCGGTCCGCGAGAAACCAAGTCTCCATGCAGCAGATCATCAGGAAAGCATCATTATCCCCGACATTCGGCGGACGCACCCAACCGTCCCGCTCCGTCAGATGAGCCCATTCCGCTGTTCCCTCTGAAACCAAGTCCTCACTATCCACCAACAGAAGCGGGAGTTCGTCCGGTCGCTTCGTGCGCACTGCAGTTTGATAGGCATCGAAAGTGGCGTTTCTTCCACCACCGCGAAAGGTCTTCGGCATTCGTCCCGCCAAACCGGCTTTCTGAAAAAACGTCTGCCAACCCTCACGAAACAAAGTGTCTTGAAGCGCTGAGTCTCCGCCGCCTTCAATATAGAGTTTGATTTTCACCAGCGGTTTCCCCCGATCTCCCCTTTGCTCCACAGTTCTCCCAGCGAGTATTTTTCCAGCCACACCTTCATCCGCTCGCCATCCAAGCGCTCAAAAGTGGATTGCCCGTTATGCTTCTCGCAAACGACGACGCTTTCTGGATCATCATCCAGCGCATCAATCAGCATCCGGGAGTGCGTGGTAACCACGATCTGTGACCGCGCTGAAGCCTCGATTAGCAGTGCCGCCAGCTTGGGAATCACATCGGGATGAAGGCCGAGCTCAGGCTCTTCGATTACAATCATCGGCGGTGGCTCGGGCTGCAACAAAATGGCCAGAAGGAAAAGATAACGGAGCGTCCCGTCTGAAAGACGTTCCGCCGATATTTCCCTCCCGCCTTTTTCTTCGATAAACAATCGCAAAGCTCCTCCCCCAGCAGGCTTTGCCTGCACATCCTCAATCTCTTCGTAAAGGCACGCAAGCTCCTCAACTAACCGATTCCGCTCCTTGAGCTTCATCGATGCAATCACCGACACAATGTTCTTTCCTGCACGGCCTACTTCTCCCGACGGAGCATCCGGCAACTGGGAAGAGCGCATGGTAGAGCCCGGGCCAAACGTCCACTCGCGGTAGATTTGAATTCCGTTGTAGCGGCGTTGCAGGTAGTCAAAAACCCGATAGCGATCCGGATCTCTCATTTGCGAAAGAATCGAAACACGAAAATCAAGCTTAGAAGCGTGGATTTCCCTTAAGAGTGGTTTGCTCTTTGGCAACTGGTTATCCTGCAACATCACATGCCCGTCCCGATACTCGTAAAAAATTGCCGAAGTTAGCACCGGGTCGGATATTTTAGCATGAAGAATAGATTCGTGCTCTATCAAGACCTGATCTCCGGAGGTGCCAAAAGCAATGTTATGAAAGAATCCGGAAGTGTCCACTTTCAGAGAATCGTTTAGAACAACCTCAATTTCGGCATAGTCGTGGCCATTTCTTTCTCCTCCTTTCCAGAGCCACTCCTTGATTCCCCCTCCCGTCATGATCGGCGAGTCGAATCGGACAGGCGCATATCGCAGGAGATTCAATACTTCCACGAAATTGCTCTTACCGCAGCCGTTCGCACCGATCAGTACGTTCAGCGGACGCATCGGCAGATCAATCCCCTCGGGTCCGAAGGAAAGGAGACGGGAAACTTTGAGGTTACGGATCAACATCGGTTTGAATCATAAGGATTTTTCAAAGTCCTGCACTCTCATATTTGTCCTTCCCCGACAGGGATTTTAGCGCTTCCACCTCATCACTGCTTTTGACGCAAGGCTTGCGGCCCGGGACTTTATTTCGTCCGCCCCCCACTTCTCGTTTTCTAGGACGGGTTTGGTCATCTCGAAATGCGTGTTCGCCAGCTTCGTCTTCTTTACGTCGAACGGATCATTGCCAAGTTCGGAATTGTATCCGGTGAGCGTCAGATTACCCAGGGTATCCAGCCAGCGCTCGTGGATATCCGAAAACTCTGGACCAAGATCGCTCTTCCACGTTGCGTTTAGCGTTTGCGGCATGATGTGTTCGATGGTTGCTGTCGTTGTATCGATCGGCTCCTTGTGTTCATAAGCCTCTTCCAAGGCGATGAGCATGTACCGAGCGAGACGGCGGCGTGTATAGATCGACTGGACGACCAACGCATCTTGGAACTCGTCATCTTGTGGCCAACGCCGTCCGCCGGAGCCTTGGCCCAACTTATCGCGCAACCAGGTATCGATTGAGGTCTCGGGGAGATGGGTGCAAATCTCCATGGCGATCTTGTTCAAGGCGTTTGTGGGCACACCGCAAGTCATGCGCCTTACGTAAAATGACTCTAGAGCGTCGAGGGAATCCACTAGGCCGTCGCTAGACAGCTCGTCGTTTTGCCAAGAGCGGTAGAGCCGAAGCAGTAATGGGTAGAACACAGTTGAGTCCAATTCTTGTAGGGCCCCAAGGCGACGGCTGATTCTCGGATTGGCTTCCAGATCAGGCTTGAGGAATTTTTCGTAACTCAATGCTGCAATCTTCATCTCGCCCAAGCGGGTGCGCACGTCGGCGGCGTCTTTCAGCTTCTCGAACTCGCTCTTGGAGGCGGTGTAAATATCACCCTTGCGGACATTCGTCCCCTTGCGCATGCCGTAGTGGCGCAGGAACTCGCTCATATTTTCCTTCAGCGCATCTTCCATCGGACGCCAAAGCTCCTGATAGACCGTCTCTTGCTCACCCCCTACCGATGTCGAGTGCTGGAAGCGCATCAACACGTAGTTTCTGACGAGGTCCGATTGGCTGAGCGGCTTCCCCTTGTGGTTGAGACTCTCGAAGATCAAATAGGGATCGTCCGTCGTACTGAGATTGATCATTACGACCTGCAACGATTGTTGGATCGCCTGCAGCACCTGAGCAGCGGCAATGGGCTGATCGTCATCGTCTTTGCCACCAAGTTTTCTCAGGAAGAAACGATAGGCTTGTAGAATCCGGCATTCTTCGAAGCTTGCCGTATTCTTGCGATAGACCAGGGCGTTGTAGGCGTCGCGGTCCACCTGTGTGGGGACGATCTTGAGGTCGTCGGGACTGCTGTAATGTCTGTTGATCAAAAAATCTTCGATGATTCCGGCAGTCAACGTGTCGCCGCTGGAGAAACAGGCTTCCCGGATTGCAGCCAATAACAGGGACAGGGTAGTGAGGCGTTGCTGTCCATCGATGACCAGATGCTTGGTGACCCCGACAGGGACGGAATTCACCGGCACGCTCACGACTGCCCCCATGAAATGAGATCCGCGCCCTTCTTCCTCATACTGCGCCATCAGATCCAACCAGAGCGTTTCCCAGTCTCTCTGCTCCCAGGAATAAGGACGCTGAAACAAAGGGATGACACCTTGCTTGGTGCCGTTGAAATATTGGATGATATGTACGGGTGATGCTTCCATGTAGGTAATGCGATTGAGCTAAACTTTGATTCTGCCAGTGACGGCGTGGGCGATGAGGGTGCTGCGGAGGGATTTGAGGGATTTGATTTGTGATTCCACTTTCAACTTAACCCGAAGTTTTTGCGTCGATAGATCTCGAATATAAGCCACGATTTCGACTTGCTCCGAAAGTGGCGGTAACGGCAACCATAGGTTTTTGACAATGTCTTGGGATATATTCTGCATGGAATCGCTCGCTCCGTTGGCTCCAATCTCAAGTTGAATCCTAGACGACTTGATCCCAAACAAGCTAACGACTAAATCCGGCACAAACTTCTGATTACTGATCCTGCACCGATAAACCTTATCGCAAAGCATCAAGCGCCAAACAGAGTCGGTGGCGATAGCTGCGCTGCCAACCAGCTCTCTTGAGTTTGCACGACTAACAAGGAAGTCGCCTTTAGTAACTAAAAAACGAATGTCTGCTTTCAACGCGGGTGGAAGGGCCTTGTGCTCCTCCGGCTTGAAAACGCCTCCATTCACACAACCCACTTTCACAACGCCCCAAGAACCAGCTTCAGCATGTCTGTTTTCACATTGGGGCGACCAGCCTTGCTCTAGCGAAGTAGCACAGAACTTGAACCTTGTGATACTCCAGTGCTCAGGAATTTCGCCGATCCATTCGATGCCGGAGGGTTTGAGTTTGGAGTTGGGGTTGAGGCCTTGGGTGACTGAGCGGTTGATGAGGATGGCTTTTTGCTCGTCGAGGAGTTCGATCTGGCGCTGCTTTTTGGCAATCAAGGCGTCGATCTCCGCCGTTTTTTGATCGAGGAAGGCGACGATGCGGTCTTGTTCGGGTTTGGGCGGGAGCGTGAGAGGAAGGTATTTGAAATCATCCCAGGAAAGGTTCTGCCGGAGCCCGGTTCCCATGCCGTAGTAGACCTTGAGAAGATCGTAGCTGTGGAGGAGATAGTAGAGATACTCGGACGAGATTTTATCATCATGTTTCAGCCCTAAATAAGCCGAGGTAATGATTCCCCGATCTTTCGCGAGGCCGACGCGAAGGCTTGTCCAGTCGTTCTGCAGATCGGTCGGACGGATAATGATATCGCCGGGGTTGATGATCTGGTAGCCCTCAAGGGATTCCGGCACTAGGCCGGTCATCTTTTCTGGCGGTTTAATGACAAGCCGCCCGTAGCTGAGAGAAAGAACCGTTTCCTCGATGTTCCCGGCGTTCTTCTCCTTATTCAACGATAGTGTGACGCGGCCGGGCTTCACATCCCAATGCGAAGGGATCGTGTCGGCCCATTCGATGCCGGAGTCCTTGTAGCGCTCGTATTTTGGAAGAGCGCTCATTCAGGCCGAGAAGCTGAGGATTTGTTCGAGGAGGCCTTCGGTCTCGGTTTCGAGGTCGCGGATTTCCTTAACGACTTCGGCGAGGTCGCGGAGCGGCTGGTGGACGTAGAAGTATTTGTTGAAGGAGATTTCGTAGCCGATGACGGTTTTGCTGTCGTCGATCCAGGCGTCCGGGACGTGGGGCAGGACTTCCTTGTGGAAATAGGCCTCGATGCCGCCTGAGCAGGTAAGCGGGATGTTTTCGGTATCGCGGAGTTCGCTGTCCGGCTCGTAAATCGTGGCGCTGCCGTCCTCGACGACGGGATACCAGGTGCGGGCGGCGAGGCGTTGTTCCTCGGTGTCGATTTCCAGATAGAGTTCCTTGGCAACGATGGGCGCGGCCTCGGGATCGCGCCAGGAGACGGCGTCGAGGATGGACTTGAGCTGGGGTGCGCCGGGCTTGAGTTTGAGTTTCTTGAGCGCGGCTCGGACGTCCTCGGTGAAGAGGCTGAAGTCATTCCATGTTTCCTCGCCGAGCTGCTGGTGGAGTTTCCCGGCGATTTCCAACAGTTCGCGGCGGGCCAGCCAGAGCTTGGGATCGAGGAGTTTTTTCAGGTTCGCGCCGGTAAGTTCGATTTGTTCGGAATCGAGCCAGCGCTGGATCTTATCTTTTTTCCCCGCGAGGAAGTCCTTCTTGTAAACGTCCTCGCCCCATTGGGAGAAGATCCACTCCATTTCGGTGGCGAGGGCTTTGTCGAAGCGGAGCGGGGCGATGCGCTCCTCGGAGAATTGGGCGGACTTCCGCAGCGGGCGCTCGACGGTGACTTTCCAGTAGCCGAATTCCTTGTTGTCGAAGACTTGTGACTTCAGGCCATCGACGGACTGCTTGCCGGTATCGAGCAGGTCGAGGTAGGCACGGGTGATTTGGGCGATGTGGTCGCCGGTGAAGGCGCAGTTTTTCGCTCCAAGGTTTTTCCTAAGCTTTTCGTAAAGCTGGGAGGCATCGATGAGCTGGACCTTGCCCTCGCGGCCCTTGGCCTTCTTGTTGGAGAGCAGCCAGATGTAGGTGGTGATCCCGGTGTTGTAGAAGATGTTGTTCGGAAGCTGGATGATGGCTTCGAGCAGGTCGTTCTCGATGAGGTATTGGCGGATGTTGCTGGCTCCGCCGCCGGCATTCCCGGTGAAGAGGGCGGATCCATTGTGGACGGTGGCGATGCGCGAGCCGGCCGGGGAATCCTTGAGGCGTTTCATCTTGCTCACCATTTCCATGAGGAAGAGGAGCTGGCCGTCATCCACGGCGGGCGCGGCAGAGACAGTCTGGATTTCGCCGGAGGCATCGGGCAGTTTCACCTCGAATCGGGGATCGATGATGGAGGTGTTCGCGCCGTTTTTCTCAAGGATCTGGCCTTGGTCGGTCTTCCAGCTCTTGCCGTAGGGCGGATTCGACAGCATGAAGTCGAAGCGGGTGCCGGAGAACTCGTCGGTGGCGAGGGTGGAGCCGTAGCGGATGTTCTCGGGGTTGTTGCCCTTGATCATCATGTCGGACTTGCAAATGGCGTAGGTCTCGGGGTTGACCTCCTTGCCGTAGAGGTAGATAGCGGCCTTGGAGCGGATGGAGCCCTCGGGATCGATGATGAAGTCCTGTGCCTCGGTGAGCATCCCGCCGGAACCGCAGGCGGGATCGTAAATGGTGATGACGGGCGGGAGCTTCTTCTTCACCGGCTCGAACAGCAGGTGGATCATGAGCTGGATGACTTCGCGCGGGGTGAAGTGCTCGCCGGCCTCCTCGTTGTTCTCCTCGTTGAACTTGCGGATGAGTTCCTCGAAGACGTAGCCCATGCCGAGATTGGTCAAGCCGGGGAGCTTGCGGCCGTCCGGGCCGATGGCATCGTGGTGGGAGAGATTGATGTCCGGAGCGACGAATTTCTCGATGACGCCGTGGAGGGCGTCCGCCTCGCCCATTTTCCGGATCTGGTTGCGGAGATCGAACTTGGCGATGATCTCGCGTACATTGTCGGAGAAGCCGTCGAGGTAGTGGTTGAAATTCGCCTGAAGCTGGGAGGGATTTCCGAGCAGGCTCTTGAGGGTAAACTTGGAGGTGTTGTAAAAGACCTGGCCGGAGGCCTCGCGGAGGCCGTCAGGATCGAGGATTGCCATTTTTGCCTCGGTCTTCTGGAACTTCACCTCGGCCAGCACGGCTTCCTTGGTGTCCTCCAGCAGGCAGTCGATTCGGCGGAGGACGAACATCGGGAGAATGACATCGCGGTATTTCCCGCGGACGAAAACGTCGCGGAGGCAGTCGTCCGCAATGGACCAGATGAAGGAGACGATTTTATTGTGAGTGGCGTGATCCATTGAGAGAGCATGAGATCGGAAGAATTTCCCGAGTGCCGGACGCTAACACCCGCTAGCGGGACGGGAAGGAGAAAAGCGCACGATTCCGGAGAAGCCTACCAAGCGTAACAAGAAGCACAGGTCAGCGGAGGCTTGATTCCGTGGCGGGGTGGGTTGAGGTTCCCCGGCAATGATGAAAAACGAAACCCAATGGGATGAATTGGCCGCGCGGGTGGCGACGGCGATGCAGGAGCTTGAGCTGTATTTCGCCACGCGGGATCTGCGGCTGGCGGAGGTGAAACCCTTCGAGCGGGAGGCGATCTTCGAAGAGGGAACCTTGCGGGTCCGCGCGATCGCGGAGGCGATGGAGGAGCTCAAGCGGTTCGATTTGGAGAATCTGTGAGACGCCTGCCGGGGAATCCCCGGTGGCTCGGGGATGATCAGGAAGATTTCGCGCGAAATGAATTTTGCGCTCCCAGTTGTTGAAACGCGCGAAATGAATTTCGCCTGAGGACCAGCCGGGGTGGCTTCGCTGTTTAGATGAGCCTGCTAGTGCAGGCACTGGGGCCCCTAACCGGGCGTTGCGGCGCAGGGATTAACAGAGAACGGATTCGCCTCCGAGCCATGGCGGAACGATCCGGGGATCCTCGCACGCGGGGCGGAAAAACGTTTCCGGAGTGATGGACTCCATCGTCAACCCCACCGGGCCGATCGTTTGCAGTTCCACCCGGAGAGTCCCCTCAATGACATCCACCGCGATCACCTTGTAGCTGCGATCCGAAAACCTGGACTTGAAACAGACATCCTCGGATTTCCCCAGTGCGGTCAGCCGGAGGCCAAACGCGATCAACTGCTTTTGCCGGGCCACCGCTTCTTCGTAATCAATCATTGCCGAATGACTTGAGCCGATGATGGCACCGCATCAACCTGAAATTCATAGGGATTTCCCCTATCTGCAGCGTCCCCGGTTGAAATGCCCGGAGCCGTGGACGAAGGGTTAGAGTGTGGCAAAAACCGTTAAAATCGATGCGGTCTTTCATCGTGGCGAATGGGTGTTTCCTAGATCGCTCGATCCTTTTGCCGCCTGGGTGCCGGTAGCGCTTGGCTCGCTTTTTCTCAGCTTCTTCGTATCGATTGCAGCCGTTCATCATTGGGGCGGCAAGCCACCCGGCGGTCGTTCACCCACCGCGTCCAGGAATTCCCGCACGGTTAAAACGGTTTCCCAAACCCGAAGGAGAGTGCGCGATTGGACAAACCCCTGCTGGTACCCGTCACAACATCCGCAGCGGTAGAGAGGGATTTTGAAATGGCCGGATGGTCCGGCCACATCGCTCCACTCCCCAAACCCCTTCGTGGTGTTGATCTCCCGCCTGGAATTGCGGCACCTTGCACAGTTTGCCTCTGCACGGACCGCGAATCCAGTGCCTGCGTTAGCAGGCTCAGACAAATGGCGAAGCCCTCACCGGCTGGCCCATAGGCAATCCAGTGCCTGCGCTAGCAGGCTCATCTAAACAGCGAAGCCACCCCGGCTGGCCCTCAGGCAATCCAGTGCCTGCACTAGCAGGCTCAAACAAATGGCGAAGCCCTGACCGGCTGGCCCATAGGCAAATTTATTCGGACCTTCCATTCATTCATCATTCCCACCGCCTCCGCCTCCCCCATTGACTTGGTGGAAACCGCCTTGCACTGCTAGAGACGTTGCATTTTGCCACAATGGAAAAGGGTTCTTGTTTGGCACTGATAGCCAAAATACGCTGCACCATTGCCCCATCGCGGGGCATGACCCCAATCCCCTAACCACCAAATCGACCCACCTGATGTACCTGCCCCCGTCCAAAACCCTCCTCCTCTGCCTCACCTTTCTGTGCGCAAACAGCGCCCAAGCGGTCACCGCTTTTTCGGAGAAGTTCTCTTCCACACTCAAACCCGCCCGTTGGAGCTTGCAGTCAGAGGGAAGTGGCAAACTCGCCATCTCCAAGGGCAAGCTTTCCTTCACCGTTCCTACCACGCCGAAGGACGAAGAATTCACCTTTCTCACACTCAAGCGGCCCCAGCTCAAGTATGGCGAAAACTGGGAAGTGATCGTTGACGTGGCCAACCTGTCAGTGCCCGGAGGCAGCATCGGGGTGGGCCTGCGGATCGAAAACGCCGCCGATCGCACGGACGGGGTTTCCATCGAACTCGATCGGGTGGGTGAAAACGCCTCCAAGGTGACCGGCGTCTTCATCACCGATGATGACGACGACCTCGCCCGGGACATCGACGAGCCGGTCTCGGGAACCAAGGCCTCCCTGCGGGCGACCTTCAGCGCGAAAACCAAACTCATCACGTTCTGGTATCGCAACTCAACCAAGGCCGCATGGGAGAAGCTTGCGAACTTTTCACCGGCGAACAGCGCGTCCGCACAGCGCCGTGGCGACTGGGGCATGACGCCGGCCACCGGCAAATTCAAAGTGGTCCTCTTTGCCTACACGGAAGAGAAGTTCGCCACCGCAGGAAAAGTGACTCTGGACAACCTGATCATCCGTTAGTCCAAACCCCGCCCCTCACCGCCCGCCTTGGAGAGATCCGGGGCGGGTATTTTTGTGTCCCGGTGTAAGCGAGGAATGGGTAAGATGGGATCTTGCGTGGTGATCAGCGGGATCCGCGCGAAATGAATTTTGCGGTCCCGGTTGTCTGGCGAAATGAATTTGCCGATGGGCCAACCGGTGAGGGCTTCGCCATTTTTTTAAGCCTGCTAGTGCAGGCACTGGATTGCCTGAGGGCCAGCCGGTGAGGGCTTCGCCATTTGTCTCAGCCTGCTAACGCAGGCACTGGATTGCCTATGGGCCAGCCGGTGAGGGCTTCGCCATTTGTCTCAGCCTGCTAACGCAGGCACTGGATTCGCGGTCCGTGAAGAGGGCGGTAGTTTGGATTTGACGAACAGGTCATGAAGTGTTCACATGAACGCATCATGACGGCGACGGAATCTTCTTACGGGCTGAGCAACTGCCCGATCGGCGGCGGGGTGGAGGCGTGCTTTGTCTTCCGCTGGTTCACGGCCACCGGGATCCAGCGGTTCCAGCCGCTGGAGATCGGCGAGTACACGCGCAATCCCTATGACGAGGCGACGTTCCGGCCGGATCTGCCGGTGCATGAATTTGAGAAAATGACCCTGCCGAGCGAATGGGCCCCGGGCGGCGTCTCGGACGTGTGGGTGCGGATCGAATGAACGCTAGCCCAAATCCGGGGATGCCGCAGGAGCCAAGCGAAGGGTTTTTAACCGCAAAGGCACAAAGGTCGCAAAGGAACGCAGAGGAGGAATCCGAGGGGGCAAATCCGGTGCCCCGGCCGGGAATGCCGCCCAAGTTTCCGCCGCCGGCGGTGAGTCACCGTGACCTCATCCTCACGGCGACGGACTATGGCAGGACCGGCTGGGCCGCTGCCGGGATCCCCTATCTGCTCAATTTCCGCGGCGTCCTCCAGCTCCTCACGCCGCCCACCTGGCAGGACCGGGCGAAACTCCGGATGCGCGGCCTGCTGGTGATCAGTCGTGGCAAGTTGCCCTGCGGTTGCGATGCCATCGAACTGCTGTTTCCGCAGACCGGCCACTATTTCTTCATCACGGCTTCCGAGACCAACCGGCTGCCGGGCGATCCGGCAGGGAAGCGTCCCTGGGAGTTGGAAGTCTGGTTTCCCGGGGAACCGCCGCAACTCGCACAACGCCTGCTGGTGGTCTGGCGGTCGAAGCCGCTGCCTTGCCTCCTCCGCTGGGACGGCCCGCTCCCCCACCCCAGCCAAATCCCGCCGCGGCGCGCCAAGCAGGCCCGGCCGCATTGGTGGCCGACACCCCAGCCCGGAGGCAAGCCCAGCTACAAGACCCGCGCCTGGAGAGATGCGGAGGACGACCGGCGCTCCCGCTGGTATGACAAGATCGAGACCGGAGACGGCTGGTGATTCCTCCCCAAAACCGGACTTACCCGAAGACTTTGCCCGCGCCGCCACTCCCTGATGGGTTCCGTTCCTTCCCTTGTTCAGGCTGAACCTTCCCTTGTTTGGCCTGAACTTAACTTTGTTC
>JAZKEY010000018.1:0-199225 GCA_040386755.1 Verrucomicrobiota bacterium | reverse complement strand
TGTAGTTGTCCGCCGGATCGTAGTCGTAGCCGCCGTTGGCGTTGAGCGTCAGGGTCCCGTGCGCCGGGCCTGTCACCACCGCGACTGTCAGCGTGCCGCCTTCGATGTCGGTGTCGTTCGACAGCACGCCGGGAGCGGCCACCGTCAGCAGTGTGTCTTCCGCCGTCGTGCCGGCATCGGCCACCGCCACCGGCGCGTCATTGACCGCCGTGACCGTCAGCGAGACCGTTGTCACTGTCGAATTCACTACACTGTCGCTGGCATGATAGGTAAATGAATCCTGACCAACATAATTCAGATTAGGCGTGTAGCTAAAGCTACCATTCGCATTCAAGACCAGTAATCCATGGCTTGTCGTCGTCTCCAAGACCGCGGTGATGGGCTTGAGTTCGGGATCCGAATCGTTCGCCAGAATGCCTGTCAAAACCGGGACTACCAGTTGGGTATCCTCATTGGTTGTGTAACTGTCGGCTAGGGCGACCGGAGGCAGATTTGGAATGTAGAACGCGGTCATTGTGTGAGCCGCATCCATCGTGACATTGATGGCCGGAGTGACGCTGAAATCGACCCCATTCTTCTGCCACTTCTCGAAGTTGGTGGCTCCGATTGCCGCAGGAACCGACAGACTTACCGAGGCTCCGCCGAAATAAATACGATTGAATCCCGTCACCCCGTTGGTGTTGCCGGAGACGTCCGCGGTTCCGACCGTCACGCTGACACCCGCATCAGGCGAGGAATTCACCGTTAGAGCATGGCTGACCTGTGGAGTCACTTTCACATTATCCAACAGAAGATCCAATCCGCCCGTCGCGGGCGAGAGGTCACGGAAGGTCAAGGTCGTCGTCGCGCTGTTAGCCACAAAATAAGGATAGGTTCTCGGCATCCACACGGTGAACCCGTTGTTGTTAGCCCCGTAGACCGACTCGGTTTGAGAGATCAGGGTGGTGTTGCCCACCACCGACACGCCCAACCGCTGCTCAAAAGTGTTGAAAGCCTGGACACCCCGATCAAAAGTCAAAATATAAGGCCTGCCTGGTGTCGTCGCGAAGGTCTGTGAAAACACCGCATTCGGCACCAGCCCTCCCGCGTTGAAAGCGATCAATTTGCTGCCATCGGTCGCCGTGCGCTTGAGCGGAGGAACGGTATCCGAAGTCGCCCACTCATAATTCCCACTGACGGTCCAGAAATCAGGAACGCCGGTCCCATTTTCGAAACTGCCGTTGCGGATCACATTCGTGATGGTGATCGAAATGGTGGCCGTGGCCGAGTCCGTGGTGCCATCGTTCGCCTTGAAGGTGAAGCTGTCGGAACCCACATAGTTGGCGACAGGCGTATAAACCAAATTCGGCAATGTTCCGGAGAGCACGCCATGCGCGGGTTGGGTCAACACAACGAGTTCCAGTTCGTCGTCATCCGGATCGGTTCCTGCGAGGATCACCGGGATCGAGGTGCCGCCCGTCATGGAAAGTGACTGGGCGATGGCCACCGGAGGATCCGGGACCGGGATCACGTTGATTGAAACCGTCGCTGGCGCCGAGGGACCGGAACCGTCGTTTACAGTGAACGTGAAGGTGTCGATCCCATGTGTATGGGGATTCGGAGTATAGGTTAGATTCTGATTCGTTCCCGAAAGCACTCCATTTTCCGGAGCATCCACCACCACGAAGGCCAGAGGATCGTTGTCCGGATCCGTGCCGGCCAGAGTGGTCAGAACGGCTACATCCTCGTCTGTCTCAACTGACAGCGGCTGTGCGGAAGGCGCGTCATTGACCGGGGTTGCGTTGATCGTCACGGTAACTACCGCCGAATCGAGCGTGCCGTTGGTGGCATGATAGGTGAAGGTGTCCGGTCCGCTGAAGTTCAAATTCGGGACATAACTGAAACCGCCATCCGTTTCAAAATCCAGCGTGCCATTGGAAGTGGTCGAATCCAGCACAGCGGTGATCGGAAGGGAGTCGGGCTCTTCGTCGTTAGAAAGGACTCCGGGAGCGGCCACGGTCAATTCCGTTTCCTCCACCGTCGAATAGGAATCCGCATAGGCCCTCGGGGAATTGTCGACGATGTAGACGGCATTCATCGTGTGATTTGCTTCCATCAGAACATTCGTCGTTAGATTCGTGGTGACGTCGGATCCGTTTTTCTGCCATTTCTGGAACACGTTGGCGCCGACCGCCGCTGTTGCGGTGAGTGTCACGTTGGCACCGTTTGAATAGGTGCGGGAAAACGAGGTCGTTCCGCTGGAGTTTCCGGCAAGGTCCGCTGGCGAGACCGTCACCGCCTGAGCGGAGACTGGAGACGACGTCACGGTCAGGGTGCGGGCATTGTTGATCTCAATCACCCGGACGTGGTCAAGAAGGAGGTCGCTGCTGCTGGCATCGCCCACCGCAGGGCTTCCGGAGTTGTCCAGGAAGGTAAGCACAGTAGCTGCGCTGTCCGCGACAAACGTGTAGCTGCGAGGATGCCAGATGGCCGCTCCCGGACCCGCTGTCAGAATATCGGGAGCGGGTGAAAGCAACAGAGCTGTTCCATTGACGGTCATTTGGAGACTTTGCTTGCGACCCGCCACACCGACGACGCCCACGTAGAAATCCAACTGATAGGCCTGACCGGGGATCGTCACCAGTGTCTGGGAAATCGTGCTTCCGAACATCCTCCCACCCCGGTTGAAAAGGGCCAAACGCACGGGGTCTACGGCGGTGTAGGTTCCGTCATCGACATAGCCGACAGCAGCGCTGGCTTCTGATTCGACCACGTTCCAACTGTCGAGCGAACCAAAATTGGCGGGAGATCCCTGTTCGAAACTGCCGTTGGCCACCAAGTTGATGATCGGGGCTGTCACCGTGATGGACACGGTCGCCACATTCGAATCCGAATGGGTATCGTTAACCTTGTAGGTAAAGCTGTCAGAACCGACGTAACCTGTCGTCGGGATATAGCTGAAGCTGCCATCCGTTTCGAGTGTCACGCTGCCATGCGAAGGAGCTGCGACCAGAATAGCAGTAAGCGGATCCGACTCGAAGTCCGTATCGTTGGCCAGGACACCGGGAGCCACCACATTGAGGGTGATATTCTTGTCCGTGGAGTACGAGTCATTCACCGCAACCGGATAGGCATTTCCCGGCTCGATGGCCAACCGCACGTCATCAAGCAACAAGTCACAACCCGTCGCTAAACCCGATTCTAGCGAGCCGGACATGTCGGTGAAAGTCAGCGTGGTGGTGGCCAGGGTCGCCGTGAAAGTGTAGGTTTTCGCCACCCACACCGATGAGGGTCCGGCGGCCGTCACATCTTCATCGTGCGTTTCTCCATTTACCTCCGCGCGAAGCCTTTGTTGCTGCAGGGCAGTACCGGCGATGCCGACGTCGTAGCTCAACCGATAAACCTGTCCCGGCACTGTTGAGAACGTTTGTGAAATGCTGGCACCGAAAGCGCGGCCACCGCCATTGAACACCGCCAACCGGTCGGCATCCGTCGCCTCGATGGTGGCGTCCGCGAGATAACCAAACGGTCCTGTCGCCGGCGGAGCCGAAACCGTCCAATCGTCCAAGGTCCCGACATGGGCCGGGCTTCCCGTTTCGAAACTGCCATTGGCAACCAAGTTCGCCGTAGCTGCCATCACATTGATGGATACCGTCGCCACATTGGAATCCGAGTCCCCATCGTTCGCCTTGTAGGTGAACGAATCCGGACCGACATATCCCGATGTGGGGGTATAGCTGAAACCGCCATTGCTATTCAAATTGAAAACCCCGTGCGACGGGCCGGACACGAGGATCGCGGTGAGCGGATCAAGGTCGGCATCCGTGTCATTGGACAAGACACCGGCCGCTGCCACCACGAGAGGGACATTCTCAACAGCGGCATAACTGTCATTCACCGCCACGGGTGCCGCATTGCCCGCCGCGTAGACCGCAGTCAGGAGGTAGTTCGCATCCATGGTCACGCTGGTCCCGGCAGTGGCTGCGAAATCGGCCCCGTTCCGGGTCCATTTGAGGAAAGGATTGCTACCGGAAGTGGCGGGAGCGGTCAGGGTTACGACGGCCCCGTTGCTGTAGCCACGTGTGAATTTGGCCACTCCATCGCTTTTGCCACTGCCATCCTCAGGACTGACGGTCACGCTGGCACCGGTGACTGGAGCGGAATCCACGGTTAAGACACGGGCCGAACTGGAGCTCACCCGGACATGGTCCAGAAGAAGGTCCACACTGGCGATCTGTGTGGAAACATCGGTGAAGGAAAGGGTGGTCGAGGTGCTGTCGGCCACGAAATAGTGGCTTTTCCCCAACGTCCAGGTTGAAACGCCGGAACCACTTCCAAAGGCGGAATCCGTTACGGACAACAGCGTGGAATTACCGGCCACACTCACCGTGAACTTCTGCTCGTTTCCGAGTGATCCCAACACGCCCATATCGAATTCCAACAAATAGGCCTGCCCCGGAGTGGTGGTGAAGGACTGGGAAATGCTCCCGCCGGTGGAACTGACGCCGGGATTGAACACCATCACGCGGGAGAGATCCGTCGCCGTGTAGGGGGCACTCGCCACATAGCCGACACGACCGCCCGAGCCTCCCTCCGTCCATCCGGTGACATCGTTGACAATTCCGTTTCCATCCGGAGTGCCTAGCTCGAAGCTTCCATTCACCAGAAGTTGCGCGACCGGAGCATTCACGGTGATCGATACCGTCGCGATGTTGGAACTCACAATCCCATCGCTGGCATGGTAGGTGAATGAGTCCGGACCGGTGTAATTCGTCGTCGGCATGTAGGTGAAACTGCCGTCCGAATTCAAAGTGAGAATTCCGTGGCTCGGGCCGACATCCAGCGCCGCCGTCAACGGGTCGGACTGCGCGTCCGTGTCATTGACGAGTACACCCGGCGCGGAAACGCCGAGCTGGGTGTTTACATTCACCGAATAGGCATCGTTCGTGGCGACGGGTGCCGTGTTGGCTGCCGCGGGATTAACGCGTGCATAGTCCAACAGCAAATCGCCCGCAGCCGCTTCACCTGATGTGGAAATATCGGTGAATGTGAGCGTTGTCGTCGCACTGTCGGCGGTGAAAACGAGGACTTTCCCCTGCCATGGAGTGACGGAAAGCGAACCGTTCCCGGTCGCATTGAAGGCCTGCGAAGCCAGCGTGGTATTGCCCTCCAAGGTCACTTGCAACTGACCGTTCAGTCCATCAGCGCCAAAGACTCCCATCGAAAAATTCAAGATGTATTGCTGGGCCGGTGTCGTGGGAAACGTTTTGGAGATGGCACTGCCGGTGAGGCGACCGCCACCATTGAACACCGCCAGCCGAAGACCTTGCGCGGCGCTGATGGTTCCATCCGCAAGATATCCAAACGGACCCGTCGCCGGAGGGGCCGACACCGTCCAATTATCCAAAGTCCCGACGTGGGCCGGAGTTCCAAGCTCGAAACTGCCATCCTCCAGAACGGATGCTTCACAGACTGCAACTGTCTGGCTGGCCAGTACGAGCGAGCCTAATAGACCAACGAGTCTTGTCATGGATTTCATGGAGATAAATGGGGGATAGGGGATATCGGTTTGAAAATAAGCAAAGTTTGCCATTCAAGGATCAAGAAACAGAAACCATAATAACTTCCGAAAATTCGCTCCTCAGGAGCTGTCGGTCGAGGGAAGGGGGAGGAACTGAATCCAAATGATTCAGCCCCAATAGGGACTTGCCAGTCAAGTCGATATGCCTTGCAAAGACATCCGGGCAAAAAAATACAGGGCTGTAACACCCTGTTATTAAGAACCTTACACCAGCGACCAGAGCTCCAACTCCGATGCGCATGGGTGCGTTGTCAGCTACCGGTAAAATGGCGACAAACTTAGGAAAACATAAGGAAAGCTTCATATCAGGGGGAATTGAAAAACCAGAAGACCCTGCTAACAAGGTCTACCGATCTCTTATCGCCCAAATGCTAACATGGAATCGCCGCGCCAATATCACGTGATCACGTAATGTCCGGAACTCCTCGTGATTTCCGGACATTTTCTCGCCGAGAGATGCCTTCTCGAGCGCTACTGATGCACGCTCCAGGAATGCCGGACGAGAACCGACATCCCCTGCCAACCTTCGTGGTGGAGTTTTCCTGTTCCGAAGTAGTCTCCATCGATCACCTCGATCACGGAGGCATCATTGAGGAAATCCTGCATCACTCGGTCGGATTCGACATAAATATTGATGTGATACCGCCCACCGGAAAGCGGCCAGTCCGGCACCAGGAAATCGATGCGGCCATCGCCGGAAAGCTGGAGTTTTTTCCGGTCGACCAGCGCCGAGGAAAGCGCGAAGTACTTTTTGAGATCCTTGCAGACCTCGACGCAAACGATGCAATCATTGAGCGTTTCACCTTCCTTGACGGAATAACCAAGGCTGAGAATGACGTTGTTTCCCGCAATGGCCTCGACGATCACATTCCCGGATTCATCCCGGAGATCGATCGACGTCACCCGGACTTTCCCTTCACCCGCCCTGTCCCTGCGCTCTGTCAGACCGCTGTTGGCCAACTCGGCCCCCTTTGACATGTACGCGTTGACGACTTCCTCCGTTTCGCCCTCCTGGATCAACTGCCCGCGGTCCATGAGGATGCAGCGGGTGCACAAATTCTGGATCGCTGTCATCTGGTGACTCACCAAAATGACCGTCCTGCCCTCCTTGGCGGAAACATCCTCCATTTTCCCCAGGCACTTCCGTTGGAATTCCGCATCACCGACCGCGAGCACTTCGTCAACGATCAGGATCTCGGGCTCCAAATGAGCCGCGACGGCGAAAGCCAAACGCACATACATTCCACTGCTATAGCGCTTCACCGGGGTGTCCAGAAACTTGTCGATCTCGGCGAATGCGGTGATCTCGTCGAACTTCCTTTTGATCTCCACCCGGCTCATTCCGAGAATGGCACCGTTGAGGAAGATGTTCTCGCGACCGGTCAGCTCGGGGTGGAAGCCGGTTCCAACTTCCAACAGACTCGCGACCCGGCCACGCAGGCTGATCTTGCCCTTGGTGGGTTCGGTGATCCGGCTCAGGAGCTTCAACAGAGTGGACTTGCCAGCCCCGTTGCGACCGATGACTCCCATCATCTCACCTTGCTTGATCTCCAGGCTGACATCCCTCACTGCCCAGAACTCCTCGGTTTTCCCGCGGGCTTCCCCTTGTCCCGGCCGGAGCCAGCCGAATGGGGCGCGGACCGCCCGCTCCAGGACATGGCGCAAGCCATCACCCTGCTCGGCCTGGCGTCCGATGATATAACGTTTCGATAGATTCTCGACTGAAATAATGGATTCGCTCATATGCCAATTAGTATGACCCAATTCTTAGGTTAAAATAAAATCTGCACCGCGGTGGCCCCGCCGGGATTGAACTGTCAGGCCTTCCAGACCTTGCCAGCGGCCGTTTGGAAATCCGACATCACGTTCCGTGTATCAACAATGCAGGAAGCCCACTCCGCCAGTTCGCCGTAGTTGACGCAGGCATGGGCCGTGGAAATCACCACCAGGTCATAGCTTTGGATGGTCTCGCGATCCCATCCGACGGATGCGATCCCCGCCCACTCCGGATGTTCCCGCGTGTAACCGATGACCGGCACATAGGGATCGTGATAGGAAACCTCGCTGCCCTTGCGCTTGAGCAATTCCATGATCCGGTAACTCGGTGATTCCCGCTCGTCATCCACGTTCGGCTTGTAGGCAAGGCCGAGAACCAGGATCCGGGATCCATTCAGCGGCTTCCTGGCATGGTTGAGGGCTTCGGCGATCCGCTCCACCACATAACCGGGCATTGAGGTATTGATTTCCCCCGCCAGCTCGATGAAACGGGTGGCACATTCGAATTCATGCGCTTTCCAAGTGAGATAAAAGGGATCGATCGGAATGCAGTGCCCGCCCAATCCAGGACCCGGATAGAAAGGCATGAAGCCGAAGGGCTTCGTCTTCGCGGCGGCGACCACCTCCCAGATGTCGATTCCCATCGCGGCGTAAACGATCTTCAGTTCGTTCACCAAGGCGATGTTCACACTTCTGAAAATATTCTCTAGCAGCTTGGCGGCTTCCGCAACGCGGCATGATGACACCGGAACCAGGTTTTTCACCGCCTTGCCATAAACCTCCAGGGCCTTTTCGAGACATGCCGGCGTCAGTCCGCCGACCAGCTTCGGCACCTCCCCCACTTTGCTGGCAGGGTTACCCGGATCCTCACGCTCGGGCGAATAGGCCAGATGAAAATCCACTCCCGCCACCATTCCCGAGCCCTCTTCAAGCACCTGTCTCAGGTTCTCGTCCGTGGTTCCCGGATAGGTCGTCGATTCCAGCACAATCAAGGTTCCCTTCCGGAGGTGCGGTGCCATGGCCCGTCCTGTGTCCAGCACGTAGGAAATGTCGGGATCACGGTTCTTGCTCAGCGGTGTGGGGACACAGATGATGGCAGCGGTCACGTTGGCGATCTCGGAAAAATCCGTCGTCGCGGAAAAGCACCCGTCCTCCCGGGCGGCTCCGATGTCGGCGGAACTGATGTGTTTGATATAGCTTTGGCCGTCGTTCAGACGCGCGACTTTCGAATCATCAACGTCAATTCCGAGAACCCGGGTTCCTGATTTCACAAACTGAAGAGCGAGCGGCAAGCCGACGTAACCCATCCCGATGATCGCAACCTGGTCGCCTTGTTTGCTGAGTCCCGCTTCTCCGGCTGCCGTGTTTGAGGTCGTGTCGTTCAAATTGTTTGGGCTGTTTGTTGCCTCGATTTTGAAACCGTTGGCCTGTTTTACCAAGAACAAAGATTCCCCCCGCCGGTCCGGTCAGATCACATCGGCGAATGTCCGCTCGGTCCTGCGGAAATACCAGATGCCCGAGATGATGAGCCCGATGACCATGACCACCGAGATATAAAAGCCGGGCCAGTAGATGTTGCTTTCGCCCAACAGCGCCCAGCGGAATCCGTCGATGACTCCGACCATCGGGTTCAGCGAATAGAGCAAACGCCATTCGTCAGGAACCACATTGCTGGAGAAACCCACCGGAGAGATATACAATCCGAACTGGACGACAAAGGGAACGATGTAGCGGAAATCACGATAACGAACCATCAGCGCCGAAATCCACAGGCCCGAGCCGAATGCGGTCGCGAAAGCCAGCAACACGAACACCGGAAGCGCCAAGATCGTCTTTCCGGGAAGATATTGATAATAGACCATCATCACACCCAGCAAAACAGCCGAGATCAGGAAATCGACGAAGCTCGTGATGACACTGCTGACGGGCACCACCAACCTGGGAAAATAAACCTTGGAAATCATGCCGGCGTTGGAAACCAAGCTGTTTCCACTCTCGGAAAACGCGGTGGCGAAGAACTGCCACGGCAGCATCCCGCAGAATACCAGAATGGGATACGGAATCCCGCCGGATGGCATCTTGGCGAGATTTCCGAAAATGAAGGTCAACACGATCATGGTCAACAACGGGCGAATCACCGCCCACGCGATGCCGATGACCGTCTGTTTGTAACGCACGAGGATGTCGCGCCATGCTAGAAAATAAAACAATTCGCGATAGCGCCAAAGGTCCCGCCAGTACTGGCGTTCCGCACGTCCTGCTTCAATGGTAATCTCATTCATAATTAGATTTTATTATCAAAATTCTTCACCGGATCACGGCTGCAGGACACGGCCTGATTTGTGCGCCCCAACCGGAATTGTCAATAGAGCATCGCCCTAACAAACAAGATGCCTTCAAAACCCGCCCCCGGAACTAACGGCAATTGGTTTCCGATTCTGCGGTGGATTCCCGGATTGGAAATCAACCGGCTCCGTGTGAGCCACCGGCCATGAGGGAGTTCTCCTGCGGACGGCCCGTCCGACCCGCTGAACCAGTAGCCGGGATTTTCCAACCAAGGCCACGTATCCAGCTGGATTCCCTGCCTGCCTGGTCGCGGATATCGCGTTAAGCAACCCGCTCCGCTCGCGCTCCACCTCTCGTCTCAGCGGGGTGCTGATCAATGGCTGGTCCCGCAAAAACATTTCCAGCACATTCACGACCGCTTCCAGATGGCCGATGTGGTCCTTCCTCGCCGTTCCTCCGAGGTTCCCGACACTTTCGTATTTGCAGACGAGGGGAGTCCGGATAAAGCCCCACTTGCCCTGGATGGACAACCTCAGCGCGAGGTCATGATCTTCCAGCAGCCAGAGATCTTCGTTGAATCCGCCGATTTTCAGAAACACGTCCCGCCGAACCGCCACCACTTGATTGAATAACAGAAAACGGGTGGCGAGAAGCTGCGAGGGATTGAGAATATAACCGGACTCGGTGTCGCATTTGATCCCCGCGGCATCAAAGGATGTCATGGTTTTTCCGGGCTCGCTTTCCAAGGTGGCGTTGCAGATGCAGCAGGGTACGCCCTTTCCGCCGGCCTCAAGAACCTCCACCTGGCGCTCGATCTTTTCGGGAAGCCACAGATCGTCCGAATCGAGGAAGGCGAGGATTTCGCCGGTTGACGCACTCACTCCGAGATTGCGTGCCGCAGACGGTCCGCGGTTGGGCTGTTTGACAATCCGGATTCTGTCACCATAGACCGCGAGACTCTCACAGGTGCCATCCGTCGAGCCGTCATCCGCAATGATGATCTCGACATCCTGATAGGTTTGCGCCAGCACGCTGTCAACGGCTTGGGCAATCGTCGCGATTCGATTGTAAGTTGGGATGATTACGGAAACCATTTTCAATTTCTTCAAATGCCATGATGCGCCGGCGGCGAACGCCGGTCGAGACGGGCTTCATCCATTTCGGAATCCATTGCCACCTCTTCCTCATATTCATCCACCGAGACGCTGGAGTAGAGCGAGCTGATGACGGCAATGTTCAGCCAGAAAAATATCATGGACTGGTCGAAATAGGCCACGGAAATACTGGTCGCGGCATGGGCCATGAGGCCGGCACCCAAGCACCAGACCATGAACTGGTCTTGCTCTTCCAGATTTTCGTCATTCGCCAGAATCTTTCCGATCCAGCTGAATCCCCGGTAGAGGATGAAGATCACCAGCAACATGGAGAGAAGGCCACCCAGCACTGCGAACGAGATGTAGTAATTCGTGATATCGATGTGGTTTCCGTTCCCGATGGGCACGCCGTGAGGGATCCAGTGTCTCGTGAAGTCCGTTCCGGCAAACCACCACTCGCCGAAGTGCTCGAAGAACACCTCGATCAAACGCGACCGGTGCCATCCCGTGCTGCCTCCCGTTAGGTCGATTTTCGAGATGAGATAGTACGCCGGCCGGCTCATGAATAATTCCGCGCCGATATAAACAGCAACCACAGCCCAGCGGATCACTTTCACCATCGGGCGTTGATACCACAGCGCGATCGCACCCACCCCGATCAGCAGGCTCATGATCGGACCGCTGGAAGCCGATGCGAAAATCATGAACAGGCACACGACCATTCCGATCATCGCGCTGCGGCGGTGGCGGGACCAGATACCTACCATCAGCGGAAAACACACGGCACCCACGGTTCCCGCGAGAATGGAATGCCCGAAGGGCCCCTGCGCCCGGAATTTGCCTTCGCGCATGTCGACGGCCGCGGGAACATAGCCGAATACCGAGAAGTTGTTTCTTCCCGTGACCCGCTCCATGGCCATCTCGATCGCCACCGGAGCTAACAAAATGGCGAGGGCTTTTGCGATATCCGCGATTTCCCCCGCGTCACGGATCCAGTTTCTGAACAGGAAATAGACGAAGGTGACGTTCATCACCACCCCGGAAGTATAAACCGGTCCGGAGCCAGGAATGAACTGGTGAAAGCAACTTGCGAACATCACCCAGCAGCCCCATGTCACTACTAGGGTATCGATCTTGTTGCGCCCCCCGGGCGCGAATTCTTTTTTTGCGATGACCCGGAGCATCCCCACGATCAACAGCATTCTAAAGATCGGAAGATTGATCAGCCCGAGGTTCAGGCTCTGACCCATGGTCATGTAGCAACATCCTATCAGAAGTGGTATTGGCGCGAACCTCCTGGGCACCGCCCACAACGCCGCAGCCACGGCCAGAAAGAAAACGATGGCAGGAAAGTTCATCGATTACGCGGTAGTCTGGTATCCTTGAAATCCGCAGGTCATCCATCAGGAACCTTTTCCCAGACTCCCGGTGATTTTTTCAAGTCCTTCGGTGAAGTACCTGAATCTTACTTTCGGAATTCCCACATAATGCCTCAGCACCTGTTGGCTGCTGGTTTTACAGTCCGTATTGGAATACGAATCCGAAAAGCGCGCCGAACCCGGAAATCTGCTGGCGACGAGCGCATAATATGTCTGGCAGGACCAGAAATGTCCGACATCCACTCGCGGGTCATTGTCGATTTTCCGCATCTGCTCATCAAGCTTCACAAAATCCTCGATTCCGAGCCGCGGGCATACGAGGAATCCCGCGCACAATCTAGCAGGAACTCGCGCTCCAGTGATTTCATGAAGGACTTCCGGAGTCGCCGAGTAGGCATCCCTGAGATCCTTGCACCAGGCGAACCTCGGAGGGGATGCGCTCAAGGCGTCGATCACCTCCTGCGGTTTAGAAAACGTGAGGACATCGGAATCCAGGATCAACATCGTGGGAGCGTCACCGAAGAAATGGATGTCAACCAACTGGGCACTCGCCCAGTTCGAGCAGCGCCATGGATAGAGATGCGTGGTCGCCGCGCCCAAAGCCTTCTCGACAGTCGCATCACTTTCCTTGCGATCGATGACGACGACCTCGCCGATGATTTTCCGCCAACGATCCGCATCGTCATCCGTCAATGTGCCGTCCGAATGAACATATAGCCGCGCGCGGCCATCGAGAAAGCGCATGATGCTCCAGCTCGCCCAGATTCCCATGTCCGTATCGCGGTGGCCACAGAGCATGTGGAGCTCGAAACGGTTTTCCCGGAATGGTGGCAAAGGGGGAAGCCCCGCCAAGAGCGGACGGTACTCTTCGCGAACCGCTGGGATCGCCTTCATCTTTCCGCGATAGGGCCATTCGTCCAGAACGACACATTTGATCGCGCCAAGTTTTTTGCGGAGGTTTCGAAATGCGCTCATGAAAACTTGCTTACTGAATCTCCAACGCGCTGCCCGCGCGGATTTTAGTTAGATCAAGTGCCTCTTGGTAAACCGCAAGGAGCCTGGTGCCGGCGGCACGCCACGTGAGTTGATCGAGTTCGCGGATCGAAGCGGAGCGGAGCTTGCCCAGCAGTTCTCGATCATTGTTCAACCGGTTGATATGGTCGGTGAGGGACGCGACATCCCGGGATGCATGAACCATGGCGTTTTCCAAGTGGTTGCAGACGGCGCCGGATGCATCGGATACCACCAGAACACACCCGGATCCCCGCGCTTCGTAGGTCACCAAGGCGCTGCCTTCTTCGACCGAGGACAGAACAAAGAGATCTGATTGCCTCATGAGCTCCGGGATGTCAGTCCGATGCCCGAGGACCTCAATGCTTGGATGATTCAGCAGCTCACCGAGTTTTTCGCGGTAGCCCGGAACAAAGTCGCCACAGATGATGAAGCGGCCGTTCTTGCTGGCATCCGAGTCGAGCCACGCCTGAAGCGCGTAGTGCAATCCCTTTCTCGGCGTGCAAAGGCCTACATAAATCATCACCAGCCCCTTGTCGGGAGCAGCCGTTTGATCTCCGGGCCAAATCGCGGATTGGTCGTAGCCGTATTGGTGCCGCAGCAGCTTGCCGGACACGAAACCTTTATCCAAGAATGTCCTTTCCACGAATTCGGAAGGGCAAAGCAAATAATCGCCCTCCGCATACTCGGTCAGCTCATGGGCGAGGTTAACGGCGTCGAACTTGTGTTCGTAACCTTCCGGCAATTTGAAATCGATCAGCTCGCACTCCTCGTCAACCACCTGATAGGCGAAACCAGTATGCGTGTTAGGTCGCTCCATGACAACCGGGATGCGAAGCTTCCTGGCAGTCCGGATGGTCCGCAGACCACCCAGCGGCCATGTATGGACGATATCGATTTCGCGAGCGTGTGATTTAAGCCAACGCGCGGTGAGCCAGTCGTGAAGCATCGCCATGCGTCTGGGACCCAAAAGCCTGAAAGGAACACGCAGCCGGCCCAACTCCATGGTTCTCTCAAGTCTGACGGAGTCGGGAGGCACTCTCAGGGCTGAGCCGACCATCGCAGTCACTTTTGCCCCGGCTTGCTCCAAGCCCAGAACCTGTTGCCACGCTGTCCAACAAATGCGTCCCGCCCCCAATCGGTGGGGAAAACTATAAAGGACGCGGATCGTGTTTTTCGGGGGGAGTTCAGACATGCAAAGAAATTGTAACAGCTGGATCCAGATGTCCGCGCCTGATGTTAGGCGCAGGTTCCCTCCATCAAATTGGCCGCTGGAAGCCGGACGAGGAAGCAAAGCGTCTATCCGGCCTCCCACGGCGGCGTCAGACCAACTGCGTGGAGCCCCAAGCGCACCATATGGCCAATCGAAATGCGGCCAGTATCAAATGATTATTTGACGACTTTCAAACCCGTTACCTTGGAAGGCGGAGTGCTGGGATCGACTGGCGGGATCGTGCCGCCTGCAAGATAGGTGTCCCACATGTCACGGGTAAACAATGTGACATCGTCTCCGTACGAGGGAAGCGTGTGCGCGGCCCCTCCCTTTTTGAGGGGATAGTAGCGTTCGGTAATGTAACGATAGAATGCCTCGTGATTCATCTCGGCCCTGCCACCCATGAGGGCGATGGTGGCGATCACGCCGCAGTTCGGAGCGCCGTTGATGTAGCGATATCCCGGATCACCCCAGAAATCGGACGACGCTCTTTCCTGCTGGAATCGTCCGTCGGAACTCCACTCCGGCATTCCAAGCATCGCCTGGGTGTAAGGAACTGCGGATGAAATCGATCGCGGCCTGTCGATATCCGACTGCAGGATGAAATAGTGGTTTTGAAATTCCTGAAACGGACCTTTCGCGGGACTCGCCTGAAGAAGCATTTCAGCATCTCCCAAGACCTTCGCCGCTATGTAAATCGGGAGGAGGCGACCCAGGTTGTGCCCGCCGTTGGCCTGCCACATCATCCCGTTATTGATCAAGCCGTGAATGTCAATTCCCCACTGGCACATGTTGATAAGGAGCTTCTCCTTCGTCGCGTTACTGACATTGGTCTGCAAGTACAGGCCCGCACCGCTGCTGATGTGGGAAATTTCCCGTCCATAGGTGCGGCGCGGATAACCGCCCGCCTTGTTCTCAGCCCAAGAGGATTTCCACTGGGAATTGAGATGATTGAAGTGCATTTCAAGCAGTGGTCTCTGGGTGGCTGTTTCAAGCCATACCCTGTTGGGCACATTCGCGGCCTTCGGAGCGGCCAGGCTCCGGAGTACGCCATAGTTCATTCGGGAAAGGTTCCAATTGGATTTGATGGTCTTGTTGGTTCCTGCATATGGAGGGCGGAAGCTTCCAGCAGGAGGCGCCGCCGTCAGCACGGTGAGTACGGCGGTTTCCTTGAACCAAGTCTTTTCCATCAAGTCGCCCGTGGTCCACGTATTCGGATTGTTAATGGTGGAATAGAGGGAATTCTCCGGTTGGATAGTCACCGGCAGGTTCAAGGCCACGTTCTTTGCTGCAATATATGCGGGGTTGTTGGTTCCAGTGTCGTGATACAACCCTTGGGCCTGGCCCGGGATCGGATTGATCATGGAGCCGTTGACACTGTAGCCCGTGACCACCGGGGCTGGCGTGATATTCGTAATCGTGACCGGGCCGATCACCCACCAATCGCCGTTGACGAATTGTCCGACAGTCCGGTCAGTGGAGAAAGTCCATGTGATCCCATATTGGGAAACGGATGAAGCCGCGCGTGCGGATGGTACCAGGCCCATGCCAACACAGACAACAAAGAGGAACATTCGAATGGATTGGAGAGTTTTCATGGCCTAGAGATCCAAAAATTTGTTAGGAACAGCAAATAATCACGTTTCATTTTTAAAAATGCCTGACAACCCCGCCAAATCAAGACGTTTTTTCAAAACAACCCGTAAACCGCTTGTTTCAAAGACGTTGTCAGATACTTTTTTCATTTCCCCCGAAACTGCAAAACGAAGAGGGCGGAAATATCCACGGGTGAATCGCTTTTGCCACCTAAAATATTTAATGTGTTAATGATAAGAGATTTACACAATACTTGGTTTGGTGGTGTCCTGACCTGGCTTTTCCATTTCCGCAATTCCATTTCGCGAGCTCTTGGAGCAGCCAAAGCGCTCCTTGGACCACTGCTCCATGCCAAGGCACCAACGGAGCACCACCCACCATTTGTGAATCGACACTTTGCGGGCTTGGCGCGCCTGACCGCTTCCTAAAATCCAGAGAGGAGCCAGCAGAGCGATGCGTAGAGTGGCGGAAATCCCTTGCAGGCAACGGTAGCTTGCCGCAGCAAAAAAGCCATGATTCAGGCGCATGTAAACATACAGCGCTTCCCGGATCATGATGGACGAGAATTTGCTGAACTGGGTTTGCGAGCTCCCACCGCCGTGGTGCAGAACCTGTGCATTGGCTACATGGAGGATTTTCAATCCCGCCCTGTGGACTTTCAGGCACAAATCCATGTCCTCCGCATACATGAAGTATTGAGGACTGAATCCCCCCACCCGACGGAAGGTTTCCGAGCGCATCAACATACAGGCCCCTGAAACCGCTTCCACCGCAACCGAAGGCCCGGGAAACCGGGGGCCTTGGCGTGCCCACCAGCGACGCCGGAGCCAATCGGAGTCCAGCGCCGTGTTCAAAGGGGTGGGAAGCGGATGGATGCTCGACTCCTGCAAACTGCCATCCGAATTCAGCAGCCGTGCTCCGACCATTCCGCAATCCAGATCCTGCTCCAGTGCCAGGATCAATGTTTGAAGCGAACCCTCACCCAACTCCGTGTCCGGGTTTAATAGCAGAACCATCTCTCCGGCCACTCGCGTGAACCCGAGATTGTTCGAGCGCCCGAATCCGATATTGTCCTTGCTCTGGATGAACTCGACCTCAGCGAACTCCTTCGCGAGCATCTTATCACAGCCGTCAAACGAGCCGCCGTCGACAACGATGATTTGTGGATCAAGCCCGTCGCACGTTCTTCGGATCGATTGCAGACAATTCCGCAGGTAGTCCTTGGAATTCCAATTTACGATGACGATGGAAAGGCTCATGGGCTGCTGTTCTTCCTCACCTTGGGGCTACTGTCGGATGAAATTGCGAATTCCCTCGACCAGATCGTCACTCGCGAAGGAGCCGATTCTCCGGCTTGGTTCCAACTCATCCAAATGATCCAGGCGATCGCGCAGCTCTTGTTCGTCAAAAGCCACGTTCACATTTCCAAATTCCCTCATCCGCAATGCAGTTGCGGTTTGATGTTCGTTCCTGTGCTCGCCCAGTTTCGCCAACTTCGGCATGACCAGGATCGGCTTTCCGTGGAAGAGCGCGGATAGAATCGTCCCCATACCCGCATGGGAAATGATGATCTTCGACGAGTTGAAATATTCGCTGAACTCGACAGGCTGAAGAAACTCCGCATGGCGGATATACTCCGGCTTCCATCCGCCCTCCCCGATCTGGGCGAAGACATCCTGTCTTTGATTTTCCCTTGCCCAGGAATCAATGACTTTGACCATGCGGTCAAATGGCAGGTCAGTTCCGACGGTAACCAATATCATAAAACGCTTCCCATCCATTGAGGCCCGTTTTCCCGGGCCAGATGCTGCCACTGGGTGAGCCACAGATCGACAAATCCACCCGCCTTCTTCCCGGACATGGAAAGCTCTTCGGCATTGGCCACGCTATCCACCCAAATCACGCGGGCACCAAGCCACTTTCCAAATCTAACTCCAAAGTAGCCGGGCGCGGCCCCCGTCGAAATCACGATATCCGGACGCTCGCGCAACAGTAGTAGGAAAATGCCGGCCGCGCTCTTCATCAGCTTGAACTTGTTCCAGCGGTTGCCATCGGAGATCAGCCGGAACTTCGCATCGCCGACATCCTTCCGATAGCCTTCGCGCACCGTGGCGTACACCACATCGGATCCTTCAAACGCCGGTCTCAACCGCAGCAGTTGAACCCAATGGCCGCCTCCCGACGAAATCGCCAGGATTTTTTTTCTTCTGCCGGACATCGCTGTGGGTTTCAAGATGCCCCGCGTCCGAACAAGACAGCGGGAACAGTTTTCAAAAGTATTTTCAAATCCAGCGACAAGGACCAGTTCTCGATATATTCGTGATCCATTTCCATCCAGTCTTCGAATGAGACACTGTTCCGTCCACTGATCTGCCAAATGCAGGTGATTCCAGGTTTCACGGAAAGTCTCTTCCGGAACAACCATTCATATCGTTTCACCTCTTCCGGCAGCGGCGGGCGAGGTCCCACCAAACTCATTTCCCCACTGAGGACATTCAGCAACTGCGGCAACTCATCAATGCTCATTTTCCGGATGAAACGGCCGATCGCCGTGGTTCTCGGATCATTCTCAATCTTGAATGCCGGACCATCCCGTTCATTCAGATGCTGCAACTCAAGCTTCCGCTCCTCGGCATCCGCGACCATGGAGCGGAATTTGTAGAGGCGGAACTGGCGTTGGTTCATCCCAACGCGGTTCTGGGAGAAAAACACGGGACCCGGGCTGGTCACCTTGATCAGGATCGCAACCACCACCATTACCGGCAGGAGCACGATCAACACCGCAAGCGAAACCGAAGCATCGATCAGTCGCTTCACCAACAACTGCATCAACATTTGTTCGCGGAAAAGCGTTACGACATACTCGTCATCGAATTCCTCGATGTACATATTCCTCAGCAGTGTTCCGTCGGCGAAATTCGGCATCAATCTGACGACGATCCCCAGATCCCTGGCATTCTGGACAATCATCGTAATATCGCTGAAACGGGAATCAACCGGCAGGCATACCATGATTTCATCCACGCGCTCTTCTGTTAGGATTGATCTCAGGCTCTCAAGCGTTCCCAAGACCTTCCATTGGTTGTTCCTGGCGTCCGACTCCTCACGCGCGGCCGCCGTCTCCGCGACGAATCCGACGATCTTGTATCCGAGCTCCGGCTTCTCATCGATGCGCTCCGCCACCTCAAAGGCACGGTCGTTGGCGCCGACCACCAGCAGGAAGCGGTAATTGTAACCTGAACGCCGGGCACTCAACAGGACCAGTCTGAGCAGCAGCCTGCTCACAATTCCCACGGTCGTGACGATGGCGAAGAAAATGACGATATTGAATATATTGAAACTCTCGACGGTAAAAACCGCACAAATGATCATCAGCCAGAACGAGGCGAAGCCGGTCGCCTTCACCAGATTCTTAACCTGCGTATTGAGAGCCACCAGGCGATCGGCCTTGTAGCGGATGAAATAGTCGAAAATTGCGACCCATCCCACCGCGAGGACGAGCACTCCAACCGTATCCTCGATGTGGAATGTGGCTTCGAGGATATGACTTCCTCCCCGGATTGCGATCTCTGGACGGAAATAAATGATGCCAAGTCCTGTCACGATCAACATGAGTTGATCCAAGAGTCGGAAAAGATGAATTAGCAGTTTGTGTCTGAGCCTGATCATGGCCGGGTTTGGTTAAGGTGTTTCTGCGGAAGTCCGCCCTGATGATTCTCTGCGGGATGGGCTATCCCGTCGCGGTACCATTGCGCCAGCTCCTTGGCTAACGGATTCCAATACATACCCTCGTAATTGTCTCGGGCATATTTCATGAACTCTCCGATCAAGGTTGCTGGATATTGTGAAGACGACGAACCGACGTTCGTGAAGTCCATGTAGTCCGGATGGATGTTCACAAGAGCAAGTCCGCCGTGCCGTTGAATCCAATCAAGCTTTTGCTTCCAAATCCGTGGAGTTGTCTCCCGGAGCAGGAGAAACATCGTCGAATCCTGCGGTAACGTATATGAAAGCTCGACATATCCGGATGCACTGTCGCCACCCGGCGCTTTTACGAGAAACGGAAAAATCGTTTCCGAGCCGTCGGGTTGGGGTTCAAAGGGATCCGTGTCAAAGGTCGATGCATCATAAAGAATATTCAAGTCGTGCAGCCAATCCAACTGGTGAAGCATGAATCCCGATCGAAACCCAACGGCGTTCCAGTTCTTGAGATAGTCGTTGATGGACTTCGCCTTCTGGGTGAAACTTTCTCTGGATTCATACAATTGCCCGTCGTGGTTGAGATCATGTACACCCACTTCAAATCCTTGATCCACCAACCACCTGCGGAGCCCTGACGGGTCCTCATAAGGCCCTTGGGGGATGAAGTTGAATGAGGACCGGAAACCATGGCTTATCTCCAGTTCCGCGAGCTGGCGGACATTTCCAATGCCTTCCTTCGATTCGACATCATGAGTGAATACCAGGGCGAACTGTTTGCCATCGGGCCACCCCGCCCAGCCTGCCGGTTTGCTCCCTGCGGATTCGTTGATGGGCCAGACATCCGCGCTCTGCCTCATGATCCCCGGTATCCGGCTGCGCCGGATGAGCCAGCGGATGCTTCGGGGAATGAATGGTTTTACCCTGAAATAAGTCCGTGCGAGAATCCCGTGCGATCCACTGGCCATTGCACGGGATTCGGGATGCTTCACGTGTTGGCCCATTTTGAAATGATTGGAGATGGATCCGGGTTTCTAACTTCGGTTTCAGCCTTGGCCAACGAGCCAATTCGGCGCGTGGGACCGGGTTTTGTTAAAGATGCAGGACACATCCGCCTTTCCTTTGCCAAGCTCTGAATATCCCCATTTGAGGGCATCACGACTGGTGTTCTCCGCATCCAGAACGAGGATCACCTTGTCCATCAATCCTGCCATCGTAAGCGTACGGCTGGTCTGATCGATGGGCGGCATGTCGAAGATAATGTAATCGTAATCACTTGCCTGGAGATGGGGCATCATCTCGTACAAATGCATCGGGGAGAATGTCGTAAGTCCGCTTTCGTCGCGGCGCGCATTGGCACTTGCGTAGTAGAGGTTTTGATCACTGCGCTTGAACTGAGGACCCTTCGCCAACTGCAAAGCGCCGGGCAGGGTGTGACGGGAAACCTCCCCGAAAATCGGGCTATCTTCCGGATGATGGGAACTCAAATCCACTAACAACACTTTGGCTCCGCTGATTTCCGAGAATGATTTCGCCAGCCCGGCGGCGATGGTCGATGCCCCCGCCCCTTCCGACAACCCGGTGACTGCCACCAGCTTCGGCTTGTGAATGATATTGTTGACCTCGAAGTTGAAAATGATCCGATCCCGGATGGTTTCTGAGTATGGCAAAATGAAATGGTTGGCCTGCCTGACAGCGGTTTCCGGAGTCTCCTTGCGCTCGAAGATGGATTCCTTTCCTGTCCCGTTGGTTCCGATTCTCGGGACACTCGGTTCATGGGACAACATCAGCCCGCCGCGTTCTTTCCTCCTGATATAGGGAATCGACAGCAGTAGCGGGAGTTGCAGGCGGGCTTGGATTTCGGTAGGCCGCTTGATCCTGCGGTCGAAGAGCAGCTCAATCAAGAAGGCGAGGCCGACGCCGATCGCCATTCCAGCTCCAGCTAGTCCTATCACCACTTTCTGGGTGATTTTGTCATAGGTCTTTGTCGGCGTGGAAGGCTCCTGCAGCGTTTTAAGATTCGGCATCCTTGTCGGATCCAAGGTCTTGAGTAACTTCGCATTTTTCAAATTGAGTTCCAAAGAACGATACTCCGTATCCTCCATATGCCGACGCCGCTCAAGGGCTTCGATCTGCGAGCCGATCGCGTATTGTTCCTTATATTGCTCATCGATCTCTTCGAGGTGGCTCATGTAGGCATTCATCCTTGCCGTGACGGATGCCAGATTTGCCTTTTCGGCAAACAGATCCATTACCGGGCTGTTCGAATCGCCATCTAGCAGTTCAACCTCATTCACAAGCTCGGGATACTTCGCCACTAGGTCCCTGCGTTTCGAATCTGTTTCATTGACCTGCTGTTGATTCCGGGAAACGATCGGGTTTCCCGCCTTGAATTTCAGACGCAATTCGAGATCACGCTTTTGCAGAACACCGAGCACATCAAGCAGCGCTTTATATTCGCTGACGACATGCAAAGGAACTGTATTGACCACCGTGGCACTTTGGTTTTTGGGCTCCGCCTCTTCTGATCCTGGCTCACCGGTATATCTGGGTGATTTCTCGAGCGCCTCGATATGAGCGGTCTTCTCGGCCAACTCGGCCTTCGCGGACATCAAATCCTCCCGGGTCCGTGCCCTTTGGTTCTCAAGCGCCGTAGTCGCTCCGGCCAGAGAGGTGATTCCTGACTCGGTCCTGAGCTTGTCCAATTCCATTTCTGTTTGCTTAAGGCGCAACCGGACGTCCTCCGCCTGTTTCGACACATCGTCATAGGCAGCTCCGGAGCGATGGGCATCCAGATGCTTGATCGAGTACTGTTTCACCAGCTCACCCAGCACGAGCACCGCGAATTCACGATTCGGATTGCTGTAGTTGATATGGATCACATTGTTTCCAGGAGTCGCATAGACTTCCAGATTACCCATGATCGTCCCCGCCGCATCGGCGAGTTTCGCACCTTTCCCGGCATCCGGCAAAATCTTGTCAATACCGACGGCTTCCGCGACATCCAATGCCAGATCCTCACTTGTGAGAATTTCTATCTCCGTGTTGATGACCTGGTCACCAGGTCCGGCCGGACTATTTATTTGGGAATTGGAATCGTCCACCGTGCTTCTATTCAGAACATAACTGACCAGGATTTTCGAATGTGACTGATAGAGCACCTTGCGGTTGACAAAGACAAATGCGGAGGCTGCGAAACCGATCAGGGAGAAGATCAGGATCTTCCATTTGTGTTTGAACAGGATGTATAAAACATCCTGAACTCCGAACCCGTCCTGAGGACTTTGCTTTTGAGATTTTTGCATCAGATTCTGACGAGGTGATTGGTTGAATCGAAATTATTTATGAAATGTCAGGCGGCCTTGCAGGGCAAGAGGGTCTTCCTGACGGTGGTGACGACCGCTTCGATCTGCCCGGCACTCAGCTCGGGAAACATGGGAAGGGAAATGAACCGGTCCGCGCATTGCTCGGAAACTGGAAACGAACCTTTCCGGTATCCCAGATTGGCATAAGCCTCCTGCAGATGCACCGGAATCGGATAGTGAAGTCCATATCCAATGCTCCTGGCGTTGAATGTGTCGATAAGTCGTGAACGCTCGAGGACTTGGATTGCATAGACATGATAGATGTGCTCCATATGTCCGCTTTTCGCCGGACAAACGATGCCTTCCTGCGATCCGAATGCTTCGCTATAGCTCAACGCGTGTCTCTGGCGGAGCTTGTTGCCTTGATCAAGATATCTCAATTTGACCCGCAGGACCGCACCTTGGATTCCATCCATCCTGCTGTTCCAACCGACTACCGTGTGGTGGTTTTTCCTGGATTGCCCATGGCTTCTGAGGCAGCGGAGTTTGTTGGCCAAATCCTCATCGTTGGTGACCACGGCACCTCCCTCGCCCATCGCTCCCAGATTTTTAGCGGGATAAAAGCTGAAGCAGCCCGCGTCAGCAAGCGATCCGGCTTTGCGCCCTTTGTATGCGGCCCCATGGGCTTGCGAGGCGTCTTCGATGACAGGGATTCCGAATTTCCGAGCGATCCGGTTGATTGAGTCCATCGCCGCAGGGTGGCCAAACAAGTGCACCGGGATGATCGCCTTGGTTCGGGGTGTTACGGCCGCCTCCAATGCCAGCGGGTCCATTGTGTAGGTTTTCTCATCCACATCCACGAAGATCGGTTTGGCTCCGGTCATCGTAATGGCTTCGGCGGTGGCGAAAAATGTCATCGTCACCGTGATCACCTCATCTCCAGTGCCAACACCCATCGCCACCAGAGTGAGCCACAAGGCATCCGTTCCGGATCCAACAGCCACCGCGCATTTCGTTCCACAGTAAGTCGCGAAATCGTTTTCAAAATCCTCCACGAATCGACCGCCTGAAAAATCCCCTGAATCTATCACCTCGTCGATGGCGCGACGAATCTCTTCCCGCATCGGAGCGTGATGGGCTTGGAGATTGAGAAATGGAACTTTCATCGCTTCTGATTTCCCGGGTTCTCCACGGCGCGCGCGGGATTGCCGACAACTGTCGCATTCGGCGGCACGTTTTTGACGACAACGCTGCCGGCACCGATCATTGCGTTCTCCCCGATGGTGATTCCACCCAGGAGAGTTGCCCCCGACCCGATGGACGCACCCCGTTTGACAAACGTCGGATGACACTTCCAGTCTTCGTCCGCTTGGAGGACACCGTCGGACGTAACCGCCTTAGGCCAGAGATCGTTGGTGAAGGTCACTCCGTGGCCGATGAAGACTTCATCTTCGATGGTGACTCCCTCACAGATGAAAACGTGGCTTGAAATCTTGCAACGGGCTCCGACCTTAGCGCCTTTCTGTATCTCGACGAAACATCCGATCCTTGTTTCATCACCTATTTCGCAGCCATAGAGATTGATGAAATCGTACAATTTCACGTTCCTCCCGAGAACCACGTCGGACGCGACCCGAAGACCCTGCGGACTTCCTTGATTCATGACTTTGAAATGTTGATCAACCCGCCTCCGACATGGGAGGCAGGCTCGACGGGAGAGTGACAATCCGGCCGACCGGCAAGTTTACGGGACCCCCGTTGGCCTTCAGGGAATTCTCGCAGGCCTCCAGCACTCTTACGACAGCGAGTCCGTTGGCACCGCAGGATATGGGCGGGTCTTGATGAGCGATACAATCAATGAAATGTTTGCACAAAGTCTGAAGCGGTTCGCTTTGTTCGATATGAGGGATGTAGCAATCCCCATAATGGTAGGAATACTGGAACTCGGCGAAACTATCATAATGCGGCGGGCACTCGACCCTGACGTCGTAGATCCGGATTTTTTCCAAAGGCTGCAAGTCATCGTATACAATCATTTTGCGAGTGCCGACAAACGTCATCTGCCGGACCTTCTTCGGCTCCAACCAGCTATTCTGAATGGTGGCGAACCTCTTGTTCCTAAAACCAAGAGAGATATTGGTGACGTCCTCGATTTCCGGATTGATATGGGCATTGCCCTGGCAATTGACCACTTCGGGCGGTTCACCCATGACTTGGAGTATAATGGAAAGATCGTGCGGGGCGAGGTCCCATGCGACATTCATGTCTTGTTGGAAGAGACCTAAATTGAGCCGCTGGCAATTGATGTACCGAACCTCGCCAATATCTCCGTTTCCGATGATCTCCATGATCTTCCGGACGGCTTCGGAATACAGGTAGGTATGCCCGACCATGAGGGTCAGATTTGTGGCGCGGGCGAGTTCGATGAGTTCCTCACATTCGGCGACCGAACTCGCCATCGGCTTCTCAATGAGAACATGCTTACCCGCAAGCAATGCCGCCTTGGCCAGCGAGTGATGTGACTTCAGCGGTGTCGCAATGACAATGGCGTCGATCTCGGCCTCGGAAAGCATCCTTTCAAAATTCTGATAATCGAGCGAGCTTGGGTGATGTTTCCTCATGTGCGCCAAACGATCGGCATTGAGGTCACAAACCGCAACCAGACGGGCGGAAGCCAATTTGCCGAAGTTGCGTGCAAGATTTGGCCCCCAGTAGCCATAGCCCACGATTCCAACGGCGATTGGTTTTCTCATTTCATCAGCCAATTCGTTGGGTACCGCACTTGGGACTCGTTTCGTGTTGGGAATTCCGGGAGCCTTGATGAGCCGCGAGTTTCTGATGAGCCGCTTGGGACATCTGGTGGATCAGCACGGACGGAGTCCGCATCATGATGCCGAGATCCAGCCCGAGTGTTGCATGACGGACATATTGGATGTCCATTTCGTTCATTTCGCTGAAGGTGGACTGATTTTTGCCACTCACTTGCCAACTGCCCGTGAGGCCCGGGAGCGCTTTGAAACGCTCTCTTTGCTGAGAGGAAAAATAGGCATACTCCTGAGGGAGGCATGGTCTAGGGCCAACCAGGCTCATTTCCCCCATGAGGACATTGAGGAGTTGGGGCAGTTCATCAAGCCCTGCCGCCCGCAGCAAGCAGCCACCTGGAATCAACCGTGAGTCGCATAGAAGATCCAGTTTGATCATCGGGCTGTCTGATTTCACCAGATGCCTGAGGTAGGTTTCATGACGGCTTGTGCCGGCATTCATTTTCATGCTGCGGAACTTATACAACACAAACCGCTTGCCATTCTGGCCGATCCGCTCTTGGCGAAACAGCGCAGGACCGCGCGAAACCAGCCTGATCCAAAGGACGATCATGGCCATCAGCGGTAAGACAAGCGGCAAACTTATTGCGATGCAGGACAAATCCAAACCGCGTTTCCAGCCACGAGTTTGGTGTGGATTCACGACCGAATCAGAAACGGTCTTTCGGGGGTCGACAGACTCGCTCAATGATGCCGATGTGGCTTTCAGTGAGGCGGGAAGGCGTTGGCCATCGCTGTGGGACTGCGAATTGCCTTCTGTAGAATATTTGGTGCCCGGAAGAGAAGATGACTTTCTCTTGGGGTATTTTGCTTTGACAGCAGTGATCATTGGGGGGGTGGGGGGGTGGGAGAGTGAAAAGCAGGGGATTACGACATGTTCATGAAAATTTTAGAGTTTGGGTTTTGAAGTAGTTGGAAAATGGAATTTTTGAAAATTTTGACCGGAAACGCTGCCGCCCGTGGTCAATTAGGGCTGTTGAGCACTAAAACCAATTAGGGGGGATTCGGTCAAGATGTAAATGTTCGTTTCATTCCGTTGATAAATTCGGCCGACAGCATGCTTGATTTCAGATGCAACACTCTCGGAACAAGCGGTGTCTTAGGGACGACCGGCTGAATTTTCAAGGATAATTACGAATGTGGGAGCTGTCCTATCGATTGTCAGATGATTATCAATAAAATACGGAAAAGTTAATTAAATTGCATCGTTAGACAGTTTCCGCGGAATGCTAACGATTTCAATTTTCTACTGGAGAAATAAATGCAGGAATCCGTTCCAGCAGATGCCAATCGTTCGTCACGGGAATCTGAGCGCATCGTGGGTGTCAACCTGCAGGCTTCCTTCAGAATAACCGGAACTCCTTCGCTCCCGCGAAATTCGTTTCCATTCGTGAGATGCCTCTGGACACTTGCCGGACGGGCAATCCAAAGCATCAGGAGAACGTCTGAAATTTTCATCGATTACAGGGGGAGGGGGGGCCACTAGCGATCCGGGAGACCGACTTGCGTGACGAAACAACTTGCACCGAAATCATGCCTTAAAATTCAAGATCGATAATTACGTGATCACGTAACGTCGATTTTTCCAGACTTGTTTAGCTGGCACCTGACGTGGGCAAAGCGGTGTTTTGGAAACAAAGAGGATGAATCACTATCATTGAATATAAGCTGAGAAGAAATGATCTTGCGACGTCTTCCCCTTCCTTGGAATCGAGAGCTCACACGGCCGAAATAGCAGCAAGCTTGCCAGCCCCATTTTATTTAGGTGGGACCGGACTCAACGCTTCGAATCGGTGACTTCAAAGCACCAATCCCACTTGGTTCAGCCAACTCGACGACACCCCATGAGCCGGTTCAGAATTGGATATCCAATCCCGCCATGACCTGCACTTGGTTCCAGTCGACTTGCCCGTTGTTCGTTGCGTAGCGGATTCTGGACTCAAAGTCCAAACGCTCCGAGAAGAGTTTCCGACGGTATGAGATGTACGTGCCGACACTCTCTTCGTTCCCAAGATTGGTCGCGACTGTCCCGACACTCTCGTAATACGAAATATTCAGATCCACCCCAACTCCGACGGTCGCACGGAGAAGATTGCGATCCAATCCGGTGGTGATCGAGAGATTATTAACCACGTAATTGGTATCGGTCGGTGACGGCACGGTCACGTAAACGATCGAGCTGGTCCATCCCCACAAATCGCTAATGGCGTAATTGGCCGTAAAATTCCCGGTGAGTCCGAGAGTGCTCTCCTCGTTGTCCCGAGAGCTTTGCGCATATTCAAACCCCAATGACCCAATGATTTGAATTCTCTCGCCCACTCGGTATTGGGCCTGCATGTAGAGAGCCCAGGCATCACGAGATCCGGTGTTGTCGGATTCCGTGTAAATATAGCGCACACCCGGCCCGAAGCTGAAGCGCTCCGTGGCGGCCCAATATCCGCCGATCTGGCCCGTGTAGATGTTCGCCCCAACGAGAGAGCTTGTGCCGTAATCGGACATTGCTGCCGCCCAACTTGTCGAGACCGAGGTTCGGGGAGCAACTTGATATGAAGCCGCTACCCCTGAATTCCAGAGAGTTCCATTGACAAATTGGCCGGTGAGCCGGTCCGTACCGGAAACTTCAGTGAGTCTGAGGTAGGCGGTGATGGCCGTTTTGGCTCCCTCGAGCCTCATCGAGATATCGCCTGATTGGTCAACACTGTTCAGGTCGCTGTTGTTGATGTAGGCGTTGAGGACCGGGTGGTAATTCGCAGTGAGGGAAAATCTGGCACCGCCTTCGGGATCGGTTTTGTAACTGAGCCATGGCGACAAACTGGTGGAAAGCTCGCTTTCAGGATCATCTTCTGACAGGAACAGGTTCGAATCATAGACCGTTTCAACTCCCACACCATAGGCCATGCCGCCTTTGAGGCCGGGTCCTGGCCCAAAACTCAATCCGTCGCCGAGAGGCACCAAGTCGATCAGAATCAAGGGATCAGTACTGCCCACTTGGGTGGTGAAATTCTGCGCATCTGCGGAGGACCACAACTGCAAGCACATGCCTAGCAAGGGGATTGTCGCCTTGCGATTGGAGATTCGGGGGGTGCGAAACATCGGAAGTAGGTGGAACGGACGTTGGAATTCCTAAAGAAATCCTTGATATGTGTCAATCCCATTACCGGGCTCCAAAATTTCCACGGAACTTCGGCATCGACAGCCTATCCAGGAATTTTCCGGAGGTCAGGGTGTCTACGGATCCGTGTGATCGAATAACCCTCCCTGACCAGCCTCAGAATTTCGCAATAGAGAGGGCAAATCGCCCGAATTGAGGCTTCAAATTTCAATCTCCATCAAAATTTCGAGTCCTGACACATTGCGTTTCAATTTGTTCAAAAATATCCAAGATAAATCTTGTTAATTTAACCATATTTTTTATATTTCGTGAAAGGTCAGAGACCAATAAGGTCCGAGACTTGCTGTCCACCACCTAAAACGATCCAAACGACTTCGCGGTCGGCCTTGGATCAAAAACGAAATTCTTCCTGAACTGTGGGTCCCTTCCACCGCTCAGGCAGCCCGGAACGGGTTCAGTCCCGAATCGGCACGAACTCCGTCGAGCAAACCTCGCGGGGCCGTTCCACATCCGTACCGGGCCGGTCGTCTCTCCAGTGAGTCCCGCTCTGGAGGCCCAGACGGCAGAATTGCTTCTGCTATCTCACCCTTACAACCAGCCATGAAAACCAGCCGTTTGGCCGTCCCGGCCAACTTGGGTGGAGCCTTGCACCCAAGGCTCACCACCTTCACGAACACCGTCACGGACTTGCTCAGAGTTCATGCCGGAAGTGTCCAAGCCCGTCTCGCATGGATTGTCGTCGCCACGGTGTGCCTGATTGCCCATGCCTCCGCGGCCACCGCTCCCGCCGTGAACCTGGCGTGGAATGCGAATCCGGAGAATGACGTCACCGGCTACAAAGTGAGCTACGGTCTCACTTCCGGGTCGTACCCGAATGTGGTCAATGTGGGCACGACTCCCGGCGCTGCCATCGCAGGGCTTTCCGAGGGTAGTACTTACTATTTCGTCGTCGCGGCGGTGAACCAAGCAGGCCAACAAGGACCGGCTTCCAGCGAGGTGTCGTACCAAATTCCCTTCTCAAATCTGATTCCCTCGACCGGCTGGACGCTCAAATACGCGGACAGTCAGGAATCGCTGGACTACCAAGCCGACTATGCCTTCGACGGCGATCCGGGCACGATCTGGCACACGGCATGGTCAGGCACCGTTACTCCCCCGCCCCATGAGATTCAAATCAATCTGGGGGTCAGCCAGAGCATCAACGGCTTTCGCTATCTGCCACGGATGGGCAGCTATTTGGTCGGAAATGTCGGGCAATTCGAGTTCTACGTGAGCCAGGACGGGGTGAATTGGGGAATTCCTGTCGCCACCGGAACTTTTGCGAACACCCATGACCTGAAGGAAGTCCGGTTCCCGGAAACGACCGGAAAATTCGTCAGATTCCGGGGAATGACCGACGCCAACGGTGGCACCTACATGTCGGTCGCCGAGCTTTATTTGCTCCAAGGAAGTTCCACCCCTCCCGCCAATCAGGCTCCGGTGGCGGTTTCGAAATCATTGTCCACCCCGGAAAGCACTCCACTCGCGGTCACCCTCTCCGGCACCGATGCCAACGGCGACGCGCTTACCTACTCGATCGCCAGCAACCCGACCAAGGGAACACTTACCGGAACCGCGCCAAACCTGACTTATACTCCATCTGCTGACTTCCTCGGCAGTGACAGTTTCACTTATCGGGCCCATGACGGCACCTTGGATTCCGCCGCTGCGACGGTCAGCCTCACCGTGACACCGGTCAATCATGCGCCCGTCGCGATTTCCAAATCCGTGACTGCGGCCGAAGACACTCCGCTCCCGATGGTTCTGGGAGGCACAGACTCGGACAACAACTCCCTGACCTTCACCATCGTCAGCGGCCCGGCGCATGGCGCACTCAGCGGCAGTGCGGCGAACCGAACCTACACCCCCGCCGCCAATTACAACGGTGCCGACTCGTTCACGTTCCGGGTCAATGACGGCACCTTGAATTCCGCCAACGCCACCATTTCGATCACCGTATCCGCCATCAATGACGCCCCAGTCGCCGTTTCCAAATCCGTGACCACCGAGGAAGACACCCCGCTGCCGATCACGCTGACCGGCTCGGATGTGGAAAACAACGCCTTGTCATTCACCGTTCTCAGCAATCCCACGAAGGGCACTCTGATCGGGACACCACCGAATCTCACCTACCAACCGGCGGACGGAGTCACCGGCAGCGACCAGTTCACCTTCAAGGCCAACGATGGTTCCGCAGATTCCACAACGGCCACGGTCTCCATCAACATCAACCCGAAAATCCCTGAGACCGGAATCAGCGTGCTGGCCCGTACCGGTTGGACCGTGAAGTCCGTCGATAGCCAGGAAACCTTCGACGCGCCCGGAAGCTATGCTTTCGACGGCAACACCCGCACGTTCTGGCACACCCAGTGGAGAAGCAGCCCCCTCCCTACCCTGCCCCATGAAATCCAGATCAATCTCGGCGCGGTCCAGAGCATCTGCGGATTCAGATACCTTCCGCGCCAGGATTCCTTCTCCGTCGGAAACATCGGCAAATACGAATTCTACGTCAGCCTCGACGGCGTGACTTGGGGCAGCCCCGTTGCCATCGGCACCTTCGCCAATTCCCAGACGGAAAAGCAGGTCACCTTCACCACCAAATCCGGCAAGTTCATCCGTTTCAGGGCTCTTAGTGAGGTCAACGGCCTTTCGGACACCTGTGTGGCCGAGTTGAACGTTCTCAAAGGCACCCTCACCAACGAAGCTCCCGTCGCCGCTGCCCAATCCGTCACGACCGAATCAAATACCCCGGTCGCGCTCACCTTGGCAGGAAGCGATTCTGACGGTGGCACCTTGAGCTACTCCATCGTCAATGGTCCCGACCATGGCACGCTCGCCGGCACCGCTCCCAATCTCACTTACATCCCCAATTCCGGCTTCAGTGGCGTCGACCAACTCACTTTCCGGACCAATGACGGCGCGGTCAACTCAGCCACGGCGATGGTTCTGCTCACGGTCAATCCGGTGACCGATGTTCCGGGAAATTTCGCTCCTATCTTCTCCTCCGCAGCCATTACCGGCTCCGCCACTGAGGACGAATCCTTCTCCGGCCAACTCAGCGCGACCGACGCCAACGCCGGCGACACCCTGACCTTCCGCAAGCTCTCAGGCCCCGGCTGGCTTTCCGTTTCCTCCACCGGATCACTCGCGGGGACCCCGCTCAATTCGAACGTCGGCACCAACACCTTCGCCGTCAAAGTTTCCGACCAACACAACGCGGCGGGCACGGCCGTCCTGACCATCACCGTCGCCAACACCAACGACGCCCCCGTTTTCAAACTCAGCCCGATCGTCTATCCGGCGGGCACGGAAAAAGTCGCCTATCGCGAGCAAACCCTCGCCTCCATCGCTTTCGATCCCGATCTGGGCGACAGCTTCACCTATACCAAGGTCTCCGGTCCGGAGTGGCTGTCTGTCTCGGCCAGAGGAATCCTGAAAGGCACCCCCCCTCGCGACAGCGCGGGCGTCAACCAGTTCACGATCCGTGCCACCGATGCGGCGGGAGCCTCCTCAGAGGAAGTCCTGCAAATCAAAATCAATCCCAACACCCTGCCCCTGCCATGGAAGCTCGACCGCGTGGGCACGGGAAATCTGGCAGGTGCCGCCCGCTACTCCGCCGGAGTTTTCACCATGGGAGGAGCCGGCGTGCTGAATGAAAAATCGGATGCCGGGAACTTCGGCTGGCAGACACTCAGCGGCGACGGGCAAATCACCGCGCAGATCGAGAAACTCGACAACACCGGCTCCGACACCCGCGTCGGCCTGATGATCCGCGACTCGCTTGATCCGGAGTCGCGTCAGGTTTTCATCGGCGTCAACGGCAAAGGCAATCTCCGTTGGCTCCGCCGCTCTTCCAACGGAGGAACCGCCAACGAAACCTCACCCAAAAATGCGGAGTCCAAGGAAACTTGGCTCAGACTCGTCCGCGATGGCAACACCGTCACCGCCTTCAAGAGCAAGAACGGCGACAAATGGACCAAAGTGGGAGCCATCACCCTGAAACTTCCTGACAACTGCTACATCGGCCTGTCCGTGAGCAGCGGCGACAAGGACGAGCTCAACACCTCCAAGTTCAGCCACGTCCGGGTCACTCCCTGATCCAGTCTCACTCGGGCTCGATGGGAGCCACCGGCTCCACGGGCACCGTGGGATCGACCGGATCAACCGGCGGAGCTCCCAAGGTTTCCGCCGCTTTCTTCTGTTCCTGAAAATCCTGGAAACGGATCTGCCCCTCGATGACATCGCCGGGCTTCATCCGTTGTTCGAGCACAAAGACCATCTTCTTCGCCGACAAGTCGCCACCGGCTGCCGCCAGTCGGGCCCATTTGTAGGCTTCCACATCGTCCTTCGTCACCCCGGCCCCGGTCATGTGCATCCGGCCGATCTGGCAGGCCGCCACCGGATTTCCCGTTTGCGCGCTCATCATGAACCATTTCGCAGCTTCCGTGCTGTTTTTAAGGACGTCTTTGCCGGCGATGAAAATCCCACCCAGCACCATCTGCGCTTCGCCATTTCCCTGCTCGGCGGCTTTCGTGAGCCATTCGATGCCCGCTTTCGCATCCTTCGTGACTCCCTCGCCCTTCAAATAGCGTTGGCCGAGTTTGAATTGCGCCACCGCATTTCCTTGTTCCGCTGCTTTGGAAAACCACTGCACCGCCGCCGCCTCGTCCTTGGGTGCGGCCTCGCCTCTCGTGTAAATTTCCGCCAGTTCCAACTGCGCGTCAACCTCGCCCTTGTCCGCCCGTCCGGCCAGATCGGAAATCAGGTCACCAAACGCCATCGGTGCGGCAAACAACGTCAACATCAGAAACAAGCTCGGCTTTGCTTTCATCGTCGGCATTCAACCATCGTGACGCGGGATCGCCAAGAGTGATTTCCGCCGCACCCGCGGGCTTCCGGTTTTGTCCGCTTGCGTGCCTGCGGTCATGGCATAAGGTCCGCCTGTTATGGCGCGTCGGGACGTATTCATCAAAGCAGCATTGGTGCTCATCGTGGTCTGGGCCTGCGTCTGGGGCATCCGGGCCTACGCCGGATCCCGCAAGATCACCGCCGAGCGCGTGAACCGCGAAGTCGCCGCAGCGAAGTTCACCGACTGGTCCGGTGGGGTAAGCGCCGCCGAGACCGCCCGCCGCGAAACGGAAATCCGCAAGATCGCCGGGCTCGTCAACCGTCTCGATTTCCAAGAGCGCGAGAAGAACCGCGAGAACCGCACCGGCGAGAATTTCTTCCGCAAGCTCTCGCCCGACGAGAAGGGCCTGTTTATCAATCTAACCATCGTCGAGTCCATGAGCCGCTTCATGGAATCCCTCGACGCCATGAAGCCGGACCAGCGCAAGAAATTCGTCGAGCAGGGACTCAAGGAAATCCAATCCGGCAAGACCGGCGAGGAAATGGCCCGCGCCGACGAACTCGGCGCCGATCTGCTGGACAAGATCAGCGAGGAAGGCATGAAGGCTTATTTCGAGAAATCCAGCACCGACACCAAGCTCGACCTCGCCCCGCTGATGGAGGCGATGAATGAAACGATGCAAGGACTCCGCGGCAACGAATTCGGACCCCGCCAGCGATGAAACAACGCGGATTCACCTTGGTCGAACTGCTCATCGTGCTGGCGATCATCGCCACGCTGTTCGCCATCGGCTTCCCGATGAGCCGTTCGATCATCGGCAAGTCCCGGGAAGCCACCTGCCTCAACAACCTCCGCTCCCTCGGCGTCGGGCTTCAGGGTTATCTTCAGGATCACAACAACCTCATGCCGGAACTCAAGGCCGGCCGCGCTTCCAAGACCGAGGATGTTCCCGTGTTAGACATCGCCCTGCTCCCCTATCTTGACAGTCCCGAAGCCTTCCGCTGCCCCGCCGACAAGAAGGAGTTCGGAAAATCCGGATGCAGCTACCTTTGGAACTCGACCCAGAACGGGCTGCCTGTCTCACAGCTTTCCTTCTTCGGCATCAAGGATCGTCCCGACAAGGTTCCGCTCATCATCGACAAGGAGAAGTGGCATCCCGGCGGCTCTAACTACCTCTACGCCGATTTCAGCAGCTCTAACAAACCCCGCTTCGCCGCCGGCAGCGGGACGCCCTGATCCATCATGCTTGAAGCCACCCACCTTCACAAAACCTTCGGCGGCAAGCCCGCGCTGGCGGACGTTTCCTTTCACGTCCGCCGTGGCGAGATCTTCGGACTGCTCGGCCACAACGGCGCGGGAAAAAGCACCTCGCTCGGCATCATCCTCGGCATGGTCATGCCGGACCAGGGCGACGTCACCATCGACGGCGTTTCCGTTCTGAAAAACCGCTCGAAAGCCCTGCGCAAGGTCGGCGCGATCTTCGAGGCCCCCGCGTTTTACGAATATCTATCCGGTTGGGAGAACCTGCGGATCCTCATGAGCTACTCCGCCGGCTTCGATGCGGATGCCGCGCTCAAGGTCGTCGAGCGCGTCGGCCTCACGAAACGAATCCACTCGAAGGTGAGAACCTACAGCCACGGCATGCGCCAGCGGCTCGCGCTCGCCCAGGCCCTTCTGCCAGAACCCGAGGTGCTTCTGTTGGACGAACCGACCGACGGTCTCGATCCCGAAGGCATCAAGTGGTTCCGCGAGTTCATCCTCAACCTCCGCGACGAACGCGGCATCACCGTCCTGTTCAATTCCCACTTGTTAGCCGAGGTCGAGCTCATGTGCGACCGCGTCGCCATCCTCCGCGAGGGCAAACATGTCTTCGAGGGCAGCGTCAACGGCTTGCACAACGACATCCCGGTTTTCGAGGTGGATCTCGAACCCTGGGGCACCGCCTGCGGCCTCGTCCACAGCGCCGGCGGGGAAATTCTATCACCCGGCCGCATCAGCCTGCCGCAGGCGTCCGATCCTTCCATACTGGTGGAAATGCTAGTCCGCAGCGGCGTCCGTGTCCGCGCGTTTTCCCCCGTCCGCCGGTCGCTGGAGGACCTCTACATGGAAATCCTCAACGGAGCCCCCAGCCCTAACTGACGCCCATGCTCTTTCTCCAACAACTCCGCGGCGAGCTCCGCAAGCTCTTCGCCCGCCCGCGCACCTGGATGGGCTACGGCGCGTTCATCATCATGGAGGCCGTCATCCTGCTGGTTTACAAGCTGCCGCGCAGCCAGCGATACATGCACAATCTGCTGGATCGGAACGGGCTGGAGTTCGGCACCTACTACAGTTCGCTGACCATCACCTTCACCATCATGCTGCTGAGCATGTTTTTGTTAGGATCGATCTACTTCGCGCTGGTCGCCGGCGACATCGTGGCGAAGGAAAACGAGGATGGGAACCTGCGCCTCGTCTTCGCCCGGCCGATCAGCCGCCTGCGCCTCCTGCTGGTCAAATACACCGCCGTCTCGCTCTACACGTTTTCCTTCGTGTTCTTCGTCGGCGTGACCGGCTACGCCATGGCCGTCGCCGCCGTCGGTTGGGAAGGCGGGTTGTTCGTGATGGAGCCGAAAATGAAAGTCTTCGCCGCCTATCCGGATTGGTCGGAAGGGGCCGGACGACTCGCCATGTCCGCCGCCGGCATTGGCCTCAGCATGATCACACTATCGTCGCTGGCGTTCATGTTTTCCTGTTTCAAGATCAAGCCCGCCGCCGCCACCATCATCACGCTGACCATCCTGTTCGTTGACATGATTTTACAGGGCTTCCCCTTCTTCAAACCCTACGAAAGCTGGTTCATCACCTGGCGGATGAGCGCCTGGGTCTTCATGATGGAGCAGCACATCTCGTGGCCGAAAATCGTCGAGTCCTACGCCTTCCTCGCCGGACTGAACTTCACCTTCTTCACCCTCGGCTGGCTATCCTTCCAGACCCGCGATTTTAAAACCTGAGCCGCTCGCGCATCTCCGCGCTCACCAGTTCATATTCTCCCCACGCGTGTCGATGTGGGTGAAATTCCAATACCCACCGACGCCGCCCTTGAAAAGGCCGCGATCCCGGAGGTTTCTCGCCGTGGCGGTCACCTGCGAGGCGCGCGCCGGAAATTTCACATCCACCGCCACATTCGCCTGGTGCCATGAGCGGGTTTTCGCTCCGGCGCAATGCGCGTTATACGGCGGGCAGCGGTAGGCCGAGATGACCTCCACCTGATTCACATTCATTTCCAAGGCGATCCGGTCGGCGACGCGGAGCGTGTAGCCCATGCGCGTCCACCAGGCTTTCGGCGGCAGGGTGTTCCAGATGGTGCCCTTCTGCTTGGCATGCGCCGAGATGACCTGCGCCGGGGAAATCGCCTTCAGCTTCAGATTGTTCAGATAGCGGGCATATTCCGGCAGCAGCGAGCCTTGCATCCGCGCCCAATCTTCCGGCAGCCCGCTCATGTCGATCCGTGACGCTTCCGGCCGGACCGTCGCCCGTGTCTGGGACTGGACCTTCACCACCGGCGGCACTCCGCCGGTTTTTTGAAGCGGAGCCGCACCGGCCCATGTCGAGCTGGCGAGCACTCCCAATCCAGCGAGACCGAGGCCACCCATCATGCGGCGGCGGTCCATCGTGCCGGGTTCGGACTGGGATGGTTCGTTCGAAGAATTAGGGAAAATCATGACAGATAAAGGGAATGGGTTGCGGTGCCCACAGCGAATAGCGTGCCGAAACACGTGATTTCTGCCATGTGGACAGGGCGAAATCCCGTGCACCAAAGCACACGAGCCTCACCCGGCAAGGAAAAAAGACCCGGCGGAAACGAATGTCCTCCACCCGCCCCGCCCGGTCCGGGCGGGTGGCGAAGTGTGGAAAATCCCCGGAAACGATTGATCATCTGTCTGATACCGGACTCGGAGCGTTGCATCCGAGGGGTAGTAGTGAGGTCACCCGACCCCGGGGTGAGGTCACTCCCACCCCGGGGTGAGGTCACTCCCACCCCGGTATGAGGTCACTCCCACCCCGGAATGGGGTCACTCCTACCCCGATATGAGGTCACTCCCACCTCGGTATGAGGTCATTCCCACCCCGGAATGAGGTCACTCCTACCCCGGAATGGGGTCATTCCCACCCCGACATGGGGTCATGGTGGGTATGACATGACCCCTGGCGGGACCGGATTTCATGGTTTCCCTGGGAATCAAGGCTGTCCCGCAGGGCACCAGTCGTCCGCCGAGCGCCATCAGGTAGAAAATTCGCGCCGGTCACTTCAAGCCACCCGCCGCCTGCTCGATGGTGTCCCGCACAAACCGCGCCTGAAGCACCGTCCCCAATCCCAGAGGGTGGTGGATCACCCGTTCCTCGTACTCCGTTTTCACCTTCTCATCATGGCGGGACTGCGCGAGCACGATCCCCACCAACAGCGGATGCCCGTCCACGCCGGGCACAAACACCGGCCCGCCGCTGTCTCCGGCGAAGGTCGTGAAATCCGCCAGAAATGTCTTGTACTTCTCCACCGGCGCAAACGGATGACTTGCGATGATCCCCTGCCGCGCCACCGCGAATCCCGCATCATTCGCCTCGAACCGTTGCGGATACGTCAGCACGAACAACGAACTGCAAAGGTGCAGCCCCGCCGCCGTCAACCGCGCCTCATCCGCCAGCGCCGCCCAGGGCAGCGCGCCCGCCGGCACCGGCGGATCCTCGTCCAGCCTCAACACCGCCGCGTCCTCCGTCGCGTGGCGCACCCACAGCGGTTTCCCCTCCCGGCGGATCGCCAGCGTATGGTCGCGGCGTTGATAGGTGCCATCCTCCCGTCGCTCCCGCAGCACCAGGATCGCCGTCTCACCCTTCGTCCGCTCCAGCACATGCGCCGCCGTCACCAGATAGAGACCCTTGTCCGGCGCATCCCGCCGCACCAGGAAACAGGTGCCGGTCGAGTCCGCATGAAACAACTTATAAGTCGCCTCCAGCATCTCCGTCGCGAAATCCGCCGCCCGCGCGGGCACGCCACCGAAGATTCCGACCAGTAAAACGAGGAGAAAGTTTCTCATGAGATCAAGGGAAACGCATCCCGCATCCCGTGCATTTCATTTCCCCCCGCATCCGCCGGACCGGAGAAGCCCGCCCTACTCCGGAAGGACCGTGACGATGGTGGGCGCCACAGAGAAAATGCGCGCGGCGATTTCGCGGACCTTGGCGGCGGTTAGGGCGTTGTAGGCGGCGGGCAGGAGGCGGTGCTGGTCGGCGGAGTGGCCGAAGAGGAGGTCGAGCGCGACGTGGCGGGCGACGGAGGAGGGCGATTGCTGCTGGATGGCGAGCCCGCTGAGGACGGTGGAGCGGACGCGGTCGAAGGCGTCGTCCGGAATGCCGCGGGAGGCGATTTTTCCGATTTCGGCGAGGATCTCGCGGCGGGCGAGGTCGGCCTGTTCCGGCGCGGTGGCGAGGTAGAACGTGAAGAGCCCGGTGTCGTAACCAAGGAACTGCGTGGCACCCACCTGATAGGCGAGGCCGAGTTCCTCGCGGATGCGGGTGAACAGCGGGCCGGCCATGTCGGAAGCGTATTCCTGGATCATCGCCAGCGCATGGCGGTCCGCGCCGCTGACGGTGGTGCCGGGGAAGCCGAAAGTGAGGACGGCTTGTTTCTTCGGCAGGTGGCGCGCGTGGTCGCCGCCGGGAGCGAGCTGGCTAACAGGTGATGTCCATGCGTGGCCTTGAGGGAGAGCGGCGAAATGGTTTTCCAACAGATCGAGCGTCGCGGCAGGATCGAAATCGCCGGCGATGGCGAGAGTGATGTTGGACGCGTTGAAATGGCGCGAGTGGTGGGCGCTGAGCGCGAGACGATCAAGAGCGGGCAATGTTTCCAGAGAACCGAGGGGATCAAGCCCATAGCCGGAGCCGCTGAAAATGGCGTCGCGCAAGGCGCTGAAGCCGGTGTGCAGCGGGTCCTGCAGCGCTTCCTCCAGCGCGGCGAGCTGGCTGGCTTTTTCCCGGCCGATGGCGTCGCTGGGGAGGGAGGGCGAAATGATCACCTCGGCGAAGACTTCGGCGATGGTGGCGAGATCGGGCGCGAGTCCGGCGGCCTGGACGAGCAGGGCATTGTTGCCGGTGTTCGCGCTGATGGACGCGCCCAGCGATTCGAGGGTGACGGCGATTTCCTGCGCGGTGCGGGTGATGGTGCCTTTGGATAGAGTGGAGGCTAACAACTGGTTGAGGCCGTTGCTCCCCGCCGTCTCGGAGGGAAGCCCGCCGCGCACGGCGGCCTGGAGGTGGACGAGCGGCACGCGGTGGTCCGGGATGAGGGCGAGCTGCAATCCGTTGGAAAGCGTGTGGACCTGGATGTCCTCGCGGGCACGGGCGGATTTCAAAATCCGCACCGGAGCCGGGGCGTCTATCGGATCGAGGATGGTGAGGCCGAGCCGTTCGTCAGTTAGGGTGGCGGCGACCCGCCGGATGTCGGCCGCGGTGACGGCCTGGGTGGCGGCGAGGTAACGACGGGTGAAATCGAGGTCGCGGGCTTCGTGCCAGTTGGACGCGAGATCAGCGGCGCGACCGGACGCGGTCGTCAAGCTGCGGAACTGGCTGGCGGCGATCTGGCGTTTCGCCTTCGCGAGATCATCGTCCAACGGGCTGGCGGCGACGGCGGCGACTTCCGCTAGAATCGCCTCGATCAGCGCGTCGCGCTTGGCGGGCTCCGCATCGGCGGAAACGGCTAACAAGCCTTCACGGCCGGGGCCGGTCCACGAGAAGGCGGAAATTTCGAGCGCGAGTTCCTTTTCCTCGCGCAAGGTCCGGTGAAGGCGCGAGGCGCGGCCACGGCCGAGGATGCCGGCCAGCACGTCGAAGGCGGGCGCGTCCGGATGATCGAGCGCCGGGGTTTTCCACGACAGGGAAATACGGCTGGTAGGCACAGCGAAGGTTTCGCGCGCACGGCGAGGTCCGATCTGCGGCGGGTCGATGGCGACCAGCGGCTCACGACCACCACCGGGACGGCAGTCGGCGGTGAGTTCCGTCGCCATTTTCCGCGCCTCGTCCGGATCGAACTCGCCGGAGATGACGCAGAAACAGCGGTCGGTGGTGTAGCGGGTCCGGTGATAGTTCGTTAGATCGTGGTGGTGCAGCGCGTCAAACAGATGCCGATGACCAATGACCGGATGGCGGCGTGGATCGAGATGGAAGACGGTGGAGAATAACAGGCGTGAGGCGACGTTGTCCGGATCATCGAGGCCCATGTCGATCTCGCGGCGGATGACGTCTTTTTCCTTTTCGAACTCGGCCTCCGGCAGCGTCGGGTGGAAAACCAACCCGGTTAGGGTTTTCATGAAGACCGGCAGCGAGGCGGCGGGTCCGTCGATGTAGTAAACGGTGCGGTCGAAACTGGTGTAGGCGTTCCAATGCCCGCCCGCCGCCTGGACGGTGTCAGCCAGGGTCTCGCCGTCATAATCTCGGGTGCCCTTGAAGACCATGTGTTCGAGGAAATGCGAGATGCCGGCACCGAGGTGGGCGTCCTCATGTATGCTGCCGGTGGCGACCCAGAACTGCGCGCTGACGACAGGTGCGGTGGGATCCGGATCGAGAATGAGGGTGAGGCCATTTGGCAGGGTCTCGACGGTGGCGGCGGTGGCAGGGTATTCCATGAACTTCTGGCTTGGAGCAACGAACGGATGGCGTATAACCGCCGGTGATGCAACGTTGGATCGCGGTGGGTGTGCTGGTGATGATGCTGATCTTCGGCGGCGGCGTTTTCGGCTACTGGACCTACCGGCAGAACAGCCCGGCTCCGATGTGGGTGGAACTGCCGGTCAACCCGGATCGCACGGATGAGGAATTGAAAAAAACCGTCAAGGAACTGCTGGCCAAACTCCGCGAGAAAGAACTCCTGGAAAAAGTGAGCAAGGACCTGGCCCTCGTCGAAAAATGGCAACTGGCTTCCGACAACGAGGCGGCGGCGGCGCTTTCCAACCGGGTCTTCGTGAAACTGGGAGACACGAACACGCCTGCGGGCAGGGTGCCCGCGGTCCACATCGGCGTCACGGGTAAAAAGAAAGAGGTCAAACTTTCCGGGGAAATCGCGATGCGTCTGATGAACGATGTTTGGAAAATCCTGGGCATCAAGCCTCCGCCCGCCAACTAGTGTTAGACGTGTCGGATCACGCGCGACCGGTCGAACCTCGCCTTCGGAATGCCCGCTGCGCGGTCATCCTCCGCACGGTACCCCAGCGCGCAGGCGACGACGGTCGCGTAGCCGCTGCCTTCCAGGCCCAGAACGTGATCGTAACCCGCCGTGCTGATGCCCTCCATCGGGCAGGCATCGATACCGAGCACCGCCGCGGAGGTCATAAGCTGGCCGAGCGCGATGTAGGCTTGGCGGATGTTCCACGCGTGCCTCGCCTCGTGGCTCATCGCCTGGGCGAATCCCTCGATCACGCCCTTGTACGGCGCGACAGCCTCCGCCGTGGTTCCTTGGACTTCCACCATGCGTGCCATCCATTCGTCGATGTCGGAGGCGTCCAGATCGGTGCGGGCGGTTAGAACGACATAGTGAGATGCTGCGGTGACCTGCGGCTGCCGCCAAGATTCACCCAACAGATTCGCACGCACGCCGGGATCACTGACGACGATGAATTTCCAAGGCTGGAGCCCGAACGACGACGGGGTGAGCACCAGCGATTCCTCGATCGCGTCCCAGGTTTTTTCAGGGATCTTGCGCGCGGGATCGAACTTCTTGGTGGCGTATCGCCAGCGCAGCGAGGCGAGGAGTTTATCCGTGGAGAGCGTCATGGTGGCGCCACTATTGACCATCAAGTTCGAAAGGCAAGGAGACCGAGGGAAAATCCTTCAGCGTGAGGCTGAAGACGATGCCGTATTCCTGCTGGAGGCGGTTGTCGCGCTGGGAGAGTCCGACGCCGGCCACCCAGTTTCCGAGGTCGCGGTGGATGGTGTATTGCTGGAGCTCAAGCGTGCCGTCTGCGAATTCCATGATGTGCTGGGTGCCGATGCCCCAGTTCTCGGTCAGGCGGGTGTAGGTTTCGAGATCCACCGCATTGGAATTCTGCAGGACCGGATGGCCTGTCAGCACGCGGTAGCCGAGTCCGAACTGGAAAAAATCGGTCGGGATGAAGCGCACCAGGCTGTTGTACTCATTGAATCCCGAGCCGCCGCTGACGACGGGAAACTGCGTTTCCAGATCGACCGCCAGCCAGGGAAGCGGCTGCCATCTCACGTCATTGTAGAGGTTCGAGTAATTCCGCTGGCCTTCGGGATCCTCGATGTAGGCGTCGATGTAGGTGTCCAGGAAAAGCCATTCGTGAGTCTGGCTGTCGCGCCGCGTCAGCAGCCGGTTGCGGGTGCCCATGCGGATGATGTTCCAGCTCTGCATGTCATCCACCGCCACAAACCGCGCGGGGTCCAGCAGCCGCGGCCGGGTCGTCGGCGTGAGCCGGTCCACGAAGGGATCCCCTGCCTGATAGTCGTCCGTGGAAACGATCGACCAGTATGAGTATGGCTGGAGCACGTGCTTCAGACCGTCGAGGCCCCATTTCTTGCTGCGGTGGTCGCCGTAGTCCTTGGAAAATTTCACGGAAGCCTCGAGCCCGCCGTGCAGGGTGGTGCGGTCGAGTCCGTCCACCGGTCCCTCGACCGAGCTGTAGTTGGCATAACCCAGACCGGCCTGCGGGGCGATGTTGAGGAAATTCCCGACCGTGAACGGCATCGTGAATTGCTGATAGGTATTGAAGCGGGCGTAGTTTGAATCTACCAGTTGGTCGCGGATTTCCTTGCGCCGCGGGTCGTTGAGCGGCAGGGCCAGCATTTGCTCGGCAAGCTGGCGCTCGTAGCCATTGAGCTGGTCGAGCAACGGTTGCGCGGCGGGATCGCCGGCCGTCAGCTGCATCAGCGGATTGTAAATCCCGCCGGTGCTGAAGTCCGCCGCCTGCTCGCCGATCCAGCCGAACGAGGTGGACCCTTCATGGAGGACTGGCAGACCGAACAACGGTCTCGGCGACTGGTCGAACGACACTTCGGGCAGACGGGTATCTGTCTGATAGAAATCATTGATCCGCATCCGGGTGTAGAGCGAAAGCAGCGAATTCTCGTCACGCCGATAGAGACCGATCATGTTGTCCGGATTCGGATCGGTCCGGAACTGGACGGGTTGGAAATCCTGAAGGTAATACGCATCGCTGAGCAGCGTGAGGTTCGCATCGAGCCGCCAATCCGCATCGTCGGGGAGATCGAACTCCCAACGGTTTTTCAGCGAGAAATCGAAGCGGTCCTCGTTGACGAATCCACGAGGAACTCCCGATGAGGTGGTGTCCGGCGCGAGGTCGTTCAGGTAGTACATCGTCAGGCCGGTGAACTCGTCGCGGTTTTCCTGACGGGTATCGACGAAGTCCACACCGGTGCCGACACCGCGCTTGGTGCGGAGGTCGAGGTGCCAGCGGGAGAGCAGCCAGGCATCCTCGTTTTCGCCGGTTTTCTCGTCGAGTTTTCCTCCGAGCATCAGGCCGTAGGTGTTGAGCAGATAGGGGCCCCAGTTCGAGCGCGCGCCCGGAATGAAATGATAGCCGAGTTCGGCATCGAGCGGCTGGCTGAGGTACGGCAGCCAGAACACCGGAAGATCACCGGCATAAACGCGCATGTCGTTGAAGACGATTTTCTCGCCCGGATAGATCGTCGTTTTCTTCGAGCGGACCCAGAAATTCGGGTCCTCCACGTCATGCGTGGTGATGCCCGCGTCCTCGCCGACATAGACGTTTTTCCCGCCGCGGTTCTCGACGGTGAATTTCCCGGCTTCCAATAGGATCGGGTCCAGCGAGACTTTCAGATTGCTGGTATCGAGGAATTTCCGCTCGTAGAAATAAACCGCCCGGTCGCCGCGCTGGAGGATGTTTCCCTGATAGATACTGACGTTGCCTTCGAGCGTCGCGGTCTTCGCCTTGAAATCCACCACTGCGCGGTCGGCAAAGATTTCCTGGTTCTTCTCGCCGGTGAGTTTCAGGCCCGGGCCTTCGAGAGTCGCCCCCACGTCCTTGGTGAAGCTGATCGGCCCGTCGGTGACGATGTTCAGGTTCTCCGGCATCGTCTGGGTCATGTCCGCGGTCGCGCCGAACGGGATTTCAGGCGGAGGAACCGGCGTGATGGTATCGACCGGTGGCGCACCGGCGGCCTCTTCGGGAAGAACCTGGGATTCCTGGGCAAGCAGCGGTAGGAAAAGCAGCGGGGAGATGATCCATGCACCAAGTTTCAGCATCGCCGTGATAAGAGATCCAAGGCCCCGTGAAGTAAAGGGCGAAAGGCTGGGAGAAAACGGGTTATAAATCCATTTTACCCGGCCGGTTTGCCGGGCCATCGTGCGCCATGCGGATGAACCAGCGGGTTGCCATCGTGGGCGTGACCGGCTTTGTCGGACACGGCTTGGCTGCCCTGTTTGCGGAGAAAGGCATCCCGGTCACCGGCATCAGCCGCTCCGCAAACCGCCGCATTCCCGGCGTGGACCGCTGGCAAACTCCCGACACTCTCGATTTTTCCGGCCACGGTGCCGTGATCAACCTCGCCGGCGAACCGATCGACCGGCGCTGGACGGCGGAGGCCAAGCGTCTGTTCCACCAGAGCCGCGTGGACACCACCCTTCACATGGTCCAGGCCATCGCGAAACTCCCGCCGGACGACCGGCCCAAGGTGCTCGTGAACGCCTCCGCCGTCGGAATCTACGGCGACCGCGGCGACGAGATCCTCAACGACACCGCCCGCCCCGGCAGCGGCTATCTCGCCGAACTGTGCGGCGATTGGGAACATGCTGCCCACGATGCGGAATCGCTGGGTGTCCGCGTCGTCTGCCTGCGCATCGGCGTCGTCCTCGGGAAAAATGGCGCGGCATTCGAGAAACTGCGGACCGTTTTCAATGCCTGTATCGGTGGCCGGCTCGGCTCCGGCAAACAATGGATGCCTTGGATCCACGTCCATGACCTCCGAGCCGCCATCCTTCACGCCGTTCTATCAGACGCCCTCTCCGGTCCCGTCAACGCCACCGCACCCTACCCCGAACGCAACCGCGACCTCACCCGCAAGCTCGCCGCCGCGCTCCATCGGCCCGCCCTTTTTCCCGCCCCCGCCTTCATCCTGCGGCTGGTGCTCGGCGAGTTCAGCACCGCGCTTCTCGCCAGCCAACGGGCGATCCCCACCGCGCTCGATGCCGATGGATTCCAGTTCCGCTACCCGACGCTGGAGACCGCGCTGGTGGATCTAACCAAGTAATCCGCCGCAAGCCGCCTTCACCGCCGCGACGTGGGCCGCGACCCGCTGGTGGAGTTCCGCGTGGCTCGGGGTCTCGAAGGTGAAGGAAATCGGACAGCCTTTTTTCGCCAGATAGATCGCTTCCGGCCAGCCTTCCGGCAGGTCCGGTTCGGCGGCATGATAGATCCAGCCGGGCTCGCGGGAATCGTGGCCGTCGATCAGCGGCCCCGGCTCCGGCGGGAACCACGGGAGCACCGCATCGAGGATGTGATGCGCACGATCCGGGCGGTCTTCTCCCAGATTGATCTCGTAGAAATAGAAGCCCGTCGTTTCCCAATCCTCGTGCAGCGAGATGAACAGATCCGGCGTGCGCAGGCGGTCGAGCCATGCGGCGTGGGCGACGACCTCGACGGTGTGGCGGGTCCAGTAGTCGCGGTTGAGATCGATGCCCGAGGCGTTTTCCCGGCTGCCCACGACGAGGCCGGTGGGATTGAGCGCGGGGCACAGCACCCAGTCGAACGGCGGCTTGAAGAATCCTTCCCGCAGAAGTTCCAGCAGGGCCAGCGGCCCCGCCGGTTCGTCTCCGTGGATTCCGGCTGATAGATAGACGCAAGGCCCGTCCGCCGGACGTTCCCAGGCGATCAGCGGGCCAGCGTCGAAGTCCGCTAACAAATTCGCCGAAAAGCCGTTGGCCTCCGCCGCCATCCGGAAGGCGGCCTGGTATTCCTGCCAATCAAGCGCTCCGGTCATTTCGCGGCCTCATTTGAAAATCTCGGCTAAGAATGCCTTCATCGCCTGCCACGAGCGAAGGTCGGCGGCCTCATTGTAGGCGGCGCCCTTGCTGTTGTCATTTCCCGCTTCCTTCTGGGTGAACGCGTGGACGGCGCCACTGTAGAAAACCAGTTGCCAATCCGCGCCAGCTGCATCCATTTCCTTCTGAAACGCGGCGATCTGTTCGGCGGGGACATACGGGTCGGCCGCACCGTGCAGCACCAGCACTTTAGCCGGAATCTTGCCCGCATCAGCCGTCATGCCCGAAGCCGCATCCAACCCGCCGTGGAAGGAAACCACTCCCGCCATCGATGCGCCGGAACGCGCCAGCTCCAACACGCCGGTCCCGCCAAAGCAGTAACCGATTGCCGCGATCTTGGACGCGTCGGTGCGTTCATCCGCTTTCAACAAATCGAGTGCGGTGGTCATCCGGTCACGGAACAGTTTGCGGTCGCCCTTGTATTTTCCCGCTTCCTTGCCGGATTCCGGCGGCTTCGGACGGATGCCCTGGCCGTAGATGTCGGCGGCGAAAACATTGTAGCCCAGCTCCGCGAGCATCCGGCTGCGGCGCTTTTCGTTTTCGGTCAGTCCTGTCCATTGGTGGATGACCAGCACCGCCGGGCGCTTGCCGGTCACCGCGTCATCATAAACGTGGAAGCCTTCCAGTGGCGCGCCGCCTTGGTGATAGATGACATCCTTCTCCACCAGCGCCGCATGGACACCGGTGACGAGCGAGGCGGCGAAAAACAGGGCGTGAATCACTTTCATGGGATCGGACCAAAGCCCCGGAAGCCGTTCCCGTCAATGCGGGAAATCGATTTTGCCTTTGACCCACCGGACCGCTTGACCCTTGATCGCATCAGGAAATGGGTGCTTACCTTCGCTTCGAAAACGTGACCCGCCGCTTCGGGTCGTTCACCGCGGTCAACGATGTCACTCTCGACATCGAGCAAGGCGAAACCTTCTCGCTGCTCGGTCCCTCCGGTTGTGGAAAAACCACGCTGCTGCGGATGGCCGCCGGTTTCGACCGTCCCGACACCGGCCGCATCCTGCTCGACGGCAGGGACATCACGCCGCTCCCGCCGGATCAACGCCCGGTCAACACCGTCTTCCAAAGTTACGCGCTGTTTCCGCACCTCACCATCCGCGACAACATCGCCTTCGGGCCGAGGATGGCGAAAAAGGATGCTGCCACTATCCGCCGTGATGTCGATCAAATGCTCGAACTCGTCGATCTCAAGGCCCACGCCGACAAGAAGCCGTCCCAGCTATCAGGTGGTCAGAAGCAGCGAGTCGCCATCGCCCGCGCCCTCGTTAACAAGCCGAAGGTCCTGCTGCTCGACGAACCGCTCGCCGCGCTCGACCTCAAGCTCCGCCAGCGGCTGCTGGTCGAGCTCGACGCGATCCACGACGAGGTCGGCATCACCTTCATCTACGTCACCCACGATCAGGGCGAGGCGATGTCGATTTCCGACCGAATCGCCGTAATGAACAAGGGCGTCATCGAACAAATCGGACCGCCCACCGAGATTTACGAAGCACCCCGCAGCTCGTTCGTCGCCGCGTTCATCGGTGATACGAATTTCCTCGATGGGAAAATCACCGAGGCCATCGATTCACGATTCTCACGCTGCGACATCAGCGGTTTCGGCAGCATCGTCATCGACAATGATAAACCCGTTAGGCCAGGCGACCTGATCCACCTCTCGCTGCGCCCGGAAAAACTCCTGGTTTCCCGCGATCAACCGACCGTCTCCGCCACCGAGAACGCCATTTCCGGAAAGGTCGAGGACGTCATCTACTTCGGTTCCCACACCCGCTACTGGGTCCGCTGCGGCGAGTGGCGGCTCTGCGCGGAAATGCAGCACCGCAAATTCCAGCTCGACGAATCCCCGCCGAAATGGGGCGACACCGTCTGGCTCCGCTGGCACGCGAATGACGGATTTTTGCTGGAGCAATATCGTGAGGAGGATGAGGGATTACTCACGCTGCCCGACGAAGAATGATGAAGACCGGTCGCAAATCCGAGTTTCTAACGACAGCGCCCAGCTTCCTCTGGCTGGCGATGTTCGTGCTCGTCCCTGTGCTGATCATTTTCGCCATCGCGTTCCGGCCCGCGCTGCCCGCCGGTGGCATCGGCGAGGGCTGGAGCCTGGATGCCATCCGTGCGCTTGCCGATCCCAGTTATCCGGCGCTGTTCGCGCAGACGCTTTGGGTCAGCGCTCTAACGACCATCGCCTGCATCGCCGCCAGCCTGCCAGTCGCTTATGCGATGGCGCGCTTGTCGCCTGTTTGGAGATCACGGGCCTTGATGCTGGTCATCGTGCCGTTCTGGACGAATTTCGTGATCCGGGTTTTCGCCTGGCAGCAGATCCTCCACGCGCAGGGCTATCTCGCAGAGGGTTTGCGGTTTCTCGGGCTCATCGGGGAAAATGATCGATTGTTAGGAAATCTCACCGCCGTCGTGCTGGTCAGCGTTTACACCTATCTACCCTTCGCCATCTTACCGCTTTTTGCGGCGGCGGAGAAGTTTGACTTCGGGCTAATGGATGCCGCCCGCGATCTCGGTGCCAAGCCGTTGCGCGCGTTTTTCGCGGTGTTCGTTCCCGGCATCCGCCAGGGCATCGTCACGGCTATCCTCGTGGTTTTCATCCCGATGCTCGGATCCTACGTCATCCCGGACATGGTCGGCGGCACCGGCTCGCAGATGGTCGGGAACAAGATCGCCCAGCGGAATTTCACCAACCGCAACCTGCCGCAGGCCGCCGCTCTATCAGGAGCGCTCGCGCTGCTCGTGCTCGCGCCGATGTTCCTCCGGAGAAAGGAGAAGGCGGCATGAAACCGAGCCGGATTCCATTGGTCACACTGGTCCTCGTGCTGGTTTTTTTCTATCTACCGATCGGATACCTGGTGATGAACTCGTTCAACACCTCGCGCTACGCCTCGCAATGGGGCGGCTTCAGCATGCGCTGGTATGAGCGCTTGTTCGAGCGCCAGGACATCATCGCCGCGCTCGGGAATTCGCTGAAAGTCGCCACCGCCGCCAGTCTCATCTCCATGGTCCTCGGCACCGCGGCGGCGTTTGCGCTGGAACGACATCGCTCAAGGTTGCAGAATGCCCACCGACTGTTAGTAACCGTGCCGCTGGTGCTGCCGGACATCCTGATGGGCATGAGCCTGCTACTGCTTTTTGTTTCACTCGGTGTCAGTCTCAGCCTGATCACCATCACCGTGGCGCATATCACGTTTTGTCTCAGCTACGTCGCGCTGGTAGTTCAGGCGCGTCTCCAGGATTTCGATTTCAACACCGTCGAAGCCGCCCGCGACCTCGGCGCAACGAAAACGCAGGCCTTTCTCAAGGTCACCTTGCCGCTGCTTGCCCCCGGCATCCTCGCCGGCGGCTTGCTCGCCTTCACGCTTTCCATCGACGATTACGTGGTCACCTATTTCGTCAAAGGCCCGGGCTCCGACACGCTGCCGACACTGGTTTATTCGATGATCAAGAAGAGCAAGGACCTGCCGGTGATCAACGCGCTGTCGTCACTGATCCTGGTGGTGACGTTCTTCGTGGTGGCGGCGTCGCAAAGGCTGGTGGCAAAGAAATAACCCATCACCCGGTTGATGATTGAAACATTTCCGATTGTTGGTTTCATGCGACCCGCATGAACCGCCGCCATTTCCTCGCCACCACCTCCGCCGCGATTGCCGCCACCTCGCTTCCTTCCTGCAATTCGCCCGGCGGGAAGAAAACCCTCACCGTCTTCACCTGGGCTGACTATCTGAGCGAGGACGCCAAGAAGGGATTTGAAAAGGCGCACGGCTGCACGGTCGTCATCGATACCTTCGATTCCAATGAAGCAATGCTCGCCAAGCTGGAATCCGGCGCGACCGGCTACGACTTGCTGGTGCCATCCTCCTATGCCGTGCAGGTCCTCCAGCGCAAAGGTATGCTGACGCCGCTCGATCACGCCAAGTTGCCGAATTTGAAAAACATCGATGCCACCTACATCGCCAAGGCAGCCGATTCGAAAATGGCATTCTCCGTGCCTTACATGACGGCGCCCACGTGCCTCAGCTACCTCGCCTCGAAGGTGGCCGATCCCGTCGAGTCGTGGTCCATGCTCGACCGCGCCGATCTCAAGGGCCGCATCACACTGCTCGATGACATGCGTGAGGTGTTAGGTTCTGCTTTGAAATTTCTCGGCCACTCGTTGAACTCAGTCGTTCCCGCCGAACTCGCCGCCGCCCGTGATGTGGCAATCCGTTGGAAGAAGAACATCGCGAAGTTTGAAAACGAGCAATACAAGACCGGCATCGCGTCCGGTGAATTCCACCTCGTCCAGGGCTACGCCGGCGATCTGATCCAGGTCAGCGAGGAGAACGACGACATGCGCATCTTCATCCCGAAGGAAGGCGCCGCGTTTTCCTGCGACGACCTCTGCATCCCGAAAGGCGCGAAACAAGCCGATCTCGCCCACGCGTTCATCGATTACGTCACCGGCCCCGAAGTCGCGGCGGAGAACATGGAATGGATCGGCTACCGAGCGCCGAATTCCGGCGCCTATGCCCTGCTCAGCGAGGATTTCCGCGGCAGCGCCGTGCTGTTTCCACCGGCCGAGCTTTTCGCCAAGTGCGAACCCATCGCCGACCTCGGCGACAAGCTCCCGCTCTGGACCGCCGAGTGGGACAAGGTGAAGACCTCGTGAAAAAGCCCCCACGGGAGAAATTCAATATATGTCTTCCTCCGGATTCGTCATGAAAATTAGCGGGACAAACCCTCGTCCGGACGCCGCTTGGAGGGTGCCGGATGAGCGTTGACGCCAGAAACATTTCTGTTCACGTTTCGTCCCGATATCCGTTTCAGGAACCCCAACTTACCATCCAATGACTCTCATTCGTCGTTTTCTCTCCCTCGCCCTCGCGGCTTCGTTCGCCACCATGGCCGTCGCCCAGGAAGGCAAGCTCAACATCGCCACCGTCGACATGCAGGAGCTTTTCAAGCAATACTACCGCACGAACGAGGCCCAGAAACAGATCAACATCGAGCGCGCCCGCATCCAGAAGGACAACAACGAGCGCCTCGCCAAGATCCGCGAGCTTGAGGAACGCCTCGGCACGCTCCGCAAACAGCTTGAAGACCCTTCCCTGAACGATTCCAAGAAACAATCGCTCTACAAGGATTGGCAGGCCGACCAACAAACTGGCATCGCTCTCGACCGCGAGCGCCGCGAGTTCCTCCAACGCCGCAACCAGGCCCTCAACGAGAAAATGGTTCAGCGCATGAAGGGTATCCTCGAGGAAATCCGCAAACTGGTGGAGGAAAAGGCCAAGGTCGATAACTACGACTACGTCTTCGACAAATCCGGCCTCAGCACCTCGCAGGTCCCCTTCCTCCTCTACACCAAGGATGCCACCGACATCACCGCCGGCCTTCTCAAGGACCTCAACAAGGACGCGCCTGCCGAGTCCCTTCCATCCGCCGACGATCCGAAGCCGGAGATCCCCGACCTCACCGCTCCTCCGATCGACGCCGGCAAGGAAAACTAATCCACTCCCGAGTTGGCTATCGCCCTCACGCTTTCCGAGCTCGCCCAATGGATCGATGGAGACATCGTCCGGGGCGGGCTCGATTTGTCTCTAACCGGAATGGCGGCGCTCGATGCCGCCGGCCCGCATGACGTGAGTTTCCTCGGCAACGAAAAATATCACCTCCAGTTCCTCGAAACCAAGGCCGCCGCCATCATCGTCCCGCGCGGCGTGACCGACGGCCCGCCAGGTGCCGCGCTGGTCGCCGTGGACAACCCGACGCTCGCGTTCTCCGTGGTTGTCCGCCACTTCGCCGCCGCCACCCGCAAGTTCACCCCCGGCATCCACCCACACGCCTCGGTCGATCCAACAGCCAAGCTCGATCCGGAAAAAGTCCGGGTCTGCGCCGGTGCCGTGATCATGGCCGGAGCCACCGTCGGCGATGGATCCGACATCGGGCCTAACAGCGTCGTCGGCGAGGATGTCATCGTCGGCAAGGACTGCCACCTCATGGCCAATGTCTCCATCCGCGAGCGCTGCGTGTTAGGCGACCGCGTTTTCCTCCAGCCGGGATGCGTCATCGGCTCGGATGGCTATGGCTACGAATTTTCCGGCGGCCGCCACATCAAGATCGACCAGGTCGGGATCGTTGAAATCGGTGACGACGTCGAGGTCGGCGCGAACACCACCATCGACCGCGCCCGCTTCGGCAAGACCGTCATCGGCGAAGGCACGAAAATCGACAACCTCGTCCAGATCGGCCACAACGTGGTGATCGGCGAGCACTGCCTGATCGTCTCCCTAACCGGCATCTCCGGCAGCGCCAAGCTCGGCAACTACGTCACCGTCGCCGGCCAGGTCGGCATCAGCGGCCACATCACCATCGGTGACAAGGCCACGCTCGCCGCCCGCACCGGCGTCACCACCCACCTTCCCGGCGACATCGTCTATTCCGGCCGCCCCGCCAAACCGTTCCGCGAGGACATGAAGCTCCGCGCCAATCTCCGCCGCCTGCCCCTCCTCAGCAAGCGGGTGAAAGATCTGGAAGACGCGTTGAAGATCACAAACGACGGCGAGTGATGCCGATTCTCGGAACAAGGTGACTCAGTAATTGGAGTGTGGAATCAATTCTGCGCTCCAACATCACACAGCGCCTTCTTCGACTTTCCCGGTAGATCGCCTCGCATACCAAGCGTGGATCATACCGGCCTGGAAGAAACCCACCGGCGAGTCAAAGCCCCCGGAAGCGATGATATCGCGGATATCCCCGGGCGGTAAAACAGCCACGTCCCGCGTGTAGGCCTCGCGCATTTTCCCGATCTCTTCGGGAGTGGATAGAGAGCCACTGTCCCTCATCACTTGAAACCAAACCTCAAGCAGGCCCGCGTCATCCGCCGCGCTCGACATGTCGCCCGCCAGATCGGAACTGATAAGAATACCCTCCGGCCGGAGACGTGCGGCAATGCTCCCGAAGAACTCAGAACGGGCAGCGCGGTCCAGAATGAATTGTGAGACTAACAAGGCGGTGGCGGCATCGAAGGACGGACCCGCCGGAAGCGTGTCGAGATAGCCCGCATGGAAAACACATCGTGACGAAATCCCCCGTTCTTCCGCCCGGTTCAGGAGGACCTCCAGCATCGCGGTGGACGGTTCCACCGCCGTGAATCGCCAGCCTGGAAACTTCTCTGCCAGATAGATCATCTCGGCACCCGTACCCGCCCCGACGCAAAGAATCCGGGCCGTCGCGGGGAGTTCCGAAAGCACCGCCCCCGTGAGCAAATGCAACGCGCCGTTGATCGGAGCCAGTTTGCTCCACTTCTGGTCATACGACGCCGCCTGTTGATCAAAGATCGCGGTGATTTTCTCTTTTTGCATGAAGCGATATTGGATTTGCGAGCCGACGTCAAAAGTGATGACAACCTCCGCGAAGGAGGTGCCTTTGAAATGAGATTGAGGAGCTTATGAGAGGTTGTCATCCCCTTCATTGTCCGACTTAGTGTTTTCTATGAACGATCTCAAAACGACCTCCCAGTGTCATGGCTCCGATCGCATCGTTGTAGAGGCCTATTTTCTCCGCCGAGTATTCAAACTCAATTGAAACTACATCTTTATCCGTATACCATCTCCGGACGTAGAACTCATCACCACTTGATTTGATGCCACTGATCGCATACCAATCGTCCCAATTTGATTCATTTGACGGTCCGAGATAATTTACAGTAGCTCCTTCTTCCTTGAGCTTTTTGAGATCATCTTCTCTGCCAAGGCGTGGGCTGTTATGAGACGGAAGGCGAGATACGGTGACGACAACCTCTTGCTTTCTGTCCCTTGCATGGAGCGGGATTCTGCCTTCATTCTCGTGAGTGGTGTCGACCATTAAAGCAGCTTGGGGATACGGGAATCGGACGCCAAGGGATTCGCTGTAATACCATGTGTAATCCAATGCTGGATTAAGCCCTTCGAGTGAAGTGGATGTCGTCGGGCGGAGAATCCAAACCAATCCCGCGATTAACATCGTCAAGAAAACTACAGAAGCAGTCAATATCCTCCTCTGGTGCTTGAGCTTCCGCAAGCTATGAGCTTGATTTGGCGCAGAGCGACTTTCAACTGCTGCCAGAATTGCTGGAAACTCGCTATCCAAATCTACAGCGCTGACAGCATGTAAATGTCCGAATCCCATTGGCGGCTCGGAAACATCCATTGTGATAGGAACGAGCTTACCGGCATGATTGGCCCTCTGGGCTTCATCAATAACAAACGTGGATTTTACAGAGTGACTTGTCCAGAGAACGATTACCTTGTCAGCCAAATTTAGTTCCTTCGATATCTCCTGCCTGTAATCAGAGCCCGCATGAATTTCCTGGTCCCACCATACGACATGTCCACATGACAAAAGAAAGTCCGCAAGTTTTTTTGCATGCTTCTTGTCTTCCCTTGAGTAGCTAATAAATACCCGCTTGGGTTGGATCGGATCTGTCACGGTTCAGTTGGTGGTCGAATCGGATTCTTTGGACAACAAGTGTATTGGTTCACCGGCAAGGCTTATCTTTTGAGCTGGCTCTAGCAAGAGAAGAAGATCCGCCTCATGAAAATTTTGCAAATGAGGCGGTTGTGGATTTGTCTCCGCTCAGGCGATTTTTGGGATAGGGCGGAAGTCGGGAAAGACGCATCTAATAGATATCGTCATTGGAACGTCCTCCGGATGACGGGCTGGACCATCGCTGGTGATGTTCAACGACGGAGAGTGATTCCCCCCCTTGGACTGCGGAGACTTGCTGCCGCTTTGGCCCCGTAGCCTGCTGCGGGCGAAACCGTGACCTGCCAGCAAGCTGGCAGCGGAAAGCGGTTGCAACCTGCACGCAGTCCAAAGCCCAAGACCCCTACTCGTCCGGCGACTGTGGCTGGCGGTTGCCCGAAAACCCGGCTTGCGCCGCCCATGCCTGGGCGGCGGCGGGATCCCGCCTTCCCCAAACTTTCAGGAGCCAGGTCAGCGATTGGTCGCGCTCCGCCGGGTCGGTGATCTTCGAGGCCATGGCCATGGCATCCCGAGGCTCGGAATTGACCAGTGACTCCGCCGCCACTTTCCGCAGATTGTCGGAATCCGGGCCCTGCGCCTGCTGATCCACCCACGCGCCGAGGTCGGCTGGTGAAACGACCGCCCAGGTTTTCACCACCTCTTCCAGCGCCTCGGTCTTCTCGGGGGAATCCGCCAATCCCGTGGTCCAGGCGAGCGCCTGCTTAGGTTCCGTCCCCGCCCAGGTGGAGGCGATTTCCGGGATCGCCTCGCTGCGGGTATCGCCTTCGGGAAACCGCTCGGCCCATGCCGCCGCCACCCGCGGGTCGCTGTCCGACCACAGCGAAAGCAGTGTCGCGGCGGTATCGCCCTGGAGCTCTTCCGGCAGTGTCATCACCCAGTCGGCGGCGGCCTGCGGGTCCTGCGCCCCCCACGACCCGACGAGCGCTGAAGCCAATTCCTCCGCTTCGGGTCCGTTCAGCCGGGAGGTCACCCATTTCGCCGCATCGGCGGGAGACTGCGCCGACCATTCCGTGGCCAACGACGACAGCGCGGAATTCCTGCGTTCCTGATCGGAAAACGAATCGATCCATTTGGCGGCCGCCATCGGATCCTGGACCGCCCAACCGCTGACCACCGCCATCATCGCCCCTTCGGAAAGCATTCCCTGTGGCAAACCCGAAACCCATTCCGCCGCCGCCGCCGGATTCATGGTCGCCCATTCATTGGCGATCACGGCGTAGGATTCCCCGGCGAGCGGACCGCTCAAATGACCGGCCGCCCATCGCGCCGCCGCCGCCGGATCGAGCGAAGCCCAGCCGGTGAAACAAGCGTCGTAGGCTTCCCGCCTGAGTTCTCCGGCCGGCAAGGAGGCAGCCATTTCCAAGGCCGCCTGCGGATCCTTTTTCCCCCACTCCTGCATCAGGGCAACGGTGAACGCCTTTCGCTCCGCGAAATTCGTCATCCCGAACGACTGCTTCCAAGCAGCCCGCGGGTCGCCCGCGGCGAGCTGGCGCGCCTTTTCCCCGACGCGGTCCACGCCCTTAGGATTCGCACCGGAAAACGAAGCGGCGGACGATGAACGGCGCGCGTTCGATTTCCCCACCGGAACTTCAGTGGCATCCGATGGTTCCGCGGGTTTCAGCAGCCACGCCGTTTGGGTGATGCCGCCGCCTAACACCGCGCCCAGGGCAAGCAGCACAAGCGGGTGTTTTGAGGAAAGCTTCATGTTCTTGCGGCCATCTTGGGAAATGCCGTGGCCCCTGCAAGGCCAGAGCGGCGGATGGGTAAAATAGCCGGTTTCATGGTCCTCGTCACGTGGTGGATTCGGAGGACGATTGGCGCCATTCCGGCCGCCGCGTTTGACGGGTTGTTGACGAGGATTTCCGCATCACCGCTGATGGAGAATTCCGCCGGAGTTGTCGCATCGGAAACGACCGTTCCGTTCGCATCGACAACGCGGGCGTGAACAGATAACAGATTGCCACCGGACGCAACGCGTTTGCCGGATAGATAGGTCACCGCGCGAAGTTCGCCGGGTTCGAACTTTTCGAAAAGATCACAACGGAAAGAACCCCCGCGGGTTCATGGTAAACCCCTCGTCCGCCCCTTCCCTGTCACACCCATGAAATGGATTTCACTCCTCGTTTTCACGCTTCTGATTCCGGCCCTCGCCGCGGACGAACCGAAACCCAACATCGTCCTGATCATGGCGGATGATTGCACGTTCAGCGATCTGGAAACCTACGGCGGCCAGGCGAAAACGCCGAACCTGAACAAGCTGGCCGCCGAAGGGATGAAATTCGAACGCTGCTTCCAAAGCGCCCCCACCTGTTCGCCCACCCGCCACAATCTCCTCACCGGTCTCTATCCGGTCAAGTCCGGTGCCTGGCCGAATCACACGATGGCCTACGACCACGTGAAAAGCATCGCCCGCTACCTGCAGGACGGTGGCTACCGCACCCATCTATCCGGAAAAAAGCACATCCTGCCCGAATCGGTTTTCCCGTTCGAATACTCCGCCAAGGACAGCAACCCGGACATGGCGGCGGTCGGCACGTTTCTCGGCGAATGCTCGGAGAAGAAGACGCCGTTCCTCCTGATCGCCACTTCCAACGAACCCCACAGCCCGCACAACAAGGGCGACAGCTCCGTCTATCCGCCGGGAAAAATCAAGCTCACGCCGATCCAGGCGGATACTCCGGCGACCCGGAAAAATCTATCCGCTTATTTCGCGGAGATCACTTACTTCGATTCCCAAATCGGCCAAGTGCTTGCCGCGCTGGATGAAAAAGGCCTGAAGGACAACACGCTCGTCATCGTCCTCAGCGAACAAGGCTACGATCTGCCGTTCGCCAAATGGACCTGTTATGACGCCGGCCTCCACAGTGCCTGCGTCGTCCGCTGGCCGGGCAAGGTCAAGCCGGGCAGCAGCAACAAGGCGATCGTCGAATACACGGATGTTGTTCCCACCTTCCTCGAAGCCGCCGGTTTGCCCTTGCCTGAGGTGCTGGATGGAAAATCGTTTCTTCCAATTTTGTTAGGAAAGACGGAGACCGGAAAATCCCACACCTACGGCCAGCAAACGTCCAAAGGCATCATCGCCGGACCTGAGCACTACGGCATCCGCAGCGTGCGAAACGAACGCTACCGCTACATCCGCAATCTCACTCCGCAAGCCACCTTTGTGAACATCACCACCCGCAGCCAACCGTTCCTCAGTTGGGTGAAAGCGGGAAAAAACGGCGACGTCCAAGCCTCCGAACTTGTCCGCAACTATCAGCACCGGCCTGCCGAGGAACTCTACGATTGCGACGCCGATCCATGGAACCAGAACAACCTCATCGAGGACAAATCCCTGGAACCCGTCCTAACCGATCTCCGCACCCGCCTCGCCGCCTGGATGAAATCCCAAGGCGACGAAGGCCAGGCGACCGAGGAAAAGGCCCTCACCCGCATGCCGAAGAAGGGTGGGAAGAACGAGGATTAGTTGAACGACCTGAGGGTTCGCAAATGGGCCTGGTCCTAACCAGGGAGAGCCAGCTGCCACCAGCCGAGGTGAATGTGCCGCCCTTGGCCGATGACACTTTGCACGAGGACGATATCCGCGACCATCCAGGAAATGGGTTCTATCAGCTTCTTCGGAATCTCTTTTGAACCCCGACTCAAGGTGACGTGGGGATTGAACTTCGGGTTCCTTTTGCAGGGAAGGCCATGGAGGATGAGTTCCTTCAATAACGACTTCTGGAATTCCATTAACATCGGATTGTCGCCGCAGGTCATCACTGGAGTGTGATTTTCGGAACCCTTCCGAAAGCTTTCCACTTGATCCAAACTGATCGGGAAGGATGGGGTCTTCGCTGATGCCTGACAGGCATCGGATGCATTCCTGATCACCCGCTCCGGGATGTCGCCGTGGAAGTCGTCGATGTAAATCAGTGTCATGTGAAACTGCTGCGGCCGAACAAGCTTTCCCAGCGTTTCATGTTCCCGCTCGAGGCGCTCTCTCGACTCTGAAATGAGCTTGATAGATGCTTCATCGGGAAGAATAGCGACAAATAAACTGTTGATCTGACGAGACCGAAATTCCTCGGGGAGGAGCAATAACTGTGTGTCCATGGTGGTAAGGAGTTGGTGGTTTGTGATAGATTCGGACAGGTTAAGTTCATAACTGGTGCGACGCCCGTAGCCGACAGAGACGAGTGCACCGAGCTGAGCGAGGTGCTGGAGGTCGCGGGTCGCGGTGGCCTTGGAAGTTTGGGTAAGCGCGATGTATTTGGCGGCATTCATGCCACCGGTGAATCCCTCAGGCCCGGCTTCAAACATCCGTCGGATTACCTTAAGCTGGCGCTCGTCCAGGTCGTTTTCAAATCGCTGGAAAAATTTCGTTTTCACAAGAACGAAGCGGATCTGGGCTTCGGCATCCTGTTGGGCTTTCAAAACAGCCTCGACGAACCAACGGACCCAAGCCGTCACGTCGTTGCCCTGTTGGGCGGTTTTTAGAGCGTCGTAGTAAGCATTCCGCAAAGCCTCGATGGTCCGGGAAAGGCTGAGAACCGCCGGGCTGCCCATTCCTTGCGACAGCGCTTTTTCCGAAAGCGCGCGACCGATGCGACCATTGCCGTCCTCAAAGGGATGGATGCTCTCGAAGTAAAGATGAGCGAGCGCAGACCTCACGGGAGGCTGCGGGATGGCTCTCGGTCCGCCCGGTGCCGTATCGTTGAACCACAAGATGAAACGGGCCATTTCGCCAGGAACTTGACGGGAGGGCGGTGCTTCGAAATGCACAGTGGGTCGGTCAATGCGGCCGGAGACGATCTGCATGGGATCCCCGTCTTCGCGCCACCCTCCCACCAAGAGGCTGGCAGTTCCGCCGAGGAGCATCCGATGCCAGGCAAATAGGGTTTCTGCTGAAAGGGGTTCGTGGAATGTCTCCCGGACCGCGACCATCAGTTCTCCCGCGCCATCGGCCATGCAGCTGTCCACGGGTTCAGACACAGGATTGAGCCCCAGTCGGTTGCGAATCGACGACCTCACGGCATCCCGCTGCAAAATTTCCCCCTCAATTGCGGAGGTTTGGATTGCTTCGGCGATCATGAGATCAAGCACCGCCTCGGTCCCAAGTTCATCCGGCAGTCCCTCCAGCAGCCCGCCAACGCGCGCCGCATGATCGGCGAAAGCGAGTAAGAATTCCGTGACGCCGTCGAGCTCATAGCGGAAGTCCGGCCAGTCGGGTTTCTGCCAATTGTAGCGCATGAGCCGATTACGGCACTTATTCGGCTCAAAATACAGAGCAAATTGAGCCGATTGTCCGGACTATTCGGCTCAACGGCTGTCGAGCCAATATTTCCAATTCACGGATTCAACAGCGCCCGCACCGTTGCCGCGTCGAGGCGGTTGGAGATGTCGGCGTCGGCGAGGATGCCGGCGGCGAGCTTGCCTTTTTCCTGTTGGAGCTTGTGGATGCGTTCCTCGACGGTGTCCTGGCAGAGGAGCTTGTGGACGAAGACCGGGTTGTTCTGGCCGATCCGGTAGGCGCGGTCGGTGGCTTGGGCCTCGGCGGCGGGGTTCCACCACGGGTCGTAGTGGATGACGGTGTCGGCGGCGGTGAGGTTGAGTCCGGTGCCGCCGGCTTTCAGGGAAATGAGGAAGACGGGGGCGCGGCCGTTTTGGAAATCCTCGACGAGCTTGCCGCGATCCTTGGAGGCTCCCGTTAGCTTCAGATAGCGAATTTTTTCCTTCACCAGATGCGCCTCGATGAGGCCGAGCATGGTGGTGAATTGCGAGAATAACAGAATGCGGCGGCCTTCTTCGATGAGCAGGGCGAGTAGTTCGGTGAGGAAATGGAGTTTTGCGGATTCAAGCACACCGTGGGGGTAGTCTTCCGGCAGCAGGCGCGGGTCGCAGCAAATCTGGCGGAGCTTGAGCAGCGCGTCGAGGAAGACGATCTGCGATTGCTCGATGCCGCGCGCGGCGATGGCTTCCCTAACGCGCTTGTCCATCGTGGCACGAACGGTTTCGTACAGATCCTTCTGGCCGGTATTGAGCTCGATGAGATGGACGAGCTCGGTCTTCGGCGGGAGTTCCTTGGCGACCTGGTCCTTGGTACGGCGAAGGATGAGCGGGCCAACGCGTGATTTCAAAACGGCGTTCCGTTCGGCGTCGCCGTCCTTTTCGATGGGCGTGCGGAAGCGTTTGTTGAACGCGTCCTCCGTGCCGAGGAAACCGGGGACGAGGAAATGCATCAGGCTCCACAGTTCGCCGAGGTGGTTCTCGATTGGCGTTCCTGATAGACAAAGGCGGTTGCGGGCGTCCAGCTTGCACGCGGCCTGCGCCATCTTGGAGCGCGGGTTTTTGATATACTGCGCCTCGTCGAGCACGACCAGGTGGAACGGGACGGTGGCGAGCTTGTCGATGTCTCGCTGGAGCAGAGTGAAGGAGGTTAGAACGACGTCCGCATGCGGGATGGAGCGGTAGTATTTCTTCCGTTCGGGCCCATTCAGGACTAGCACCCGGAGATCGGGAGTAAACTTTAGTGCCTCCGCCCGCCAGTTAGGCACGACGGAGGTGGGGGCGATGACGAGTGTTGGAAGACCGCGCGAGTGGCCGGATTGTTTTTCCGTCAGGATGTGAGCGAGTGTCTGGAGAGTTTTGCCGAGGCCCATGTCGTCCGCCAGAATTCCGTGCAAGCCGTGGCGGGCGAGGAACTGCATCCAGTGGAAACCGGCGAGCTGATAGTCGCGCAGCGTCGCCTGCAAGCCGGTGGCGGTCGGCACCGGATCGATGCCGGAAAAATCCTTGAGCTTCGCCGCCAGCTCGGCGAGCTGTGGGGGAGTGTCGATTCCCAAGCCGCCGAGACCTGCTAGGGAAGCGGCGTCCAAGGCGTGGAGCCGTGCCTTGTCGGGGAATTTCGGGTCAATCAGCGCGGAGAGGTGATTGAGGATTTTCCGCACGCGGCCGATGGGGAGCTTCAGCGCGTCGCCATCGGGGAGCGGTGCGTAGATGTGGCCGTTGTCCGGGCGGTCGAGCGTTTCCTCGAGGAAATCATTTTCTAGCAGCCCGGCCAGGATCGGCAGCAGGTCGTAGCGCTGGCCGCCGACATCGAAGCCGACGGAAAGACTGAACCAGCCGCCGTCGCCGGGGTTGAGCGAGCTGTCCCACTTCGCCGGATCCGCCTCATGGACGCGGTGGCCGACGTTGTCCGAGACGCTGACGGTCCATGAGAGCGATTCCAATTTCTCCACCATCTCCCCGCGGAACTGGTGCCAGAAGGCATCGGTCGGGACGCGGCTGGGATCGGGAAACCAGCGGTCGGGCGATTTGTTGTTAGTTGTTTCGCGCGACTTGAGATTGAGGAGGAATCTCCACGCCGAGTTCGACTGGAGCGAGGACAGCCCGGTGTCGCGGAGCTGTTGGGTGGCGGCGTTTTCCGCAGCGGCGTCGTGCTGGAGGATCACCGGCTGGCCTTCGTGCTGGATCGAGCTGACCCACTCCGGCGCGCTCGACCGCAGCGAACTCCGATGCGTGCCGTAGATCACCGAAGCCTCGGCGGAGATCCAGAAATCGACATTCGGCTGGCCTAACGATTGGAGCAAAAGCCGCGTCGCCTTGTCCACCGGCTCGCGATTGACCCGCAATTCGAAGCGCGGTTCCAACCGGATGCGCGGAAGATCTTCCGGCGGATCCTTCATCATCTCCCGCGCGCTGGGCAATGCGGCGGCCACCGCACCCGCGACGCCCCGGCCTTGAAGGCGAGACGGATCGCGTTCCTTCGCCGCTTTCGTGAGAATCGCCGCCGCGTGGTGGCAGAAATTTCCGATGTCGCACGAACAGAATGTCTCGAATTCCCACCCCCCGTCGGACTGCCAGAGATTTACCTCCGTTTCATCTTTCGCGACCGTGCCAAGCAGGCTCACCGACCCCGGCGCGGTCTCTTCCGTTCGCAGGTCCTTCACCTTGCCGACCAGCGGATTCGCGGCGGCGAGGATCTCGTCATCGAAACGATCCTTCCAACGGGAGTCCCCGAGAAATGCTGAGATGTCGGCGGTTTCTGGCAATGGACGGGGAGACTCTCCGATGACCCGACCGTGATCAAGTCCGGGGTTCGGATAAGGAGCCGCGACACTCCTTAAAAACTCGCCCCATATTGGAAGCCGAGCACCAGTGCGTTGTCGATGGTGCCGGTGCCGCCGGGGTTGATGATGTATTGGACGTCCGGTTGGAAATAGGTCGCCGGCGTGACTTGGAAACGGTGGCCGACTTCGAGCACCAGTTCATAGTCTGACCTCGCATCTCCGGCGCCCGCCTGCTGGTCGGCGTAGTCGTTGCTGAAATTTCCGTAGGTGGCGAAGAATACCGTATGGTCCTTTTCCCGGCAGGGGAAGAGACCGGTGTAGTTCGCCCCGAAGGTCGATTGCACCGGAATGATCGCCACATCCTCGAACGGCGAGTAACCGAGCGTCGCAAACAGCACCAGCCCTTCATCGCTTCCCGGCGACTCGGCAAAAACCTGATAGTCGGCGTGACCATAGAGGCGGGTGAACTTGTCGCGCGTCCCCGTGCTGTCGAACTTGTCCATGTCATAGCCTAACGAATTGTTCATTCCAACGAAGAAGTGTGCGGGCCGTTCGGCGAATCTCGGGTTCCATCCCACCTGCGTGAAGATGGAAACGCCGTCGCCGCTTTCAAACTTGAAGTCCACGCCCTGGGTGTTGCGGTCGAACATGTCGGTCGGTGTCTGGAAAACACCGAGCATCGCGTAGAACTCGTCGCACGGCTGGTATTTCACGCGGCCGCCCCACACGGGAAACGGATAGGAACTCATCACGCCGTCGAACAACGCCGCGCGGATCTGGCCGTCCACCGCGTTGTTCACCGAGTAGGTGTAGAGAGGCGAGCCCACGAAATCATCGGTCGCGGTCATGCGCCCGAACTTCACCGAGAGCGTGTCGTCGAGGAAGGTTTTCTCCAGCGTCACGTTGTAGAGGAAGGCATTCTGGCCACCGACATTCTGCATCACGCTGTATTGGCCGCCCACCGCTTCATCGATGCTTCTGCCGGCACGGTCGATTCCAGATAGAACAAACTTGGTGTCCTCCCAGCCCCAGATTTTCTCAAGATCGAACTCCATGCCGATGAAGAGGTCACCCGAATAACTGGAATCGCTGCGGTTTCCCCCGTGGACATTGGAGGCGAAAATGCCGCTGTAATAGGCGAAGGCCTTGTAGCCGGCGGCTTCCTGCGCGGTCCGCACGCCGTCCCAGTCGCCGGTAAGGCTGTCGCCCTCAAGCCATGAGGCATGGAGACCGGTGGTGAGAAGAAGCGGAAGAAGTAGTTTCGTTTTCATGGGTTTCAGATAGGTCATATAGGCCGTATAAGACCTATTTCTCAGGCAGCGACCGGTTGTGGTTTCTTCAGAAAAAACAACATCGCAGCCGTCACCAGCGTCCCGGCGAAAATGGCCACGAGGTAGCCGAGCGTGTGGTTGATGGCGTTGGGGATCGCCAGGACGAAGATCCCGCCGTGTGGCACTAACAACTTGCAGCCAACCGCCATCGAGATCGCCCCGGCGACGGACGCGCCGGCCATGGTGCAGGGAATGACACGCAGGGGATCGGCGGCGGCATAGGGGATGGCACCTTCCGTGATGAAGGAAATGCCCAACACGGCGGTGGCTTTGGTGGCCTGTTGTTCATCCGGAGTGAAGCGGTTCTTGAACAAGGTGGCGGCGAGCGCGACTCCCAGCGGCGGCACCATTCCGGCGGCCATCACCGCGGCCATCGGGCCGTAGATCTTCGCGGCGACGAGGCCGACGGCGAATGTGTAGGCCGCCTTGTTGATAGGCCCGCCCATGTCGAAGGCCATCATCGCACCGAGCAGCAAACCGAGGACCAGCGCGCTGCTGCCTTGCATCGAGTTCAGCCAGGCGGACACGCTGTCCATGATGGTTTTCACCGGTGGCCCGACGATGTAGATCATGGTGAGACCGATGACCAAGGACGAGAGCAAGGGCAGGATCAGCACCGGCTTGAGTCCTGCCAACTGATCGGGAAGGCGGATCACCTGGTTCAGCCAACGGGTGAAATAACCGGCCATGAATCCCGCCGCGATCCCGCCGAGGAAACCGGCTCCCAAACTGGAAGCGAGCATCCCGCCGATCAATCCCGGTGTTAGGCCGGGGCGGTCGGCGATGGAGAACGCAATGAAACCGGCGAAGATCGGGACGAACAGCGCGAAGGCGGAAGCCCCGCCGATCTGCATCAGCGCCCAGCCGAGCGTGCCCTTCGCGTCACCGGCGTAAATCCCTCCGACGGCGAAGGCGAGGGCGATCATAAGTCCACCGGCGACGACCAGCGGCAGCATGTGGGAAACGCCGGTCATGAGGTGTTTGTAAGGACCGGTGCGGCCGGGTTTCTCCGCGGCGGGCTTGGGTTTTCCGGCTTCGGCGGGAGTGAGGGTGAGCGCCTCGCGGATCAGGCTTTGGGCGTCGTTGATCGCGGCCTTGGTGCCGGTTTCCAACAGCTTCTTGCCGGCGAAACGGGTGGTCTCTACATTCGCATCGGCAGCAACGACCACGGCATCGGCGCGGGCGATGTCGTCGGCGGTGAGTTCATTTTTCGCGCCGACCGAGCCGCGGGTTTCGACCTTCATCGTGTAGCCCATGGCCGCCGCGCCCTTGAGCAACGCTTCCGCCGCCATGAAGGTGTGGGCGATGCCGGTGGGACAGGAAGTGACTCCTATCAGGAATTTGCTGGCCACCGGCGCGGCCTCGATCACCGGCACCGCGACCGGCGCCTGGCGCAGGCGTGGCGCGACTGCTTCCAACAGCTTCGAGGTCTCGCGGATGAGATGCGGACGGTCGGTGGCGATCCTGGTTTCACCGGCTGTTAGCGTGACGGCTTCGGCGGGCTGCAGGGCGTCGTGCGAAACCACGAGCTGGATGCCACGGAGCTTCGCCTCGGCTTCGAGGGCGGAAATCGCGAGGCGACTGAGCGGCTCGGCGGAGGAAGATGAAAATACGGCGGATAGGGTTTTCATGGGTTGCGGGAGTTTCAGGAATTCATTTTTGAAAGTGGCTGGACCTTGATCTTTGGCAGGCGCTTTTGAATTTCAGCGGCAGCGGGAAGCTGGCGACGGACATCCTCCAGCGCGCACCAGGCGAAGACGGTGGCGAGTTTCGCGCGGTCGGTGGCCGGGCGGCCGGTCGTTAGACCGGCGAGGTAACCGGCGAGCACCGAGTCTCCGGCACCGACGGTGCTGACGACCTTGACCGGCGGCGCGGAGGCCATCAGCGCCTTTTCCGGACTGATGAAGAGCGCGCCCTCGCTGCCTAACGAAAGAATGACGTGGGGGACTTTCTCGCGCTGGAGCCGTTGCGCGGCATCGACGCGGGAGGCGAAATCCGGCAGGTCGTGGCCCAGGAATTCGGCGAGTTCGTGCTCGTTCGGTTTCACGAGATCGGCCCCGCCGTCGATGGCGATTTTCAACGCATCGCCGCTGGTGTCGGCGGCGACCTTCGAGCCGCCGCGCTTGAGGAGCGCGAGGATTTCCCCGAAGAAGTCCGGGCTGATGCCGGTGGGCAAACTGCCTGCTAGAACAAACCAGCGGTCGGGTTTGACGAGCTTGCGGAGTTTTCTCTCGAACTGCTGGAGCTCGGCGAAGGTCGGTTCGAGGCCCGGGAAATTGATGTCGGTCGTTTCGCGCGTCGCTTCATCGACGATTTTGATGCCGGTGCGGGTTTCGCCGGGAATCCTGACGAACTCGTCGCGGATGTTTTTGCTTTTGAAGAGATCCGCAAACACCCGCGGGTTGTCCTTGCCAAGAAATCCGGTGGCCGTGCTGGGCAGGCCGAAGCCGCCTAACATCGAGGAAACGTTGATGCCCTTGCCCCCGGCCTGGCGGTGGTGGCGGGTGGTGCGGTTGACCTTGCCGACGGTGAGGCGGTCGAGGAAGACCGTCTGGTCGATGGCGGGGTTGAGCGTGATCGTGACGATGTCGTGGTTCATGATCGTGTTAGTGTGCGGGACGGAGGGCGCGGACGGCACGGGCGTCGCGTTGGTTGAGGGCCTTTTGGGCGAGGGCGGCAAGGTGGGTGAATTCCTCGCGGCGGAGCAGCGCCTTGATCTGTGGAACGAGCGCGGGCGGCATGCTGAGTTCGTCGATGCCGAGGCCGGTTAGAATGAGCGCGCCAAGCGGATCTGCGGCAAGGCCACCGCAGACGCCGACCCATTTTCCCTTGTCGTGGGCGGCTTTCACCGTGTCGCGGATGAGGCGCAACACGGCGGGATGAAGGCTGTCGGCGCGGCGGGCGAGCAGCGGATGGGTGCGGTCCACGGCGAGCGTGTATTGCGTGAGGTCGTTGGTGCCGATGGAGAAGAAGTCGGCGAGTTCCGCCAGCTCGGGAGCCATCGTGACGGCGGAGGGCACCTCGATCATCACGCCCAGCTCGACCTTTTTCCCGCCGACCTCGCGGCGGACCTTCTCGGTCATTTCGCGGGCCCGGAGGAAATCATTAGGCGTGGCGATCATCGGGAACATCAGGCGGATTGGACCGTGTTCAGCGGCGCGAAAAATGGCGCGGAGCTGGGTCATCGCGAGGTCCGGGCGGGCCATGCTGAGGCGGAATCCGCGGAGACCGAGGAAGGACAGGTCCTGTTCGCTGAGGCCGAGATAGGAAACCGGTTTGTCGCCGCCGATGTCCATCGTTCTAACGATCATCGGCAGGCCGTGGAGCGCCTCGATCATTTCGTGCAGCGCTTGGTATTGCTCCTCCTCGTCCGGCGCATGGTCGCGGTCGAGGAACAGGAACTCGGTGCGTAGCAGGCCGACACCTTCCGCGCCGGAGTCGATGACGTTGTGGGACTCGGAAGTTTGGCCGATGTTGGCGACGACCTCCACGCGGTGGCCGTCGCGGAGGATGGCAGGCTCGAAGCGGTGGTCCCAATCCATGTTGCGCTGCGCTCCGACTTCCTCGATCGCGACTTTTGCGGAGGCGATGTCGGCATCGCCGGGCTTGAGGATCAGACGGCCGCCGGACGCGTCGAGAATGACCGTTTCGCCCATCGGCAGGGTGTCTAACGTCGTGCCGATCGCCACCAGCATGGGAATCCCAAGCGAGCGGGAAACGATGGCGGCATGGGCGTTCGGGCTGCCTTTTTTCAAACAGATGCCCTTGATTTTATCGACCTTGAGCTGGGCGGCTTCGGAGGGTTCCAAATCGTCGGCGATGAGGATAACCGGCTCGGTGACTTCCGCCATCGGATCGAGATCGACGCCTAGCAGGATTTTCTGGACCCTCATGCCGACGTCGCGGATGTCGGCGGCGCGCTGGGCGAGATGGGCGTCTTCCATCCCGGCGATCCTCGCGGCGCGGGACTCGATGACGGCCTTCCAGGCGGTGAGCGCGTCGTCACCTGCCAGAATCAGCGCTTCGGCTTCCTTCCGCACCTCGTCGTCCTCGACCAGTGAGGCGTGGGCTTCGAACAAACCGCGCTGGACGGGATTGAGGTTGCCCTCGGTGAGTGCGATCAACTGCTTGCGGGCGGCGATGATGGCATTGCGCAGGGTGGCGATTTCCGAATCAGTATCGCCGATGGCGCGCTTGCGGTCGGCCAGATCGACGGGCTCCCATTTCCAAGTCGGCGCGAGAGCAAGGCCCGGTGCGGCCATGATTCCCTTGAGGGTGGACGGCGAATCCTGTTCGGGATTCCACTGGGTGCCGACGGGACCACCGATCTCCTCCTCTTGCGGCTCGTTGTTGATCTCTTCTAACAAAGCCGCCAGCGAGGAGAGCGTGTCGGTTTCATCATCGCCCTCGACCCGGAGTCGGATGGTGTCGCCGGAGGCGATGCCGAGCGCGAGAATGCGCGACGGGCTGTCGGGTTCGATCTCACGACGCTTGACGACGAGAGTGACTTTTCCGGAATACGCCTGGACAGCGCGGACGAATTTCCCTGCCGGGCGGAGGTGGAAACCGCGGGGATTGTTGAAAAGAATCTCGGTCTCGCTGCCGGTGAAGTTCGAGGTTTCCTCGGTGCCTTGTTCGTCTTCGGAGGCGGTGGAGATCGCATCGAGAATTTCCTGCGGATCGGTGGTGTTGGCGAGATGGTCGGCGAGTGTCGCATTCCCGACGATGCTTGTTAGCTGGCGGAGCAGGCCGATGTGCTCGTCCGACTTCGCGGCGATGCCGAAGACGAGGCGCGCGGTCTTGCCGTCCTGCCAGGAAACGCCGCCCGGGATTTGTAACACGGCGACCCGCGTCTGCTTGATCCGTCCCGAGTCCTGCGGGCGGCCGTGCGGAATGGCGAGGCCATTGCCGAGGAAGGTCGTCGCGGTCTTTTCCCGGGCGAGCATGCTCTCGACGTATTCCGGCTCGATGGAGCCGCTGCTCAGGAGAAGTTCGCCCACCGCGCGGATGGCTTCTTCCTTGGTGGTGATGGTCGCGCCGAGGCGGACGTCGCTGAGGGTCATCGCAAGCATGGGTTTGCAGGTTGGGTTTTTTGGAGAAATGGACGCCGTTGCTGACGTGATAAGATGTGTAAACGTTTACACACCGGTTCGTCAACTAGGAATCTCGCACAGGGTTTGCGGAAATCATCTGAAAATCTTGTGTTTCCTTGATTTCATCAGGGAAAATCGGGGACCAAATTTCCCGAGGAAATTTCCGAATTTGCCTTTTCGATCCGATTTTTTATGTAAACGATCTCAGCAATGTCGCTTTCGATCAAAGATGTGGCGCTGCGGGCGGGATGCTCGATCGCCACTGTTTCCCGGGTTCTCGCCGGCAAGGGCTACATCAGCGATGAAGCCCGCCAAAAAGTGGAGACCGCCGTGAAAGAACTCGGCTACCGGCCGAACCGGGTGGCGCAGAGCCTGCGGGCACAGAAGTCGCGGGTGATCGGCCTGGTTCTATCTGATATCCGGAATCCGTTTTTCAGCGAGATCAGCCGCGCGGTGGAAGCGGTCGCCTTCCACCATGGTTACACCGTGCTGATGTGCAACACCGACGAGGATCCGAAACGCGAGGTGCAGTTTCTCAAACTGATGGAGGAGGAGAAGGTCGCGGGCATTCTGTTATCCCCCACCCGTGCGAATGCGAAGACGCTGGATCCTTCGGTCCTGCCGCCGCTGGTGTTGTTCGACCGCAAGATCGCGGGCGCGAATCTGGACACGGTGGTGATCGACAACGAGGAGGCGGCGCTGAAGCTCACGCGCACCCTGCTGGGCGGACGCTATCAGAAAATCGCCGGGATCTTTGGTGCGAAAAGTTTCACCGCGAGCGCACGGATCAAGGGATTCCAAAACGCGTTCCAAGGTGCGGAGGAACGCATGCTCGGCGTGTATCAGGCACCGGCTTTCGAGGAGGAAGGTGCGCGAGTGATGGCGGAAATCCTGAAGAAGGAACCGTCCGTGGACGCGGTGGTGTGTAGCAGCGCGTTGCTGGCCACGGGGGCTTACAAGGCCTTGCGGCAGAGCGGATCACCCATCGTCGCAGAGCGCGGATTTGTGTGTTTCGATGATCCGTCGTGGGCGAGTTTCGTTGATCCGCCGGTGACGGTGATCCGCCAGCCGGCGACAGCAATGGGCGAGGCGGCGGCGGATCTGCTGATGAAACGGATCGAGGATCCGGCAAGGCCGGTGAGTGAGATCGTGCTGCAGGGGGAGCTGATCTCGCGGGGTGCTAGATAAGGAGCTGCGACATTTCTGTCGTGGAGCCAATGAGGTGGGAAAGGGATGCGCCGGAGGCTCTTCACTTTCGCTTTCCATTGGCAGGCGAAATGAATTTCGCGGTCCGTGAAGAGGTCAGCGCAGCCACATCGCCTTCATGGCTTCGGCGCGGGTGAGGGCGGCTTCGGCGGTGGTGCCGAGGATGTTCGCGTGTCCCATCTTCCGGCGGCCGATGGCGCGGCGTTTGCCGTAGAGATGCAGGTGCGCCTCGCCATCCTTGAAGAGCGGCAGCCAATCTGGCGGGGTGGTTTCGTCCGGCCACATGTCGCCTAGCAGATTGAGCATGACGACCGGGCTGAGCAAACGCGTCGAACCTAACGGAAGTCCGATCACCGCACGCAGCTGCTGGGCGAACTGCGAGGTGACACAGGCGTCGAGCGTATGGTGGCCGGAATTGTGCGGACGCGGGGCGATTTCGTTGACGAGCAGCGAACCGTCGGGCTTCAGGAAAAACTCGACGCCGAGGATGCCGCGATAATCCAATGCTTCGGCGACGCGACGGGCGATGGCGGCGGCTTCCAGCGCCACTGCCGGAGAAACACGCGCCGGGATGATGGACACATCCAGGATGTGATGGCGGTGACGGTTTTCCGCGGGATCGTAGGTCACGGTGACGCCATCGGCACCGCGTGCGGCCATGACGGAAAGCTCTTTTTCGAACGGAACCCACGCCTCCAACACCGCACGCGGGGCTCCGAATCCGGCCCAGATTTTTTCCGGATCCTCATCGCCCTCGAGTTTCACCTGACCCTTGCCGTCGTAGCCGAAATCCGCGGTCTTGAGGACGCCGGGGCCGTTGAGTTCCTTCATCGCGGCGGCCAGATCGGCGGCGTTGGCGATGACGGCGAACCACGTATGCGGGATGTTGTTTTCCTTGAGGAAATTTTTCTCACGCTCGCGGTTCTGGGTGATGCAAATGGCGCGTGGTGACGGATGGAGGCCGGTGCATTTCGCGACTTTTTCCAACGTCTCGCACGGGATGTTTTCAAACTCGACGGTCGAGACAGTGACTCGGCTGCAGAAATCCTGAAGCGCCGCCGGATCGTCGAAAGGCAGATCGATCACCTCGTCCGCGCACTCGACGGCGGGCGCTTCGAGACCACCGGTCCAGATGACCGTGCGGATACCCATGCGGCGGGCGGCCAGGGCGATCATACGGCCGAGCTGGCCACCACCGATGACGCCGACAATGCATTGCGGCGCGTGGATAGGAACTTGGGGAGACATGAAATCAGTCAATGGGATCGAGGGGGGGCAGCGCGGCGGCTTTCACAGCGGCGGTTTGATTTTTGCGAAAATCGGCGAGTTTCCGGGCAAGTTCCGGGTTGTCGTTGGCGAGCATGGCGACAGCGAAAAGCGCGGCATTCGTCGAGCCCGCCTTGCCGATCGCGAAGGTCGCGGTCGGGATGCCGGCTGGCATTTGGACAATGGAAAGCAGCGAGTCCACGCCTTGCAGCGCCTTGGATTCCACCGGCACGCCGAGCACCGGCAGGTCGGTGATCGCGGCGGTCATCCCCGGCAAATGGGCGGCGCCACCGGCTCCGGCGATGATGCATTTCAGGCCGCGGCCACGGGCGGTTTCGGCGTAGGAAACCAGTTTGTCCGGCGTCCGGTGGGCACTCACGACCTCCGCTTCCCATGCCACCCCGAAGTCGCGCAGCGTCCGCGCGGCGTGCTCCATCGTCGGCCAATCCGACGTGCTTCCCATGATGATCCCGACGACTGGCGCTGCGTTCATGGTGGCAGCGTGGCGGACCAGCCGCAGGCCGTCAATACGCGCCTCATTGCCCAACCAAGTGCTTTGCGCCGGGCAATCCTCGTTTAAACTCCCGACGTGAAATCCTCCAACCGGCTGGAACTCGAACTGCGCGACGGCACACCCGTCGTCGTCCGGCCATTGACGCCGGAGGACCGGGCCGGGCTGGCGGAGGCTTACCGACGGCTTTCCCCGGAAGCGCGCTATCACCGGTTCTGGACGCACACCGGCGAGATGATCGGCGAAAAAATGTTAGACAAGGTGCTCGACCAGGACCCGCTGCAGCACATGGCCTGGGCGGTGCTCGATCCCGCCAGGAAATTTCCCGGACTCGGCGTGGCCAGTTGGTGGCGGAACCCGCAGGACCCGGACGAAGCGGAATTTTCCGTCACCGTGCTCGACGACGACCATGGCCGCGGCGTCGGCACCCTGCTGCTGGCCGTGACGTGGCTGAGCGCCTTCCACGCCGGCGTGAACGAGTTCGTCGCCTACACCCTCGCCGAAAACCGCCAGGCCGCCCAGTGGATGCGCGACTGCGGCGCCGAGGGAACCTGGGACGGCTACAACCTGACCTTCCGTTGGGATCTGAACAACGTCGCCCAACTCCCGCACACCCCGGCCTCCCGGGATCTCGCGGACTGGCTCGCGCGGCTGGCTCCGGATATCCTCCGGTGAAAATGATGACGACAAATGTCGCGATTGCCGCTTGACGGCCATGACGACATTTGTCATCAAATTTTCCCATGAGCTCGAAGAAAGCATCCGCCCTGCCCCCGTTGTCACCCGCCGAGCAGGCGTTGATGGATTTGATTTGGCAGAAACAACCGGTTTCCACCGGCGACCTGCTAGCGGCCGTGAATGAGGACCGCCCCGAGCCGATCACCCGCAGCACCTTGCAAACGCAACTCTCGCGGCTGGAAACGAAAGGCTGGCTGCTCAGCGACGACAAGGGCCGCGCGCGTCTCTATCGCTCCGCCCTCACCGAAAAAGGCGGCCGCGGAAAAGTCCTGGCGGAGCTCAAGCAACGCTTCTTCGGCGGCTCCGGCTTGTCGCTCGTCCGCTGCCTGGTCGAGGACGGCTGCCTGACCGATGAGGAAATGACCGAGCTGAACGAGTTGATCGAAACCCACCGGAAAGGAACCCGGCCATGAGCATTTCCTCGACGTATCTGCTGAACGCGGCCCTGCACGCCGTCATTCTATCTATTTTCGCCAGTCTCGTCCTTATGGTGCTGCGCCAGGCCAAACATCGATCGATCGCCTCCATCGCGGGATTGTTAGCCGTTGGTTTCCTCGCATGGCTCACGGCGCTCCGGCCCGCTCCAACAAAGATCGCAGCCGTTCCAGAAATTCAAACCCAGGCACGTGTTTTGCCGACGTGGACGGTCGCCATCATGCCAGCCATGATGGATCACCCAACCTACATTCAGCCGGGCGAGGCGCCCGCGAAATTTGTTTCACCTGATCCGCTAACAAGCTGCATCATGATCTGGGCAACAGGCTCCGGTATTGGCATCTTCCTCCTTGGAATCGCCCTGTTGAAAGTCCGGAGGTGGCGGAAATCACTCCGACTTCCCGACAACACAGCATGGCAAAATCTCCACAATCTCGCTCCGGAAACCCCAACGCGCGGCCACTTCCGTATCAGCGAAAGCGCGGCCAGTCCTTGTGTCACGGGATTTTGGCAACCGAAAATCGTGATTCCCCGTTTTCTGCTGGGGAATGATTCGGAAAAAGAATTGCGCTGGGCGGTACGTCATGAAATCGCCCACTGGCAAGCCGGCGACTCGCGCTGGATGATCCTCTTCGCGGTCGTCCGCGGCGTGAACTGGTGGAATCCGCTGGTCCACCGCCTCGTCTCCCAATGGTCCGATGCGCGCGAACTGCTCTGCGACCTCCATGCCACCGGCGTTTCCGAAAACCGCGAGGATTATGGAAAATTCCTCGTTGTCATGGCAGGCAAGATCAACAAACAACCACCGCTTGCCGTGTCCATGGCGAAGCGTCTCCACGCCGTCCGCATGAAACGGCGGATTGTTTTTTTGTTAGCGGCCACGGCGGGTTCGGAAAGTCCTGTTGGAAAGGGATTCGTTGGTGTTGGTTCGGCCGTGTTCTTCGGCTGTGCGGTCCTGGTTTCGGTTTTGAAAATTGGCGCGGAAGAGCCACCTGACAAATCGATCTCAGACGTTCACATGGATGATTCTGATCAGGAGCATTCGCTTATCTTGAAAACTATTAATTGGGCGGTATCTTCAAACAAGAAATCCAACCTAATAAATAATGAAGTCATTCAGTCCCACGATTTTATGAACTTCATTGAAAATTCGAAACAGCAAGGTTGGAAAGTCTCACGTTCAGCACATATCGGCCATGCTTTTGGAGATTCATTTCAAGTTCAAATTGTTCAAACAAAGAATAAATCCCTCGATTCTCCGAGTAGTTTCATTCCGGAGCAATTGGATTTCTTTCGGAATAACGTTACCATTCAAATGGGTGGGGTTATTGATTCAGATCATGTAATTCTAGAATCTCACTCAGTATATCGATTTATAAAAGGCAATGGATATCTAAATCCTGACAGAGACATCGAACCGCCTTCCGATTGGAACGATGTTAAGTCTCAGATCATGACAAGATCTGGTAATGCCAAAGCACGGTTGAAATCGGGAGAAATTATTTGCACCGATTTGGGTGAAGTCGAATCTGGAGTGTTCCTACAAGTCTTTACACAGGTGTTTCCGTCCTATGTCTTCAAAGAGAGTGAATCCGGCAAATTTAACGATTTCGAACTCGGATCGTTTTCGGAGGTCGTTAAAATTCCATCCAAGAATGTAAGAGGCAAGCTGCGTCTGACCGGAATCATCATTGATGTTCCAATCGACTTAGTGAAAAACATGGGATTGGGATCATCTAATGGCTTTTCATTGTGGGGCACATTGCGAAACGTTCCCGACGCAAAGCGACGTGAACTCGCCAGTGTCGAATTTCCATTGAATGAGGTTCAGGCGCCATGGCCGGAACTTCCTGGTTTGGAATTTTCCGCGACCGCCTCGGATGACTTTAAATATCTCAATCTTTTAGGAATGCCTGCACATGATGCTGTTGTTCAGGAATCTCGAAAGTTTGAAATGCTGCGCAGCAGAACCAGCATCAACTTCAAACTGAAAAGCGACGATCCGCATACAGAGCGCCGGGTCTTTTTCATCGTTGAAGTGGTTCCGTAAACTGCGGAATACGTTATCCGAAAGTTGGCCGAAAGCTGAAAATCACGCCTCGTTGACGGCGCTCCATCCCGCCACCGCCTTCGCCATTTCCTCCGGCGAAACATCGCGGACGTGGGTGGCGAACGACCAGCGGTAGCCGAACGGATCGGCGACGCGGGCGGTGCGGTCGCCCCAGAATTGGTCGGCGGGGTCCTGCAGCACGGTCGCACCTTCGTAAATCGCCTTGGTAAAGGCGGCATCGACATCGGCGACGTAGATCATGAAGGCACCGCCCTTGCCGATGGCCGGAGCATAGGCACCCCAATCGGGGAATTCGTCGGAAATCATGATCCGCGAGTCGCCGATCTGGAATTCGGCGTGCATCAGCTTTCCGGTCGATGGATCTTCCAGCCGGAAGAGCTCGGTGGCATCGAGGGCCCGGGTGTAGAAATCCAATGCCGATTTGCCGTCGGTGACGGTGAGCGAGGCGGTGACGGTGTGGTATCCTACAGGGCTCATGGTCGTGGTGACGCTTGTGGCCGGGAATCAATCTCCTCGAAACCGGGGAATACTCAATGCGATTCTACCTTTCAATCGGCGGTCACGCGCTTGCGCTCGACCAGCTTGCCGCCGGGGCCGGCGATGATTTCCGCCCGGCAATGGACTTCGCCGATTTCCGCCCATTTCACCACGAGCGCGCCATCAGTCATGAGATCGACGCCGGGGTTGTACATCGCACCACCGGAGGTGCCGTCGTAGGGATCGCGCAAAGTGATTTTGGAGGATCCGACGGTGACGTCGAGACGGGTGGCTTCCCGCATGTGGTTGTCGTCGTAGCCGATGACGGTGACCTGATCGAGTGTGTTGTCGTTTCCGAAATCGAGGGTGTTGACGTAACGATAGACTTCCTTGCCGTTGCCTCCCGACGGGACCGTGCCGCAGGAAACGAGGGTGAGCGAAAGCAGGAGGGGGATTCTCATGGTGGTTGGACTGAAGGACACCCTTGCCGTGATTGATTCGTTAGAAACGGCCGCTTCCGCCGCTCACGCGACGTTGCTAGAGACGAGCACGCGTTCTTCCAGCAGTTGGACGAAGTGTTTGACGTGGTGGGACGCCGAGTTGTGCTGCCAGACAGCCCACATGTGGAAATCCAGATTCGAATGGTTGGAGGCGAGCGGGACGATGACGATGTCCTGATTCGCGAGATCCAGCACATGCGGCAGCAGCGAGATGCCCTGGTCCGCGGCGATAAGCGTGACCATGGAGTCGAAGCCTTCGATTTTGCGATATTTTCCGGGCTTGGTTCCCTCGGCGGTGTAAATCTGGCAGATGGCCTCGCGATGGCTGGATTTCCCATCGCCACCGACGCAGAGAAGGGTTTCCCAGCGGAGGTCCTTGAGGGTGACCTCCTTCCGTTCCGCTAACGGATGCTGGCGGGAAACGGCGACGCCGAAGATCGAGTGGATCACGCAAAGGCTGCGCAGGCCGGGCAGGTTCTCCACTTCCCGACCGTAAGCGAATCCGATGTCGATTTTTCCCGAAGGAAGGGCGTGGAGCTGCTCGGCCGGAAGCATTTCCACGAACTCGACTTCCACGCCGGGGTATTTCTGATGGAAAATCTTCAGCGTCTTCGGCAGGAAATCCGTGGCGATGATGCCCACGCTGCCGATGCGGAGTTTGCCGCGATGGCCGGACTGGGCTTCGTTCGCGCGTTCGATGGCGCTCTCGGCGTGGCTCAGGAGTTGTTGGGCGTCTTCGAGGAAAATCTCGCCAGCCTTGGTTAGGGAAACGCTGACGGTGTCACGGTCTAACAATTTCACCGCGATCTCGTTTTCGAGGTCCTTGATCTGTTTGCTGAGTGCCGGGCGGCTGACGTTCAGGCGCTGGGATGCCTTGCGAAAGCTCAATTCCTCGGCCACCGCCACGAAGTAACGCAAATGTCTGAGTTCCATCCCGGCGGACTGGTAACCCAAAGTTACCAGCATGGAAACATCAAAGTCATTCCGAAATCCAAATTCCCGGCGATACATAGCGGTCTCCGAACAATCGTTTGAGTTTTTCCCGCCCTCCCTATATGCGTCCGATCCTATTTCTTCCCATGTCCGTCATCTGGCTGCTGCTTCCGGGCTGCAGCAAAAAGACCGCTCCTGCGCCACCCCAGATGCCACCGGCAGCCGTGACGTTTGCCCCGGCGCAAACCGAAACCGTCACGATCACCCGCGATTTGCCGGGGCGCATCGACGCGCTGCGGGTCGCTGAAATCCGGGCCCGCGTTTCCGGAATCCTGCTGAAACGGGAATTCGTCGAAGGGGCGGAGGTGAAGGCCGGCGATGTGCTTTTCCAAATCGATCCCGCGCCGCTCGAAGCCGCCCGCAACAGCGCTGCCGCCAATCTCGCCCGCGCCGAGGCTGCCGCCCAACAGGCGGAAAACCAGGTGAAGCGCTACCGGGAACTGGTCGCGGTAAATGCCGTGAGCAAGCAGACCGCGGATGATTCCGAGTCCGCCGTGACCATCGCGGATGCCGAAGTCCGAGCGGCCACCGCCGCGCTGGCCACCGCCGAACTGAACCTCGGCTACGCCAGCGTCACCGCGCCGATTTCCGGCCGGATCGGCAAGGCGCAGGTGACCGAGGGCGCTCTCGTTGGTGAAGGCGATGCCACCCGGCTCGCGATCATCCAACAGCTCGATCCGATCTATTTCGACTTCACCCAATCGAGCACCGATCTGCTCGCGATGAAAAAATCCGCCGCGGACCAGAGCAAGGTCATCCTCCTGCTAGAAGACGGCACTGCCTACGAGCACTCCGGGAAACTGCTTTTTTCCGAAGCCTTCGTGGACGAAACGACAGGCATGGTCTCGCTGCGGGCGGAGTTTCCCAATCCGAAGCGCGATTTGCTTCCCGGCATGTTTGCCCGCGCACGCGTCGTGCAGGCGGTGAAGGAGAATGCGGTGACCGTCCTGCAACGCGCCGTAACCCGCGGCCAGGGTGGCAAAGGCAGCGTGATGGTCATCGACGACCAGAACAAGGTGCAGCCACGGGTCATCACCACCGGTGAGATGACCGGCGAGAAATGGATCGTCACTTCCGGCCTAAATGCGGGCGAGCGCGTCATCATCGAGGGCCTGCAGAAGGCGATGCCCGGTGCCGAGGTTCATCCCGCGCCCTATCAGCCCGCGGGACCGGCGGGTGCCGAAAAGGAAGCAACCTCGAACAAACACTAATTTCCCCACTCCATGGCCCGTTTCTTCATCGACCGCCCGGTTTTTGCCTGGGTGATCTCCATCCTCATCTGTTTGTTAGGCGGCATCGCCATCACGCAGCTTCCCGTCGCGCAGTATCCGAGTGTCGCGCCGCCATCCATTTCGATCACCGCGAACTACGCCGGTGCTTCCGCGGAAACGCTAACCGACACGGTGACCTCTGTCATCGAGCAGCAGCTCAACGGCATCGACAACCTGTTCTACATGTCGTCCGCCAGTGACGCGAACGGCACCGCGGTCATCACGCTGTATTTCAAGCCCGGCACCGATCCGGACGTGGCGCAGGTGCAGGTCCAGAACAAGGTCCAGCTCGCCACACCCAGCCTCCCCGTGACCGTGCAGCAGCAGGGCGTGGTGGTGGCCAAGGCGACGCGGAATTTCATGATGTTCATCGCCCTCACCACGGACGATGGCAGCGCCGATGCGATCAGTCTTGGAAACTATCTGGCCTCCAGCGTCCTCGATCCGCTCCGCCGGGTGCAGGGCGTGGGCGAGGTGATCCAGTTCGGCACGCAGTATGCCATGCGGATCTGGCTGGATCCGGACAAGCTCAACAGTTTCGCGATGACTCCCGGCGATGTTTCCGCTGCGGTCGCCGCGCAAAACACGCAGGTGCCGGTCGGCCAGCTCGGCCAGCTTCCCGCAGTGCAAGGGCAGCAGCTCAACGTCATTCTCCAGGGTCGTGCGACGCTGCGCGAGGCGGAGCAGTTCCAAAACATTGTCCTGCGCGTCAACACCGACGGCTCGCGCGTCTATCTGAAAGACGTCGCCCGTGTGGAAATGGGCGGCCAGGAGTATTCCATCAAGGCGAAAATCGACGGCAAGCCGACCGGTGCCTGCGCCATCAAGCTTTCCCCGACGGCCAACGCGCTGGACACCGCCAACGCCGTGCGCGCCGAGGTGGACCGGCTTTCGAAATTCTTCCCGCCGGGTGTGAAAGCGGTATTCCCGTTAGATACTTCCACCTTTGTGAAAATTTCCATCGAGGAGGTGATCAAGACATTGATCGAGGCCATCATCCTGGTGTTCCTGGTGATGTATCTTTTCCTCCAGAATTTCCGCGCCACGCTGATCCCGACGCTGGTGGTGCCGGTGGCGCTGCTAGGCACTTGCGGCCTGATGGCGGTGTTCGGTTTTTCCATCAACACGCTGACGATGTTCGGCATGGTGCTCGCGATCGGGATTCTGGTCGATGACGCGATCGTCGTCGTCGAAAACGTCGAGCGCATCATGAGTGAGGAAGGGCTCTCCGCCAAGGAGGCGACCCGCAAGGCGATGGGCCAGATCACCGGCGCCTTGATCGGCATCACACTGGTGCTCACCGCGGTGTTCCTGCCGATGGCGTTCTTCGGTGGCTCGGTGGGAACGATCTATCGCCAGTTCACCATGTCGATTGTCTCCTGCATGTTCTTCTCGATCCTCATGGCGCTCACCATGACGCCGGCCTTGTGCGGCTCGCTGCTCAAGCAGGTGGATGCCGGGCATCACCACGAGAAACGCGGCTTCTTCGGCTGGTTCAACCGCACCTTCGACAAAACGACCCGCCGCTATCAGGGCTGGGTGGGCGGATTGATCAAGCACTCGGCTTCCGGCATGATCGCCCTGGTGCTGATCTGTGCGGGCGTGGGCTATTTCTATCAGAAAATGCCGTCATCCTTCCTGCCTGAGGAAGACCAGGGCTATTTCCTCACGCTGTTCACGCTGCCCGAAGGCGCGACCGACGAGCGGACGATCGCAGTGCTCAAGGAAGCCGAGGACTATCTGGCGAAACAGCCGGAAGTGGAGCACTATTTCACCGTCGCCGGATTCAGCTTCGCCGGTCGTGCGCAGAATTCCGGTCTCGCCTTCATCCGCCTCAAACCGTGGGAGGAACGCGAGGGCTCGGACCATAAGGTGCAGGCCGTGATCCAGCGCGCATTCGCCGGTTTCTCCGGGATCAAGGACGCCATTATTTTCCCGATCAACCCTCCGGCGATTCCCGAGTTGGGAACCTCGTCTGGATTCGATTTCTGGCTTCAGGATCTGGGTGGCGTCGGCCACGAGGCGCTCATCGCCGCGCAGGGACAACTCCTCGGCATGGCCGCGAAGAATCCCAAGCTCGCCGGGGTCCGCCCCGAGGGTCTGGCGGACGCCGCGCAGATGAAGATCGAACTGGATCAGGACAAGGCCAGCGCGCTTGGCGTTTCGCTCGCCGACATCAACACGACGATGCAGACGGCCTTCGGTTCGAGCTACGTGAACAACTTCGTCAACGGTGCCCGCGTGCAGCGGGTCATCGTGCAGCTCGACGCGCAATTCCGCATGAAACCCGAGGACATCGGCAAGGTGTTCGTTAGAAACAAATCCGGCGGCATGGTCCCGCTTTCCGCCGTGACTAACATCGGCTGGTCGTTCGGTTCACCCCAGCTCCAGCGCTACAACGGCGTGCCTGCGGCAAACATCAAGGGGGCGGCCGCTCCCGGACTGAGCTCGGGCGAGGCGATGGATGAAATGGAAGCGATGGCCAAAAAACTGCCCGACGGCATCGGCTTCGAGTGGTCCGGCCAATCGCTGGAAGAACGCATCTCCGGAGGCCAGGCACCGATTCTCTATGCGGTTTCCATCCTCATCGTGTTCCTCTGTCTCGCGGCGCTCTACGAAAGCTGGTCGATCCCGCTGGCGGTCATCATGGTGGTTCCGTTAGGCATCATCGGCGCGCTGTTGGCCGCCACCTTCCGCGAGCTTCCGAACGACGTGTTCTTCAAGGTCGGTCTGCTCACCACCGTCGGACTTTCCACCAAGAACGCGATTCTCATCATCGAGTTCGCGCTGGATGAAATGAAGGCTGGCAAGGAACTCATGCCATCCATTCTCGAAGCCGTGCGTCTCCGCCTGCGACCCATCCTCATGACCTCGATGGCCTTCGTCCTCGGCGTCGTTCCGCTTGTGATCAGCACTGGCGCCGGCTCCGGCAGCCAGAACGCCATCGGCACCGGTGTCGCCGGCGGCATGATTTCCGGAACGGTCCTCGCGGTCTTCCTCGTGCCCGTGTTCTTCGTCGTCGTCAGCCGCGTCGTCACCCGCTGCCTCGGGCACAAGCCGAAAGCCGAGCAGCCTATCCATCCCCCAACCGGAGATATCCAAAATGCGTAAGACATCCGCCGCCACCATTGCCCTGTCGTTCCTATCAGGTGCGTGCTCGCTCATCCCGCCGCTTGATCCGATCAAGTCTCCGGTTTCCGCCAAATTCCCCGGCAACACCGGGGGCGAGGTTTCCGCCGACATTGCCTGGCAGAAATTCTTCACCGATCCGAGGTTGAGGAAACTCGTGCAAACTTCGTTAGAGAACAACCGCGACCTTCGGATCGCCACGCTGAACGTCGAGCAATCTCGCGCCCGATATTCGATCAGCCGTAGCGACCTTTTCCCCAGCATTTCGGGCAGCGGATTGGCCGAGCGCCGCCGCGGACTCGGTGATTCCGGTCCCGGTTCGAGTTCCGGCGGCCACACGACGGAATCGGGAAGTTACGAGCTCTCGGTCGGCGTGGTATCTTACGAACTCGATTTGTTCGGCAAGGTGCGCAGCATGAACAGCTCGGCGCTGGAAACCTATTTTGCCACCGATGCCGCACGTGTCGGCGCGCAAATCTCGCTGGTGGCCGAGGTCGCAAACCAATATCTAACCGAGCGCGCGCTCCTGGAACAGATCGCCCTCTCGCAGCAGACATATGACGGCTTCAACACCGCCTACGACATCATGAAGAAGCGCTTCGACAGCGGCACTGTTTCCGAACTGGAGCTCAGCTCGATGGAGGTCCAACGACAGACGGCGAAAGTCGATCTCGCCACCTTCCGCCAGCGGAGCCAGGAAATCACCAACTCGCTGGTGTTTCTTGCCGGCGGATCGCTTCCTAACAATCTTCCCGCCGGCCGCTCGCTCGACCAGGTGCTGGTCGCTCCAGTTAGGGCCGGGGTTTCCTCGGACCTGCTGCGCCGCCGTCCGGACATCCGCGAGGCCGAGCACCAGCTCCGCGCCGCCAATGCCGACATCGGTGCCGCCCGCGCGTTGTTATTTCCGAGCGTGAGCCTCACCGCCACCGGAGGAACCGCCAGCAGCAGTCTCTCGAATCTTTTCGCCAACGGCACCGGCACCTGGTTGTTCGCCCCGCAAGTGAACATTCCGATATTCACTGCGGGGGCTAACAAGGCTTACATCGAGTCCAAGGAAATCGGCAAACTGATCGAAGTCGCGAACTACGAGAAATCCATCCAGACCGGCTTCCGCGAGGTGGCCGATAGTCTCGCCTCGCGCAGCGGGCTGGCCGAGCGGATCAGCGCGACCGAAGATCTCGTGTCCGCCCAACAGAAACGCACCGACCTCGCCAACGCCCGTTTTGAAAAAGGCCTGGACGGCTATTTCGAAGTTCTCACCGCCACGCTCGATCTCTTCAACGCCCGCCAATCGCTCATCCGCCTCCGCCTCGCCCGCGAGATCAACTCGGTGAACCTCTACAAGGCGCTGGGTGGTGGGTGGTAAGAAAAACCTCGGTGGTCTTCGAATCGGGGGCTCCGGCGCGCGTGGTCATGAATCGTCCATCCACCTCCGCGCCGGGTTTGGGATTCCCCAGTTGCATTTGCGGGAGGAACAACTCGGTCTCGATTTCAAACGGGCGGCTACTGCTTGATCGAGTTCTTGAGCTCTATCAGCATGGCTTCGATTTTTTGCAGACGCTCGAGGACTTCGGCGGTTTCCGGTTTGGGCGTTCCGGGAGAGGCCTCCGGCGCGGGTGTCGCGTCGTCACCGAGGACCGATTTAAGAATGACAACCGGATCTGGTCCGCCGGTCGGGTCAAAAGTCCGGGTGATGGTCAGGAACGAACCTCCCCCCCCATTCCCGTCGAAGATCTGGATGTCTCCCGATCCGGCGGGTGAGTTGCGGGTGATCAGTGTGGCCGCCGCTTCCTTCGACTCTCCATTGCGGAGATAAGTCAGCTTGATGCTTTCACCCTCTTTCTTGCCGGAGACGAGGATGGCGAGTTGCTCCGGAAGCATCAGGATCTGGTCATCCAGCTTCGCCAAAACGTCGCCTTCCTGCAACCCTGCCTTGTCCGCAGGGCTGTCCTTCTCAATGTGGTTCACCAAGAGCCCGGTTTGGGGAGCCAGGCTGGCCTGATCGGGCATCAGGTGGGACAATTCCGGGGGAGCCGGAGAAACTCCTACTCCCAAAACGATCGAAGGCCCGCTTTTGACCGCTTTGCCTTGGAGCGCTTTCTGGATGGCTGCGATGACAACGCTCGGCTCAGGACCGGACCGGTTGGAATGGTTGGGATGGTTGGGATGATCCCCTAGGTTGGGCGTTCCACCCGTGCCGCCGCCACCCGACGCTCCGCCCGTGCCGGTCGTTTCGCTGGTTCCGCTGCCGCTGCTGCCACCACTTCCACCCTGCCCTTGCTGCGCCGAGGCCGGGAGTGCTGTGGCAAACGCCAGGCCGAGGAACATCATCTTTGTTGTTTTTGTTTTCATCGTATTGTTTGTTAGTAGATTGGAATTGAAACGGGGAGGATCTCCTGACGCACCCGGGACCGGGTCACAGGGCTGTCTTTCGAACTGGAAGCGTAGGTCGTTTCATCGAGCCAGGTCGCGGCGATCAGCCGCACCGGCCGGTCGTTGCTATCATGGACGATGCCGAAGTCCGTCACCCCCATCAGGTGTTCGCTGCTTTCAAGCGGAACCAGTGGCGGAGCCGGGATGTTAGCAGTGGGTGCGGAAGCGGCGGTTTTGATCGGGGTTTTCCTGGGAAGGTGCGTTAGACCGAGCACCCCGGCGAGGCATGCCGCCGCGGCCAGCGGAATCCAGCGCGGGAATGATGTGACGCGGGATGTTTTCGCAGCGGCGGGGCGGGCGGCGCGCAGGCGTTCCATCAAGAGCGCATCGGGCGCGGATGGCTTCATCCGGCCTAGCAGTTTTTCAAGTTCGTCCCGGTGTTCAGGGGTGTTCATAGCAGTGCGGTGACGGTTTGTCGCAGGGACTCGAGCGCCAGACGGTAGCGTGAGGCGGCGGTCCCCTGCGGGATTTCAAGAGTGGTGGCGATTTCCGCGAAGGTCAGCCCTCCCCAGAATTTCAGGATGAGCACCTCGCGCTGGTTGGGCGGCAGGGCGGTGAGTTCGTGTTCCAAAAGTTCGGTGGTTTCGGCGTCTTCCCCGGTGTGGGTGAACTGGGTGCCGGCTTCTTGGTTTTCCTCGCGGGAAATGCGCCGGGTGTTTGAGCGCCCGAGGTCGATCGCCCGACGGCGGATGGTGGCGAAGACCAGCGCCGGGTCCGGCCGGCCTCCCGCCCGTTTCCATGACTCGACGAGCGAGTCCTGCAGCACGTCTTCCGCATCGTGACCGCAGCGGGTCTGCTGGCGGGCGAAGAGCAGGAATCGGCCCGCGTGTTCGGCGAGCCAGTCATTCCAGTCATCTTCAGGGGCGAGTATCAACATGCGGGGAAATTGCTTTCACCCGGGAAGCGGCACCCGCCGGGTGATTTATCACGGGGCTTGAAAATAGAGATTTTGCGCGAGCCAGAGCAGGAGGCCTTCCCCATGTTCCGCCCACCGTCTTCGTTCTTGTAGATCCGCCCGGAAGCCCGATTCTCCGGCCATGCCCTCCGCGCCCGAAGCCGATCCACGGTTCAACGAATTCATCATCCTGCAGGCCCAGAACGCCGGGCTTTTCCTCGGCCAGATCCCGAATCCCCACAGCGGCGAAAAACAGGTGAATCTCCGCGCCGCGAAATCCGTCATGGATTCACTCGAAATGCTCGCTTCCAAAACCCAGGGAAATCTCACAGCTTCTGAGGCGAAACTCCTCGCCACCGCCCTCGACAACCTCCGGCCGCTGTTCCAGGCGGCGCTTGCTTCGGCGAAACCTTGATCCATTTTCCAGACTCATGACCTTCGATCCTTTCAATATTGGCAACGTCCCCGTCGGCGGACCGGTTCCGTTTTTCATCCTCGGCCCGTGTTCGATGGAGTCCGAGAAATTCGCCTGGGAAATGGCGCGCTCGCTCAAGGAAATCGCCGATCGCACCGGCATCCATTTCATTTTCAAGGCCTCCTTCGACAAGGCTAACCGGACTTCCGTCGATGCCTTCCGCGGCCCTGGCGTGCACGAAGGCTGCCGCATCCTTGGTGAAATCGGCAAGGAGCTCGGCGTTCCCGTCACCACCGACATCCACACTGCCGAGCAGGCCGACATCGCCGCCGAGCATATTGATTTGCTCCAGATCCCCGCCTTCCTCTGCCGCCAGACCGACCTGCTGGAAGCCGCCGCCAAGACCGGCCGCGCGGTGAACGTCAAGAAAGGCCAGTTCCTCGCCCCACTCGACACTGTCAACATCGCCGGAAAAATGCGCGCGTTCGGCTGCGAGCGGTTCCTCATCACCGAGCGCGGCACCACCTTCGGCTACAACAACCTGGTCGTCGACATGCGCTCGCTCTACTGGATGCGGAAAGAAGGCCTGCCCGTCATTTTCGATGCCACGCACTCCGTCCAGCGCCCCGGCGGCCTCGGCGGTGCGACCGGCGGTGATGGCGAGCTCGCCCCCGTCCTCGCCCGCGCGGCGGTGGCGACCGGCCTCGAAGGCCTGTTCATGGAAGTCCACTCCGATCCCGCGAACGCGGTGTCCGACGGTCCTAACCAAATCCCGCTCGAATTCATCGAGGACCTCCTCATCCGGCTCATCGCCATCCACCACGCCTCGCACTGAGCGGGCTAACATTTCATCCACTTGCACCACCTTCTTCCAGCGCTCCTTCTCGCCGTCCCCGCCATTTCCCTGGCGGAGGAAGCGCCGGTCGCGGCGAAGAAGAAAGGGTGGGAAAACATCTTCACACTGCTCCCTCCCGGCAGCGAGTTGAAGGAAGTGATGCTTCCGCGTTACGACAAGGATCACCAGCTGACCAGCGTCCTCAAGGCGCAGGTGATGCGGCTGGTCAACACCCAGCAGATCGAGGGAACCACCGTCGCCATCGAGTTTTTCAAGCCGGACAACAGCCCGCAAGGCAGGATCGATCTAACCACCGCGCTGATCGACAAGGAAAAGAACCTGCTGAGCACGAAGGAACCCGTCAAAATCAGAACCGACGAGGGAACCGCAGACGGCACCGGGGTTTACTATGATTTCAAACTGGGCAAGGGAGTCCTGCTAGGCCCGGCCACCACCGTCTTCCACCTTCCCCCGAAAGAAACCGCCATGAACCCACCAGACTCTCCCTTCCGTGCCATGGCCCTCGTCGGCATGTCGCTGATGACGCAATCCCTGTTAGCCGCGCCACCGCCGCCGATCACCGATGCCGAACTCGCCGCGATCCAGGCGGACGCCACCAGCCGCGCACCCGCCGCGGAAGCCGCCGCCACGAAGACCCTGGCGACATTGAAGACCGATCTAGCAGATGCTTCCGCTGCTTCACAAGCTGCCGCCACATTCCTCGTCCAGAACGATCTCCCCGCAATCACACCGGACGCCGCACCCGCCGATGCGAAGCCGCTCGATGTCAAACCGGGTCCCGACGACACCGTCATCAGTTGCGATGGAGCCATCTATTTCGATCCCGAAGAGCGCGTGCTGGTTTACCTCAAGAACGTCATTGTGAAAAATCCGCAGTTCAACGCGACCGGCCGGATCGACGAGCTGAAAGTCTTCTTCGCGGAAAAACCGGTCGAGGAAAAAGACAAGGTCGAGGACGAAAAGGACAAGAGCGGCTTCGGCGCGGGAATTGGCAAAAGCGTCGGCAAGGCCGAACGGGTCATCGCCACCGGAGCGATCGTCATCGATGCAAAGCCAAAGCCAGGCGAGGATGCGGTCCAGGCCAGCGGCGCCATTTTCACCTACAACCTCAAGAGCGAGGAAGCCACCCTAAGCGGCGGTTTCCCATGGGTCCGCCAAGGACCGAAGTTCCTCAGGGCGAAGAAGCATGACAACCTGCTCCGGATCTATCCGAAGCAAAACCGCTTCGACACTCCCGGCGGCGGCTGGGAAATGGGCGCTCCCATGGACGAGATCAACAAGGACAAGAAGGACAAGCCCAACAGGTAATCCCACCGTCGATTTTCCCCATCCCATCACCCTCCCCGTTCTCCCTGATGCACAACCCCGGCTCGACTTGCTCCAACACGGAATCCGCCGTCCTTTACGCCAAGGAACTCAGGAAAACCTACAATGGCCGCGCGGTCGTTGACGGCGTTTCCATCACCGTCCAGCCCCGCGAGATCGTCGGGCTGCTGGGTCCTAACGGCGCGGGCAAGACCACCTCGTTCTACATGATCGCCGGGTTGATTCCCGCCGACGGGGGCTCGGTCTGTTTCAACGGCCACGACCTGTCGCGCATGCCGATGCACCGCCGCGCCCGCCTCGGCCTCGGCTATCTGCCGCAGGAGGAGTCGATCTTCCGCAAGCTCTCGGTGCTCGATAATTTGTTAGCGATTCTCGAAACCCGCCCGAAGCTCAACCGCGCCGACCGGCTCGCCCGCGCGCATGAGCTGCTCGACCGCTTCGGCATCACCAAGTTGTCGAAATCGCTGGCCATCACCCTATCAGGTGGGGAGAAGCGCCGACTCGCCATCGCCCGCTCGCTGTGCTCGGACCCGACGCTGCTGATGCTCGACGAGCCGTTCGCCGGCATCGACCCCATCGCCGTGGAGGACATCCAGCGCATCGTCCGCGAACTCCGCGATCGCGACGGACTCGCCATTCTCATCACCGACCACTCGGTTAGAGAAACCCTCAGCATCACCGACCGCGCGTTCCTCATCCACGACGGCCGCGTCATCCTGGAAGGCGCGTCCGACGAACTCGTCGATGACCCGATCGCCCGGAAACACTATCTAGGCGAGGATTTCCGGATGTGAGGCAAACTCCCCGTTTCACACCTCGGGTAAATGAACGATGCCCCTGCGCAGGGCCACGGTGACCGCTTCCGTGCGGTCGCGCACCTGGAGCTTCGCAAGGATATTTTTGACATGGGACTTCACCGTCTCCTCCGTGATTCCCAATGCCGAGGCGATCTGCTTGTTAGCCTCTCCCAACACCAGCAATTTGACGATTTCCCGCTCTCGATCCGAAAGCACTTCGCCTCGTTCTCGGGAGGCCAGGTGATCCGCCACCTCGCGAGGAATCCAGCGTTTTCCGAGCATCAGCGAGCGGATGGCGGGCGTGACCTGGTCTCCTGAACTGTGCTTGAGCAGATAGCCCATCGCGCCTGCGGTTAGGGCCGCGTGGATATCCTCGTCTCCTTCGAAATTGCTCAAAACCAGGATCCGCGCCGCCGGGTCCGCGGCACGGATTCTCCGGATCGCCTCCACACCGCCGCAGACCGGCATCCGCAGGTCCATGATCGTGACGTCGGGTCGCAGTCTGGCATGGGCGATGGCGGCCTCGTGGCCGTTAGAGGCTTCACCCACCACGGTGAAATCCGCCTCCCGGCGGAGAATGCTGCGCAGGCCCTCGCGGACCACGAAATGATCATCGGTGATCAGGATGCTGATGGGATTTTCCGAGCTCATGATGATGGGTTGGTTTCCAGAGGGACGTCGATGCGGATGGTGGTGCCCTCACCGGGCTGGCTGCTGATGTTGAGCTTTCCACCGATCCGCTCGGCGCGCTCCCTCATACCCACCAGACCGAAATGGCCGGTTCTTCCGTCCGGCGCGGTGGCGGGCGCGAAGCCGCTGCCATCGTCGCTGACCGCCAAGGAAATGCGGTCGTTAGTGGTAGTTAGATCGATTCGCAAAACGGAAGGGTCCGCGTGCTTGAGCGCGTTGGTGATGGCTTCCTGACCGATCCTCAGCACGTTGTCGCCGATGAGTTGGGGGATTTTCGTATCGCCCGTCTGCTGGCGGAATTCCACCCGGGTGCGGGATCCGAGGAACAGGGACTGCGCCGCGCGGTGAAGCGCTTCTCCCAGATCGAAGTGTTCGAGAGCGTCCGATCTCAGGTTCCAGATGGAGCGCCTGATTTCGGAGTGACACTGTTGCACCAGCTGCCGCGCCGCGCCGACCCGCTCCTGGGTTTCCCCTGACGCTTCCTGCGGCGAAGGACCAATCGCGTGGAGCTGCAGGTGAATCGCTGTTAGTCCCTGCTCCAGCGTGTCATGGAGATCGCGGGCCAGGCGGGTGCGTTCCGCCGAAACCGCGACCTTCTCGCGCATTTCGGCGCGCAGGCCGAGATTCCGCTGCGCGAGGAAATACGCCCACAACGCGGCTGCCAGCAGGATGGCCAGCGTGATGGTCAGAAGAACCAGCAGGCGTCTCGGCGTGAAATAAGGAGCGGACTCGACGACGGCAAGGGAGGCGGCGTTGGGGACCAGCATTTTGAAGCCGGTGGTCTCTCCCGTCATGTCCGTTTGGACCGAGCAAATGCCCGATACGCGCAACAGGCTGCCGGTTTCCAAGTGGTCTAACACTCCGGAACCCGGGGCTTCCAGCTCGGCGGTGTAGACGCCACGGTCGGACTGCAACGCCAGAACCACACGCTGGTCCGCACTGCCGATCGGCGCGTCGATGCGGTCTAGCAGGTGTCCCGTCACCGCGACGAAATCGCCGTGGTGCAGCCCCTCCCGCAGGCTCGCCGCCTGAATCTGCCGGGGTCGCAGTGAAATCTCCGGCCCCTTGTCCGGTTGAATCGCGACGTCCGACAGCACCGGAAGGAAATCTTCGAGATCGCGGAAACCCACCGCTGCCACCTGATCGCCGGGCCGTAATTTCATCGCAGCCGCGCCCCGCATCGCCAAACCGGACTCCCCGTCGTGCAGCCATGCGATGCCGTCCGCCACCATGACCACTTTTCCACGGACGTGCAGACGTTCGCCGCGGGTTTGACCCGGGTGATATTGGAACGCCTTGCGCAATGGCGTGGGGGCGAGACTCCAAGGCAAAACGGCTTCCCTCTGGTCGGCATAAAAGTCCTCTTCACCATTGCAAAGCACCTGCACTTCCACCAGTTGCCGAATCGTCCCGCGCGACCTGATCGGGCTGGCGACGCCGCGCACCCAGGCCTTGGCCGCAACGAGTTTTTCCGGCTTCAGGGTTTTCACATTGGGAATCCGGAAACTGATCCGCGACGCCCCGGAATCTAACAATCCAACCATCGTTGTGTCATCGATCATTTCCGCCGAGCGGATCCAGCCGTCGGTTTCCACCCGTTCCGCATTGAAGGATCCGTTGAGCAAGCCTCCTCCGGACGCCCGCGTCGCATTGGGCAGGGTGCCCGGCCCAAGACTTTCAAACCTCGCTTGCCGGATCATCGGGGCGAAATCCCCACGAGCCAGCATTCCAGTGACGCGCACCCGCTCGGCCACCTTCGGGCCGGGCTCCTTTTCCCGCATCACCAGCAGGCCCCCACTGGCGTCCTGGATGTAAAAGCCGGGGCCCGCTCCGCCTTCGACCCAGGTCACGACTCCTTGTGCGCTCACCTGCGATTCCTGGAACGGCTCAACCGTGGAGGCGTTCTGGATTTCCCGGACCAGCCGCACTTCGGGCGCAGGCAGGTCCGCTCCGGAGGAAAGGCCGGAGAAGCAAAGCATCACCGGCAGCAGCAATGGGATTTTCATGCGTGGAGGAATCTCCCGTTTATACGAGACGAACCCTTGCCCAAGGCGAGGGAAAAAAATCCCCCAAGGCTCACTCGAAAGAGGGATTTCAAACCCTCCTTCCGGGCCCAGTGTCGGGCTACTGCTGCCAGTTCCAACCCATGTTTCATTTCGGCATCCCACATTTGAGGATCCTTGCCCGGCTAGTCGCTTGTGCAGGCCTTTCCGTTGCGTCCGTGTCCGCCCATCCCGAGGACTTCGACCTGGTCGTGTACGGCGGAACTTCCGGCGGCATCATCGCCGCCGTGACGGGCGCGAAAATGGGGAAGAAGGTCGCTCTGGTTTCTCCCACCGTCCACCTCGGCGGGCTCACGACCAGCGGCTTGGGGTGGACGGATTTGAAAAACGCCTCGATTCTCGGCGGCCTCAGCAACGAGTTTTACCACCGCGTCTATCTCCACTACGCCGCGCAGCCTAACTGGAACTCGGTCAAATCCATGGCCGGCCAACACATGGCGGGCTTCGATCAAACGAAGCAGCGGGGCCTCATCTTCGAGCCGAAGGTGGCCACGAAGATTTATAACGAAATGCTCGCCGAGACGACGGTGAAGATCTTCACCGGCCTGCTAGACCTCGACAATGGGGTGGCGATGAATGGCCAGAGGATCACCTCGATCAAGCTGGAAGGCGGCCGCGTGTTCAGAGGGAAGATGTTCATCGACGCCAGCTACGAAGGCGACGTCATGGCCGGAGCGGGCGTCAGTTTTATCGTCGGCCGCGAGGCGAATTCCGTTTACGGGGAAACGATCAACGGGGTGCAGACCAAGGCGGAAAACGAAGTCGTCGCGAACGTCAGTCCCTACAACGTGAAAGGAAATCCGGCGAGCGGATTGCTGCCCGGCATCAAGGCGAGCGTCGCCCCTAACGGCACCGGTGACGGAAACCTCCAGGCCTACTGCTACCGCATGTGTCTGACTAACAATTCCGCGAATCGCATGATGGTGGCGCAACCCGCGAACTACAATGAGGCGGATTTCGAACTTGTCATCCGTGCCGTCGAGGCCGGGCAGAAGGTGTTCATGAAGATGGATGCCATGCCGAATGGCAAAACGGACTCCAACAACAATGGAGGTATCTCCACCGACTACATCGGGAAAAACTGGGGCCCGGGCTGGGACTGGTCCACGCTCAATCATCAGCAACGGGCCGCGCTGGCCGCCGAACACATCTATTGGCAACTGGGCCTTTTGTGGACCATCCAGAACCACCCGCGGGTGCTGGCGAAAGTGGGAGCTAACGGACTCTACTCCGGCTGGGGACTGGCGGCGGACGAGTTCACCGATACCGGAAATTTTCCCCCGCAGCTCTACGTCCGCGAGGCGCGGAGGATGGTTTCCGACTACGTGATGACCACGAAGAACTGCGCGGGCACGGTCGTCGCCCCGGATTCCGTCGGCATGGGCGCCTACGCCATGGACTCCCATCATACGCAGCGTTTCAACAACAACGGTTCCGTGAAAAACGAGGGCGGGGTTTATGAAATCCCTCCGGCTCCCTATCCGATCTCCTATCGCTCTCTGGTCCCGAAGGTCGGTGAGTGCGAAAACCTGCTGGTGCCTTGGTGCCTCTCGACCTCGCACATGGCCTTCGGATCGGCCCGCATGGAACCGGTCTTCATGACCTTGGGCCAATCCGCGGCCACCGCCGCCGTGATGGCGATCAATGACGGCATCAGCGTGCAACAGGTCCCTTACGACCAACTGTCTTCCGTCCTCCGCGCCGACGGCCAGGTGCTCAGCCTGTCCGCCCCGGCATCCGGTATCGTCGTCGATACCGAGGATGCCACCGGTGTCGTCACCACCGGGAGCTGGACCATCTCCTCCGCAACTGCGGGCTTCAACGGCATCAACTATCTCCACGACGGCAACGAAGGACGCGGTCAGAAGTCCATTCGCTTCACCCCCGTTATCCCCACCACAGGAAATTACCGCGTCTCCCTCCGTTGGGCAGCCAACACCAACCGTGCCACGAATATTCCCATCGCCATCAAGCACGGCGGAGGCGTGGCCAATACCACCGTGAACCAGCAGTCGAACGGCGCCACTTGGTTCGATCTCGGCGTTTACTCCTTCACCGCGGGGACGACGGGCAACCTCCTTCTAACCAACACCGGGGTCAATGGCTATGTCATCGCGGACGCCGCCATGTGGACGCGGGTCGGCGTGCCCCCTGCCGTCCGGGTTTTCGCCCCGGTCCCCGGCACCATCCGCGGCGACTCCGTGCCGGCGGCCCTCGTCTTCAACCGCGATGGGGATACCGCCGCGCCGCTGGAGATTTTCTATCAGCTATCTGGCACCGCTGGCCCCTCCGGCTTCGCGCCGACGCCTAACGGAAAGATCACCGTCCCCGCCGGCCAGCGTGAGTTCAAGCTGCCGCTGGCCGCCCTTACCTCCGCTCTTCCGCAGGGAGAGAAAACCCTCGTGCTCCGGCTTTCTCCCCACGCCTCCTACACGTTGGATGGAAACGCTTCCGCCGTCATCGTCGTGAGCGACAAGCCCTTCGATTCCTGGCGTTTCGCCCGCTTCACGTCCGCAGAGCTGGCCGACTCCTCCATTTCAGGCCCGTTTGCCGATCCCGATGGCAGCGGTGCCGTCAACCTCCTCCGTTTTTTCAGCGGCACCGAAGGCGAGCCCCGCACCTCCATCCTCGGGCAGGGAGACACCCTCTACTTTCAATTCGACCGCCACCGCGCGGCCGCCGGACTCGGATACTCCATCGAGGAATCCGACGATCTCCTGCACTGGAATCCATCCCCGCGACTGTCCTTGCACGCTCCCGTTCATGACCATGGCGACGTCCAGCAGATCCGGATCCCGGTCCGCTCGTCCGGCCCTCTGGACGAGGGACAAAAATTCTTCCGCCTCAATGTCGTTCCCTAACCCATTTCCAATCTAACCATTAAACTAAAACCCATGAAATCCAAAATAAATCCATTCAGCGCCTGTGCCGCCGTTGCCTTTTCATTCCTCTACGTATCGTCCACCCGGGCCGAGACAAGAATCTGGGATGGCGGTGCGACCGTGTCCGGCACAAACGGCCCCAACACCGCGATGAACAGTGGAACCAACTGGGGCACCCCTGGAAATCCAACGGCAAACGCCCTGCCTGTCTCCGGCGATACCTTGGAATTCAGCGGATTCGACAGCTCCACGACAGACCTCAACATGAACGGCGCGTGGTTTGCCGCGCCAAATGGCCTGGCCGCAGTGAATGTCAATCAAGCGAATCCTCTCACTTTTGCCGCGATCACCGGCACCAGCTACATGCGGATGTTGCCTGGCGGCACATTCACCATCACCAACGGTGCTGTCACTTTCGACGCCGGTCGAATCGTTTTCGGCGCGGGCACGGGCACGACCGAATCCTTCGTGCTGACGAACAACTCTTCCAGCCCGGTCACTTGGGGTACTGGAGCTGCCACCGGATTCACAGCCGGGACCGGTCCCGCAGCAGGCGGCGGACGCAATATCACCTTCGCCGGATCAGGCAATTGGGTGTTCAATAGCGGGCTCGTGGGCACCCTTGCGGTTCTGACCAAAACCGGATCAGGGTCGCTGACACTCAATGCTTCCACCAACACCATTGCCAACGTGGCAACCACTCCGCTGACCATTTCCGGAGGATCCGTCGTCATGGGCGGGAGTGCCACCTTGAATGGCGGAGCGTACGCAAGTCCCATCTCGAACTCGGGGGCCTTGGTTTACAGCAGCAGCGCCGACCAGATCTTTTCCGGAGCCATTACCGGCACGGGCTCGCTGACGAAAAACACCGGCGCCTTGAAGCTAACACTTTCGGGCACCAACAATTTCAGTGGTCCCACCACCCTCTCGAGCGGCACCCTGGCCATTACTGGAAACTCGACCGTCGGATCCCTATCAACGGGGCACCTAACAACACTCGCGATCAAATTGACCAGTCCATCCGTGAGTCCCTTGAAGCCTTCCAGCCTCACCCTCGGAGTGTCCTCCCTCGACTCTTCCAACCTCAACGTTGACTTTTCCGCCTCGACGAATCCAACGGCCCCCGTCATCGATTTGGGTGCGGGTTCTGTCACCTTGAACCAACCGGTTCTCATCAACTTGTCGGGTTTGACCGCGTTGACGAGTTCATCTAACACCATCAAGCTGCTCAACTACGGCTCGATCACGGGTGACGGGTATTTCGACCTCCTGACCACTTCATTCGGACGCTCCACCTTCGAGCTGAATCAAACACCCACAGCGCTGTATCTCAATGTCACCGCCTTGGTGAATGTTTGGAAGGGCACGTTGAACAACACTTGGGACGTCGGCACTCTCAACTGGAGCCTGCCGGATGGCTATCTGGAGGGTGACACGGTGGTTTTCAATGACTCGACCGATGTCACCACGGTCGATATCCCTTCCACGGTTTTCCCGAGTGGGGTCACCTTCTCCAACAGCAATGCGAAAACCTACACCCTGACGAGCGGCACCAGCGCGGGGATCGGCGGCACCGCACCGCTGGTGCTGAGTGGCACCAATGGAACGGTCATCATCACCAACACCAACATCTACACCGGTACGACCACCATCGGCACCGGTAATATCCTGCGACTTGGCGATGGCACCACCGACGGCACCATTACCAACACCAGCGACATCATCAACCATGGAACCCTGGTTTATAACCGAATCGGCACCGACTTCACTTACAATGGCGTCATCAGCGGCAGCGGCTCGTTAGTGAAGGAGGGAAGCGGCACCCAGCTGCTGGGGGCTACAAATACCTACTCGGGTGGCACCACCATCAACGCTGGCGATTTACAGATCAGCAACGGCAACGCCTTTGGCACAGGAACGCTCAACCTGACGGCCGGTTCCATCACCGCCCGTTTCGCATCAAGGGTCGTTCCAAATCCGGTCACCATCAGTGGCGGCTTCACCCTCAATACAGCAACGGGGGGTGGCAACGTGCTGACACTATCAGGAAATGTGGACCTGTCAGGCGCGACTCGCATCATCAGCGTGGCGAACACCGGCGGATCGGTCATCAGCGGAGTTGTCTCGAACGGCGGTCTCACCAAGGCAGGCACCGGCACATTGACCTTGACCGGCATCAATACCTACGCCGGTCCCACCCTCATCAGCGAAGGCCGGTTGCAGATTGGAAATGGAACGGTGGACGGCAGCATCGACGCCTCTTCCGGCATCCAGAACAACGCCACACTTACCTACAATTTCGCCGGCCAGCACACCGTCAGCTTACCGATCACCGGCAGCGGGGAGCTGATCAAGATCGGCGGGGGAATCGTGAGATTTTCCAATGCCAGCAACTCCTACGCGGGGATCTCCACCGTCACTGCCGGAGCAGTGATCAAGGAGGTGGCGGACACCACCACCGGAGACATCACCGTCGCGACCGACGCCACCTTCGTCCTCGCGGGCGGCATTACCGACGGCAGTGGCCAGACCGCCACCCTCTCGGGCCCTGGCAACGGCGCTCTCGGTTCGGGCTATTTCTACCTCGGCTCCTTGAACCAGCGCGGCGCGCTCCAGGCCCATACGGGCAACAACACCTGGGCTGGCAACATCGCTCTATCAGGCACTGCGGGCACCGCAGGAAACACCCGCATCGGCGTGCAGAACGGCGCCAGCCTCACCCTCACCGGGAACATCACCGAAGCGGTCGCCGGAATGAGTCCGTATTTCCGCGCGGGTGACGGTGCCGACGACGGCATCACGCTCGCGGGAACCTGCTCGTGGACCGGCCCCACCCGCATCTTCTCGAACGGAGGCAGCGTCAGGATCGGCGGCAACAACAAACTCCCGACCAGCGTGGATCTGATCGTGGGACCCTCTGCCGCCACACTCGGCTCACCCACCTTCGATCTCGCCGGATTCAACCAATCCGTCGCCGGACTCATCGGCACCGTTGGGACCGTCGCCGCCACCATCAGGAATTCCGGGGTCGCCCAGTCCACCCTCACCCTCAACCCGGCGGTTGGCAGCAGCTTTCCCGGCAACATTCAGGACAACGTGAAACTCGTCATTGGGGGAACCGCCACCCAGACCCTCGCCGGTTTGAATAGCAACACCGGGGACACCACGATCAATTCCGGTGCCCATCTAACCATCAGCAGTGCGGGCGAGCTTCGGTTCTATCCGACCACCAACGGCGTCACCAATTCCGTCGGCGGCACCGGCACCCTTCAGTACGACGGCAAACTCCGGATCGATCTAATCGGTGCCGGTACCACACCCGGCTATTCATGGACGCTGGTGAATGTCGGCAGCCTGGCCGATTCCACCCCGTTTGGATCCACCTTCGCGGTGAGCAGCACTGGCGGTGCCTTCACCGAGACACCCGTGGATTCCGGGATCTGGAAACTGGCGGATGGCGGCAACGAATGGACCTTCACGGAATCCGACGGAAAACTAACGGTCGACGCCGGTGTCTCCTCTCCCTACGAAACTTGGATCAACACCTACTTCTCCGGTGAGACCGACCCCGACACCGTCGGCAAGGCCGCGGATCCCGATGGCGACGGCGCTAACAACCTCGCCGAGTTCGCCCTCAACGGCAATCCTGACGACGGCGCGGACAACGGCTATCAAGCCATCGCCACCGAGGACACCGACGCGGATACGCAGAATGAACTCACGCTCACCCTCGCGGTGCGCAAGGCCGGCGGTTCACCTGTCTTCGCGGACTCGCCTCTATCAGCCGTCTCGGATGGAGTGAAATACACCATCGAAGGATCGCTCGACCTCGTGTTCCCGACCAGCGCCGCCAGCGAGGCCTCGCCCGCCACCGGTCCTGACGGACTCCCGGCGGACTATGAATACCGCCGCTTCCGTCTGGATGCCTCCGAAGGTCTCGGTGGCAAAGGCTTCCTCCGGGTGAAAACCGAACCCGCTCCATGATTTGAACCTTCGGACTTCATTGGCCCGGTGTGGCTTCTTATCGGAAGTTGCTCCGGGCCACTTTTGGAGATCTATTTCTTTTACTGTGAAAAATCCATATCACTGGCTGACGGCGGCCCTGCTGTCCATGTCCTGCGATGCCGCGCAGATCGCCCGCGAGTCCTTCGACTACGCGTCCGCCTCGTCCCTCACCACCCAGACGGGCGGAAGCGGATGGCTCGCCGCTTGGTTCCAGGATGGCGAATCCGCGGTTACCAACGCCGTCGGACTGGGTTACACCGATTCGCTGGAGAACGCTCTCGACGCGTCCGGCCGTTCGGCCGACACGACCGGCACCGCCACTACCCGCAGCCTGCGGGACTTCAGCGGCGGCTTGCTCAACAACGTCTGGATCTCGTTTCTCTATCAGCTACCTGCTTCCAACAGCAAATTCGAAGGTGTGTCTTTCTACCGGGGAACCCAGTCGGTTTTCTCGATCAGCAATCCGAGCAATACGGCCACGGCGGCGATCCATCTCGCCAACAACCTCGTCCCTAGCAACGGTGTCAGTACCGGACACGGTGTGTTCGGCCAGACCCACCTCATCGTGCTCAAGCTGACCAAAGGCGGCGGCACGGGGGGAACGGACCGCATCGAGGCGTTCATCGATCCCATCCTCGCGGGCAGTCCTTCGACTCCCACCGCCACCGTCGATGGCGCGAATTTCGATTTCAACCGGGTGCGGATCGCCGGGCAGGATGGCAGTCCGCTGCGGGCGGACGAACTGAGGGTTGGGGAAAATTTCGCCGACGTGACTCCCCATTCCGCCGTGGTCGATGATGATAGCGACGACGACGGTCTGACAGATTCCGAGGAAGCCGTCCTTGGTCTGATTCCAAACGTGTCCGACGCCACTTTGATCGCCGGCATCCAGGCCCATCCGGACTGGTTCGGCCTCTACACGTCTAGCGGAATGCTCGCGCTTGGGAACGGCGGAGTGATTCTTCAGCGGAATTCCAGCGACCCGGTGAATCTCATCTTCGAGGTTCAACACAGTGAGAACCTCACCCAGTGGGGAGCGCTTGAAACCTACAACCGCCAGGTCGGACTGCCCGCCGGAAAAAACTTCCTTCGCGTCACCCTGCAGGCTCCATAAAACCATCGACTTTTCTCCGAACACCCCGCCTGACAGGCGCTTCCTCCAGCTTAAAATCGAATCACCTTGAAACAGTTCCTCCTTCTAGCAGCAATCTCCGCCCACGCGTCCGCGGCGCCGGTGCCCTATGACATCGTCGTCTACGGAGGCACGTCCGGAGGCGTGGTCGCAGCCGTCCAGGCGGCTAAATCCGGGCGCTCCGTCGTCCTCATTTCACCGACGCCCCACCTCGGCGGACTCACCACCAGCGGCCTCGGCTGGACCGACCTCGGGCAAAGCGCCATCCTCGGCGGCCTGAGCCGCGAGTTCTATCACCGCATTTATCTGCACTATCAGAATGACTCCGCGTGGAACTGGCAGACCAAGAACCTCGCTATGGGCGGCCAAGGCGCTCCGGCCTTCAACGCCACCACGCAGATCGCCTCGGTGTTCGAACCGAAAGTGGCGGAGTCGGTCTTCCAAACGATGATCAGTGAGGAAAACGTTCCTGTGATCACCGGTCGCCTGGACTTGGATGACGGAGTGATCATGAATGGGGATCGCATTCATTTCATCCGCTTGGAAGACGGACGCGAATTCTCCGGGAAGATGTTCATCGACGCCAGCTATGAGGGCGACCTTCTCCCCGGTGCGGGGGTTTCATTCACCATCGGGCGCGAGCCGAACGCCACCTACGGCGAGGGCTACAACGGCATCCAGGCGGCGAGGGCGACGAAGAACCAGCTCCGCGACGGCATTGACCCCTACGTGTTGCCGGGAAATCCCGCGAGCGGCCTGCTTCCCGGAGTGAACGCCGGCCCGGGCGGCTCCGATGGCGAAGGCGATGCCGCTCTCCAGGCCTACTGCTTCCGCATGACCCTAACGGACGTAGCCGCGAACCGGGTGGCGGTCGCCCAGCCACCCGGCTACAGCGAGGCGGATTACGAACTGCTTTTCCGCTCCATCGAAGCGGGGCAGACCTCGGGATTTTTCAAGCTCGACCTGATGCCTAACCGCAAGACGGATTCCAACAACACCGGCGGCATCTCCACCGACTACATCGGGAAAAATTACGGCCCCGGCTGGAACTGGGCCACCCTCGGTCACGACCAGCGGCTGGCCCTCGCCAAGCAGCATGAGAACTGGCAGCGCGGCCTGATCTGGACCCTTCAGAACCATCCGCGCGTGCCTTCGTCTATCAGGACGAACTACGCCTCATGGGGCCTGCCGGCCGATGAATTCACCGACAACGGAAACTGGCCGTGGCAGCTCTATGTCCGCGAGGCGCGGCGCATGGTTTCAGACTACGTGATGCACCAGCGCCACTGCAGCGGCGAGACCGTAGCCGCCGATTCAATCGGCCTCGCCGCCTACTCGATGGACTCGCACCACGTGCAGCGGCATGTGAAAAACGGTGTTGTGAAAAACGAGGGCGACGTGCAGATGTCTGTGCCCAATCCCTATCCGGTTTCCTATCAGTCCATCGTTCCCAAGGTGGGCGAGTGCCGGAACCTGCTGGTGCCGTGGAGCCTGTCCGCCAGCCACATGGCATTCGGGTCGATCCGCATGGAGCCGGTCTTCATGATCCTTTCGCAATCCGCCGCCATCGGGGCCGACCTCGCTATCCGTGACAATCTGGATGTCCAACAGGTGCCCTATTCGCAGCTCCGTCCCGCGCTGGTCGCCGCCGGCCAGGCGCTCGGCGAACCCTCCGCCGGATCACCCGAGATCGTGGTGGACAATTCGGATTCCGCACGCGTCACGGCCACCGGTGAGTGGACTTCCGCCAGCAGCACGACCGGGTTCATCGGAAGTGATTACCTGCACGATGGAAATGTCGGCCAAGGCGGCAAACAGGTCGTCTATTCACCACCCGCATCGGTCACCGGAGCCCAACGGCTTTATCTCCGATGGACTTCCCACACCAACCGTGCCTCGAATGTTCCGATCCGCATCATTGATGCCAAAGGCACCCGCACGATCCAGGTGGACCAGAAGAGCAATGGCGGAAAATGGAATCTGCTAGGTGTCTTCAGCGGTATCCAGAGCGTGGCCGTGACGACCACCGGCGCGAATGGCTACGTGGTGGCGGATGCGGTCGGCTTTACCCCGACAGCCGCGGCGGATGACAGCGATGACGACGGCCTAAGCGACGTGCGTGAAATCGAACTCGGATTGGATCCTCTGGTGTCGCACTCCGCGTTTATCGAAGCGGTGCGGAGTCATCCGGACTATTTCAATCTGCATTCGGATTCCGAAATCCTCGATCTTCGCGTCGGCCAGCCCACCTACACAGCTCCATTCTTCCAGTTCGGCATCACGGCCGCGCCTTCCTGGGAGATCTTCGAAGATTTCCAGCTCGATGTTTCCCCACAGGGAGCCAGACGCTTTTTCCGGGTGGCCCTGCGCTCGGGACCCGCGGCCTTGGTCAGCGCCCTCGCCACGGGACAGCCGCGCATCGTCGTGGTTTACGGCACCAGCCTCACCGCCGGCGGCGCGTGGGTCGGGCAGATGAGTTCATGGCTTTCCGCGAAATACCCCGGACTTTTCACGGTGATCAACAGCGGCCTCAGCGGGAAAAATTCCGCGGAAGGACTCGCCCAGCTTCAAACCAAAGTCCTGAACCACGATCCCGACACGGTGTTCATCGAATTCGCGATGAACGATGCCTTTCTCTATAGCGACGGCACGCCGTCTCTCAGCGTATCAGAGGCCAAGGCCAATCTGGAGACGATGATCGACTCCATCCTCCAACAGAATCCCCAGGCTGAGATCATCCTGCAAACGATGAACACGGTCTGGAACTCGCCATCCGGCAGCAACCAGTCCGCCACGCTCCGTCCGGATCTCGCCGCCTACTATCAGATGTACCGCGAGACCGCCGCCGCGCGCGGCCTCCTGCTCATCGACCACCAGCCAAACTGGGCCGTCCTTCAAACCGAGGCGACCTCCACATTCCAGACCTACGTTCCCGATGGCGTCCACCCGACCGCGACCGGTTGTTCGAAAGCCATGCTTCCGCTGCTCCAGTGGAAACTTTCCGGCGGCGTCCCCCTTCCCTGAGAAAATCGGGCATCTATCTGCTAGGTGGTGGGATCCGGAAGGAACCTTGCGGTCCGGTTTGAAAACTTCGTCCGCCTTTTTACGGCCGGATTCCCGACATCCCGCCGCCGGTTTTAAGAGTTGACCTTCGCAGGCGATTCGTGACCTTCGTTTTCATGAGAAGTGTCTTCCGATCCCTGGGAAATTCCTCCCGCCCGCTCGCGGTGGCTTGCTCCATCGCCTGTCTGGCAGCTGCCTCTCGTGGCGAGGAACTGCGCGTCTTCCACAGCGCCGATGGCAAGCCGCTCAAAGCCAGTTTCGAAGGAGTTACAGGCGACAACGTCACGTTGAAACGCGAGGACGGCAAAGTCTTCACCCTGCCGAAAAGCAAACTCAGCGCCGCCGACCAAACTTACATCGCAGAACGCGCCCTCAACGCCGGGGACGATGCCAAAAAGCTCAACGAAGCCGCTGGCCATGAAATTTCCAGCGGTGCCCGCCTGTCCGAACGCAAGGCCGAGGAGCTCGCCAAATCCCTCCAGCTCCGGCCGGAATCCAAATCCAAGTATGGCAAAAGTTGGCGCCTCTATGCCGCCTATGCAAAGGGCTACACGCTCTTCGGAGCCATGCCCTACTCAGCCGCTCTTTATTCCAACGAAGCGGGCAACGCCACCGGCCTTTCCATCGTCTATGCGAACAAGGGCGACTTCGGCAGCACCGCGGGATTCGCCCAGGATCATTTCAAAGGCGCAACCGCCGCCGCACCGAAAGACCTAGCCGAAGCGATGACCCGCGACGAGGAAACCGTCGCCAAAGCCCTCACCTCCGTCCTCGGAGCCGGAAAAACCGAGCGCTATGGCGAAGGCAGCACCCGCCGGAAAATCACCCGCTGGGATTGGAACGGACATGCGTTTCTCCTCTCAAATGAAGAAGGCGAATACGTCAGCCTCGCCATCGTCTCCTCGGAAACCGCCGACGCCGGCGGCCGCACCGCCCTCACCAAAGACGGCGACGTGAAAAAACGCCTCACCTCCAGCATCGTCAGATCCCCTAACGGCGACGTTCATCTATCGGAAATCCCGATGGTCGACCAGGGCCCGAAAGGCTACTGCGTCCCCGCCACCTTCGAGCGCGTCATGCGCACCATGGGCCTCGAAGCGGACATGTATCTGCTCGCCATGGTTGGCCAGAGCGCCGCGGGCGGCGGCACCTCGGTGGAACTGTTATTGGACAACCTCCGCCACCAGGTCCTCAGCAAGGGCCGCCGCATCAAGGACGAGGAAGTCAAAGACCTGCGCATCCGCGACGTCAAACGCTACATCGACGAGGGTATCCCCATCATGTGGCGGCTCTGTTCGATGGAAAAATACAACGACATCGCCGACAAGAACACCGCAGAACGCGCCAAGGTTACCGACTGGAGCGCCTACGCGGCGAAAATCCTAACGGAAAACGCCGGGCTCGCCAAATCCCCGAAGCCGGAATCCAATTTCCACCTCTGCATGATCATCGGCTACAACGAAGCCACCCAGGAAATCGCCGTCAGCGACTCATGGGGCGCCCGCTTCGAACTCCGCTGGGTCCCGCTCGCCGTCGCGAACTGGGCGAGCAATGGGTCGATCGTGATGATTCTGCCGTGACTTTCCAGCAAACCCCGCCATGTGGGAGACGGCGACCATCATGAGTGCCATAGGCGTGATCCTCTCGCTGGTCGGCACAGAGTATTTCCGGGCCGTCATCGACAGGAAAAGAACCCGCACCCGGGGCATGGGTGGCACTCAGGATGTGCTGCTGATCGGGATGGTGATCGGGTGGGGCTTTGTGGTGATGACCCTTGGATCCGGCATCATGTGGTGGATGAGCGCCCGGTGATTCGAAGTGCCGTTTCCTTGGGTACGGAGCTGTCTAACACGCGTCATCCCTGACGCGCTCCGGAAATCCGCGCATCCTTCCAGACGGGATGCGGAGCGCGGCGGCGGGCTTCCCGGCAGTTTCAGCGTGAACCTGTCCGGTCCCATGATGGTTACCAACTCCCTTTCCGCCTTCCACCAATGGCTGCTCGCCCAGCCCGATGAATTCGCGTCCTCGCGGACCATCGTCCTCCATGGCGGCCCGCAAGTTGCCAGCGATCCGCTGATCGAGGAAATCGCCGCTTACCTCAACGAATATGACGACGAGGGAGCCGGCCGCTGGCTTCCGGCAACTTCGGAACTCGTCGCGCAGGTCTCGCAGAATCCGGATTCACGCCGGCTGCTGGCGATGGCCGATCCCTGTCCGAACTGCCCGCCAACTGGTCCCTGCGGCATCGGCAAAGCTCTAACTGCCTTTGGCCGGCGCGGCTATGTCGTTTTCCGTTCCGTCACTCCCGCGGACAAGACCCTCGAACTGCCAGACGCCTTCCACGCCGGTATCGGCGATGGCATCGGGAAAGGCCTGAAATGCCACCTCGTCCTGAATCCCGAGCTGATGCAGCCGCAGAGCATCGCCCACATCGTCAGCGATGTGTTTCTCGACTGGCGCCACGAGGAAACCCGGCTCGACTCCGTGGACTCCACAAGAAATGCGCTGTCTTCGGCAATCCAGGACCAGACCTGATCCCTCGATCTTGCTTCCGTTTGAAAGTCACCTCCGATGAACGTCCTGGCCCTCACCATTCTGATTTCCTCGTGCCTCGCCGGGATCTTCATCGCCTGTTTTGCCGCGGAAATCCGCCGCGCGCGCCGCACCAGCCCGGAGCGCGATTCGCTCCTGCCTCTTGATCCCGAGGCACCGCGCCCACCCGACGACCTTCCCTAACTGAATCTGACATGACCACCTCCATCACCTACGACGACAAATCGGTCCGCCGCTTCATGATCGCCTCCATCTTCTGGGGGGCCGTTGGCATGCTCGTCGGAGTGCTCGCCGCCACCCAGCTCTCATGGTGGCAGATGAACGGGAAATTCCTCGAACTCGTCACCTTCGGGATGATCAAGGCGGAGGGGATCTCGTTCCTCACCTTCGGCCGGCTGCGTCCGCTGCACACCAACGCGGTGATCTTCGCCTTCGTCGGCAACATGATGTTCGCGGGGATTTATTATTCCACCCAGCGGCTGTGCAAAGTGAGAACGGCGTCCGATCTGTTATCGAGCATCCATTTCTGGGGCTGGCAACTGATCATCGTCGCCGCCGCCATCACGCTTCCCGCCGGATTCACGCGTGGCAAGGAATACGCCGAACTCATCTGGCCCATCAACATCGCGGTGGTCCTGATCTGGGTGGTCTTCGCGGTGAACTTCTTCTGGACCCTCGCGAAACGCAACGAGCCCAGCCTCTACGTCGCGCTCTGGTTCTACATCGCCACCATCATCACGGTCGCGATGCTCTACATCGTCAACCACCTGTCGCTGCCCACGTCATTCACGCATTCCTATCCGATCTTCGGCGGCCTGCAGGACGGTCTCGTGCAATGGTGGTACGGCCACAACGCCGTCGCCTTCTTCCTGACGACGCCAATCCTCGGCATCATGTATTATTTCCTGCCGAAGGCCGCGAACCGCCCGGTTTATTCCTACCGGCTTTCCATCATCCACTTCTGGTCGCTCGTCTTCATCTACATCTGGGCCGGTCCCCACCACTTGCTCAACACCGATCTGCCGCGCTGGCTGCAAATGCTCGGCATGTTGTTCTCGCTGATGCTGTGGGCTCCGTCATGGGGCGGCATGCTCAACGGCCTCCTAACACTACGCGGTGCCTGGGACAAACTCAGCACCGATCCGGTCATCAAGTTTTTCGCAGCAGGCATCACGTTCTACGGCATGGCCACTTTCGAAGGCCCGCTGCTCTCGATCCGTGCCGTCAACGCGCTTTCCCACTATACCGATTGGGGCATCGGGCACGTCCACTCCGCAGCCCTCGGTTGGAACGGCTTCATGGCCGCCGGCATGTTCTACTGGCTCGCCCCGCGGCTCTGGAAAACCGAACTCTGGTCGAAGGCCCTCGCCAACATGCACTTCTGGATCGGCACCGTCGGCATCCTCATCTACGTCGCCGCCATGTGGGCCGCCGGCATCATGCAGGGCCTCATGTTAGGTGAAATCGGCAAGGGCGGAACCACCCTGAAATACGAGTTCATCGAGACGCTCGAAAGCATCCAGATCTTCTACATCCTCCGCTCGCTCGGCGGCACGCTTTACCTCATCGGCTTCCTGCTCTGCGCCTACAACATCTGGAGAACCGCCCGCTCCGGCGCGCCTTACGACGAAACCGTCCAAGTCGCCGTTCTCGAAAGCAAGAAGAAGGACGGCATGAGCTGGAGCGAAGCGCTCTTCAACGATCCCCTCGCCTACATCTTCCTCGGCATCGCCACCACCATCCTCTGGTTCTTCCTGCCGCCGCACGCCGACAAGGCCGCGCTCGTCGTCACCATCCTGCTAGGTTTCAAGGCCTTCCGTGCCTTCAAGGCATCCAAAGAAAAATGGACCAACTGGCACGAGCGGATCGTCGAAAACTACCTGCCGTTTTCCCTGCTCGTCTTCATCGCCGTGGCCATCGGCGGTTCGGTCCAGATCATCCCGTCGCTCATCGTGAACCGCGAAAAAAACATCGAGGGCCGCCTCCAGGATCTCTACACGCCGCTCGAACTCGCCGGCCGCGATTTATACATCGCCGAAGGCTGCTACAACTGCCACTCGCAGATGATCCGGACTCTCGTCCCCGACGTCATGCGCTACGGTCGCGCCGGAGTGGCCGACGACTATTCCCATCTCGGCGAATCGCTCTTCGACCACCCTTACCAATGGGGTTCCAAACGCACCGGTCCCGATCTCGCCCGCGAGGGCGGTCCGCTGGCCGTCGGCGCGAAATACATGCGCGTCGGAAAGCGCGGCAATGACTGGCACTTCAACCATTTCCTCAACCCCCGCCAGACCTCGCCGGGATCGAACATGCCGAACTATCCCTGGATGTTCGATGATCCGGTCGATCTGAAATCCATTCCCAACAAAATTGCCATCCAGTCGCGCCTCGGCGTGCCGTGGCCCGCGATGAACCAGCACCAGATCCGCGACCTCGCCGAAAGCCAGGGCCAGGAAATCGCCGCTTCGCTCGTCGCCGCCAAGGTCTATCTGCCCGACAAGCCCGAGCTGCAGGGCGACGCTCTCCGCAACCACCTCGCCAAGTCCCAGATCGTCGCACTCATCGCCTACATCCAGAAGCTCGGCAGCTATCACGATGTCGTCAAAGACCAACCCGCCGAACCGACCAATCTCGACCCGGACACCCATCGCCAGAACCCCTAACAATTTCCCATCATGTTCAAGCGAATTCTTGTCGAAGACTGGGCCACCTGGGTGCCGATCATCTCGTTCATCCTGATCGCCGGCGTGTTCATCGTCGTCACGGTCCGCGCGCTGCGGATCAGCCCCACCGAACGCAAGCACCTCGAGTCGTTGCCGCTCGAGGATTCCGAATCCTGAAAACCACCACCTAACATTTTTTTGATCCCATGAACCAGGAACCCAAACGCGGCCACTTCGCCAAGGAAAAGGGCGAAGTCGTCCTCCGCGAACACGAATACGACGGCATCCAGGAATATGACCAGAAGCTGCCCAACTGGTGGCTCTTCACCTTCTACGGCGCGATCGTCTGGTTCATCGCCTATTGGGCGCTCTACTACCACACCAGCCTGCTGAAGAACGACCACGATCTGGTGAGGGAGAAGATCCTCGCGATCCAGAAGGCCAAGATGGTGGAGCTTGAAAAAACCCTCGCCACGCTCAACGACTCGACGCTTGTCCATGTCTGGTCCACCAATCCCGAACTCGTCACCGCCGGAGAGGCAACCTACCTGACGAACTGCTCCGCCTGCCACGCCGCCGATCTCAGCGCGACGATGGACGCCGGCGGCGGCAACAAGATCCCGCTGCCGGGACTTTCCCTAACCGACCATCAGTGGAAATTCGGTGGCAAGCCAATGGACCTTTTCAAGCTCATCAACGAAGGCTCGCCCGCCGACAGCACCGGCAACAACGGAGCCAAGATGCAGCCGTGGGGCCAGACGCTCACGCCCAAGCAGGTTGCCGAAGTCGTCGCCTTCATCGTCGCGAGGGTTCCGGATGATTTCAAGGATATCGGGGAAGAGAATCCGAACAAGGCAGACTGACGGTTAGGCCCACACTCCTGTCGTGGCTCCTCACTTCAAATTCACCAAGCCCACGTCGAGCACTTGCCCGCCGAGGCCGTTGTGGCCGTGGGCGGCGATGGTGACTTTCGCGCCGGGCTTGAGCTTCGCGGCGGCTTCCGGATAGATGTTGAAAACCGTGTAGTCGCGGGTCTCGATGTCAGCAGCGCGCCAGGCGAGGATGCCGTCGATGTAAACCTCCGCCTTGTTATCATGATGGACTAACAAGCGGAGTTTCGAGCCGAGGTCGTTCGGCAAGGTGACCTCGCGGCGGATCCAGAGGTCCTTGGTTTTCCAAGTGGTGTTGAGGATGCCGTCGGTGCCCGGTGTCGTCTCGGTGCCGAATGCGGATTTTCCTTCATTCCAGCTGCTGGCATCGAAAGCTGGCTCCACCCAGTCGGGTGAAGGCTCGGCGATGGTCCAAAGCCAGTTGGATGGTTCCTTCTTCGCCACCGGGATGACTTCGTCGTAACCGGCGGTGAGCTGGTCCTTGGGAATCGGCAGGCCCTGGTCCTCGATGGCGAAGTCGCTCGCGGGCTTCGGCCCGATCCAGACCGGCTGCGTGAACGCGCCGTTGCCGGCGATGTCCCATGCCTCGAAGCGGACCCAGTTGCGGCCTTTCAGATCGAGCGGCAGGCTGACTTTTTTCTTCCCGAAACTCTCCGTGTCGCTGAGGTCGATGCGCTGATAGAACGTCTGCTTGCCATTGCCGGTGATGACGTTGGCGAAGGCCAGCGGGAAGGTCCATTCGAGGTCAGCTTCCAGCGTTTGCGCGGCATCCGCGCTGGCGATCACCTCGCCGCTGGACTTGCCGCCAACCTTGAAATCCGGAATCAGGATTTCACCGGTGGTGGTGAAGAACTTGCCGTCGCGCAGGCTGTCGAGCAGCGGTTGCCAGCCGTCCTTGAACTTCGGCAGCTTGTCGAGCTTGACGTAGTTGATGTTGAGGTGGGCGTACGTTTCGAAGCTAGTTTCCATGCGGAAGAGGTCCGCCTCGCCGATGATCTGCTTGCGGAATCCCCAGTTCGACATGTCGTCTAGCAGGTCCAGCACGCGCCAGCCGAGCGTCGGCCGCGAGAGGTCGGCGGGCATCGCTTTCCAAGCCGCGCCAAGGAAATGGTCGGACTCGAAGAAACCGGATTTCTTGTAGCGGTCGGGGTAGCCGATCGATGCCTTGATGCGCGCGTGGGCCGTCCACATCAGGCCGTTTTCCTCTTCCATCAGCTTGAGGACATCCTCGGGACTGCCGACATGATAGACTTTTCCATAGCCGTCGACCTCCTCGACGAAAGGCTCGCCATCCGCGCGGTTCAACACCCAGTAGATCGGCTTGGGAAACATGCTGATCCAGTGGCCGCCGAGTTCGACGTTCGGCTCCTCGCCCGGGAGCATCAGGAGCTTGTCGTCCGACAGGCGGTCGCACTCGTCGTGCAGGACTTTCAACAACGGCAGGCGCTTGTCGCTTTTCAGGTTCGGTGTTTCGCCGACGTGGAACTCCGCGAGATGGACGATGTTGACGCCGCGGGCCTTGAAGGTTTTCACCATGCCGGGGACTTCGAGCCCTTCCGGCACGCCGGTGGTGTTTTGCTCCTTCTGCTTGCGGACGAACTCCAGCGCGTGCTCGACGTGGTAGTGACTGGTGAACGTCTGATAGCCGGCGAGCGGCTGATAGTTGTCCTTGCGGGTGTATTTCGCGACCTCGTCGATGGCCTGCTTGCCGTCACCGCTGGTTAGATAATAGAACGCGCCGAGCTGCTGCTGGGTCCGCGGCGGGGCGTTGAACCAAGGCACCCAGCGCTTGTCGCCATCGGGTGACTGGCGGATGCCGAGCCCGGGTTCACCGACCAGTCCGGCGTAATTTTTCCCATGCCAGACGAACTTCAGGTTGAACGCCTCGTCCAATGGAAAGAAGAACCGGTGCGGCGCGGGAAACACGGCGAACGAGCCGTTTGCGCCTTCCGCGACGATGGTCCGGCCGGCCACAGCGACCGGCTCGGCCTCGGCATTCACATCGAGCGGCTTGCGCTGGAGGTTGCCCTCGGTGTCGGTCCAGACGACGGATTTCCAATCGGGCTTCGCACTTGTTAGGCCGGTGTCGTAAATGATCGCGCAGCCATCGTCTTCGGTGGCCATGACGGTTTCCGCCTGCATCAGGCCACTGCCCTGATAGAAAGTGAACCGGATCTCGCCGCGGAAGGAGCCCGCGCTTGCCTCGGCCAGGCTGACGGTCGTGCGGTTGCCTTCCGTGGAGACTTTCATCGAGCGTTTTCCGAGTTTCACCAGAAACGTCTCGCGCGGACGGGTCGAGGTCTTGTCGAAAAACGCGACCCATCCGGCCGGGTCCTGGAGGTTGCGGCTGCCGACCGTGAGCAACGTCACGGGATTCAAATTCCCGGCGATCACCTTGGTTGCCTGTCCGTTCGTGGCGACGCCGAGCGAGTCGATCAGCGGCTTGGCTTCGTCCATGTTGAAAACCGCGCTGCCGGTCTGCTCCGCGGAGATCGGCCAGGTGACGGTGACGAGGCCGTCTTTCTCGATGACCTTGACGGAGGAGTCACCCGCTTCGGCAAACGCCACAAGGCAAACGGATAGGGTGGCGGCGGACAGCGATACTCGGGATTTTTTCATGGGTTCGGGAAAATGGATGGAGTCCAGGACGACTCATAACAGGCAGCTCCGGGAAACCGGCAAGCACGAAACCCCGGATTACCCCGAAACCATCGGAATCTAGGGTTTTGAAACCGCCGGTCTACCCCCCGAACGGGGCGGCGGCGGTCCGTTTTCCTTGGGAATCCGGCCTTCTAACGATTTCCCGTGACGCCCTCGGTAAATCTGCCTAGAAGCACAGCCTTATGAAGTTATCTCCATCCCTGTTGATGTTGCCGGTCGCTCTCGGAGTCGGATTCATGGCGGGGAGGCAGGGGGGAAATGGCCCCGCCAAGGAGACCACGGTCGAGCAGCGGAACACCCGCGAGACCCGCGCCGCCATCCGCAGCCCGCGCACCGATCCCTTCGGCGGGGCGAGTTTCTCGCTGTCGTCGATGGACGACTTGCACGAGCTTTTCAGAAAGCATGGCAACTCGGTGGCCTCCGCCCGGATCACCCTGGCGGTGAATTCCCTCAAAGCTGATGAAATCCCCGCTCTGGTTCAAATGGTGAAGAAGGAATTCCGCGAAAATCCGGACCGCTACGACTCCGAAAGTTACACACTGATGGGCGCGTTGTTCGAGCGTTGGGCCTTGGTCGATCCGGCGGCCTCCATCGCGTTCGTGAACTCTTGCAAATCCCGCTCGTTCCAGAAATCTGCGGCGGGGAGTTGCTTCGGCGCATTGGGAAAAGTGGACCCGGACCGGGCGATGTTGGAGTTTGAAAAACTGCCGAAGGGCGAGGTCCGCGAGACGGCAGGCATGGCGCTGGTTTCCGCTCTATCAGACACCGATCCGTCCGCGGCTTGCGATCTGTTGGAGAAGGAATCGAACCCGGGCGGGTTCAGCGAGTATTACACCAGCGAGATTTTTTCCAAATGGGCGAAGACCGATCCGGCGGCCGCCGCGGCACGGCTGGCCCTGATGCCGCCGGATCGGGTGGGCGACCGCAGCGCCAGCATGTTGGCCGCGAGCTGGGCGCAGAAGGATCCGGAAGCCGCGCTCAAATGGGCGAAGACTCTAAAAGGCGACTGGAAATCCAACTCCACCTCGGAAGTTTACAAGGTCCTCGCACGGGAGGATTCGGCCGCCGCGTGGGAGCGCTTGAAAGGCGAGCCCGGTCATTTGCGCGGCAAGATCGTCGGCGGCATCCTGGAAATCGTCGCCGATGAGGATCCGAAACAGGCGATGTCCATGCTGATGAGTCTGGATAAAAAGTCCGAGCAACGGATCGCCACCGGCCAGTTCCTGAGGCAGCTCAATTGGAATGACACCCGGCTCGCGTTCGAAGTCATCGAGCAGGTGCAGGACCCGGCCACCCGCCGGGAAAACCTCGGCAACCAGATGTATTACGCCGCGTGGACCGCACCGGATCTCCTCAAGGAGCAGGTCGCGAAACTGAGCGACCGCGAGAAAATCGACACCTCCGACTCAGTGCTGCGCGGATTGGTCGCTTCCGATCCCGCCGCCGCCGAGAAGTATTTCCTCGCCCTCCCCGAAGCCCAGCGGGACACCAACACGCTCATGCGGATGATGTCGCAGTATTCGAACACAGATCCTAACAAGGCTTTCGACTTCGCAAGTTCCCTGACCAATCCCCAGGAACAAACCGCCGCGATGAACGGGCTTTTTGAAAACTGGAGCCGTGAGGATCCGGAAGCCGCCGCCGCCGGTTGGAAAAAACTGCCCGAAGGCCAGAGCCGGTTAGAAGCGCTGGACAACGTCGCCAGCTCATGGGGCCGCAGCGATCCCGAAGCCGCCAAAGCCTGGGCCGACAGCCTGTCCGGCGACGAACGCGCGCGCGCCCTCGCCGCCGTGCTGCCAGCGATGGCCCGCGACAATCCCGCCACCGCCAGCAGCCAGCTTTCCTCACTCATCGCCTCACCACCGGACGGCATGGAGAAAAACCTCGCCTCTTCCGCAGGCCGGCTCGCCGGACAATGGGCCAGTGACGAACCCGCCAAAGCCGCCAGTTGGGCCGCCGCGCTCCCCGACGGCCAATCGCGCGATGAAGGACTGAAGGCCGTTTCCCGATCCTGGAGCCAATACGACGCCATCGCCACCGCCGAGTGGCTCGGCACCCTGGAGTCCGGCAGCTCGCGAGACGCCGCCATCCAGCCGCTCGTCGATCAGATCCGCAAAACCGACCCGACCACCGCCTTCTCTTGGGCCGCCTCCATCAGCGACGAGAACCAGCGCCTCAACCAGCTCCGCCAAACCCTCAGCTCCTGGCGCGCCTCCGACCTCAACGCCGCCCGCGCCGCCTTCGAAGCCGCGGATCTATCCGATAAGGAACGGGAGAGCCTGTCGAAGGAGGTGAAGTGAGCGGGGGTTACGACTCCGGACCGCACATGTCCACAAAATTTTGATGACCTGGAGCCAATGGCATTCATGGCACCGTAACCTTTAATAAGCATGAGCTTTAATTTTAAATTTGATCACTCCGAAGATCCAGCCTCTCACAAATATTTGCAGTTTGATGAGTCGCTCCCTCCAAAAAGTCTGTGCAATAGAATTTCTGCACATGTCATAAATGGATTTGGAAATTCGAATTTTCCCGCCTCTGCCCTGTTGAAGGCGAAAAATTTCACACTTACTGTAAGAGATTCCCCGCAAGGCGATCCGAGGCAAGTTACGATGAATTTCTCAAAATTTTCCGATGAAATGAGAAAGACACGGACAATCCCGTTTGCCAAATTTAATCTACCTTCGCCAAGTTCACCTTTCTTCGACTCTCCTTTGGATCTTGCGAGAAATTTTCATTACCTAATGCCGTCACACGACGAAGCCATCAAGATCCAACTCAACACGCCGTTCGGACCGGAATTTCCACTTACCCCCACCCTAGATCGGGAAGGGGTCGCATTCACATCTTTTCAAACCGTCCTGCATAAAAACATCAAGGATCTTTTATTGAGAATTGTTGGAGAGGGAGAACGGGTGGTCGATATCAGTCCGGTATGGATAAATTCGTTACGCATGTTGCTTAACGATTGCGTTTCTTTGATTGAAATAACACTTCATCAACTTTATTTCGGAGCTCAATACAAATATAAACCTACTTGGGTCTTCAATGCGGACAAGCTTGGAGCGCGACATGGAAGAAGGGTGAAAGATAAGATTGCGTGGGTTGGTGTAATATGTAGCCGACCACTAGACGATGCATCACTCGAGATAGCGGCTCTCAAGCAAATCAGAGAGATCAGAAATCATTTTTCACATCTTGATCCTCCTTGTATTGCAATCGCTGTGGAAGAAATCGCGGAGTGGTGTAATCTTGTCCCTCTGATTGCCGGCCTTGCGGCAAAAATCCGCAATAAATCAGGCGAACAGTTGAATCCAGAATTGGTAGAAATAATCCTTGCTCCAAGAATTAAATTTGTCCCTAAAAACGACTATCCTCGATTGCCGCTAGGCCCGGATTCGGGCTATAAAAGTAGCTGCTGGCAATCTTCCAATATAGAATGAAGCTTGATGACTGTGATTCACAGCTTGGTCGGGGATGAGCTCTTTGCGCATTCACATTAGGCAGAGAGTTTGATTATAGAATATGGATGGATCGGCTCTCGCATAACAATTTTTTTCTTCGGAATCATTCCGGTGATTTTATTGCCCGAAAATTGGCAGTGGCATTGGCCTACACGCTGATTCACCCGTCGTTGCCACCTTTCGCTTTGAGCTTTTGTTCCAACTTCTCGATGGCGTTGAGGTCATCGTCGTCGGCTTGCCGAGCGTCATGGACTCGGCGACGCGAATCAAAGGTTTCGTAACGTTCCTGGGCAATGAGTTTCATCGTCTCGCTGCTGGTGTTGCTGGGGCCTTCGAGTATCGGTTGGTCGTTGGACGAAAGCATCCGGTCGATGTGGGTGTGCCAGTAGTCGAGGGTGAGGTCCTGATGTTTCTTGGCGCGGAGTTCGGCTTGTTCGAGGAAGATGACGACGAGGCGGTTGAGGGTATCGACTTCGTCCTCGGTGAGGTAGTTCTTGGCGATGATGACGTCGTGCTTGCGGACACGGGCTCCACTGAAGGCGAGGAGGCCCATGTTGGGTGAGTTTTCATCGGCGCGTGCCACAATGAGTTCGGCGGCGGTCTTGCCGGTGACGGCGAAGAGGAGCTTGTTCTGGACGGCGGCGAAGAAGAGGTGGGTTTCCTTTTCGCGGGATTGGTAGTCGCTGCTGAGGGCGAAGAGGTCGCGAACTTTCTGGTAGAAGCGTTTTTCCGAGGCCCGGATCTCGCGGATGCGGGCGAGCAGTTCATCGAAGTAGTCCCAGCCGCCGGGGTTCTTGAGGCGCTGGTCGTCCATGACGAAGCCTTTGACCAGGTAGTCCCGGAGATGGGTGGTGGCCCATTGGCGGAACTGGACGCCACGCAGTGAACGGACGCGGTAGCCGATGGCGAGGATGAGGTCGAGATTGTAGAGGAGTGTCGGGCGCTGGACGGTGCGGTTTCCCTCGGTTTGAACTGTCAAGGATTCCTTGACAGTTGCCCCGGCGGTCAGCTCGCCGTCCCCGAAGATATTCTTCGCATGGAGACTGACGTTCTGCTTCGTCGTCTGGAAGAGTTCGGCGATTTCGAGCTGGGTCAGCCAGATGGTTTCGCCTTGGATCCGGAGGTCGAGGCGGGTTTTGCCGTCTTCGGAGGTGTAAAGGACCAGTTCGCTCATGGGGTAGGTTCGGTGGCCATGTTTTGAAAGTGCTTAAACAGGCTCGGGGCGTCAAGGGATGGCAGTGTCTGTTTCGGCGGGAAGATTCCTCGGCTGGAAGGCCGGTGGATGACTTCCGCTTCAGGGCGGAGGTTCCCGGGAGTTGCCAACGGGCTTTGATTCTGATGGAAACAACCGGTTTCCACGCATTCCATCATGATTCGCCGCTACAACCTTCGCCAGACTTCAATGGCTTTTCTCTGCCTGTTGGGTGGAGTCATCTGCTGCGCGTTGACCTGGTTGTTTTTCCGCTACGTGCCAGCTTACGCGGCCTGGCAGTTCGGTTTCAATTGGTCATCCGAAACCGCGAACGGAGTGGCGATCCTGTGCCTAGCCGCGGTTTTTTTCAGCGGCTACCGGACTTGGCGGACCGGTGGCGGATTGCGTGGCTATCATGAGTCCGCTTTCTATCACGATTTGGGTGAGGAAACCGCGGGAGCCATGGTGGTGGATCATTACGTCCACCGGATAACCGGTTCGGCCCATGCGCTGAGCCAGCTTTTTCTGGCAAGTCCGTTGTTGCTGCTGCGGATGGGCACGCTCGTTGCGAGCCGGCTGCCGGACAACTCCCGACTGGAATCAAAACTAATGGACACGCTGGCGGTTCTTCGCACCGCGAACAAATGGCAGGCGATCACCGATTACCCAGAGCGGACCACCGACATCCTTCATCTCGCACGCATGGGGCTGATCGATTTCAGCTCGGCAAAAGGCGTTCCCCGCATCAAGGCGGATCGCGGCGGAGAGTCATTCACGGTTTGATTTCTCATGAACCTGCCATTTTACCTGTCCGCGAACCAAGGCGGCAGACTCATCGGCGTCGGTTTGCTCTGCACCGGCTACGTCATCTATCTGATCAAGCGCGGCATCGAGGGCGACACGCTTTATCCGGGAACGACTTTCACCTACCTGCCTCGCTGGCTGTTCATCGGCAGCGGCATTTTGCTGCAACTGCCGCTGCCTCTGGCGTTTTGGTTCCTGCACTGGACGAAAAGCTCCTGAGCGAAGCGGCCGGGAAATTCCTTCTCCGGAAATTCGGGAGTTTTGAGGATTGCCGATTAGTTCGGGTTTGTTTACTTTTCTCGAAAGGGTGTGGGATGCGTGATTTCCACACCCGCAGCTGGCTATTCACCCGAGCATCCGTGCCGAAATCCCTCAAAATTCTCATCGCCTGTGGAGGCACTGGCGGCCACCTGTTTCCCGGAATCGCCGTGGGCGAGGCGCTGCGTGCGCGTGGCCATGAAGTGATGCTTCTGATTTCCGAAAAGAAGGTCGATTCGGAGGCGTCCGCGAAGTACAAGCATTTGACGTTCAAGACGATGCCTGCCGTGGCTAAGCCGCCGACCTTGTCGCCTCGGATGTTGCCGTTTCTCTGGAAAATGTGGGGATCGGTGCGGCATTGCAAGAAGGTGATCCGTGAGTTCAAGGCGGATGCGGTGCTGGGCATGGGCGGGTTCACCTCGCTGCCGCCGGTTTATGCCGGGCACAAGATGGGGCTGAAGACGTTCATTCACGATTCGAATGCCCGTCCGGGCCGCGCGAACGTGCTGACGAGCCGGTTTTGCACGCAGGTGTTCCTAGGATTGGAGCCGGCGAAGGCATTTTTTCCAAACCGCGAAACTGTGACGACCGGAACTCCTGTGCGGCCAGAAATCATTGATCTTCCGTCGCTGGAAGAAGCGGCGGCGTTGTTCGGACTGGAAGTCGGGCGGCCGACCATCGTCGTGACCGGTGGCAGCCAAGGTGCGAAGCGGTTGAATGAGCTCTGCGCCCAGGCAGCGGCGAGTTTGCCCGCGCAGACGCAGGTGCTGCACATCGCCGGTGCGCTGGATTTCCAACGGGTTTCTGAAATCACGCAGGGTCGCGAGGGCTACACGGTGCTCGGTTTCTGCGACCAGATGCCGTCGGCGTATGCCATCGCGGATCTGGTCATCGCGCGGTCCGGGGCGTCGAGCCTGACGGAAATCGCGATCGCGGGTCATCCGTCGATTTTGGTTCCCTACCCTTACGCCGCCGACGATCACCAGACGCGGAATGCCGAGGTTTTCGACTCCGCCGGAGCCGCCAAGCTGGTTCAGGAACGCGATCTGGATGCGGAAAAACTCGCCGCGCTCGCAACTTCCATCCTGCAAGACTTGCCAACCTACAAGCGCATGGCAAAAGCGGCCCGCGCACTCGCCGTTCCCGACGCCGCGGACCGGGTTTGTGCCGCCATCGAAGCCACTCTCACGCCCCCATGACCGATCTCAGCCAGCGCCTCACCGACCGGAGCAATCCGCTCCAAATCCATCTCATCGGCGTGGCCGGATCCGGAATGAGCGGCCTCGCGTTGCTTTTGTTAGGTATGGGTCACAAGGTCAGTGGATCGGATAGAGTCACCACGGCAGAGACGGAACGCATGCAGGGCGTGGGTTTGAATTTTTCCTCGCCCCACAGCGCTGCCGCCGTGAAGGGCGCGGACATCGTCGTTTATTCGTCGGCGATCAAATCCGACAACCCGGCCTACTCCGCCGCGAAGAAAGCGAAGATCCCGCTGCTGCGCCGGGCCGAATGCCTTGCCGCGATTTTACACACGAAGAAGGGCATCGTCATTTCCGGAACCCACGGGAAAACGACGACCTCCTCGATGACCGCCCACGTCCTGCGCGAGGCCGGACAGAAGCCTAGCCATTACGTCGGTGCGGAAATCCCAATCCTCGGCGCGAACGCGAAATGGTCGCAGGACGGCGAGCACATGGTAGCGGAAGGTGACGAAAGCGATGGCACGCTCGCACTCTATCATCCGGAGCATGCGGTGATCCTCAACATCGAGGCCGAGCATTTGGATTTCTACAAGGGCATCGACCACATCAAGGAGGTCTTCTCGCAGTTAGCCGATCAGACGACAGGGAAACTGGTTTTCTGCGCCGAAGATCCGGTGGCGAACGAAGTTTGCGCGAGCCGTGAGAACGCGGTTTCGTATGGTTGGGAAGATGCCGACTATACCGCCACGGACATCCGCGATCTGAAAGGTTCGTCGGCTTTCACGGTGAAGAAAAAGGGCGTGGTGTTAGGCGATGTCGAGCTCGGCATTCCCGGAAATCACAACATCCTGAACGCGCTCGCCGCCATCGCTTTGGCCGACAGTTGCGGTGCCGAATTCGCGCTCGTCGCCCGCGCGCTGGCCACCTTCGCCGGAGCCAAGCGCCGCTTTGAGACGAAGTATCTATCAGCAAACTACCGCATCATCGACGACTACGGTCACCATCCATCGGAGCTCGCCGCAACGTTGCAAACTGCGCGCTCGTTGAAATCGAAGCGCGTGGTCGTGCTATTCCAGCCGCACCGTTATTCGCGGACAAAGGCGCTGGCCGATGATTTCGGAAAAGTCCTGCAGGCGGCGGATCTCGTTTTCATCACCGATGTTTATGCCGCTTCGGAAAAGCCGATCAAAGGGATCTCCGGCCAGACGCTCGTCGATGCGATGAAGGAGCACGGCGACATCCCGGCGACCTATCTGCCGGATCTCGAAACGGCGCACCATGCTCTCGGCCACGCGCTCCAGCCCGGTGACTTGCTGATCACGCTCGGTGCCGGAAACGTCCACGAAGCCGGCACCCGCCTCGCCGCGGATTTGAAAATCCTCGAGGAAATGAAGGCACTCATGCCTCCCGGCGAGATTGACGGCAAACTCTACGAACCGATGAGCCGCCACACGACTTTGTTAGTCGGTGGCCCGGCGCAGTTCTGGATCGAGCCGCACAGTTTTTATGGCTTCGCCTTCCTCGTCGATTACTGCCGCGAGCGCGGCATCCCGGTGCGCGTCGTCGGCCGCGGATCGAATTTGTTAGTGCGCGACGGCGGCATCCGCGGCGCGGTGATCCGCCCGACCGGCGGGGTTTTCTCGGAAGTCACTGTCGGCGCGCGGAATGAAGTCACCGCGGGAGCTGGCGTGCGTTTGAAGAAACTGGCCAGCATCGCAGGCGGCAGCGGCATCGGCGGCTTCGAATGGATGGAAGGTATCCCCGGCAACGTCGGTGGTGCGCTCCGCATGAACGCCGGAGCGATGGGAATTGAAACCTTCGATCAGGTCGTTAGAGTAACCTTCCTCGACGAGGACGGCGTCATCCGCACCCGCGAGCGCGACGAGATCGTCACGCAATACCGCAATGTCCCCGAGCTGCGCCGGAATTTCGCCTTGCAGGCGGTTTTCAAAGGCAAGAACGACAGCGCCGAAAATATCAAGGACCGCTGGGATGCCTCGCGGGAAAAACGCAAGACCTCGCAACCGGTCGCCGCGTCGGCCGGTTGCACGTTCAAGAATCCGGAATTCATTCCCGCAGGTCGTGTGATCGATTCGCTCGGACTCAAGGGCAGCACCTGCGGCCACGCGGCGGTTTCCGAGGTTCATGGAAATTTCGTGGTCAACCAGGGCGGCGCAACCGCTGTGGAAATCCTGACCCTCATCGAGTTCATCCAGGAAAAAGCCCGCGACGAGCGGAACGTTGAACTGGAAACCGAAATCAAAATCCTCGGCGAGGACGAGGCATCATTTTGAAATTCCAATCTTAAACTCCAAATCATAAACGAGAAGATGTTGAGCGGAAAAAAAATCGCAGTCCTGATGGGTGGCCCGGGTGCGGAACGTGAAGTTTCGCTCGCGTCCGGAAATGCGGTTCTCAAGTCTTTGTTAGAACTCGGCCTCGATGCCGTGGCCGTCGATGTGACGACCACGGAAATCAGGCTGCCTGAGGGCACGGATCTCGGATTCAACGTGATCCACGGCACCTTTGGCGAGGATGGCCAACTTCAGGATGCAATGGAAAAGCTGGGTGTCCCCTACACCGGCGCCGGTTCGGCCAGCAGCAAGCTCGCCATCAACAAAACCCTGGCGAAGGAGAAGTTTCTCGCCGCCGGAGTGCCCACCGCCCGCTCGGAAACGGTTTCCCTCAGCCCGGGTGTGGCGCCCGACCTAACAATCAAAGCTCCGCTGGTCATCAAGCCACCGCTCGAAGGTTCCAGCGTCGGCATCCAGATCGTCAAGACGCAGGACGAAGTTGCGGCCGCGCTTTTGAAGGCTGCGGAAAAATATGACGAGGTTCTCATCGAGGAATTCATCGAGGGCAAGGAACTCACCGTCGGCATTCTCGACGGCAAGGCCCTGCCCATCGTCCAGATCACTCCACCCGAAGGCGTTTATGACATGGCCAGCAAATACCCATGGCTGAGCGGCGCGAAAGGCAGCGAATACCAGTGCCCGGCCGATCTCGATTTGGAAACCACGATGGCCGTGCAAGCCGCCGCCACTGCCGCTCACCGCTCGCTTGGCGTGGAAATTTATTCGCGGGTGGATGTCCTGCTCGATTCCAACAACCGTCCGTTCGTTCTCGAAGCCAACACGATCCCGGGCATGACGGAAACCAGCCTGCTGCCCAAGGCCGCCGCCGCCATCGGAATTTCCTTCCCCGAGTTGTGTAAAACCATCGCCGAGCTTTCACTCAAACTCCGCTCCTGACATGTCAAAATCCCGGACCAGCAAAACCCGCCGCCGCTCGCGCTCCAAGGTGCTTGAGGTCCGCGTCATGTCGCCGCGCATCGCTTGGTTCGGTTTTCTCAAGTTCGCCGGCAAGGTGGCAAAATTCGCCTGCATTCTCGCCGTCGTCACCGGCATCGGCTGGGGCATCTGGCAGGGCATCCAGCACGCGTTCTACAAAAATCCCGATTTCCGGCTGCAGGTCATCGACCTGAATCCGAATCCCGCCATTGACGAGGCCGGTGTGGTTGAAGCGGGCGGCATCAACCTAACAGCGAGCTTGTTCGAAATCAACGTGGACGAGCTGACGGTGAAACTGAACCAGCGGCCTGAAATTTCGAGCGCCCGCGTCGAGCGGCACTTGCCCGGCACGTTGGTCGTTAGAGTGATTCCCCGCACCCCATGTGCATGGATTTCCTGCCCGGATGCCGGCATCACCGAAACCCGCAAGGTTGGCGCGATGTTGGTGGACCATGACGGCATCGCTTATCCTTGTCCTGTCAGGCAGCTCGACGCCGCGACCAACCTTCCGCTGGTTCACCTACCTGCTTCCGAGAAATTTCCCATCGCCGCAGGCAAAATGGTTAGCCATCCGGAGCTCAGGCATTGTTTCCATTTGCTGAACTCCGCCCGTGAATCCGATTCCGATGCCGTCCAGTGGATCGAGTCGGTGAGACAAATCAACGACTGGTCGCTCTTGCTGGTCACGCGCGACGGCACCGAAGCCACTTTCGGCATCGGCGGTCATGAACAACAGATCCATCGCCTCCGCGCCGCGATGGAACACGCGGGCCAGGAGGGCTACGTCATCGGCACCATCAATCTTATTCCCAAGCACAACGTCCCGGTCACGTTGCGAACGGAAAAAGCAGCCCCGAAGGCAGTCCCGGTTTCAGAACCGACTCCCGCGGATCGTCGCAAGGATCGCCGCGCAAGCGATCTCAACAAACTTCTCAATCGCAACTGATCGCATTTCGCAATCCAACCCCATGGCACGTCGCACGAAAATTCACGTCGGACTCGAAATCGGCACCAGCAAGACCTGCATGGTCGTCGGTGAGGTGAAGGCTGACAGCGCCGTCAAGATCCTCGGCATCGGCGTCACCAAAACTGCTGGTGTTAGAAAGGGCGAGATCTGTGATTTCGCCCAGGCCCGCGCCTGTCTCAAGGATGCCCTCGCCAAGGCGGAGGACGCCAGCGATGTCGAGATCGGCAGCGTCTTCCTGGCCGTCACCGGATCCCACATCCAGGGCATCAACCACCGCGGCACCTACCGGCTGCCCGATGGCGAGCCGACCGTCACTCCCGAACACGTCGAGGAAGCCCGCACCATCGCCCGCGAGGTGCATATCCCGCAGGACCACGTCTATCTGCATCCGATCATCCGCAGTTATTGGCTCGACGGACTGGAGCACACCACCACGCCGGTCGGGCTTTTCGGAAAAACCGTGGAAGCGGATTTCCACATCGTCCACGGCATCGGCACGCGCATCCAGAACAGCATCAAACTGGTTAGGGAAATCCCGCTTGAGGTCGATGACATCGTTTTCTCACCCATCGCCACGGCGCAGATGGCGCTCGACCGCGAACAACGCGAACGCGGCGCGCTGGTCATCGACATCGGGGGCGGCACCACCGACTACGCGCTCTATCTGAATGGCGCGATCGCCGCATCCGGTTGCATCCCGGTCGGCGGCGACCACGTCACCAATGACATCCACCTCGTCACCGGGCTGCCGTTTTCCAAAGCGGACCGCTTGAAAATCCTCGAAGGCGACGCCTCGGCAGATCCCGCCCGCTCGGTCGGCACCGCAAAGCTGACCGATGACCGCGGCTTCGCCGAAGTCGAGGTCGGGCGCAGCATTCTCAACGAAGTCATCCGCCAGCGCCTTGAGGAAACCCTCAAGCTCGTCCGCGCCCGCCTGCCCGCCGGAGCCGTCGAAGCCATCGGCGCGGGGGTTTTTCTAACGGGAGGCACCAGCCTGATGCGCGGTTTCAGCGAGCTTGCGTTCGACGTTTTCGGTCGCGACATCTACCGCCCGGAGCCGCCGGAAATCAGCGGCGTGCAGGCGAGTTTCAAGGATCCCCACTACGCCACCGCCATCGGCCTGATTCGCTACGCCCAGATTTTGGAAACCGAGCGCGAGTCGCCGCCCGGTGTCCTCGGAAAAATCGGCCGGATGTTCTGGCCGTTTGGAAAATGAGTCACGTTAGAAGTTATGAGTTATTTGTTATTAGGAACACACACTGGACAACGACCACTCATTTCTTCTTACCCATAACTTTTAACAAATAACCTTTAACACCATTCCGCCATGATCCCTTACAATCGCGAGCCCCATCACACCATTCCCACTTCCGCCGTGAAGATCATCGGTCTCGGCGGCGCCGGGGCCAACATGCTGGAGCGGATCGCGCTCGACGGCATGGAGGGCGCGGAACTGTTAGCCCTGAACACGGATGTCCGGACACTCGCGTCATGCGTTGCCCGTGAAAAAATCCAGCTCGGCGTGAACCTCACCAAAGGCCTCGGTTCCGGCGGTGATCCCGAGCTCGGCCACCAGGCGATGCTCGAATCCGAAGACCAGATCCGCGCCTCGATCAAGGGCCGCCGGATCGTCTTCCTCTGCACCGGCCTCGGTGGCGGCACCGGTTCCGGTGCGTCGCCCATCGTCACCCGCATCGCCCGGGAGGAAGGTGCTTTCGTCGTCGTTTTTGCGACCATGCCGTTTGCCTTCGAAGGCAAGCGCCGCCGCGAACAGGCGGAAACCGCGCTCAATGAACTGGCCGTTCTGTCCAACGCGCTCGTCACGTTCGACAACAACCGGATGGGCGAACTCGTTCTCGCGAAGCAAGGCATTCACGAAGCCTTTGCCGCAGCGGACCACATGATTTGCGAGTCAATCAAAGCCGTCATCCGCCTCGTCATCCGTCCCGGCCTGATCAACGTCGGTCTCGACGACCTCATGAGCGCGCTGCGCACGAACCGTTCGCGTTGTCTCTTCGGATCCGGCATCGCCGAGGGCAAGGACCGCGCTTCCAAGGCGTTGAAAAACGCTCTGAACAGCCCGCTGCTCGACCAGGGCGCGCTGCTCAAGGACGCACAAACCGTGCTCGTTCATCTATCAGGCGGCGAGGATCTCACGCTGTTTGAAATTGAACTCCTCATGCAGCGTTTGCAGAAATTCGTTCCCGACAAGGCTCACGTGCTTTTCGGTGCGGCCATCGATCCGGCGATGGGCGATTCCCTGTCCATTACGCTCATCAGCGCGCTTCCCGAGGATTCGCTGGCCATGGCGCCGCGTGATTCCCTCAGCCACCGCTCGCCGGAGAATCCAATCCTCGATCCCAGCCAGGGCTTCACCAGTCCGCCGGTGAAGATCGCGGATTTCATCGCCAAACGCGAGGAAGAGCCCGAGCCTCCGCCGCGCCCGGAGCCGACATCGCCACTATCGAAATTCCGCAAGGCCACGACCAACGTAGCCGCCGCGCTCTCCCTTTTCGACGACGAGCGCCCGTTCGCCGAGCCCGACTTTGCCGCCAAGCCAAAGGCCGAGGAGCCCCCCGAATCGGAGTTGGACGCCTTCACCTTCACCGAAGTGAAAACGCCCGAGCCGACCGTCGAACCGGAGCCGGAGCCGGAGCCGGAAGAAGAAATCCCAGTTGCTCCGGAACCTTTGGAAGCCACCGAGGAGGAGGTTTTCTACAGCGCGGCGGACGAACCGGATCCCGAGCCGATCGAAGAAGACGACTCGGTGGAGTCCGTGCGCCAATCCTCCGGTTTCACTCCGGTTCCGAGAACGCGCCCTTCCCTAACCGCTCCGTGGGGCAAATCGAAATCCGTCGAGCAACCGGAGGAAATTCCCGAGGAAATGCCTGCCAAAGATGAAGCCGTTGACTTCGAGCCCGAAGCCGCGCCCGTTGCCGCAGCCTCTGCCGAGCATCCGAAGCTCAAGCTCGGCATCAAGCCCTCCGGCTCACAGAGCGAACTCGGTCTCGACTCCGCGCCGCGCGGCCGCTTCGAGGGCGAGACGCCGAATGTCTTCGATGGCGAGGACCTCGACCTACCTCCATTCCTGCGGAAGAAGAAGTAACATCCGCATGAGCGATTTGAGAAAATTCGAAATCCCGGGTCATGTCACCCTCGCCGAAGGAAGGGGCGGGCTGCCCAAAATTCTGATAGAGACTACCTGGAGCACTGCGGAAATCTATCTGCATGGGGCCCATGTCACGCATTTCCAGAAAAAGGGCGAGCCGCCGCTGCTGTTCATGAGCGGCGCCAGCGAGTTCGACACCAAAAAGCCGATACGCGGCGGCATCCCGATCATTTTCCCGTGGTTTGGCCCGCGCGAGGGATTGCCTGCGCATGGCTTCGCGCGCGTGGTCAAGTGGGACATCAAGGAAACCAAGTGTCTCCCCGATGGTTCCGTCAGCGTGCGTCTCGCAATGCCGGCCGTGGAGTTCCATGACGTGGAATACATCGTCACAGTCGGAGAAACCCTCACGCTGGAGTTGTTAGCCGGAAACACCGGCGAAAAGGAGACATCGTTCGAGACCTGCCTGCACACGTATTTCCAGATCGGCTCCATCGACACCGTTTCCATCACCGGACTCAAGAACACTGGCTATTTCGACAAAGTGAAGGATACCGGAGCATTGGAAACCGCACCCGCGATCCGCATCGAGGGCGAAGTGGACCGCGTCTATTTCGACACCACCGCCCCTGTCGAAATTCACGACCCCACGCTCGGCCGGAAGATCCACATCGAGAAAACCGGATCCGCATCGACTGTCGTGTGGAACCCGTGGATCGATAAATCCAAGAGCATGGCCGACTTCGGCGATGACGAGTATTTGCAAATGCTCTGCGTGGAATCCGGCAACGTCACGAAAAACAAAACCATCCTCCCGCCGGGTAGCAGCTCGGCGCTCAAAGTGGTCATCAGCAGTGAAAAAGCGGTCTGAGTCACTGCTCGTCTTCACCGATATTTCATCATCCGGCGGTAGCCACCACGATCCAGCACCGCTAGAATCCGGCGTGCTACGACTTTCCGAACTTTTGATCTGATGTCCGCCAAAGCCACTTGGAAAGTCAGCGCCGCCGTGATGGCGAGCCGGGTGCTGGGGCTCGCACGGGAGGTGATGTTCACCACCATTTTCGGTGCCTCCAACCTGTTGGGGGCGTTCCAACTCGCGTTCCGCATTCCGAATCTGCTGCGCGATCTCTTCGCGGAAGGTGCTCTTTCCCAGGCATTCGTCACCACGTTTTCAAAAAGACTGAAGTCCGAAGGCGATGAGTCCGCGTGGGCGCTGGCGAACAAGATGATGACGCTGGCCACGGTTTTCATGAGTCTGGTCACGGTCGTCGGAATCCTCGCGGCTCCCTGGTTGGTGGACTTGCTGACCCTTCTGGCGCGTGACGGCGGCGATGACAGCGCGGTCGGCCCTGATCAAATCGCCCTGACGGTGACGATGGTGCGGGTGATGTATCCGTTCATCCTGCTGGTCTCGTTGGCGGCGCTGGTGATGGGGATGTTGAATGCGAAAAACGTCTTCGGGATGCCCGCGTTGTCGTCGTGCTTCTTCAACCTCGGCTCGATGATCGGCGGCGCGGCGATCGGCTACTGGATGGATCCTAACTGGGGACCGCAAAGCCTGATCGGATTCTCCATCGGCGTGGTGATCGGCGGACTGGCGCAGTTGGTCTGCCAGTTTCCAGCGCTGCGGAGGACGGGCTATCGCTTCGCCGTGGATTTCAACTGGCGGGATTCCGGCGTCCGGCAGATCCTGCGGCTGATGGGCCCGGCCGTGATCTCGTCCTCGGTGGTGCAGGTCAACGTGGTAGTAAATTCCATGTTCGCGGCGGGGATCAGCCTCGCGGCGGTGACTTGGCTGAATTGCGCGTTCCGGTTGATGCAGTTGCCTATCGGAATTTTTGGTGTGGCGGTCGCGACGGTGACTTTGCCCGCGCTCTCACGCGCGGCCATCGGCGGCATTTCACCGGAGTTCTCGCCCACGCTGGCCAAGGGCTTGCGGCTGGTGGCATTCCTAGTGATTCCATCGACCATCGGTCTGGCGTTTCTCGCGGAACCGATCATCAGCGTGATTTACGAGCACGGGAATTTCACCGCCGCCCAACGGGTGCAAACCGCGCTCGCGCTGCGGGCGTACGGTTACGGGCTGGTCTTTTACGCGGCGCTCAAGGTGCTGCAACCGGCGTTCTACGCCATCGATAAACGCTGGTTCCCGATGCTGGTGAGTTTCCTCGCGCTGGGATTGAACCTCGGGTTCAATTATCTGTTCGTGTATGTTTTCAAATGGGGCCATGAGTCGCTCGCGCTGACCACCAGCATCACCGCTTCGGTGAATTTCCTGCTGCTCTATTTCGCGATGCGGAAATTCTCGGGTGATCCCGGGACGGTGCCGCTGCTGGTCATGTTAGGAAAACTGCTGGTCGCCGGCGGCCTGATGGCGGGCGTCTGCCTGCTGGCGAATCACTTCCTGTTCACCGATCTGGCGGCCATGAATCTCTGGCTGAAAATTGCTCTGCTGGGCGCGACCATCAGCGCCGCTTCGCTGGTATACTTCATCGCCGCGCAAGCGCTGCGGGTGGTGGAAGCCCGCGAGGCAGCGGGGATGATCAGGCGCAAGTTCCGCCGATGAAAGGAAAACATGCAATTTACACGGTAAAATCTCCGGAAGGACCGCGTATCCGACCGAAACCATGCGCCGCCTTTCCTTCCATTTCCTGCTCGGCCTGACGGGGATTCTCTCCGCGCAGGACGGACCGGCGATTTATGCGAAGCATTGTGCGTCGTGCCATGGCGACAAGGGCGAGGGCGTGGAAGATGAGGTGGACGAGCCGCTGCAGGGCGACCGCACGCTGGCATCACTCGCCCGTTACATCGACAAGCGAATGCCGGAGGACGACCCCGATCTGCTGGATTCCGAGGAGTCTCGGCGGGTCGCGGATTATATTTACGGGGCGTTTTATTCGCCGGAAGCCCGGGCGAAAAGTTCGCCGCCTCCAAAAGCCGCCTTCGCCCGGCTGACCAACCGTCAGTTCCGCGAATCGGCTGCGGATCTGCTAGGAAGTTTCGGGAAATCCAAGCCACCCGGCGAAGGCCGTGGGCTGAAGGCGCAGTATTTCCAATCCGATGGAATGAACAAGAAGGCGAAGAAGGTGCTGGATCGTGAGGACGCGAGCATCGGGTTCGATTTCGGCGAAGGCTCGCCCGCCGAGGGCATCAGCGCGGACCAATTTTCCATCGCGTGGGATGGCTCGTTGATAGCTCCGGCGACGGGTTGGTATGAGTTTAAAATCCGCACGCCGAACGGAGCGCGGCTCTATCTGAATGGCGACCGCCAGGACGGCGATGGCAACCAGCGCGACGACAGCGGTGCGAAACGCCAGGTCGCCTTGATCGATGCGTGGGTCAGCTCGGGTGCGGAGGTTCGTGAATCAACAGCACGTCTTTTTTTGTTAGGCGGGCGGAGTTACCCGATGCGGTTCGACTATTTCAAATACCAGGACAAGCGTGGCATGGTCAGCCTGGAGTGGAAGACTCCACGCGGCGAATGGACGGTGATTTGCGCGCCCTATCTCTCGCCCGAGGGAGCCGCGCATGTCGCGGTGACCGGCACGACGTTTCCCGCGGACGATGCGAGCGAGGGATACGAACGCGGCACCGGCATTTCGAAAGATTGGCATGAGTCCACAACGACGGCGGCCATCGAGGTGGCGAATCAGGTCGTCGCCCGACTGCCGCAGCTCAGCGGCGTGAAGGATGATGCTCCGGACCGCGCGGAGCGCTTGAAACAATTCACCGCCACGTTCGCCGAACGCGCATTTCGCCGTCCGCTAACTGATGACTTGCGGAAGCTCTATGTCGAGCCTCCGTTCGGAGGCGACCTCGCTCCGGACCAGGCGGTGAAACGCGCGGTCATCCTGATATTGAAATCGCCGCGTTTTCTCTATCCGGAAGTTGATTCGTTGAAAAATGATTTCACCGTCGCCAGCCGCCTGGCGCTCGGGCTGTGGGATTCGCTGCCGGATCAAAAACTGCTGGATCTGGCGAAGGCCGGCCAACTCCACACGCCGGAACAAGTGAAAGCCCAGGCGCAGCGCATGGCCGCCGATCCGCGGGCGAAGGCGAAGCTCAACGAGTTTTTCCAACGCTGGCTGAAGCTCGATGTCGAAAGCGACCTCAACAAGGATCCCGCGGCGTTTCCTGGGTTCGACACCTCGTTGGTCGCTGATTTGCGCCGTTCACTGGAGTTGTTCGTCGAGCGTGTCGTCTGGAGTGACCAGTCGGATTATCGGGAGCTGATCGAAGCCAACTATCTGTTATTCAATGACCGCCTCGCGAACTACTACGGTGTTCCCGTTCCCGACGGTGGCGGTTTCCAGCCGGTGAAATTCGATCCCGCCCAGCGTGCGGGAGTGCTTACCCACCCTTATTTGTTAGCCCGGCTTTCCCACCACAACATCACCTCGCCGATCCAACGCGGTGTCTTTCTCACGCGCAACGTGCTCGGCGGATTCCTCAGGCCGCCGCCGGAAGCCATCGCCTTCGACGACCACAAGTTCGACCCGAAGATGACGATGCGCGAGAAGGTCGCGGAAATGACCCGCAACACCTCGTGCATGACGTGCCACGAAACAATCAATCCGCTCGGATTCTCGCTGGAGAATTTCGACCCCGTCGGCCGCTTCCGCACGACCGAGGGGGACAAGCCGATCAACCCGATTTCCGATTTTCTAACGACCGAAGGCGAGACTTTGCATCTCGCGGGCCCACGCGATGTCGCCGCTCACGCGGTGAAATCCGATGCCGCGCGCCAGGGATTCATCCGGCAGGTTTTCCAATACACGATCAAGCAGAACCCGGCAGTTTACGGTTTCGACACCGTCCGCAAGCTCGATACCTCGTTCACCGCATCCGGCTGCAACGTCCGGAATCTTCTCGCAGAAATCAACACCACCGCCGCGCTCCACGGCATCCCCGTTCCCGACCAAGCAAGCCGATGAACCTCACCACCCGCCGCCAGTTTCTCCGCCAGCTCGGACTCTCCGCCTCCGCGCTGCCCTTTCTTCCCGCCCTGCCGTCGCTGGCGCAAAACGCGCCGGACGTGAAAATGCAGCGGATCATTTTCCTTTTCACTCCTAACGGAACCATTCCGCCTGAGTTTTGGCCGGACGAGACGGGACCCGATTTCAAACTAAAACGCATTCTAGCGCCGCTTGAACCCTTCAAGAGCCGTCTGATGACGCTCAAGGGCGTCTGCAACAAGATCCGCGGCGACGGCGATGGCCACATGCGCGGCATCAGCTGCCTCCTAACGGCGGACGAGCTTCTGCCCGGCAACATCCAGGGCGGCAGCGACAAACCCGCCGGTTGGGCGCGCAACATTTCGATCGACCAGGAGATCAAGAATTTCCTCCAGGCGCGCAAGGAAACCGCCACGCGCTTCGGTTCGTTAGAACTGGGCGTGGCGGTGCCCAATCGGGCCGACCCATGGACCCGCGAATGCTATGCCGGGCCCAACCAACCGCTCGCGCCTGCCAGCGATCCCTATGCGTTGTTTGAAAAACTCTACGGCAGCATGAAGGATCGTGAGAATCTCGGCAGCGTGCTGGATGAGGTGAGCGATGATCTCCGCACCATTGCGTCGAAGGTGGACCGCGAGGAAAGGGAACTGCTCGACCAGCACGCCACCTTCGTTCGCGAGATGGAAAAGGATCTCCAGAGCTCCGGCACCGCGAACCTGATGTTCCCGCCGCCCGCGCTTGAACAGGGGGTCGCGCTCGACAACGACGGCATCCCGAAGATCAGCACGATGCAGGCGGATTTGTTAGTCAACGCCTTCGCCAACGGGATGGCCCGCGTTGCCACGCTGCAATACACCAACAGCGTCGGCCAGGCGCGCATGCGCTGGCTGGATGTCCACGACGACCACCATCACCTTTCCCATGAACCGGACAACAACGCGGACGCGCAGGAGAAGCTGGTGAAGATCAATATCTGGCTGTGCGAGCAGCTCGCCTACCTCGCGCGCAAATTGGAAAGCATTCCCGAGCCCGGAGGCCAGGGAACGATGTTGGACAACACTACCATCGTCTGGACCAACGAGCTCGGCAAGGGCAACAGCCACAGCCTCGACAACATCCCGTTCGTCCTGCTAGGCGGAGGACTCGGTTTCAAGACCGGCCAGGCGATGCAATTCGACAACGCCGCACACAACCGTCTGTGGCTTTCCATCGCCCACGCCTTCGGCCACCACATCCCGGTGTTCGGCCAGCAGAAATTCTGCGAGGGAGGCGCGCTGGCACTTTCCTGATATCTGTTAGGCGTCTTGCCTCAATATAATACCGGGGTTGGGGCTGAATGACGACCGGCTGGCGATGATCCGGAGTTCGGGCTTCAGCTTGCTTTTGGCATCAATGCCCGATGTCCGCCGGGGTGTAACCCATGACGATGTCGAACTTCGCGGCGAGTTCTCCGATTTTGGAATCCTTGATGGCGGCGAAATCGACGATGACGGACTCGCGGGCTTTGGCGTCCTTGATGCCTTGGAGCACCATGTCCTTGTCGTTCTGCGCGACACCCTTGACGTAGCATTGCGTCGTCCACTTGTCCCGGCCTTTCATCTTCACCGCGAAGTGGATGTGCGGCGTGCGGCCGGGGTAGGCGATGGGTTTGATGGTGCGGAAATAGTATTCGCCGGTGGAGCCGGTTAGAAATCGGCCGAAGCCCTGGAAATTCGCGTCGCGTCCGGCCTTGCCGTCGCTGCCGGAGTGGAGATAGACGCCCTTGCCATCCACCTGCCAGATCTCGACGACCGCGTTGCGGATCGGGTCGCCCTTCGAATCGAGCAGGCGGCCTGATAGATGGGTGACCTCGCCGATGGCGGGAGTGATGCCGTCGTTGACGACGAGCAGATCGTTGTCCGTATCGAGCGGCAGGTGATCCGGGTAGAACGGGCCTTCGGTCTGTTTCGGCGTGAGCGAGAGTTGCTCGGCAAAGGCACCGGGCGCGGTGAGCGCGAGCGCCATGGTGCCGATGATTTTCCGCCGGGTCCAGAGATGGGGCATTTCGATCATGCCAAAATCAACTCGTTCTCCGCCTTTCCTACAAGCGGGATTGTCTCACGCGCGGGCATTCCGACGGCGGCGGCCGACGACCAGTGCCAGCGATCCGGCCAGCATGGCAAATGAGGACGGTTCCGGAATCACGGTGGATGCGGTGATGGACGAGAGCTTGAAGCGGTCGAAGTCCGCGTCGCCACCGATCCTTGCACCGATGAGGATCGCGTTCACGCCATCACCTGGAGTTGTGATTCCGAGGTCGCGGGGCGAGTTGCTCACAACGCCGTCGTTGTTGATCTTCGATCCGAAGCCATAGCCGCCAAGGTCGGCAAAGACCTCACCGGTCAGATCGAGATTTTCGTCCACATTTCCAAGCCAGAACGAGGCATCGAGATCGAAGGAGCCAGAGCTGGGATGGATCTTCACGCGGGTGATGTCCACCTTTTCGCTGAAAACAAAGAGGACGAAGTCATAGTGGTCCTGGTTGTCCACGTAGAAGGGCACGTAGGGAGTGTCGGTGATGACCTCGGTGGAGTTCTTCACGCCGATGCCAGGGCTCCATTGCACCAATTGGCTCTGAGCGAATCCCAAGCCTTGGGACGACCGGTTGACGCTCCATGCGGTGGCCGTGGCTGTGACACCGTTGTTCGCGAAAACCATCTGATTGCTGACCGTTTCACCGGCACCGCCGAGATTGAACGTCAGTCCGGTTTGGGCGGACAGTTGGCCGAAGCAACCGAGAAGCGACGACACGACAAGACTCGTGAGAGTTTTCATGGGATGGGGGGAGTTGGGGGATGGCCGATGTTGCAGGGGGGCAACAGCGACGCGGCCGTTAAACCACGAATTTCAACTCCACTCAATCATAAACCATCCCAAATGACTTACGTAATCGCGTAGGTCGCCTCCGCTGTGTTAGAGCAGCTCCCGCCGCCATTCTAACAAATCATGGTCGGGAGGCGGGGTCGCGGGCGGCGATGGCTTCGGAAGTTCCGCCGCCGGTTTTTCGCTGGTTTTCACGGAATCAGTTTTCGATGAAGGGGTTGCGTCCGTTAGTAGCGGGGGCGGTTTCACGGGATGATTCCGGATTCGGTGTGGTCGCGATTTTTGTTTTCAGCGACGTGCCGAACGTGTCGCCCCAATGTTCGAGGAAGAACTTCTTCTCCTGGGTGAGCAGCACATCGGAGCGGCCGAGGATGGGGCGCAGCGAGGTGGTCATCTGCAAGGTGACTAACAGAAATACGGCGCTCCAGATGGCCAGCGGTCCTTTCTGAGTGCCGCCGGTGGTGAAGATCACCGATTTCAAAAACCGCAGCGCGAAGACCACCGCGATGACCCAAGCACCGATGGCGAGGGAACCCATGAAGCCGAGCGAATCGGTGGACTCTGCGAAGATCCACACCGCCGGGGCGAATCCTAACAACAACAGTCCGGCCAACGCCAGCGCTCCTGCCAGGCAGGCCGCGAGTTGGGAAATCGTCACCCGCGCGCCAGCCAGGGTCGCGAAAATGTAGAGGCTCGGGAAACAGATCAGTCCGGAAAAAACCAGTCCGGCGGTGATCTTCGCGGGGGCGGCCCACAATTGCTCGTGCTTGGCGAAACAGCCGAGCACGAAGCCGAACAGCAGGATGGAAACGGCGGCCATGATGGCGAATTTGCCGGCCGCGCCGTGGTTCGGTTCGGCAAGCCGGATAACGAGATCGCGCGGCCGGCGGAGGAGCGCTTCGAACAGGGTTTTCAAATCGAGCTTCTCCGGTAACGGAGCTTCGAGCGGTGGGGGCATGTTGTTAGGTATTTCCTGCGTATTCATGGTTTCGGGTGGTTCGTTTGGATGGCGTGGAGAATCGGGGCGGCGAGAAAAATCAGGACGATGCAAAGAACCGGCAGCCCGTGTCCGCCGCTCATGCGGTCGATGGAGCGCCAAACGGTCTGATAGAAATTCCCTTCCATGGGATCGGGCCGCAGGAACTGGACCTTGAGCGACGGGCTGCCGAAAAATGGCCGCAGGATCCACGAGAACTGTGCTCCGAGAAATCCATTTCCACCGAGCCAGGCGAGCAGGGTCGCCGTCGCCGCCGCGCGGGTCGGTGCCTTCGCCGCCAGCAACCGGTGCAGGTGGATGTTCGCCATGATGCCAGCGAATCCGATGAGCACCGTGTGCGCGACGAGGTAGGTGGCGTGGGCGTGCTGTGCGCCCGGCGCATCTGGGGGCGGGGCATTCCACGCGAGGAAAAAGGTGACCGGGGCCAACGAGGCGAGAATCACCGCGGCGAGGGCAAACGCGGTGAGGAGTGCCAGCAATGATTGGCGAAATCCCAAACCCGTCCCGAGCAGCAGCCCGAGGAGTCCGTTGAGCAGTCCGTTGCAAGCCAAGGTCAGCGCGACCAGCAGCGGCATTTTCACCGCTACGTAGAATCCCATCACCGGATCCCGCCAGAAGCCGACGGTGAAGCCATAGATCGCCAATCCAGCGCAGGCCGTTCCCGCCACCCACGCCACCCGGCTTGGCGAGGGTGCGTCCAGCCAATCGGTCGTCGGCTGGATCAGTTGGCGGAGGTTCATCGAGGGGATCCAAACCCTTGTACATGAAACCATCATGGGGATCGCGTGATTATTCCGTGAAACCGGCTGACGAGTTGGCGCTTGAATGTTCCAGCATCCCGCCCTAGTTCGGGGGCCGCATGGATCCAATGCACCCGTATCAACACCTGCCGCTTTTCACCGTCGGCCTGGTGCTGGCCCTCTGGCTGATCGCCATCCACGCCCTGATGCTGGCCAAACCCGCCGCGACGCAGGATTTCCTGAAGAAATTCTCCCGCAACGACCAGCTCGGCCAAATCATTCTCGGCATCGGTCTGTTCTGGTTCTGGCTGCTCATCGCGCCAAGCGGCCTCGGGAAATTGAGCGCGCTGACGATGGACCTCGGTGAGTTCAACAGCGCAAAAAAGCTGCTGCAGATTCTCGTCCCGGTTTCGCTGATCCTCGTTTGCCGCAGCGTGCGGGATTTCCTCGCCGTCCGTGCGCTGGGTCTGCTCGGGTTGATGGCCGCCGCACCTTTGCTCAGCGCCGCCTTCCTCAAGGATCCCGAATCCCGCCTGCTGGTTCCGATTTACGCCTATGCCATGCTGACCGCCTCGATGTTCTGCGTCGGCATGCCCTACCTTTTCCGCGACGCCGTGAATTGGGTCACCGCGGATGGCAAGCGCTGGACGCTGTGTGCTCTCGGCGGGCTCGGCTACGGTGTCGCAACTCTCATCTGCGCGCTCGCCTTCTGGCGCGGCTATTGATTCGTCTTCCAAACAAAACGGCGTCCTCCCAGCAAGTGAGAGGACGCCGTTTTTGGTTTTGAATGGATCAGTAAACCGGTGCGCCGGAAGTGTCTCCGCCACCACTGCTACCACCAGTGGCTTTGTTCGCGGTATTTTCCAATCCTTCGCCGCCCATCCGCATGTCACGGCCGAGACCGATCATCGTGTTGCAGGAACTGAAAAGCACCGCCACAGCGGCAACGGTCATCAAGAGAAGTGATTTCATGGCCGATCTAAATACTCCAAAAAGACCGTCCTGCAAGTGGATATTGTAAGGACATCTTAAATTTTCTCGCTCAGTTCGGTGTACTTGTCGACATCACCGGCTGGATGTGGGATTCGGAAACCAGCGCGATCATCAGATTGTTCACCATCACCGATTTACTCTTCTCATCGAGGTGCACGACATTGTCGGCTTCGAGTTTCTTGAGCGCCATTTCCACCATGCTCACCGCACCTTCGACGATCATCTGCCTTGCGCCGATCACCGCGGCCGCTTGCTGGCGACGCAACATCGCCTGTGCGATTTCCGGGCTGTAGGCGAGGTGGGATAGTTGCGCCTCGATGATCTCGATGCCCGCCAGCATCACCCGGCCCTGCACCTCACGTTGCAAGGTTTCACCGACTTTTTCCGGAGAACCTCGCAGGGAAACCTCGCCGGTTTCATGCGGTTCATAGGGATAATGACTGGCGAGATGACGCAGCGCCGTTTCGCACTGGATGTGGACGAACACCCCGTAATCCTGCACGTCGAACATTGCCTTCGCCGTGTCCACCACCCGCCAGACGATCACGCAGGCGATCTCGATCGGGTTGCCGTGGGCGTCGTTCACCTTCAGTTGCGGGCTTTGAAAATTGCTCACTTTCAGGGAAATCCGCGTCTTGCTCGCAAACGGATTGGCAAACCAGAAACCGGGCGTCCTAACGGTACCCGTATACTTCCCGAAGAATGTCAGGACTTTTCCCTCGTTCGGCGAAACGATGAACAAGCCCTTCAACCAGAGGATCGCCACCGGAACGATCAGCACCAGCAGGAACGGCGCCGCCTCTAACACCCATTGGAGTTTCCCGGTGACGAGTGCGGCGATCGCAACGAAGATCAGCAGGAAGAATGGCAGCAAACCCTGGACACAAAGCGCTTTTTTCTCGTTCATGACCGGGTTTCTAGCGAATCCTGCGGAAAGATCAAGCCCGCCTATGACAACAGGCCCTCAATAGCGCATCACGCGAGATAGAAACCGCTGGCACAACGCCGACTTCGGCGCGCCGAACAACTCCGCCGGTGGTGAGAGCTCCTCGATTTTTCCCGCCGCTACAAACGCGACCTGATCCGCCACCGCGCGGGCAAATCCCATCTCGTGGGTGCTGAGGATGATGTCCTGTCCGGCTTCCGCGAGTTCCTGGATGAGCTCCAACACCTCCGCCGTCATCTCGGGATCGAGCGCGGAAGTGGGCTCGTCGAGGAACAGCACTTCCGGCTGGTGCGCCACTGCCCGCGCGATGCCGACGCGCTGCTGCTGGCCGCCGGAAAGCTGCGCGGGCAGCTTGTCCGCATGGTCGAGCAGACCGAAACGATCCAGCGCCTGCGCCGCGATTTCCTGAGCCTTTGCTAGAGTGTGACCGTGAACCTTCTCCAACGGCAGCGCGATATTGCGCCGCGCGGTGAGGTGCGGAAACAGGTTGAACTGTTGGAAAAGGAAGCCGTTTTTCCGGCGGTAGGCCTGGAGCGCCGCTGCATCTGATAGAAGTGGATGACCGTTGATTTCCACTGTTCCGGAATCCGCGGTTTCGAGTCCGCCGAGCAAGCGCAGCAGCGTGCTCTTTCCACCGCCCGACGGACCGATGAGCACCAGCACGCGGGCCGATGCGATCGATAGCGAAAGCCCGTCCGCCGCGCGCGTCTTGCCATAGCATTTCGTCAGGCCGGTGACTTCAAGTTTCATGACGGAAGCGTTTTTCCAGCCAGTGCGATAGCCACGCGACCGGAAGTGTTAGAACGAGGTAACCCAGCGCCAGCGGCACGTAGCCCTCCAGCCCGGCGTAGGAACGGTTGATGAAATTCTTGGTGTTGTAAAAATACTCCGCCACGCCAATGACGTTGAGCAGCGACGAGTCTTTGATCAAAGAAACGAACAAGCCCGCCATCGCCGGTAGCACGCGGCGCAGGGCCTGGGGGAAAATCACATAGCGATAGATCTGCAGCCGGCTGAATCCCACCGCCCGCGCGGATTCCCATTGCGTCCGCGGGATGCTGTCCACTCCGCCGCGCAAGATTTCGCCGAGATAGGCGCCTTCGAAAATCGACAGCAGCAGGATGCCGATGATGAGTTTGTCATCGAATCCCCGCTCGCCGAGCGGACGCGAGATCAATGGCGCGAAGATCACGAAATAGCCGAACAACAGATGCACCAGCAGCGGCGTGTCGCGCACGAATTCCAGAAACGCGCGGCAGGTCCAGCGCACGACCACCAGCGGCGAGCGCTGGCCTAACATGAACAACAGCCCGAAGAAGGTGCTCCCGATCAGCGCGGCGAAGGAAATCCACAGCGTCACCAGCCAGCCGCGCCACAGGGTTTCCCGGTATTCCCATGCCTTCGTCCAGTCCGTCTGCGTTCCCAACACCGCGAACACCGTGGTGCACAGCCAGCCGAAGAAAACCACCAGCGCGAGCGCGACGGCGGTGTTGGCGAACAACTGGCGGCGGCTCATTCGCGTGATTCCCGGTCTAGCGGATGATGAAGGGGATGCCCTGCGACTCGAGGAATTTCTTCTCCTCTTTCAGATAGATCTCACCGAGTTTGGAAAATCCATCCTGCTTGCGGAACTCGTCGATGAACGCGTTCACCTTCAGCCGGAGCTCATCATTGCCCTTCGCAATGCCGAGCGCCCATGACTCCTCGACGAACGGCTTCAGCAGCCCGCGCGTTGTCTCCGGATTCTCCTTCGAATACTGATAGATACTGAGTTGGTCGTAGATGAACGCATCCGCCCGGCCTTGCACCACTTCCAGCACGCACGCCGTCTGGTCCTCGAACACCACCCGCTTCGCATCCGGCATGTTCTGGATCGCCCAGGTTTCGCCGGTCGTGCTCGCCTTGGCGGTGATCGTGCGCCCGGTCTTTTTCAAATCGTCGATGGATTGGACGGGCGAATCCTTGCGGACTAACAGCGCGAGGCCGGTGAACGCGTAGGGTTCGGAAAAATCGATTGATTTCCTTCGCTCGTCGGTGGCGGTCATCGAGGAAAGGATCAGGTCGACGTTGCCCGTCTTGAGCGCGGGGATGAGTCCGGAGAATTCCATCGGCACGATCTTGAGCGGACGGCCGAGGTTCTTCGCCAGCGCTTCGGCCAGCTTCACCCCGACGCCATCGGGATTTCCCGACTTGTCCTGCATCTCGAACGGCGGATACGTCAGGTCCATGCCGATACGCAGCTCGGCGTTTTTTCCCGTTGAACCGGATTTTTCACCGCACCCGGTCATGACGAGACCCACCAGGCAGGCCGCGGAGGTCAGGAAGCATCGACGATGGATCATGGCAGGAAGGTATCCAAGTGTTCACTGAACGGAAGCGCATTGTGTGCCATGGGATTTTCTTTCCATTCTCTCCCGCGAACCTAACATCCCCGCATGGCCGCCATTCGTCTTCCCGTCATCGCCGGAATTTCCTGTATGATTCTCTCCGCCTGCGGGGTTTCCAAGCCGAAGGTCGCCGGAGCGGACAGCCGGGTGAAACTGGAGCAATGGAACAAGGCCGGGCGCGATGGCATCGAGGAAACGGACAAGCTGATTGGTTTGCAAATCCCGCTCGTCGATTTCGGCCCGCTTCCCGCCTCGTTCGGCAAGCAGCGTTGGAGCGCGGGTTTGAAAGGCCAGTACAGCACCAGCTACGGCAAGACCGCCCGAATCGCCGGTGGCGAATGCTACCACGTCTCGATTTTCGGAACTCCGTCTCCCGCTCCGGTTCTAGTCGATGCTCCATCGGTCCTCGAACCCGGCAGGCCCGGCGAAATGGATGAAACCCCGCGCAAGTGGTCCACCGTCGAAGTCCCCGGCCTGACGCGGACGCTCCGTTACTACTTCGCCACCATGGCCTTCGGTGATGTCGATGACGTCTGGGAAACCGAACCATTCTCCATCACCGGCCCCGATGGCAAAACCGGCTATTATCAGGCCCGGATCGAATGCAACGACGCCAAGATCGCCGAGACGATGTTCTCCAAACTGCAAGTACGATGACCGGTCGTTCTAACGACTTTGCCGGGTGATGATTCCGGCCAAGGTCTCGACCGCCGATTCGATTTTTGGACTCCATGGCGATCCGCAGCTCAGCCGCAGGCAGTTTTTGAAACCTCCGTTCGGTGAAAACAAGGGCCCCGGCGAGAAGCTGATGCCGGCGGCACGCGCCTCGTGAAACACCGGCATGACATTCATGTTTCCCGGCAGCTCCAGCCAGAGCACGAACCCGCCCGATGGATTGCTGAGCCGGGTGCCTTCGGGAAAAACCGCCGCCACCGCCTCCCGCATCTTGCAAACCTGAGCGCGGAACGTGTCGCGCAGTTTTCTCAAATGCCTCTCGTAGCCGCCGGTCCGCAGGAACTCCGCCACGGTGAGAGCGGGCAACGACGCGCCGCCGATATTGAAGGCGTTTTTCAACTCCATCACCCGAGCCTGGCGTTTGCCGGCCGCGATGTAGCCGATGCGGAATCCCGGTACTAGCGTCTTGGAATACGAACCGCACAGGATCACATGGTCTCCCCGATCCAATGATTTCAAACAATGCGGCCTCGGCCCCTCGTGTGGAAGGTCGCCGTAAATGTCGTCCTCGATGATCGGGATGTTGTGTTCCTCCGCCAGTCCTAGCAGCTCGCGACGGTTTGGCTCCGGCATCAGACTGCCTAACGGGTTTGAGAAATTCGGAATCACCAGCATGGCCGCGACCGGATGCGCGGCGAGCGCGTTTTTCACCGCCTCTATATCGAGTCCTTCGCCGGACGATGACGGCACGGCGATGACCTTCAGTTTCAGCTGCGCCAACAGATTGAGCGTGCCCCAGAACGTCGGAGATTCAACCAGCACCGTGTCGCCCGGTTTGGTCACTGCCAACAACGCGAGATGCAGCGCCTCGCTGGCTCCGATCGTGATCAGAAAATCCGAAGCATCCAGCCCGCAGCCCCAATCCAGCGAGAGGCGGCTCAACTCCTTGCGCAAGGCAAGGCAGCCCGGTGCCGGATCATACTGCAAGCTCGCGGCCGTCGACCGACGCATCACCGAAGCTGTTAGCTGCGCCAGTTTCTTTTCCGGCAACAGGCCGGCGCCCGGGATCGCCGCGCCAAGCGGCACCAGCGTGGGATCGGTGATGTCCTGGATCATCGAGATCGCGGAGGCGAATCCCGTCAGTGAAGCCACCGCCGGCTTGCGCTTGCTAACAGCAGGCTCGCGCAGGGACTTCGACAACCTCGGGCGGACATAGAATCCCGATTTCGGCCGCGCCTCGATCAACCGGCGGCTTTCCAACAGCGTGTATGCCTGCATCACCGTCGGGATGCTCACCTGGTGCTGCAAACTCGAATGCCTGACCGACGGGATCCGGTCGCCGGCGCGCAGCGAGCCCGAGTCGATCATCGCCTCCATGCGATCCGCGATCCGCAGGTAAAGCGGTTGGCCTGATTCCTTTTCCATGTTTTGAAACTAATCCGATCTGTCACCAACGACCATGCACAGATCCGAAACTAAGAAACCTGTACAGTGGGATCAATTGTGAAATCTGTGCAGGTCGCAAATTCAACGCTCTGTGGATACCGCATCCGGTCGCGTCAGCCTAGGTTCACCCCATGCAAACGATCCTTCCGACCACACCATTGTCCAGATGGCTGACAGGCTACCGGAGCCAGCAGCTCCGGCCCACGCCTCTCCGCATCGAAGAACTCCCCACCCGGAAAGTCCTCACCGTCTCATTCTCCAACTCCGGAAAAATCACCTGCACCCGCGGCACCCTCTGGATCACCCGCGACGGATCTTCCGAAGACATCCTGCTAGGAGCAGGCAGCGGTTTTGTCTGCGAGCCGGGCTCCCGCTTCTTCATCGAAGCGCTGGAAATCGCGGCACTGGAGATCGCCGGATGACAGGCCCGGGAAACCGGCCTTTTCCAGGCACCTTGGGAGTCACATCAGCGTGGGCTTCCGCCATAAGGAGAATCCCGGAAAGATTTCTAATTGAGATTCGAGATCGTCTGGAAGATCGCGGTGATCATCAGATAGGCCATCGCGCCGATGAGGCCGGCCATGATGATGAGCACGGTGGGCATGACGAGGGCCATGATGCGCTGGAGGTCCTTGTCGAGTTCCTTGTCGTAGCGCTCGGCAGCGCGACGCAGGGACATGTCGATTTTTCCGGTTTGCTCGCCGACGGAAATCATGTCGATGAGCAGCGGCGGGAAGGCGCCATTGCGGATGAGGGCTTTGGAAAACGAGCGGCCGTCGCCGACCTGGGCGATGACCTTGTCGAGCTCGACACGGAGCGAGCGGTTCTGCGTCGCATCGCGGGAAAGCTCGAGGGCGCGGAGCAGTGGCAGGCCGTTGCCGACGAGGTTGGCCATGGTTTCGAGGAACTGGACGTAGAAACGGCTGGTGATGACCGGTCCGACGAGAGGCAGCTTCAGCTTAATGCGGTCCCATGCGGGTTTGTTTGCCTCGTTGTCCTTCCACGCCTTGAAGAAGATGAATCCGGCGATGAGGGTGAGCACCAGAACGAGCCACCACTTGCTGAGAAAATCCGAAACGGCGATGAGGATGGCGGCCCCTAACGGAACCTTGCCGCCGGGCGAGCTTTCAATCAGAGCGGTGAGCTGCGGGATGAGAGTCGTGACGAAAACGATGGAAACGCCGATGCCGGCCAGCACAAGGAAGGCCGGATAGATCATCGCGAGAATGAGTCGGGCCTGAAGCTCGGCGAGCGTCTTGAGATAATGCGCCTGGCGCTTGAGAATGACGTCGAGCGCGCCGGATGCCTCACCGGCGGCGGCGAGCGAGCAATACAGCGGGCCGAAGCTCGGGCTAACTTTTTTTAGGGCAACGGAAAAATTCACCCCGTCGCGGACGATCTGGCGGATCTTGAAGGAGACGGCCTTTAGGTTTCCCAGCTCCTGGCGGCTCTCCATGGACTTGAGCGCGGGTTCCAACTGGAGCCCGGCGCTGAGCATGTCGGAAAGCTCCTCGGTGAAGAGCACCACTTCTTGGCGCTTGAGCTTGATCGGGCCGTCCGGGATCGGCGTTTCATCGGTCTTGGGCCTGGACTTCGAGCGGTCGGTGTCTTCGGATTTCGCCTTTGTGTTAGCCGTCGCTTTCTTCGGGGCTGCGGCCGCCGCCGTTTCCTTGAGATTGACCGGCTGGAGGCCCTTCTTGTCGAGCACGCGCAGGGCTTCGGGACGATCCGCCGCGTCGATTTCGCCGGTGGTGACGGCACCTGAGGCGGATAGGGCTTTGTAGGCGAAGAGAGGCATCCGGAGATTAGAAATTGAAGGTTGGAAATGGGAGACTAGGAAACCGCCATGCTCACGGCTTTTTCGTCCGCAGGATGGAAACCAGAAGAATGACTGCCGCGCAACCTGCCAACATGGCGCGCAGCCACATGGAGTGAAACTCATTCCGAATGCCCATCAGAACTCCGAAAAGCAGGATACCTGCGACCAGAACGCCCAGCCGGCCTGTCGTTAGTCGTGACGATTTGGTTGTCATGAGTTTGCCGAGTGACTATTCCCCGCCACCGATGTCGGACGAGGTGACGGAAATGACTTCCTCGATGGTTGTCTCACCCTTCATCACCTTGTGCCAGCCGTATTCGCGCATCGGGATGTAGCCGTCGCGCACGGCTTGCGCGCGGAGGGCCACGGCCTGGGCACGGTGGGCGACGAGTTCCTGCATGGGATGGGTCAGGATGATGATTTCGTAAATGGCCATCCGGCCGGAGAAGCCGGTCATGCGGCAGCGGTCACAACCCTTCGGCGAGTAGCACTGGCCTGGCAAATGCAGCGGGATGCCGAGATCGCGTTTGTCCTGCTCGCTGACGTCGCGCGGCGTCTTGCAGTGCGAGCAAAGTTTTCTAACCAGACGTTGGGCGAGGAAGGCGCGGACGGCGGCGGAAACGAGGAACGGCTCCACTCCCATGTCGATGAGACGGCTGATGCCGCCCATGGCGTCGTTGGTGTGGAGGGTGGAGAAAACCAAGTGACCTGTTAGCGACGCGCGGATGGCGATTTCCGCCGTCTCAAGGTCCCGGATTTCCCCGATCATCACGATGTTCGGATCGGCCCGCAGGATGGAGCGCAGCGCGGTGGCGAAGGTGAGGCCGATCTCGTTTTTCACGGCGATCTGCATGACGCCGGTGAGCTTGTTTTCCACCGGATCCTCGACGGTGACGATGCGCCGCTCGGGGTGGTTCACTTCAGTTAGGAAGGAGTAAAGACTTGTCGATTTACCCGATCCGGTCGGGCCGGTGATCAGGATGATGCCGTTGGGAAGGTGGAGCAGCGACTCGATCTTTTTCAGAACGAACGGCTCCATGCCGAGCTTGGCGATGTTGAATTTCTCCTGGTTGAGGAGACGCAGGGAAACGCTTTCGCCCTCGACGGTCGGTACGGTGGCGACCCGGACGTCGATGGTCGCGCCTTCGAACTGGAGGTTGATCCGTCCGTCCTGCGGCACGCGGCGCTCGGCGATGTCGAGGCGAGCCATGATTTTCAAACGGGCGATGACGGAACTTTGAAGCGCCTTGATGTTTTCCGGCACGGCGATCTCGATCAGGCGGCCGTCGATCCGGTAACGGATGCGGAGGTTCGTGCTGAGCGGTTCGACGTGGATGTCGGTCGCGCGTTGGTCGAGGGCTTCACGGATGATCTGGTTAACGAACTTGACGACGGAGGCTTCCTCGTCGTCGTCGTTGTCGATGACGTTGGCCTCGTCTTCGCCACTTTCGATCTGGTCGTAGTCGAAATCGCGGCCTTCGAGGATCTGCTCGAATGTGTCGGCACCCACCCCGTAAAGGCGGCGGAGGGCTTCATAGAGTCGCTTGCGGGACGCCATGCACCAGTCGATGGGCAGCGTGAGTTCCTGCGCGGCGGCTTGGCGGGCGACGAGGTTGAAAGGATCGAACGTGCAGATTTTCAGGCGCTTGTGGTCGCCTTCTCCAGTGATGGCGACGGGCAACAAGCGATGCCGCAAGGCAATCCGTGGTCCACAGGCTTCCCGTAGCGGCAGCGGCACTTCCGGCATCGGGATGCTCTCAAGCCACTCGATCCCAAGGTCATGCGCCAGCTCGGCCATGTATTTCTCCTCGTCGACCACATCGGCATCGAGCACATCGTCAATCGGCGATCGCTGGCGTTGGACTGCGGCTCGCAGGACTTCGGTAAGCGCGGGGATATCCTCGCAACCGGTGCGACGGGCAGGTTCAATCAAAAGCTGGGTCATGGATGGCGACTTCTTGTCGCTTAAAACCTGCCGGGGCGCAATCTTGTCTCTCGAAAATGCTGAAATCGCCCGAGTCGGCCCGGTTGCTTACTTGAAACTTGCCCTCCCACCGGATGACTTGTTAACCAAACTGGCAGTGATTTTTCACGCCCATCACCATTCACCCCCTCATCGACATGACACGCCCCCTCTGCGCCGCCCTCGCGATTGCTGTTCTTGGAATTTCGCCCGCCTCCGCCAAAATCGTCGGCTACAAGTTTTCCGGCGTGACCACCACCAACTCCGTCGAAGCCGGTGACCTCACCACCGAGTTCCCCGTGGGCACTAAATGGACTGCCACGGTGGAGTGGGAATCCACGTCAGCCCCACTGTTCGAATCCGACACTCAGGGACAGTATCGCCTGACGAATTTCACGCTGAACCTCACCGGCGCCACCGGTGTCTGGACCACCAGCTCGAAGGTCGACCAGGCGTCCTTCACGCTGAACTACGAATTTGGCGGCACCCGAGACCTGATCCAGTTCACCAGCGGCTGGGGCCCAACCAACCACACCAACCCCGTCCTCGAAGACTGGGCACCCTACAGCATCAACCTGGTCCTCACCGATCCCACCGGCACCGCCATCCCCACCCTCACCCCTGCTCCGACGAGCCTCGACTTGAGCGACTTCAGCCCGCTGGTGGCGAACACCCACCTCAAGATTTACCTCAACAACGATGCGAACCGCCTCATTTACGGCAGCATCCAGTCGGCCAGCCCGATTTACGAACCCGACATCTCCGTCAGCGAGGGGGACGACGACCTCGCGGACGGCACCTCGAAAAGTAACTTCGGCACCGTGAAATTGGGAAAAACCGCGAGACCCAAACTCTACAAGATCACCAACAACGGCGGCACCAAACTCACCAAGCTGGCCGTCTCCGTGTCCGGTCCAAACAAGGCGGACTTCATCGTCGGCAAGCTTGCGAAAACCTCGCTCGCACCCGGTGCCAGCACCGAGGTCGAGGTGACTTTCAAACCGAAAGCCAAGGGCACCCGCAAGGCCGCGTTTAAGATCACGAGCAATGACACGGACGAGAATCCGTTCAATATCGAGCTCAGCGGCGTCGGCAAGAAGCCGTGAACAAATGCCGTGCGATTCGGCCCGATCCGTGCATCCTCTCCGGCGTGTCGTATCTGGAAATCAAGAATCTCCACACCCATTTCACCCGCCGCTCCGGGACGATTTTATCGCCCGCCAAGCACGTCGTCCGCGCTGTGGACGGAGTGAGCCTGAACTTGGAAAAAGGTGAAATCCTCGGCCTCGTCGGCGAATCGGGCTGTGGGAAATCGACCCTCTCGCGGACAATCATGCAGCTCATCCCTGCCACGTCCGGCTCGATTATCCTTAATGGCGAGGACCTTTCACAACTCTCAGGATCGGAAGTGCGCAAACGGCGGCTGGATTTCCAGATGGTTTTCCAAGACCCCTACGCGTCGCTCAACCCGCGGATGACGATTTTCTCGACCCTCGCCGAAGCCGTCCGCCAGCGCCACCCGAAGCTCAAGGGCGACGCCCTCTTCAATCGCGTGGAAACCCTCATGGCCACCGTTGGCCTCGACGCCAGGGTCATGCGGAAATACCCGCACGAATTCTCCGGCGGCCAACGCCAGCGCATCGCCATCGCCCGCGCGCTCGCGCCGGAACCAAAGCTGATCATCGCCGACGAACCGGTGTCCGCGCTCGATGTCTCCATCCAATCGCAGATCCTCAATCTGATCAAATCCCTGCAAAAGGACCTTGGCCTGACGATGATCTTCATCTCCCACGACCTGGGTGTCGTCCATTACATCGCCGACCGCATCGCCGTCATGTACCAGGGAAAAATCGTCGAGTCCGGCCCCGCGGGAAAGGTTTTCCACGAGCCGCAGGCGGATTACACGAAGCGGTTGTTAGCTTCGATCCCGAAGCTTGCTATGAATGGTTAGGCCGTCGGCTTCCAGGGATTTTCTCAGCAGGCGCAGGATCGCCACCGCAGTCGGTCCGTCGCCATGGACACAGAGGGTTTCGACTTTTCCGGATTTCGCGAGATCCATGGCGCGTGAAACCGCCTCGTCGATGTCAGTGATCACCGCGCCGGGTTCGTTCCTCGGCATCAGCGATCCGTTCGCCACGTATCGCCGGTCGGCGAATCCCTCCAGACATATCGTTAGACCCGCCGCTTGCCCCGCTTCGGCGAGGCGGCTGTTGGGCAGCGCGTAGAGCATTGCCAGCGGAAAAATTTTCGTGATTCCTGTAACTACGGCGGTGGCGAAAAGCGCGTCGCGGTCCGCCTGATTGTAGAGTGCCCCGTGCGGTTTCACATGATGGAGCGTTGCCCCGGCAGCTTCGGCGAGGGACGCCAGTTTCTCTACCTGCCGCGCCACCAGATCCGTCACCCGGTCCAGCGGGAACGCCATCGCCCGCCGCCCGAAATGTTCGCGGTCCTCATAACCGGGATGCGCGCCGATGGCGACGCCTGAGGCCATCGCGAGATCGATGGTGCGGCGCATCGTTTCCTCGTCGCCCGCGTGGCCGCCGCACGCGATGTTGGCGGAACTGACCAAGCCGAGCAAAGCCGCATCCTCACCACCGCCTTCTCCAAGGTCCGCATTCAAATCCATCTGTCGCATTCCGTTCATTTTAACAGCTCCAATCCGGTCCGCAACCACTTGAAATCCCGTTCTTCCCGGCGGCGCAGCTCCCACGCCTCTTCTAACGTGACTTCGCGGAATTTCAAGAAAGTTCCCGGCCAGGCGCGGGCCAATTTTGGCAGATCCACGGAAATCACATGGCCGATCTGCGGGTAGCCGCCGATGGTCTGCCGCTCGGCCAGCAGGATGATCGGCTGGCCGTCCGGCGGCACCTGCACCGAGCCGCAGGCGACCGGTTGGGAAACCATCTCCCTGAGTTCGGCAAGTTCAAGCGGCTCCCCGGCCAGCCGCGCTCCCATCCGGTCGGAGTTGGGAGTGAGCTGATAGGTGGTTTCGCGAAACCGCTTCAGGGCATCCGTGGAAAACCAATCCGCCTGCACACCGGGCAGGAACCTCAGCTCGATCTCGGAAGCTTTGGAATTCTCCGCTCGTCCGACATGCCAATCGCCGCAACGGGGAACTCGTCCCGGATCTCCCACCGCCAGCCGGTCACCCGCTTGCAACGTGCGACCCTCGAACCCGCCGAATCCCGCCCGCAAGTCCGTCGCAGAGCTGCCGAGCACCGGGTTCACTCGGATCCCGCCAGCGACTGCTAGATAGGCACGCACCCCGTCGGGGAGATTCGAAAAATCCACGATCTCGCCATCCCCCACCCTCCTCGATTTTCCGGTAGCTGCTGTTAGCGCGACGGTGGTGGCTCCGTGGAATTTGAGCGCCGGCCCCCGCACGCAGAGCTCCAACGCCGCCGAGCCCTCGTCATTTCCAACCAACAGGTTGGCCATCCGCAGCGCGTGACGGTCCGCCGCACCGCCCGGCGAGACTCCGGATAATTCGTAGCCTGGTCGGCCGCAATCCTGCACCGTTGTCAAACCACCCGGCTCGATCACTTCGATCCAATGCGAGCTTGTGGGTTTCGTTGCTGGCGGAGATTCTCCCAGAGGCTGGCTGAAAAATGCCCGAAGGCAGGGATCGACCTCCGGGCGGTCCGCGAGAATGGGAGGCGAATGGCCGACCATGGAGGGATTTCCAAGCTTTTCATGGGCAGACTCATTCGCTTCCCATTCGCTGGACCGTTGCGGAGAACGGTCCTTGCCATCTTTCACACCGCCCTTCGCCTCCACCTGCACGAAGCGCACCCGGTCGCCCGGCTGAAGCAGCGACGGCCTCGCGGACCATGGATCAAACAACGTCACCCCTGCCCTGCCCAGCACCTGCCAACCGCCGGGCGATGTGAACGGATAGATTCCCGCCTGTCCTCCGGCGATGGCCACCGAACCGGCGGACACCGCGAGTCGCGGCGTCGCGCGCCGGGGCACGTGCAGGCGTTCCGGCAAACCTAACAAATAAGGAAACCCCGGAGAAAATCCCACCGCCGCCACCGTGTAGGTCGCGCCGGAATGCAGCGCGATCACCTCATCCGTGGACACCCCCACCCTCTCCGCCACTTCTTCCAGATCCGGTCCGCACTCTCCGCCGTAGCACACCGGTATCCGCTTCTCCTCACCCGCCGGAAGCTGATCCGTCACCTTCGCCGAGCCGATCCTTTCCCGCACCTCCACTCCATCGGACTCACCGAAATGCACTGCCACCGAAGCGAACGACGGCACCACGTCCAGCACTCCGGCGGGTCGCCCGGATTTCAAGGCCTCCACTAACCCCGTCACCCGCGCCAACGCCGCCTCTCCGGAGAGCCCCGGAAACTCCACCAACCATGCGGAATCGCCGAGCGGCTTGAGTGTCATGCGCGGAGTTTGGCATGAACCCGCAGGCTTGCCAATCCCGGCGGATGGATGAACTTTAAGGCGCATGGGCGAGACGTCCATGCCCCCTATCAGTTCAAATGAAGCCGCCCGCCGTCATTTCCCTCCTCTGCCTGGGATCGCTCGCGTCGTGTGAGGAAAACAAGAAGTCCACGCCAGCCATGGCTGAAACCACCGCCACTCCCCTTCCCGGTCGCGACCGCGCCGCCGCGGCCGCGGCCAGGGTCCGTCCCGGTCTTGAACGCGATCTAGCAGCCATGGGCCTGCATTTCGGCGACCCGGTTTTCATCCGCGCATTCAAGGAGGAAAATGAGTTCGAACTTTTCGTCCGCAACCGTGAAACCGGGAAGTTCGACCTTTTCCGCACCTATCCGGTCGTCGCCGCGTCCGGTGTCCTCGGTCCGAAGCTCGCGGAAGGCGACATGCAGGTGCCGGAGGGATTCTACTTCGTGCCGCCCGCCGCGATGAAACCGGACAGCCAGTTCCACCTCGCGTTCAACATCGGCTTCCCTAACGAATTCGACCGCTCGCACCGGCGCACCGGCAGCGTGATCATGGTCCACGGCAACCAAATATCCATCGGCTGCCTTGCGATGACCGATGAAAAAATCGAGGAAATCTACACGCTATGCGATGCCGCGCACCACGGCAGCCAGCCGTTTTTCCGTGTCCATGTTTTTCCCTTCCGCATGACGCCGGAGCGGATGTTGAAAGCCGGCGGTGACTCTAACGAGGAGTTCTGGAAAAACCTCAAGGAAGGTTATGATGTCTTCCAAAAAAACCTTGTCCCACCGGATGTCTCGGCGGTCGAAGGGCGATACACGTTCAAATAGCCCATGGACTGCGGTGGGAAGCGAAGCGCCACACCGCTTTGGATGGACGCGTCGTAATGGTCTTCCCGAATCTCCCGGAAGAATCCAAAGCGGTGTCGGCGTTTCACTCTGCCACCGCAGTCCATGAAATCCTAACTACCCCAGCTCCACCGCTCGGAGTACCAGACGTAGCCCTCGCCCACCGGCAGCACATGCCCGATGCCCGGCCATGGCACGTGGAATCCATAACAGCGCGTCCGCTCCGCCGCCGCTTGCGCGAAGACTTTTTTCCGGGTCTCGATGGATTGCATCGGGTCGTGATCGAAGGCGATGTACCAGTTCGGATTGTGGAACATGAACCCGTGGTGATGCGACAGGTCCATCAGGTGCAACAGCGATTCATTACCCGACTTGATCCGGAAAATCGCATGGCCCGCCGTGTGGCCGGGTGCGCCCTCGATGGTCACCGCGCCGTTGAAAAACTGCGTGCCCGCCTTCACCGGTTGGGAGTTGCCCTTGAGGATTTCGAACTGCTTGCACACCTCCTTGATCATGCCCGGCAGCTCGCCGCGGTTGCGCTTGGTCTTGGAGAAATCCGGCTCCTTCGCGTGCCAGAATTCATATTCCTCTGGCAGATAGTAAAACGCCGCGTTCGGAAAGGTCGGCTTGCCGCCGGTCACGAATCCCGCGAGGTGGTCGGCGTGCGAGTGGCTCAGGAAACCGGCGGTCACCTGGTCCGGCGCGATGCCCGCCTGTTTCAGGCCGTCTTGCAGCCAGCCGATGTTGGTGCTGTCCCTTTCACCGAATCCCGCGTCGAACATCACGACTTCCTTGCCGATCCGCACCACTAGGATGTTGACGTAGAGCGGGATGCCGTCCATCCGCTCGCCGTGGCTTTCCAGCCATTCCTTCATCTGCGGCTGATCCTCGCGCGGCCACATCAGGTCCAGCGGTCCGCGGAAAAGCATGTGTCCGTCGCTGATCGACCACGCGTCGAACTCACCGATCTTGAACTGATAGACCAGCGCGTTGCCGTGGATCTTCGGCGCGATTTCCTTTTTCGGCTCCTGTCCGAGAACCACGCCACCGGACGCCGCCACCGCGAACACGCCGCCTAAAAATGCCCGCCGCCCGACTCCCGGTGCTGAAGATGAATCCATGATGCGCTCCATACGCCCCACTGAACCCCCAAGTTTCGCCCGAAGCAATTCGGAATCCGGTGGGGTCAATTCGCCGGGAAGACGACTTCCTCGTTCTTTTCCTTCGCGTGACCGAAGCTATCGCCGATGTCCTTGCTGGTGACGAAAAGCATCAGCGAGATGAGGGCGAGCGCACAGGCGGTCTGGAGGATTTCCAACGGCTTGGCTTTCACCGGGCGGCCGAAGAGTTTTTCCAGGATGGCGAGGACGATGTGACCGCCGTCGAGGACAGGGAAGGGCATCATGTTGAGAACGGCGAGGTTGACGTTGAATAGGACCATGAACGCGAGGATGCGCCGCCAGCCGTCGTCCGTTTGCAGGAGCTGGTATTGGAGCTTCGCAATGCCGACGGGGCCGCTGAGGTGACCGACCCCGATGCTGGAATCCGGCGCGATGACGCTGGTGATGGTGGTCCACATCATTTTCAAACTGTCGGTGACCTGACGCACCGGACCGGGATGGACGATGCGCGTGTCCACTTCACCGGCATCGGCCCACTGGATGCCGACCATGGGATCGGTCCCGGCGGGTTTCACGGGTCGTTCCGGCGTGAGTTCGACCTCACGGGTACCACCGTCGGCCGTTTGCAGGCCCAGCTCGACGGTCTTCCATTTCTGGTCGCGGAGGTATTGGGAAAGCTGTTGGAGGCTGTGGAGCTTGATGCCGTCCACTGTCAGGATTTTGTCGCCCTTGGTGATTCCGGCGTCGGCCGCGGGGCTGTTCGCCATGACGCTGCCGACGATGGCGGAGCCGGCGGGCATGATGCCGACCTGGCGCAGGCCACCGCGCTGGAACCAGCGGGTTTCCTCGGTTTCGAAGCCGGAGGTGAGGGTGATCGGCTCGGCAACTCCGTCGCGCTGGACGGTGTAGCGGATTTCCTTGCCGCGGCTGAGGACGATGTTTTCCGAGATGGATTCGAGCGATCCGGCGAAGCCGTTCACCTTCGCGCCGTTGATGGCGATGATTTTGTCGCCGATCTGGAGCCCAGCCTTCTGAGCCGGGCTATCCGGGACTAGGAACCCGACCTGCGTGGTGGGGATGAAATCGGCGGGTTTGCCGATTTGCCAAACGAACACGGCCGATACGAGGGCGAGCAGCATCGAGAAAAGCGGCCCGGCGAAGGCGACGATGATCTTGTCGAGTGGGGTGATGGCGGGAAGGGGTTTACCACCCTGCGACCCGCCTTCGAGCGCTTCCATGGGGGCCATTTGCGGCAGAGCGACGAAGCCGCCAGCCGGGATCCAGCCGAGTCCGTATTGGACGCCACCGATGGTTTTTTTCCAAATCGGCGCGCCGAACCAGATCTGGAAGCGGTCAATCTGCAAGCCGCGCCACTTGGCGGCCAGGAAATGACCGAGCTCGTGGACGAAAATGATGAGGTTGAATCCCATCACGACCACGAAGATCAACAGGATGACTTGGAGAATGCTGGAGACGGTGGACATGGGTGAGGGAATGAACGGCGGAAACTTAGCGTTTCAAGACCTTCGGGCAAGTTCATTAAATTTTCCAAAAAGAACGAGCGGCAGTCCACTGGGTTCACCAAGTGCGGGTCGGTTTTGTCTGAATCCAATGATGATCCTGAAAGACAAGTGGAGCATTCATGCTCTGCTTGAATTCGCAAGTGAAGTTGGTCGGCGTTCCCGGTGTGAATTCGTCCACCGAGAACTGTTGGGAGAGTTTGGAATGTGGCTTGAATCGGAACCAGAGATTCTTTTGAGGAGGATTGCTCTGATCACTCATGCTCCGTGAATGGTATTGGCTGTATTCTATCTGCACCTCGCACGATTCGTGTCCGGACGACTTCGGGGCGGCGGCCATAGGAAGAATCCAAATGAAAACATTGATGATTTCCGAGGGCTTCCGGATGTCGCTGGACGTCAGATAGAAATCACCTTCCGCGCAATGCAGCAGCAAGGTGGCGATTGGCTGTCCTTCGACCAACGAGGTTCCAACCTCGATCTGGCGAAGTTCGTAACGCTTCTCCGTCTTCTTGGAGAAACCGCCTCGACCACAGGATGACAAGATGAATGCGGCCAGCAAGGGAGTGATCGCGATAAGCGTGGATCCCTGTCTTGTGAGCCGATGACGCATGAAATTGCTTGGGTTTGTGGCGGAACTTACCGCTGATCATCGTTGCCAAAAATCTCCTCGGCATAGTTCTCGCGGAGAAACTGGAGATCGGCGCGGTCTTTCTCGCGGTGGGTCTTTTCCTTCATCCGATAGAGCAGGCGAGGGGAGGCGAAGGGGATCGGGACGCCATCGACCATGCGGATGATCTGGTCTTTCGAGGCTTCCTCGTAACCGATGCCGCTGGCGGAGGCCATGAGGTCCACGCAAATTTCATCGCCAACACGGACGACGGTGTATTTCGCGATCTCGCCGGGCTTGAGTTCGAGGACGACTTTGTCGGGGAGGGATTCGAGGGCTTTATAGACCTTGGCCTCGTTTTCGGGATCGGTGGCGACGACGAGGTCGAGGTCCATGGTTTCCCTGCCGTATCCGGCACCGCGGATCGCGAAACCGCCGACAACGATATAGCGCGTTCCCGAAGCATTCAATATCCGGCAGAGATCCGCCAGGTCCTGCGGGGTGGGAGCGCGGGAGACTAGTTCTCCTTCACCCGGGTATTCTCCCTCATCCATAGATCTGCTTCTTCGTGGCTTTTGAACCGGAAAATCCCCTTCGGCATGAGTTTCACCGGGAGGGACTTTTGCCATTCGTTCGCTCGCTGAATAGTGAAGGTCTTCGTGCAAAGGGGATTCGGAGGACGCCTGCGACCGACGGCCTTGCCAACGGGATCGTCGATATTGATGACGTTGACCTGTTTCATTGGGTCGAGACTAGCTCAGGTTGCGGAAATAGGAAGCTTTGTAATCTGATTCAACGGAGACCAACAGGCCGGTCGAGGATCTCGCGCATGACGAAAGCCCGGCGGACTTCGGCGGGACTCTTGAGACGGGCTCGGAGGGAGAGGGGACCATCGATGGTGGTCTTGGCCTTGCCCTTGGCTGCGACGCGGGCGCGGGTCACGGCGGCTCCGCCGGTGGTGGTGGCCTTGGTATCACGGATCTGTTGGAGACGGACGGCGAGATCGTGCTGGTGCTTGAGGACCTTGGCCGCCTCCTCCGCAGCCGCTGCAGCCGCTCCGGGAATCTCGGAGTAGTTTCCCTGAAGCGGTGGCGGTTGGCTGGGACGGGGAGCTGTCCGGGTCAGCGGCGGTGGCATTTTCCGATAGCTTTTGTCCGGCGCATCGCTCTCGTCGGCATCCGGGAAATCGACCGGTTCGTCGGCTTCCTTGGTCTTGGCATCGAAGAGCGATTTTAAGAAGGAAGCGACGACGACACCGATGATGATGACGAGGTTGAGGTGATCGAAAATCCAGTCCATGTGTTTGTTGGTTAGATGGATTCAGGAGGCTCCAGGTACTTTGATTAGGCTCCTTCGTTCTTCGAGATATTGGTGCGCATCTGGGTGTCGGATTTGACGTTTTCCATTTTGTAATAATCCATGACGCCGAGGTGGCCGCTGCGGAAGGCTTCAGCGATGGCGAGCGGGACCTGGGCTTCGGCCTCGACGACCTTGGCTTTCATTTCCGCGACGCGGGCGATCATTTCCTGTTCAAGGGCCACGGCGGCGGCACGGCGGATTTCGGCCTGGGCTTGGGCCATATTCTTGTTGGCCTCGGCCTGAGCTTCCTGAAGCTGGGCACCGACGTTCTCGCCAACATCCACGTCGGCGATGTCGATGGAGAGGATTTCGAACGCGGTGCCAACATCGAGGCCGCGGTGGAGGACGGTCTTGGAAATGCTGTCGGGCGATTCCAAGACGGTCTTGTAGCTTTCCGCCATACCGATAGTGGTGACGATGCCTTCACCGACGCGGGCGATGATGGTTTCCTCCTTTGCTCCGCCGACGAAGCGGTCGAGGTTGGTGCGGACGGTCACGCGGGCGCGGACCTTCACTTGGATGCCGTCCTTGGCGACACCGTCGATGGTGGAACGTCCGGACGCGGGATTCGGACAATCGATGACCTTGGGATCAACGGAGGTGCGGACGGCTTCAACGACGCTTTTTCCGGAGCCTTTGGTGGCGAGGTCGATGGCGCAGGTGCGGTTCCAATCCAATGTGATGCCGGCCTTCTGCGCGGCGATGAGCGCCTGGATGGACGGGATGACATTTCCACCCGCGAGGTAGTGGGCTTCGATGTCGTCGATGGGAATGTCGATGCCTGCCTTTTTCGCGGTGATCCGCGCATCGACCACCATGCCGTAGGGCACTTGGCGGAGACGCATGGCGACGAGATCGGTGAAGCCGACGTAGGCACCCGCCAGCCAGGCACGGAGCCAGACGCTGAAGAAGGAAATGATGATGCCGAAAATGACGAGGCCGCCAATGGCGATGACTACAAGGATGATGGTGGAGATATCAGGCATGAGCGTGGGATGTTAGTTGGGATTCTGGAGAGTGACGATGAGGCGGAAATTGTCCGCGCCGATGATTTCAAGAACCGAACCGGCAGGGACCTGGCCGGATTGGCAAAACGCCTCGTAGCGCTCGCCATCGACACTGACATAGCCGCTCGGCGAGAGCAGGGTGAGGGCTTCGGCAGATTTTCCTATCAGGTCAAGAGCCTCCTTGCCGACAGCGGCGGAAACACCGGTGACCTGCGCGGTGAGAAAGGCGCGCTTGCCCCACTTCGTTTTCGGGAGAATGCTGAATTCGATATAGAGCGCCAGTCCGCCAAGGGTAAAGGCAGTTAGAACCGCGATGATCCCGCCGATGCTGCCATAGTCGATGAAGGCCCGGACACAACCGCCGAACATCAGGAGCGCACCCAGGCCGCCGAGAATGCCTCCAGGCACGACGACTTCCGCAAGGATCAACAGGATGCCAATGGCGAACAGCAGAATAAGAAGTGTCATGACAGAACCTCCACAGTTAGGCCGAACTCCGCCAGCCCGATGACCCTCACCGGCGTGCCCGCATCGGCGTACCCCACGCAGAGCCGCGCCTCGTAACGCCTGCCGCCAATTTCCACCTGACCGCTCGGAAAAAGCGCGGTGGCGGCAAATCCCTTTTCGCCAATCAAGCTCGTCGCGGCAGGTTCGTCCGTTCCGCCACCCGCCAAGGCACGGGCCAGACCGGGCTCGCCACCGACGGCCGCGTCCAGAACCATTTGGCCCCAAAGCCCGCCACGCGGGAGAAATCTCAAAAGCACGATGAAAAACAACACCGCAAGGATCACGGCGATCATCACCGTCGCCAAGGGTCCGAAAAAGACACCGCTGGAATACGGAATCGGCTCACTCGGCCACAAATCCGTCATCGCCCACACCAGCGATCCGAACATCAGCACGGCTCCGCTCATCGCGAGGACTAGCGTGCCGGGAAAGAAGAACAGATCGATCGCGACGAGGCTGAGCCCCAGCAGGAAAAACAACATCGGCTCATGGCCAGATAGCCCTGCGACGAACTGGCTCAGGAAAACGACGCCTAACAAAACGATGCCGGATATCCCGAAGACTCCGAAACCCGGGGTCTTGAACTCGATGAAAAGCGCCAGCAGGCCGAGGCTCATCAACAGCGGCGCGATGGCCGTCAGGTATTGGGCCGTTCGCTCGGACCAGGTGATTTCCAGAGTCTTCACCGTGTAGTTGCCACTGCCGTGGAGTTTTTCCAACAGATCATCGAGGTTGTCCGCGATGCCTTTGCCTAACAAAGGCTGTGCCGGATCACCGTAGGTTTTCATCGCCTCCTGGGCGGTTAGTGAGAGCAGCTTGCCCGCGGGTTTGATCACCTGGTCCCCGATCTTGAACTCGAAATCCTTGTCGATCATCGCCGAGATCACATCGCCGCGGTAGCCTTTGCCTTCGGAGATGGCGCGCATGCGGGCCCTCAGGTAGCTCACATACTTTTCCTTCATCGTCTCGCCGATGTCCGCACCATCGGAATTGACCGGAGCGGCCGCGCCGATGACCGCGCCGGGCGCGAAGTAAATCTCATCGGTTCCAGCGGAAATGATTGCTCCGGCGGAAATGGCCTCGCGGTTGACGTAGGTCACCGTCTTGCCGGGAAATTTTTCGAGAGCCTTGAGAATGTCAAAGGTGACGTCGAGCTGGCCACCGGGAGTTTCCATGTCGAGCACGATGGTATCGACCTTCTGCTCGATGGCTTCCTTGAGCCCGCGGCGGAGGATGTAGAGCACCGGCTTCGCGATCTGATCGTGGACTGGAATGACCACGACCTTGGCTTGAACGGGTTTTTCGACAATGTCATCCGCCCTCACGGAGCCGACGGATAGAAATCCAAGGACTGCCGCGAAAATGCCGGTAAAACCACGTATCACGAAAACAAGATGACCGCCCGGATGTGGCCACGCAAGCTTGCCGTCGTTGGAACTTCGGGGAAATTTTCCAACCTTCCGCCGCTTGTTAACGGTGTTGTTCGAGCATCCAGCGGATCACCTCGGGGTCATCGTAGGTCTGCGTCCAGGAATCATGTTGCACACCGGGATAATAGGTGACCTTGGGTTTACCGCCAGCTTCTTCCAGCGCGGAAACCATCTCTTTCGTCGTTCTCACAGGGACGATCGGATCCGCGTCGCCATGGAATGCCCAGATCGGGACGGCCTTGTATTTCGCGACCAGCGAGGGATCGCCACCGCCGCAGATGGGAATCGCCGCGGCGATCTTGTCCGGGACACGGCCTAACAAATCCCACGTGCCGAAGCCGCCCATCGAAATGCCGGTCAGGTAAAAACGCTTCGGATCGACCGGCTGGGTAGCGGTGGTTTCGTCCACTAATTCCAGCACCGCCTCCATCAGGGCGTTCGGCTGACCTGCTGCGGACAGGCGCATTTTTTCCATGTCCACTGGCGACCACCAGCGTTCCTTGGGACATTGCGGGGCGATGAGGAAAACCGGCTGGCCGAGTTTTGCCGTGCCTGCTTGAATCGCTCGGACGCCGTGCTTGAGTTGCGCGCTATTGTCGTCGCCACGTTCGCCAGAGCCGTGGAGGAAAAGGACGAGCGGATAGATTTTTCCCGCATCGATTTTCTCAGGGGCGCTCCAGCGGTATTTCACGACGGTACCGTCCTTGGCCGTGAATTCGCGGGCTTCCGGCTCCGCTCCCGGTGACAAGAGGGTTCCTAACAACGTGGCGGCCAGAATTCCTAACGGAGTTTTCATCGCTGGGTTTTGATAGAATTCACGGGAGGCGGAAGGATTTCCGGCTCCCGTGGGGAAAGGATTTGAAACGATCAGGCTGGCTTGTTGCCGCCGTTACGGATGCTTTCGAAGGTTCCTTCGATGAGGGCCTTCCCTTGGTCGCCGATGTTGTTGTAGATCGTTGACATCGTCTGGATGGTGCTGGCGGCAGGTCCGGCGAAGGTGAACTCGCAGTTGACGACCTCGCATTGGTTTAACGCAAACGCGCCGTAGCCGAGCACGACGAAACGGCAGTTGGTGAAGGTGCAGCCTTCGTATTCATGGAAATCGAGGATGACTTCTTCGTTCGTGAAATTGTTCTTGGTGATTTTCATCAGGATTTTTCTGGTTAGTAGTGAGGTTCGGTTCGTTGAACGCGGTGATTCAAGGGATCCCGTCAAATTTGTGCAACGCCATAAACGGGTCATTCCTGACAGCGGCTGTCTAACTGGAAAACCTGTCCCGACGTATGTGGCAGCCCGTGATGGAGAAAGCGGATGAATCCGGCCACGGCGGCAGGCGTGTTGAAACGGCCGAGGTGGTGGGAACCGAGGATTTCCGCTTTTCGTTTTTCGGAAACGGTTTGGGTCATTCCGGTTTCGAGAAATCCGGGAAGGATCACGTTCACCCGGATGCCATGGGCCCCATGACGCCGGGCGAGGGACCGGGTGAGGCCCAGCAACGATGCTTTGGCTGTCGCGTAGGCGGCTTGACCGGTGGGTGGATGAATCGCTGACTGACTGGAAATAAAGACGATGTGGCCGGTTCCCCGTTCGATCATCCGGGGCAGGACGGCATTGGCGCTGTCCGCCGCTCCTTGGAAATTGACCGCCAGCACCTCGTCCCACGTGCTTTCATCCGTGCGAGACAGTAGGGCATCACGCGTGAGTCCGGCCGCGCAAACCAGAAGATCGACCGACCGTGACTCGAAAAATCCGCGGATTGCGACGGAATCCGTGGCATCCAACTCGGAATGGCTTGGTGCGGCGATATTCCACTCCGGACAGGTGAACGCATCGATGACCGCCCGTCCCAAGCCGCCGCTGCCTCCGGTGATGACCAAATGATTCACGTGACGGAAGGGTGATCCGGTTCGTTTCCTCCGAGCAAGCACGGTGATTTCGAAGAACTTCGGAAAAGGCTGGGAATAACCTCCGAACGACCGGGCGCAATCTTGATCAAGGCGGGAAATCCGGAGGTCATTGGGAAGTCATGCAGCTTGTTGCCCAACTTGTTCTTCCCGTGGAACCCGCATGGTGAAGCTGGGGAACAGTCCTTTTCCCGACTTATGCCCACTATGAAGAAGAAGATCTTATAGGTTCAAAAATGAAGAAATCATCAAGAAAAGAGCAAGCGAGGGGTTCCAAAGAAAGAGGTCCTATAAGTCGCATGAGACCTATAGGACCTATTGAGAGAAGCAGCCGTTAAAGCCTCAGAGAAGCATCAGGGCGGGTTGTTCGATGAGTTTCTTGATCTCGGCCAGGAAGGCAGCCCCGACGGCTCCATCGACGACGCGGTGGTCGCAAGAGAGGCCGAGGTTCATGCGCAGGCCGGGAACGATCTGGCCGTTTTTCACGACGGGCTTCTCGATGGCGGCACCAACGGAAAGGATGGCGGCTTGCGGCGGGTTGACGATGGCGTCGAAGGACTCGATGCCCCAAGCTCCGAGGTTGGAAACGGTGATGGTTCCGCCGTCGAATTCATCGGGCTTGAGTTTCTTGTCCTTGGCGCGAACGGCGAAGTCTTTCACCGCACGGGAAATGGCGAGCAGGGATTTGCTTTCGGCCTGCTTGATGACGGGAGTGACGAGACCGTCTTCCACGGCGATGGCGACCGAGAGGCCGACATGCTTGAATTTCACGATGTGGTCTCCGGCGAAGGAGGCATTGACGGCAGGCACGGCTTCGGCGGCGTTGATGACGGCCTTGAGGATGAAATCGTTGACGGAGTATTTGTTGCCGTGGGTCTTCTCGGCTTGGGCGTTCACCTGGGCGCGGAGGGCCATCAGTGGCGCGGCATCCACTTCCAAATGAAGGTAGAAGTGGGGGATGGTGACCTTGGAAGTGAGAAGGCGTGATGCGATGATCTTGCGCATTGAACTCAACTCGATGCGTTCGTCACCTTCCTTGGCGACCGGGTTGATCGCCTGAGCCGCTGGGGCAGGGGAGGCGGAGGGAGTTGCGGCTTTGGATTTGATAGAGGCTGCTAGAGCTGCGGCGGCGGAGGCTTCGGATGAGGGAGCTGCGGTTGCCTTGGCTGGAGAGCTGGCAGCACCTTGGACATCGCTTTTCACGATGCGGCCGGCAGGGCCTGATCCGATGACACCGGCAAGATTGACACCTGTTTCCGCCGCGATCTTGCGGGCGAGGGGGGAGGCTTTGATGCGGTCTCCGTTCAGTGGCGCGGCAGGTGCCGGAGTGCTAACAGGAGCAGCGGTGGCGGCAACTGGACTGGCAGGAGCCGCTGCGGCGGCTTGGGCGGCAGGAGCCGGAGCTGCTCCGGCTGAGTCGCCATCGAGCACGGCGAGGATGGAACCGATGTCCGCCTTTTCGCCTTCCTTGATTAAAATGGAGGTGATGACTCCATCATCGAAGGCTTCCATTTCCATGGTGGCCTTGTCGGTCTCGACTTCCGCGAGGATGTCGCCGATTTCGACGGTATCGCCGACTTGTTTGTGCCATTTGATGAGGGTGCCCTCGGTCATGGTATCCGAGAGTTTGGGCATTTCGATGTTCACAGACATGTTTTTGATAGGGAGTGGAGTCGGAGGGAGAATGGGAAAATGCCAGCGTATTTCCAGCCTTTTTACCGGGAGATTGGGAAACAAAAAAGCGCGGGGAGCTTGGAACTCCTCCGCGCTTGGAAAATGATCGGGAGATCGACTCAAGGAGTCACCACCACCGGGCCGAGTGGCAGCGGCTTCATGGTAGGAATCAGGCCGATGTTAGGGCTGCCGACGGAACCTTGGGCACTGGCCATCCGCATGGTGGATTCCGAAGTGCTGCCGCAGCAATCCTTCTTCGGGCAGTAATAGCGGGTGCAGGTGCCACAGGGGATGCGGACCTTCTTGGTCACGGTTTTGTAGCGGGGAACCTTTTTCTCGATAGTCTGGACCATGCCGCCTTTGCCGCCTTCGCCGGGGGTGTAAACTTCCTCGGTCACGATGTCATAGTGGCAGGTTTTGACCTGGCGGGTTTCGGTGCGGTAACCGGCGCTTTGGGTCGGGTTGCCGAACATGGAGCAGCAGGAGGAAAAGCCGAGGGAAACGGCGACGAGTGAGACAAGAAGAAGGAGGTTTTTCATGTGAGGTAGTTGTTAGTGGAAGAAAGGGAACTCGGATTTTTACATGCAGCAGCAGGAACTCAGACTCAGAGCAATGGCTGTGGCAGCGATGATGGTGGATAGACGCAGAAACATATTGAAGATGCTAGGAAGCGGGGCGGCGTTGGCAATCAAAAAGACGGCACGGTTTGAATGATCATTCGGAATGCCAATGCTTTCCATGGTTGGGGTCAACGGAGCGTCAGAACTTTTTCCACGATCCGGCGGGGATTTGGAAGTTGTTCATGCTCAATGTGTGGTGAATAAATCGAAGGGGCATCGATGGAACAAACCCGCTTGATCGGCGCATCGAGGTAGTCGAAGGCGTGTTCCTGGATGAGCATGGCGACCATCGCCGAGACACCACCAAACGGCTTGGACTCGTCGACGAGGACAACGCGGTTGGTTTTCATCACCGTCTTGAGGATCGCATCCACGTCGAGCGGGCGGATCGAGCGGAGGTCGAGGACTTCGCAGTTGATGCCGTGTTCGCTCTGGAGGATTTCCGCAGCAGCGAGTGACTGTAGCACCGAGCGGCCGTGGGCGATGAGCGAAACATCGGAGCCTTCGCGCTTGATGTCGGCGACTCCGAGCGGTATGACAAAATCGCCGTCTGCAGGATCCGGGACTTCACCGACGTTGCCGTAGAGCAGGGTGTTCTCCATGAAATAGACCGGATCGTTGTCGCGGATGGCGGCTTTGATCAGGCCCTTGGCGTCGGCTGGGGTGGCAGGAGCGCAGACTTTAAGACCGGGGAAGGCAGCGAAGAGACCTTCCGGAATGTGCGAGTGGGTCGCGCCGACACCTGTACCGCCATTTGCCGGGCCGCGGACGACGATCGGGCAATTGCAGAGACCGCCGGACATGTAGCGGACGCAGGCGGCGTTGCTGACGAGTTGGTCGAAGGCGACGGAGTGGAACGACCAGAACATCAGCTCCATCACCGGACGCACGCCGAGCATGGAGGCACCGATGCCCATGCCGATGAAGCCGGCTTCAGAGATCGGCGTATCGACGACGCGCTTGTCGCCCCATTTTTCCCAAAGGCCTAGGGTGACTTTGTAGGCACCGTTGTATTGGGCGACTTCTTCGCCCATCAGGACAACGTTCGGGTCGCGGGCGAGTTCTTCATCGAGGCCTTCGCGGAGAGCTTCACGGTAGGTGAGAGTGCGTGACATGGAAAAATTTCGGAATTGGATTGCGAGAAATGGTGAGGGGGGACCGGCTCAGTCGTTGAAGAAGTGATGGCCGATTTTCGAGGCAGGCGTGTTGTTGTCCGTTTCCCAATAAACATCGGTGCTGATGTCCGCGATGGTCGGGGCAGGGGACTCGTCGGCAAATTTGGCGGATGCGGCGGCTTCTGATTTCGCCGCGTCGTTGATCGACTTGACGAGATCGTCGTTCAGCACGCCTTCCGCGAGGAGCTTGCGCTCGAAGACCATGATCGGGTCGTGGTTCGTTTTGTAGTCCTCGATTTCCTCGGGAGTGCGATATTTCTTGTGGTTCGCGTCCGCGACGCTGTGGCCGTAGTAGCGGTAGGTGTCGATTTCCAGAACCGTCGGTTTGTGCTCCTTGCGTGCGCGTTCCATGGCGATGTGGGCCTTGGCGCGGACTTCGTAAACGTCGGAACCGTCCACCACGTCCCACTCGATGGCATACGCTTCGGCGCGTTGGGCGAGGCAGCCGTTGTAGGCGGACGAGCGCTTCTGTGAAGTGCCCATCGAGTAGCCGTTGTTTTCAATGACGTAAACGACCGGAATTCCGAAGAGAGCGGCGATGTTGAGCGACTCGTGAAACGCTCCTTGGTTGACCGCGCCGTCACCGAGGTAGCAGAGGCAGCAACCTTCGCGGCCGAGATATTTCAATCCGTAAGCGAGTCCGAGACCGAGCGGAGTTTGCCCGGCGACGATGCCGTGACCGCCCCAGAAATTCTTGTCCGGAGCGAAGAAGTGCATCGAGCCGCCCTTGCCCTTCGAGCAGCCGGTTTGCTTGCCATACATTTCCGCCATGCACTCGTTCATGCCCATGCCGACTGCGAGTGCGTGACCGTGATCGCGGTAGGCGGTAATGAAATGATCGTGCTCGCCACCGAGGGAAATCGTGCCAACCGCGACGGATTCCTGACCGATGTAGAGGTGGAGGAATCCTGTCATTTTACCGCCGTTGTAGTATTTCAGCGCGGCCTGTTCGAACCGGCGGATGCGGACCATCTGGGTGTAGATCTCGATCTTCCGCTGCGGGGTGAGCGATTGGTTGATCGGCGAGCTGGCGAAATCAAGGCTGGAGGAACTGGCGCTGGTCATGATTGGCGGTGAAGAGAGGGAAGAAAAATGGGGAGGTTATTTCGCGAAGGCGGTTCCGGAAACCTGCACCGAGGACTTGGGCAAACGAAGCTGTGCAACCGCGAAGATCCCCGTGAAGAGCACGTTTGCGGCGGTCAGGTTTCGCAGGAAAATCCAGGAAGGAATCTTGCTGCCAACCGGTCCGGACCAAACCGACTGGAAAAGGCCTTCCAAGTTCTTCAAGTAGAGAGGATCAGTGATCCAGGCAGCCCCGCAGGTGACGATGTGAAAGACAACGGCGGCTGCGGCAGAACCGAGCAACAGGATGGGAATCCCTCGATGGGTCAGGGCCTTGCCCAGGAAGTAAATCATCACCAACGCAAGAAGAGTGCTGGCGAAATCCAGCGGGTTGGCCACATGGCCGACGCCAAGCGGGAAAGTGATGGACCAGATCCCGAACGGAATCGCAAATCCGCGCCAGCCCGGAGCCAGCAGCGCACCGCAAAAGAACACAGCTGCCAGCGGTTGGAAATTCGGCAGGGACTCGGGGAAAGCGCTGCCGACGATGCGAAATGCGATGAGTAGCCCCGCGATCAGGACAAGCGGCAGGTAACGGTTCATGACGGGGGGAGAATTGTGGATTTTTTGGGGCGCGGCTAGAGTAAAATCCTGCTTTGTAAAAGGTTTTTTCATTTCCGGAAGGAGGATCGGGAGGTAGTTTTTGGAAATGGAATGGGACAACTTGGTGGCAGCCGCATGGCGGGCGAGGGAAGCAGCTTACGCGCCGTATTCGAACTTCGCCGTGGGTGCCGCGCTCCTGGCCGCCGACGGGAGGGTGTTCTCCGGATGCAACGTGGAAAACATTTCTTACGGCCTGACTAACTGCGCCGAACGGGTCGCCATCGGAGCCGCCGTGGCTGCGGGCGTCCGTGAGTTTCTCGCGGTCGCCGTGGTGGCGGATACTGGAATTCCGATTTCACCCTGCGGTGCCTGCCGCCAAGTGCTGGCGGAGTTCCGGGTTCCCAAAGTCATGTTGGCCAACCGCACGGAGCGGCTGGAGTTCACCTTGGAAGATTTGCTGCCACGGGCATCGTCCGGGATTCTGGATCGCCCGGAGTGAAATTGTTCCACGTGGAACATCGGGGTTTCCGAGCTTGAGCGTCGGTCGCGTTGGACTACAGTGCGCGTCCCACGATGTTTCGATTTCCCAAGACCTATGATGTGATTGTGATCGGTGCCGGCCACGCCGGTGTCGAAGCCGCCATGGCCGCCGCCCGGCTCGGTGCCGAGGTCGCCATCCTCACGCAGAATCTCGACACCATCGGCCAGATGTCGTGCAACCCGGCGATCGGCGGACTGGCCAAGGGCCACATGGTCCGCGAAATCGACGCCCTCGGCGGCATCATGGGCCTCAACACCGACGCCACCGGCATCCAATGGCGGATGCTCAACGCCTCCAAAGGCCCCTCCGTCCGCGCCCCCCGCGCCCAGTGCGACAAGAAGGCCTACCAATTCCGCATCAAGCGCGAACTCGAAGCCATGCCCGGCGTCGAGATCCATCAAGGAAATGTCGCCGACATCCTCGTGGAAAACGACCGCGTCATTGGCACCGCCACCTCGCTCGGCATGGAAATCGCCGGCAAATCCGTCATCCTCAGCGCCGGCACCTTCATGGGCGGCCTGATGCATGTCGGCCTGAAAAACGAAAAAGGCGGCCGCATGGGCGACGCCACCTCCATGGTTTCCGAATCCCTCAAACGCCTCGGTTTCGAGGTCGAGCGCTTTAAAACCGGCACCCCCTGCCGCCTCAACGCCCGCTCCATCGACTTCTCCAAATGCGAACGCCAGGACGGCGACTCCCCGGTCCCTAAGTTCAGCTTCATGGCCGACACCCTGCAAAAGGGCGAAAACGACATCTTTACCCTGAACCCATGGGGTGACCCGATGTTCCACGTGGAACAAATGCCCTGCTGGATCACCTACACCAACCCCCGCACCCACGAGATCATCGCCGGAAATCTCCACCAATCCCCGATGTATTGCGGCGTGATCGAGGGCGTCGGTCCGCGCTACTGCCCGTCGATCGAAGACAAGGTCGTCCGTTTCGCGGAGAAGGAACGCCATCAGGTGTTCCTCGAACCCGAAGGCCGCCACACGCTGGAATATTACGTCAACGGCGTCTCCACGTCGTTGCCCTACGAGGTGCAGCTCGATTTCCTCCGCTCCATCGTCGGGCTGGAAAAATGCGAGATCCTGCGCCCCGGCTACGCCGTGGAATACGACTACTGCCCGCCCACTCAGCTCCGCCCGACACTGGAAACCAAGCAAATCGAAGGCCTCTACTTCGCCGGCCAGATCAACGGCACCTCCGGCTACGAGGAAGCGGCAGGGCAGGGGCTCATTGCCGGGGCCAATGCCGCCCTCAAAGCCCTCGGCAAACCCGAATTCATCCTCGGCCGCGACGAAGCCTACCTCGGAGTGATGGTCGATGATCTCGTCACCCGCGGTTGCACCGAACCCTACCGCATGTTCACCAGCCGGGCCGAATACCGGCTCCTCCTCCGCCAAGACAACGCCGACATCCGTCTCACTCCGAAAGCCGCCGAAATCGGCCTCGCCAGCGGCGAGCGCGTCCGCCGGGTCGAGGAAAAACTCGCCGGTCTCACCGAGGCCGAAACCTTCGTTCGCCAGGCTGTCCACGAAGGCGTCAAGCTCGACCAATGGTTCCGCCGCAACGAAAACTCGTGGACCACCTTGCCGGAATCACTGCAGGAAAAGTTCCACGTGGAACTTTGGCCCCTCATCGAAACGAATTTCAAATACGAAGGCCACCTCGGACGCCAGCAGTCCCAGATCGACCGGATGTCCCGAAACGAGGGGAAAAAGCTCCCGGCCGACCTCGACTACGCCACCATCCGCGGCCTGAAAAAGGAAGCGCAAGTCCGCTTCACCGAGATCCGCCCCGCCACCCTCGGCCAGGCCGGCCGCATCCCCGGCATCACCCCCGCCGACCTCGCGATGCTGGTCGTTTGGCTGGAAAAGCTGGAACGCGAGGCGGTTTCTGAAACTCCGGTTATTTGAAGCTGCGCAACTTCATCCCCTGGCAGTCCGCGCAGGTCTCCACTCCGACGAGAAATAACCCGTGGCAGCGAGGACAGTAGCTCGATACCTCCGCGTCTGATGAGCGATCCGGAACCGTGTCGAAATCCTCGATTTTCCGACCACTCCTCGCGAGCGCACAGACGAGCGGTGGTCGCAGGGCGAACGCCCGCCGTGCATCTCCCGTGACGCCAGGAATGGGATGCAGCACCCGCCGGATGAACTTTCCGAGCCACGGGTTCTCTAGATCCCCCGATGACAAAATCAATCCCACCGGATGAGTCGTCCCCATGGCATGCACCGAGGCAATCTCCATGGCCCGCATCGCGTGAAAGGGAACCAGCAACGCGAGCAGCGCATCCGTCCGCAGCGCTGATCTTGCGCCGGGATACACCCGCTTGCCGAGCCACCACAAATGGCAGGCCGTCCAAGCCATCACACACCACAGCCAAAGAGCCAAAACCAATGTCGGCAGATTGCCCATTTTCACATAACACAGTGGCAATCCGACAAAAAATCCCAAAGCCAAAACCGGCCCATAAATCCGCAACGAACTGGAAACCAATATCCAACGTTTCCACTCCCGACGCGCTCTGGCGGGTGACATCGCCAAGCGCATCGCCTCACGGGCTGCCGATTCTGGCGTGGCTCCCCGCTGTTTCGCCCGCCGCAGCACCTCGATGCAACGCTTGGAAGTGATCCGGATTTTCCGATTACCGACCAGCAGGTGATGGGCCTCCTCCTTCAGATCTTCCCAGCCGATGCCTTCCAAACCCTCGATCCGTCCGTCTGCCGTCATCAGGCAAAGCCCGTTTTCATCCGCGAAAAGGGGAGGGGACTGGCAAGGGGCCAATCCCACATCCGGCGGAAACGGCAGCATCGGCACCAAGCCGATTTCCCGTGTGGCGAGCAAGCTTCCGGGATCCAGCGCCTTCCAATGGTTCCCGAGCCAACGTTTTCTCAGCGCTATCCCACGCAGCGGCAGCCATAGCGTGGACTCCCAGAGGTAAAGCGCGATCGCCACCAAGGCAAACTCAACGAAAGCCGGCATCGAGGATTCCGATTAGATCGACTCCTTGGTTTTCCCCACGAAGATGCGCTTCAAAAACGCGCCGACCACGACCACTCCGATGATGATGGGCTTCAGCAACTTGCCGAGCAAACCGGATTTCGCCGCGACCAGCAGCCCGCCACCCACGATCAAGCCGGTCAAACCATACTCCGCGATTTTATCACCGCTGGTGAACGAGGCGTAGGATTCCTCCTTTTTATAGGCAAAGCCGGTGAGCAGCTTCTGGTATTCCGGCACCACCGTTGGCATTTCCTCCTCGCTGCAGACGAGCACCACATCCATCACCCCGCGGCGGCCGAGGATCTTGGTCTTGTAGTTGACCACCTCGCCGCCGGTCGAACTGCGCAGGCGGATCGCCCATTCCAGATTGTGAGTGGACGGGTTGTAAAATGGCGGCGTTTGCCAGCCCAGAACTTCCAGGGTGGACATGCCTTGCTCCGCGAGCTGCTTGTTGGCCTGCACCTGCCCTTCCTTCATTTGCTCCAGGATCTTGTCCGCATCGAGCTTGTCCTTCTCGTCGTCCTTCACATAGCCGACGTCGTCGAATTCAAACACTGCGAACCAGTCCATGCCGAGCGGGGAAATATAACCCAGCTCCCTGCCGTTGGTCAGGTTTCCGAATGCCTCCATCAGTTTCACCGTGCCTTCCGTGCCGGTAAAACGGTAGCCCGTCGGAACGTTGAGCGTCGCGTGGCTGCCAAGCCCACCGGTGCCGTCCGTCTTCCAATTGATGCTTTCGACGAGCTTCACAAACTCGTTGTTCTGCGCTTCTTCCGCCGGAGTGGCTTCAGGCGCTTCGGCCGGGGGCTGGGCGACGGCGGAAAGTCCCGATACGAAGGCAAACACGGTTCCGCAGAGGATGAGGTGGAGTTTGGAGAACATGTCGGAGTAGTTTGTTAGGTGTTGGGCGTTAACCCGCACCATTTGCCCGGATTCCCTCCGAAATGCAAGAAACAAGCGCCTCCGGGAGCATATCCGGCCGAGCCGCAGAGGGCACGTGCCGTAGCTAACGATACCTTCCGCCTTCCACACCAGTCGCCCCGGCGCGATGATGTGGTTCCCCGCACGGTTCACCTTCACCAGTTCGCTGTCGCGCGGGATTTTCATGTGCTTCGATGCGTTTCGGAAAGGGGCGGCGAATCCGGCTTCTGATGCATGGGAATTTCCGGCATCTTCGGCTCCGGAACCCATGGATACCTCTCCAGCCATTGATGAATTCGGGACACTGGACTATGCCCCGCCTGGCCTCATGGATCGGCTTTGGGCGGATGGCTGGCGGCATTTCGGCGACTGCTTTTTCCGCTACAGCCGGACGGAAGCGGAGAATGGCGAAATTCAGGTGATCCAGCCGCTGCGGATCCCGCTGGCGGATTTCTCGCTCAGCAAAAGCCAGCGCCGGATCCTGAAACGAAACAACGACGTGGTGATTTCCATCCTGCCTGCGGTGGTTGATGACGAACGCGAGGCCCTGTTTCTGAAACATCGCGAGCGCTTCACCACGAACGTTCCGGAATCGCTTCGTGACTTCATTCCTTCGCCCGTTCCCGACCGGCTGCCCTGCACTTGTCTGAACGTGGAAGTCCGGTTGGACGAAAGATTGTTAGCTGTTAGCTACCTGGATGTGGACATCGAGTCCGTCTCGAGTGTGTATGCGATTTTCGATCCCGCCGAGCACCGTCGCGGTCTCGGAACACTGACTCTTCTGGAGGAAATCCGCTGGGCCGGATCCCAAGGCAAGCGTTGGCTTTATCCGGGATACGCCACCGCACAGCCGAGCATTTACGACTACAAGAAAACATTCCGGCCCATGGAGTATTCCGATTGGAACGGAAACTGGGAGCTGTTGGAGCGGACCGCTCAGGGTGGAACCGGCCAAGCTAACCATTCTCAGATCCCACGACAAGCGGGTGGCGGTGTCTTGTAATCTCCCGTCGATTCCATCGAAACGATCCGGTCCAGACCCTGCGGCGTCGCCTCATTCCTTCAGGCCGAGGCCGTTCAAGCCGCTGCGCATGGCGGGCAGACGGAAGCGTTTCTCCAAAGGCAGGGCCTGGCCGCCGGTACCGCGCTGCTGTTGGTACCACGCCAAGCTGCGGTTGCTCAATGCTTCGTAGGCCTTGCAAATGTCGATGATCCTTGTCTGCCGAAGGTGACATTTCATGAAAAAGGTCGCCGCCTGGGTGTTTTCAAGCGATCTCCGCTGCGCCGAAATATGGGCAATACATTTCTGATAGGTGGCGATGTACTTCTTCAGCATGTCCTGGTTGTTGATACTGATCGCACCCGTGGATTTGGATTTGAGGAATCTGTCGAGTGCCACCAATTCCGCGACTACCGGGTGGTTCGCGGACTCGGCGAGCAGGTCGTCCACGGTATAATCGCCCATCACCACCGCGTTCTTATCCACGAATATCCCTTGTTTGGCGGGGACGAGCGTGTCCAACAGACCGAAAAGCCGGACGTTTTTCATTAACTGGTTCAGCACGGCCTTTTGCCGCTGGAGCTGCTCGAATGTCGTTGGAACGAACTGGACCGTGGCAAGACCGGCACCGGATTTGAACCCCTCGCGAACTTCGTCGGGCTGCTTCACCCAGATCGTCTGCAGCGCATCCGGCAACCGGCCGCCCCAGGTAAGAATTCCTAACACCTTGAAGCTCGCCGTATCCACGATGGGGCTGCCGCTGTTGCCCTGTTCGGTGGCCGCGTTGTGTTTCACGATGTAGTCCGGCGCGATGTCCGTGATGACCCCCTTTAACTGGGTGATGGTTCCGAGACCGCCGGTGTTCCCGGTGACCAGGATGTTGCGCCCTTTGGCATTCGCGGCGGTGAGCGGAGTCGGATCCATGGTCAGCGCCTTGGGCCGGAAATTCCTCAACCGGATTCTAACAATATCGCCGCCCAGCCCCGATTCCTTCCAATAGCCCGATCCATCCGCCGCGATTTCCACCGAGGCGAAATCATCGTATTTCGCGCCGGATGCATCCTTGATGATGAACTCGACCGCCCCGTTGAAATTATGGGCATTGCTGTAAATGTAGGTGACCGGTCCGTGATTGCAGAGAAATGCCGTTCCTTCCCAAGCGGCCTCCGCGTTGTTGGTGTGGATTCCTTTGGTGACACTTACGAACAACGAGCAAGCGACGACGTCGGAGGGAGATGCCGGAATCCATGCGGGTTCAGCGGTTTTCTGGGGGACTGCGACCACTTCCGGTTGGATCGGCTTGGCGGGTATCGTGGTGGCGAATGTGGACGCGAACTGCGGCAACTCGGATGCGGGAATCGTCGTGGTGCCCGAAGAATGCATGATTTTCAGACCTTCCGCCAAGACTTCCCGGACCTTGACCTGCTCGTATTTCCGACCGGATTTCGTTTCCAGCAGTTCAATCTGGTCGCCTGCGGAAACACCCGCGGCGAGTGATGCGCCGTCCGCCATCCATAGCAGCAGGGAAATGCCGAGGAGGGGTGCCACGATGTGTGTCCTTGCTGCTGGATTCGAATGCCTAGGATTTTTCACGACTAACAATCCCAACCGGGGATCCCTCCGTCAATCAAAGAATCGGAGGAAGGTCGACAGGATGATCTAACAATCAATGTTCCATGGCCTTGTCGGGGATCCGGCGCACGGTTCCCAACCGTCCGCCGCGGTCTTGGAACAGTCGGTCATCGGCAGAATCGCCGGATCTCGCGGGTCTTGCAAAGGCGCTCGTTGAGGAACTGGAAGGAATACCGGGCGGACTCTTTGTTAGAGCAGTTCAGCAAGATTCGCCGGGTGGCGAGGGCGACTGACCTGATGGAAAGCCTTCACACGTTCTTCGGCGATCCGTTGCTAACCCAGCCGACACGGGGGTAGCTGCAAACGCAACCGAGACGGGGCCGCCATTTTAGAATTGCCAAGCGCTTTGGGAAAACGAGAAAGGCGGAATGACGATAAACGCCGATAACGTGACCCTCATCCTCAATGCGGCGTGCGAGGGAGACCGACAAGCGGCGGAGGATCTGATTCCGCTCGTCTATGGTGAACTGCGCAAGTTGGCGGCTTGGCGCCTGGGACAGGAAGCGGAGGCGCATACCCTGCAGGCGACCGCTCTGGTGCACGAGGCCTACTTGAAGCTCGCGCCCGGCGAACCCCAGTGGGAGGACCGAAAGCATTTTTTCTGCGCCGCCGCCGAAGCGATGCGCCGCATCCTGATAGACCGTGCGCGGCATCGGAAGGCCGTGCGGCATGGAGGCGGATTGCAGCGGACCGGGTTCTCGGAGGACATCATCGCCGTTCCTTCCGCGCAGGATGACGAAATTCTTGCCATCAATGAAATCCTCGATCGCTTCGCCCGGATCGAACCGCGCAAGGCGGAAGTCGTGAAGTTGCGTTATTTCGTCGGGATGACCATCGAGGAAACCGCCGAGGCCCTCGGGATTTCGACGCCCACGGCGAAGCGCGACTGGATTTTTGCGCGGGCCTGGTTGTTCCGGGAGCTGAAACGGGATGCTTGATGGAATTATTTGATCCTTTCTCCGGGGTTCTTCCGCATAGGTTGGTGTCAGGTCAACGACGGTCTCGAACTTCCACCAGGAACCAAGCTGTGCCCCATCCACCCACTCCGGAAATCATCCTGCAGGCAGCTTTGGAAATCCCAGGCCCACAGGAACGCGCCGTCTATCTGAACGAGACGTGTGGAGGCGATCAGGCGCTGCGGGAAGAGATCGGTTCGCTGATCACCGCTCATTTGGCGGCAGAGACTTTCATGGAACCTTTGGCCGATCCCCTCTGGCGCGAACTTCCCGGAGAGAAGAAAGGCGACACGATCGGGCGCTACACGCTGATCCAACAGATCGGCGAGGGCGGATTCGGCACCGTCTATCTGGCAGAACAAAACCAGCCGGTGAAGCGGCAGGTGGCGCTCAAGATCATCAAGCCGGGCATGGACTCCCAGGAAATCATCGCCCGCTTCGAAGTGGAGCGCCAGGTGCTGGCCCTGATGGACCACCCGCACATTGCCAAGGTGCATGATGCGGGAACCACCGAAAGCGGGCGACCCTACTTCGTGATGGAAGTGGTGAAGGGAGTGCCGATCACGAAATACCGCACCGAGGGCAATCTCGACATCAAGGCACGGCTGGAGCTTTTCATCGATGTGTGCGCGGCCGTGCAGCACGCGCATCAGAAAGGCATCATCCACCGGGATCTGAAACCATCTAACATTCTGGTCCCGCTCCACGATGGCAAGCCGGTGGTAAAGGTGATCGACTTCGGAATCGCGAAGGCCATCGGGACGGAACTCACGGAGAAAACGATCTTCACGCAATACGGACGGATGATCGGCACGCCTCAATACATGAGCCCGGAGCAGGCGGAACTCAATGAGCTGGCTTTGGATACCCGCAGCGACATCTATTCGCTCGGGGTCATCCTGTATGAACTTCTAACCGGTAAGACGCCGCTTGATGGCGACCAGCTTCGCAGCGCGGGCTACGCCGAAATGCAACGGCTGATCCGCGAAGTCACGCCGCCCAAGCCAAGCGCGAGGCTGGCCGAATCGTTAGAACGGCCCGGCCCGGCCCGCCTGTCCCATCCCGGAGTTTCGCCCCGCACCCTCAGGGGCGATCTCGACTGGATCGTCCTTAAAGCTCTCGAAAAAGAGCCCGCCCGCCGCTATGAGTCCGCAGGGGCGATGGTGGAGGATCTGCTGCGCTTTCTCCAACACAAGCCGGTCGAGGCCCGCCCGCCGAGCATGACCTATCTGATGCTGCGCTTCACCCGCCGCCATCGCGGGCCGGTTTTCGCGGGGGCCGCGCTACTGGTTGCGCTGATTCTCGGTGCGGTGGGAACTTCCGTCGGCATGAAACGCGCGCTCAACGCCAACGAGGAATTGGACCGACAAAAACTCGCGCTCGTCGATTACAAGGAACGTCTCTCCGGCCTTCTCGAATCCAACCAGAAAATGCTCGGCGAGATCCGCGGGATGAGTACGAACGAAGCGCAGCTTCCCGCGGAATTCGAAGCACTCCGTAACGAGAACCAAGCCCTGCTGGACAAGGTCAAAAACGAAGTGGCGAATCAGGAGCGCTACGCCGAGGAAATCGAGAGACTGCGGCAAGAGAAGGCGCGACTCGAGAAGTTGGCGGGTACCTACGCGACCGTCGAATCCGTGCGCGCCGGGCTTTTCAAAGACGCCACCATCTCGCTGGGCATGAACGAACGCGGCCAGTTCTATCACGACGGAAAACTCGTTCCCTATCCCATGCTACTCAAGGCACTCGCCGCACCGCCTGACGATGAAACGCTCGGGAAGAACGTGCCATACCGGCTGAGCGTGAAGTTACCCGCCGGCGCAAAACCGACGGATAACGTCTTCCAGTTCCGGCTCCGGCAAATCGCTTCCGCCGCCGACCAGATCGGACTCAGGCACGAGTTATTCCCGCAGCCGACCGGCAAATCGGACCGCTGACTTCAAAACAACGGTGGCAGGGACCGAGTTGCCTCCGGCCATGCGGGATGCGCTTCGCGATTGACAGGATCTCGCTAACGCTCGCCCGGCATACCGGGCGGTCCTGGCGAATGCGAGCTGAATGGTCTCGGCAATGAGGTGATTGAAAGCCGTTCATGGGAGGGCATTCGCTTCCCATTCTCACGGTCCGCCCGGAGGTCGGTCCCTGCCATAAGAAATTCCGTGGATCGAATTTTCCCTGATCCATTTCGTGGGAAAATTCCGCATCTGCTGAATGACGGGTGACAAATTCCACCCGTCGTCCACCACCCCAACATCGAACGACCATGAGCAACGACAACCCTTCGCAACCCACCGTCCGCAGCATCAGCCTGCCCCCGCTTGCCGCCCTGGCCCTCGCGCTGGGCCTTGCGGGTTCCACCTGGATCGCCGCCGCCACCTGGCGGGATGTTAGGAAACAACCGGACAAGAACAACATCCGCATCACCGGCTCCGCCAAGAAGCGGATCGTCTCCGACCTCATCCAGTGGTCGGCCACCATCGAGGGCAAGGGTGGCGACCGCACCGCCGCCTATGTCTCTCTCAAGAGTGGGACCGAAAAGGTGGTCGGATTCTTGAAGGCCCAAGGCATCAAGCCGGACGACATCAAGACCCAGTCCGCCAACATCACCGAGGAGTTCGAGATGGTGCGTGAGGACAAGGTGCTTCCCGGCACAACCGTTCCCGTTAGGACGGAAACCCGCAGGTCCGTCGGTTTCCGAGCCTTTCAGGTGGTGTCCGTGAGTTCTCCTAACGTACCGCAGATCGAGAAGGCGTCGCGCGAGATCACCTCGTTGCTGGAGCAAGGCGTATTCGTGACGTCCAACTCACCGAATTATTACTACACCCGTCTCGGCGAATTGAAGCTGGAGATGCTGGCGGAAGCCGCCAAGGACGCCCGCAGCCGCGCCGAAAACATTCTCCGCTCGGCCGGCAATACCGACATCGGACCGCTCGTTTTTTCCTCCATGGGAATCATCAACATCAATCCGGCCAACTCCACCGAGACCTCCACCGAGGGCAACAACGACACTTCCTCCTACGAGAAGGACATCATCACCATCGTCCGCGCCGAGTACAAGGTGAATTGATTTATCTAACTAAACCACCAACGATCATGAAATCACTCTCACTTCTCTTGGCATTGCTCATCACAAGTTCCTCGCTTGTTCTCGCCGATGGCACTCCGGTGGACCGGAAAACCGGAAAAGTTACATCCCCTCATTCCGTCGTCTCACTCACGGAGGAACAGGTCGAGGAAACCCAGACGCTCGGCACCGTCACTCTCACCCCAAAACAATGGCGTGAGATCCGCCAGAAATTTCCACAATGCCAGAAGAGATACAGCAACCTGGTTCCAGTGACGTGGAACGACTGTACTTGCGGCTTCGAGGGGGGATACGTCATCGCGCTGTCCCGGGATCGTATCGCCGTATTGCACTGCGGGACTTCAGATATGGGCATGCGGACGTTGCGCTACGAACTCGCCTTATCCGGCAACATCATGCTCCGCATGAATGAACGCGGGGAGTTTTATCTCGATGGAAGGCTGATCCCTTTCCCCATGCTGCTAGAGGCGCTCGTCACGCCGCCAGAAGATGCGGGAGGCAAAAAGGGACGCTATCTGGAAGTCGAGTTGCCCTTCGGCTCGAAGCAGACGGATGCCGTTTTCGAACCGCGCCTCAGGGAAGTCGCGGCAGCAGCGGACAAGATTTGGGGACTTTCGCACAGGCTGTTTCCCCAAGCGGACAACTGAGTCGCGATGAATGAACGCCCGCGGATGAAGTCTTAGAACGCAGACCGCGCTCAAGCGACCATGGATCAACACTTACCCCAACGCGAAACACCCCACCGCTGGCAGGCACTTGCCTTTCAACTGAAAACCCGCCTGTTCCAACTGCGGCGGGGCATCGCGGAAATGGGCAGGCGTCCCGCGATTTACAACAAGGCAAGTGCTCTGATAGACGCTCCGGTGGCCGCCGAAAAGCGGGCTCCCTTGTGGCGGGAGGTGAGTGCTGAGGAGTTTCCCCTAACGGCTGGAAAGGTGGAGAACCTGCGCATCGCCACCCGAGCGTTTCATGGCTTGGAAATGCCGCCGGGAAAAGTGATGAGCTTCTGGAGGCAGCTCGGACGGACGACCCGCCGCAAGGGGTATCTTTCCGGTCGCGAACTGCGCGAAGGCTGCATCGTTCCCGCCATCGGCGGCGGGCTTTGCCAGCTCAGTGGCCTGCTCTATCAGGCGGCGCTCGCTGCGGGTCTAGAAATCATCGAGCGCCACGGCCACTCGCGGGTGGTTCCGGGGTCACAGGCCGAGCAGGATCTGGATGCCACGGTTTTCTGGAACTACGTCGATCTGCGCTTCCGCAGCCACCTGCCATGGCGCATCGAGGTGGAACTCACCGCGACCGAACTGGTGGTTCGCATCCGGGCGCTTTCGGATTCGCCGCAGAAGGAGACTTCAGCACCTCCGTGCTTACCCGCGCCACGCCCGCTGCTGTCCGGCGATTGCCTGACCTGCGGCATCACCGGTTGTTTCCGTCATCCGTCCGCAGTGAAGGAAAACGCTCCGTCGCTGGGGCACTCGGCGTTTCTGTTGGATGCGCGGTGGCCCGAGTTCGACCGCTGGTGCACGGAACACTCGCGGCCCGGCGACCGCTGGTTCACGCCGATGGACGGCGCGAAGTGGCGCAAGCCGAACTACCAGTGGTCCGTACCGGAAGGAATGACTCCGCGCCATGCCACGCTTGCAGCGCTGCGGCGTGCATGGAATCAGCGTCGTTTGCCGGCTCAGGGAGTGCTCAGGCAGAAGATCCTGTTCCGTGGCGAGGCGGAGATCGCGCGGACTTATGCTAACAGGCTCGATCCAAAGTGCCGGCATTTGGTGATTTCCCAGAACCTGCTGCCACACCTTTGGCAGCTCGGGGTGCTGGGCGGACGCAGCTTTGATGTATTGTTAGAACGCTGGCCGATGGAGGAACTGCAACGGCGGCTTGACCAGGCGAAGGCCGCAAACCCGCAATCCACCACACTGGGCGACTTCCGTGCCGATGAGGATTTGTTGCGGGCCGAGCGGGAAGCGCTCGCCGCCGCCGGACGATTGATCACGCCGCATCTGGCGCTGGCGGCTCATTTCGGAGCGCGCGCCTGGCGGGTGCCATGGGAAATGCCTGCGCCGATGCCCCGCGTCGCCGTTGCCGGAAAGCCATCGTTGTTTTTCCCCGCTTCCAGGCTTGGCCGCAAAGGCGCATTCGAACTGGCGGCCGCGCTGAAGTCCGGCATCGACGCGGAACTGCGTTTCCTCGGCCCGGCTGATGAGGGAAGAACGGATCCTTTCATGGGACTGGATTGCTCCCGCGGCCAAGTGAGTGACCTCGCATCGGCATCGGCGTTGGTTCTCCCGGCCTGGATCGAACATCAGCCCCGCCTCGCGCTGCTTGCGCTTGCCAGCGGCATTCCCGTGATCGCCACCGAGGCCTGCGGCCTGCCACCCCAAGAAATTTTGCAGGTGATTCCCGCGCCGGATGCCGCCGCGCTCGCCTCTGCGATCCAATCCATGCTTCAGCCCGTTCTATCAGGTGCTGCCTGATTCCGGCCCCTCATGTGGGAGTGCGGAACGCGGAAATCGAAGCCTCGGGATCACCAGCCGAACTGCGGGATGTCGCGGGATTTGTAGAGGCGTTCATTGTTGAACTGAAACGTGTAGTAGGCGGATTTTCCGTTAGGAGCGGTCAGCAGGATCGGCTGGGTGGCGAAAGCGGCGATCTCGTTGCCGGAACCATAAGTCTGCACCTTTTGTCCCATGACGGTGACGGAGGATTTGTCGTCGGTGGTGATCCGGTGGTTGTCTTGGCCATGATAGAAAATCTCGACCACGTCCTTCGGAGAACCATTTTTCACATACGATACCCGGCTGACGCCGCTCACATCCATCTCCGGCTTGCCATTGCCCAAGGCGCTCCAACCGGGGCTGATGACCCGGGGGAAGACGGCTCCCTGCGCGTCCTTCTCTAACTTGGAAATCACTTCCTGATACGTGGGCGCGGGTTTCTGTGTCTCACAGGATATGACAAGAAAGCCGGCGAAGGCCGCCAGTGGAGGAAGGATCGGTTGATTCATGACAGCGGCGATAGGGGGCGTTGACGAGGAGGTGGAATCAATCCGATTTTTTCTGATGGAGAGCGGGCACCATGCTCAGCCAGGTGGTTCCGAATGCGATCAGGATGGCGTAGCTGAGAGATCCAGCGGATTCACCCATCCCCACTTTCTGATTGGCGTGGGCGGCGACATCAAGGGCGACATGCGCCCCGAGGCCGAGAATCGCAAGCAGGCAGCCTCCGAACAACAACCTGCCGACGACGGATGAGTTGGTGAAAATCAGGGTGGCCGGGATGGCGGCGACCATCATCGCGCCTCCCGCGACGGCGACCGGCATTAGGCTCGCGGCCATGCCGGCGATGAATACCACCAAGCCACCCAGGAACAGCGAACCGACGGTCAAACCTTCGATTTTCTCCCCGCGGTCAAGCGACATGCGGGCGACGGGGTCCTTGAGGATCAGGAAATTCGCCAAGCCGTTAGAAAGCCAGGTGCCGAACAGGAAGGCGTAATAGAGAATCACCACCGGAAGCACGAGCAGCGGGTGGACGGCGGCGGCGAGTGCCTTGACGATCTTGAATCCGAAAATCAAGCCGATGATGATGGCAATCCGGTTCTTCTGGCTGAACTGTTGGATGAAGAACACCCAGCGCAGGAACAGCCGATAGAAAGCGGACCGTGCGCGGAAGGATTCCTTGAGGCCTTCCTTCGCGTAGTCCATGGAAGGATCCAGCCGGAGTGCTTCCTTGAAGAAGTTCTCCGCTTCCTTCACCTGCCCGCGTTGGAGCGCGGACCAGCCGGAATTGGCGAACGAGAACGCGTTTTCCGGATTGCGGGCAAGGCGGCGGCGGCTTTCGGATTCCGACTCATTGAGCTTTTTCTGCAGCCGCAACGTGTGCGCTAACAGGTTGGAGCCGGTTTCATCATCCGGGTCGAGGGCGAGCGCCTGGCGGGCGGCTTCCTCGGCTTCGGCCCAGCGGTGCAGGCCGCAAAGAGCGAGCGATCTGGAGTTCCACGAATAGGGGTCCTCCGGATCGAGGGCGATGGCGGAATCGGCGAGTGGCAGGGCTTCCTTTTCGCGGTCCAGTGAGGAAAGGATGCGCGATTGCAGGGCGAGTGGAAACGATTCGCCCGGCAGAAGTCCGGTGGCCCGCCGCGCGTCCTCGAGGGCGAGGGATTTGGCACCTTCGATTTCTAAGCGGTTCATCGCGAGTTCGAGAAACGCCATCGGGTCGTCGGGATTCTGCGCGAGATGCGCGTGGATCAGGGCGACCGCTTCGTCGTGACGGTGCAGGTCGCGGAGCTGCCGGGCGCGTGTTAGAGAGGCGTTCATTTTTTCAATCCCAGGTGGACCAGCACATCGTCGTAGAAGCCGCTTTGGTTGGCGTAGAGAGCATGGTTTTTGGCGCTTTCGAACCACATGCGGGTGGAGGGCTTCACTTCCTTCGCGGCCTTCGCGAGCATCTTGCCGCTAACAGGAACAAGCGAGCCCTTGCGCATGGCCTCGCCGAGGGCGGCTTCGGTGGCCAGTTCGAACACGGCGCGGAGATCGGCACCGGAGAAACCGTCGGTGCGTTTCGCCAGATCCGCAGGGTCGAAATCGACGAGCGGTTTTCCCTTCGCATGGATCATGGCGATTTCCGCCCGCGCCCTGGCGTCTGGCGGTGGAACGAAGATGATGCGGTCGAAACGGCCGGGGCGGAGGAAGGCTCCGTCGAGATGCCAGGGAGCATTGGTGGCTCCGAGGATGAGGACACCGTCGTTGTTGGCTTGGGCGCCGTCGAGTTCGCTGAGAAACTGGTTGATCAGATTGCGGCCGGCGGATTGGCGCATGTCGCGGCGGTCGGCGGCGAGCGCGTCGGTTTCGTCGAAAAACAGCACGGCGGGTGCGGCCTTGCGGGCGAGTTCGAAAATCTTGTGAAGCTTCTGCTCGGACTCGCCGATGTACATGTCGAGCACCTGATGGAGTCCGATAGAGAAGAAGGCCGCGTCGATCTCACCTGCGGTGGCACGGGCCATCAGGGTTTTTCCACATCCGGGCGGGCCGTACAGCAGGACGCCTCCGCCGGCCTTTTTGCCGTAGGCCGCGAAAAGATCCGCGTTCTTGAGCGGGTGGATGATCTTCATCCGGATGTCGTCCTTCACTTTTTCCATGCCGCCGACGTCCTCGAATTTCATGTCCGCCTTCACTCGGAACTCGATGTTGAGATCGCGTGCGGCGACGGCGTCGAGGCCATCGAAAGGAAATTCATCATCGCCGTCGGTTTCCTGGAGCGAGGTTCCGGCGGAAGTCATGGCGATGCGTTTGCTGCCGCCGGGCTTGAGGATGGTTTGGAGCAGTTCGTCATCCGCGAGCGTGCGGTCGAGATCGACGGCGGTGTCGTAAAAACTGCGTGCGGATGTCGCGTCGCCCTCATCCATGGCAATGCGGGAACGCAGCAGCCAGGCCGGTGCGAACTTTGGATGCTTGTCACAGAGCGATTCCAAGCGGACGATCGCTTCCGAGGTCTCGCCACTGAGGTCGAGCAAACGGGCGATGCAGAGATGCGCTTCCGCATGGCCCGACTCTTCCGCCAGCGCTCGGTCAAAGCAGCCGCGGGCCTCGGCCAACTCGAACCGGTCCTCGTGCATTTTCCCCACGATGACCAGCAGCGGCACATTGTGGGGCGTGGCGGCTAGCGCGGCCTTCAGGGCTTCGAATTCCATAACGGGATGGAATTCGATTTGCTAGAATTTGGCAAGCCCGTTGGGACCGCTTCAGTTGGCCACGATGTTGAAGATCTTGCCGGGGATGAAGACGATCTTGCGGATGGTTTTTCCGTCGAGGTGCTCGTTCACCTTGCTGCTGGCGAAGGCGGCGGCTTTCGCGCCCTCTTCGTCGATGTCCTTGGAAACCATCAGGCGGTCGCGTAGTTTACCGTTCACCTGCACGACGAGTTCGATCTCGTTTCTAACGAGCGCGGCCTCGTCGTAGGCGGGCCAGGTCGTTTCCGACAGCATCGTCGTGCCGCCGAGGCGGGAATTGATCTCCTCGGCCAAGTGCGGGGCGAAGGGATTGAGGACGGTGAGGAATTGGGTGAACTCCTTCAGAGGCACAACCTCGGCCTGGGTGAAGGCGTTGGTGCAGATCATCATCTGCGAGATCGCGGTGTTGAAGCTGAGTTTCTCGATGTCCTCGCCGACCTTCTTGATCGTCTCGTGGACGACACGGAGCAGTTCCTTGTCGGCGCACGGCACATCCTGGATTTTGGCGGAAACGGTGATCTCACCTTCGTTCTCATCGAACGCGACGCGCCAGACGCGGGCGAGGAAACGGGAAACGCCCTCGACGCCCTTCATCTGCCACGGCTTCACCTGTTCGAGCGGGCCCATGAACATTTCGTAGAGGCGCAGTGCGTCGGCTCCGTATTCGGAAACGACGTCGTCCGGGTTCACCACGTTGCCGCGGGACTTGGACATTTTCTGGCCGTCCTCGCCGAGGATGAGGCCTTGGTTGACGAGTTTCTGGAATGGCTCCGGCGTTCTAACGTGGCCGAGGTCGAAAAGGACCTTGTGCCAAAAACGGGCGTAGAGCAGGTGAAGTACGGCGTGTTCCGTACCGCCGACGTAGAGATCGACCATGCCGGGTTTTTCATCCGTCCAGTAGTCTTCGGCTTCGTTAGAGATGAAGCGGCCGGTGTTCGTCGGATCGCAATAACGCAGATAATACCAGCACGAGCCGGCCCATTGCGGCATGGTATTGGTTTCGCGGATGGAGCCGTCGGAAAGTTCGACCCACGCGGTTGCCTTGGTGAGGATGGGTTCGGGCGTGCCGCTCGGTTTGTAGTCGTCCAGCGGCGGCGCGAGGAGTGGCAGTTCGCTTTCGGAAATCGGGTGATGGTGGCCGTCTTTCCAAATGATCGGAAACGGCTCGCCCCAATAGCGCTGGCGCGAGAAGAGCCAGTCGCGGAGCTTGAATTGGATGCGGCGCTTGCCGATTTTCTTTTCTTCAAGCCAGTCGATCATCTTTGCCTTCGCTTCGATGGTCGGGAGACCGTCGAGGAAGCCGGAGTTTGCGGCAATTCCATATTCACAAGTGGCGACACCTTCCACGAGATACCAAATTTTGTCCCCAACCTCGACCGGAGTGTTAGTGCCGTTGGCGTAGCCCTTTGGACCACCAGCATCGAATGCTTGAGGAAGCGCCTGAGCTACAACTGATTTTATTGGCAGAGCAAATTTCGTCGCAAATTCGAAATCCCGCTCGTCGTGTGCCGGCACGGCCATGATCGCGCCGGTGCCATAGCCCATCATCACGTAGTCCGCGATCCACACAGGGATTTCCTCGCCGTTCACGGGATTCGTCGCGAACGCTCCGGTGAAGACGCCGGACTTGTCCTTGTTCAGATCACCGCGGTCCATGTCGGACTTGGAGGAAATTGATTTCTGATAGACTTCAACGGCTTCCTTTTGTTCGGCGGTCGTGATTTCAGGAACGAACGGATGCTCGGGCGCGAGCACCATGTAGGTCGCGCCGAACAGCGTGTCCGGACGCGTTGTGAAAACAGTGACCGTGTGGCCGTCGAGTTGAAAATCCACCTCCGCCCCTTCGCTGCGGCCGATCCAGTTCTTCTGCAACAGCTTGATGCCTTCCGGCCAATCGAGCGTGTCGAGTTCGTCGATCAGGCGCTGGGCGTATTTCGTGATCCGCAGCATCCACTGGCGCAGCGGGCGGCGTTCGACGGTGTGGCCTTTCGATTTCCACTCCTCGACTTCCTCGTTCGCCAGCACGGTGCCGAGGTCGGGCGACCACCAGACCGGCGTGTTGGCGACGTAGGCCAGACGGACGTCGTCGATCTGATCGCGGGTGTAACCCTTCGCTTCGAGTTCGGAAACAGGCTTCGCTTTGCAGGTTTCCTCACAGTAGTAGGAACCGTAAAGCTGGAGGAAAATCCACTGCGTCCAGCGCACGTATTCCGGATCGGTCGTGGCGATCTCGCGGTCCCAATCGTAGCCGAAGCCGAGCGATTTCAACTGTCTGCGGAAATTCTCGATATTCGCTGCGGTGGTGATCGCCGGGTGCTGGCCGGTCTTGATCGCGTATTGCTCCGCCGGCAGACCGAACGAGTCGTAGCCCATGGGATGCAAGACGTTGAATCCCTTCATCCGCTTGTAGCGGCCGATGATGTCGGTGGCGGTGTAGCCTTCCGGATGCCCGACGTGCAGGCCCGCGCCGCTGGGGTAGGGGAACATGTCGAGCACGTAGTATTTCGGCTTCGTGGCATCGAAATCCGCATCGCCCGGGCCGGGGGTGCGGAAGGTCTTCTCATCCTCCCAGCGCTGTTGCCATTGGGGCTCGAATTCGCGGAAAGGGAATGGTTTGCGGGCGTCGGACATGATCGGGAAAGGGACGCGGACTGTGGCGATGCGTGTCCGCGATGAAAAGAAAAACCATGGCGGGGGCTGTGGAGCGCGAAATTCCTTTCGGCTTTCATTCATTCATCCGGGAAAAATGAAGAAAACATCGAACATCGAACGCCCAACATTGAACATCGAAACGAAAGGAGAACGAAGAGCTGCCGCCGTCTTCGCGATTCTAGTGAGGCTTGTTCTTCCAGTTGCTGCTGTCGCCCGATCCCGGATGAATGAAAGCCGAAATGAATTTCGCGCTCCGTCCGATCTTCATCTCCCGCTGATCGATTTCGAAATCCGCTCGATGAAAACCGGCATCACCGCCGCCGCGCCTTTCACCACCGTGCCGTGATCGAGGTCCTTGAGTTCATGGAATTCGACATCCGGATGCTCCAGGTTTTTCAGCGTGATGGAAAACAGCTCGTTCTCCTCGACGCGGGATTTGAACTCGATCCGCCGGTCGCCGGTGATCAGGCAGATCGGCGGCAGGTCCTTGGAGGAGAAATGCAGCGGGGCGAAATCATCGATGACGGGCAACAGCGACGGGCCGGGGATTCTCCGCAGTTCCTTCACGTGGAAATGCGTGGTGACCTGGGCGCTAACAGGAATGAGCCCGGCAAGCGAAATGGGTGTTAGATCATGGGGTTTCAGCCATTGCGGATCCATCCCGACCATCAACGCGAGATAGCCGCCCGCCGAATGGCCGCCGACGAAAACCTTCTTCGGATCGCCGCCATATTCCGCGATGTGCTTCACCGTCCACGCCACCGCCGCCGCCGCATCCTCGATGAACAAGGGGCATTTCACCTGCGGCGACAAGCGGTAACCTGCCGATATTAGCCCCACGTCTTTTCCTTCGAACTGCGGGAAATCCCGATTGCCTCCTGTTAGGCCGCCGCCGTGAAACCACACCAGCGTCGCATAACCCTGCTGGCCGGCCGGGATCTTCAAATCGACCACACAGCGTTTTTCGGGATCCTCGATCTTCGTTTCAGCCGGGTAATAGGAAATTCCCGGAACACTGCGGATGGCATCGTCAGCGGCTGATAGATCCGCGAAGCTGATGAGGAAAACATGGGCGAGGAGCAGGGTTCTGAAAAGTTCCGGCATGGTGGTGAAGTTGCATTAGCCGCTGGTTCGTTAGCTGACGAGAATTTTCAAGCAACGGGGATGGATCGCCGTCTGTTTTCATCACAAAAAAACCCCGCCGCGGCGTGATGCCGGGCGGGGTTGGGTTGAGTTGAGCGCGGAAATCAATCGAGGTCCTTTTTCTCCAGCGCCTTGTCGAGGTGGGCCAGGAAGAGGTCGGTCTTCGGGAATTCGGTGGCGGAGAAGCGGGTGAACTCCTTGCCGTCCGAATTGAAGAGGATGACGGTGGGAAAGCTGTCGATGTTGTATTTCTCGGCGTGGGGCACGTTTTTCTCCTTCACGGCTTTGTCGCCGTTGGGGAAATCCAGCTCGACGAGGATGTATTTTTTCGAGGCGGCATCGACGAATTCCTTCTTGGAGAAAACGTTCTTCCGCATGGCGATGCAGGGCGGGCACCAGTCGGAACCGGTGAACTCGACGAGCACGGACTTTTTCTCGGCCTTGGCCTTTTCGAACGCTTTGTCGAGATCGGTGGACCAGCCTTCGGGCGTGGAGGCGAAGGTGGAGGAGCTGAGGGCGGCGACGCCCACGGTTACGGAAGCGAGCCAGGTGATTGCTTTCATCGCCCTATAAGTGCCGCCGGAAGCCGGATTATTCAAAATTTTTTCGCCAGAGTTGTCGGGACTGTTTAGCGAAGGGCCATGCATCCGTTGCCACGCCTGATCATCGCCACCCGGAATTCGCACAAATCCGCCGAGATCCGGGCGATGATCGGCGACCGTTTCGAGGTGCTGGATGCGACGGCGTTTCCGGATTTCCCGGAGATTGAGGAGACGGGGACGACGTTTTTGGAAAACGCGCGGCTGAAGGCGGAAGGCATCAGCCGCCGGATCGCGGGTTGGGTGCTTTCGGATGATTCCGGGCTGGAGGCGGATGCCTTGGACGGCGCGCCGGGAGTGTGGTCGTCGAGTTTCGGCGGCGAGGAGGGAAATCATGCGAAGAACAATGCGAAGTTGCTCGAGGAAATGGCCGGGAAATCGGAGAGAGGCGCCCGTTTCCGCTGCACGATGGTGCTGGCCCGCGATGGAGCGGAGGTGGCGAAGTTCAGCGGCGCGGTCGAGGGGCGGTTGGTGGACGCGCTTCATGGAGCGGGAGGATTCGGCTATGATCCGCTTTTCATTCCGGAGGGACACGACCGGACCTTCGCCGAATTGGGCGACGACGTGAAGAACACGCTGAGCCATCGGGCGCGGGCTTTGCAGGAGGTCGTGGCGTTCCTGAATGTTCACGGGATAAAATAATTTGCATTTCTTAATAATTTTTGAAAAAGTCCATGCCGTGAAAGGCTTTTTCATCCTGCTAACCATCGCCGTGCCCCTCTTCGGAGGCCTCGTTTCGTGCTCCAGCCAGGTAAAGGCGCGACAGCCGGTTTCCTACCAATTCAGAAGCGGCTACACCGCGATGCTGAAGGACGGCGTGGCCTACGCGCCGCGAAGTGCCCCGGCCGCCGTGAAGCGTGCCATCGCCGCCGGCAACCGCCTCCAGGGCAAGCCCTACAAGTGGGGCGGCGGCCATGCCCGTGAAAACGACTCCGGTTACGACTGCTCGGGCACGGTCTCGTACGTCCTGCGCGAAGCCGGGCTCATGAAAGGCAGCATGCCGTCCAAAGGTTATTTCAGCTACGGCAAGAAGGGTGAGGGGAAATGGATCACCGTTTATATCCGCAATGGCCACGTGTTCATGACCGTCGCCGGCTTGCGCCTGGATACCGGCGGGCCCGGCGGAGAAACCGGACCTCGTTGGAAAACAGCCACCCGCCAAGGCCGGGGCCATGTGATGCGGCATCCGAAGGGTTATTGACGGCACGGCAGCGCGTGGGGAGGACGAGGCGCTTGATCGGATTTTCCGTGGGTTCCAACGGGAACTCTATCAGATATTTACGGATTCCATCTCATTCGTGTTGACCTCTGGAGTGACGGGCTATCAGAATCAACCTAGCAGCGGCGTCACCCGGGAGAGCGGGCATGCGACACTGCCGCCCAAACTGCATTTCCAAAATTTCATTTCATGAGATCCATCAAAAATTTGTTAGTTGTTTCAGGAATCAGCCTTCTTGCAACGAGTTGCGCCACATTTCCGAACAATCGTCTCGCCAAAATGCCGGACACCGCGGCGTCGAAAACCAAAAAGGTCTCGCTGACCTATTCATACAAAGCCGGACATGATCTCACCGGCAGCCGCACGGAGTTTCCGCCGGAAACCATCCAATCGCTGGAACAGGGTTTCACCAAAACGCTCGACAACAGCGGGCGCTTCTCATCCGTGCGGAACGGAAAAGGTGGATCGGTGCAGGTCGATATGGACATGCTCAATCATGGCAATGGCACTGCCGCGTTCGCATCCGGCTTCATTTCAGGGTTCAGTCTGTTCACCATCCCGGGCTTCGCGGTTGACAATTACAAGCTAACGGCCACGGCTCGGGCTTCTTCGGGCAAGTCGCGCCAGTATGTTCTGGAAGACGGAGCGACGACTACTTTCTGGTTACCGTTGATCGTCGCGACTCCGTTCTGCTCGTCCACCACCGTCATTCCGAAAGTGCAGGAAAACATGTATCGTCACCTGATACAAAACATGGAAAACGACGGAATACTCCCCAAATAATCCGCATCGCCGCGGGCATTCCTCAACCAAGCGCGGCGGCGAGTTCCACCAACGACGGTGAAATCCGGTCCGCCGCGGAAAAATCCAGTCCCGCGGTCACCCGGTTCGGCACCACCCAAACCGTCATCCCCGCGGCTTTCGCCGATTTCACGCCGTTGAGCGAATCCTCAATGACAAGGCAGTCGGCAGGTGCGAGACCGAGCCTGCGCGCCGCCTCCAAGTACAAATCCGGTGCCGGCTTGATCCGCTCCGCGTCTCCCCGGCACACCACGGTTTCAAAATGGTTCGCGAATGCCAGTTTCTTCAGCCAGCCATCCACCCAATGGTGCGAGGAACTGGAAACCACCGCCCGCCGGATCCCGTCGCTGGTGAGCTTTTCCAACAGAGCGATGACGCCGGGCATCGTGCCTTCGTGAGTCAATTCAACAAGGATTTCCTCCTGCCGCCGGGCGTCCAGATCGTGCCAATCGAAGGCCAGTCCGGTGAGTTCCTCCAAGTGCGTTTTCGGCGACCACGTCGCGAAATCCGAGCCGATGCAATGCGTGTAAACGTCGAGCGGCAGATCGTGGCCGTGATTTTGAAATGTCCGCAGCCAGGCCTGATAGATCGCCCACTCGGTGTCCACGAGGACCCCGTCGAAATCAAATAAAACCGCGGAAAACGCCATGCGCACGACATGACTTGGCGACACCCTCTCCGCAAGCCGGGAATCGCGATTCTTCGGGGTTGCGTAAGAAATCGCGGCCACTTACGGTAAAGGGCACCGCAACCAATCAACTCCATGCACAAACTTCTTTTCCCTCTCGTTGTAGCCGCAGGATTTTCCACCATCGCCTCCGCCGACGAGGCTGAAACCGCCAAGCTCATGGAAACCGGCAAGACCAGCTACATGATGTGCGCCGCCTGCCACGGCATGGACGCGAAGGGCGTTGCAGCCGGTCCCAGCAAGATGGCGCCGTCGCTCATCGACTCGAAAGTCGCCCTCGGTGACCCGTCGATCATGGCGCTCGTGGTGCTCAAGGGCATCCAGAAGGAAGGCACCGAATATCTCGGCATGATGGCTCCGCTCGGTGCCGCTTTGGATGATGAGAAACTCGCCGCAGTCCTCACCTACGTCCGCGGTTCCTTTGGCAACAAGGGCGCGCCAGTTACCAAGGAAGACGCCGCGAAATACCGTGAGCAATGGAAGGACGTCACCACACCGGTCACCCGCGCGAAAATCGCCGAGCTCTCCGCGAAGAAATAAGCAGGGCAACACGATTCTAACAACGGCGCCCGTTCTCCGCGACGGACGCCGTTTTTTTTGCCTGACAGATATCAGATCACCAGCCGGGATCCTGCTGGCGCACCGCCTCGTAGAGCACGATCGCGACCGCCGTCGAGAGGTTCAGGCTGCGCGTTCCGCCGGGTGCCATCGGGATGCGCAACGCGTTTGCTCCCGCCGCCTCGACGATTTCCTCCGGCAGGCCCTTGGTTTCCCGGCCGAAGACGAGATAGTCGCCCGGGGAGAAATCCGCCTGCCACGGCGAGCGCGTCGCCTTGGTGCTGAGGAACCAGAATTTCGCGGATGGGTTGGCAGTGGCGCGCAATTCATCGAACGATTTCCAAACGTGCAATCGAACGTCCTGCCAGTAATCCAACCCGGTGCGGCGGACATATTTGTCCTCCAGCGAAAAGCCTAACGGCTCGACGAGATGCAGGTCCGAGTCGGTGGCCAGCGCAAGCCGGCCGGCGGCACCCGCGTTGTGGGGGATTTCAGGCTCGATGAGGACGATGTGGAACATGGCGCGGGATTACATCGGCTCCTTGCGCCGTGCCAGGGTGATGGACAGGCCGAGGATGCCGACAAAAATCAGATAGCAGCCCAGCAGTTCCAGATAGCCTTTGCAGATTTTCGGAATTTCCGGTGAGAACGAAGCACCGAGCGTGGCTTTCCAGAATTTGGCGCTGCCGATCACCCGGTTGAAAACATAGATGATCAGCAGGGCCGCGCCGATGAAACCGGAGCCCGCGTGGTTCCCCAGCGTGGAGATGAAATGCACCATCACCCGCCGGTGGCGCAGGGCGGTGACCAGCGCTACTAACAGGATGATGCCCGACACCCACGCTTCGGGAAATTTCAGCTTGAGGATGCCGGAGATAAAATCCTCGATCTCGGCGATGAAGGTCCCGAGCAGGATCATGGCGATCACCCGGCAGACCGGACGGTTGTATCCTGCATGGGAAGACGCGCCGAGCATCACCGCGGCGGAGGCGGCGAGGAGAAATGCCTGCATCAGTTCCACCGTGCCGCGCTCGATCGGCGCGGATCCCCGGTTAGGAAGCCAGGCCGGCAGCAGGATCGCCACCGCTCCGCCAGAAATCAGCGTCGCCCGCACCAACGTGCGGGACCACGAGGAGCTGCGCCGGGTATTGAGGGTCTCACCTGCCACTGGCCCGCAAGCTTAGGGAGTTCATGCGGCCATGCAAGGCTTGGGAAATAGGGAGGGCCGACAAAAGTGTCCGCACTCGAATGGCACGTAATTAAGGCCGATTTCGTTGACGCGCCGGAACAATTGGAACGCTGGATTTATCCGGCGAGTCTATCATTGCGTGATTGGACAGGCCGGCTGAGCCAGCGCTCCGTTGCGGATCCGGCTTAATTACGTGCCATTCGTCCGCACTCCTTATGACGATGCGAGTCTCGACACCATCGCCCGGTAGAGCCGCAGCTTGCCATAACTGATACGGCCTTCGAGCTGTTCGAAAACCGGTTTCAGCGCGGGTTCGTCGTAGCCGTCCATGGCGGCCTGCATCTGCCGCTCTTCTTCGGCGGTATAAAGCCCGCGCGGGTGGAGTCGTTCGCCGTTCTCGATGGCCTGCGCCATATGGGTTTCGATGGTGGACTCGGCGAGGTCGCGGTCTTTGGCGATTTCCGTGATCGACCGGCCGGTTTTGAAAAGCTCCAACGTGATTGCCGCAGTGCCGCCCGTAACACCGGTCGGGCGGGGCGGGGGAGTGGCGATGGATTCTAACGGAGAAAACTCCAGCCGCTCGTTTTCCGAGAGCCAGTCACGGATCACCTCGATGAACGCGCGGCCGTAGTCGTCGAGCTTCTTCTCGCCTACGCCGGGGACGCGGAGCAACGCGGTGTCGTTCTGCGGATAGTCGCGGCTGAAATGGCGTAGCGTCACATCGGAGAAAACAACGTACGGCGGGACGTTGCGGGCGTCGGCGAGATCCTTGCGCAGCATCCGGAGGCGCTCGAACAATCCGGGATCGCACGGGATGTCACCGGTCCGGACCGTTTTCGATTTCGGCACGGCGAGCGAGCGGGTGAGCATCACGGTTTCCCGTTTCTTCAACACGTCGATCCCGTTCTGGCTGACGGCGACGGTGGGAAACTTGTCCTCGCTGCCGGCTAGCAGCCCGAGTCGCAGCAGTTGTCGGCCAAGGTCCACCCAATAAGGACGGGGCTGGTCCTTGCCGATGCCGTGGGTGGTGAGCTGGTCGTGTCTCCAGCGTTGGATTTTCTCGGACGTGCCGCCGGTGAGGACCTCGGCGACATGGTTCAGGCCGACGCTGAAATTTGCGGCCTGACGGATGCGCAGCACGCAACTGAGCAGCTTCTGGACATCGGTCGTGGCGTCCCATTTTTCGCGCGGGCTGAGGCAATGGTCGCAGCCGCCGCAATTTTCCAACGACCAGGTTTCCCCGAAATAATCTAACAAACTGACGCGCCTGCAAGTGTCGCTCTCGGCGAAATGCGTCATCTGATCGAGCTGGTGGTGCGCGACGGAGCGGGCCTGTTCGTCCGGAATGTCGTCGAGGAACTTGAGGTATTTCATCACGTCACCACGGGAAAACAATAGCAGGCAATCAGCGGGCAGACCGTCACGCCCGGCGCGGCCGGTTTCCTGATAGTAGCCCTCGATATTCTTCGGCAGATCCGCGTGGATGACGTAGCGGACGTTGGGTTTATTGATGCCCATACCGAAGGCGACGGTCGCGCAGACGATCTTCGCCTCGTCGCGGAGGAAGGCGTCCTGGTTTTTCGCACGCACGTCGGGATCGAGTCCGGCGTGATAGGCGACGGCGGAAAATCCCTGTGCACGCAGCGTGGCGGCGAGGGCCTCGGTGTTCTTGCGCGACTGGCAATAGACGATGCCGGATTCGCCGGGCCGGGCGCTGGCGAAATTGCAGACCTGGGCGGCGGCTCCGGATTTCGCGACGACCTGGTATTTCAAGTTAGGCCGGTTGAAACTCGCGAGGAAAACCGACGGGTCACGGAGTTCGAGTTGTTTGACGATGTCCTCGCGTACGCGCTCGGTCGCGGTGGCGGTTAGCGCGAGGATCGGAATGCCGGGGATGAGCTGGCGAACCTCCTTCAAGCGGCGGTATTCCGGCCTGAAGTCATGACCCCACTCGCTGATGCAGTGCGCCTCGTCCACCGCCAGCGCGGCGATTTTCCAGCCTTTGAGCCGTGACAGGAAATCCGGCAGCATCAAGCGCTCGGGCGCGACGTAGAGAAGCTGATAGGCCCCGGCATCGAGCCCGTCGATGCGGTGGCGGGCTTCGTTGCCATCGAGAGTCGAGTTGAGGAATGTCGCCGCCACGCCGCTGGCTTCGAGTTGGTCCACCTGATCCTTCATCAAGGCAATGAGTGGCGAAACCACCACGGTCAGCCCCTCGCGGACCAGCGCCGGGAGTTGATAGCAAAGGCTCTTTCCCGCGCCGGTTGGCAGGATGGCCACCGCATCGCGACATTCCAGCGAGGTTTCCATGATTTCCCGTTGGAGCGGGCGGAATTCATCGTAACCAAAGGTCTGCTTGAGGCATTGGGACAATTTTTGAACACTCACGACATCCGTTTAAGAGTGTTTGTTTGAACAGGTCAAGCATTTCGTTCGCAACGGATCAATTTTGCTTTTGCGGGCAGTTTGCAATTACGGCTATCGTTTGCCAGCGCCTCGCCGGTTGCTTGAACTCTTCCACTCCGATGAAATCCAGCGCTTCCCTCATTGCCTTCCTCAGCAGGGTGTGTGCGGTTTCGCTCCTGTTCATGGTTTCCGCATTTTCGCAGGACGCCACGCTCGAAAGCCTGATCGAGGGCTCGCGGGTGGCGATGAAGGAGAAGAACTGGGAGCAGGCGCTGGAGCTCAACACGCGGGCGGTCACCCGTTTCGGAAGCAACCAGCCGTTGCGCGAATACGGCGCGCAGTTCGGGATTATTTTCTATCGAAAGGGCCTTTGTGAAATGAAGCTGAAGCGGTGGAAGGACGCAATGCTGTCGTTCGAAACCTGTTATCGCGATTTCCCGAACGACGCAGGAGTGAAGGAGGGCGGCAACAACTATCAGAAATTGGCGCTGTTGAAATGGGGCGAGTCCGCGATGGGGGCCGAGGAATGGGAGCTTGCCCTCGCGCGGTTCGCCAAGTTCATCGAGGAGCGTGACAAGGTGCGCGACAAATTTCCGCAGGGGTCCTATCAGGTGAACCTCGCGATCTGTCACTACAAGCTCGGGCGCATCGCGCAGGGCAGCGAGAATCTGGAGATCGCCATCCGCAACAAGGCGAATTTCCCCACGCCGGATCTGGGGATCATCGCGGGATTCCAGACGCTTGTCAGCTCGGTCATTGAAAACCGGAATGAGCAGGCTTTGCTGGATTTCATCGGGAAAAACCGCGGCGGTCTGCTGATAGAGCCTTATGAGATGTATCAATTCTCGCCGGTCTTCATGAAGCTGGCGGGCGATGCCCTAGGCGTCGGAATGCGGCGCGCGGCGATGGAGATCTATCAATTCGTGCCGTCCACCGATGTCGCGATCGACGATGTCCGCGCGCGCCTGAAGGCGATGGGCACCGCGGATCAGATCAAGGACGGCAACAGGACCTTCACCCGCAAGACGCTGGAGGAGAATCTCGAGACCTTCGAGGCCGACCGCCGCGGGAAGCGGGCGACGGAAACGATCAAGCTGGCGGCAGTCGCGTTCCTGCACGAGGCGAGCGGGAATTTCACGGGAGCCTTCGCCGCCTATCAGCAGCTTGAGCAGTTCTATCCGGGCGCGGAAAAACGGGAGGAAAACCTGTTCAATCTGATCCGGGTGGCGTCGCGTGTCGGGCTGGGTGCGGAAGTGCGGAGCCATGCGGACACTTTCATGAAGGCTTTTCCGGAATCCAAAAGCCTTGCGGAAGTGCGGCAGTTGATCCTATCCACACTTTATGAAAGTGGTGACGCCGCGAACTGCATCGCGGTTGCGGCTCCGATGCTGGAATCGTTAGGTCAGGGAACGCCGGAACATGACATGTGCCTTTTCATACTGGGCGCGTCGTACTTCAACACCGGTGCGCATGACAGGGCGCGGGAAATGCTGGATCTGCATGTGAAGACCTATCCGCAGAGCGATCACGCGGTGGAGGCTGCCTATTATGAAGCATCCAACGCGGCCAAACTCCGGCAATGGGACAAGTCCGCCGCGTTGTTCGACGCATTTCTAGCAGCCCACCCGGACAATCCCTGGCTTGCTCCCGCGCTCTATGAACGCGCCACCGCCCATTTCGCGGCGAACCAGATGGATGCTGCGCTGGAGAAGATCCATCGCCTGACCAAGGAGTTTCCGGACAGCGCGGTGACGGGCCAGGCGTTCAATCTCCGGGGCAATGTCGAACTCGCATTGGGAAAATCCGCGGAAGCGGAAAAATCATATACAAAGGCATTCGAGATCGCCAGTGGCCGCGGCGACCGGCTTGCCGCCGGCGAAGCGCTGTGCGGGCTGGTGGAATTGTTAGAAAAAGGCGCGGATCCGGCGAAAAGGGCGAAGGAGGCGGTTGCCCATGCGGACCGGTTCTGGAAAGAGTATGCCGAAGGCTCGCCCTGGCAGACGCGGGTTGCCGTGGCGCAGGTGCGGGCCTTCATCAAGGTCGGCCGTGGTGACGAGGCGCTGGAACGGCTGCGGGGAATCGTGGCGGCGGGCGGAGCAGAAACCGGCGCCTTGATTGATTCGTATGCCGAAGCGTTTCTTGGAAACCACACGGCGGATGAACTCGCGAAGCAGTTCGAGAATTTTACCGGAATCGATCCTGCTAACAAAACCCTGCTCGCCCGACTCCGCCTTGCGGTTATCGGGGCTTATGAATCCGAGGCGCGTGACTCGAAGGACGAAGCCCGCAAAGCAGGGGCGGCGGCGATGGTCAAAACCCTCTATCAAAAACTCAAGACCGACTTCACTCCCAAGGATCTCGACACCCCGGCCTTGATCCGGCTGGGCGATCATCTCCGCCTCAACACCTCCACGCCGCGCGAGGCGCTGGTATATTATGACGAGGCGATCGGACGGGATGATCCGGCGTTGAAATCCACAGCCTTGTTAGGAAGGGCCGATGTCCGGGCGCGTTCCACAGTCCCTGAGGAGATCGATCTGGGAATCGCGGATTTCGGGAAAGTCCGCGACGAGTCGAAGTCCGGCGGAGAGCGCGGGTACGCCTCCTTCCGGATCGTCGAGTCCTTGATGGCCAAAGGGGATTTCGCGACGGCGGCCGAACAGGCGACGGACTACCTGAAACGCGGGGAATCGGGAGTTCCGGATTTCGTTCCGCAGGTGAGCCTGATGCTCGCGATATCCTATCAGGAACTCGGCCGCACCGATGAGGCAATCGATGAATATGCCCGCATCCGGTCCATGGGAGCGGATGACCTGGCAATCTCCGCTCCGGCGACGATCCGTTGGATGCAGCTTCTGTGGTCGCGGAATCACGAGGGCGTGGACCCGTCCGACCGGCAGGCCGCCTACGAGGGCGGCATGAAATACCTCGAACGCACGCGCGCTCTAACCGCCGCGCTGAAGGAGGAGGATCTCGGACCGTGGCGTGAAATCGAACAAGCCGTCAAAACCTTCGCGACGAGTCCGGGAATCAAGCCGGTCGCTGCCAACAGCGATACCGGCGGGCCAACACCGCAAAAGCCACCGCAGCAATGATCCGGAAAACCAGTGCATTCACAATCCCGGTCGCGCTATTTCTCGCGGCGATGTGCCATGCGGCACCGGTCGTGAAGAGCGATTTCAAAACGGACGCGTTTTTGATAGAGAACAACGCCGCCCCACGGAAGATCGAGCTGGTGGCGGCGACGCGGACATCGATCCGCTACCGCATCCCCGGGGGATCGAAGGATGTGCTGGATTTCGTGCTTCAGGACGGCGCTTCGGTTTTCGTAAGCGAGCCGCTGGATTTCACGGTGGCGATGGATCTCTATCAGGCGCGGAAATATGCTCTAGCCAGAGTGAAGTTCGCCGTATTGAAAGAGCGTTATCGCCCGATCGAGGGACTCGAGGACAGCTACTCGACGCTGGCGGCCTATTTTGAAATGGAATGCCTGCGCAAGGAGGGCGACTTGGAAGGACTGGCCGCCGCGTTGCAGAAATTTTCGAAAGGGCCGCTTTCACGCGAATATCAGACGCGGCAGTTGGAACTGTATGTTTTCTGGGATGCCGTTAGAGCCAAAAGCTGGGATAGGCTGGAAGCGCTGGCGAAGGAGCGGTCCAACATGCGGCTGCCCGGTGACCAGCGCGCGCAGATCGCCTGGTGCCACGGGTTGGCCTTGGAAAATCTGGGGCGACCCGCCGAGGCGCTGATTTCCTACAACACCGCGATCACCGCGGATGCCGGGGCTTCGGAGGAAATCACGCGTCAGGCGGCGTTGCGGATTCTCGGGATTTACCACAATGACCCGGAAGTCAAAGCGGCACTCAAACTCCGGGGCAAGCAGAGCGAAACCGTGCCTGTGAAAGGACGGACGAAGCTCGCGGAGGCGGAATCAGTGGCTGCCCTGTTCGAACTTTCGCTGGGCGCGGGCATGGCATTGCCGGCGGAGTTCAGAGATTTTCTCAAATCCAAGAGTGGGGAATAATGTTGATATTACGGAAATCCAAATAAAGATGTCCACGTGACTCATGAGGAGCGGGCAAAACTGATCAAGCGGATCTTCTTGGTGGTGTTGGCGGCAGCGATCGTCACCGGGGTCTATTTCTATCCCAAACCGGTGGAGAAAAAGCCGGCTGCGGTCGCGAAAGAAGACGGGCGATTGAAGATCATTCACCATCATCTTCCCAAAGATCCGGCCAGCGAGCAGCTCGCCGACATTTTCAATAAGATCCAGACGAAGTACGACAAGTATGTGCTCGTCACCAGGAATGATATCCAGAAGCACCCGGAAATCGCGAAAGCGCAAGGTGTAACCAAGGCGCCTCATGTTGTGATTTTTTCCGGAACCAAGAAGGTTTACGAATTCCAAGGCCTTGGGACGCAGGTTCAGATCGAACAGAAAGTGGAGGAAATCCTCCGTGGCCTGAAGCGCATCGACAAGGACTGGCGTCCCCCGGTTCCGGGCATGAAACCCGTAGGAAAGTAGTGTTCGGAAGAATCCTCCCCGGATCCATTTTCCCATCCCCCTTGCGACCCACGGAGCGGGCGGTGAAATGTCGGGGCGTTCGGGGTTGAACCTTCGGCGGCGGCTGTTCAATCTTCGCGCATCCCGCCCTTTACAAGGTCCGGTAACCCTGCCACACACCTCGAAATTTAGCCGCGCCGACGGCCATTTCCCGAACCTTCCCAGACCATGCCCAAAGACACCTCGATCCGGAAAATCCTCGTCATCGGCTCCGGCCCCATCGTCATCGGCCAAGGCTGCGAATTCGATTATTCCGGCGTCCAGGCGTGCAAGGCGTTGAAGGAAGAAGGCTACGAGGTCGTGCTGGTGAACTCGAATCCGGCGACGATCATGACCGATCCGGAGTTCGCGCACCGTACCTACATCGAGCCGATCACGCCGGAAGTCGTGGAAAAAATCATCATCCGCGAGAAGCCGGACGCCCTTCTTCCGACGCTCGGCGGCCAGACGGCGCTCAACACGTCGATGTCGCTGCACAAGTCCGGCGTGCTGGAGAAATACAATGTTCGCATGATCGGCGCGAAGCCTGAGGCCATCGACAAGGGCGAGGATCGCCAGCTTTTCAAGGAGGCCATGGTGAAGATCGGCCTCGACATGCCGCGCTCCGGCATCGCCCACACGATGGAAGAGGCACGCAAGGTGGCTGAGGAAATCGGCACCTTTCCCCTCATCATCCGCCCGGCATTCACGCTCGGTGGCCAGGGTGGCGGGATTGCTTACAACCGTGAGGAGTATGAGGAAATCATCACTCGCGGTCTCGATCTTTCCCCCGTTTCTGAAGTCCTCATCGACGAATCGCTGCTCGGTTGGAAAGAGTTTGAAATGGAAGTCATGCGCGACTGCGCCGACAACTGCGTGGTCATTTGCTCGATCG
>JAZKEY010000017.1:0-180526 GCA_040386755.1 Verrucomicrobiota bacterium | reverse complement strand
AGCCGAGAAGTACTAATCATCCGTTTGGCTTGATTCCTATTTTTGAATTAGTGAATGCAAGTGACCGTGAATGGTTTGGAGATTGTCAGGTTTTAAGATTGGAAGTTCTCCGTGTGGATGTCAGGGAGCGGGCGAAGCCGAAAGGCATCAAAGCCTGCTTGTCCGTCACAACAACATAGCTCAGATCCCCAGAGTCCCGGTCCTGATTGAACAGGATCGCCCTCTGGTGACCAGAGCGCGGTGGAACCACCCGGTCCCATTCCGAACCCGGAAGTGAAACGCCGCAGCGCCAATGGTAGTGAGACGATAGGTCTTGTGAGAGTAGGTCGTCGCCAGGTATATGCCCGGCTCCAAGAAATTGGAGCCGGGCTCTTTTTTTGGCAAAAGATGTGGATCTAACGGAATTGAGGTGGCGCACAGGCCCGGTAGCAGCAGCCAAGAACGTGTCCCGGCCGGGACAGCCGGGACACTTGATTGGATCAGAACTCGCAGTTGCCCGGAGTGCGCGCGAAGGGAATCACGTCACGGATGTTCGCCATCCCCGTCACGAACATTAGCAGGCGCTCGAAACCGAGACCGAAGCCGGCGTGGGGGACGCTGCCGTATTTTCGCAGATCGGCATACCAACCGTAGGCTTCCGGATCGAGGTCGTGGTTCTTGAAATTATCCAACAGGACATCGAGCCGTTCCTCGCGCTGGCTGCCACCGACGATTTCACCGATGCCGGGAACGAGGACGTCCATGGCGGTGACGGTCTTGTTGTCGTCATTGAGACGCATGTAGAACGGCTTGATCTCCTTGGGATAGTTGAAAACCGTCACGGGCTTCTTGAAATGTTCCTCGGTGAGCCATCGCTCATGTTCGGATTGGAGATTGAGTCCGTATTCCACCGGATATTCGAAGGTCTTGCCGCTGACCTTGAGCAGTTCGACGGCGGCGGTGTAGGTGATCCGTTCGAACGGGCGGCTGGCGACGAATTCGAGACGCTCGCGGAGACCCTTGTCCACGAACTTTTCGAAGATCGCCAGATCGCCCTCGCTGTTAGCGAGTGCTTCGTTGACCAGGTATTTCACCAGGGCTTCGGCCAGGTCCATGTCACCTTCGAGATCACAGAAGGCGACCTCGGGCTCGATCATCCAGAACTCCGCGGCATGGCGTGAGGTATTGGAGTTTTCCGCACGAAAAGTGGGGCCGAAGGTGTAAATATTGGAAAGCGCACAGGCGAAGGTCTCGCCTTCGAGCTGGCCACTGACAGTTAGAAACGCGCGCTTCCCGAAGAAGTCCTCCTCCACCTTCGAGGTCTTGTCATCGGGAAGTGTGGTGACCCGGAACATTTCCCCGGCACCTTCGCAGTCGCTGGCGGTGATGATCGGTGTGTGGACGTAGATGAAATCGCGTTCCTGGAAAAATTTGTGCACGGCGTAGGCCATTCGGCTGCGCATGCGGAAAACCGCGCCATAGAGATTCGTTCTGGGTCGAAGGTGGGCGATGGAGCGGAGAAACTCCGTGCTGTGGCCTTTTTTCTGAAGTGGATAATCTTCGGGTGCCTCACCGAGGAGTTTCAATGAGGTTGCCTGCATTTCCCAAGCTTGGCCGGCGGCGGGTGAGGGGATCAATTTTCCACGAACTTCGACGGAAGCGCCGGTGCTCATTTTCGAGATCGCCTCGTAGCCGGGTATCCCGGAATCAGCGACGATCTGGAGGTTGCCGAGGCAGGTGCCGTCGTTGAGTTCGAGGAAGGAAAATGCCTTGGAATCGCGCCGGGTACGCACCCAGCCGGCGACCTGCAGGTCATCGGTGGGCTCGGTGCGTTTGAGAACGTGTTTGATCAGTGACCGCATGGTCTTGGATAGCGAGCAGGCTGCTTCTTGTCAAAGCAGGTCCCCGGAATTGTTGATAGTTGACCAGTCGGGCGGGTGTAATAGTTTGCCCAAGAATAACCCACCTTATGAAATTCATTTCCCGGTTCCTCATACTCGCGACCCTTCCTGCCGCCCATGCCTGGACTCCGGGCCAAGAAGCACCGGGTATGCCGCTCGACTCTTTCGTGCTTCCGGAAGGATTGGAAATCACCCCTTGGGCGACATCGCCGATGCTTTTCAATCCCACCAATCTGGACATTGACCAAAAGGGACGGGTTTGGGTGACGGAAGGGGTCAATTATCGCGGCAAGTCAGGACGGCAGCCAGGCGGCGACCGGATTGTCATTCTGGAAGATACCAACGGCGATGGAAAGGCCGACAGCTCGAAGGTTTTCTGGCAGGATCCGGAATTGGTTTCTCCGCTGGGCATCGGGGTCTTCGACAATGTGGTCATCGTTTCGCAGCCACCGAATCTGATCAAGCTAACGGATGTGAACCGCGACCTGAAGTTTGATCCCGCATCCGGAGACAAGCGGGAAGTTCTGTTGACTGGATTCAATGGGAAAAATCATGACCACTCACTCCATTCGGTGACCGCCGGACCTGATGGGAAATGGTATTTCAATCAAGGTAATACCTGCGGTGTTTTTACGGATAAATCGGGCAAGACCTTCCGTATCGGCAGTCACTATTATAAAAGCGGTGGAGGTGAATGGCCGGTCGATACCAAGTCCGTTTCAGGTGAGAAAAGTGATGATGGCTTCGTCTATGTCGGCGGTTTCACAGTTCGCATGAATCCCGATGCCACGCACGCGGAAATCGTTGGTTATGGCTATCGAAACTCCTTCGAACAAACAATCAACTCGCGCGGGTTTGTATTCCAGAACGACAACGACGATCCACCCGCCTGTCGTACCAGCCATGTGCTTGAACACGGAAATGCAGGCTATTTCTCCAATGATGGAACCCGGTTCTGGAATGCGGATCAACGTCCGGGACAGGACACACCCACCGCTCACTGGCGTCAGGAGAATCCGGGCAGCATGCCTGCGGGCGATGTGTATGGCGGCGGCTCGCCTACCGGGATCGCGTTTTATGAAAACGGCGCGCTCGGTGATAAGTTCACTGGCACGCTTCTTTCCTGTGAAGCTGCCAGAAATGTCATTTTCGGATACCAACCCGCTGCGGATGGAGCAGGCTTCAAGCTCGACCGCACCGATTTTCTAACGACCAACCCGGAGAAGGTGTTCGATGGTGCCGACTTCACGGGGGGCGCGAAAAAGAATGCGAGCGCCGCGGAGCAGGACAAGTTGAAATTCAATTTCCGCCCTTCCGATGTTTGCGTCGGGGCCGACGGAGCCCTCTATGTCACGGACTGGACCGATCCCCGGGTCGGTGGTCATGATACGCAGGACGATGCGGCTTCCGGCATTGTCTATCGAATCGCTCCGAAGGGTTTCAAGCCATCCGTCCCACAGATTGATCTTGGAAAAATGGAAGGCGCGATCCTCGCTTTGAAGTCTCCTGCGGTGAACGTCCGTTATCTGGGATTCCAGAAACTGAAAACCGCCGGTGCGTCCGCTTACGCCGACGTCGCCAAAGTTCTGGAAGATTCCAACCCTTACGTGGCCTCCCGCGCGATCTGGCTGCTGCCTTACATGGGTGAAAAGGGAAAAGCCAAGCTCAACGCGCTGCTCACCGGTGACAATGCCGCCAATCGTCTAACGGCTTTCCGTGCCATCCGTCGGACCGACGGAGCCATCGACGATCTGCCTTACGCCCGCAAGCTCGCGAACGATCCCGCGCCGGAAGTGCGGGCCGAGGCTGCACAGGCGATGCGTTCCCGCAGCTTTGATGAAGCGCGTGATGTCCTTGTTGCCGTTGCCGCCGGATACGATGGCAAGGATCGTTCTTATCTGGAATCGTTAGGCCTCGGTGCCGGTCATGGCACTGAAGCGCTTTGGAAGGCCGTGGGTCAGAAGATGAAACCCGGTGCTCCTGCCGAATGGTCGGACATTTTCGCCCGCCTCACCTGGCGTTTGATGCCCGAGGCTGCGGTTCCTTCGTTGAAAACACGCGCCGCCGCAAGCGGCCTCAGTGAAGAGCAACGCAAGCTCGCCGTCGATTCCATCGCCTTCATCAAGTCCAAGGCTTCGGCCGATGCCCTGATGGACCTCGCCGCCGAAGAATCGCCGGTTAGGGAACAGGCGCTGTGGTGGTTGAAGAACCGCAACGAAGGAGAGTGGGCATCGTTCGGCCTGAAGCCGGAGTTGGAAAAGCGTGGTCTGATCGGCAAGGATGTGGATTTGGTAGAAATCATCGTTCCGGGGAAACCGGAATCCACCAAGTTCACCGTCGCTGACGTTTTGGCGCTGAAGGGACACGCCTCGAAAGGCAAGCTAACAGCCGCACGCTGCATCATGTGCCATAAGATTGGCGAAGGCGGACCCAACTACGGGCCCGATCTCAAGGGATTCGGAAGCCGCCAGCCGCCGGAAATCGTCGCCAAGTCGATCGTCGAGCCGTCCGCGGATATTTCCCATGGTTTCGAAGGTTCCGCGATCAATCTCAAGGATGGGAAATGGATCGACGGCCACATCGTTGCGGACGGAGATCCTGTCGTCATTCAATCGACCGGTGGAATCACCCAGCGCGTGCCGAAAAGCCAGATCGCCAGCCGCAAGGACATGGACCGTTCGCTGATGCTGAATGCCGACCAACTCGGTCTAACCGCCCAGGACGTGGCCGACATCGTCGAGTGGATGAAAACCTATTGAGTAGGGAAAACCGACCGTCACTCCGGCTTCGGCAGGCTTTTGTGCGAGCCGTCGCAGAGTGGCGGGTTGCCGGTGTGTTTGCACTGGCACCACCAGACGGTTGTCTTCTCGGCGACTTCGTATTTCACCGGTTGCAGGCCGGTGCCCTTGTGGGATCCGTCGCAGAAGGGAGGATGTCCGGAGCGTCCGCAGCAGCACCACCAGTGGATGCCGGCCTCGACCTCGAGTGCCAGCGGCTTGGTATCACAAATGATCGGTTCGGCGGCCATCCCCTTGAGGCTGCCTCAGGCTCCGGTTCAATGCGAGACGGAAACCTGCAGTGCGGGCGATTTCACCACAGTGGTCATTTCGGAATTCCCGGATTCCATGTCCAACTGGACGGTGGCCGGTTTCTTGTCCAGCTTCGGATACCTTTGTGCGGGGACTTCGTTGAAAAAAGTGGCTCCGAGCCATCCGGCGAGCACAACTGATGATCCACTGACAAAGCGTCTGGTATTCATTTAATGATACGGAAATGTTAACTTTTCCTGCTCGCAGGTTTTGGTTCCTTTGGCGGCAAATTGCAACCCTTAATATGCGCGTTCCGGAGCAGAACTTTCAAAAGGGGATTGTCGTGTTCCATCCTCGCCACTAGCTTCGTCGCCACGAGATCACTGCCGCGGCAGCTCGTATTTCAGCCAGCAACTTTCCAATCCCATGGGCATATTCAGCAAACCCCGCCTGCGCGGACATGACCGACGTGAAGACATGCCGGAAGGCCACTGGACCAAGTGTCCGGAGTGTGATGCCTTGATCCACGCGCTCGAGCTCCGGCAGAACCTCCACGTCTGCCCGCATTGCAGCCACCATTTCCTCATCGATTCCCGCGAGCGCATCGCGATGCTCGCCGATACGGACACTTTTGAGGAAACGGAAGTGGGCCTCGTTTCCGCCAACCCGCTCGGATTCGCGGGATATGCCGAGAAAACAGCGGCATTGCGCGAGAAGACTGGACTCGACGATGCGGTCATCTCCGGACGGCTCACCATCGAAGGCCACAAGGCGATGATCGCCGTCATGGATTTCAAGTTTTTCGCCGGGTCGATGGGATCGGTTGTCGGGGAGAAAATCACCCGCGCCATCGAGACGGCGATCGCCGAAAAACGCGGGGTCATCATTGTTTCCGCCTCGTCCGGCGCACGGATGCAGGAGGGCATGCTTTCGCTGATGCAGATGGCGAAAACCTGCGGCGCGCTCGCCCGTCTATCCGAAGCGAAGCTGCCTTACATCTCGCTTCTAACGCATCCGACGACCGGTGGTGTCACCGCGTCGTTCGCCACCATCGGCGATATCAATCTCGCCGAGCCGAAGTGCATGATCGGTTTCGCAGGCCCCCGGGTGGTCAAGGAAACGACCCATCAGAACCTGCCGCCCGGCTTCCAGACGGCCGAGTTCATGCTGGAGCATGGGTTGATCGACGCCATCGTCCCGCGGACGAAACTGCGCGAGCGGCTGGGTAGTCTGTTGGGCTACATGATGCCGGTGTGAGAATCCAGAGACCAGATTCCAGAATCCAGAGAAGAAAAAGACTTTGGATCCGAACCTCTGATAGATCTTTGGTGTGGCTGGATCTTAATTCTGGATTCTTGTATCTCTAGTCTCCTTCACCCTTCCGTCGGCGGCGTGATGACAGTCACGCGTTCCACCCCGCGTTTGGAAAACTCTTCCCAATAGCGTTTTTCCCACGCGACGGTGCGGGCGCGGCGGTCTTCCTCGCTGAGTTTTTCCCACTCCGCGAAACCGATGGCGCGGGCGAGGTCGCGGTCGGCGAGTCTAACGGCGAGTTCGTCCCAGAAGCTCTCGTTGCGGAATTCCTCGTAGCACTCGTGATAGAAGAGGTTTTCCTCCTTCTCCGCCTTCACCCGGAAGCGCTGGCTTTCCTCGTCGAACTCGATCCAGTCGCCGAGGCCCGAGTGGCCGGCTTTTTCGAGGATCTTGCTCTCCAGGTTCTCGAACGCCGCGACCTGGTCGTTGGCGGTTTCCTTCTGGTTCCACGAAGCCACATTGGCAGCGAGGCTAACCATTTCCACCAGCGTGGCGAGTTCTTGATCGGAGAGGCGCAAATGCATTCGTGCGGGGAACAAACCACCGCCGCGCCCCACCCGCAAGCCCGCATGACAAGAATGGGACTTATGGAGTTGAGGGAAGTGATGAGGGGCCGCCTTGCGATGGCCGGTCTTTGGACTTTCCTTTTTCCCCGAAAGCGGCTGGCTTGGGTAAAATGGTGGAGCAAGGCAGGACGGAAAACACGTGGACGCGCGGGCAGCGCTGGGTGAGCGATGGTGAGCCGGAGCTGGGCCTCGGCATCATCCGCAAGAGCGGCGACGGGCGGGTGGAAATCGCCTTCCCGGCGGCGGGCGAGATACGGATCTACGCCATCGATACAGCGCCATTGCGGCGGGTGAGATTTGTGGCGGGTGATCGGATCAAGGTGCGTTCCGGCGGGGAAATGACGGTGGTGGAGGTGCGCGAGGAGCACGGGCTGCGGATTTATGAAACCGATGGCGGAGAGGTGGCGGAGAAGGATTTGTCCGATTCCATCAGCTTCAGCAAACCGGAGGAGCGGTTGTTTGGCGGGAAACTCGACGAACCCGGCGATTTCGATCTGCGCGGTGAGGCGCTGCGGCGGCGGGCGGACATGCGGCGCTCGCCGGTGCGTGGGCTGGCGGGTGCGCGGATGGACCTGATCCCGCACCAGCTTTTCATCGCGGATGAGGTGGCGAACCGGTCGCAGCCGCGGGTTTTGTTAGCGGATCAGGTGGGCTTGGGAAAAACCATCGAAGCGTGTCTGATCCTGCACCGGTTGATCCTCACCGGCCGGGCGGAGCGGGTGCTGATCCTGGTGCCGGAGCCGCTGGTGCACCAGTGGTTCGTGGAACTGCTGCGGCGGTTCCAGCTTTCCTTCAGCCTATTTGACGAGGAACGCTGCGAGGCGATCGAGTATGGCGATCCGGAGTGCAATCCGTTTCTCGACAGCCAGTGGGTGCTGGCGGCGGTGGATTTTCTAGCAAATGATGATCGGCGCACCGCTCAGGTGCTGGAGGCCGGTTGGGATGTGCTGGTGGTTGATGAGGCACACCATCTGGAATGGTCGCCGGACGCCGCCGGACCGGCGTATGAAATGGTCCGCCGTCTGGCGGAAACGACGGAAGGCCTTTTGCTTCTAACGGCAACTCCGCAGCAACTCGGGCCGGAAGGCCATTTCGCGCGGCTGCAACTGCTGGACCCGGATCGATACGTCGACCTCGCGCATTATCATGAGGAAACCTCGCACTACGAGGAAGTCGCCGATGCGGTGGAATCCCTCGCGGCGGGTGGCCCGGTGGACGGAAGGCTGGAGAGAATCGTCGCTGGACGCCAGCGGCTGGAGCAACGGGTGGCGGACTTGATAGGCGGCAAAGCGGATGCGCGGGAATACCTCATTTCGGATCTGTTGGACGGTTTCGGCATCGGACGGGTGATGTTTCGCAACACGCGGGCCAGGCTCGGCGGCTTCCCGCAGCGCGAGCCGCGGATCGCAGCAACGGCGGACAAGGTGAAATGGCTGACGGAATTGCTCGAAGAACTCGGTGAGGAGAAAATCCTGGTCATCACCCGGACGCGCGAGCTGGCGGAAGAAGTGTTGGATGAGCTCGTTTTCGCGACCGGAGTGAAGGGTGTGCTTTTTCATGAGGATCTGACGCTGCTGCAGCGCGACCGCAACGCGGCGTTCTTCGCGGAGGAAGAGGGGGCGCGGATTCTGGTGTGCTCGGAGATCGGCAGCGAAGGGCGGAATTTCCAATTCGCCCGGCATCTGGTGTTGTTCGATCTGCCGGAGGATGTGGATCTGCTGGAGCAGCGGATCGGGAGGCTCGACCGGATCGGCCAGAAGGGCACAATCCAGGTGCATGTTCCCTATCAGCCCGGTGCGGAGGATGAGATCCGCATGCGCTGGCTGGAGGAAGGGCTTGATGCCTTCCGCGCCAGCCCGCCCGGTGCGGCGGAGATCCAGAGCGAGTTGCGTTTCGATTTGGAAGAAGCGATCGGTGAGCGCGAAGGGATTGATGAGTTGATCGGAAAGACCCTCGCTTGCCGGAAACAAATTTCAGAGCGTCTGGCACGCGGGCAGGATCGGCTGTTGGAACGCAGCTCGCATCGTCCTGATCGATCCGCATGGCTCGTCAAAAAAATCCGCGAGTGGGATGAGGACGCCGGTTTCGAGGATTTCCTGATGCGCTTGTTCGAGTTCTCAGGTCTGCACATCGAGGAACTCGGTAGCCGTCGCTATTTCCTGCTGCCGGGGAATTTGAAATCCGACGCGTTTCCCTCGCTGCCAGCCGATGGCATGACCGTGACCCTCGACCGCCGTCGCGCGCTGGAACGGGAGCAGGAAGCCTTCCTCACCTGGGATCACCCGATGGTCCGCGGTGCGCTTGATCTCATGTTAGGCTCGGAGGCCGGCAACGCGACCTTCGGCGTCTGGGACTCGACCGGAGAGAAGATCATTCTGTTGGAAGTCTGGCTCGTCGTCGAATGCGTCGCCCCGGCGCGGCTTCACGCCGAAAGGTTCCTGCCGCAGACACCGCTGCGCATCCTCATCGATCACAAGGGCATCGATCACACAGACAACACCGCCTTCGCCAAACCGCCGCTGCGGAAAGGCGATGCCGGCGGCCTGACGCGGAATGAAAAGGTGAAGCGCGTCTTCCTACCCGCCATGCTCGATCAGGCGCGGACGCTCGGCACCGGGAAAAGCCATGCTGTCATTGAGGACGCGATGTCCCTGATGCGATCGGAAATGGCCGCCGAAATCTCCCGTCTCCGAGATCTGGCGGAAGTCAACGACCACATCAAACCGGAGGAAATCACCGCGCTTGAGGAACGCGAAAGAGAGCTCGCCGCCGTCATCGGAAACGCCCGCGTCCGCCTCGATGCGGTGAGGCTGATCTGGAAGGCTCCGTCTAACTGACTGAATCCTGGAGGGAATCAAAGCGGCCCGGCCACCGCCTGAAAACAGCACGGAAGCCTGGCGCGTTTCGATCCCGCCCCGGAGCGGGACAGGCTTCAGTTTTGTGAGACTTTCAGGCGGGCGAATTCTTTCGGCAGGTTGGCTGGCAGCATGTAGGAGATCGTGGTGGCGCTGTTTTCCACCAGCGGCGTGGCGTTCGCCCACGGGCTTGGCGCGACCCCGAGAGTGGTGGATTCCTGGATGGAATACGTTAGGTCGCCGTTGGTAACGGCGAGCGCGCTCTTGGTGAAGCTCAGGAGATTTCCCGTCAGAGTGCCCGGCGAGACGTTCGGCACGGTGGGATCAAAGCCGGCGAGGGCGTATTCCAGGAGGTTGCTGATGCCGTCGTAGTCGGGATCCGCACCGGGGAGTTTTTCACCGGTGGTGAGACCGGTGAAGCCGTTCATGTAGGTGCTGAAATTGCCCCCTGTATTGGAAATGTAGATTTCCTTGGCGGTGGTGTCGTGGGTGAGGAAGTAGCCGACAGGCAGCGTGGAAGAGACCAGGGTCCCGGTGAGGGTTCCGCTGTACTTCGCGATGACATACTTTGCGGCGGCGGCTGGAGCGAGTTCCGTAAATACCGCGGTGGCGCCGGTCACGTCGAGGTCTCCGGTGATGTTCAGTTTGTCGCCGGTGGCGGCATCCAGCTCGACCGCGAGTTTTCCTGTTAGGGATGTGGAGCCCGTGTTGAGCGTGCCGATGCCGCCGGTGCCGGGAGCAATGGTGCTGTTTGCCCCCACGGTGGCGACGATTCCGTTGACGGTGCCGGTTCCTCCCAGAGTGCCTGCGGCGGCGACGGTCACGTTTGACTCTGCGGCGAGACTTCCGGCGACGATCAGCTTGCCGGAGAGCACCTCGGTAGGTCCCTGATAGGTGTTCGTGTTGGACAGCGTCACGGATGTTGCTGTCTTGATGGTCAGCGTCGCAAAGCTTTCGCCGGAGATGACACCGCTCATGGTGACCGTGCCAGGGGTGTTGGTGTAGGGGTGTCCGATGGACGAGCTGGATATCAGCTCCACCGCGCCGGTGTAGGTCATGTTAGGAATCTGGGTCCCGAGGAAACCGCCGTTGAGGATGAAGTTGTTGCCCAGGGTGCTGGGGGTGGTCGCGCCGACATCCGCGGAGACGGTGCCGCCGTCGATCTGGATGAGCCCGGTGCCGAAGGGCGTGGGATTGTTGGAGCGGTATTGGAGCATACCGCTGCCTAACGCGCCGTTTCCGACGTGGATTTCGCCCGAAAAGGCCGGGCTGCTGCCGGTGATCAGCCATTCTTTCGAGGTGACCGTGGAGTCGATGAAAGTGAGCGTGCTCGAACCGGTGAAACTTCCGCTGTAGAAGACAAATTGGCCACCGGCGTTATCGAGCGTGCCGCCATTGGCACCGATGGCGAGCGTGCGGTTGAAACCATTGTTGTTGGCTGCTCCGGTGTAGCGGAAGGTGCCGCCATCCAGTGCCACGGTGGTTCCCGCGCCGATGCCGGATGCGGCGGCGTTGGCCGACAGCGAGTTGGTGGCAAGCGTCGCGTCGAGGACGGTGGTGGTTCCGGTGTAGGTGCTGGCGCCGGTGAGGGTCAATGTCCCGAAGCCGGATGTCGTTAGACCTCCATCGGCCGCATTCGCGGCGATTGTTGCGGTGCCGGCGGTCGCCGCCGCAGTTGATCCGCCGCCGACCAGTGTCACGGTGGGGGCCGCGGTGTATCCCGTGCCGGCGCTGGTGATCTGGATGCCCGTGACCGCTCCGCCGCTGATGGTGGCCACCGCAGTGGCGCCGGCGCCGCCGCCGCCCGTGATTTTCACGACAGGTGCTCCGAGGTAACCGGCGCCACCGGCGGTGACCGGGATGCCGGTGACTCCGTTGCCGGCCGCGGGATTCAATGCCTGGCTGATGGTGATCGATGTTCCGTTAGGCTCGATCAGCGCCCCGCCGGAGAAAATGTTGGCACTGGTTAGGCCGCCCAAGAAGTTCGCGTTGGAGATGTTGCCCTGCAGGGTGCCGCCGTTGAAGTTGACGATACTCTTGCCGTTGGCACTGCCCGAGACGATGGTGTTAGGCCTGACGATGCCGCCGTTGAGATTGAGGATGCCGAAGGTCGAGGCCGTATTGCCCTCGGCCAGCGACAGGTTGCTGTTCACTGTTAGCAGTCCGTCATCAACGGTGACCACCCCGGTCGAATCCCCGCTGAAGGCGACGTTGAGGCGGCCTGTCCCCGTGTGGAACTGTGCGTTCTCGCCATTGAGGTAAAGGACGTTGGTGCCGTTGCCGTTGCGGCCGATGGTGGTTGTGGTCGAAACATTGATCACGCCGCCGGTCATCACCGAGTAGCTGTGGCCGTTTCCGTTGCCATTGCCGCCGTTGCGGATGTTCGTGGTATTGATGGTGCCGTCGGTCATCGTGAAGGCGCCGTAGGAGCCGTCCCAGTTCGCCATGTTCAGGTTCTGGAGGTTGAGGGTGCCGCTGGTGAAATTGAGAACGCCCACGCCGCTGGCGGACTGGCCGGACACGAAGTCCGTCGCCATCGTTACGGTACCGGTGGATGCGAAGTTGATGGTGTTGGCAGTGTTGTCCCAAGCCGTGCTGATGCGGGAGATGGATCCGGTGCCGGTGATGTTTAAGGTGCCGCGGTTGAAGTTGGCTCCATTGCGGTTGCCGAGCATGATCGCGGGGAAGTCGGTGTTGCCCGTGCTGCCGGTTAGATTGAAGGTGCCGGAGAGCACAATGGTTCCATTCCCCTGCGCCTTGAAGGCATTGCCGACGTTGGCCATGTTGCCGATGCTGCCGGTATTCGTGACGGCACCGGAAAGGGTGAGGGTGTTGCCATTGTTGTCGAAGGTGGCGTTCGCGGCGCCGATATTGACGTTGTTGGGTACGTTCAGGTTCGCAGTGGCTTGCAGGCTGCCATTGGCGAAGAAGGACAGGTCGCCGCTGCCGAGGGCGCCGGGATTGGCGAGGGCGAGCGTGCCGGCGGCGATCTGGGTGCCGCCGGTATGGGAGTTGGCACTGTTGCCGAGGATGAGGCTTCCCGTGCCGATTTTCCGGAGGAGGGTGGGGGTGCCGTTGTCCACGATCTGCGAGGAGAGGGTGAATGAGGTGGTATTGTTCTGATAGATGGACAGTTCTCCCGCCGCAGAACCGGTGAGGGAGCCGCCGGTGATGGAGGAGGCATTCGCGCCAATACCGGTGCCGATGAGCAGACCGCCGGTGCCGATGACATTCGTGCCGGTGAGCGTGAGCGTGTTCGCCGCGGCGGTGTTGAAACGGAGGGTGTTGACGGTGACCGGGCCGGAGAGCACCGGGCTGGAGTTCACGTCGACGTTGCTGGTGGTGAGGTAATTCGCCGCGGTGTTTCCGGCCACGCTGGTGGTGAGGTAGCCGGTGTAGGCGGTGATGTTCGCCGGAGTGATGCCATCGCTGGCGCTGGATGCCCAGCCGGTGCCATTGAGCGTGGCCCAGCCGCCGAGGATGCCGGTGGGACCGTTTTGCGCGGTGGTGGTAATGGCGCCGGTGGCAGGGGTGGTGATGCTGACCGATCCAAGGCCGGTGCGCGAGAGTAGGCCCAGATTGAGCGTGGAACTGAGGCCCGCGCCGCCGGAGGTATTCGAAATGCCGGCATAGGGACCGGTGACGGTGACGCCATTGACGGTCTGGGTGGAGGTTTGTCCGGCGGCGGTTGTGCCGACCATGGCCAGCGTGCCGCTATTGAGGGTGACGGCGGTGGCGGGATTCAGGCGGTTGGTTCCGGTATTGGAGGCGAGGAAATCCAGACGGACCGTGCCGGTATTGATGGTGGTGGTGCCCGAGTAGGTGTTGATGGCTTCGAAGCCGGCGAGATTGGTCGGAAGGCCACCGGTCCAGGTGAGGTTGCCGATGCCGCTGATGATGCCCATGAATCGCGTCCTGCCGCTGAAGTTGGAAAGATAAAGTCCGGTGGAGGGCCCGGCGGCGTTCTTGATGTAGGACGGAATCTGGGCCTCGCTGCCGCCGTCCTGAATCGCGCCGCCATTCACGGTGACTTGCACGCCGCGGGCGTCGGATAGGTTGTTGTTTCCGCCGGTCTGGGTGAGCTGGAGGGTGCCGGCGTCCAAGGTCATTTGCGGGATCGCCGGGTTTGCCCCGCCGGTGGAGCCGAAGCGGTTTCCCGCCGGGGTGGAGAAGATGCTGTCGAAGATCAGCGCCTGGCTGTCGAAGGTGCCGCCCGCGACGGTGTAGACGCCGCGGTTCGTGGTGCCGCCGCCGCCGTTGTTCTGCACGTAGGTGCCCGGGCCGGTCTTGAGGACCTGGATGCCCGCAGCCGGGAAATCCATCTGGCTGCTTAGCGTATTGGTTCCGCCATTGGTGGTGATGACGAAGGGGCCGCTGGCGGGCACGAAGTTGATCTTGGTGCCACCGGTGATGTTGTAACCGCTGACGCCGGTGCCGAATGTCATGCCGGCGGAGTTGACGACGTCTGCCAGAGCGACGGTTCCCGGGGTGCCTTCGAACCGGGCGATGACGTTGCTGGGGGTGTTGTTGTTGTAGGCTTGGAGCGTGCCGTCGGGAGTGTCCAGGTGCCAGAGCACGGAACCACCGTTCCAAGGTCCGGTACCTCCGACGCCGGCACCCGCGCCGTCCGCGTCCCAGTAGAGATCGGTTGCTTGCGCCACCGGAGCGAGGCTGGCGAAAATTACGATGGTGGAGACGGAGGCAGTTAGAGACAGGATGGCACGGGTTTTCATAGGGAAGGAGGAGTTGGATTTTAGAATCGGTGGATTTTTACCGACTCCGTGAGCGGAGAACGGGTCGCTGCCCGATCCTTGAGGCAGCTGACTACCTATTTGAGGACTTCCGAAATTTTTTCAAGAGCTTTTTGTATACAACGTAAAATTGTTGTATTCCAGCGGGTGCGGGATCGGAAGGCGACTCAAACCTCCAACGAGGCGGTCACTTCCTTTTTCGTGACCTTGCCCATGGCATTGCGCGGCAGGCTGTGCACAACCAGAAGTTTCCGCGGCATCTTGTAATGGGAGAGGCGGGTCCTGCTCCATGCCTGGAGTTCGTCGATTTCAAGCCCGCCGGATCCGTCCGAAAGTACGGCGGCGACGGCGACCATCTCGCCCCAGGTGTCGTCTTTCAGGCCGACCACGGCGCACTCGCGGATGTCGGGGTGATCGAGCAGCACGGCCTCGATTTCCAAGGCGGAGAGCTTGTATCCACCGCTCTTGATGATGTCGATGCTCATGCGGCCCATGATCCGGTAGTAGCCGTTTTCCAAGACGGCAAGGTCGCCGGTGCGGAACCAACCGTCGTCGAAGGATTCCGCCGTGGCCTCGGGGCGGTCCCAATATTCTCGGAAAACGATCGGGCCGCGGACCTGGATTTCGCCGGGTTCCCTTTCCGCCGTGATGATTTCGCCGGTCTCGGATTTAAGCCGGACTTCGACGCCCGGAAGCGGCTGGCCGACGGCGCCGGCACGGCGTTCTCCGTGGAGGGGATTGGAAATGATCATGCCGGTTTCCGTCATTCCATACCGCTCTAACAAACTCTGTCCGGTGAGTCGGGACCATCTTTCATGCACGCTCGCAGGGAGGGCAGCCGAGCCGGAAACCATCAGTCGCATTTCCGCAAAGCCCTTGCGGACGGACAACGGATCACCGGCCCCGGACTCCAGGGTTTCGATCATCTTCACGTAGATCGTCGGCACCGCCATGAAAACGGTGTAGGCCCCGTCGGCCACCCGTTGAAGGATTTTCCCCATGTCGAACTTGGGAAAGGTCTCGATGAGCGCGCCCGACCACAGCGCACAGCACGCGACGTTGATAATGCCGTGGACATGATGCATCGGCAGGAATAGCGGGATGCGGTCGCCGGCAGTCCACTCCCACGCTTCTATCAGGCTACGGATCTGCGCCTCGATGGCGGCATGGCTGGAGACGACGCCTTTCGGAGTGCTCGTCGTCCCGCTCGTGTAAAGGATCATCGCCCGCCTCGTGGGAACGATTTCAGGCAGCGGGCCTCGCTTGGCGGGATCAATGTCTTCGTATGCTAACAGCCTGCCCGCAAGGCGGATCTTCGAGGCATGCCCGCCCACGGCCACGGCAAGCACGGCTCCCGAGTCGCCCAGCGCGTGTTCGAGTTCCGGCGGTGTCGCCGAAACACTGAGAGGCACGGCGATCCCGCCCGCGCGCCAGATGCCCCACTGGATCGCGAGATAAGCGAAACCGGCGGGAGCGATGAAGGCCACCCGGGCCTCGGCGAGATCGGCGGCACCGTCCAGCAGCGCCGAGGCGACCGCGGACGATGCGTCCAGCAGTTCCGAATAGGTGTATTCTCTATCAATTTCCCGCAGCGCGATACGGTCGCCATGGCTGCGGGCGCGGGAGATGAGTGAGGGTTCCTGCATGAGATGAAAAAATGGACGGATGACGGGTTCTTCAGACAAGGCATTTGATCAGGAAAAACATCACCGAAGGACCTAACAGGCAGCCGAGGCCGGTATAGAAAGTCGCGGTCATCGCGCCGTAGGGCACCAGCCTCGGATCCGTCGCGGCCAATCCGCCGGCGACGCCGCTGGTGGTCCCCATCAACCCGCCGAAAATCAGCGCCGTCCGCGGATTGTTCAAGCCGATGTATTTCGCCACGAACGGCGTCGTGATCATCACCAGGATCGCCTTGATCAATCCCGCGGCGACACTCAGCGCGATCACCTCCGAACTGGCCCCCAGCGCCGATCCCGTCACAGGGCCGACGATGAAGGTCGCCGCCCCGCCGCCGATGGTGGTCAGGCTAACCGCATCGCGGTAACCGAACCCATAGGCCACTAGCGCACCGATGAAAAACGAGACGAAAATCCCCAGCGCCAGTGAAATCACGCCCGTGATGCCCGTTTTCCGGAACTCCTCCAGCCGCACCCCGAACGCCGTGGCCACGATCGCCAGATCCCGCAGCATGGCGCCGCCCATCACTCCGACCCCCGCGAACACCTTGATGTCCGCGATCCCGTTTTCCCCGCCGGTCACGCTGCCGCCGATGTAGGCCAGCACCAGACCGATGAGCAACGCAATGGCCGAGCCATGGAGCCGGCCGCGCGTCAGCTTGGCTGATAGAAAATACGAGACCGCCACCGTGATGCCGATGACCGCGAAGGCGACCACCAGCGAGTATTTGATCAGGATTTGTTGCAGCGCGTCGATCATGCGGATGGGGTTTGTTGATCATCCGGACCGGGTTTGCCGATGCGCCCGACGAGAGGTACCAGCGCCAGGCAGGCCACCACGGTGAGCGTGCCCGCCAGGATCGCCGCCGGCCCGCTGGTGATCGCGGCCCTTACGTTCAGGCCCGCCGCCATGGCGACGATGATCGGGACATACAGCGCGCTCCAGAACTGGATGCCCGCCTCGGTCGCCTCTTTCAGATGGTCGGAACGCCGCATCCGGTCGGTCACCAGGATCAGCAGCAGCATCCCGATGCCGACGCCGCCGACGTCACTGCCGATTCCCAGCATCGCCCCGAGGGATCTGCCGATAAAAAGCCCTGTGATCAGACAAAACGACAGAATCGCGGTTCCATAAATGGCCATGGGAAATGTGGGTTTGTGAGAGTCAAGGATGCGAGACTGGCAGATTCGGACATCATCGCAACATTTTGTATACAAAAAGTGAGTTCTGGAAATCATTGTCGAATCTCGTTTAGGATCGCGCATGCACATCAGGACCGCTGACAAAATCCGCGAAACTCTCGAGCAGGGGATCATCGAGGGTAAATTCGCGGACGGTGAGCGTTTGGACGAAGTGCGCCTCGCCACCAGCTTCGGGGTATCGCGAACTCCTTTCCGCGAGGCGCTACAGATGCTGGCCAGCTCCGGTCTGGTGAAGCTCATCCCGCGCCGCGGTGCTTATGTCCGCTACCCGGGAGTAGTCGAGCTGGTGGAGATGTTCGCGGTCATGACCGAACTGGAAGTCCTCTGCGGACGCCTGGCGGCCCGGCGGATGACGGCTGGGGAACTGATCGACATCACCCGTGCGGCGCAGGCCTGCCAGGCGGCGCTCGAAAAACAGGATCCCGATGCCTATTACTACGAGAACGAGGAATTCCACCGATTGATCTACCAAGCCAGCGGCAATACCTTCCTCGCATCCGAAGTGGAAAAACTGCAAAAGCGGCTCCGCCCGTTCCGCCGCCTCCAACTCCGGGCGAACGGGCGGATGGCCCAGTCGATGAAGGAGCATCTGGTCATTCTTGAAGCCCTCGGAAACGGCGAGGAGGCCGCCGCCGCCGACGCGCTCCGAAGCCACGTCAGCGTTCAGGGCGAGCGGTTCAATGATCTGCTCGCTAGCTACGAAAAGACTCCGAAGCGAGAATCCTGAACCCAACGTCTTCCTGATCTAACGATTTTCAGGATCCGCCCGCCGATTTGCCACTCGCCAGTGATTCCGCGACACGCTAATCCATCGGCGGAACCAATCAAACCACCACCATGAGCCTTCCCGCCAACCTCGTCACCATCCATCCCTATTTCAAACTGCATCCCGGCAAGGAGTCCGAGGGACAGGCGGTGATGGAGAAATTCGTCGCCAAAACCCGCAGCGAAACGGCGTGCTTTTTCTACGAATTCACGGTCCTCGGCGATGAGGTGTTCTGCCGCGAAGGCTATGCCGGAGCTGCGGGCGTTCTGACCCACCTTGAAAACATCGGTGACGTGCTGGCGGAAATGTTAGGTATCTCCGACCTGACGCGTTTGGAATTCCACGGACCAGCGGAAGAGATCGACCAACTGCGCGAACCGCTGGGCCATTTGGCCCCCGCGTTTTTCGTTCTTCGCTGCGGGATCGAGCGGTGATCGCAAAATCACAGCGGCTCGATGACCGCCTGTTTCACTTCGAACGCGCCGCCTTCTGACTGGAGGCCGATGAAGCCTGAGGTTAGATTCGCGCCGCTGAGTTTGTTCACTTCCTTGTCATTGACGAGGATGGTGACGGTGTTCTTATCGCAGATGACGGTGAAAGTGTTCCATTCGCCCGAGGGCTTCTCCGCATCGGCGCCGGCGCGGCCGATCCGATAACCGAAGGTCTGGCCGTTTTTGTCGTTGAGCGGCGTGGTGTTGTCGGCGGTGGCACCGGACCACAGATAGAAATCGCCCTGGCTCTTGTTCATGCCCTGGCATTCGATGCTCTTCGGCCAGACGGCATCGGGCGGGGTCATGTGGACGACGACGCCAGTGTTGCCGGGCTTGGTGAAGCGCCACTCGACGGTGAATTTGTATTGGCTGTAGCTTTTCTCCGTTCGCAGGAAACCGGCGGGTGAACCGGTGCAGACGAGCAGCCCGTCCTTCACCGACCAGGTTTTGTCAGCAGGAGCGTTGTCCTTGAGATGGGAAACCCAACCTGCGGTGTCCTTGCCGTTGAAGAGCGGGGTCTTCGCGGTAGGAGTTTCAGGATCGGCCGCGAAAGCGGTGGCGAGGGAACAAGCGGCGGTGAAAAGGGCGGAAAGGACGGGGAGGCGATGGGTTGCGTTCATCCGCTGAAACTGGCGAATCCATCGCAGCCTTCAAGACGAAACGCAATGCCCGTTCGGGTAGGCTTGCCAGCACAGTGGGGATTGTTAGCTCACCTTGATTCGCTTGGCCACGGGGATGTGTTTGTTCAGCCAGGCGAGGAAGAAGAAGACGCGCAGCCGCCACCAGACGGCGAACGGCAAATCGGTGCAGCCGGCAAGCACGGCGTTGATCGCGCAAACAAGACCCCAGCGGTTGTGGGGCTGGAAGAAGATCTGGGCGAAGTGGAGTTTGTAGAAATTCTCGATGAACTCCCAGTAAATGGCGATGCGTTTGCGGTTGTCCTTCTCATAGCGCCTCATACCGGCAGTTAGGGACTGGCGGGTCTCCAGCGCCTCGTGGATCGCGCGGGCACCTTGTTGGGCACTGGTCATCGCTAACAGGACGCCGCTGGAGAACATCGGGTCGATGAAGCCGGACGCGTCGCCCACGCGCAGGACGCGCGGCGAGGCGAGGCGGTCGTTCTTGTAGGAGAAATCGACGATAACATGCAGTTTTTCCATCATCTTCGCTTCAGGGAAACGCATCTTCACCACCGGGGTGTTGAGTACCGCTTCGTCGAAGGCTTCCTGCGGGGTTTTTCCGAGGGCCTTGAAATCGGCGGCGTCGATGACGAGGCCGACACTGGTTTTGTTAGCAGCCAGCGGGATTAGCCACATCCAGGATTTCTCGCGGCGGACGATGAGGATGTCGCCCTCTTCCTCGCCCGTCGGCATGTTCACGCCTTCAAAGTGACTGAAAATGGCGATTTTCTTGTGTTCGGCATAATACTCGCGCAGCGACTCGCGGTTCGCGGTGAAGTTGCCGAGACCGCTCGCGTCGATCAGATAGGGCGCGGTGACTTCATGCTCCGCGCCGTCTGCCGAGCGGTATTTGATGACGACGCGGTCCTTTTCCACGCGGTGTTCAAGCACGGTGCTTTCCTCCCGGACTTCGGCGCCGCTTGCACGCGAATGATGGAGCAGGATGTCGTCGAATTTCGCCCGCTCCACCTGCATGGCTTCGGGAAATTCGGTGAAAGCTCCTTTCGAAAAATCGAGGCGGTTGCCGCGCGAGCCATTGCCCATGATGAACTGGGCGGCGCGTTTTTTGGTGAATCCGACGGTGGAGATTTTTTCCCAGACACCGAGGTCATCGAAAATTCTCCGGTTATACGGCAGCAGCGATTCGCCGATGTGGAAGCGAGGGAATTTGGCCTTTTCCAACACCAGCACCCGTCGACCGGCTTGGGCCAGCGTGGTCGCTGCGGTGGATCCGGCCGGTCCGCCGCCGATGATGATGGCATCCCATTCGGTCTCGTTCGTTTTCGGCATAGTGGACAACGCGCGGGAGTATCCGCGATTTCACCGCTCGTGCAAGAACCGGGTATCTTCCGATTCGCGGCGCGGAGACACGGGATATTGCATTTCCATCGAACCCGCCGATAATCGCCGCGATGCAATCCGAGCCGCCCTATGAGCATGCTGAAAGTTATGATGTCGTCGTGATTGGCGGCGCGCTTTCCGGCGCGGCGACGGCGATCCTGCTGACGCGGCAGAACCCCGGTATCCGGGTGCTCATCGTGGAGAAGTCCGAAAAGCTCACCCGCCGTGTCGGTGAAGCCACGGTGGAGATCAGCGGGTTCTTCATGTGCCGGGTGTTAGGCATGACGCAATACCTCAACGAGAACCATCTCGTAAAACAGGGACTGCGTTTCTGGTTCCAGAACGACGACGTGAAAGCCCTTGATCAGGCAAGCGAGCTCGGCGCGAAATACCTTTCCCGCATTCCTTCGTTCCAGCTCGACCGCGCGGCCTTCGACGAGGAAGTCCTGCGCCGCGCGGGCGAGGCCGGGGCCACCATCCTGCGTCCCGCGACCGTATCGAAAGTCCAGCTCAACCCCGGTGGCGAGCAGTCGATGGAAGTGCGTCATGGCGACGAGCGCAGAACCATCACCGCCCGTTGGGTCGTCGATGGCTCGGGACTTGCCGCCCTGTTAGCCCGCAAGGAGGGCTGGTGGAAATCCAACACCGAGCACCCCACCGCCGCCGCGTGGTCGCGTTGGTCTGGCGTGAAGGATTGGGACAGCCGCGAGCTGGCGTTGAAATTTCCCGAGTGGTCGAAGGCGGTTTACGGCATCCGCAACACCGCGACGAACCACATCATCGGCGATGGCTGGTGGAGCTGGTGGATCCCGCTCAAGGGTGGCGATGTCAGCGTCGGTGTCGTGTGGGACCAACGGCTGGTCGATTTTCCGAAAGACGGCGGCAGCATCGGTGACCGGGTGAAGGCCTTCCTGATGGAGCATCCTGTTGGAAAGGAGATGCTCGCCGATGCGACCTACCACGAGGACGACCAGCTCTGGCGGAAGAATCTCGCCTACTACAGCACCACCTTCTGCGGCGACGGATTTGTGTTAGTCGGCGATGCCGCCGCCTTCATGGACCCGTTCTACAGTCCGGGCATGGATTGGATTTCCTTTACCACCAGCAGCGCCGCGAACCTGATCACCCAGCAGCGCAAGGGAATGAACACGCCGGAGACTTACGAGAAATACAACCGCGATTTCGCCGTCAGCCACCGCCGCTGGTTCACCTCGCTCTACAAGGACAAGTACGAATACATGGGCGAATACGACCTCATGAGCCTGGCGTTCAACATGGACCTCGGCCTTTATTACTGGGGCGTCGTCGAAGTTCCATTCAACATGGGTGAAACCGCTCTGCACACGCCGCCGTTTTCACCGCCGAGCGGAAAAATTTTCGCCGCGCTGATGAGCACCTACAACCGCCGCTTCGCGCAAATCGCACGGCTCCGCCGCAAGGAGGGACGCCTCGGAAAAACCAACCGCGGCAACCGCTGCTTGATCCCCGGCTTCAAGTTGAACCGCGGCAACATGCTCACGCTTTTCCCGATGCTCGCGAAGTGGGCCGCTCTCGAACTGCGCGAAGGCTGGCGCAGCTGGGGTGAGCGGCAAGAGGTCTTGGAATCCCAAGGCGAAACGAGCGAAGCTCCGATGGGTTGATGCGGGGCTCTTCCGGATGCCTTGATCTAACATGGGTATGCCAGTCAGTAGCACCTTTCTTGAACGGATCGTGCGGATTGCCTGCCGTCGGGCAAATTGCGAATCGTCGAGATGGCTGTTAGGGTTCCGCTGCCGTAGAGAAATATCGAATGAATTCCGATTCATCCGAGTCTTTCTTTGCGGTAACCCAAATAAAGGAGGAACCCATGCGTTTACAAAAATTGACAATGATAGGAAGCCTCACCGCGATGGTGATGGGCGGGACATTACTGGGATCGGGCATCGCGATGGCACAGCAGGGCGGTGACACGCCGGGCGCAGAAGTCCTGACTCGAGGGCCGGTGCACGAGGCATTCGCGGGCACGGTGATATTCGATCCGGAAGCCGGAATCATCGTGGACGTCGCCCCTCCCGCAATGATCGAGGAAGTGCCGCCGGAACAGCGGTTGGAGGGCGACAATGTCGCTTGGATTCCCGGTTATTGGGCTTGGGATGAGGATCAAAACGATTTCCTGTGGATCAGCGGGATCTGGCGGAATTTGCCGCCGGGCCGCGAATGGATTCCTGGCTATTGGTCGGAAATCGAAGGCCGCCACCAGTGGACATCGGGCTATTGGGAGGATGCGGAAACCACCACGGTTTCCTATCTGCCGAAGCCGCCACGCAGTGTCGAGTCCGGCCCTAACATCGTTGCCACCTCGAACGACCAAAGCTGGATCCCGGGCAACTGGGTCTATCGGGAGAACCGCTACGCCTGGCGCGCCGGTTACTGGGTGGCCGCTCGGCCAAACTGGAGCTGGACGCCTTCATACTACCGTTGGACGCACCGCGGCTACGTGTATGTCGATGGCTATTGGGACTACCCGGTCGTCCGCCGTGGCGTGGTGTTCGCGCCCGTTCATTTCCGCCGGGAATACATTTCCCGTCCGGACTTCTATTACTCGCCAGCCACGGTGATCGCTCTATCGGTTTTCACGAACCACCTCTTCCTGAGGCCGAACTACGGTCACTACTACTTCGGCGACTACTACGAACCGAGATATCGTGACCGCGGATTCCACGCCTCGTTTTCCTACAACACCGGCTACCGCGGCTATGATCCGATCTACGCTCACTATCGTTGGGAAAACCGCAACGACCGGAACTGGGACCGCCAACGCCAGGACTATTTCGAATACCGCCGCGATCATGCGGAGTCCCGTCCGCCGCGGACTTGGGCTGCTTTGAATGCACGCCCGCTTTCCGACCGTGAGCGTGGAGACTTCGGCGTGGCCGACCGTTTCGACCGGGTTGTGGGTGACCGCGGCGAAGGCCGCCAGCGCTTCCAGGCGGTCAATCAGAAGGAGCGCGAGCGCTTCGTTTCCCAAAGGCAGGAAATTCGCAAGTTCGGCAAGGAACGCCAACAACTCGAAACCACCGGTGTTTCCGCAAAGGATGCTGATAGAGACGGTGCCCGTGCATCCAGTGTGAAGATCGACCGTTCGCCGGTTGCCGACCGGAAGCCCGGTCGCTCTAACAAGGATGGTGGTCCACCTGTCAGATTGCAGCCCCGGATGTCGGATGAAAGCCAAGGCAACGGAAATGCCAGTAACAAAGGTGTCAAAGAGGAGCCGGCCAAGCCAAAGGCAAAGGAGAACGCGGGTCGTGAGGAACAACCACGCGGCAACGGAAAATCGGAGCCCATGGAGGAAACCCGCACGAAGCCCGGGCAAAAGCGCGAGAACGAGCCCCGCGGCAAGGAGAAATCCGAGCCTGCTAGCAACAGGCAGCAATCCAACGGGGAAACCCGGACAAGGCCCGGACAAAAGCGTGAGGCCAATCCCGATTCCGAACGTCCGTCCAAACCCGCCGCGAAGCGGGAGGCCACTCCAACACCCAAGCGTCAAGCCAACCCAACGCCTGAACGCCAGGTGAGTCCGACGCCCAAGCGTCAAGCCGCGCCAACTCCTGAACGTAAGGCCAATCCCACACCGAAGCGCCAGGCGGCTCCGACCCCTGAACGTCAAGCCAACCCCACTCCCAAACGTCAGGCCACTCCAACGCCGGAACGCAAGGCGAGCCCCGCGCCGAAACGCAAGGCCGCGCCTGAACCGGAACGGAAAGTGAAACCTGCGGCTGAAAACCGCGAATCCGCTTCTGCCCGCAAGACCAGTCGTCCCGCGGTCACCCAACGGAGTCAGCCGAAGCCGACCACCAAGGCCCAGCCGCTGCGCCAACAAACATCACGCCAGCAGCCGCAAGCGACCCGCAAGGCCACCCCGTCGAAGCCAGCGGTGACCCAGCCGCAGCAGAAAGCCAAACCGGCATCACGTCCCGCCGCCACCCAGGAGGAAGTGGAACGCCGCAAGAAAAAGCAGGAAGCCAATTGATAGAAGACGACCCGTGAAAAATGCCTATCCGGAATCCTGATGATTCCGGATAGGTTTTTTCGCAAGGGGCGTCGATATTCTATCGACTGTTTCCGCCCGACATTCTGTCGGGCGGGATGGAAGGCGCTGCTGGACAGGATGTCCACGGCAAGCAGCGTTCAGAAGGAACGCGCTCCTTCAGTTGCTCTTACTCAAAGACGCTCGCCAGCTCTTCCGGCTCCAGCGCGCGCCAATCGCCTTCTTCGAGGTCATCGGGCATTTGCAGGCCGCCGATGGAAATGCGCTTCAGTTCGAGCACGTGGTTTCCCGCAGCGGCGAACATCCGGCGGACCTGGTGGTAGCGGCCTTCGTGGAGGGTGATGCGCGCCTCCTTTTCGCCTAACACCTCCAGCGCGGCGGGAAGCAGCGGGCGGCTCTCGCTGTTGAGAACGAGGGTCCCCGAGGCGAAGAGCTCGCCCTCGTGACCTTCGAGCGGACGGTCGAGGGTGGCTTGATAGACTTTCAGGCAATTCGACTTCGGGTGGATGATCTTGTGGAGCAATTTCCCGTCGTCGGTCATCAGCAGGAACCCGGTGGTGTCCTTGTCGAGCCGGCCGATGGGGTTGAGGCCGGGATTTCGATGGGCGAAGCGTTCCGGTAGGAGATCGTAAATCGTGCTGCCCGGGTCCTCGCTGCTGCACGTATAGCCGTCCGGCTTGTTGAGCATGATGACGAGTGGCGCCGGCGGGTCGATTTCCTCTCCACGGAAGAGGATTTGGTCGTGGGGAGGCACATCGTTCTCGCCTAACACGTTTCCCCCGGCATCGGTGACGGCACCGGATTTGATCAGGCGCTGGACTTCCTTGCGGGAGCCGTAGCCGAGGTTGGCGAGGAGTTTGACGAGTTTCATATTTTCAAAGATTCCAGAGACCAGAGGCAAGAAGCCAGAGAGGAGCAGATCTTGATTCCGGTTTCTTAAGTGCGTTTGTCGGCGGAGAGGATCTTGTAGATCTTGTCCTCGGTAATCTTGCGCCAGGCGAGGCCGCTGGCTTCGAGGGCGGCTTCGTAGGGGAGTTGGCGGTTGGCGACCAGCAGCAATTTCCCCCCGCGTTTCAATGAGGCGGAGGCGACTTTGAGAAAGGCCCGGCCGAGATCGACATTGGTAGTCTGGCCGGTGTGGAAGGGCGGGTTCATGACGATGGCGTCGTAAACTCCGGGCAAGCCGGTGGTGACATCGTGCCAATGGAAATGGATTCGTGGCTCGTCTTCCGCATAACAGGTCGGCGAGCTGAGCTGGATGGCTTCGGGTTGATGGTGCCGGAGGTTCCTGCGCGCGCAGGCCAGGGCGCGGGCGTCGGCTTCGAACAAGTCCAGCCGTTCGATCTTCGGGCAGCGCTTCAACACCGCGTCTGATAGAAATCCCCAGCCCGCGCCGAGGTCGGCGACGTTGCCGTGAAGGTGGGCGGGCAGGTGGTCGGCGAGGAGTTGGGATCCGGGATCGATGTGGTCGCTGCTGAAGATTCCGGCTTGAACGGTGAAGCCGGAAACTTCGCGTGGGTCATTGAGTTTGCGCCACTCGTTGAAAATTGATTCGTCCGCGTGATCCAGCAGAGCGTGGAAGGCGCGGCACTTGTGTTTCTGGATCGAGAAAATGTTGCCCGCAGCCTTCGAGAGTTCCTTTTCAAATCGCCCGGCACCGGCGGTGTTGGGCATGGCGGCGAGAATGAGTCCGCCGGGTTCCAACCGGTCTTTAGCCATCGCGAACCACGCCAGCGTCTCATCCTTCGACTTGCCGGGAAGAATCATCACCAGTGGCCATTTTTCACTGCCGGGTTCATCGACACGGGCTAAACCGGCCTTCTCCCAAGCCGCCGCGCTCGGCTTGAACGGCTGCCAGCCGACTACCCTCGGCCATTGTGTTAGGAATGGATGCGGTTCAGCCCCGAGGAAAAGGGTCCGTGCGGGGACGACGATCCGGTCGTCGCCCTCGAAGGCGAGCATCAGTGTTTCAAGAGCCGGATTCATTCTCTAACGACCGAAGCCATCGTAGTACTCCGCGGAGTATTTTTCGTAGCGCTTGATGAGCTCGGCGTTGTTCTTCTCGGTCTTGGTGAGTTTGGTGGTGATGTCGATAGCCATCGGCATGTACCAATCCAGCTTGTCGAAGTGCTCGCGCATGTCGGCGAGTTTGAAGCTGTAGCCGTGGCGGGCGTAGATCTCGTTGCGCATGATCCGCAGCTCGTCGTTCTTCAGGTTCTCCACGTCCTTCTCGGTGAGGGCGCGGGTGGAGGATTGCGGATAGGTGCCGGCCTTCGCGTTGTATTTGAATTTGCGCTGCGGGATATCGAAGTTTTTGCTGCCGATCTGTTTGTCATTGGCTTGCCAGACGCCGAGCAGCGATTTGGTTTTCTCCAGATAGACAAAGGTGAAAACCCCGTCCTCCTTGTGATCCCCCGGCTCCTTCGCGATGACGGAATAGCCCTGCTCCACACGAGTCCACGATCCGCTGAAGGCCCGTTCGTTCCCGGCGACGATGCTGTAGCCGGTGACGGTGTTGCCGATGACCTTATCCAGGCTGATGGTGATCTTGTGTCTGCCAAACGCGCCGACGTAGGTGCCGAGAATCACCTTGGCGTTTTCGTTAGGAGTGTTCACATCCTCCTCGCCGTCGTAAGGCTTTTTGTCGGCGGTTTGGCCGGACAAAGGCCCGGCGAACGCAAGCAAACAGGCGAGTGGCAAACAGAGGTTGGGTTTCATGGCGGGAAAAATTTGGATTGTCGGACAAATACCGACAGGATCCGCCGTCCTTGCAAGCCAATGCTCGAAAATCCACCGCAGAAATCCATTTTCATCCGGAAGTTCGCCGGGCCGGTGCTGTGGCTGGTGCTGGCGTTTTTCACCATCCTGATGGCGCGGATCACGTTCGAATATTGGCCGATCCGCCATGACGCGGCATTCCTCCAGATCAAGCAGCAGTATCTCGGGATCAAACATTGGGAACTGGCGTTCTGGGTGCACGTGTTCACCAGCATGCTGCCGTTGCTGGCGGGCTTCACACAGTTTGCGCCGTGGATTTTGAGAAAACAGCCGCGCGTCCACCGCCTGATGGGGCGCGTTTATGTGATCACGGTCTGCTTCATCACCGGTCCGGCGAGTCTGATCATGGCGTTTTACGCAAACGGCGGGATCACTTCGCGCATCGCCTTTGTCACGCTGGCGCTGCTTTGGTTAGGAACGACGGCGATGGGTTGGCGGACCGTCCTGCAGCGGAAATGGCAGGTCCACCGCGAGTGGATGATCCGCAGCTACGCGCTCACTCTATCAGCCATCACGCTGCGGGCGTGGAAATACGCCATCGTCTTCGCCTTCGAACCGCGGCCGATGGATGCCTATCGCATCGTCGCGTGGCTGGGCTTCGTGCCGAATCTCCTCATCGCCGAGTGGCTTATCCGGCGCTATCGAGGTCGTTCACGGCAAAAGCAAACTCCGTGACGGGTCGCCCGCCGATCAGATGCTCCTGGATGATCCGCTCCAGCACCTCCGGCGTACACGAGTGATACCAGACGCCCTCTGGATAGACGACGGCGACCGGGCCGTGGAGGCAGACACGCAGGCAGTTCGCCTTGGTGCGGAAGATTTTCGAATCACGGCCACCGGCGAGACCTAGCTCCTTCAACCGGCGTTTGAGAAATTCCCATGACTCCAGCCCGGCTTCCTTGGCGCAGCATTTCGGCTCGGTCTGGTCGGCGCAGAGGAAGATGTGGCGCTCGATTTTCCCGATGCCGAGGGAGTCGGCGCAATGGTGGAGGTCTTTCATGGACAGGTGAAGGCTAGCGGTGGGGGAACGGATTGTCGCGTGTGGATTGCGTCTTGGCCCCCGGATTGACAAGGGGAGAGCGGCACCGCATCTTTCGCCCATGGTATCCGAGAAGCCAAGCCCGCCACCGGGCAAGCGACCGCCGGTTTTTGCAATTTCCTGCTGGGCGCTGGCACTGATGGCGTTTTTCCAGTTGTTGATCGCAGGCATGGCGCTGGCGACCCGTTTCGAGGAATCCCGGGTAGTGAAAACGGTGATCAAGGAGGTGCCGAAATACGTCGCCGTGCGGGTTCCCGCTCCTCAACCCGAGTCCGAACCGGGACGCGCGGCTCCAGCCGCCATTTCCCGGCCTAACGCAGTGATGCCGCCAGTGGAAACACAGCCGTTGCCCGCGCCCTCGCCGGTGGCGACGCCGAAAATCGCCGATCCCCGCACCGAACGCCTCGTCACCGACGCCCGCAAGGCCCGCGTAGCCGGCGACATGGTCCAGGCGATCACGAAACTGGAAGAAGCGCTCAACCAATCGCCGGAAGACCCGAACGTGCACTACGAACTCGGCCTCGTCCATGAGCTGATGGGCGTCTTCGACACGGCCGCCGCCCATTTCGAGAAGGTCTATCAAATGGGTTCCGAAGCGGGGTCGCTTTTCGAACTCGCGGCCAGGAAAATCGGGGAAGGATTCGTGCAACCCGACAATCACGGCAAGATCTCGCTGGCGCGGATCCGCATTTTTCAGGATCCAGACAAAGTGGACAGCGAAAGGGTCATTCTGACGATCCCGGTGCAGAAGGCTCCCGGTGAGGAAATCGAGACCCAAGACCTCGTGATCCTGCCCTATTTCTTCAACCGCACGTCCAAGGGGGATATCGTCCAGTTAGAACCGCAGGAGGAATCGTGGGTGGTGCCCCAGTGGAACTCGCTGCCGTTCGACTGGGCCGGCGGTGAGGAAACCCTGCAGATCACCTACACCATCCCGAGGCAGGACCAGCAGACGGAGCACCTTTTCGGAGACCGCACCTACTACGGCCAGGTCGTTTCACTGCTCTACAAGGGCGAGGTGATGGACGTCCAGGCGTGGCCGCCGTCCCTCGCGGCGAGGATTCCCCAAGCGCCCGCCGCGAACCCGCAGTTGCCGGAGTTCCAGGACTCGCTGCCTAACGAATTCGACCCCAACCTGCCGCTGCTGCCGCCGCTGCCGATCAAGTGATTTTCCACTGACGTTGTTCCTTATCCATGAATCCCGCCTCCGCCGAACGCCAACTGGGTGAATATCGCCTCAAGGAACTCCTCGCTGAAAATCCCGTCTCCCGGACCTGGCTGGCCGAGCAGGTTTCCGTTTCGCGCCTCGTGCTTGTCGATGAACTCATCGATGAAACCCACCGGGACGCGTTTCTAGCAGACATCCGGGCGAAGGCTTCCGTCGATCACCCGTTGATCGGATCGGTGTATGAGGCCGCCGCCGAGCCGGGGCTTTGTTTTTACGCCCACGAGCTGCTTCCCGGAACCACTCTCGCCGAGCGGATGAACGCCGGGGAGACGTTTCTTCCCGCCCGCCTCGCCCATATTCTGCGCCGGGTTTCCGAAGCCCAGCTCCAGCACGAAACGCTCGGCCATGCGACCTCGCCGATGGGGCTGGACGCGGTGCATGTCGATGAGCATGGCGTCATCCGTTTGAAAAACCTCGTGGTCGCGGGAACCCGTGCGGAAGGGCAATCGTTCATCGACATCGTTCATTTCGGGCACTCCCTCGTCCCGTTGATTGCCAGCGGCAGGCCCGGCGCCACCCGCCTGATGACCTTGCTCGGTTGGATGCGCGGCGAGGGTCTTGACGCGCCGATTGCCTGGGGGCAGATCCGTGATTTCTGCATGCAGATCGAGCATCAGCTAACGGATTCGCTCTCCAAGCTGACGCCCACCGAATCGGTTTCCATCGTCAGAAAGAAACCCGTCACCACGATGGTGTTCGTCACGCTGGCGGTCCTCGTCGGCATCGTCGCGGTGGCATTGAATTTGCGGCCACCCGAGCCCTCGACGCCACCGCGCGCCAGCCTTCCGCCACCGGTCCCCATCGCCGCGGGAGATCATCCCACGCCGGATGGCTTGCAGGAACCGCTTCCCGCGTTCCGCATTTCCGCCCACGAGATCACCATCGGCCAATACGCAGAGTTTCTTGAAACCCTCGCGATCCTCGCCAAGAACAACGGCGAGCGCACCTTTGACCTCGCCGACCAGCCAGCGGACAAAACCTCGCACCTCCCCGATGACTGGGTCGCCCTGTTAGCTGCGGCGAAATCCAACGGCATCTGGCAGGGGCAGACCGTCTCGCTTGATTCGCCGGTCGTCGGCGTCGACTGGTGGGACGCCGCCACCTATGCCGAGTGGAAAAAGGCCCGCCTGCCGACCCAGGAGGAATGGTTCGCCGCTGTCAGCAAGGAGGTGAAAATCCCATCTGCCATCCCGTCGGCTGCCTGGACTCCGGTCACCGCCACGACCACCGACCGCACACCCGTCGGCCTCATCGGCATGGCCGGCTCGGTGAGTGAATGGACCTGCAAGCAAGCCGCCAACCCGGCGAATCCGTTAGGCGGAAAACTCTGGGTCATCATCGGCGGTTCCTACCTGAAGCCCGGCAGCAACGCCCTCTCCCGCGAGTGGACGGAAGACCGCCTGCTCCGCCGCCCGGACCTGGGATTCCGCGTGGTGTTCGACGCCGAGTGAGGGCCAATCTCACGATCTAACTTTTTAGTAGCCTCTCTATTCCGGCCATGGCAACGGCTTCCCCGTCTCCAGCAATGTTTTCAGCGACGAGGCGATCACCGGCCAGCCCCCGGAAATGTTGACGTAAGTTTGGTTCTCTCCGATGAAACCGGAATGGGTGAGGTGGAGGGCGCACATCCAATCGCCGATGGCCTCGATCTCGTAGCAAACCGCCGTGTCCGGATCCCCGGAGCCAGCGAAGTGGAACGTGTGGGCCAGCTTCTGCGGTTCGTCGATCTCCGTGATGGTCCCCGAGATCAACTCGGAGTCCATCGTGCCGTAGGCGATCTTTCCGCCCTTTTCCAACTCAAGGGTGACAAGCGGGGCCAGGAAGTAGCGATCCACGAGTTCCTTTTGAATCAGGGCGTTCCAAACATCCTTGGACGGGTTTGCGATGAAAATCGTATATTCAAAAACCAGCTTCATGGTGGGTTGCGCGGCGGATGTGGTCGAGTCGACCGGTTGACGGAAACGAACGCGATCAATCATTACACCATCCGCCGGCCAGCGCCAATCTCCGTGTTAGGAATTGGTAAAATCCGTGCCTCTCGTGTTAAGCCAAGGTAAAGTTGATTGCCCTTCAACGACTCCCGGGTGTTTGAATCGTGTCATGAAGCTACCAATGACTCTAGCCGTGGTTGCGGGAACTGCGGGTCTTGCCGCCGTTTCACAGGCCCAGTTACCCGCCTCGTCGTCCCTTGCCATCAGTTCCGGAGGAACTATCGTCCGCATGGAACTCGCCGATCCCGGAAACCACGCGTGGCGGATGGAGCAGTCCACCAACTTGCGGGATTGGACTCTGGTCACCACCACCAAGGTGCACAACGGGCGCTTCACCTACGAATGGACTCCCGGCTCCGGAAACCATTTCTATCGCGCGGGCTACGATGCCGATGTCCAGAATCTAACCAGCACGCTTCTGACAGCGGTGAAACTCGCGGCGTCTCCCGCGAACTACGCCAGCATCCCGCTGCCGCCGCACCTGCTGTCTCCTCAGATCGCCGGGCAAAACAACACGCCGGTCACCAATCCCGCGACCGATCCCGGAGCCGAGCTCGGCCGCGTCCTTTTCTATGACAAGCGGCTATCGCTCAACCGGACGGTTTCCTGCTCCTCCTGCCATCAGCCCGAGCATGGTTTTTCCGATCCGGATCAATTCAGCACCGGCTTCGAAGGCGGGCTGACCCCGCGGAACTCCATGGGTCTAACCAGTGCCCGCTATTACCTCCGCGGCCATTTCTTCTGGGACGAGCGGGCCAACACGCTGGAGGACCAGGTGCTCCAGCCGATCCAGAACAGCGTGGAAATGGGCATGACGCTCGCCGCGCTCAACACCCGCCTCGCCGCCGAGCCGTTCTACGCGGATTTGTTCCAACGCGCCTTCGGAACCACGGAGGTCAACTCCACCCGCATCTCCCGGGCGCTCGCCCAGTTCGTCCGCTCGATTGTTTCCTATCAGACCAAATATGACCAGGGCATCCCTGTGGGTTTCAGCAACTTCACGGCGCAGGAAAACCTCGGCCGGCAGATCTTCAACGGCCAAGGCAGCACCGCCACCTGCAACGCCTGCCACGGCTCCGACAACTTCGTCCCGGGCAACGCGGTCAACAACAACGGCCTGGAGAATCCCTACATCGACAAAGGTATCGGCGATCTAACTGGTCGTCCGCAGGACGAGGGTTTGTTCAAGGTGCCGTCCCTCCGCAACATCGAGCTCACCGCGCCCTACATGCACGACGGCCGCTTCGCGACACTGGAGCAAGTGGTGGAATTCTATAACTCCGGAGTCGTCGCCCACCCGAACCTGTCGGGTCCATTGCGCCCCGTGCCGCCACCGGGCCCCGGCCAGCCGCCGCCACCTCTGGTTCCCCGAAGGCTGAATCTGTCGGCTGACCAGAAGGCGGCGCTCGTCGCCTTCCTCAGGACGCTCACGGACACTACGGTAACGACCGATCCGAAATTCCAGGATCCATTCAACTACGGGCCATAGGGAGGGCAACTCATGCCCGCCTCCTTACTTCACGGCAGGCCCGTAACCGGCGGCGGGCTTGCCGTCTTTTTCGAGCTTGTCGCAGGACCATAACAGCCCGCGGGTCACGAGATCGAGGTAACGCTTGTCGGAGATGGTGTCGTTGTTGTGGGCGAGCGTGGTGGAGAAAACACGGGTCTTCTTGTCGCCGTAGTCGTTGGTCCAGACGGTGATGGTTTCCGTGCTTCCCTGTTTGCCCTTGGCGAGCGTCTTGGCCGTGCTGCGGACCGATAGATTGTTATAAAGCTCCTCGTTGGCGGTCGTCCAGTTCGCGAAGCCCTTGGTGATCGGGCTCTCCGGATCCACGTAGGTGATGTCGATGGGCGCCTGCCTGCCGTGGCCGCTGGACTGGATGCCGAGGAAATCGAACCACTCGCCGCCATCCGCGCCGGCTTCCATCGGCTTGCCGAAATCCGGTGAGACACGGTAGCTGTGCATGGCGCAGTGAAGGGCCACGGCGGGCAGTCCCTTGCGGTGCGGTTCCAGGATGCGGTTGACGATGGCGGGGTCCTTCACATCGGCGGCGCATTCGTCGTGGATGATCACGTCGTATCCTTCGGCCCAGTTTTCCTTTTCATAACAGGTGAACATCGGCTTGGTGCCTTTTTCCGCGGAGTAACAGATTTCAACGTCGATGTTAGCACGGGCCTCGATGCCGGCTTCGAGCAGGTCCTTCTGGGTCGCGTAGTCATGGCAGCACCCGCCGATGACGAGCAGCGCCTTGAGTGGTTTCACTTCCGGAGCGGCGGAGGCGGAAAGGGAGATAACGACGGCGAGTGCGGGAAACAGCGGCAGGGAAATCGGTGACATGGGCGCGGAAGTCGGTTGAGGTTTTTTGATTTCGAAAGGGAGCGCTTATTTCAGAGCCTTGCGGGCGTCCTGCACTTCCTTTTTGAAGGCGGCGGTCGCTTTCTTGTTTTCGTCCAGCTCATCGCGGCTAGCTTCGGCGATGATCGCCGACATGTCGGGATTGAAGACAAGGAACATAACCGAGGCTCCGGTGGTGAAGCCCTTTCCGACACGATCCTTCAGTGCCGGAGTGAAATTGGCGGAACTCACGGACTTGATCGTTTCCGCACGGGCGAAGAGCTTGACGACTCCGGAGCCGACCGAATCAAGACCGGTTTCCATGGCGGTGGTGCAGTGAGGGCAGTTGTCGTCCATCCCCTTGACGACCAGCACCACCAGCTTCTTGCCGTCGGATTTGGTCAGGGCTTCCTGCATTTCGGCAAGCGGTGTGAATCCCCGCGGCGCGTCCTCCTTGGCGGAAAGCGGGAGCACGAGGAACGAGACGAGACCTAGAAATGCGGCGAAGGTTTTTGTTTTCATGGATTGGAAGGTTCTGATTTGCGGCAACGATGGCGGAACCTGATGGAAAAAGAAGCGCGAAATCACGGCCCCCGCCTCGCTCGGAAATAGGCTGTGGAAGCGAAAAGAATCGCGTTCATTCTGAACGCCATTTGCCGTGGACATCCTGCCCAGCGGCGCTCCTCATCTCACTCGCCTGCCGGAATCATGGCATGCGGCCTGAGGGCCGCTAGTTGACGAGTTTCAAGCCGCTTCCTGAGAGCTCGATATCGAAAGGATTTTCATTGGCATCGCTGCTCCTGATTTGCAGTTGGGTAACGCGTTTTCCTTTTTCCTTCGGCATGAACAGGATTTCAACTTTGGCGGTTTTTCCCGGTGCCAATGAGCTTTTCGTCAGCATCTTCACCGTGAAATCGGATGAGTTTGCGCCGATCGTCCTGGCAGACAAGCCCGTCAATTTGCGGGGACCCACATTGCGGATGGTGAAGCTTTTGGTCGTGCTTCCCACGCCCACGATAAGGCTGCCGAATTTGCCGGAATCCTCACCATCATTGAGATCGCGGCCATCATCTCCTTGAACGGCGATTTCCTCAGCCGGTACGGACGTGCGGTAGCCATGCCATTTGGGGATCGTGTAACCTTTCGCCGCATCCGCGATGAAGATTTTGAAATCATAGGAGCAGCCTAGGAAGACGTCCGGCCCCATTTCAGGAGCTTTGCCGGTGAAAAGCGCGCTCGCCAGATTCCCGCAATCGGCAAACGCATTTTTCCCTATTTCCCTGATACCCGGCGGGATGGTCACCATGGTGAGATTCGGGCATTCCATGAAGGTTCCTTTTTCAATCCGGGTCAGCGAGGAATTCAATACGACGTTTTTCAGGCCTGAGCGTTGGAATGCGTTTTCTCCGATCCGGGTCACCGTGGGTGGAACCGTCAGTTGGGTGAGTTTACTACACCCGGCAAACATCCACTCGTTGATCTCGCGGATATCCGCCGGGAAACCCACTTCCGTCAGGGAATGACAATTGAAGAAGACTCCATCCCCCATCGTGGTCACCGTAGGAGGAATCACGATGCTTCGCAGGCCGCTGTTTGCGAACGCGTAGTCGCCGAGGGTGGTCACGCTCGGAGGGATGGTGATCTTTTCCAGCATCAAACAGGAGGCGAACGCTTTCTCGGCGATCTCCGTGATATTCCCGGGAATCGTGATCTTGCGGAGGCTCTCACAGGCTTCGAATGTCCTTGCTTCGATACGATCCACACCGCTCGGGATCGTGATGCCGGCCAAGCTGTAGCAGCTCGAAAACGCGCCGGCCGAGATGGTTGTCACTCCCGGCGGGATATTCACGCTTTTGAGACCGCGACAGAAACCGAAGGCACTGGCCCCGATGCTAGTCACGCTGGATGGAATGGAAACGCTTTCGATCTTATTATAGCCGTTGAACGCCGCTTCGCCGATGCCGGTCACGGGTTTTCCATTAATGGTTGCCGGGATCACGACATCCTTGCCGAATTTGCCCGCACCGTAGCTGATAGTCACCGAGTCACCGTTGTCGATGTAGGTGAAAGGGCCAAAGGTTTCAGCGAGAAGCTGCTGTGGTGACAGGCAGGCGATGGAAATGGCCACGGATCCCAAGGCGAGGAGTTTTTGAAATGTCATTTTGAAAGGGTGTGTTGCGCTTCAGCACTGATGGAAAACCAGCGGCTGTGTGGAAGGTGGAGCGGTGGGAAATTCCAGCAATCACAAAATGTTATAAGCGTGAACTGGAGAATGCGCGGGACGGATCCCGGTTTTCACGAAAAATTCAGCGCGTCCATGTCGAAAACGACGGTGACGTCCTCGGGGAGCGTGGTTTTTGCCAGAACCTGCTGGACATGTCTTGTCAGCGGGCGGGCGCGGTGGGAGCGCAGGGTGATCTGGAAACGGAACTGGCCGTGCGAGCGGATGAGCGGCGAGGGCAGGACCTCGCCGAGCGTGATGCCGTTAGGAAGGTTTTCCGACAGACGGAGGTGCAGGGTTTGCAGGGTGAACTCGGCACGGCGTTCGTGGGTGGAGCGGCTGGTTAGAACGGCGCAGTGGGCGTAAGGCGGGAAGGAAAATTGGCGGCGGAATTCCATTTCCTGTTCGGAAAAGCCGTCGAAGTCATGCTTGCGGGCGAACTGGATGGATGGCGAGTGCGGGGTGAACGTTTGAACGATGACCTCGCCTTCCAGATCGCCGCGACCCGCGCGGCCGGCAACCTGGGTGATGAGCTGGAACGTGCGCTCGCCGGCGCGGAAGTCCGGGACGTGCAGCCCGAGGTCGGCATTGAGGATGCCGACGAGCGTGACGTTGGGGAAATGCAGGCCCTTGGCGATCATCTGGGTGCCGATGAGGATGTCGATCTTGTGGGCCTTGAAGGCGGATAGAGTATCGCGCAGCGCGTTTTTCCGGCGCATGGCGTCGGCGTCGATGCGGGCGAATTTCGCTTTTGGGAAAACCTTGATCAAGACCTCCTCCACCTTCTGCGTGCCGTAGCCTTGCAAGAGGATGTTAGGATCGCGGCACTCGGGGCATTTGCGCGGGACGATGGATTGATAGCCGCAGACGTGGCAGACAAGGCGCTCGTCGGTGCGGTGGTAGGTGAGCGCGACGGCGCAATGCGGACATTGGCAGGCATGGCCGCAGGCGGTGCACTGGAGCGATCGGGCGAAACCGCGGCGGTTGAGGAAGAGGATGGATTGCTCGCCTTTTTCCAACCGCTGCTCGAGCGCGGTGCGGAGCTTGTCGGATAGAATGGCCGGGCCGCCCTTGTGCTTGGTTTGCTCCAGGCGCATGTCCACAACCCTGACGAGCGGCATCGAGGCTCCGTCGGCGCGCTGGTCGAGGCGCAGCAGTTCGTATTTTTCGGTGAGGGTGTTGTTCCAGGATTCCAGCGAGGGCGTGGCCGAACCTAACACGATGGCGCAGGGCTCGAACGCGGCGCGCAGCACGGCGACATCGCGGCCGTGGTAGCGTGGGACGTTTTCCTGCTTGTAAGTGTTCTCATGCTCCTCATCGACAAGGATCAGTCCGAGGTCCGGCAGCGGGGCGAACACGGCGGAGCGCGCGCCGATGACGATGCGCGCCTTGCCCTTGCGGATGCGGTGCCATTCGTCGAAGCGCTCGCCTTGGGACAGGTTCGAGTGCAGCACGGCCACCTGGTCCTGCATCGCGGCGAAGCGGGATTTGAAACGGCGGACCGTCTGCGGTGTTAGGGAAATTTCCGGGACGAGGACGAGCACGGTTTTTCCGAGATCGAGCGCGCGTTGGGCGGCTTGCAGATAGACTTCGGTTTTTCCCGAACCGGTGACGCCTAGCAGAAGGATGGGCCTCGATGTCTCGGGATGCGCGACGGCGGTGAGAACGACATCCAGCGCGGCGGCCTGGCCGGGGTTGAGATCGAGTGGTCTGGATTCGAGGATTTCATCGACGTTGTCGGCGTCCGGATCGCGGCGGACTTCCTCGGCTTCGAGGCGGAGCAGTCCGGCTTTTTCCAGGGATTTCAACGCGGCGGCATTGCCATCGCCAAGGTCGGCAACCGCGAGGCGGAGATCCGGAGCATGAGCTAACAGCGAAAGGATGGCGAATTGGCGAGGTGCCCGTTTTTCCAGTTTCTCAATCACTGCGGGATCGGGCGCGGCATCCAGCAAGGCGACGCGGCGGGTCTTCGCGGAGTTCTCCTCGGACCGTACACCCTCGGGTAAAACCGAACGAATGACCGACTCGATACTGGATCCATAGTAGTGCGCGATCCAGTCCGCGGTCCGTAACAGAACCGGCGTGATGAGCGGCTCGGGGTCGATCAGCGATTCCAGTTCGCGCAGGGCGAAATCCGCCTGTTCGGGCTCGCCAGTGGAAAGCACGGTGCCGGTCGCCGATTTTCGCCGCAATGGGATGCGCACCCGGCAGCCCGGCCGCACGTCGAGCCCTGCCGGAATGGCATAGTCGAAGACAAGCTCGGATGGGCCGTCGATGAGGACGCGGGCGTTCACTGCGCGGAGCCTGCCTGCCGCAACGGAGCTGGCCAAGGTTCATTTCGTAGTCGGATTAGCTGTTCTTGTGAAAATGTTCTAGTGAACACTTTTTTCTTGCCGAGATCCGTATCTTTATGCCAATTTGCAGCCGAATCCAACCACTCGATCCCATGAAAGATACCGTTATCGATTCCTCTCCCTCCACCGAGCGCTCGAACGAATATGCGATCTACAAACCGAACTCACGCGGCACTGGCGGCGTCGTACGTTTCGGCCTGAACAAGGCGAAGGCCTCACTCTTTGTCGATGCGACCAACCAATCCGGTGAAAAGCAGTTCGATTGGGAAAACAAGATCACCATGAAATGGGGTCTGTCGGATCTCGGCACCGTCATCGCCGCCCTTCAGGGCCGCGTGCCGCAAGCGAAGCTATTCCATCAGTCGGAAAAGGCGAACAGCGCTTTCGAACTGACCCGCCAGGATGATCCGGAGCGCGCACCCTACCTGCTGACGATTTCCCGTCAGAACTCCGCGGACAAATCCCTGCGGAAAATCACTCTCCCCCTCGGCCATGGCGAAGCCGCCGTTCTGGAAACCGCGTTACAAACCGCGGTGACCCGGCTGCTCGGATGGTGAGATTGCAACCGACTTGACCGGCCGGATCGAAATGGTCCGGCCGGTCAAGTTCGGCTCGGTGAAGTATCACGGAATGATATTCACCCGGTCTCCAGACTGGGTCATCGTGAAAAGCTTCTGCGCGTTTCCCGCCGGCACGCGGATGCAGCCGTGGGAGGCAGGGTAGTTAGGGACATTTCCCTGATGCAGGCCGAAGTCGCCGCAACTGAGGCGCTGGAAATACGGCATGCTCGCGTGATAGAGTGTGGATTGCCAATCGCGGTATTTGTTTGTGATGACGTATTCGCCGGTGGGCGTGTCGTGGCCCTTTTTGCCGGTGGAAACCTTGGTGGTGAAAATCTCGTTGCCCATTGCATCGAACACGCGGGCGCGTTGTTCTGACAGGCGGATTTCGATCCGGCGCTCCTCATTCAGGGGATCGCGGCCCAGGAACAGACGCATCATTTTCACGTCATTGCGGCGGGAGGCGAAATTGATCGGCCAGATGTTGGTGGAGCGGGTGCGGACGTCGCCTTTCGCGCCGGCCCGCATCAGGTGGCGGGCGGACTGGATGACACCGGAGTCCGAGGCAAGCATGAGCGGCGTGACGTTGCGGTCGTATTTCAACACCCAGCGCAGCACGCCGGGGCGGACGGATTTGAGAAACGCGGGTGAAACCGGAAGATCGAACGGGGTGTTAGGATCGGCTCCGGCGTCGAGCAGTTCCTTCACGGTGCGGTGGCATCCGGTGGCGATCGCGAGATGGAGAGGCGTCTGGCCTTCCGGCAAACGGAGGCTGAAGTCAGCGCCGTTTTGCAGGAGAAACGCGGCGACCTTGTCATGTTTCCGGCGGATGGCGGCGGACAGCGGTGTGTCGAGCGAGGGAATGCGGGTGACGTTCACGGGCACGCCGCAGGCGACGAGCAGCCCGGTTATCTCAAGATCACCGCGGACGGCGGAATGATAGAGGGCGTTTCCGGCAGGATTGCCGAAATCGGTTAGCAGCTTCACTAAGCCGGCGTCGCGGGCAAGCGCGGCGGCTTCGACCATGCGCAGGCCGCCGCGGTCCGTGGCCCTCGCCCCGTTGGCTAACAAAACACGCGCCGCTTCGTGATCCTGTTTTTCAAATGCCTTCCACAGCCATTCATTCCAACTCCCGCCGGGTGGTTTCGCGCCGTGGTCGAGGAAAACTTGGAATAGTTCCGGAGTGTCAGCCGTGAATGCCCGTTCGAGCGGGGTGGGGGAGTTTCCGCTCGGATGGCGGTGGTTCGGATCGGCTCCGATTTTCAGGAGCAACGCGATCTGGTCGGTGTTTTCCGAGGAGACCGCCCGGTCTAACAAGGTGAATCCGTCCACTCCGGTCGCGTTGGGATCGGCCCCGGCGGCGGCGAGCTTGGGGGCGGCGTCGAGCCAGCCGTTGCGGAAGGCCATCTGGATCGTTGTCTCCCCGGCGGCATTCGTGGCACCCGGATCGGCTCCGAGTTCGATGAGGGCGTCCGTCAGGTTGCGGCGCTTCACTTCCATGGCGACATGGAGCAGGGGATTTCCGAGGCGGTCCTTGAGGTGCGGGTCGGCACCGGACTTCATCATGGCCCGGACGAAAGTGAGGCGGCCTTCACGGATTGCCCATGGCAGGATTTTCTCGCCGTCGGGCATCAGTCCGTCGGTGCGGGCACCGGCGGTTAGAAGTTTCTCGACGATGGCGGTTTCGCCGAGTTCCACGGCGATGCCGAGCACGCTGACCTTGTCGGCGGTGGCGGCGTTCACGTTCGCCTTGGCATCGAGCAGTTTGAAAACCGAGCGGACATCGCGGTTTTCCAGGGCGATGCGCATCGGGGTTTTGCCATGGGCATCGCATTGTTCGGTGTGAACCCCGACATCGACCAGCCAGCCCGCGCGCTGCGGGTCGTGTTCGGTGACGGCTTGCAGCAAGGCTTGGCCGGACGGCACGATCCCCCGTTTCGATAACTCACGCAGGCCGCGCTTCTGTGGCGTGTCGCAGGAAACCAACAGTCCCGCCACCAGCAGAAGCGGGCAGAGCTTGGAGAGTTTCGGGCGCAGCGTGGGAGTCACAGTGCCCGGCAGACTACTTTGCCTTTCTTGAAATGCAAGTTTCCGAAAGGCCATCTCACGGAATCGTCACCGGATTCGGCGCTGCGGACGAACCGGGATGAAACGGCGTGGTCTTCTTGTCAGAAATACCCACCCGGTAGGTACCCTTGAACCCGCGCCATGCGGCGATTCCGTTAGCATCGGTTTTAACCGTGACCCGCGTGTGCCAGCGGTTTCCGATCCAGTCTTCCCAGGCAAGGGCATTGGCTTTCGGGGTCCAATCCTTCCGCCACAGCGCCGCGTCGGGCAACCAATGGCTGCTTTCCCAGTAGCCCCACAACAGGAAACCGTCGTAGGCCGGATGGCTGAAACAGGCGATCAGGCTGTCGCGCAAATAGTCGGCGGCGAGCTCATCGTCACCATTCGTCACGACGTCAAACTCGGTGATCACCTGCTTCGGCACGACGGCGGTGAAACGGTCGGTCACCTGCAGCAGGTATTCCGGCGACGGCAGGAAGCTGCTGTGGAAATGCGCCTGGTTCCCGAGTCCGTCCACCCGCACGCCGTCCGCCTTGAGCTTTTCCAACAGCTTGTAGGTGTAGTCCTGTTGGGGGCCGGGCCGGAAAATCTGGTCCTCGTTGATGCAGAGCGGCAGCTTGGTTAGAGCCCGCGCCTCGCGGAAAACCTCCATCCCGAGCGTGTCCAGCGGCGGTCCCTTCGGTCCTAGCAGCTCGGCGCCCTTCCAGGCGACCGGGTGATTGATCACATCCCACTCCATCACGCGGTCTCCCGCGAAGGCGATCCGTTCGCGCACGCTCTCCAACAGAACCTTCTTCAGATTCTGCGGATCGGCCAGTCGGTCCCGCGTCCAGCCATCGACGGCTTCCTGAATCAGATAGTGGCCGCGGATGGAAATACCGTTCTCCTCCAGCCACACCATGCTTTTTTCCAGCTCCGCGCGTCCCTGGTCGTCGTGGGGAAACGAATCCGGCTTGAGATCGTTCTCGAAAACGACGCGGCTGAACGTGCGCTTCGCGATTTCCCGATACTTGTCGCCATCGGGGCCTTCCTTGGCTAACAGGCCGCGCGTGACGCATGAGCCGAAGCCGAACTCGTGGCGATCCAGCTCGATGACGACTTCCGTGTTAGAGAGCGGCTTGCCGTCGGCAGCGGTGAGCTTTACCGCCATCTCCGCCTTGCGGATTTTCTCGATCCGTTCCAGCGCGGCGGTCCGCCAGGCGGCATCCGGCTCGCGGCCTTCATACGTCTGTTTCTGGCGTGGCAGTTTCGCTAGGTCGAAATCCGGCCCGTAGTTGAGCACGCGGACGTCGGCGATTTCCACGCTCTGGATTTGTTCACCGAGGAAGATCGTGAGTTCCCCCATTCCTTCAGGCGCGTCGATCTGCGCGATGAACGGCTGGTGGATCCGCTCCCACTCCGCGCCGAATTTCGCCGACTCCGTTATCCCGACCATTGCGTAGTCGGGCTTGCCCGTCTGCACTTTCGCCACCGCGCGGCCCTGGGCACCGTCCACGCGGCGGGCTTCATAACTGACTAACAGGCGGTCGCCGGTTTTCACGGAGCCGTTGGTGAAACGGCAGGTCACCTGCGCGCTCCACGGCTGGTCCGGCGTCGCCTTCGCCACGGTGATCCGGATGGCTGCGGGATGCCGTGGATCGGATAGATCCTCCGCGGTTTTTCCTCCCTCTCCAGCGAAGGCGCTGGTGACCTGCGGAGTGGTAATGAGGTCGAATCCACCCTGCGGCCGGTCAGCGGCGGAACAAATGGATGGAACCGACAGCAGAATCAGGCAGATGATGGATTTCATGAAAATGGATGGAGCCGCCTGTCGGGGCGCTCCTAACGGTCTGTCGGCGGATCCGGTTCGGCCGGTCTGCCGCGCAGTTTCGCCGCCACCGCCGCATGGGCCTCCACCAGCGCCTTGTAGGAAGACAGCAGCGCGGCGCTGATCTCGCCGGATTCATAGGGATCCGGACGTGCCCGCGCGGCGCGGTCCAGCGGGCGGAGCAGCGCCACCATGTCCAGCACCTGGTCAACCAGCTCGCGGTCCGCCTTGTCGGTATAACGGAGCAGGTGGTCCACCTGGCTGCGGCAGGTTTCGAAGGTGGTGCCGATGGGATCCACCTCCTCGGGCTGCAAAGGAGCGATGCCGCGCTTGATCAGCCAGTCCATCGGCTCGATGGCCCGCTGGAGTTCGCTCACCAGCACTGGACGGATCACGAAAATCGGCCGGCTGCCTGCACCTTGGATGGCCAGCATCTTCGCCGAATAATGGAAAGGAGCCGCCACCGAAATCTCCGACAGGCGGCGGCGGACGAAGCTGTTGGCGAGATACGGGCCTAACGGCTGGGTTCCCGCTTTGCCGCGGATCTCCTGGAACTGCGCGGAAATTTTCCCGAACGCGTCATCACGCGATTCGGCCGACAGTTCCATGAGCTGTTGGAAATCCGCCACCAGCACCACCTCGTGGTCCATGAAAAATTTCGGATTCTCCATCGCCAGCATCGACGGCAGATAGGTCGCTGCCTCCGCGGGCAGGACCAGGCGCTTGCCGGTGCCTCCACGGATCGCCCGGAGTTGTTCCCAGAATCCCGTCGGCAGCGTGAAGGCGCCCGTCGCATCCACCTGGCCGATGATCGTCGCATCCGGCGCCACCCCGGATATCGCCGCATTCGCCAACACCGCCGTCGCCGCACTGATCGACTGCTTCTTCTTGGAAACCAGCGATGCCTCCAGCTCCGGGCTGTCGATCCTAACAACTCCTCCCGCTGGCAGCTTGCCGTGTTGCTTGAGCAGCAACGCGCGGAGCGGGCCTGACAACGGCGCGAGCTGGCTGCCCTCCGCCGGTTTTCCGACTTGGATCGAAAACGGAGCCTCTGCGGCCTTGCCCTCAGTGGCCGATGCCGCCGTCATGTGCAGCGGCGCTATCGACAACGTCCACTTCGGCGGGTCCGACTTCTCTACCTGCCTCCACAGTGGCGCGGACACCGTCGCCTCCGTCAGCAGAAATGCGGATTTTTCCACCGGTTCCACCGGCATATCGGGCGTTTCCTCCACCGCCTTCGGCTCCTCATAGGAAGCGCTCGCCGGGATCCAGTCCTTCCACGCACCGCGCTCGCCCTGCGCCAGGATAGGCTCCGAACGCGGATCTTTCGGATCGGAAATCACCACCACATCCTTCAGGCAGGCCGCCAGCGCCTGGCCATCCGGCCCCGCTTCCGCGGATTCCAGCCAGCCGATCAACTGCCAGATCCGTGCCCGGTGGTTGGCGATTTTTTCAGCATCTCCACCCGCCCGATGCGTTTCCTTTTCAAATTCCTCCAGCACCGCCCGCGCCCGCGTGTTCGCCGGGTCCAGCGCCGTCGCCAATGCCAGCATTTGCGCCGCCCCCCGGCGCTCCGCCGGTGTTTCCCCGGCCATTCCGGCGGCCAGCGTCGTGAGCTGCGCCGAGAGTTTCGCCATCGTGTCCACATCCAGCGGCACCCGGTCCCGGCGGAACGCCACCGGCCCCTCCGCTGGCGCGGCGAAATTCCCGGCGAGCAGCGGCACCGCCGATCCCGCCAGCACCATCACGACCTTCAGAATATGGAATTTACCGGAAAACACTTTAAGCAATGTAAAGCAACCCATACGCCGACTCACAAGCGAAGATTGCACCCTCCCGCCACATCCCCCAAAGTCCCGCCCATGTCCGACAGCGTCCCCACCCAGGAAACCCGCGAGGAAGTCATGTTTTTCGATACCGACTGTGGCGGCGTCGTCCACAACATCGCCTACCTCCGGATGATCGAAACCTGCCGCACCCGCCTCGCCGCCAAGCTCGGTATGGACCTCCGCACCATGTCGGAAACCAGCATCTACCCCGTCGTCACCCGCACCGAGATCGACTACAAGCGCCCCGCCCGGCTCGGCGACTGGCTCCTCATCCGCGGCCGCCTCGGCGAGATCACCAAAGCCCGCTTCTGGTGCACCTTCGAAATGACCCGCGAGTCCGACGGCGACCTCCTCATCACCGCCCGCCAATCCCTCGCCCTCGTCCAGATGCCCGAAGGCAAACCCCTGCGTCTGCCCAAGGAATGGGCCGGGAAATGGGGATGACCCCTGCCAAAGTGGCGGCGATCACCGGTCGCCGCGCATTCATTCATCCTCTCCATTTCCGCGTCCGATATTCCATCCACGCTCTCCTGAAAATCCGCAATACCCGGCGTCAGGCCACCGGCATCTCCGGACGGTTCCGTCTCCCTGCCCGGACCATCCGGGAACGTCCGGCGATGCTCCGTCTCCCTGCCCGGAGCATCTGGGAATGTCCGGCGATGCTCCGTCTCCCTACCCGGAGCATCCGGGAACATCCGGCGGTGCTCTTCCTCCCGAGGTAGAGCGTCCCGGCGTGCGTTTTGCACGCATTTCTCCCTCATTTCCCTCTCCCGAGACGAAAATAACCCAAAAACCACAAAACCAACCGCGCCGAACCCAGCCTGACCGCCAGCCCCGAGGCGGACCTGAAAAATTCCGAACTCCGCAGCATCCCCGGACCGGACTATCTTGCGGAAGACGGGAGCCCGCTGGCCAGCATCCCGCTGGACCACCCACCGCCGCCGGCTTCGGTCTGCCCGGAAATGCCGGGAGCGGCAAGATCCACGTCCACCTCACCACCCAGCAACGAAGTCGGCCGCGGGCGCGTCACCGTCACCCGACCGGGCTAGCAGGCCACCCGGCTGCCGCCGGATGATATCCGCTAGAACACGCCGCCCTCAGGACCGCCTGGAAATCCGCCGGATAGACACACCCACAGCCCGATAAAACCTTGCCAATCCAACGAGTGCTGACAGCTTCCCGGAAGCACCCGAATCGCGGATATCACGTCCGCAGGTGCTACGAATAGAGTCTGTTCTGCAAAGAAATTTATGGACATCGATAACCTCCCCACAGACCCAGACGGCAATGCGATCCGTGGTGTATTCAGCCGTGGTTCGAGCTCTTCCGAGCCAATGCTTATCGATTTTCAGATTGGATGCCCTTCACGAGATGTTGCAGAGCAGATTGCGGATGCTGTGCCGAAAAGCCGATACGGCACGAAGATTTATACCGACGAAGAAGATCCAGACGACATTGAGCCGTGGACGGTCGAGTCCAGCAGGAATATGCTCCTTACCTACGATGGCGTGATCGAATGTCAGAATGAACTTACAGAGGTTGCCAAGAAGTTTGGGTGCATCTGTGAAGCGTGGGGGACATTCGGAAACGCACAGAAAGCATAACAAGCCGCGCCGTGACAACCACTACCAGCCGTTCAGTTTTGATGAACCTCCGCTGTATTTCGATCCTGCTCCTCGCAGTGCTGGCAGTTTCATGCGGGCGCCGAGCAGATGTGCATTGGAGAGATGGGAACTTTGAAGTCTATGCGCTGGACATGGATTTCAGCGTGACGGAGCTTGGCTACAATCATCATCCGGGAATTCTGGGCTTGGTGAAGGAGCAGGTTGTTGCCGCAGGCAGCACGGCGCACTGGGTTTTCGTTGAGCGGTTGGACACGTCGTCCGGCCGCGCGGAGTTCTACGTTGTTCCGAAAGAAGGGATGCCAGAGAATCATTCAGGCACTGTTGAAGGTCCGTTCTCCGAGACACAGTTTCGAGAGATGCGAGCGGCTCGACAGTTGCCGGAGTTCGCTTGGAGAAAGAAAAAATGACGCCTAACAAATCGCTTCCGGCACGCCTTCCGGGGTGCGGATTCTTCGAGAGATGGGAACCCCGGGTGTTCGTCGCTGTGCGACTCGACCCGGGGCTAACGGCTGTGATCCCTCCGGGATGTGGAGTGGCTGGTGTTAGCAATCGGCAGTCGCTCTTCGACAACGGCACTCAGCGGATGACTGGGATTCAGCATGTCTTGGTTTCTTGAAATCCAATATGGGATCGGCGGGATGATTGTGGATTCGGAGATTGAATTCCCTGGGTTCCGATGGTAACACGCCTTCATGAGTATCGAGGAAATGGCGCTGCAACTGCCCCGTGTCGAAAAGATGCGACTTATGGAAGCGCTGTGGACGGATCTGAGCGATGAAGCCGAAGAATTCGACTCTCCGTCCTGGCATGAGGCAGTTTTAAAAGAGACGGAACAGCGGGTGGCAGCGGGCGGAGAGAAGGCCGTTGCCTGGGGCGAGGCGAAGCGTTTGCTGAGAGGGGCGTAAATGAAGATCGAGATTCTCCCATCGGCGATTGCGGACCTGGAGGATGGAAAGCAATTCTACGACGCTCAGGAACCGGGTGTCGGTGACTACTTCCAAGATTGTCTCTTCTCGGACATTGAATCCTTGGTCCTGTATGGCGGCATCCATCGCGTGGTCTTCGGTTTCCATCGACTGCTATCGAAGCGGTTTCCCTACGCGATTTATTACCGGGTGACCGACGGCGAGGTGGCGGTGGTATGGCGAGTCCTCGATTGCCGCCGGGATCCCAAGAGAATCCGGAAGTTCCTCGGGCATTGATCGAGAAATACGCGTTCAGCGCTTCTTGAAATCCAGCCCCGGATCGGCGGGGGGGCCGCCAGTGAGGGTGAACTTCATTTCGGTGTCCACGGGCAGGGCGACGGTGGCGACCATCTGGCTTTCCTTGGAATCGAGGACGAGCTGGCCGTTGTCGTTGAGGCTGTAGTCGCCGCTGAGCTGGTTGATTTTTCCGCCCCTGTTATAGATCCAGGTGAAGGTGCCGTCGTCGAGGAAGGTGAGGGTGATGGTGTTGCCGGAATCCCGGGTGGAGACCCAGGTGCCGGTGAGCTTTTCGAGCGGGACGGGGGCGGGCGCGGGCTTGGGTTCTTCGGCTTCGGCGGGGAGGGATTTGTCGGAATCCCGGGCGGTGGCTTTGGTGAGCTCGAGGAGTTCTTTGGAGACTCCATCGGAAGGCATGAGCTTGGAGGCGAGCTCGAACTGCGGGGTGGCGAGGTCAAGGTGGCCGCAGACCATGTAGTGATAACCTAGCAGGAAATGGCTATCGGCGGCGTCGGGTTTTTCCTTGGCCCAGGTTTCCAATTTCTGGAGCTGGCCGGTGTAGGTGTCCTGGGTGTCGTAGAGGGCGATCATGGTGGTCCAGTCCCAACCGGGACCGGAGGCGATGACGGGATTGAGAACGCCGGCGGCATCGCCATATTTGCCGAGGGCGAAGAGGATGAGGGCGCGGTATTCGTGGAGCGCGCCGTCGCCGGGTGAGGTGGTGATGGCTTTGTCGGCGAGTTCGAGGGCGACGAGGTAGTTGCGTTGCTTGAAGGCGGCTTGGGACTCGGCGATGGTGGATTCGGAGGCGCGGGTGATTTTCTCGACACCGGTTTCATCGGCAGGCGCGGTGTCGGCGGCGAGCTTGGCGATGGGCTCGGCGTAGCTGACATTTTCCGAGGCGATGACGGTGCTGACCGGATAGGGATTGTAGTAGGTGCGGTAGCCGGAATCGTAAATTAGGGTGCCGAGGCTCCAGCCGAGCAGGCCCCAACCGACGGGGTAGTAGCTGTCATAGACGGCGTAGCCGGGGAAGACGTAGCCGCCGTACCAGCGGTTGTAGCCGCAGTAGTTGTTATAGTAGGGGCGGCTCCAGCCCCAGTTCCAACAACTGCCGTACCACGGGCGGTAATAGCCGCGGTTCCACCAGGGCGCGTAGCCCCAGTTCTGGCGGCAGGTGGACCAGTTGGCGGTGGTGCGGAAATTGCGGTTGATGTTGGAGGCGCTGCCGTTCCACCACGGACGGCTGACGTTGCCGGTGACATCGGGGTGTCTGCCAACGATGCGGTTTTGGCCGGGCCTGGAGTTGGGAGGATGGCTGCCGATGACGCGACCGTTGTTGGCGGCGTTGCGGATTTGGTTAGGCTGGTTTTTCACCATGCCGCGGGGAAGCGCGGCGGTGCGATTTCCCGGAAGGGCGAGGGCTTTGCCGGTGTTGGGTCTGGCGCTGCGGTTGGCGGCGTCGCGCCGGGAGGGAAGGACGAGCGGCTTCGTGGCGTTGGAGCCTTTTCCGGTGATGGAATTCCTGCGGGGCGGCTGGACGACGGGATTTCTGGAAGCGGCTTGGCGGGAAGGCGGCGTGTATTTCCTGGAAACCTGCGGGAGCTGATTTGCCCGCTGTGGAGAACTCGGCCGGACGGCTTGCTGGCGGGTGGCGGGTCTCGCGGGTTGGTACTGGGGCGGCCTGTAGGACTGGCGCGGGACGTAGCGGTTGGATGGCTGCGGGGAGTAGCTCCGCGACTGCTGGACCCGTGGCATCGACGACCTCGAGCTGCCGGAAGACGGTGGACGGCTGACGCTGCGGGATGAATTTGATCCGCCGCTGCTGCGGTAGGAACCGGAATTGCCACCGCCATTTCTTCGGTCAGCAAAGGCAGCGGGGCAAACGAGGTCCTGGCACAGCACCGCGATGGCCAGAAGTTTGAAAAACGTTTTCATGATGACCGGGGGTTGGGTTGGAGGAAAGCCCCGGCGGGATGAGAACCCGCCGGAGATTTTTTCCAATCCAAAGGGAACACAGCGAAGTGCCGCTTGCAAGTGAAGAGGCAGCTTGCCGTGTGTTATTGAAAGTGAGGGCCGTCACGGTTTGGACAGTTCGGTAATGCCTGCCCGTTACCCAAAATTCGAAGGCGGTTTTGGCAAGGAGGGGCGATGCATGATCGCCCGGCCTATGAGAAGCCAATGAAAAGAGGTTTCCTCACCTCATTGACTTTCCATGGATACGGCGGGCAGATTCCTCCGCTCCTCCTTGCAGATTCACCTTTTTTATCAGCCCTTGGTGAACGCGAGGCCGGGATCTTCCGGCGGGCCGCCTGCGAGGACGAACTTCATTTCGCTGTCCTGCGGCAGGGCGACGCTGGCGACCATCTGGCTTTCATCGGAATCGAGGACCAACAAGCCATCGTCGTTGATGCTGTAGTTTCCGGCGAACTCTGTGGCCTTGCCGTCATTGACGTAGGACCAAGTGAACTTGCCGTCGTCCTTGAACGTGAGGGTCACGCTGCCGCCTTTTTCCCGGTTAGAAACCCAGGTGCCGGTGAGTTTTTCGAGCGGGACGGGATCCGGCAGAGGAGCCTCTGCTAGTTTCTCATCCTCGGCAGGTTCCGTTTCCTCATCGGGTTTGGCTGTGGATCTTGTTAGCTCGGCGAGTTCCTTGGAAACGCTATCGGACGGCATCAGCTTGGTGGCGAGATCGAACTGCGGGGTAGCGAGATCGAGATGGCCGCAGACCATGTAGTGATAGCCTAGCAGGAAATGGGTGTCGGCGGAATCCGGCTTTTCCTCGGTGTAGGTTTCCAACCGTTGCAACTGGTCGGTGTAGGTCTGTTGGCTGTCGTAAAGCGCGATCATGGTGGACCAGTCCCAGCCGGGGCCGGAGGCGAGCACGGGGTTGAGCACGCCGGCGGCATCGCCGTATTTGCCGAGGGCGAAAAGGACGAGTGCACGGTATTCATGAAGTGCGCCGTCGCCGGGTGACTCGGCGATGGCCTTGTCGGCAAGTTCGAGCGCTACCAGATAGTTGCGTTCCTTGAAGGCGGATTGTGACTCGGCGATGATGGACTCGGACTTGCGGGTGATTTCCTCCACGGCGGCGTTATCGGCAGGAGCGGTATTCACGGCGACGCGGGTGATCGGCTGGTTGTAATCGTAGCTGCCGCCGCGATAGACGACCTCGGTTCTCACCGGATAGGGGTTGTAATAGGAGCGGTAGCCGGAGTCATAGACCATGGCACCGAGGCTCCAGCCGACGAGGCCCCAACCGATGGCCGTGCCCACGGAGACATAGCCCGGCGGGCGATAGCCGCCGTAGTAGCCATAGCTATAACTATGACGATAGTAGTTGCGGTTCCAGCTGCCGTTCCACGAACTGCTGTACCACGGGCGGACCTGCGGGCGGTTCCACCACGGGTTGTATCCCCAACTGCGGCGGCTGGTGTTCCAGTTCACGTTGCGTTGGAAATTGTTATTAATGACCGTCCTGTTGTTGATCTGGACGTTCTTGGTCGTCCGGTTGTTGTTCCACCAGTTGTTGTTGGTGTTTTTCTGGAAATCGGGACGCCGGATCTGTTGGGAATTCTGCCCGGGCCTCACGACTCCCTTCTTGTGGGTGCCGACGACGCGGCCGTCGGCGTTCGTGTTTTTCGCGACCTGTTTGGTTGCGGACCTTTCCACGACTGGGGCGTTCGGGCGTTTGCCGGGAAGCGGCATGGGCTTGTTGGCCTTGTTCTTGTTGTTGTCTGCAGTGTCCGAACTCGGACGTTTGCCGGGCAAGGTCATTGGTTCGGTGTTTTTCGATCCTTTTCCGGACGGAGAATTCTTCGTCGTGCGGGTTTCCTCGCGATTACTGCCGTTGTTGGCGTTGGTTGGAGGATTGTTCTTCTTCGACGGGGCGGGCTCCGCTTTAGGCTTCGCGGGTCTGTCCGTGTTCTTCTGGACCGAAGATTGGGCCTTCTTTTTCGCCTGGGGTTCCTGATTTGGCTTCGCGTTTGGCTTGGGAGCAGCCTTTTGCCCCCCTTGCTGGGCGGCCTTCCTGGGCTGCGCAGGCGCGGCTTTCTTCTGCGTGGTTTGCTCTTTGCGGCTGTCTTTTTTGTCATCGGCGTCGTCCTTTTTGGCGGCGAAGGCCGGGGCGCAAAACAAGGTTTGGCACAACACGGGGACGATCAGATATTTGAGGCGGGTTTTCATAAGGCGGGATCTTGATTTTTCGTGAGAGGACGGTGGCGGAGAAACCGCCGTTTTTGTTCTTTGCACAACGTGTGCCATCCGGAGTGGCCCTGCAATCGTTCAAATGACATTCGGAAACCAGTTGGGTGCAATGCAAGGAGCGCATCTGTCGTGCATTCCGCATCACTTCAATTTCTTGCCAAGTTTGCGAAGTTCCCTTTCACTCCGGGCCGCTTCACCCATGGCCCTCATTGTTCAAAAATACGGCGGAACCTCCGTCGGCTCGCTCGACCGGATCCGCAACGTCGCCACGCGGATGAAACGCACCCGCGACGAAGGAAACCAAGTCGTCGCCGTCGTTTCCGCCATGTCCGGGATGACCGACCGCCTGATCGGCATGGCCAAGGAACTCGCTGAAAATCCCAGCGAACGCGAGCTCGACGTGCTCCTCGCCACCGGCGAACAGCAGTCCATCGCCCTGCTCACCATCGCCCTGCACGAACTCGGCGTGGAAGCCGCCTCCGTCACCGGCAGCCAGGCCGGCATCCGCACCACCGGTTCCCACACCCGCGGCCGCATCCTCAACATGGATCCGTCGCTGATGAAGAGTTTCCTCGATGAGGGGAAATCGCTGGTCGTCGCCGGTTTCCAGGGCGTCACGCCGGACGGCATGATCCACACGCTCGGCCGCGGTGGTTCTGATCTAACGGCCATCGCCGTTGCCGCCGCGCTCAAAGCCGATGTCTGCCAGATCCTCACCGACGTGGACGGCGTCTATACCTGCGACCCGCGGATCGTGAAAAACGCCCGCAAGCTTCCTGAAATTTCCTATGACGAAATGCTGGAAATGGCCTCGTCGGGCTCCAAGGTCATGCAGTCCCGCTCGGTCGAGTTCGCCAAGAAATTCGGCGTCGTTTTCGAAGTCCGCTCCTCACTCAACGATAATCCTGGAACCCTCGTGTTAGAAGAACATCCCAACATGGAAAACGTCGTCATCCGTGGCGTTTCGATCGAACGCTCGCAAGCGCGCATCACCATCACCGGCATCCCCGACCATCCCGGCATGTCCGGCCTGATTCTCGGCGCGCTCGCCGAGGCGGAGATCAACCTCGACATGATCATCTCCAATATCGCCCACGACGGCTTCGCCCGCCACTCGTTCACGATGCACTCCAGCGACCTCGGCAAAGCCCAGGCCGCACTCAAGCCCGTGCTCGCCGATCTCGCGCCTAACTCCAAGATCGAAACCGAAGCCGGCATTGCGAAACTCTCCGCCGTCGGCATCGGCATGCGTTCCCACTCCGGAGTCGCCGCCACCATGTTCAAGGCCCTCGGCGACGCGGGCATCAACATCGGCATGATCTCCACCTCGGAAATCAAGATCGCCGTCACCGTGGACGAGCCGAGAATCGAAGACGCCGCGCGGGCGGTGCATGACGCGTTCGGCTTGGATAAAGTGCCGGCGTAGTGGCCATCTGAACGGACCGCGAATCCAGAGTCTGCGATAGCAGACCTTGGAAAAAACGGCGAAGCCCTGACTGGCTGGCCCTTAGGCAAATTCATTTCGCCTGTCTTTGACGAGCCAATAAAAAGCGATTCGCAGCGTTTCATCCTCCGTCATGGAAACCTGCTGCCAGGAGTCCTGACTTCAGTCGGCCCGCTCTATCGCGGGACTTCTCCCGCAGTCTCAAGGATTGAGGCACCACGAATCAGACGAATCTTTGGTTTCTAAGACGATATCGAAGAGGCGCTTTCGGGAAAGACCGGGCTGGTAGATCCTTCCAATCTGGTTCAAAGCTTGGTGCATATGAAACGCGCCGTTCTGGTTAAAGCCATACGCACGGCCTCAGCCCAACCGCAGGGCGGTGCTGCCATAACCTCCAATCAGGCACCCATCCGGCGCAATTTTAGAGTCACCGCCGCCGTCTTGCGCCAGTGCCTCTTGTTCTGCTCACTTTATCCGCAAATTCGACAGACACTGTCTGTCGAATTCCCCACCCATCTCAATTCGGGTGACACCGTCCCCCGAATTCCGGCGACACTGTCGCCGGAAATTGCCGCGATCACCAAGTCCGGCACCCATGAGTCATCTCCTTCAATTCGACAGACAGTGTCTGCCGAATTGCCCACTCCGCTCGTCGCCATCGAGCAAATTACTTTCCAGCTCTTCATCCAGAGGGTGGAAAGCCTCAGCCGTGAGTTCGACGAAGCTACTCCATTTTGAAAAGCAGTGAGACATACCCAAAAGACGCCCGATATAAAATTCAACTCGATCAGGCAGCACCACGGCACCTGCCACGGAGGTTTTGAGGAGTTGGTTGTCAGCCTTTTTCGCCACGAATGCGGTTCTCCGTTCGAGATCATCCGAATCAATGGTGCCGGAGGAGATGGCGGTGTCGAGGCCTACACGGAATTGACCACTGGAGAGATCAATGGATTGCAGACCAAGTTTTTTGAGAAGCTTGGGGCCTCCCAGTTTCGTCAAATCGAGGACTCCATCAAGACTGCTCGCGAAAACCATCCAACTTTAACCAGTTACATTGTTGCGACTCCGCTGAATCTAACTCCTGCGCAAGCCAAGCGCTGGAAGATCCTCAAGTCTGCCGCTAAACAACTCGAACCCTCGCTCAAGCTGATTTGGTGGGGTGAATCTGAAATGGTCGAGTTGCTCACTCGCGCCGAGCACGTCGGCCGATTGGTGTATTGGTTCGGCGCAAGCGCTTTTGATAGGGATTGGCTCAAAACACACAATCAGCGTGCGTGCCTTGATCTCGATACTCGTTACACACCGGCGAACCATGTCCGCGTGCAGACGCAAATGCAGTTGGCAGCATTCGCCCAAGCTCCGGAGTTCATAGGAGATTACTATGAGAAGGCCCGCCGGGTTTGGATCACATGGCGGTCTTCACTTGTCGTTCGTGAATCGGAGAAAACTTCCACGAAGCTGACCCAAGCGACATTGAATGCACGGGAAATTGCTTCCCGTGAACTGCCGCGCTTGGGCGACGGCATGAAGCTGCCGGATTGGTCAGACGCAGCCGAGGCAGTGGAGCGTCTGCTTGATGCCAATATTAGAATAAGCGAGGAACTCGAAGTCTTGTCGGAACAGGCAAAAGAGGAGGCAACGAAATCGGGCCAGCAAGACATCAAGCAGGCGGCCAACCAACGCCACTCCAGCTTGCGATTTTGGATTCACGAAATGGAGAAAGCCTATAGGCAACTTCAGTCATTGACCGACTTTATCGAGCAGCATGACTGCACGGAACGACGTTACCTCTTGGTAAATGGAGAAGCGGGGGCGGGCAAAAGCCATCTGCTGGCCAAGTTCGTGGAGGAACTAGAAGAGCGGGGGCAGATAGCGCTTTTTGTTTTAGGCGAATACTTCACGTCGGACGTTGAGCCGTGGACCCAGTTTACGGCGCGTATCGGGTGGAACGACGGAGTCGAAGCTCTCCTCGCTACGCTAAACCATGCTGGCGAGTTGTCGGGGAAACCCGCCTTCGTGATAATCGACGCTCTCAACGAGAGTGCTGAAAGACGTGTATGGCTAAACCATTTGGCCGGCCTTGCCGACCGTCTTGAGAAGTGGCCTTGGGTGCGTCTTTTGGTCAGCTGTCGCAATGATTTTTCGCGTATGACCATTCCAAAGCGGATTTTGGAAGACAGGGAGTCAGGCTGGGGACAGATCGAGCATCGGGGATTTGGAACTGCCACGTTTGATGCAGTCACCAGCTATTTTGAAAGTTACCAGGTAAAGGCCCGGGACTATCCTCCGCTACTACCCGAATTTGAGAACCCACTTTTTCTCAAAACCTTCGCCGAGGCATTTACTGGAACTGAAATACCCACCGGTCCACTTTCCTTGGATCGGGTCATGCGGCAGCGAATCCGTGTCGCCTGCGAACAAATAACAAAAGCGATTGATTGTCCGCCCGATAGTGTGGAGGGCGCACTTGAGTGGCTCGCTGAAAAGATCGAAGAAAACGCATGGCAGCCAATCCCTCTTGTCGGTGCCCGGCAAGGCATTGACGCATTCTTTACGAGCATCGGCGCAAGCCGCTCTCTCTACCATCACTTGAAATCCAGCGGTTTGGTGACAGAAGTCGGCAACAATGACTATGAATCCGAGCCTGAGGTCAGGGTACGTTTTGCCTATGAACGATTTTCCGACTACTTCATCGCGAAGCGTGTCCTTAAAGGCATCGAATCTGCGAGGGAGCTTCGGAGGGAGTGGAAGTCGCGAGGCTTTGAAGAATGGAATGTTCGGAGCGGCTATTACCGCAACCGCGGACTCATGCGAGCTTTGGCCATTTTGCTGCCCGAACAGCTTGGCGTGGAGCTGATCGACGTTCTGGACAACGAGCAGCTGCGCCTGGAAGTCATGGCGGATTTTCTCCTGTCTTTGCCTTGGCGAAGCTCTCAGTCCATTAACGCTCGAAGCCAGGAAATCCTTGGGGAGTTGCAAAACGTGCTTCCTGCGAGTGACGTGCTCAACACGCTTCTAAGGGTCAGCTCGATTCCGGGTCATCCATGGAATGCGCAATATCTCCATACCCGCCTTAAGCCTTTGCTGCTCGCAGATCGGGATTGTGTTTGGACGATCCCCATCAGCAAGACCCTCGGCTACGGAGAATCGGTGCCCGAGTATTTGGTACAGTGGCTTTACCAAGTTGAGACGGAACGTATTTCCGACGAGCAGGCCCATCTTATTGGAACTGTGCTGGCGTGGTTCTTCAGCTCAAATGATCGCGGATTTCGCAAGCGTGCGAGTTTAGCCGCAATCAAACTGCTCTTGGGAAAACCCGAAGTAGTCGCGCGTCTGGTGAGGGACTTTCACGATGTAAATGACCCCTACGTGGTCGAACGAGTTTTCGCAGTGGCAGCCGGAGTAGCCGTCCGGGAACACGTTGGTTCCAAGCTGGTTCCTCTTGCCGCTGCGGTTTGGGAGACGATGTTCGAACCGCCATGTGTGAAGCTCCATATCCATACAAGGCACTATGCCCACATGGTCATGGAGAAAGTGTCCCAGCATGGAGCATTGCCGCCAGGAGTGGATTCGAAGGCGTATAAACCGCCCTACCGTTCGGACTGGCCGTATATCTGGGAAGAAAAAGAAGCGCGTGCTTGGGGCAAGGATGATGGCTGGAGCGATATCATTCACTCGATTGAACCGGAGTATGGCAACGGAATGGGCGGATACGGTGACTTCGGTCGTTACGTGATGCAGGGCCACGTGCATCAATGGATTAACGTTAGGATCACAGATCCGTATCCTGAAGACGATAGCGGACAGGCATTTGACGAAAATCTCGCGCGCCGCTGGGTTCTTCAGCGCGTCATAGAGTTTGGTTGGACGTTTGAAAAATTTTCGGAATATGAGAAGCGCTTGAGTTACGGACGGCAAAGAGTGGACATCGAGGCGCAGAAGCAGGAGCGAATCGGTAAGAAATACCAATGGATCGCCCTGCGTGAGCTGGAGGCTTTGTTGGCCGACCACTTCCACCTATCCCGTCGTTGGCGTGAAACAGATGCGGTCTTCGAAGGCGCTTGGCAACTTTATGCACCCGACTTTGACCCCACCCAACCGCTGGAGGACCCGGTGATCGACAATGTTGATGAAAATAACCACGAAGAACGAATCGGTCGTAATACAAACCCTATAGACTCTTGGATCAACTACCCAGACCCCTTCCGGGACAAAGGGCTTACCCGCGACCGGTCGGCTTGGGTGCGCCAGATTCCAGACCATTTCGGACAACTCTTAAATGTTCCGAATGCGGTTGGTTTGGCAGCTGACGCTTTGATTCTTGGGTTGTGGCAATCGTGGGATGAACCGGATGCCTATCCACCACGTGAGCCGGGCGATGGAGTGCCTCACATGTATGTCCATGCGAGAGCGTGGATAGTGCCGCAAAAACACCGTGCGAAATGGCTGCGGACATTGCGAGAAACTCACTTCTGGGGTGACGGTGTTGACCTACCGGGACTCGGTGCTTCTGATTTGGGCGAATACCCTTGGGCCAAACGATTCGAATCCTTCCGGAAGGAATGCGAAAACCAAGACCGTTTTTGTCGGGACCTCCCCCCAGGACTCGGCTACGCCTCATGTCTTTACAATAACATCTCCAGTGTTCCTTCTCCGCAGATTGTGGAAATCCTCCAGGCAAAATGGAGTGGCAGGGACTTTGACTTCGTGGATGGCTCCGGGGACGTTGTGAGCACTTCTCCCCGCTCGAAGAGCTGCTCGCATTTGTCACCATGCTTGGTTCACCGGGACAAGCTGCTGCAAGCTTTGAAAAAGCACGATATGAGCCTGCTGTGGGGCGTGGTTGGCGAGCGGCATTGTTTTGACCACGATGAATCTCATGGTCACGTGGCAGACGCTCATGTGACGTTCAGCGGCGTCTACTATCTCGATGAAAACAATGAGATTAAGGGTGGCCTAACCATGCGGCATATCGTCGACATACCTAAGAGTGGCGGCCCGTATTCGGGAGCGTATCCTCAGTCTATGGAGTTGCTTCCGTTCGGAACAAAGCTGCCAAAATGGTTGTGACGAACCAAGAATCGAAGAGAAGAAGCCCGGCAGGAGAAGAGGAAGCGCGACGGTCACAGACGTGACGCTCAAAGGGGAAACTCCGACTATGGAAGCTGAACTTCGGGGTCATCTCCGCGTCGCAGATGCAGGAAGTCGTCGATGTTGAGAGTGTGAATCACGGAGGCGTTGGCTTTTTTTGCCGCCACCAGATGCATGTAGTCATAGACTCCGCCGCCGCGCACCCCGCGGGATTGGGCGATGCCGAGTGCCGCGATGATTTCCGCGGGGGAAAGCTCGATCACGCTCACGTGTGGGAGAATGGTTTCCGAGAGCATCCGCACGGCGAAATCGGCAGTGACTCTGACGCCGAGTTTTCCGCCGGTCAGCGTCGAGAAGGTTTCCAGCAACGCGTAGGAGTAAATGCAGTTGCCGCCTTTCAGCAGGAGGGCGAGGCACTCGGCGTGCTTGAGTTCATCGGAGGCGAGCGCCGCGACAAGCACCGAGCTATCGAGAAGAGCACTCATCGCGGGAGTGAGCGCTCGGACAAGGCATCACGGTCGGCACGCACGGCGGCGGCGGCATCTATCGGGATTCCCTGCCTAGCCATCACTAGAACGCCATTTTCAATCACCCCTTCAGCCATGAGGGGAGGCTCCGGGCAAATCTCGATGCGGTTCGGGCTGACATTGGCACGAACCTGATCGCCCGGCTTCATTCCAAGCAAGCGCAAGGCGTTGTTTGGCAGCACCAGTCTGCCGGCTTCATCGAGACTGAGCGTGGCGTTCATGGAAATCTGATGCCACATTCGAAGACCTTTGGCAAGCTGCCCGGTACCGGGGCATGGGGAAAGGAGTTTCTACCAAGCGACGGCGCAGACCGCTGAGGACATGGCAGACAGCTTTTCGGTGGAGTGAAATTTGATGAATGAAAGCTGGAATGAAGTTTTGCCTGACGGCCAACCGGGGTGGGCTTCGCCATTTGTCTAAGCCTGCTAGCGCAGGCACTGGATTGCGGTCAGTGAAGAACTGCGGTTGCCCGCATCGAAGACGCCGCCCGCGCGGTGCATGATGCGTTCGGCTTGGACAAGGTGCCGGCCTGAAACCAAAACACCCCCGACCTGTTAGCGGTCGGAGGTGTTTGATCAATCCGGGGTTCGGAGCAGGGAAATCAGTATTTCACGCCGCAGCCGTAGGGTTGGTTCTTGGCGTTGGCCACTTCCTTGCCGGCGAGCACGGCGTCGAGCGCGTTGGCGAAGAGCTTGTCGGCGCTGGCGAGGTCGTCCTTCTCGGTGGTGGCTTTGGAGTCGATGGCGCCGTCATAGGCGAGCATGCCTTCCTTGTTGATGATGAACATATGGGGCGTGACCTTGGCACCGAAGGCCTTGCCGATCTTGCCATCGTCATCAATGACAAAATGGGTGGCCTTGTTGCCGTTTTCCTTGGCGACTTCGGCCATCTTCGCGGTTTCGAGATAACCTTCCTTGCCCTTGGCGGCGGAGTTCACGGTGATCCAGACAACGCCCTTAGCCTCGTAGTCGGCCTGGAGTTTCTGCATGTTGCCGGACGCATAATGCTTCTTCACGAACGGGCAACCGAAGTTGACCCACTCAAGGACGACGACCTTGTCGCGGAGTTCGCCGAGCGAGACGGCTTTGCCGTTGATGTCCTTCGCATTGAAGGCGGGAGCGCCTTGGCCGATTTCGGCGGCGGTGGCGGAAATGAGGGCGAAGGCTCCGATGAGGGCGGGGAGGATGATGGATTTCATAGGTTGGTGTTGGTTTTCTATTCAGCGCTAAACGTGGCGCAAGAGTTGGAGTTGTCGAACGGGTTTTTATTTCACCGATTTCCAAGTCAGGGAAATCGGGGCTTGGTCGGATTTTCCGGCGAGGACGAGCGTGAGTTCGGGGATCGCCTTGGTCGCGTATTCGCTTTTCGGGACCTCGGCGGTCCACTTCGTGCCATCGCTGGCGAACTGGATTTTTGCGGCGGAATCGATGGTCTGCGGTGTGGCGGGGAAAACTTCGTATTCCGCGAGATTAACCTTCTTGTTGGCCAGTCCTTCGATGGTGAGCTTGAGGGTCTTCGGCATCTCGACAACCTTGAGGGAAATCCGGTTTCCCGGCGTCAGCGGGATTTTGCGCAACGATGCTTCGATCAATTTCGCCTCGGCGGTCAGTGCCGGTTCACCGGCAGACAGCGCGAGTTCGATTTCGGCGTTGCCGGGGATGCAGCTCGCGTCGTTGCAGGTCAGCCAGGAAAGTTTTCCTTTCAATTTCGCCTCCCCGGTGAAGCCCGCCGGCGGGGTCAAGGTGACCGGGAAAATCACGGTCCCTTCGTAGCCGAAGCCGGGCAAATCGCCGGTGATGAAGCGCTTCGGCACCGGATGTTCCGGGGCTTCCGCCGTCCATCCTTCGGGAAGTTCCCATTTCACGGAAATTTTCATGCCGCCGTCTCCGGGATTGATCCAATAGGTGTGCCACCCTTCGTCGACCGCCAGCCGGATTCCGGTTTTCAACGGCAATTCCGCCTCGCAGGTTTTGGACGAGGTGATCCAGTCCGCCGCCGCCTTGCCCGAGCGGACGGCGGCGAGGGAAATGGTGCAGAGCGAGGCGAAAATCAGGGCGGTTGGTGCGAACATGACGTCCCGACCCTAGCAAGCAATCCGTCCCGATCAAGCGGCGTGGCAAGGTTCTTTCGCTCGACAAATCCAGATCCGCGTGTCGATTTAGTCACCATGCCCGCCCGCATTTCCGGCCTCTTGCTCACCACGTTCGCCGTTGCCGCTGCCCAGGAATCACCGCCCATTACTGCAGACGACATGCGTGCGCTGCTGCAAGACAAGGACGGCAAACTCTCCCAACTCGCCCAGGGCGTCGTCGGAAAAAACGGCGGCAACCAGCTCTTCTACTTCCCCACCCGCGACGAGCCATCCACCCCGGCCACATGGGGTCTGAAATTCGAAGCCGTCGATTTCAAATCCGCTGACGGCACGCTGCTTCACGGCTGGTTTATCCCCCCGAAAAACAAAACGGCGAAAGCAGCCAAAGCCACCGTCGTCTTCTCGCACGGCAACGCCGGTTCTATCAGCTATCACCTCGGCTTCTGCACCTGGCTTGCCGAGGCGGGTTACAACGTGTTGATCTACGACTACCGTGGCTTCGGGAAATCCGGCGGCACCGTCGATCGCCGGGGCATGATCAACGACGTCAAGGCGGCCTTCGCGTATGCTCTCAGGCACCCCGACGTGGATCCCCGCCGCCTCATTTCCTACGGTCACAGCCTCGGCGGCGCGCAATCCGTCACCGCCCTCGGCGAGACTCCGGTGAAAGGACTTCGCGCCATCATCATCGACGGCGCGTTCGCATCCTATCAGGCGATGGCCCGCGTCATCGGCGGCCAGCTCGGAGCCAGCCTCGTCACCGACGAACTCGCGCCAAAAGACTTCGTTGAAAAACTCGCACCCGTCCCGTTGCTCGTCGTCCATGGCACGCGGGATGAAGTGGTGCCCGTTTCCCAAGGCCGCCAGCTTTACGAATCCGCCGGACAACCGAAGACGTTGTTCGAGGTGAAATCCGGTCGCCACGGCACCGCCCTTTCCGACGACGACGGCGCCTATCGGAAGCGGATGCTTGATTGGATTTCGAAGACGCTGGAGGGCTGATGTCGCCAGGGACCCGGACTGCTGTTTGACAAAATCATTTGGGACAAAATCATTTAAGAGAGAATCATTGAGTCTGGATGGTCTTCTCTTAAAAATGATTTTGTCCAAAATGATTCTGTCAAAATTCCCCCATCGGATTCCTCCAAGCAATCCCGCCTTGTGCGCCTCTGAGCGTTCGGAAAGGATTCGTGGCCGATGTTCAAGGATTTCTCATTCTCCGCCGTGGTCGCCGGGTTCGTGGCGGTGCTGGTCGGCTTCACCAGCTCGGTGGCGCTGATTTTCCAGGCTGCACAAAATCTATCAGCGACGCCGGAGCAAACGGCCTCCTGGCTGTGGGCGCTTGGCATCGGGATGGCGGTGAGCAGCCTCATCCTTTCGCTCGTCTATCGGCTGCCGATCCTGATCGCATGGTCCACGCCAGGCGCGGCAGTGATCGCGAGTGCGGCGGCGGAGGGTCATCTGTCGATGCCTCAGGCGGTCGGCGCGTTTCTCGCATGCGCCATCATGATCACCGTCGCGGGCTTTTCCGGCGGGTTCGAGAAAATCATGAACAAGCTGCCGTTGCCGATGGCATCCGCCTTGTTAGCAGGCGTGTTGTCGAAATTCGCCCTCGATGCGTTCGCCGCGACTCCTTCGAATCCCGCCCTGATCCTCCCGATGTTCATCGCCTACGTGTTAGGCCGGAATTTCTGGCCGCGCTCGAACGTGCCGGTAATCCTGGTGTTAGGCATCGTCATCGCGGTGCTCCAGGGAGGCTTCCACGGCAGCGCGGTGCCGATGGAATTCACACGGCCGGTGTGGGTGACGCCCGAGTTCTCGTTCCGCACGCTGGTCGGGGTGGCGCTGCCGCTTTTCATCGTGACGATGGCCTCGCAGAACCTTCCCGGCGTCGCCATCTTCAAGGCGAACGACTACCATCCGCCGATTTCGAAGATCATCGGTTGGTCGGGAATCGCGAACTTGTTAGTCGCGCCATTCGGCGGTTACACGCTCAACCTGGCGGCGATCACCGCAGCCTTCTGCATGGGGCCGGAAGCGCACCCGGATCCGAAAAAACGCTACGTCGCCGCGATGTCCGCCGGATTGTTCTACGGCCTCATCGGTATCTTCGGCGCGACCATCGCCGGGTTGTTCGCGGCGTTTCCACGTGAACTCGTGCTGGCGCTTGCGGGCCTCGCGCTGTTGGGAACCATCGGCAGCGGTCTCGCCGCCGCGACGGCCGACGAGCGCTACCGCGAGGCGTCGGTGGTCAGTTTCTTCGTTGTTCTATCAGGGATTTCCTTCATCGGCATCGGCTCCGCCTTCTGGGGCATCATCGCGGGGATGATGGTGCTCGGAGTGAGGAAACTCGCGACGGCGCGTTCCTGAAATTTCAATTCCCCATTTCCACCATCGCCGTTCGGATGGCGGCCTGGAGCTGCGGGTCGCCATAAAACGGACCCGCGCCGGGACCACCAGTGGTGTGTGTCTCGATGAGAAACAGGTCGCCGCTTTTCACGATGAACGACGGATGCCCGCTGTCACCGGTGATGAGATTCCGCTGATAGACCGGGTTCAGTCCGGGAATATGGCTGAAGCGGATAGATGCTCCTGAAACCGCGTCGATGCGATGGACGGAGAGCACGCTGTCCTTGTCGGTAACGATGACGGGCCTGCCGATGCTCGCGTCAGCGACGTTGGCGAAGCGGTAGCATTTGATCTCCGGTGGCGCGGGTAGGTTCAGCTTGCACACAGCGACATCGTATCCGGGCAAGGATCTAACCTCCGTCACGTATCTCTCGCAGGGATTGCCCTTCTTGTCATGGAACATGATCGGCGAATGGGGATTGCGGATGAAATGGGCGGCCATCAGGACATAATTCGGGGCAATGAGGGTCGCTGCCGCCGGGTCGTTCAACGAGACACCGGTGAGATCGAAAGTGGAGGTCCAGTTGTTTCTCCAGGCCGAAGCGGCCCGCGGCTGGTAGTAGGTGAACAATCTGCCCTTTTCCGCGTTTTTCGGGAGAAATCCGAGCCCGCTTTGCGCCGGATCCGTTTCGGTTCCCAACATGGTCGGGCCGTTTCCCGGTCCACAGGCAGGCAGTAAAAACAGGAGCGCGAGAATCATGAACCGATGCATGGAATGACCGATAGCCACCCGAAGTCCCGGTGGCAAGAGTCTCCCTTGCGTTGGGTGCCGGTGGCTGTCTAGGCTGCGGCCATGCCCGCCGCGACTGCCACCCAATTTTTTCAAACCGGAAGCCCTGCTGATCCGGTGAGGCTCCGTGACGGCGGACAACTTCCGGGTATCACGCTCGCCTACGAAACATGGGGCACGCTCAACGCGGACCGTTCAAACGCGATCTTCCTGTTCCACGCGTTGTCCGGTTCCCATCACGCCGTCGGCACGAATCCAGCCATCGAGGGCGTCGGTGATCTGTGGCAGCCCGAGATGCACGAAGGCTGGTGGGAAACGATGATCGGGCCGGGAAAAGCCATCGATACGGACAAGTATTTCATCATCTGCGCGAACTACCTCGGCGGCTGTTACGGCAGCACAGGCCCGGCCTCGGTGAATCCGCTAACAGGAAAACCTTGGGGCTCGAAATTCCCTGCTGTGTCCGCCGCCGACCAGGTGGAAGTGTTCGCCCATTTGCTCGATCATTTCAAAATTGGTTCGCTCCATGCCGTGGTCGGACCCTCCGTCGGCGGTCTGGTCGCCATGACCTTCGCCACCCGTTTCGCGGAGCGGGTCCGCAACGTGATCGTCATCGCGTCCGGTTTCAAAACCACGGTGCTCAATCGCCTGATCCTTTTCGAACAAATCCTCGCCATCGAGAATGACCCGCATTTCAACGGTGGAGATTATTATGACGCGGAGGCCCCGCTCTATGGACTGGTTCTCGCGAGGATGATTTCACACAAGACCTTTGTTCACCTCGACGCAATCGAAAAGCGCGCGCGGCAGGACGTGGTGCAGCCCGACGACGTGCTCGCGTGGTATCGCGTGCGCGACCAGTTCCAGAGCTACATGCTCCATCAGGGAAAAAAATTCGTGCGCCGCTTCGACGCGAATACCTATCTGCGGATCATCGACATGTGGTCGCGCTACGACGCCACGGAGGAAGGCGATGCGGAAACTCCGGCTGACTTGTTCGAACGCGCCCGCCTCGCCGGACAACGCTGGCTGGTGTTTTCCATCGACTCGGATTTCTGTTTCTATCCGGAAGAGCAGGCGGAGCTCGTGAAGCATCTCGAACTGGCGAAGGTCGATGTCATGCACATCATCGTCCACTCGGACAAGGGACACGATTCCTTCCTGCTGGAGCCGGATCTTTACACACCGCACATCTCGTGGGTGCTCGGAAAATAGTCCGTTAGGAGTCGTTCACTCGTCCTTGCCCGCTACGCCGATCTGGCTGGCCTGGTCCTTCATGGGTCCTGCGGGAAGAGTCGCGCGCCAGGCTTCGAATGCCGCCGGATTTTTCATGAAGAAATTGTGAGAGAGCATCGCCATCGAGTCGAGCGTCAACGTCCCTGCACCCTGGCTAACCGCCCATTTTGCGGCTTCGGCCGGGTTGGCCCGTGACCAGGTCGAGACAAGCGCGTTCGCCGCGGCATCATGTTCCGCTCCGGAAGCGAGTTTTTCCAACCAGGCCACCCCGGCTTCGGGGGATTGTTGGGCGAAAATAGTGGCAAGTTCCTGTGCGGCGGCGGTGCGCTCGGTTCCCGGCGGGATTTTTTCCAGCAACCATTGCGAACTGCTTTCAAGGTCCATGGTCGCCCAGTTGGCGACGGTGTTGGCGAATTGATCCGGGTCGTTGTTAGCCTGGCTCAGCGTGAGGCTGGCCGTCACCGCTCCGACGGGATCGCTTTTCGCCCAGCCCGCCAGCGCGGCGCGGCGGAGGACTGGCGACAGGTCGGCGATGCCGGGATTGGCCTTGAGGAAATCAAGTGCGGCGGCGGGTTCGTTCGACGCCCAATTGAAGAGGATGTTCTCCATCGCCGCGTCGCGCTCCGGAGTGGCGGGTAGTGTTAGGAACCAGGTGGCGGCCTCACTGCCATTTTCCCCGGCCCAGTTCTCGGCGATGGCGATGAGGGTGTTGTTCAGGTCGCCACCTGATAGGTTTTTCATCGCCCAGTCGGCCGCTCCTTTCGCATCGATGTCGGAATACTGGTTGAGAGCCATGCCGATGACCTCGTCGCGCCGGTCGCTGGCTTGTTGGCTGGCCAGCCAATCCAAGGCGTCTTTCGGGTCCTTCGCGACCCATGCCTCGAGGTTCTGCAAGGCGAGTTTGAAGCGGGTGAGCGGGTTTTTCTCGGCATCGAGCGCCGCGCGCAGCGCTTTGGGATCAATGGCCCGGGCATCGGCCCGGTCGCCCGCCGGTGGATGGCCTGCATCGCGATGGATTCCGGATCCGCCACGATCCGATCCCGCCGTTCCGCTGGATTGGCGTTTACCCAGAAGGTAGCCTCCGGTGCCGCATCCGATGGCGAGGGTGAGGGCGAAAATGATCCGAGCAACGGGTTTCATGATAGAGAATCGGGGGTGCGGGGTGTCTGAACGCAGAAGTGCCGGGACCCGCTTCACGGAATCCCGGCACGAGAGTGGGTTGTTCTATCAGATTAGAGCCAGATTTTGCGGGTGAAGGTCAGGGAGTCCCTGAATTTCCAGCCGCTGCCGGTGTATTCCCAGATGTTCTGTTCCGGGAAACGGCGGGCGTCGAGGAAGACTCCCAAGCCGCTTTTGGTGAGGCTTTTGACGGATTGCCCGCCCGCCATCGGTTTCAGGCCGCGGGTCATGAGAATGATTCCCGTAGTCGATCCATAGTAGGGCATGGCCCAGAATTCATAGCTCAGCGAACCCGAGCCGTAGCCCGAACGGTTCGTGATGAAATCCATTTCATAGGTGATTTTGTGATAATAATCCGCACCGAGGCTCTTGTAGGCGCCACTCTGCGCCGGGGCGGAACTCTTGTTATAGTAGGTGACTTTGGTGCCGAGCGCGTAGTAGCCGTACCCGTCGAGGGTGATTTTGGCGGCCTGGGCTTCCGGGGCGAAAGTGGCGGCGGCGAATAAGGCGGCTGCGGCCATGGTGAGCTTGGAAATGATGGATTTCATAGGGATGTATTGGACGTGTATTACTGAAAACTAGACGCTCCGACGGGACCTGCATTGAAAAAATTCAGGAAAAATTCCATGCGGACCGACAGTGGCGCTTCAATACCCGCGCGTTGGCCGGCTCAATCCGAGCGAATCGAGTTCCGAGTAAACCTTCCGAAGCCAGACTTTCACGCGCTGGCGGTCGAGGATTCCTAACAGCTGATCGCCATTTTCCGCCGCGTTGATCGCTGCCCAGAAGCTGGAATTCGAATGGTCCACCTGGCGCATCGAACCTTCGTGGAGCTTCGGCAGCTCGATGATCTTCGCGCCGAGCTCCTGCGCCCTAAGCTTCTGCGGCGATGTTTGGAATGCATCGAAACGCGCGCCGCGCCCATAGTTTTGGACGATGACGTAGCGCACCTCCGTCTTGAAATCCTCCAGCAGACGACCTAACATTTCCAGCGAGTCGCGGCCGTCGTCGAGGATGTGCCAGCAGTTCACCATCACGCCGGCTTCGCGGAAAAGTTCGAGCACGCCGGTGTCATCCATCCAGCCGCGCAATGAAGAGCTGCTCTGGGCAGCGAGGTCCACCAGCACCTGCGAGCCGTCCTCGCCCTGGAGCGCGGCTTCCGCGAGGTGGTCGAGGCTTTGGAAATTCTCCAGTTCCACGTGCTCCGCGAAGCCCTGATAGAAACGCATGAACGAACCGTGCGAGCGGTCCGAGTCGAAACCTTGGAAAGGAATGTTCCGGTCGATGCAATACTGGGCAAACACCCGCGACATCACGGATTTGCCCACACCACCTTTTTCCCCGCCGATCAAATGCACTTGGTTCATCGGCGCGGGACGTAACAGGTTCCTCCCCACGGTCAATGCGCGATATCGCCCGATCAGTAGTCGGCCACCGGGCTGTTGGTTCCAACGGATTCGATTTCAGGGATTTCGGCGGCGAGTTTCGCCAGATTGTCGCAGGTTTCCCGCCACTTTTTGTCCGACCAGACGAGCGGTGGATGGAGTTTTTTCCGGCAGAACCGCTCGACCCGGTCACGCGCCTCCTCCGTCATCCAGTGCGGCAGTCCAGCGATGGCGCGGGCGGCGTCTTCCGCGGTGTCGGTCCGGTGGCAGATGAGCGCGAGGTCGTTGCCCGCCTCGATGGCGAGTTTCACATCCTGGCCGCGGCCGTAGCGGGTGGTGATCGCGCCCATGTCGAGATCGTCCGTTAGGACGAGGTGTCGATCAAACCCGAGTTGGTCGCGCAGGAAGCGCCGGATGATCCGTGGCGAAAGCGAGGCCGGGAAATCCGGGTCGATGTTCGGAAAATCGACATGCGCCAGCATGATGGCGTCCAGCTCCGGCATCAGAGCGGTGTAGGGAATCACATCCTCGCGCAGCAGTTCCTCCAGTGTCGCCGGTGACGACGGGAGGTCGTGATGCGGATCTGATAGAGCGCGCCCGCCGGCGGGGAAATGTTTCGCGCAGCTCGCGATGGAGCGCTTCCGCAGCCACCGGTTCCAATGCCCCGCGTAGTCGATGACGCGCTGCGGATCTCGTCCCCAACTGCGGCCCCGCAGGGCGTTCTGGGTTTCGGGAAAATGGTCGAGATCGAAGACGGGCGCGAAATTCATGTTAAAGCCGAGCAGCCGTAACAGATCGCCGGTGAACGCACCCGCATCGGCGATTTTTCCCATGTCCCGCGCTGCGGCCAGAGCTGGAGCTGACGGAGCCGCCGGGGCGATTTCCTTGGTCCGCGTGACCCGTCCGCCTTCCTGATCGATGGCGATGATAGGCATTTCCGATGACAAGTCACGGAGGTCATCCGTGAGCTTCCGCGTTTGTACCGCCGAAACGATGTTGCGGGTGAAAAGGATATAACCCGCCGGTTGCAGCTTGCGGAAAAGTGCCGCTTCCTCCGTCGTCAGTTCAGGCCCGGCAATCCCGAGCACCAGCAGTGAGCCATCCATCATCGGCGGAAACAAAGCACCTCCGACGGGCTTTGTCGATCTTCGCGGGTTTTCTTCCCGAAAGGCGAAGTTTGCCTCATGATGGCAAGTTCATGCTATGTTGTTCCCCAGGGGACGCATTTAGCAGGTATGCTTGTTAAAAAACCTCCGTTCCCCGCCGTTGCCGCCTTCGCGTGTGCTTTTTGCCTGATCCTGACCGCGCTGCCCGCCCGGGCCGCAGAAGATCATTTCAATGACTGGCCGGAAGGCACTTCGCCCCAGCTGATAGGGACACGGGTCACCGAACGATTCCTCTCAAAACTGAAAGCCAAAGCCGCTTCCGGCAAGATGGACGAAGTCCGGTATCCGGAAGTGGTGACTTGGTATGGCGCGCTGACCTTTGCCAAGGCCAGCAAGCAGCTGGAGCTGACCAAGTCGCTGATCGCGCGGGCGGACCTTCTTTTGAAAGAGGAAACCCACAAGCTGCCGCCTCCAGACCATGTGGACCGTAATGTTCTCGGGGCCCTGGCGGCGGAGGTTTTCCTGCAATCCGGCAATCCACGCTCTTTCGAGGTAGCGAAGCGTTTCGCCGATATCCAGTGGGAGCCTACCGAGGAAATCATCAGCAACGGTGCCGGGATCGTGAAACCGCAGGGAGGACTGAGCTGGAGATTCGACGAGGAGGCGAAGCAGCACATGCAGCAGGGCTTGAGCTGGCAGACGCGGTTCTGGATCGACGACATGTACATGATCACGATGGCGCAGGGGCAGATGTTCCGGGCATCCGGCGAGCGGAAATACATCGATCGCGCGGCGAAGGAAATGGTCGCTTATCTGGACAAGCTCCAGGAGTCTAACGGACTTTTCCATCATGCGCCCGATGTCCCGTTTTTCTGGGGACGGGGGATCGGTTGGATGGCTGCGGGAATGGCAGAGCTCCTGATCTCCCTGCCCAAGGACAATCCGGATCGCGTCCGCATCCTGGAAGGCTATCTCAAGACGATGGCCACGCTCAAGGACACCCAGAGTGAAAGCGGCATGTGGCTTCAGCTCGTGGACGATGCGAAGTCATGGCCGGAGAGTTCCTGCACCGGGATGTTCACTTTCGCGATGGTGACCGGCGTGAAGGAGGGCTGGCTGGATGCCGGAGTTTACGGGCCGGTGGCGAGGAAGGGGTGGATCGCTTTGGCCGGACAGGTTCACGGAAACGGCGACGTGTGTCAGGTCTGTGTCGGGACGGACAAGAAAAACAGCCGCGAATATTACCTGAATCGCCCCAGGGCGCTCGGCGATTATCACGGCCAGGCCGCCTTGCTGTGGAGTGCAACGGCGCTGGCCCGGTGAAGCAAGATGTCGTTTTGCTAACAAACATGGCGGTGTTGGCTGGTTTCGAAACCAGCGTCGCGCCCGGGAGTTAGGGTGTTGCTGAAACGGATTTGAACCGGAGAAAGCCGAGATCGCGGAGGATAATAAGAAATGTCACCGGTATCGCCATGGCCGCCTGATTTTAAAATCGTGGATTGCCGGAGTTGGCTACGGTAGGAAGAGGCGTGGCAGCCCGTCCCCTGCGACATCTTTCCCGTGAACACCCGGCCGTCCTCCAGCTTGATCGAGGTGTTCCTGTGTGCATCCATCGCCTTGCCATCGGTGAGCGCAAGAGCGGGGAAGAGGACGGAACGGATTTGGGAAAGAAGCTGCTTGGAAATCGTGAAAATCTGGGCGACGGAGAAAAACTCAATCGCGGCTACGGCGCAGGAGGGCGAGGATGCCGAAAGCACCGAGAAGAGTGACGGAGGATTCGGGGATGGCGACGATCTGTGCCATATTGAGGAATCCTCGGAGTTCCGTTTCGGTGCCATCCGAGGCCACAAACAGCGACTGGCCCGCAGCGATCGAAATGCTCAGGGCAACATAGTTTTGTCCCGCGGCGAAGCTCTCGTATTGGTTCGTGTAGGCGGCGGTGGTGTGAGTCGTGTTGGCTTGGAATGCGGAGGCCGCCGAATTGAAACCGGTAAAGGTGCCGGAGGATGTTCCCGTGGTTGCGTGGAATGTCATCCCTCCGAGAGATCTGTTGTTAGAATTCGTGTTGCGGCCCATCAGATAGACGATGTAATCTCCCTCAGCGAGGCCATCGACGCGAAAGCCGATCGCCGAACCGGTGCCACCGAAAAAGCCATCCCTTCCCACGGCTGAGGAACCGAGTCTGCTCTCTCCATAGATGGACCCGGGAGCGAGAAGGCTCTTCCGGCCGGATGTTCCTCCGCCATTGCCTATCAGGTTGAGGGTTGTGATCGGTGTTGAATAGTTAATGATGTTGTTACCTGCGACGGCCTCCTGACCAAGCACCAGGGTGACGCCGGTCGCGCTGGTGCCATTGGAATAGTTGAGACTGGAATGGAGACTGGAGGTGGTGATGGTGTTCCAGGTGGTTTCACCGGTCGCCACGTTGCCCAGGGAGTGGCCGGGACTCAGGATGAGGTAACCGCCCGCAGCGACAGGACCGGGACTCGCGGCGGTGTTCGACTCGGGAACGCCGGTGTTGGCGGTGGGATTGCCGAAGTCGAGCATCAGGCTGGCGGCGCAGGCGGGATAGCCAGCGCCAAGGACAAGCAGCCACATCAGGATGGGAGGTGTTTTCATGGGTATTTTTGGAGTGCGATCCGGTCGGAATCGATCCGGGCCACAGGGATGAATGCGGTTCCATCGGAAAGACTTAGCATGATGCGGAATGCCTTTTTTCTTCACGGTGCTAACTTTCCGGGCGGACCATGCATTTGAATGTGAGATGCTATGATTGACCCCTCCTCCATCGATGAAAACGACCACACCGCGAAGGTCCAGGGACTGTTTCTTCAGTACCAACCGGCGATCCGAGGCTTTGTGCTCTCGATGATTCCGGATTTCTCCGTCGCGGACGACGTGGTTCAGGAGACGTTTCTCATTGTGACGAAGAAGGCGCAGTCCTTCGAAATCGGCACGAGTTTCGCAGCGTGGGTGAAGGCGATCGCACGGTTCAAGGCGTTGGAGGCCATGCGTGCGAGAAGGTTCGAAACGCTCTCGGAGCAGGTGCTCGAAGCGCTGAGCACCGAGCCGCACGAATTCGCCGGCGACACCGACGAGCGGATCGCCTTGCTGCGCGGGTGCATCACCCAACTCGCGCCACAGGCCCGGCGCTCGATCGATTACCGCTATCAGAACGAGCACATGCCACCGCAGATCGCGAACCTGATGGGCTGTACGGTGCAATCGGTGAATGTCACCTTGTCCCGTGCGAGGGCTTTCCTTCGCGAGTGCGTCCAGCGTAAGATGGCGGCCACCCCATTGTAAGCCATGTTTGACGAAGACCGACTCGAACGATTGATCTCAGCCCACTTCGACGGCGAGCTGACGGCGGACGAGCGCGCCGAACTGGAAACCATGCTGCTTTCGTCATCGAAGGCCCGGCAGGTTTTTCTCGAACGTGCGGACTTTCATGGACTACTGCGCGAACAGGCGCTGCAAGCGGGCGGCGCGGAATGGCTGGAAAGTCCGGCAAAGCCCCGGCGGTCGATTGTCCGTATTTCTAACGGTTTCTGGGCCGCCGCAGGGTTGGCGGCATGCATTGCGTTTGGCTGGTGGCTGGTCCCAAAGCCCGGAACGCCTCGGAAGGCATCCGCCGATGTCCCGCATCCGGTGAATGACGAGGTCGCTTTGTTAGGAATGGCGGTCGATGTCGAATGGAACGGGCGGTCTTTCACCCCGGGAGAGGCTTTGCCAAAAGGCCTCTTGAACATCCGCAAAGGCACGCTCCGTCTGGATTTCTACAGCGGCGCGCGGGTGGTCCTCGAAGGACCGGCCAGGCTGGAACTGTTATCACCGGATCTTGCAAGACTCGATGAAGGCAAGCTCACCGCCAAGGTGCCGCCACCGGCGCAGGGTTTCACCGTCCTGAACGGCAACCTGCGCGTGGTGGATCGGGGGACCCAGTTCGGCATGAGCGTGACCGACACGGACAACTGCGCGGTCCATGTCTTCGATGGCGAGGTGGAGCTTCAGGGAGACGTGCCTGAAGCCACGGCACGGAAATTATTTGAAGGAGACGCGGTGTCGATCCGTGCGGGCAAGTCTACCGCCATCGCCGCGGACCGGCTTTCGTTCGCGGATCCGGTGGGCATGTTGCAGGCCGCTGCCAGAGACACCGAAGCCCGCTGGGAACAATGGCGAACGAAATCCCAATCACTGCGCAACGCACCCGGCCTGCTGGCTTACTTCGATTTCGAAAATTGGGATCCATCCAGCATGAACGTGCCGAACCTCGCTTCCGGTGCGGATGAGGATACCAACGGATCGGTGATTGGATGTGAGAAACTTTCCGGCCGCTGGGAACGGAAAACCGCTCTCGGTTTCGCAAAAACCAGTGATCGTGTTAGATTTCGCACGGAAGGCAGCAGCCCGTCCATCACCGTGATGGCGTGGGTGCGGGTGGACAGCCTGCCGCTGGATCACAACTCGCTGTTTTGCATGGCTCCCGGCGAGGTGGGCGAGGTGCACTGGAAACTGAGCCAATCCGGGAGCCTGCTGCTAGGCTTGAGAACGGTTCCGGCACTCGACTACAATTCCTGGGAACGCCTCGAAAGCCCGCGAGTGGTCACGCCTAACGATTTCGGACGCTGGATGCACCTGGCGACGGTGATCGACGCGGAAGAAAGAGAGATGCGCCACTACGTCAACGGCCGCCGCGTCGCCAGCGGCCCTCTCCGGCGGCTCACGCCGGTCCAGTTCGGCACGGCGAATCTCGGCAACCTCGACCCGACGGGGTACGAAGTCCAACCGGTCCGCAATTTCAACGGCCGGATCGACGAGTTCGCGCTGTTCAACCGCCCCCTGACAGCCGGAGAGATCGCCGCGATGCAGTGACCGCCGCACGTGATCCCGGCTACAAGCGCTCAAGTGCCGCAGGCAGCCGTTCCGACAAAGTCGTTAGAAGTTCCTTTCCAGGAGCGGCGGAGCGGAGATCGAGAAGCGGGAGCAGGCCGGCGGCGGCCAGTTCATTGCCTTGGGAGGGAAGCAGCTCGCGGAGACGGGAGGAGACGAGGACGGAATTTTTGGCGGAACCGTCTGGTGGGGCGGACGCATCGAGGATTTCCTGCACGATCCGCCAGAGCGGAGTCCACGGTATCCAGTTAGGGAGGTGCCTGTCGTTGGTTAGAAATGCCCAGTCGGCAGGCTGGATATGATAGCGGCGCGAGCTGCCCCGTCCGGTGGAACCCGCCGCGCGTGGAGCGGTTTCCTGGGTGAGGACATGGCCGGACAACACCATTTCCTGAAGCAGCAACTGGATCGTGCGGGGTTTGTAGCCGGTGAGGCGGGCAAGCTCGGTCGGATGGACGGCTGGTCCGGTGGCAAGACAAAGGATCACTTCGGCACGGGCTCCGACTCCGATCAAAGAGCGCAGTGCCAGCAGCAGATTCGGCGGGAGCGTGGGATTCGGCGGGCGGCTCATGCCGCGCAGGTTCACGGGTTCGCGGAGAAATCCGTGACGCAGGAACACGGGATCGGGTAATTTCGGGGCTTGTCCGCCGAACAAGGGCTGCGGCTCTGCATTCCCTGGCTTACCAAGAGCAAGAGCCCGCCATTTTGGCTGACGAGCCTCGGTGACCAGCCAATCGGCGATGGCGGCGAGCACTGAAGAATCGCCCAATCCCGTATCCGCATGGAGCGTTTTCAAACGCTGAAGGTGGATCATCGAACCGTGTTTGCCGAGCCAGTCGAGGCACTCGTCGAAGAGGCGTGGATCGTGCCGGCCGAGCCGGGTGGTGGCCAGGATGAGAGCCTCCGGATCGATGATGCGCGATGTCTCGGCCGGAAGCGCATGACCCGCGACTCCGAGGCTGCACCACTGCCGCCACAGGAGATCGAGCGCCGCTTCCAGACAGCGGTTTCTAAATTCGGTGGGCAACGGATTCATGGCCTGTTTCTATCAAGGTGCTCTTGACCAGAGCGGGAAAAGCTTCACCGGCATCCTGGGTCAATACCCAGCGGCTCGCGGCGAGCATCTCCTCTTCCGTGGGCCGAAGGGCGGTTAGATCGCGGGTGTGGCGGCCCGTTCCCTGATCCACGGCGGCGAAGAGTTTCAAATGGATCAGATCGTAGCGGGAAGGGAAATAGATGATGAGATGCGGGCCGAAGTCACGCGTTGGAGGAAGCCTTCCGGCAAACCGGCTTTCAGTTGGTCGGCAGGGCCGGTGTTGAGCCAATGCGGATCAAGATCCAGCTCGCGGGCGACTTTTGCGGCGGCGTTTTGCAGCGCATCCGACATCGGGCGGGGATCCACCAGGCCGACGCTGGCATCCACCCCGGCCTTGATGTCAACGTCCCGCGTCGTTCTCGAAACCAAGCCAAGGGCCAGCAATGCCGCGCCACCAATCAAAACGAGGTGCTCGGGCGTCGCCATCTCGTCCTCAAGAAATGCCGCCAGCGCGGACAAGGCATCATCAAGTGACTCTGTGGAAATGCGGGCCATGGGTAATCGTAAAAGCGAAATTAAATTACGCTTAATACGAAATTAATCAAGCGCTATTTCGCCCCGCTCACCTGACTACGGTAAGTGAAATCACCCGATGAGTCCCATCTTCGGATAGTTCGCGCCGAGGATGGGTTTCAGGTTTGGGGCTTTGAGCCATTCGGTGAGGACGGTGCCGTAGACGCTGCGGAAATCGACGGTGTGTTTAATGTCGCCTTCTGATAGGTCGGTGAGGCTGGGGTGGGTGCCGTGGAGGCCGCCCTTGATGCCGGGGCCTGCTAGAAAAAGGCAGGAGGCCTTGCCGTGGTCGGTGCCGGCGCTGGCGTTTTCGGAAACGCGGCGGCCGAACTCGGAGAAGGTCATGAGCACGACGCGCTTGTCGTTGCCCTGTTGCTTGAGATCAGCGAAGAAGGATTTCAGCGCGCCGTCGAGCTGGCCTAACAATCGATCGTGGGAGTTGAGCTGCTGGTTGTGGGTGTCGAAGCCGCCGTGGCTGACGTAGTAAACGCGGGTCGGCATCCCGCCGGCAATCATGCGGGAAACCAGGTTGAGGTTGCGGGCGATGGGCGTGCCGTCGTAGCGGACGGTGGTCTTGTGTTTGGCGGCGAGTTCGAGAATTTTCGCGGAGCTGACACGGGCGTCGAGAGCGACGCGTTCGAGGAACGCGAGATTGCCTTCGCCGGAGATGCCGCCGGTTTTGCCCCCGGCAGGCATGGCGATGGAGCCGCCTTCGTTGGGAGCGTCATCGTCATCGTCGGGTTGATTGATATCGGCGAAGAATTCCTCGGCCTGCGCTTTTTCCCCGCCGCCGTGGATCCAGCGGTAGAGTTCGGGTGAGTTCAGGCAGACGCCGGGGTTTTTCACCGCGCCGAAGGCTTCGGGCTGGGTTTTGTTGAAGCTGATGCCGACGGTGGGATCGGCACCGGGGCAGGAGTTGTCGAAATAACGGCCTAACCAGCCGGTGGCGGAGCGGTTGTTGGTGTCGGCGGTTTCCCAGATGGAGGTGGAGACGAAGTGCGAGCGGTTAGGGTTCGGATAGCCGACGCCCTGGACAATGCCGAGGTTGCCTTCCTTGAACATCGAGCCGAGGAACGGCATCGAGTTGTTCAAGCCGACGTGGTCGCTGAGCTTGATGATTTCCTTTTCTTTCTTCCCGAGTCGCGGGCGGGCCTTGTGATAGGCGTCGTCGGCGTAGGGGACGAGCGTGTTCAGACCGTCATTCCCGCCGGCGAGTTGGAGGACGACGAGGATGGTGTCGTCCTTGCCGGTGACCGGCTGGATGGCGAGGTCGCGCGCGCCTTCATGGAGCTGGCCGAAGGTGCGGTCGATGAACATCGGAACCGTCCAGGCGGCGGAGGCTCCGAGAGCGGTGGAGCGGAGGAAATCGCGGCGTGTTTTCATTTTTCTGAAGAGATTGGGGATGGGAGATCGTGGATGTCAGATTTTCAGCAGAGCTGATAGTAGGGCGTGCTGAGCATGAGGTGGCAGAGCTCGGCGGTTTCCTTGTTGGTGAAGATCTCGCCTTTTTTCGAGGTGGCATACTCGATGAACGGGCCCCGCGCCTTGTCGGGAAGCGGGCCTTGGAAAAACCGATAGATGAGGGCATCGACGAGGTCGGCGGGATTGTCGCGCAGGGCGCGCGGGGCGATTTTGTCGTAGTCGGGGCCTTGCCAGTTGCGGCCCATGCGTTTGGGGCCTGCGCCCATGCCGGGAGATTTCACGCGTTCGCTGGCCATCGCGGTTTTGTCCGGCTCGGCTCCCTTGGTGAGGAATCCGGCGAGGTTGTAGCGGGTGAGAAGGGTATTGGTGTTGATCCACGCCTGCCCCCAGTCCCAGCCGGCGACGTTGGGCGGCATGAAGAGGACCTGGCCGAGCTGTTGCTCCGCGGTGATCGGAAATCCGGCGGGCGGGGTGGTGATCTCTAGCTGCTTGAGCAGATCTATCAGATATTGGACGGGCGATTTGATCTGCGTCCGCATGGCGGCTTCCGAGTAGAATTCCTTCGACAGGAAGATCTCGCGGAGCAGCGGGCCGGTTTGGAAATCCGCCTTGGCGAAGATGTCGGTCAATGCATCGAGCGCGGGTGCCGATGGATTTTCGTAAACAAAGAATTCCCAGAGTTTCTTCGACATGAAGCGGGCGGCTTCCTTCTTCTGGAAGATGAGATCGATCACCATTTTCCCATCAAACGGGCCGGTTTTGCCGAAGACGGTCTTGTCGGAGGCATCCCACTGGCGCTTGTTGTGGAAGACGGTGCCGTTGGCGCGGTTGAGCTGATAGCCGGTGAACGCGCGGGCTGCCTCGCGGATGTCCTGCTCGGTGTAGTTGCCCTCGCCGAGGGTGAATAGCTCCATCACCTCGCGGGCGAAATTTTCGTTAGGCATTCCCTTTTTCGAGCTCTGCGTGTCGAGGTAGAGCATCATCGCCGGGTCCATCAGGATTGACTGTGTCAGTTCTTTCGTGCTGCTGAATGCCTTGTCGCGGAACAGCTCGTTCTGGCGGACCAGGAGGACCGGTTGCTTGACCTTCTGGATGGAGGTGGCGAAGTGGTCATGCCAGAAAAGCGTCATTTTTTCCCGCAGCGGAGCCTTGGTCATGAGCATTCGCCGGAACCACCAGCCCTGGGCTTCGAGGGCACGCTGGCGGGATTCCTGTTGGATCGATCTCTGGGTCTCGCGCTTCAGCTTGTCCGCTTCCGCCGCCGAGAGGCCGCGCAGGGATCTCTGCAGGGTGCGGCGCTGTTCCATCCGCATGCGCATGTCAGCGAGTGCTTGTTCGTCATTGCTCCACTCCGGGACAGGAAATGCATTGATGGGCTCGGTGGGCGAAAGCAGCGAGTCCACGGCTTTTTCCCGGCCCAGCGAGTGAAGCGCCTTGATGTCGGACGGGTTGCCGCCGAAACCCGCGCGATTGAGGAGGTGGGCGGCTTCGAAGAGAGTCCAGGGTTTATCGGCTTTCGGGAGCATGGCTATCCAAGAAACTCCCCGGAGCGGTGGAAGTTTCGCCAAGTCCGGAAAGCGGGTCAGGTGGCCGGGGCGATGAACTCTTGGCGTGGCGGCACCGGAATTCCCGTGTATGACTCGTGAAGTGAAACCCAAACCCGAACGTCGCGCTGTCTCCCAATCCGCCATCGCGCGGGAAGCTGGGGTTGCCCGGACCACCGTTTCACTGGCACTGCGGGGTGGCGAAGGGCTCAATGCGGAAACCATCGCCCGCGTGATGGAAGCCGCCGCGCTCCTCGGCTATCGACCTAACAATCTGGTTTCCGCCATCCGCTCCGGCCGCACGCGGATGATTGGCGTCATGGTCCCGCCGTACAATTCGTTCTGGTCCGACGTCCTGCACGGCATCCACGACGGCCTCATCGAACGCGACTACGTGCCGATGGCCTTATGGTCGCAGCACCGCGTTCCACAACCCGACGAGACTCTGGAGCTCCGGCAGATCGAGCGTCTCATCGACTGGCGGGTCGATGGCGCGATCCTCTGGCCGTGGTTCGCCAACCTCTATCGAACCCACATCACCGCGTTGAAACGGCGCGATCTGCCGCTGGTCACGATCGACTCGGTATTGCCCGATTCCTTCCACGCGGATGCTGTTCTATCAGACGAGGCCCTGGGCGCGGAAGCCGTCTCGGGGCATCTCCTGTCACTCGGCCACCGGGAGATCCTGCATTTCGGCGGACCGAGTTCCGAGTCCTGGTCACGCGACCGCCGCACCTGTTTCTCCGAAGCGATCCGCCACACACCGGGGGCGAAACTCCATTTGGTGGAAATCCCGCTTTTGACGCCCCGGCTGGACCTCATCCGCGAGGCGTTGGCCGGACTTGCGGGCGTGACGGCGATCTTTTGCGCGACCGATGAGATCGCCGAGGATGTCTATCAGGTTGCCGCCTCGCTCGGCCGCAGGATTCCCGAGGACCTCTCCGTCGTCGGCTATGGCAACGTCGATTTCGGAAGCCGCCTGAATCCGCCGCTGACCACGGTCCGCCAGCGACCCTACCGGATGGGTCAGGCGGCCGCGAAGATGGTGATCGACCGGATTGAGGCGGAGGAGCAGGCCGTTCCGCACATTGAGAGGCTGCCCGTTGAGTTCGTTTCCCGCATGTCCACGGCGGTCGTCCCAGGATGACTCGGGAATGGGATTCAAGCGCTTTCTCCGCTGTCCCTTGCCGGATTCCCGTGCTTCACTTTCCCCATGCCGATGCTTTCTCACGATCCGACTCCCGAACTCCTCTCTCCTGCGGGAAACTGGGACTGCGCCCGTGCGGCGGTGGCAGCCGGGGCGGATGCGATCTATTTCGGGCTGCCGCGATTCAACGCCCGGCTGCGCGCGGACAACTTCATCGAAGCGGATTTGGTGGAATTGATGGAGTTTCTCTACCGCCACGGCGTGAAGGGCTTCGTGACGATGAACACGCTCATTTTCACCAGCGAAATGAAGGCGGCGGAGGAGCAGCTTCGGAAAATCGCCGCCGCTGGGGTCGATGCGCTGATCATCCAGGACCTCGGCCTCGCGAAACTCGCCCGCGCTGTTGCTCCGAATGTCGAGCTCCACGCATCGACCCAGATGACGATCACCTCGCCGGAAGGGCTGGCATTCATCGAGACCCTTTTCCCGATGGAGCGCGCCGTCCTCGCCCGTGAGCTCTCTATCAAGGAAATCGAGCGCTTCCATTCCCACAACGCCGAGCACCTGCATCTGAAAACTCCGCTGGAAGTCTTCGTCCACGGTGCCCTCTGCGTCGCCTACTCAGGCCAATGCCTCACCAGCGAATCGCTCGGCCAGCGCAGCGCCAACCGCGGCGAATGCGCCCAAGCCTGCCGGATGCCCTATGAAATCGTCGTCGATGGCGAAACCCGCGACCTTGGTGCCGTCCGCTACCTGCTCAGCCCGCAGGACCTCGCCGCCGTCGATCTCGTCCCCGATCTTGTTAGGGCCGGTGTGAAATCCTTCAAGATCGAAGGCCGTCTGAAATCGCCCGAATACGTCTCCGCCGTCACCCGCGTCTATCGGAAAGCGCTCGACGCCGCGATGGCCCACGCCGAATCCCCGATCACCCCGTCCGACCGCTACGAGCTGGAAATGACCTTCTCCCGCGGTCTCAGCACCGGCTGGTTCGCGGGCACCAACCACCCGTATCTTACCCACGGGAAATTCGGCAAAAAGCGCGGTCCGCTTCTCGGCACCATCACCGACTGCGGCCCCGGCTGGATCCGGCTCGGCAATCTAACCGGCGTGCCGTTCACCGCCGGCGACGGTGTTGTCTTCGATGCCGGTGAAAACCGCGACCTCGAACAAGGAGCGCGTATCTGGGTCATCGAGGGCGACCGCCTCATTTTCCACCTCACCTACAGCGGCGTCAATTTCGATCGCATCAAGCCCGGTCAAACCCTCTACAAGACCTCCGATCCCAAGCTCGACTCCGAACTCCGCCGCTTCTGGCAGAACACGCGTCCGGTTGAGAAGAAAACCGCCGTCCACTTTATTGTTAGCGGGAAACCCGGCGAGCCCATCGAAATCCGCAGCGGAGCATTCAGCGTGCGCAGTGAGGTCCTGATTCAGGAAGCCGCGAAACATCCCCTCGGCACGGAAAAACTCGCCGAACAACTCGGTCGCCTCGGCGATTCCTCCTTCGAACTCGGCTCGCTCGACAACCAGCTCCAAGGCAACTGCCACATCGCCGTCTCCGCCCTCAACCAACTCCGCCGCGCCCTCGTCAAGCAGTTGGAAGACGCCGCCGCCATCAAGCCGGTCCTCCCGAAAATCACCACGACCTATCAGGATCTTCTCCCGTCTTCCAATTCTCAATCTCCAATCTCCAATCCCCAATTATCCGTCCTCTGCCGTACCATGGGCCAGCTCACCGCCGCCATCGAATGCGGCGTGAAAACGATCTACTGCGATTTCGAAGACCCCCGCCGCTACAAGGAAGCCGTCGCCCTCTTCAAATCCACAATCCACAATCCACAATCCACAATCTCCCTCGCCACCCCGCGCATCCTCAAGCCGGGCGAGATGGGCTATCTGAAGCTCATCGAGAAAGCCGCGCCCGATGGCCTGCTCCTTCGCAACCTTGCCGCGCTCCACTACTACAAAGACCGTAGCGACCTGAAAAAAATCGGCGATTTCTCCCTCAACGTCGCCAACCCGATCACCGCGAAGCTTCTGATGGAAAACGCCGGACTCGATCATCTCACGATTTCCTACGACCTCAACATCGGCCAGGTCCTTGAATTGTTAGCTGGCGCGCCGCCCGAGTGGTTCGAGCTCACGCTGCACCAGCACATGCCGATGTTTCACATGGAGCACTGCGTCTTCTGCACCTTCCTCAGCAAAGGTACCACGTATAAAGACTGCGGCCGCCCCTGCGAAACCCACGTCGTCCATCTCCGCGACCGCGTCGGCCAGCTCCACCGCCTGCAAGCCGACGTCGGCTGCCGCAACACGCTCTTCAACGGCAAAGCCCAGACTGGCGCACGCTACTACGAACATCTCCGCAGCGCCGGCCTCTCGCGCTTCCGCATCGAGCTGCTGGACGAAACCGACGACGCCACGAAAACCATCCGCGCCTATCAGGATCTTCTCAGCGGCAAGTCCGACGCCTTCGACCTCATCGATCAGGTCCACGCCCTCGAAAAACTCGGCGTCACCGAAGGGACGCTGGCCGAGCTTTGATAGGGGGCATGGGCGTCTCGTCCATGCGTGCCTTGGGTTAGAACTGAAAGCGTTCGGTATCGGCGGTCATCCGATCTTCAACCCGGATCGCGGAAGTCCATGCGGGTGGCCGATTGCAAAGTGAAACGAGTTCCCCGTTTTTCAAATGAGCAACGAGGTGATAGGGATTGCGGCGGGAGCTGTTGTCGAAAATCGTAAGAGCGTCCGCAAAGTCGCAAAGTCCGCGGAGATTTTGAAGAGTTCGAGGATAACGGGCGTTGATCCGGTCGAGCGGGACATCATGGCCTCCGGCGTCGGCCCGGCCCCGCACCCGTGCAGCGGATGTTTCGGGTGAATCGAGGCCGATGAAGAAGACTTCAGCAAGTAACCCGCGTTCCGGGCATCGCGGAAGAAGGCTAGTTTGTTTCCGGCGGAATCAGAGAGCATGGTCTCCATGATGAAGGAGGTCTTTTCCGCGATGAGCCGCCGACGTTCGGCATCCGCCAGTTTTGCCGCTGCCAGCGCGTGAGCGGCTGCTTCCGTTCCGAATTTTTCAGCGGCGATGAGGTCGGCATTCACGAACGGGAAACCACGCGATTTCAGTATGATTTCATAAAACGTCGATTTTCCCGCTCCATTCGGGCCGCACAGGACGATGAGGAGTGCTGGCATGTTCAGCGACCTTCGGGACAAGGGATGAACTCTTTGCCATTCATCTGTCCGCGAGTCTCGCTTCCGTCGGGGTTGGTGCGGACGACCACGCCGTCCTCGCGGCTGTAGGTGGTTTTCCCGTTGAGAAATCCAGACGCCAGAGCGAGTTCCGTGGCTTTTCCCGGCGTGGACAATCGGGCCAGATAGGATCGGATTTCCTCCAAATCCTGAGGTTTGGCGGAGGTTTCCCAATCCCCCTGCTTCATGGCCATCATGGCGGAACCGGTCAGTTTTTCATCGGCATCCATGCCGAGGCGCGCCCAATGCTCGATTTGTGCCGTCAGGGATCGATCTGCAAGTTTGGCTGCCGCGCGAGCTGCATCGGCAATGGACGAAGTGATTTTGATGGCGACAGAGGACATGGAATCAGTGGATGGTGGCAAAATGCCACCAAGGCGGGATTTGTCAATCATGCTTTCAGGGCAAGTCCGATGCCTGCGACTTGATCGTCTTCGGCAATCAGCCCGGGGAAACATGATTCTCAGGTCCCGCAGAAAGTCTGATAGGTCGCCGCGCTCGAAGGCGGTGGGGCGGTGTATTCCGAAGGCGCTGCCGTTCCGTAAGGATCGGCGAGGACTTCGAGAAGGCGGTGCATCACGGCCAGATCTCCGTTCACTGCGTCGGACAGGGCTTCCTCGACCTTGTGGTTGCGGGGGATGACGGCGGGATTGTGGGCGCGCATCGTTTCCGCGGCTTCGGCCGGGGATTGCGGTTGGCGGGCGAGGCGGGCTGTCCATTTGGAATGCCATGTTAGGAATGCGGCGTCGATGAATGCGGGTTCGGCGATGGCGGATTCGTCGCTGAGGGCGCGGAAGGTGTTGGTGAAATCGAGGTGGCTCGCGTGCATCCAGTCGAGGAGTTCCTGCACCAGAGTAGCGTCTTCCTTTTCCGCGGAAAAGAGGCCGAGCTTGGATCTCATGCCTAACAACCAGTAGCCTTGGAAGCGTGCCTCGAAGGAGCCGAGCGCCTCATTCGCCAGATCCACGGCGGTTTTCTGATCCTCATGGAACAACGGCAGCATGGCCTCGGCAAGGCGGGCGAGGTTCCAGCGGGCGATTTGCGGCTGCTTGTCATAGGCGTAGCGGCCATTCCGGTCGATGGAGCTGAAGACGGTTTCCGGATCGTAATCGTCCATGAAAGCGCAGGGGCCGTAGTCGATGGTTTCTCCTGATAGGGCCATATTGTCGGTGTTCATCACGCCATGGATGAAGCCGACGTGCAGCCACTTCGCGATCAGGGCGGCTTGGCGGTCCATCACGGCTTGGAAAAAATCGAAATAACGCGTTTCGGATTCCATCAGTTCCGGGAAATGCCGTTGCATCGTATGATCTGCCAATGCAGTTAGTGCTGCGTGGTCCTCGTGAGCCGCGGCATATTGAAACGTGCCCACACGGATGTGACTGGCAGCACCGCGCGTGAGCACCGCGCCGGGCAGGATTTCCGTGCGGAAAACCTCTTCGCCTGTCGTCGCGACCGCAAGGCTGCGGGTGGTGGGGATGCCGAGCGCGTGCATCGCCTCGCTGATGATGTATTCGCGCAGCATCGGCCCGAGTGTGGCGCGGCCGTCGCCGCCACGGGAAAACGGGGTCCTGCCGGAGCCTTTCAACTGGATGTCGAAACGTTGCCCGCCGGGACCGAGATGCTCGCCTAACAAAATCGCGCGGCCGTCGCCGAGATTCGTGAAATGGCCGAACTGGTGACCGGCGTAGGCTTGGGCGATCGGCTCCGAGCCTTCCGGAATTTCATTTCCCGCGAAGATGCTTCCGGCGTTTTCCAGCAGCTCCGGATCCAGCCCCAGTTTAACCGCGAGCGGCCGGTTCAGGATGATCAGTTGGGGATCCGCCACCGGAACCGGACGGGTCCGGGCGAAGAAAATTTCCGGCAACCGGGCATAGGAATGATCCCACCGCCAACCGGCTTTGGTGGGAGCGGAAGAAGACGCTTGCATGGCGGAGGCTAGGCGGATGTGCCCGGCTTTCAAATGCCAAAGCCGCCGTCCTCAAAGTACGCTTTGGGAGGCGTTTTCGCCGGATCGAAAAAAGTCGGAGGCGGGACGATTCCGCCAGATGTGAAAAAAACCTCGTCATTCCGGCGCTCATTCGCAGAAAATCACCGCCGTGATCCATCCTACCGCTATCGTTTCACCGCTTGCCACGCTCGGACGGAATGTCCGGGTCGGTCCGTTTTGCGTCGTCGGCGCGAATGTCGAGCTCGGCGATGATTGTGTGCTGCACTCACATGTGGTGCTCGAAGGCCACTCGAAGTTCGGCCGGGGCAACGAGTTCTTCCCCTTCGCCGTGATCGGCGGGAAAAGCCAGGACCTCAAGTATCAGGGCGAGCCCACCTATCTGGAAGTCGGCGATCAGAATGTTTTCCGGGAAAACTGCACCGTCCACCGCGGCACGCATGAAAGCCTGCCGACACGCATCGGCTCTAACAATCTTCTGCTCTGCTACTCGCACGTCGCCCATGACTGCCAGCTCGGCAACCATATCATCCTCTCCAACACCGTCGGCCTCGCGGGTCACATCACGGTCGAGGATTACGCCATCGTCTCCGGGGTGGCGGCGGCCCATCAGTTCTGCCGCATCGGCAAGCATTCGATCGTCGGCGGGCTGTCCAAGGTCACGCAGGACGTGCCGCCGTTCATGATCGTGGATGGCCATCCGGCAACCACCCGCGGGCTGAATCTGGTGGGGTTGCAACGCAGGGGATTTTCCGAGGAAGACATCAAGGCGCTCAAAACGGCCTACAAGAAGCTGTTCCTGAAAAAGGACACGAACCTGGCAACCTCCCTCAGCTCGCTCAAGGCGACCCACGTCGCGGACTCGCCGCAGGTCGCGCACTTGATCGATTTCATCGAACGGTCCGAGCGGGGCGTGACCCGTTAGGGGCTCACTTGATTCCCACGCCGGCGCCAGTGAGCTTGATATCGAAGGAGGCTTCGTCCTTGTCGTTGCTCTTGACGTGGAGGACGGCCTTGCGCGTGCCGAAATCCTTGGGTTTGAATTTCACGGTGAATTCCGTGCTGTCACCAGCGGCGAGTTGATTCTTCTTCAACGCGCCGATGATGAAGTCGGTCTTGTTCCTGCCGTCAATGGTGATGGCGAGGTTCTTGAGAGAAGAGGTGCCGGAGTTTTTGATGATGAATTTTTCGGCGGTGCCGGTCTTGCTGACGAGGACGTTGCCGAAATTTTTCCCGGACGCGCCATCCGTTAGTTTTCCGCCTTTCGGTTGGCTGATCGCGATCTCCGGGCCTTTGACGGTGCTTTGGTTAATGGAGAAACCGCCGGTCTGTGAGTTCCCGAACACGCCGTTCAGGAATACCTCATAGCGTCCCTCTCCCTCCGAGACCCACAGGGTGAGGATTCCGTCCGGCTGCCCCGCCAGATAGTGGACAATGGTGTATTCATACATGTCCGAGAACATGCTGTTGAAAGACCAGGTGCCATTGGTATTGGTGGCGTCACCGGTGATGCGGGTCTTGGTGAAGACATTGCCAGGTGAGGGGCCGAAGGTGCACGTCCAGGAACCGGAAGTGGCGAAGGGTGCTTCTCCGGTCTCGTAATGGAAAGTGAGTGTTTTCCCGACAATGGCGGCGGGCGCGAGATCGGCCGGCGTCAGGGCGGGGGAGGAGACTATGGAGGCAAGGAGCAGGATAGCGGTGAGAGGAGGGAGCTTGATCATTGGTGTTAGGTGTTCCTGGCTGATCGGGCGGGAAATGCAATGACCAATTGGTAACAATGCCGGAATCGGACCTGTTATCTCGCGCCGACACCGATGACCTTGATTTCGAAAGGGGCTTCATCGGCATCGTTGCTGTCGATTTTGATGACCGCGTTTTTGGTGCCGGCGGAGGATGGTTTGAAGCTCACCTTGAAACTGGTGCTCTTGCCGGGGGCGAGGCTGGGGGCCACGGACCCGGTGATGATGAAGTCCTTGCCGGTTTTGCTCACGGATAGGCCGGTGAGCTTGGCCTTGCCGGTGTTTTTGATGGTGAATTTCCTGGCTGTGCCGGTCTGGCCCGGCTTGACGGTGCCAAAACGGGTTTTGCCGGTGTTGTCCTCAAGAGGGTCACCATCCGGACCGTTGACGGAAATCTCGGGAGCCTTGACGGTCGCACCGCCGATGGTGAAGCCTCCGAACTGGGTGGTGTTGCCGGTGGAATCAAGGTCGATGTAGTAGCGGGGGCGGCCTTCCGAAATCCACAGAGTGAGAGTGGATGGGCCCTGGCCGGTGATGAACGGGTCGATGGTGTAGGCATGGCCGCCGACGTAGCCGACGTAGGTGCGTGTGCCGCTGGAATTCGCGGTGGCGCCACTGACTTTGGTGACCGTGAATCCGTTGGCAGGGGAGCTTTCAAATGTGCCGGTCCACACGCCGGACACCGCGAGCGGTGCGGTGCCGGACTCGATGGTGAACGTCAGCGTTTTTCCCGCAAGGGCGGCCGGGGCGAGGTCATCGTCGGTCAGGGCGAAGGCGGAGCCGAGCAGGGAAATGAAGGCGGCGGGGAGGCGCGAATTCATAAGTGGTTTCGGGAGTACCAAAAAATGCGGGGCTGGCAATTTCAAATGTCTAACGACCTGGAGGAATCGCCGGGGGGATTTTCCCGTTTGACCACGGCGGCGGTTTTTGTAAGTTCCGGGTGTGAACATTCTTCTCAACGGCATTTTGCTGCGCCCCCTTCTTCTAGGGTTGGCCTCCCGTTGACCTTCCGCTTTGCTCACTTTCGTTCACCGGACCGCCCATCTTGAGGCGTTGCCACTCTCTTTTCCACTCTCTCTATTTTTCAAAAATGCATCCGACTTCTCTCTCGAAATACCGGCCGTTTCCGCCGGTTTCCCTGCCTGACCGCACTTGGCCCGACGAGACGCTGACCCACGCTCCGCAATGGTGCTCGGTCGATCTCCGCGATGGCAACCAGGCGCTGCCTCAACCGATGTCGATCGAGGAGAAGCTCGAATTTTTCGACCTGCTGGTGCGGGTGGGTTTCAAGCAGATCGAGGTCGGGTTTCCGTCGGCGGCGGACACGGAGTTCAATTTCCTGCGCCGTTTGATCGATGAAAACCGCATCCCGGAGGACGTGACGATCCAGGTGCTGGTGCAGACGCGCGAGCCGCTCATCCGCCGGACTTTCGAGGCCATCGACGGGGCGAAGCGGGCGATCGTGCATATTTATAACAGCACCTCGCCGCTCCAGCGCAGGGTGACATTCGGCGATGCGTCGCGTGAATCGATCCGGCAGATCGCGGTGGATGGTGCGGAGCTGGTGAAAAAGTTGGTGCCGACGATTCCACGCACCGAAGTCGTGCTGCAATATTCGCCCGAGTCGTTTTCCGATACGGAATTGGATTTCGCGTTGGAATGCTGCAACGCGGTCATCGACGTCTGGCAGCCGACGCCGGGGAAAAAAATGATCATCAACCTGCCGGACACCGTGCAATGGACCACGCCTAACATCCATGCCGACATGATCGAGTGGATGTGCCGGAATTTGAAAAACCGTGAATCGGTCATCGTCTCGCTGCACACCCACAACGACCGCGGCACTGGCGTCGCGGCGACCGAACTCGGCCTGATGGCGGGCGCGGACCGTGTCGAAGGTACGCTTTTCGGCAACGGCGAGCGCACGGGAAATCTCGACATCGTCACCGTCGCGCTGAACCTGAACAGTCATGGTGTTGAGACCGGCTTGAATTTTTCCGACCTGCAATCGATCCGCAATGTTTACGAACGCGTCACGCGTCTTTCCGTGCCGGAGCGCCAGCCGTATGCCGGTGAGCTCGTTTTCACGGCGTTTTCCGGCTCGCACCAGGACGCGATCAAGAAGGGCCTCGACCGCCGCGAGAAAGAAACCGCCGCCGATTCCAACATTCCGTGGGGCGTTCCTTATCTGACCATCGATCCACAGGACATCGGTCGTTCGTATGAGGCGATCATCCGCATCAACTCGCAGTCCGGAAAGGGCGGCGTGGCGTATGTGTTAGATCGTGAGCACGGCTTCGATCTGCCGAAGACGATGCATCCTCAGGTCGGCAAACGCATTTACGACCTCGCCGACGAACATGGCCGCGAGCTGTCCACCGATGAGATCCGCGAGGCGTTTTTCCGCGAGTTCGTCAACGTGGCGAGCCCGCTAGATGTGACCGATTACGAACTCGTTCATCACACCACCGAGCGAGGCCAGGTCCGCTGCCAGGCGAACATCACGCTCCACGGCGAGTTGAGAGCCATCGAGGGATTCGGAAACGGACCGATCAACGCCTTCGTCCATGCACTCGAAGGCATCGGCCTGAAGGATTTCAAAGTCACCGATTACCGCTCCCACGCCGTCCGCGGCGGATCGGATGCGAACGCCGCCGCTTACGTCCAGCTCCAGTCCGAAGACGGCCGCATCCTGTGGGGCGCGGGGGTCGATCCGTCGATTGAAATGGCCGGCCTCAAGGCGCTGGTGACGGCTTGGAATTTGCTGCGGTGAGGCGGCACGCCCCCTATGGTTAGGTTCATCCGGTGAACGGCAAGGGCGGGATGGACTGCCACATTTTTATCCCCAAATAGGGGGGGTAGCCGATGCTGGGAATTTGGTTCACCATGAATAGCCAATGGATTCGTGATCAGCATCCGTTTTTGATTCGCGTTGCGCCTGGATGAATTTCATTTCGGGGCAATTCGATTTCACATGACGGGTTTTTGTCTCGAATCACGCTCTTCTCCTTGGAATCCCGCGGAGCGAACGAAATCAACCCATGATCAAACCCTGTTTTTCCGCGAGGTCACTCGCGATACGAACCTTTTGTACCCTCGCTGCGGGTTTGATCCAACCTGTTCATGCCGAGCTAACGAACCGATGGTCTTTCAACCAGACGGCGGGCGGTGCCCCGACCGGTACCGCCGTGGCTGACAGTGTGGGGACCGCGAACGCGTCTGTGGTCGGCAACGGTGCGACCTTCAATGGCGCTTCGGTGGTGCTACCCGGGACCACCACCGGGAATTTTTCCCCGGCGAACATCTCGGCTTATGTGGACCTGCCAAACGGGCTGATTTCTTCGAAAACCCACCTCACCGTGGAAATCTGGGCGACACCGGTTTCGATCAAGAACTGGCAGCGGCTTTTCGACTTCGGGCGGATGGCGGGTATCAGCACGGGGGCCCGTGGCGGCGGCTTGTCTGGAGAGATCCTGCCCACGGCGACCCAGGCTCCGGGCACGACCAACGGGGTTTCCAGCGACGATCTCGCTTTGGCGATCAATCGCGAGTCCAATGCCAACACCCAACGGGTCATGGCCCGGCTGAATGGCGCGGGCGAGTTGGGCGGCAACACCGGTGTCGCCTTGGCGGCCGGGACCCGATATCATTTCGTCTGCACCTTCACCGAAGGCGCGGGAGCCTCCGGGGCCGCCGGCGGGCAGGTGGTGTGGTATCTCAATGGTTCGCAGGTCAGCACCTTGGATTTGAATTTCCATCTATCAGACATTCAGGATCGGAACAACTGGCTCGGTCGCTCGATGTATGCCGCCGATAACAATGCTAACATCGCCTACGACGAAGTCCGCCTCTATAACCACGCGCTCACCCCGGCGGAAATCGCCGCCAATCTCATCGCAGGGCCAAATAACGATGGCGAGCCGCCCGATCCCGTGGATCCGCCGGTGCCTGACAACCTGTGGACCTTCACCACGCAGGCGGATTCGGAAGCATCCTCCGGAACGACCTTCACCGACAGTCTTGGTAATAAAGTCGCCACCCTGCGTGGCAACGGCGGTTCTCTAACCGGAGGGGCGGTGGTGCTGCCCGGCACCACCACCGGCAACCAGGCGGCATCCTCTATTTCCGCCTACATCGATCTCCCTAACGGCATTGTGACGGAAACCCCCAGCGTCAGCTTCGAGGCTTGGGCCACCCCGGTTTCCTCGAAAAACTGGCAGAGGCTCTTCGATTTCGGCCGCTGCGCCACCACTCACGGTGCCGGTGCGGCCACCGGTGAAGTCATCGATAGCGCCACCGCTCCGGGTGCTTTCGCCGCGTATGACAACCTCAGCCTGACCTTCAACAACGTCGGCAATATCAATTCCCAACAGCTCGAAGGCCAGTACGACGGCAACGCCGCGCAGTTCACCTTCACCACCGCCGCGACGACAGTCGGCACGAAATATCACTACGTGTTTGTCGTCGAAGATACCGTTCCGGGATGCCAGGTCCGCTGGTATCGCAACGGAGTCCTCCAGAATACCGCGAATTTCGCATTCCACCTCAGTGGCATGGAGGACGTGAACAACTGGATCGGCCGCTCAATGTATGCCGGCGATTCGAACGCCAACATGTCGCTCGACGAACTTCGCATCTACCGCCGCGTCATCACGCCGGAGGAAATCATCGCCAGCTACACCGCCGGCCCGGATCTAACTGTCGGTCCGCCTGAGCCACCGGTGCCCGCACCCATCCCGTCGCGCCGCTGGAATTTCGACACCGCCGCCGGTGCCGCACCTGTTGGAACGGAATTCCTCGATACCGCCACCGGCGAGATCGCCACTGTCCAAGGCAACGGTGCGACCACCAACGGCACCGAACTCATCCTGCCCGCCACCACCACCAACGGCAACCAGACCGCGGCTAACATCTCGGCCTATTTGGATCTTCCAGACGGCATCGTTTCCTCCCGCCCGAGCCTGACATTCGAGGCCTGGCTGACGCCGCTGTCCTCGAAGAACTGGCAGCGCATCTTCGATTTCGGCAACACCTCGCTCACCAGCGGCACCGGGCCCGCCACGGGTGAGATCATCGACGGCGCCGCCGCACCCGGCAATTTCGTCGCGAACGACAACCTTTTTCTCTCCCTCAACAACGGCGGCACCTTCGGCTCCCATCGGCTCGCGGCGAAATTGGGCGGTGGCGCGGAGACCGGCTTGAACACCGATTACTCCACCGTCACGACAGTCGGCACCCAATACCACTTCGCGATGACTGTCGCCGATGGCGCGGGTACCAGTGGTTCCGCCGGTTGCCAGGTGAAATGGTACCGCAACGGCACGCTCGGTGGCAGCATCGACCTAGCCTACCGCCTGACCGACCTTCACGACGTGAACAACTGGATCGGCCGCTCGATGTGGGCCGCCGACACCAACTCGAATTTCGAACTCAATGAGCTCCGCATCTACGACCGCGCCATCACGCTGGCCGAAGTGAATTCATCTCTAACCGAAGGGCCGTCCGCCGTCTTCCCGCCACCGGTCGCCGTGAACGACTCCGCCACGATCCATCCCGACCAAAAAGTACTCGTCGATGTGCTCGCCAACGACACCGGCGGCCCGCTTCCCGGCAGTTTGCAAATCATCACCCCGCCCGCGACCGGCACCGCGACTCTATCAGGCGGGAAAATCCTCTATGCTCACAGCGGCAGCAGCGCGGCACCGGTGACTATTGGCTATCGCGTCGGCAACATCAGCGGCATTATGGCGGAAGGAACCGTCACCATCAACTTTGCCACCTCGCTCCGCCTGACCAACGAAGACCTCGCCATGCCCGCCGCCCCGCCCGCGACGTCATGGCAACTCGTCGATGCCCTTCCCGGCCTGACCTTTACCCGCCCCATTTGCCTGGTTTCTGTCCCCGGCGATGCGAACCAGCTTTACGTCGGCGAGCAAGGCGGCGTCATCAAGCGCGTAGCCGATGTCACCTCGCTCACGCCCGCCACCAACAACTTCCTTGACCTCACGGCTCTCGGCGGGGGATTCAACATCGGTCCCTTGTTAGCGGGGCAACCGGAAAACGGCCTGCTCGGTCTCGCCTTCCATCCGAACTATGCCACCAACGGCTACTTCTACGTCGCCTACACGGTGAACCTCAGCGGCAATTATTTCCAACGCGTCTCCCGCTTCAGCCGTGATGCCGCCAACCCCGCCATCGCGAATTCTAACAGCGAGTTGATCCTCCTCCACATCGACGACTTCGGCTTGAATCACAACGGCGGCGACCTCCACTTCGGCCCTACCGATGGCTATCTCTACTATGGGACCGGCGATGGCGAGAACTCGACGGCCGGACAGGCAAGAAGCCAGAAAATCAACGACGATTTCTACTCAGGTATCTTCCGGTTAGACGTGGACAAAAAGCCCGGAAGCCTTCCGCCCAACCCGCATGCCTCCATACCCACCGACAGCGGCGTGGCCCGTTTCAACGTGCCGCCCGACAACCCGTTCATTCACAGCACCCTCGGCGGCACGTGGGGCGGCACCTACAACGGAGTGGATTACACCGCCTCGCTGGGATCGGTGCGCACGGAATACTGGGCCACCGGCATCCGCCACGCCTGGCGCATGTCGTTCGACCCGGTCACCGGCGACCTTTGGGAAGGAGACGTGGGCCAGAACACCTACGAGGAAATCAACAAGATCGAAAGAGGCGGCAACTACGGCTGGGGCTACCGCGAGGGTGCCCATACTTTCACCGGTGCTCTCGGCACCGCGCCGGGAGGCTTCACGTCGATCGATCCGATGTACGAATACGTCCACACAGCGATCGCCGGCGGCGACGCCCAATTCAAGGGCAACTCCGTGGTCGGTGGCCATGTCTATCGCGGCACCCGCTTCCCGTCACTGGTGGGCCGCTATGTCTTCAGCGACTCCGTATCGGGCAATGTCTGGGAAATGAATACGACCACCGGCGCGACCACCCGCCTGACCGGCCTGCCCGGCGCGTATGGCGTGCTTTCGACCCAGGGCGTGGATCCCTTCAACAAGGACCTCCTCTTCGGTGCCTATCTCACCGGGAAAATCATGCGCCTCTCCACTGGCAGCGCGGTGACCAACGGCTTCCCCGCCACGCTCACCGCCACCGGGCTGTTCTCGGATCTAACAGATCTGTCGCCCGCCCCCGGCCTGTTGCCCTATCAGCCGAACCTCACCTTCTGGAGCGACTTCGCGGTCAAGCGCCGCTGGTTCACCATCCCTGACGCCACCAGCAAAATGACCTGGAGCAAGGATGGCAATTGGAGCTACCCGACCGGTATGGTCTGGGTGAAACATTTCGACCTCGAACTCACCCGTGGCAACCCCGCCACCAAAAAACGGATAGAAACCCGGGTGCTCGTGAAAACCGACACCGGCAGTTACGGTGTCAGCTACCGTTGGAATGAGGCGCAGACCGAAGCCAATCTCGTCGAGGATGCCGGCACCGAGTTCGACATCGCCATCGACGACAACGGCACGCCGCACACCCAGCGCTGGCAGATTCCCGGTCGGTCGAGTTGTCTCACGTGCCACACGCCGCAGGGAGGTCATGCGCTTTCGTTCAACACCCGCCAGCTCAATTCCACCAATACCATCAATGGCTACACCGGCAACCAGCTCGAATTGATATCGGCTAACAATTTCCTGGCTAATACGCCCGACCCCGTCGCCGCTCTTGAACGCCACGTGCGGCCGGACGAAACGCAGTATCCTCTCGAACAACGGGCGCGTTCCTACTTCGCGGTGAACTGCTCGTATTGCCACCAAGCCGGCGGCAGCGTCGGCGGCTTCTGGGACGGGCGCGAACATCTGTCACTTGAGGAAACCGGCCTCATCAACGGCGTCCCCGAGAATATCGGAGCCAGTTCCGCTAACAGATACATCGTCCCCGGCGACCCGGGCCACAGCATCGTCCTCAGCCGCATGGCCGGGACCAGCGGCTTCGGCCGGATGCCTCCACTCGGTAGCACGGAGGTCGATCCCACCGACATCCAGCTCGTCACCGACTGGATCACTGGCGCCCGTGGCCTCTACGATGAATGGCGCGCCGGCTTCTTCACCGCGCTCGATCCTAATGGCGACAAGACCGCCGATCCCGACGGCGACGGCGTGAGCAACTACGAGGAATACCTCCGCGGCAGCTCGCCGACATCGGGCAGCGGCGCGTGGCAGGCCGCCATCGCGAACGGGTCGCTCAACTTCCTGAGAAAGGCGAACCGCTATTACTCCATCCAAACCAGCGATGCCCTCGGCACCTGGCAGCCCTGGCCGATGCCGGAACTTGAGGAAAGCTACAAAGCCACCGACGAGCTAATCCAGATCCCGCTCCCGGTGGATCCGGACGGCAAGCAGTTCTATCGCTTCAACATCACCGAGCCATAAGGAGGGTGGGACTACGGCCCACCTGCCGATGAGAAGCGAAAGAACAGAGCCTCCGCTCATTCTCTTTCTCCCCCCATTAGCCCACGACAGTAAGGTCGCGGCTTCTCATTTCCCCGGCAGCACCGCTTCCAGAAACGCCCAATCATCCGCCGTGCTATCGATGACTTTCGTCAACGACGTCCCCGCCCCATGCCCGGCGCTGGTTTCCACGCGGATTAAAACCGGCGGACCATCCTTCGCCTGATAGTCCTGCAAACGGGCGGCGAATTTGAAACTATGCGCTGGCACCACCCGGTCATCGTGATCCGCGGTGCTCACCAGCGTCGCGGGATAACGGACACCGGATTTCAGCGCGTGATAGGGCGAGTATTGATAGAGCAGCGGGAAATCCTCCGCCTTGTCGGAACTTCCGTATTCCGATTGCCACGCCCAGCCGATGGTGAATTTCTGGAAACGCAGCATGTCCATCACGCCGACCGCCGGCAACGCCGCGCCGAACAATTCCGGCCGCTGCGTCATGCACGCGCCAACTAACAGGCCGCCGTTGCTGCCGCCCTGGATCGCGAGGTTAGTGGATTTCGTGTAGCCATTCTTGATCAATGTTTCCGCAGCGCCGATGAAATCGTCGAAGACGTTCTGCTTCTTCGCACCCTTTCCGGCATCATGCCATTCGCGGCCATACTCGCCGCCGCCGCGGAGGTTCACCACCGCCAGAATGCCGCCGCGCTCGAGCCACACCGCACGGGCGACCGAGAAACCGGGGAGCATGGGGATCTGGAAACCGCCGTAGCCGTAGAGCAGTGTTCTGTTGGAGCCATCCATCGGCGCATCCTTTTTCCGGACGATGAACATCGGGACTTTGGTGCCATCCTTGCTCTCGAAAAACACCTGCTCGGTCACATACGCCGCGCCGTCGAATCCGACTTGCGGTTTCTTCCAGAGCTTGCTTTCGCCGCTCGCCAGATCGAGCTGATAGATCGCGCCGGGATTGGTGAAGCCGGTGAAAGCGTAGAACACGCGGGTGTCCTTCTGCTTGCCTTGGAATCCACCGACGGTGCCGATGCCCGGTAGTTCCAGCTCCTTCGGATTTTTTCCATCACCATCGAGGCGCACCACCCGGCTCTTCGCGTCCTTCATGTAGGTGACGATGAATTTCCCGCCAACCTTGCTCACCTCGTCCAGCGGCTCGGCGGCCTGCGGGATGATCTCCTTCCAGTTCTTCCGCTCCGGATTCCTCGTGTCGATGGCGATCACGCGGTAGCGCGGCGCATCCAGATCGGTTATGAAATAAAACACCGCGCCTTCATTGCCGATGAAGCGGTAGTCCGCATCGCCATCCGGCAGCAGCTCGATCACCTTGGCATCCGACGTGGTTAGGGTTTTGTAAAACACCCGGTTCTTCGGATTGGTGCCTTGGGAGATGTCGAGTATCAGATAGCCGCCGTCCTCCGTCACCCCGCCGCCGAATCCCCACTGCGGCTGGTCCTTCCGCTCATAGATCAGCGTGTCTTTCTCCTGCGATTCGCCGATCCGGTGGAAATAGAATTTCTGAAACTCGTTCTTCTCCGTCAGCGCCGCGCCATCCTTGGGCGCGTCGTAGCGGCTGTAGAAGAATCCGCTGCTGTCCTTCGCCCACGACATGCCGCTGAATTTCACCCATTTCAGATGGTCTGATAGATCTTTGCCCGTCGCGATGTCGCGTACCCGGATCTCCATCCAATCGCTGCCACCACCGGAAGTCGCGTAGGCCAGCAGCTTGCCGTCCTCGCTGGGCTGGTGGCGGGACAGGGAAACGGTGCCGTCTTTGGACATTGTGTTAGGATCCAGCAGCACCCGTGGCTCCTCATCCAGCGCGTCCGCCACATACAGCACCGACTGATTCTGGAGGCCGGAGTTCTTCGAATAAAACCACTTCCCGCCCTCTTCCTCCGGCAGGCCGATCCGCTCGAAGTTCCACAGCTTCTTCAACCGCTCGCGGATCTCATCCCGCTGCGGGATCGCTTTCATGAACGCATCGGTCACCACATTTTCCGCCGACACCCAGGCCTTCGTTTCCGCGGAATTGTCATCCTCCAGCCAGCGGTAGGGGTCTTTCACCTCCGTGCCGTGGTAGTTGTCTGAAACCGTCGCATCCTTGCGGGTTTCCGGGTAGATGGGCGCTGCGGATGTCAGTTGCCCTGCGAAGAGGAGAACTCCGGGAATCATCAGGTTTCGGGTAAGCATGGTTTAGGGGTGGCGGATGAATACACGCTGAAGAAGCGATCTCAAACAACGTTCGCGTCTCCCGGAGTAGAATAGCTCATCCATCGTCCCCGATCGTCTCCGTCGGGCAACTTTGGCGGGCCTCCTCGGCAGCGGCAATTTCCCCCGGAGTGACCGGTTGTTTCCAAACGTAGGAGAGCCCTTCGTCATCGTCGTGGGTGAAGAATTGCGGGGCGATTTCACGGCAGAGGTCACAATCGATGCAGGAGAGATCGTTGTAGTATTTGCCGGGAGCGTTGAGAGAATTTTTGTCGGTTCGATCTGCCATGGCCCGAATCCTGAAGCTGGTTTGGCATTGCGTGAAATTCATTAGATGATCAGATTGATGCGTAAAGCGCATGAAAAACACGCCTCTGTCAGAATCGGATATCGACCTCTACTCGCTGCATTTGCTGCGGATGGTCGCAAAATTCAGGGGCTTTACCGCCGCCTCGAAAGCGTGCGGGCTTTCGCAAAGCGCTCTCACGAGGCAGGTGCAATCGATCGAATCGCGGCTCGGGATCAAGGTGTTCGACCGCACACACGAACGGTGAAAATCACCGAACCCGGTGCCGTGCTTCTCCGTGAAACCGAGGCCATCCCCGGCATCCTGGGAGCAGCCATGCGGCGGATCCGGGAGGATTATCTCGGAACCCGGCGCGAGATCAGGATCGGGATTTCCAACGATCTGGCGCTCGCTCACATCGCAGGCATTTTTCATACCCAGCGGAAACATCAGCCGGACGTGGGAATCGTGGTTTCCCAACTGGATGGTGCGGCCTTGATGAGGCGGGTGGGCAACTCCGGGCTGGATCTGGGAATTCTAACTGCCCCACCCGCGCTTCCGGAAAATGTCACGGTGACCCACCGGATGGCCGATCAATTTTCGATCATCGTCCCGAGCGCGACGGACATCGAAGGGACTCTCGGGTCGATTGCACGGTTTCGAAAGTGGGCGGATTCGCAGAGTTGGTTGCTGCCACCGGACAAGTCCCGTTCCCGCCAACTGATCGACGATTGGGCGGGTGACAACCGGATGCACCTGCAACCGGTCATGGAGTTGGAGAACTTCGATCTGATGGTGCAGTTCGTCTCGATGGGCATGGGGGTGGCGTTGATTCCGCGCAGGTGCTACGGAACTTTTCGCAGGAAGGCGCTCGTTCGCGTGATCACGCCTCCCGTGGAACTGAGCGGTAGTGGTACAGTTTGAAATCGATCCTATCGAGGATCGGACCAAAGGCTTCTTGACAATCAGGATCAGCATGCTAAGATAGCGGCTTCACGGGGGCGTAGCTCAACGGTAGAGCAAGGGCCTTTCCGAGAGCTTTTCGAAAAGCTTTCCGAAAGCCTCTGGTTGAGGGTTCAAATCCCTTCGCCTCCACCAACCTAAAAAGGCCCGACTCTATCGAGAGTCGGGCCTTTTGTTTTAAGCCTCAAGCATCCAAAAGGGCAACCACGTCCGCGATGCTCCAAACCTTGTCGGAAACCCGTGCTTCCATCGCTGGCGTGCAGCGGAGGGTTTGGTGAATCCGGCAGAAGTTGTAGTGCATGTAATGAAGGGCAATAGCCGCTTCGTGGTTCTCGATCTTCTTGCTGAATGCGTTGGTCAACCGGGTGAAACGGCGCATTCCCATCCGCATCGTGAGGTTCTGGCGCTCAACGAGGGAAGTGGAGATGTGCTTGTAATCGGGATTTCCCATCAGCTCAATTTTCTTTGATCCGGTGCATTCAGCGGGGCTGTAACGCTTCTCTGGTCCCGCAGTGCTGTCGCCTCCGTAAAGCTTAACGAGCATCGCGTAATCAATTTCCGAACCGAAAGCATCTTCAACGGCGGCGACATACGCCTTGTGACCGTCTGTGGTGAGCTGCACGCGGTTTGCAAGGCGTGAGGCAAGGTCGTGTATGAACTCGTAAGCAGCGCCAGCGTCACGGCCACCAACGAACCAGCAAGGAACAAGCTTCGTGTCGGCGTCCAGCGCAACCCATGTCCAAGCATCGCCGCATCCTTCCGCTTTCTTGTCCGCCGTGGTGTTTTTAGCCTTGGAACCAACGAAGCTCCAGATTTCGTCGCATTGGATGCGCTTGCAGGAAAGGTTCACGAAAACCTTGGACTGGTAAGCGGAGCAAGCGGCACCAAGATCGACGAGGAGCTTCTGGATCGTGGTGCGGTGTGTGCCGGTCATCCGCACGATGGAGCGAAGGCTATTTCCTTCCACAAGGGCGGAAACGATCCTGATGCGTTCGGCGGCGGTCAACTTGTTCATGTAGGCAAAGTAGCGGTTATGCTTGAGCGGTCAAGCATTTATTTAACGGAATCGGCAGAATTTTAAAACGTGCAACATGGCCTTCTATCGGCCATCTTTCGCATGTGGAATACATCGGTCTTCGGTTTTACGGCAATGGCGTCAGCCCCAGCACCACGCGGTGCAAGGAGCTGGCCGCGCTGATTGTCGCAACAGAAACGATGATCTCCGCGATGACAGTCGCTAGCGACGATGACGACGAGGATCACTCTATTCCTGTGTGCCTCGTTTCACTTGAAGACCAGTCACTAGGCCTCAAATACCAATCTATCAGAATGTCCGCAGCGCTACTAGCATGGGGAACTCTGGGAACGGTAGTAAATACCGGGAAATTTGATTTAATGTCAGCGAAAGCGAGAATGTCTCTATCTTGCATCGCCAACTTCGTCAAGAAAAAGGACTGTGTAGCTGAGATCCAGAATTCCCATCATGGCGTTATCGCAAAGTTTGATTCCTCTTTATCGATCCCTTCTCAAAAAAAGATCAAAGGAAAGACCACGGTCATCGGGGAGGTTGTTAGAGTGGGGGGATCGCTTCCAAAGGTGCGCCTTCGTTTAGCATCCGGCAAAGAATTGAGTTGTGACACCAGCGAGAGCGTGGCGCGAGAGCTTGGTCACCGTCTCTATGACACTATCACGTGCAGGGGGTCGGCTGTGTGGGACTACACTTCAAATGAAATCTTATCATTCAAGATTGAGACTGTGGGAGCGTTCAGAAAAGGAAAGGCATCTGAAGCCTTCGCGGCGCTTTCCGAGGCTATCCCAGAAACTTTGAGCGATTGGAATGACCGTGGAATTAAAGACGTTTTACAGGAGATGACGGCATGAATCTAGTCTGCTTGGATTCAATGTATTTCATTTGGGGAATACTCAAGAGGCCCACACTTGGCCAGGAGGATAGGATTTTCCCCGCTGAAAAATTCTTCAAATTCCTGGATGATACCGACGCTTCTATTTTGGTTCCAAGCCCGCTCTTGACTGAATTGCTGATGCAATCTTCCCCTGCTGAGCATCAAACAATCTTTGACCTTCTGGGGGAAAGATTCTTTGTGGGGGATTATGACACAAACGCGGCAAAACTAGCGGCTGATATTTGGAATACCAAAAAACGGGATGCCGCGATTCAAGATTTGATAAAAACCGGAGGCACTTCCTACAGGACAAAGCTAAAAGTTGATCTCCAGATTTTAGCTATCGCTATGAGCAATCACGCCAGCATGCTCTACACAAACGACGGCAAATTTAAGAAGCTTGCTGAGAGCTACATCGTCGTTAACGACATGCCGGAAGTTTCGGAACAAATGGATCTAATGGGATGGAGGCCTAGTCCGCCTTCTTCCCCCAGCGCTTCGCCGCCGCCTTCCTTGCAATTTCCGACCGTTGCTCGGAAGAGAGTGATTGAGCCCGTGCATGACCTCCCTTCAGCCCCCCAAGCCGACCAAGAGCAACCGCCGCCGGATTCTTCTGGGGGGGATTCTGCTTAGGTATCTCACCCGTGGACTGGTCCACGATTGACTTGGCAAGCTGGTTTGCGTCCATTCGGGGTCTGCTTGAGCGGTTGGGCATGTCCCACTCTGCCACGCGGATTCAGGATTTCCAGCCCGGAATGAAATTCCCGGTTTCAAACTGTACCACTACCAACTGAGCAGGCGGTTGATCGTGATTTTACCGAAACACGGGAAATGCCCGGAGCATGTGAGCCGGTTTGTGGAGGGGATTCTTTTCTCCTGAAAATCAGCGAGTTGAATTTTCAACCGACAATTGGACGGTATTGTAATGTACAATCAGACGGCTTTACAACCGACAATTGGACGCTATGCTGGCCGACAAATGGACGACGGCGCGATTCCCTATCCCCGATCCCTCGCAAGTGTCTTGCGGGAGGCCATGCTGGATACTCCGGTGGTCTGCCTGCTCGGGCCGAGGCAGTGTGGGAAAACGACTTTGGCGATGTCGCTGGAGAAGGATCGTGGCTACATTTCGCTGGATGAGGACGGCTATTTTCGCGCGGCGGCCGAGGATCCGGATGGATTCGTGGCGCGGCTGCCCGCACGGGTGACCTTGGATGAAGTCCAGCGCGTTCCGGCCTTGCTGACGGCCATCAAGCGGGCGGTGGACCGCGACCGGCGGCCGGGGCGTTTCCTGCTGACGGGATCGGCGAATCTGTTGCTGCTTCCCGGTGTCAGCGAATCGCTGGCCGGGCGGATGGAAGTGATCCCGTTGCAGCCGCTGACCGAGTCGGAAAAACAGCGGAATGCCGGGGATTTTTTGCGCGAATTTCTCGATGGCAGCCTCCGCAATTCGCCGATGGTGGGTGAAGGTGAGGATTTCTCGCCGGACCTGCCGCATCGTGTGGTGTCGGGTGGTTATCCGGAGCCGCTCACCCGTTCGCCGGAACGGGCGCGGCAGTGGCATCGGCAGTATTTGAAATCGATCATCGACCGGGATGTGCAGGACATCGCGCAGGTGAAGGATGCCCGGGAAGTCGGGAGGTTGTTAGAAATGCTGGCGCTGCGAACCGGCTCGTTGCTGAACGTGACGAGCCTTTCCAAGGAACTCGGTCTGCATCGCGGGACGGTGGATCATTATCTCGCGATCCTTGAGAGGCTGTTTCTTGTCCGGTCGTTGCCAAGCTGGCACCGGCATCCGGCGAAGCGGTTGATCAAGACACCGAAAGTCCACCTCGTGGACAGCGGTCTGGCGGCGACGCTTTCGGATCTAACGGCCGGTGATTGGTTAGGTCGGCGCGAGCGCATGGGTCATCTGCTGGAAACCTTCGTGGTCCAACAGGTCATCGCCCAGGCGGCGTGGACGGATCAGGATCTCCGCTTCTGGCACTACCGGGACAAGGATCAGGTGGAAGTGGATCTGGTCATCACCCGAGGTGAAAAAGTCTGGGGCATCGAGGTCAAGGCAAGCCGCTCGGTGAACGCGAAGGACGGGCGCGGACTGGATCGTCTGGCAGACCAATGCGGCAAGGATTTCCAAGGCGGCTGCGTGCTCTATGACGGCTGGGATGTCCTGCCCATCGGCGGGTCGAAGTATCCGGCGGTGCCGTTGAGGAAACTGTGGGAGATGTGATGAAACGGACCGCGAAATTCATTTCGCCTGTGTCGATTGGAGCGAGGAAGGAGAAGCTTCCGATCTATTGGTTTTCGTGGGACATGCGCGCCACCGAATCGTCGTGGATCGACTTGCAAACCGGGCAAACCCATGTCCGGGTTTCGAGTCGATTTTCATCCACGCAGCACCCACCCAGCACGGTGCCCTCGTTGGGCGCGTTTTTCCTAAGAGCCATCCATTCAGGAGTGCGCGAAGGAAGCCCATAGCTGATTTTCACCAGCTTGCGTTCCATTTGGGTATGATGTTTGCCGCAAACGGACGCGTCGTAGAGCAGTTTTCCACCATCGTGCACTCTGAAAAGTTCCGGTCTCCAGAAGACACGTTCCGGGTCATTGCTGAATGGCTTCCACTCTTCTTCGAACAGATCGAGTGTGTAATAGCGATTCTTGTCCATGCGTTTCGGCTTGGGGGCCGTATCAGGCCAGTAGATGGATCGTCGGCCGTCGGGACCATCTGTCTCGAACGTGTGGTAGTCCTTGAAATCCGGATCGCTCTTGAAATTGGGTTTAGCCGTGATCGAGACAGCCCGCTCACGCGGTGCTGTGGAGCAAGCCATCATGGCGGATGCAGCAACGATGACGAGAAATGCTAGATTTCTCATTGGCCAAGGATGGGTCGATTCTTCGAGGGCGGAAAGTGGATTTTATTAAATCAGAAAAACGCCCTCGCCGGGATTAGCCGGGGAGGGCGGGTGATAGACAGGCGAAATGAATTTCGCGGTCCGTGAAGATGGTCCGGTTAGAAGTGGATCGCGTGGCCTTCGGCGGCGAGCGTTGCTTCGTGGATGACTTCGCTCATCGTCGGGTGGGCGTGGATGGTCGCGTGGATTTCCTCGCTGGTGAGTTCCTGGTCGAGGGCGAGGCCCATTTCGGCGATGAGCTCGGTGGCGTTTTCACCGATGATGTGCGCGCCTAGCAGCTCGCCGTGTTTCTTGCCGTAGAGGAGCTTGGCGAATCCATCCGGCTCACCGGAGGCGATGGCCTTGCCAATGGCGACGAACGGGATTTTTCCGACGACGTATTCGATGCCGGCTTCCTTGAGGGCGCGTTCGGTTTTTCCAACAGAAGCGACCTGCGGGTGGCAGTAGGTGCAGCCGGGGAAGTTGTTGACTTTGCGCGGCTTGTGGCCTTCGACGTAGAGGCCTTCGACGGCTTGGACGGCTTCAAACGAAGCGACGTGGGCGAGCCATGGCGGGCCGGTGATGTCGCCCGCAGCATAGACGCCGGGGATGGTCGTTTCATAACGGTCGCCGACCTTGATGTAGCCGCGGTCGAGTTCCGGTTGCAGGCCGCCGGGAAGGACGGGCTGGATGCCGATGGCGACGAGGCAGACTGGTGCGGTAATAGTGCCGTTTTCCTTCGGTCCTTCGACGGTGAGGGAAACGGACGAGCCGTTGTCCACCGCGTTGGTGATCTTGGTATTGGTGAGGACGCGGATGCCTTGCTTGATGAGGGATTTTTCCAACGCATCGCCGACTTCGTCATCCTCGACGGGGAGGATGCGCGGGGCCATTTCGACGAGGGTGACCTTGGTGCCGAACGCGTTGTAAATGTAAGCGAACTCGACGCCGATCGCGCCCGCGCCGATGATGATCATTTCCTTCGGCTGCTCCGTTAGAATCATCGCTTCCTTGGAGCCGATGACGGATTTGCCATTGAAAGGCAGGTTCGGAAGACCGCGCGATTTGCAACCGGTGGCGATGAGGATGTCCTTGGTCTCCAGCAGCGTGCGGCTGCCGTCGTTGCCGATGACGCCAACCTTGCCGGTGCCTTCGACGGAACCGAGGCCGCGGATGTAATCGACCTTGTTCTTCTTGAAGAGGAATTCGATGCCACCGGCGAGACGGTCGGAAACTTTGCGGGAGCGGCCGATGACGGCGGACCAGTCGTAGCTCAGGCCTTCGATTTTGAAACCGAACTCAGCGGCGCGGTGGGCGAGCGTGTGATAGAGCTCGGCATTTTTCAAGAGGGCCTTGGTGGGAAGGCAGCCCCAGTTGAGGCAGGTGCCTCCGGCGCGGTCTGCTTCGACACAGGCGACGGATTTTCCGAGTTGAGCTGCGCGGATGGCGGCGACGTAGCCGGCAGGGCCGCCACCGATGACAATGAGATCGTAGGCCATATGAATTGGTTTGAGGAGGTGTTCGCCGGGAAACTGTCGCGACGGCAGGGGATTGTCAAAGATGGAAAGGCGGAGTTCACCCTACGCGAGGGAATCCCGGCACGATTCAGCCCTAATCCAGCTTTTCCAGCAGTTCCTTGCGGAGCACTGCGGTGAGATCCCGCTCGTAACGGTTCATGGCGGGCGATTCGGCAGTGATTTCCAGCAAGCGGTCCTGTTGGATCCATTGCCGTTCCTCCGCATAGTGGATGGGCACCAGCAAGGCGAACACCAGCATTCCGAAAACCCAAGCCGGGACCATCATCCGCGCTTGGGTGGCGCGGCGGACCGATCCGGCCGGTGGTTTGCCGAGGGCGTGGCAGAAGAAACCCCAGACCAGCCAAAGCAGCGCAGCGCCGGTCAATGTGGAACCGATGTAAAACAGCACATTGCCCAACGGCCGAATCATTGGAATCGCCCCCACCACCGGAATCGCCAGTGCCGCCGAGGCCACTGCCACCCGACCGAGCAACGGCAGGCGGGGTTTCAGCCCGAGAAATCCTGCACGCGTTGCCAAACGACCTGACGCGATCACGGCGGAGGCCACCAGCATCAGAATTGTCAGCGAGCCAAGTTGTGTGGCGGGTAGCAGAAATCCCGAGGGTTTCATGCCCCATTCGCGCGCCGAGAACGGTGTGAGACGGGTGACGGCGAAATACCACAGCAAGGGAATCAAGATTCCGCCGCAGAGAATCCGAAGCCAGTCACTTCCGCTGACGAGATCCTGAAGCCGCTTGGAAAGCCGGATGTCTGACTTGCTTCCACTCAGGCTGCTGAATGCCGCGAGTCCGGCACCAATGCCAAGAATCGCCCAAGACGCCAGGGCGTGCACCCGACCGAACAACGCATGGTCGGCAAAGCGTCCCGGGAGCAGCCCCGCTTCGGTGATGGGCGGCGGGGAATCAACTTGGTTTGACGCCATCGTCAGGGTGAGTCCTGTCATGACCGAGGCCTTTTGCTCCACGAGATTCGTGGTGGCGTGGCGTTGGGGATCGCGACGCACTCTTTCACGGCGCTCCTCGTTCTGCTGATGGAGGCGGGCGAATTTCTCCACATCCTCCTCAAGTCCGAGAGACTTCGCGGCCTCGCTGAAGTGACTGAGGGGCATGGTGAAAAACGCCTTCGCCACCATCAGGTCAAGCAACGTTACGCCGTCCTTCGCGGTGGCAAGGACAAGCCATCGCCAGTCCGCCACCAATTGTTGGAATCCGGCGATGTCCTTGCGCTCCGCACACCGTCCGGCCTCCACGGAAATCGCATCGACCAGCGAGCGCAGGTCAATCAGCGGGCAGTTCTGGGAAGCTGCGAAGACCTGGCGGGGAAACTGGCTGACAAAATCCGTGCGCTCGGGAAGCAGCGCGATTCGTTGTTTTTGAAGCTCCACCTGACTCGGCGAAAGTCGCGGTTTGCGGGCGGCCTCGTGGAAAAGCTCGAGCGCGCTGGCGAACTGCTTTTCGTCGGTCACCGTGTAGGTGGTCTTCTCACCCCGCTTGCGGGCGTAGGCACCGGGCGTCTGTTTTCTAACCGCCTGCTTCGCCATCGCCGATGCCATGATTGTGGGATACCAGGCGTTTTCCGGGTCGATACGGGCCGCCGTTTCGAGGATTTCCGGCGAAAGCGTCTTTCGAACGCGGAAGTAGGCCGCCGCATATTCCATGAAGTAGGAGGGATTCTCCGCTTCGCTTTGCCAGAGCGACTTCCATCGCTCGGCTTCGTTGGCCGCCCGCTCGTCGCCGAAGAGAATCAGTTTCTGTTTGACCGTGAATTGACCCGTAGGATTGATGAAGGGAAGTGCGCGCCTGGCGTCCGTTAGTGAAAAATGATTGGTCCCGGCGAATTGTCCCACCTGCCCGACCGAGTGAACCAGCACCGGCAGGGAAACCAGCAGTGTCGTCAGGTAGAGCGCGATCCGCCAATACCTGCGTCGAGGATGCTGGTCGGCGCGGGCCAGCGCGTTTTCCGCTTCCGCGAGAGCTTCGGGCGATGCGGAGTGCGCTTCGGCGAGCTTACGCAGGTCATCATGGGTCTCCATGGCGCGGATTGTCCGGAGATTTTCGCTAGATTCAATGTTCATTCCGAGCGGCTCTGCGGAAACGCGGATCTTGAATGTTTCCCGTCGGTTTTTGAGTATCCCCACCATGCGCGTCCGGCCATCGAATCTCCTGATCCTTCTCATCATCGCCGCGGTGGCGGGGGTGGCGGGATTCTACCTGAAACGCATGCCCACGGGGATTGGTGCGGATTCACCGCTGGCGATGCCGAAAAACGGTGAGATCGACCATCGCTTTGATTTCCCCAGCGTCTGGCAATCCGCGCAAGTCCCGCAGGCCGTGCGCTTCGATCCGCCGATGGGCACCGAGCACGGCGGGCTGGCCTACAACGCCCAGAAATTCTGGGAAATGAACGACAAGCGCGGCGGCCACCACACCGGCGACGACCTCAACGGCATCGGCGGCATGAACACCGACCTCGGCGATCCGGTCATCAGTACGGCGGACGGCCTGGTGCTCTACGCTGGCGAATCGTCACCCGGCTGGGGAAAAGTCATCGTCATCGCCCACAAGACCCAGGGCGGGAAAATCCTGCATTCGATGTATGCCCACCTGAACCGCATCGATGTCGCGCCGGGAGCCCTCGTCGCCCGCGGCGGAAAAGTCGGCACGGTCGGCACCGCGAACGGTTACTATCCGGCGCATCTGCACTTCGAAATCCGCGCCAGCGACGGCGTCGATATCGGAGCTGGATACGCCGCGAATCCGCTCAACCGGCTGGATCCTGCGGCGACGGTTTCAGGCATGAGAAATGCGGCGGTCGATGATCTATCACCTTCACCATTGAAGTCCGTTCCGCAGGAGCGGAAATAAGGAGGGTTGGACTGTGGCCAACCTGTTTGAGAGAAAAGCGGCCATGCCAGATCAGCGTGAACCGGCGGAGAAAACCGCTTCGACTGAAGTCCAAAGCCTGTACGGATTCAAAACCTAACAAGGAGCGGCGATCTCCGAATCGCCGAGGCCAATGAAAAGCCAATGAATGGCGGTTTATCTCATCTCATTGTCACCTCATGGGCTTGAGCGGATCGGAGTCCGCTCCTCCTTGGATTCTGAATTCTTAAATGCATTGGACTATAGTCCGTATTGATCTTTGGGGGCCGCTGCTGAATTTCAATCGGGTCGGCCACGGTCCAACCCTCCTTAATCTTCACTGCGAACTCGGCTGGAATTTTCTTTCTGATAGAAATGCCCGCGCCTCGCCGACAAGGAACAGCGAGCCCGCGATGAGAACCGGATCCGCCTGCGAAGTCGCAGCAGTGAAGGCTTTTTCAAATGAATCAAACGTATCGTGCGGCGGCGAATCTTCTGGCAGGTAACCCGCGAGTTCGTCCGTGGTCACCGCCCGCGGCGAATCGACCGGGCAGATGAAAATCCGGGATGCGAGCGGCGCGAGGAGTTCCAGAATCCCCACGATGTCCTTGCCACCCACGGCGCTGAAAACGAGCGCTGCTTTTTTTCCAGGGAATTGCTGCCTCCATGTTGCCGCGAGAACCTCCGCCGCCTGCGGATTGTGCGCGCCGTCCAGCACCACACCAGGCCGGATCCTTTCGAAGCGCCCCGGCCAGGTCACATGGCTGAGCCCATAGCCCACACTATCCGAACTCAACGGCAGCCCGGCGCGATACAGCGCGGCGGTGGCCAACGCGGCATTCCACGTTTGATGCTCACCCGCCAGCGCCATCGGATAGCCTAACAAAGGTTCCTCCACGAACTCCAGCGGTGACCGCCGTTCGTTCGCCTCTTTTTCCAACACGGCCCTCGCGCCGGGTGCCTGCGGTGCGGAAATCGCGTGCTTGCCCGTGACGAAAATCCCCGCCTTTTCCGCGGCGATTTCTTCGAGGGTATTTCCAAGATACTGCATGTGGTCGAGCCCGATCGGGGTGATCACGCAGACATCCGCCGGGACCGCCGTGGTGGCATCCAGCCGCCCGCCCATGCCGGTTTCCAAGACGATGATCTCGCACTCGCGGATGCGGAACCAGCGCATCGCCAGCACCAGCGTGATTTCAAAAAACGTCGGATGCGTCTCCATGCGTTCGCACAAGGCCCGCAGTTCGGTAAGCATCGTGGCGCAGTTTTCCTCGGGGATTTCCTCGCCTGACACCTTGATCCTCTCGCGGAAATCGATCAGATGTGGCGAGGTGAAAAGCCCGCACCGCCGTCCGCAAGCGCGGGCGATGCTGTCGATCATCGCACAGGTGCTGCCCTTGCCGTTCGTCCCGGCCACGTGGATCACGGTCACCCCGTGGGCCGGGTAGGCGAGGAATTCCTTGAGCAAATGACGCGGTCCCTCCAGTCCGAGTTTGATCCCGAACATCTGGGTGGAATACAGCCAATCGAGCGACTCTGGGTAACGCATGGTGTCGCCCCATCCATCACCCGGATTCAAGCCGCTGCCAAGCAGGCAATTACCAGCCCGCCTGCGATTTCGGAAGGTGGTTGTCGGAGTTGGCCAACGAGCATTTCATGTAAAGCTCCCCTTCCGGGGGGAAAATATTAGGCACCGGGCACGAATAGGAACCGCCGGATGGGCAATTCTTCAGACCGCGCGCCCGCTCATAGGTGGCCGACTCGATGTAGCCCTTCGAATGGAGATGTTCGGCGATGTCCTGCGTGCCGTTGTCGGCATAGGGATGACCGCCGTATTCATAACCATACAGGTTCTGATAGGAACGCGTGGCCACCTGCATGTTGCGGAGTGTGAGGATGCAGGCGGATCGATCACTGCCGCGTTTCCAGCCGAGGGCTCCGACGAAGAGCACGGCGATGAGGGCAAGTAGCGTCGCGATGACTACCGTCAGTTCGAGCAAGCTCAAACCGCGTTGCATCACAACCCGGGGGGAGGAGTTGTTGATCATGGGGTGGGGGGAGGTTTTCAAGATACCCGACAATCAACTTTCTGGAATAACGCCATCGCGTGGTCATGCGGACTCCCCATCGACTCAGTCGATGAATGGATCGGATTTATCAATTTCACGACGGAATGGATTCATGGAAGAGTCCTTGAAATCAAATCCCCTCGCTCCGAACCGATGAAAAATTCCGCGACAACATTGCAGGAAAAGCCGCCTGTTCAGGATGGCATCGGCGTGGCGAGACGCGATGCGTTCCGGTCCGTCAATGGCAATGCCTACGACGTCGCCATCATCGGTGCCGGGATCAGCGGCTCACGGATTTTCCATCAGCTATGCCAACAAGGCTATCGCGTGCTGCTGATCGACCGGGGGGATTTCGCCAGCGGGACCAGCCAGGCATCCGGCATGATGATCTGGGGCGGGCTTCTCTATCTGAAGGATCTCGATTTTGCGACCGTTGGAAAACTCTGCCGGGCCCGCGATGAATGGATTGAGCGGGTGCCCGGAAAAGTCCGCTCCGAGAGCCTGCTCTATCTGCAAGGGAAGGGGAGCACGAGAAACCGCCATCTCGTCCATGCCGGGATGATGCTCTACTGGCTTATGGGTTCGCTGAAACGCCGTTTTCCGGGAAGCGGGCCGGGCTTTTCCGAATTGAAATGCCTCAAGGCCGGGCGCTTCCGTAACGGATTCTCATTCGAAGAAGCCGTGCTGAAGGGATCTGATAGCCGGTTCGCGCTGGAGTGGATTCTGCCGTTTGTCGGGCCACGGGCGATGGCGTTGAATCATTGTGCGGCGGAAGGAATGACATTTGATAGATCCTGCCGTGCATGGACGCTCGATTTGCGTGACCGCTTGCACGGGCACCAAGCCACGGCCAGCGCCCGCTTCATCGTGAACGCGGCCGGCGTGTGGACGGATTCGATGAACGAAATGCTCGGCATCGATTCGCCCTACCGCCACGAACTCAGCAAGGGAGTCTATATTTCCGTCCGTCGGCCTGAGGGGCTCAAACAGATCCTCATCTTCGACACCGGTGAAAACGGCGATACCTTCACGGTTTCCCCCTGGGGCCCCGTGGCGCTGTGTGGCCCGACCGAAACGCGCGTCACAGGCATCCGGGAAGGCTTTCAACCGACTTCCGGAGACGTGCGCTCGTTGCTCCGCCTTTCTAACGAAAATATGGATGCCCGCCACCGGGCGGATGACATCGTCTCGCTGCGGTGCGGGATTCGTCCACTCGCTGTGAAGCGGGGATTTTCGAAGATCGTGCATCCGCTGGAACTCTCGCGACGGCATCTGATCCATCACGACCCTTCGCGGAACGGGATTGCCGTGTATGGAGGAAAACTCACGTCCTGCGGCATCATGGCGGAGGAAGTCAGCGCGCTCCTCTCTCCCCATCTGCGCCCCGGGCCGGTTTCAAATCCATACCCGCTGGAGCCAGCGCCGACAGAACGTTTCCCCGGCCTTGATGAGTGCCGAGACCACGAGTATTGCTGCACTCTCGATGATTACCTGCGCCGCCGCACGAATATCGCGCAATGGGTTCCGCGCTGCGGCTTGGGACAAGACTCCGGAAACATCGAGGCAATCCGCCGGATCGCGCGGGTCTTCAGTCCGGATTCCAGCGCTGCGGACGTGGCCGTGGTAGCCTATCAAAAATCCGTGCGCGACGGGCACGACAGGATCATCGCCTCGGTTTAACGATTTACGAATCCACCCATGAAAATCATCACCCTTCCCCATGAGCCTGCGGTGCGTTGGCCGGTGTTCGACGAGGATTCGGAGGCGGCCGTCCTTCAAATCCTGCGTTACGGAAATGTCAGCACGCATCCGGTGATCCGCGGGCTGGAGCATGACTACGCCGCCTTCACCGGTCGCCGCCATGCGCTCGCCCACAACAATGGCACGAGCGCTCTGTTAGCCGCCTTCCATGCCTTGGACCTCCAGCCTAGCGAAGAAATCCTCGTTCCCACCGCCACATTCTGGGCCTCCGTCCTGCCGATGGTCTGGTGCGGGTTGGTCCCGGTTTTTTGCGAAAGCGAGCCTGGAACGCTAGGCATCGACCCCGCCGACATGCGGCGGAAAATCACGCCGCGAACCAAGGCGGTCGTCATCGTCCATCTCTGGGGATTGCCCTGCAAGGTCGATGAAATCCAACAAGTGTGCGACGAGTTCGGCCTCCGCATCATCGAGGATGCGTCCCACGCCCACGGCGCGATTTATCACGGCCGGAAGTGTGGGAACCTCGGCGACATTTCCATATTCAGCCTGCAAGGTGACAAGCTCGCGCCTGCGGGCGAAGGCGGCATCTTCCTAACCGACAACGCGGACTATTACGAGCGCGCAACTTGTCTCGGCGACATCAGGCGGATCATCGAATTGAAAAATCCATCCAGACGTTTCGCCGCCACCGGCATGGGCATCAAGACCCGCATCGCGCCGATGTCCGCCGCTCTGGGTCGTGTTTCGTTGGGAAAACTAACAAACGCCAACCGCATCCGGAACGAAAACCACCGCTGGCTCAGCGAGTATCTTGAGCGCCTCGGCTTCGATTGCTTTCTGCCCCCTGCCGGAGTCGAGCGCGTCTATTTCGAATTCCTCATCCGCCACCGCGATCCCACATTTGACACCTCCCGTTTCATCGATCATCTGCAATCCCTCGGCGGACATGTTAGCACACCGCGCTATCCGCTGCTGCATGAACAACCTTTCTTCCGTGAAGGCCACATTTCAAAATTCGGCCGATACCCCGCCGATGTCCGATTGCCCGACTATGCCCATCTGTCCTTCCCGCAGACCGAGCGCGAGAACCACCGCCTGATCAAGCTCCCGAATTTCTGCCATCCCTGCCACGATCTGCTGGAGCAGTATGCTTCCGCGTTCGAGCGAGCGCTTGAACTTAAACCGCGAGGACACTTTTCATGAGATCAAATAGCCCAAGACAGCGGGCGATCACCTCGCTTTGAAATGCAGGAGGAAAAAGCAGTCCCATCGGCAGGACGACTGCGAGCAATGTGAGGATTTTTCCAAACGGTTTGTTCCATCGCTTTTCCAGCACGGTCAGGATTCCGTGCATTGCGAAATACACGGTCGGCATGCCGAAACCGGAGCGGACGGGAAGGGTGATGGCCAGTTCATGCAGCAACCCGGAGGTGAGGAAGATCGCCATTACCCCGGCATTCGCTCCCGCCAGCGCCTCCACCGGGCGACCGACAAGGCGCTGCATCATCTGTGAATAGCCGACATTCCATCGCCGGCTCCAGAAGTCGCCGATGCCCCGGGTTTCCAGCACATTGGGAAACAAGGTCCTCACGGGGAAACCCGAGGCACGCATGACTCCCTTGAGCACCCGCAGCGCTCCGAAGTGGAAACCCAGGCTCATCGGCAGGAACATGATGAAGATCTGCCGCCACTCCATCGCCCACACCAGCCACGCGCCCAGTGTCCCGGCTAACATCAGGAGCAATCCCAGTTTCACATCGCCCTTCCAGCTGAGTCCCTCGCGTCTGTTCCGGAAACTTGCCGGATCCATCCCGAACCATAGGAATGCGAAAACAACATATTGCAGGGCAGTCAGCCGTTCTGCTCCGGCCCATTCCGCATAGACCAGGCCTTTCATCGCCCCCAGAAGGACGCTGCAGATTCCCACCATCCGCCAAACGGCATCGTCACCTGATAGGATAAAATCAGCTCCCGCAACCACCGCGCCGAGCACCAGCCAACCCGTGAGTCTCCTCGCCCATAACGGTTTCATGTTTGCCAACACCGGCCCTGCGGCAATTCCCACAATCACCAGCATTGGAATCGCCACGATCACCGCATGCCTCCCAGCCAACCGGCGTTCCAACACAGCAGCCCCGCATAGAGGACGACCAGTCCCACGAAGAGCAATGTGAGCAAGTGTTTCGCCACCCGGTTGGCGATGCTTCCTTCGACCTCACTGAGATCGAATCCGAAGAACTGCAACCACAGCCGCACCGACCACCACATCAGCATGAATGTGGTCATCGCCATCGCCGCGCCACTGCCACCCATCAGCCAGTCGCCGAATCCCAGTGCCAACACCGCGAAGAACACATGGCTGCTCCACACGTAGATCGAATACGTCCACCACAACTCACGCATCAACGGAGTCAATCCCGCCAGTTTCTCCCGCCACCTGAGCACCTTGGGAATCCAAAAACTCCCGACGCACAAGACGACGAGTGACCATCCGCCGATCAACAGTCCGATTTGTAAAATTTCCTTCATTGGAAAATGGCAGCGAGAGTGAACACCGCGCTGAGAACCACAAAGACGCCTAGAAAGAAAACATCCCAGCTCCGGTCCCGGCGGCGGACTTCCCGGTCATAATAAGTCAACTGCACCACCACGCGGCTTCCCCAGAAGAGTCCGAAAAAACCGCAAAGCACTCGCCCCATCCCGTCCTCTAGCAGTAAGCGCGGCCAACCCAGGCACAACACAGCAAGCGCCGCGATGATCGCAACGATGTAGGCGCAGTGGACATAGAAAACCTGCCGCACCATCGCCTCCGAGCCCGCCAGATTGTCCGCGTATCTCCATCGCTTCGCCGCGACGAAATTCGCCACCACCAGGCCTGACAAAATCATCCCTGCTCCCCGCAACCCAATTTCCAAAGTTAGAGCATTCATATTTCGTGTCCTTGAAAATGTTCACTTCATCACACAGAACCCGTCCTCACATCCGGGCGCTTCCATCCGGTGCAGTTCCTCCCTCACCTTCCTATCCTTGCTGCGGAAAAACACCTTGCTGAGCGCGTGACGGTTTGCCGCCAACACCCGGCATGCGTGGATCGCAACCGGCAACAATCCCGGCCCACCCAACTTCCGCGCCGCAGTCTGATGGTTCGCGCAACTGTAAAGGCACCAAACCCAAGCCTCCGCGCCCCGGAAAATCCCGTTTTCGCTCGTTCTCACAATCATTTCCCGCGCCGGATCCAGCGTGCCCAATCCCGGAAAAATCCGCTCCGCATGCGCCGCTTGATAAGGAATGAACTCAATCCCGAAAGCCCGCGGCTGGCGGTTGACCCATTCATGAAAGCTGCAGCACATCCCACAGCGACCGTCGTAAAACACTTCGATTCCCTTGATTTGATCCGGTAGGTTCATGGTGTTTTTCTTTCTGTATTTTCAGTATTATATGAAAATGCAGAATGCGCAAGAGGGATTTGGCCAAGAAATGGGAACGTGGCATCGGAGATCGAGGTAACGTGGCGAAGACGTTGCCGGAGGAGGAGCGCGGTTTGCTCCGCAACCGGCCCGCCTTGTGTAACGGTTCTGTTGGTTTCGCCGTTCAACCGGCGGCGTGCGGTCTGGGGCGAAATTGGGTTTCCGGCTATTCGGATTTCAACTCGTTGAGCAGATTGTCCGCTGCGTAAACTTTTTTCAAGGCTTCGAGAATCCCGGCCGAGTCTACGGACACGGCCCGCGCGGTGGTCTCGTCGTAGGCCATGTTGTTGACGAGGCTGTCGAAATTCCCGTCGAAAATCAGACCGACCAATTCGCCATTCCGATTCACGACCGGGCTGCCGGAATTGCCCCCGGTGATGTCATTGGTGCTGATGAAATTCATGGCGGTGTCCTCGTTGATGGAGCCGCGTTTTTCTGTCCAGCGTTCCGGCAGGTCGAAGGGTGGCGCGCCGTCCTGGTTTTCCGACCGCGAAAAAAGCCCGCCATAGGTGGTATGGAACGGCACTCCGCCCGCAGTGATTCCGGTGACGCGGCCGAAGGACAAGCGCAGTGAAAACGTCGCGTCAGGATACTGCGATTCCCCGGCGAGCGCGAACTTCGCATGGGCGATTTTGGCGTGCGCCTGCTTGACGATTTCACCGGATTGCTCGTCGAGTTTCTGAAGCCGCCGGGTTTCCTCATCCAGCATTTTCGCCAATAAGATCATCGGATCCGGTGAGGCGTCGATCGCCGCTTTGCCTCCGGCATACAAGGCTTTGCGGCGGGCGATGTCCTCCAGCCCGCTGCCGGTCACGAGTTCTTCGGCGCGTTTTCCCGGCGGTTTTCCCGCAAGGATGGACTTCACGGTTGGATCGTCGCTGCCAAGTTCGTTACAGAGAAACGCGAGGGAATCCGCCAGACGCAGGGTCTCGAAATCCTTGTAAACCGGATCATCAGAAAAGAGCCCCAGTTCGAGCGTTTTCCGCCGTGCCTCGCTGAAATCGGGTAGCCTTTCCTTATCCGGCTTCAAATACTCGTCGCCCGCCTGCACCAAGGTCCGGGCGATTCCGAAAAGCGTACTGTCGAACGCCTCGCCCTTCACCAGCAATGACGCCCGCAAGCGCGAGGCGTCATCCTTGTTGATCTCGTGTTCAATGATCCCGAACGCCGCTTCGGCTCCGGCCCACGACTTGTCTGCCCGCAGCGATTTACGAAATTTTTCCTCCGCTTTCGCCCGGGTTTCCATGAACACGGGATCGAGCAGGCCGTTCAACGAGGCCGTCCGCGCCTTGCGCCCGTTCTGCGTGCCCACCAGCGCTCCCAGCGCACGGCGTTTGTTTTCCTTGTCCGTCGCGCTCCAAGCGGAAAGCAGCACCTCCTTGCGATTCAACCGCCCCAGGCCATCGGGCAAGGCGGAATCCCTCATGCGTTTCACCTGCGCCTGTGTGAGCTCGCGGTTCGTCGTGCCGGGGTGGCCGGAAACGAAAACCAACTCGCCGTCCTTTGCTCCGTCGTGGTTCCATTTGAGAAAATTCTCCGTGTTCGCTGGTTTGCCATCCTCGTAAGCGCGGAAAAAACAACAATCCAAGCAGTAGCGCGGAAACTCGAAGTTATCCGGATCGCCGCCGAACGCACCGAGCTGCCCCTCCGGCGCGAAAACCAACCGCACGTCCGAGTAGCGACGGTATTCGTAAAGGTGATACGCGCCGCCTTGATAGAGCGTGACGACGTCGCACCGTTTCGTCGCAGCCTCCTCGGGCGGCACTTCCTGCAGTTTCGTGATGATCGCCCGTCGCGCCGTCACCGCTTCCTCCGGCGTCATCAATTCCGAGACCGCGGCGTTTACCTCCGCCGTCACGTCGCGGATGGACATCAGCACGTTCAGTTCGATATCGTTGCAAGCCAGTTCCCGGGTTTTCTCCCGAGCCAGGAAGCCGTCGGTCATGAGGTTTTTCTCCGCGGTGCTCAGCGACGCGATGATCCCCGCGCCGACGTGGTGATTGGTGAGGATGAGACCGTCCTTGGAAACGAAAGATCCGGATCCGCCCTTGTTGAAACGCACCGACGATTTCTGCAAATGATCCAGCCACTTCTGTTCGATATGAAATCCGTAGCGTTCCTCCACCTGCTTCACCGGCGGCCGGTTGAACAACCACATGCCCTCGTCGCCACGCGCTCCCATCGGCAGCAACGCCGTGACCGCCAATATTCCGCCAATCCTTGGATTCATGGCGGCAGATCATAGGACGCCCGCCGGATATGGCAATGCCAGTGCCTGCCGTTTCCGTTCCGCTAGAAGTTCTTGCGGTCGGTTTGAACGGCCGGCCCGTAGAGGCTTTCTCAGCGGAACTTCACCGCCAGTCCCTTCGTCAGTGCTTCGAGCATTTTCTGATGGGCGGTGTCGATTTCTTCCGTTTTGAGCGTGCGGGTGGCTTCGCGGTAGTGGAAGCGGTAGGCTACGGACTTGCTGTCGGCGGCGATCTTCTGGCCGGTGGGATCGGTGAAGACGTCGAAGCATTCGCTCGAAACTAACAAGGGCTCGGCGAGTTTGGCGATGACGGCTTCGATCTGGGCGTTCGGCGTGGTGATGGGGAGTTCCATCGCGGCGTCGCGGGAGGAGCCGGGGAACTGCGGGAGATCCTCGACGTGGCTGATGCCGTTGAGGAGCTTGCGGAGTTTTCCGAGATCGAGTTCGGCGACGAAGACGGGGGTGGTGAAATCGAGTTCGCGCTCGCGGGCCGGTGTGAGGCGGGCGAAGACGCCGATGTTCTGGTCATCGACCTTGATGTCGCTGGCGAGGACGAAGCCGGGGCGGTCCTTCGGGGTGAAGGTGATCTTGCGGTCGCCTAGCAGGGCAGAGAAGATTCCTTTGAGGTCGTAAAGATCGGCGGTGCGGTCGGCTTGGGACCAGCCGGTGGGTTGGGCGGAGCCGGAGAGCAGCAGAGCGAGCGTTTCGCTTTCCTGGTCCTTGGCTTTGCCGCCGCCGGCGTTGCGGAAGACGCGGCCCATTTCGAAGAAGCGCAGGGATTTCGCTTGTTGGCGGACATTTCTAGCAGCGGAGGCGATCAGGCCGGGGACGATGCTCGGGCGCATGACGGCGTGGTCCTCGCTGAGCGGAAGTTTCACGCGGATCACGTCGCCATCCTGCAGCGGACGCAGTGGGAGGATGTCGGAAACCTGGGCGTCGGAGATGAGCTTGATCGTCTGGCACTCGTGCAGGCCGAGCGCGGCGAGGCGGCGGCGGAGGACCATGTCGGCATCATAAGCGGCATCGACCGCGCTGGCGGGGACGAAGGTGCCGAGGAAACGCGAAGGCACGTTGTCGAGGCCGTGGACGCGGGCGATTTCCTCGACGAGATCGATGTGGCGCTGGAGATCGGCGCGGAAGGAAGGGACGTCCCAGGTGCCGTCGGGGAGCTTGGTGAGACCGAGGCGGGTAAGGATTTCCTCGGCGTCTGATAGGGCGATGGAGCCGCCCATGAGCTGGTCGAGTTTTTTTGAGTCGAGCGTGACGGGCTTCGTGAGGACAGGAGCTTCACCGGCGACTTGGGTGGTTGCTTCTGCTGTGCCACCGGCGACTTCCAGGATCAATTTCACTGCGAACGACGAGGCGGTTAGGAATCCTGCCGGATCCACTCCGCGTTCGAAGCGGTAGGAGGAATCCGAGGAAAGCGAGGTGCGGCGCGAGGTGCGGCGGATGCCCTGCGGGGTGAAATACGCGGACTCCAGCAGGATGTCGGTGGTGGTTTCAGTCACGCCGCTTCTGGCTCCGCCCATGACGCCTGCTAGGGCGAGTGCGGCTCCGGATTCGTCGGAAATGAGGAGATCGTCCGGGGTGAGGACGTGGCTGGATTCATCGAGAGCGAGGAAAGTTTCGCCTTCGGCGGCGCTTCGGACAATGATGTTGCCGGTGAGTTTGGCGGAGTCGAAGGCGTGGAGCGGTTGGCCGAGTTCGTGCAGCACGTAGTTCGTGACATCGACGATGTTATTGATGGGACGCAGGCCGATGGATTCGAGGCGTTGTTTCAGCCAGGCGGGGCTTTCCTTGACGGTGACGCCGGTAATTCTAACGGCAGTGTAGAGCGGGCAAGCTGCTGGAGCGTCGATTTGAATCATGGACGAGACGTCCGTGCCCCTTACTGGGATTTCCAACGGAAGCAGCGGGGTCTTGAGAAGCGTCGCGAGCTCGCGTCCCATGCCGCGGTGGCTGAGGAGATCGGGGCGGTTCGGGGTGACTTCGAGTTCGAGCAGGGTGTCGGAGTCGAAGAGTTGTTTCACGGGTTTTCCGATTTCGGAATCCGGCGGAAGGATGAGCAGGCCGTCCTCACCGGCGGGCAGGCCGATTTCAGCGGCGGCGGCGAGCATGCCCTTGGATTCCACGCCGCGCATCTTGGTTTCGCCGATGGTGAAACCGCCGGGAAGCTCCGCTCCGGGAAGGCAGCAGGGCACCTTGTCGCCGACCTTGTAGTTTTGCGCGCCGCAGACGATCTGGCGGAGGGTTCCTTCTCCGGCATCCACTTGGGTGACCTTGAGTTTGTCGGCGTTCGGGTGCTGGACGGCTTCCATGATCCGGGCGACTACAATTCTATCCGAAGCGATGCCTTTGGAAACGATGCCTTCGACTTCAACACCGGCGAAGGTGAAGAGGTCGTCGATTTCCTTGATGGATTTTCCGGATAGATCGAGATGGGTGGCGAGCCAGTTGAGGGAGACGTTCATGGGAAGAGGATTTGGGATCAGGGATCGGAGATAGGGGATGGAAGAGGAAGAGCTTCCGTCAGCGGTCTTCGTTGTGGTGGGTTTCCACGCCTCGTGTGAAGAGATAGATGGATTTTGAGAGTTGGTTCAAGCGTTCGTGAAGCGAATGAAACAACTCTTCGGCGCGTAGGGATTCGGTTTCGAATAGGGTTTCCAAGTGATCCACAGTTTCGAGAGTTGAGCCATAGGCATAGTCCAGGAAACGGATGTATTCCGCTTTGTGACGACGGCGACCGTAGCCTTCGACGATGTTGGATTTCACCGATTTCATGCTGCGGCGGATCTGGCTGCCTTCTTCGTAGAGTTCGAACTTCGGCAGCGACACCAAGGTCATGCGATGAATCTCGATCACCAGCTCACGAGCCAGTATCCAGATCCTCAGCTTTTTATAACCCAAAGAGTCCGATTCCATAATCTTCTATCTGTCATCTCCTATCCCCAATCCCCTATCTCTCCTCAAGCAAACTGCTTGAGGAAACGAGCGTCGTTTTCGATGAGGAGGCGGATGTCCTTGATACCCCAGCGGATCATGGCGAGGCGGTCGAGGCCCATGCCGAAGGCGAAGCCGGTGACTTTTTCGGGATCGAAAGCGTTGTCCTTGCGGGATTTGTTGATCGCTTCGAAGACGGCCGGATCAACCATGCCGCAGCCGGCAATTTCGATCCATTTCGGTGTTTGGCCTTTGACGATTAGCTTCACGTCGATTTCGAAGCTCGGCTCGGTGAAGGGGAAGAAGTGCGGACGAAATCTAACTTCCGTCTGGGTCCCGAAGAGTTCGCGGAGGAAATATTCAAGCGTGCCCTTGAGATCCGGGAGGGAAACATTTTCGCCGACGTAAAGGCCTTCGAGCTGGCTAAAAACGGATAGATGCGTCGCATCGATTTCGTCGCGGCGGTAGGCGGAGCCGGGGCAGATGATGCGGATCGGCGGCGTTTGGGATTCCATGGTGCGGATCTGCACGCTGGAGGTGTGGGTGCGGAGCAGCTTGCCGGAATCGAAATAGAACGTGTCCTTTTCGTTGCGCGCCGGGTGGTCGGCGGGGGTGTTGAGGGCGTCGAAACAATGGAACTCGTCCTCGATTTCCGGACCGTCGGCGAGCGCGAAGCCCATGCGGCGGAGGATGCGGATCGCTTCGTCGCGGATCAACGTGAGTGGATGCAGCGAGCCTATGGAAACCTGACGGGCCGGGAGAGTGACATCAATTCCGGCCAACTCGGCGCGGTCGGCGATTTCCCGGAGGGCGAGCTGCTTCTCCTCCAGCGCGGCGGTGATCGCGGTGCGGGCGGTGTTGAGAAGCTGGCCGACGGCGGCCTTGTCCTCCTTCGGCACGTCCTTGATGCCTGCGGCGACGAGGGTGAGAGTGCCTTTTTTGCCGAGCACGGCCACGCGTGCGTCATCGAGCGTGCGTTCGTCCGCGGCGGCGGAAATCTGCGCAAGCGCTTCAGTTTGGATGGCTTCGATTTGCTCCTTCATGGGAAAGGCGCTGGGAATAGACCGAAACCCGCCATCGGTCAAAGCCAAGCTGCACACGAGTCCGCCGGGGAAATATGATACCCATACCCGGTCGATGGCGTATCGTCCGGCCCATGCGTTTGACCGGACTGCTCGCCGCCCTGTTTTTGCCTTGCCTGCTTCATGCGGACGAAGCCGAAAAAACACTGGATGTCCGCCTGATTTCCGAAACGCGGAACATCAGCGCCGGGAAACCGTTCGTGCTCGGGCTGCATCTGGTCCATCCACCCGGCTCCCATACCTATTGGAAAAATCCGGGAATCGTCGGCGTCGCGACCTCCGTCGAGTGGGAACTGCCGCCGGGCTTCAGCGCGGGGGAAATCCAGTGGCCCGCCCCCCAGGTGGTGAAAATGGCGAGCTATGATGCCCAAGGTTACGAAGGCGAAACGCTCCTGATGATCCCGATCACGCCGCCGGAAAGACTCACCGCTGCTAGCGTCACCCTCGCCGCGAAAGTCTCCTGGATGTGCTGCGGCAAGACTTGCAACCCGGCGGCGAAAATCCCCTTCTCCATCACCCTGCCTGTCGCCGGTTCCTCGGAAATCGATCCATCCACCCATCCCTTGTTCGGGAAATTCCGCGCGTTGGTGCCACGTTGTGATCCGGCATGGAAATCTTCTGTTGCTCGCGAGCCGGGCAAGATCGTCCTCACTCTCAAACCGTCGGTCCAGATTTCTAACATAACGGAAATCCATTTCTTCACTGCGGACGGCCAGGTGGATTCCAATCAGAAACAGTCGGTGGAAATCCTTTCTGACGGCGTGATCCGGATGACGCTTTTGTCATCCGAAACCACTGCGAAAAAATCGCGAACCCTTCCCGGCGTGGTGAGGTTGGCCAGTGGGGATTTGCGATTTCAGCTAGAGATTGATCCCGCGTTCTGAAACCGGAGCGCTGACTTCAATCGGCCGGTCTTCCATCAAAAATGGCCGACTGGAGTCAGCGATCCGTTAGGGTCACTTCTCCGGATGCGCGGCCAGCCAGGCCTTGACGTCCTTTGTCACGATCAGTTCGCCCTTCATGATCGCCCAGTGGCCGGGGAAGGTGCAGACGAACTGATAGGTGTCTTCCTTGGATGGCGCGGTGAGGTGAAGGGTTTCCGATTTCCCGGCTTCGACGAGTTTGGTGGCGTCGAGGATGCGCGGGTCGTTGTCCGGGACGTAGGCGCGGCCTTTGCTGTCTAACTTATCAGGAGCCTGTGTCTGCACGGCGGTGGCGACGTCTTGCATCGTGCCAGGCATGACGAAGACGAGGTTGTGCGGCATGGCGTCCGGGTTTTCGAAAACAACCTCGAAGGGTTTTCCCGCCTCCACGACGAGGCGCGCGGTGTCGTAGCGGAGTTGTTCCGGGACTGCCTTGATGGTGAAGGTTCTCACGTTGAGATCTCCCAACGCTTTCTTCGCGGCGGCGGCCTGATCGGCGGGGAGTCGGGCGATGAGCTTGTTCGCGATCTGGATCGTGTCGGCGTAGTCGCTGGTGGTGCGGCCGTCCGCCGGGACGGTGCGCGCCCATTCGACGATGCCTTTCGCGGCGACCGCGGCTTGATCCTTGGGCCACGCGTTGCCTGGAAGTTTCGTCATTGCTTGCGCGGCGGTGGGAACCTGGTCGTTCTTCGCGATCAAGTCAGTTAGAATGGAGAGCACCGCCTTCGGCTCTTTGCCGAGGCTGGGCAATGCGCGGATGACGGCGCGGCGGATGTTGCCGGCATCGTCATTCTGAACCTCGATCCGGACGGATTCCTTCGGTGCGGGATTACCGGATTTTCTGAAAATCTCTTTCCGCTCCGCATCCAGAATCGTCAGGTCGAACCCTTCCATGCGCTCTCCGAAAGGTCCGTCGGTGCGGTTCCAGATGACGATGGATTCAACCGGCTGCGGCGAGCCGAGATCCAGTTCCCACCAAGGGTTGTTCACGTTTTCGTCGGTGTGCGTCACCGAGTCGTGATCATAGCCGCCGTCGGTTTTTCCGTCGATGGCGCGCTGGGCCGCTCCGTTGTAACCGATGCTCTGTTGCGTCGCCTTTCCTGATGCCGCGATGTTCCCGCCTTTGCTGAACACCTCGACTTCGGCGAGCGAGAGTGTGCCCTTCCGGGGAAGTTCGATGCGGATAAATCGTCCGCTAGATCCTTTCTGATCTTTCAATGCGGCACTCACTCCGCCGGGCAGCGCGGTGAGGAGATTCCTAACGATGTTGTAGGCGCTGCCACGGAGCTTCTCGTCGGGCACGAGCGGCAGGGCATCGAGAAACGAGGTGAGCGCCTCCGGCGTCCGGATGGCGGCATTCCAGGCGGCTCCCATCGAGTGATCCGCCGTGATCAGGGCGGCGGTGGCGCTTTGCCTGACCCTGTCGGACGCGTCGGCGGCGGCGAGCTTCTGAACCGGCGCTCGTGAGGATTTCAGATCGGCGGGGGATTGCCGGAGCAGCATCGTGCAGAGGTCACGCGTTCCGGCGTCATCCTTGTTAGCCGCGGTCATCAGCACTGCGGCCAACGTGTGGGTCGGGGGAGTTTTCTTCAATTTCGCCAGCTCGGAAAGCGCCACCTCGCGTTGTTCCATCTTCATGTCAGGGCGTGTCAGAATCGCGGTGAGTGTGACCGGTGACTTGGGCAGCTTCATCAGCTCGGCGCTGCTCACGGAATCCAGCAGGAATGAAATGCCGGCGGGGTTGTCGGCGGCGATTTCCTTGCCTTCGGCGACCGCATCCTTCCACCACGGCTGGAGCTGGCGCATGGTTTCCTTGAAGCAATAGTCGAGGTAGTAATCCGACGGATGCCTTAAAACAGTTAGGGCGGCGTCCGCAGCCGCGGTCTCGCGGAAATAGCTGGCGACACGGACGGCTTCGAGGCGGACACGCGGTGCCTCGTCATCTGCCGCAGCCTTCACGATCGCCACTGCGCCGGGCACGCGGTCGCGCCAATAGCCGAGCACGCGGATACCCTGCGCGCGGGCGCGCGGCTCGGGGGATTTCAGCACGCGTTCCAGCAGCGGGAGGTTCACAACGTTGTGCCATTGATGGACCCACAGTGCTTCGAGGAGGTGGTGTTCGTAGGCGCCATCCGTGGTATCGAGAGTTTTCATCCACTGCAACACGCCGTCGGTGACTTCCTTCGCATCGTGTTTTCCAAGTTCGATCTTGGCGCGCAGGCGGACGTCGTTCTCAGGCTCCTTGAGCAGATCCAGCAGCGCGGCGACCGGCTGGCCGTCGATCTGCTTCGGCACCATCAGTGGCCGTCCCTCGTAGGTGATCCGATAGAGCCGGCCGTGCTGATGGTCCCGCTGGGGATCGCGCAAGTGGTGCTGGAGGTGGCCGATGAGCATCTGCGACCAATCCATGAAATACAGCGAGCCGTCCGGTGCTACGGTGATGCCCGACGGGCGGAAATTCGGGTTCTTCGCGATGTCGGTCTCGACGAGGTTGGGGAGAGTTTCACCCGTGATGCCGGAGCCCTCCTCGGTGAGTTTCGCGCGAAAGATTCCCTGGATGCTGATGACGTTGGTGTTGAGAAAAAGCCCCTGCCAGTCATCCGGGAAATGGCGGCTTGTTAGGATGGCGGTACCGGGGCAAGGCCGCGACGGGCGGTCCCAGAACTGCTTCATCGTCGGATGTTCGCCGCTGTCAAGGTGGCTGCTCATGGCCGGGCCGAAGTAGTTCGCGTTTCCGGTGGCGTCGGTGATCAGGTCATTGCCCCAATAGTCGAACACCCGGCCGTGCGGGTTGGCCAGGTTGTAGGGCGCGTGTCGCATGAATTTCCCGGTCACGGGCTCGTAGCGATAGATGCCGCCGTCCACGTTTCTAACTGGCCCGTTGAAGGTTTCCACGTTGGTCCGGTGGAAGACACCGTCGCTCAGATAGACCGCGCCGCCGGGTTCATAACAGATCGAGTTCGTCTCGTGGTGGGAATCCGCCGCGTCAAGGCCGTGGAGCACGCGCTCGCGGGTGTCGGCCTTGCCGTCGCCGTCGGTGTCGCGGAGGTAGAGGAGATCCGGCGATTGCATCAGGAGGATGCCGTCCTTGTAAAACTGGAAGCCGGTCGGGCAGTTCAGACCGTCGGCGAAGGTGGTCATTTTCGCGGCCTTGCCGGTTTTCGGATCGAGGTCGATGACGACGATCTTGTCGAAGATCTTCGTCGTCGGAGAGGTCTCCGGATAGTTCGGCCAGACGGCGATCCATAACCTGCCCTTGGTGTCGAAATTCATCTGCACCGGATTGACGAATTCGGGAAACGTCTTCTCGGACGCGACCAGCTCGACCTTGCAACCGGGTGCGAGCTTCAGGTATTTGATGGCTTCCTCGGGATCCATATAAGGAACCTCGTCCTTCCGGTTAGTCGGTGTCAGGTTCACCGGCGGAAGATTGTCGTCGGTGACTTTCAGGTCGCCGCCCTTGGCGACCGCCCACACGCGCTGGTCGCGGTTCGCGGTCTTCACGTCGCGCTGGGCCATTTCCTGGGTGAGGATGAAATTGTTAGTCACTCCCGCGTAGTCGATGAGCCCGCGGTCGCCGTAGATGTTGTATTGATCAACGGTGCGATAGCGGTGATGCCACTCGGTGTTTTTATCGATTACGGCGTCGCGGATCTTCGCCAGCGAGGGATCATCCAGCGCTGCGGGCTCTTTCCCGAACACGGCCTCAAACTGGATTGGCGCGAGCAACTTGTCGCCTTCATCGGTGAGGTGGATGCCGTTGATGGTGAGCGGGCGGTCCGATTTCTGATAGAGTTCGCCGGAGGGATTGAAGAGGTTCACGAATGGAATTTTCCTCGCCTTCGCGATGTCGGCCATGACCTGTGTGTAGAGGCCGAGATTGCGGTTGTTTTCCTCGCCGTCGGTGAAGTTCGGATTGCCCAGATCCTCCTGCGCGATCGGTGAGAAAAGCAGGATGCGAGGGGCTCCTTCACCGCTGAAATTGGCGGCTTTCAGTTTGTCGAGATAGGCGCCGAGATTCTTTTTGAAATCCTCGATGCCCTGAGGTCCGCGGAAAGATTCGTTAAAACCCCAGTAGGCGAGAATCACGTCCGTACCGAAGTCGGAGCCCGCCTTGTAGATCAGCTTGGAATCCTTGTCGGGCATGGTGTCGCCCTTTTTCATCGAGAGGAACCATTCGACAGGCGGCACGCCCTTGGAGCGCGGGTGGACGTTGATCTCATCCGCCGCGAAGCCGAGGTTGCGGATGGTCAGATCGTCGTCGGCGAAGGCCTTGTGGATGAGTGCCTCGAACCAAGCATGATGTTGCTGGCGGTCGGCCAATCCGCTGCCGACGATGGCGATGTGGTCGCCCTTCTTAAGTTGTAAAAGCGGCTCGGCGGCATGCGCGGACGACAGCAATGCGAGGACGGCGAAGCCGAAGTGGTGAAAGGGTTTGAAGGCCATGGGAAAGGTGGATACGACAGTTTGGAAAGTGATTGTTCAGTCCGCGTGTCCCCCAAAGCGGTTACACGGTTTACAAAGTCGGCGCGATACCGCGGGCGGCCTCGGGAAATGACGAAAAGTGCGGCGACCAGCCGGTGGCCCGGAGCTTGGCGTTGGAAACCTGCTTGTGGGTCCAGCCGCGCTTGCGGTTCAAATCGCGCGGACCCGACGGTGGCAAATGGCGGGCGAACATTTCCGCGAGCTTTTCATAACAGCCGAGCTGGCTGAGCGGCGTGGAATCGCTGACATTGAAAATTTCCCCGCGCACGCCGGAAGTCGCGAGGTGGAAAATCGCGCGCGCCGCGTCGTCCCGGTGGATCTGGTTGAGGAAACGCCGGCCATCTTCCTCAATGACTGCTTCGCCATTGAGGAATTTTTTCAGGATCACGCTGCGGCCCGGGCCGTAGATGCCGGACAGGCGCGTGACGATGCCGCCTGAGAGCAGCACGATGTTTTCGGCTTCCAGCAGAAGCCTCCCGGTGTCGCGGTCCGGGACGGCGGGGCTTTCCTCTTTCACCACCGAGCCGTCCGTTTGCGCGTAAACCGATGTGCTCGACGTGAAAAGCAGCGGGATCTCCGGGAAAATAGTAGTTAGATTCCGACCGCCTTCCACATACACGTGCTGATAGGCCTCCGCTCCGCCGCGACCGGAAGCTGCGCAGTGGACGATGAAATCCGCGGACGGCAGTTTCCTAACCGCCTCAGGATCGCCGACATCGCAGGAAATCGAGCCGTCGCCGCCGGAGAGAGATACGGCCGTCACTTCCCAATCCTGTTCGCGGAATTCACGGCTGACCGCTTGGCCGAGGTAGCCGTTGCCGATGAGGAGGAGTTTCATAGGGAGAAGGGACGTCTCGTCCCTTTGTGTGGACGAAACGACTACTTCGCCGCGGCGTTCTGGAACTCACGGCGGATTTCGGAACCGTCCGAGCCACCCTGGTTCATGAAATTCGCGCGCTGGACGAGTAACAGATAGATCCGCTTCCTCACCGGATCGATCCACGCCTGCGTGCCGAACAACCCGCCGTGACCGAAAGTTCCCGATGACAGCGCGGCGGTCACGCCCTGGGGCTCGCGGACGATGCACCAGCCGAAGCCCCACGCGTTTCCGGGAGTGAAGCCGGTGGTTAGATCGCCGCTCTGGACGCCGGTCATTTCCTTTACGGACTCCGCTTTCAAATACCGTTTCCCGTCGAGTTCGCCACCGCGCAGGATCATCCGCGCGAACTTCGCGTAATCCGTCGCGGTCGAGAACAAGCCACCGTTCGCCGCCGGATAACGGCTTTTTTCCGAAGGCGACTTGCCATTGAGAAAGAACAACTCCGCCTTTTCCAACTCCCCGGCGTCGTTGCGTTTGTAGGACGCCGCGAGCCGCGCCACCTGATCCGCGCCCGGATAGAAACTCGTGTCCTTCATCCCTAGCGGATCGAATAAACGCTCCTGCAGGAATTCGGGAAACGGCTTACCGGACACCACTTCCACGACGCGCGCGGCGGTGTTGATTCCCGTCTGGCAATACTGCCACTTGCTGCCCGGCGCAAACTGCACCGGCTTGGCGGCGACCAACGGCGTCAGTTCCTTCAACGTGGCGATGCCCTTCGCCTCATCCGGAGACAGTTCGCTCAACCCGCTGCTGTGCGTCAGGCATTGGCCGATGGTGATGACCACCTCATTCCCCGCCGCATCCTTGAGAAAGCGGAACTCCGGCAAATACTTCGCCACCGGATCGTCCATCGAAATCTTGTCCTCCTCCACCATCATCATCACCGCCGTGGCCGTCACCGGTTTGCTCATCGAGGCGATCCAGAAAACCGCCTCCGGCGACATCGGCGTCTTCTTCTCGATGTCGGAAAACCCGATGGCCGACAAATGCAGGATTTTCTCGTCATCCGCCACCAGCGTGACCGCCCCGGCGATTTCCTTCCCCTCCACGAATCCTTTCATCTTCGCATCCACCGCCTCCATCACCGGCGGCGCGGCGTGTAGCGAACTCATCAATGCGGATGCCAAACAAACGAGGGTTTTTGTCATGCGGCGAGGCAACCGGAATTCTAGAGTGGCTACAATCCTGAAACGGATTCTGCCTGCAACGGTGTTTCTCCCGGAAAACTTCAGCTGGGTATTTTCGGTAAATCATTTAGGCTTCGTTAAGCGTATGAGCCATTTCGCCTACACCCTGCTTGCGGGCTTCATCTTCGGGACCATCGGGATGGGGTCGTTCTCCTACGGGAAGAAGTTGGATCTGTGGCAGCCGCGGGTCATCGGGGTGGCGTTGATGGTTTATCCCTATCTGGTGGGGAATCTGTGGTTGCTGTGGGGGATCGGGGTGGCGTTGCTGGTGACGTTGTGGTTTCACCACGACCAGTGATTTCCCTTGGCAGAACGGGTATTTTTCACGCTAGTTTGCGCCCGCCCATGCCTACCGAAGCGATCCTTTCCACCGCCCGCCAGTTTCTTGGAGTGGACCCGAGCGTTCCCATCACCTTGGAGCCGATCAAACGTGGGGCTTCCGGGCGGACCATCGTGAGGGTGAAAACGCCGTCGCGCGAGCCGTTCATCGGCATCCACTGGACGGAGGAGCGGGAGGACAATTCGCAATTCGTCCCGGTGGCGCAGTTCCTGAAACAGGCGAAACTGCGGGTGCCGGAAATCATCCACGACCGGGCGAGGTACCGGGTGGCGCTGGTGGAGGATCTGGGGGATGTGGATTTGTTGTCGATGAAGGATCGGCCGTTTGCGGAGCGGTTGCCGTTTTACCGGGCGGCGTTCGAGCAGGTGGACAAGTTGTTTTATGCGAAGCCGCCGAAGGATTTCCACCTGATGCCGCCGTTCGACGCGGCGATGTACCGGTGGGAGCAGGAGTATTTTTTCGAGTTTATGGTGGAGGATTACCTCGGGATGGATGCGGGTCCCTTGCGGAGAAATCCGGTGTTTTCCGATCTGGCGGAGCGGCTGGGGACGGTGGCTCGGCATTTGGTGCACCGGGATTTCCAATCGCAGAACCTCATGATCAAGGACGGCCAAGTCTATCTGATCGATTTCCAGGGCCTGCGCCGCGGACGTCAGGAATACGATCTCGCGTCACTCGTTTTCGATCCCTATCTGGACCACTCCGCCGAGGAGCGTGAGCAACTTCTCACACTGTGGGAGGACATCGCCGACGAGCGCCCGCTGGAAACCTTGTTTCACGAATGTGCAGCACAACGCCTGATGCAGGCGCTCGGGGCGTATGGCAACATCGTGAGAAACCGCGGTGATCAGTGGTACCGCCCGCACATCGCGACGGCCGGCCGCCTGCTGGGCGAGGTGACCGCTGGAACCGCGCTCGAGGAACCGCTGGCTCCGGTGCTGGCGAGGATTAAAAAATCCCAAGCGTGACCGGCAATTTCCAGCGTTGGTTTCTACGGATGTTGTTTTGAGCAAACCTTCATGCGCCCACTTTCACCGTGACTCCCGAATCCAACCTCCCACCGGAAGAATCTCCACGCGAGATTGTGGAGGCAAATCCTGCGGATTGGAATACACGCCTGGAGAGCGCCAGCCTGCTTTACGATCAGGGGGGGCTCGACGAGGCCTCCGCACTCATCTGGGAGGCGGACCGGATTCCATGCACCGCTCTGGACCTCGCATTGGCTGCCTGCCTTCTTGCCAAGGACCAACCCGGCAAGGCGATCCGCCTGCTCACCGCGGTTCTTGAAAACAATCGTGGCAAAGCCGCCCAAAACATGGGGATGGCCAACGCCCTCCTCCACCACGGCATGGTTCTTCAAGCGGCACGCTTCTACGGCGCGGCCCTTGAGACCAATCCGCAGCTCGTGAATCTGGAGTTCGAACACTTCTTCATTTGGGCTGACGACGAACAATTGCTATGGGGAAATTTCGATGGCCCCCAATCACGACTCCATGAACTGCCATGGATGACGCGCGATCCGCTGGAAGCCTTGGAGCTCACCCGCGACGTCAACGGACATACCACCCCCATCGCGGTTCCCAACCTCAGTCAGGTCAAAGTAGGAGCCTCCACCACTGAGGCACTGCGCGAGAAGCTGGCGGAAAATCCAGGCGATTGGGATACCCGCCGGACATTGGCTCAATTGCTCCACGATCAGGGTGCCCACGGTGAAGCTGCCGCCTTGATCTGGGAGTCTGATCCCATCCCGAGCATCGACCTCGACATCGCATTTGCCGCCGGTGCCCTCGCTAGGCAGCAGCCCCGGAGAGCCATCCGCCTGCTCACCGCAGTCTTCGAACAAAACCGCGGAAAGGCCGCGCAAAACATGGGGATGGCCAACGCCCTCCTGCACCACGGCCTGGTTCTGGCAGCGGCCCGTTTTTACGGCGCGGCCTTGGATTCCGATCCGAACTTGGTCAACCCGGACCTCGAACATTTCCTCCTCTGGATTGACGACGCAAAATCCTTATGGGGAAACTTCCTGAAAATCCGCACTCCACTCGGGCTCTTTCCATGGGCTCACAGCGACCCGACGTTGGACTTCGGTGCCCCTTTTTCGACCCCGCCCATCGTGCTGTCCGGGCTCAGGCAGGTCCAAGGCGAGAATCTCACGAACCCTCTCTATCAACAGTTGGCGGAGAAAAACGCCAGGATCACCCCGCCACCTGCCGTCACCTTCCCTGCTGACAGAGTGGCTGAGGAAATTGCGGGTCCAAAGGCGGACGAGGAAGCGAAGGTCGAGGCGGCTGCAAAAGCCCGCGCTGCCGCCGCGGCAAAACAGCTCGCCGAGGAACAGGCTGCGGCAGAAGCCAAGGTGGCTTCGCTATTCGCTGAAGCTGCGGAAAGCGCCAAGGCAATGATCGAACAGGCGCGCCGGGAAGCGACGACCGAGGTTGCCGCCATCCGTGCGCAAGCCCAGGAGGAACTCCAGGCCGCTCTCGAACAAGCACGCCGGAATACCGAACAGGAAATGGCAGCGATCCGGGCCAAGGCCCGCGAGGAGGCGGAGGCTGCGGCGGATACCGCCCGCAAAGAGGCGGAGTTCCAGGCCGCTCTGATTCGCGCCAAAGCGGAGGAGAACGCCGCCCAAGCCGAAGCTGCCGCCAAGTTGCGCGCCGAGGAATATGCCCGGGCATTTGCTTTGGCCAAACAGCAGACCGAGGAGGAAGAATGTTCGATCGCCACCGCCAAACGGCTCGCCGAGGAACAAGCCAATGCCGCCGCTGAGAAGGCGCGTCAGGAGGCGATTTCCGAAGTTGCCGCCATGCGTGCGAAAGCCCAGGAAGAATTCAAGACCACCCTCGAACAAGCGCGCCAGGATTCCCAACAGGAAATGGCGGCCATCCGGGCCAAGGCAAGGGAAGAGGCGGAAAAAGAGGCAGCTCTGATCCGGACCAAAGCCGAGGAGGACGCACGGGCTGCGGAAAAGGCCCGTCTGGAGGCCACTGCCCAAGCGGAAGCTGTCGCCAAATCACGCGCCGAAGAAAATGACCGGGCGCTCGCTTTGGCCAGACAGCGCTCCGAGGAGGAAGAACGTTCCGCCGCTGCGGCGAAACGGCTGGCAGAAGAACAGGCCAGAGCCGCCGCTGAAAAGATCCACCAGGAGGCGATCGCCGAAGTTTCCGCCCTGCGCGCCCAAGCTGGCGATGAACTCAAGGCAGCCATCGAACAAGCACGTCTGAAAACCGAACAGGAGTTTGCGGTAATCCGTGCAAAAGCCGAAGAGGATGCGAAAAAAGCGGCCGCTGCTGCGGAGCAATCACGACTGGAAGCCGCCGCCCAAGCCAAAGCTGCCGCAGAGATTTTGGCCCGAGCCCAAGAGGAAGCCCGGGCTCTCGCCGAACTTGCAGCCATCAAAGCCCAGGCTCAGGAAGAACTCAAAACCGCTACCGAACAAGCACGCCTCCGTTCGGACCAGGAATTGGTGATGCTTCGTGCCAAAGCTCGCGAAGAGTCGAAGGCGCTGATGGAAAGCGCCGCCAGGGAAGCGGCGTCTGAAGTGTCCCTCATCTCCCCAAAATCTGAAGAGGACGCCAAGTTGGGAAGCTCCATGGCGGAGTCCGCGCCACCCACACCCGTGGCCAGCGCCACTGCGGTAATCAAAGCTCGCGCTGAACAGGAACGCGCCATCCCTGTCGCTGGACCCATTGCCAAAGATCCGCCCGATGTGGTGGAAAAAGCCAGTATCAGGCAGCAAGGAGGAAATACGAAACGCCGATTTTGTGTGCTGCTCGTTTCGGCAGCGATAGCGATGGGAGTGTGGAAATGGATCCCCGGCACCGCCGTGGACCGCGCGGCTTTCTCCGCGGTGGCCAGTGGCTCTGCGAATGGCTCGCTTTTCATCTCCGGAGACGGCAGCCGCGCGGAACCATGGAAACTGAGTACTTTTTCGGCGGACAAGAAGGCGGACAAACGTCAGGCACCGGTGATCGTTTCGCTGGACGATGACCTGAAAGGCTTTTTCCAATCGTCCCCGCCCGCGCCGATCGATCTGGCGGTGATTTTCACGAATTTCCAACGCCTCGGTGCGAAGAAGGCGGCGACGGCGGCGGTGCTGGCTTGGGAAAAGCCGGATCCCATCGGATTGGCGGCGTTGGAGAAATCGTTGTCGCGTTTTGAAACGCTGGTGATGGCCGCACCACTTTCGCGGGGCGTGGTGGGCACGGCGATGCCGCCATCGTTCCGGCGGACGTCGCTGCCGGTGGAGAAAATCCATGGCGACGCCTCGGGACTGCCGCTGGTAAACCGCCTGCCGATTCCGGGCATCATTCTTGGTGGGGAAACGACGATCACGGGATTTTCCGCACTGGAATCCGAAAAGCCCTCCAAGTTTATTCCCTTGATGGCGCGGTGGGAGGATCGGGTGATTTTCTCGTTTTCCCTGCTCACGGTGCTCCAGCGGCTGGACCTTCCGCTAGAAGGGGTGGAGGTGCGGTTGGGTGAATTTCTCAAGCTCGGGCCGGAAGGTCCGATTGTGCCGGTCGATGAGTTCGGCCGTCTCGCGCTGCCGTTGAAATCGATTTCCGGCTACAAGGAAATTTCCGCCGAAGCGCTGATCGACGGTGGTGACGAACTTTTTCCGAAACAAGCGCCCGACCCGGTCATCTTGCGTGACGACCAGACTTCGGCGGAACCGGCGACCCAGGCATTTTCGCGAAGTCTCTCCGGTGTCATCGCTTCCATCGCATCCAGCGGCGGGCTGACCGAGCCCCATGAATTCCGGCGGCTGACGGATGATTGGGAATTCGCGATTCTAGCAGCGATCGTCGTCGCGCTGCTCCTGTTGAGCGGTGCGTCGGATTTTGTCCGGTATTTCGGAGCGTTGGCGCTGGCGGGAGTGTTTCTGGCCGCGCAATGGATCGGTTTCGGTATGGCATCCGTCTGGCTGCCGGGCTTGCCGGTGCTGGTGGCGATCGTTTCCGCAGTGGTGCTTGGCTGGATCCTGACGAGAAAGTCCGGCAAGCTCACGCCGGTCACCGTCGCCGCGCCGCCTCCGGAACTGGAAATCCAGCCCGCGCCGATCACTATTCCCTCACCCGCTCCCGAACCGGAGCCTGAGGAAATTCCCGCAGCCCCGAAGGCCAAGCCCGCCGCGAAAAAAGCGGCGGCGAAAAAAACAGCGGTTGAGAAACCGGCCGTCAAGAAGACCGCGGCCAAGAAGGCTGCTAGAAAAAAATCACCGCCAGCGGGAAAACCGCCCGAGGATTCTTGAGCGGCCCGTCGTTGCCCGCAAGACCATGCCGCCGCCCGGCGTAAACGGGCGGATGCACCTGATCCGTTTCGCCAGCCTGTCGGCCGCCTTTCTAACATCCGCGTCCGCCGCGTGGATCTGGGTCGAGGGCGAAGCGCCGTCGGCCGACCGGATGAACCGCCATCCGTGGTGGTATGACCAGGTGAAGAAGGATCAGTTTTCCGGCGGTGATTTCATTTCCAACTTCGACAAGGAAAAGGCAGGCGAGGCAGGATACCGCTTCACCGCGAAGCAGGCGGGCGACTATGAATTCTGGGTCCGCGCCAATCCGTTCGAAACGAAATTATCCTACGCCCTGAACGGCGGGGCGGACACCGCGATGGATCTAACCAGCGGAAAGCGGGGCGAGTCAAACGTCGCGGCGGACGGCAAGCCGGACCTGCGGTTCCTCGCATGGAGCAAGATCGGCAAGGCGACGCTGCGGAGCGGCGAGAACACGATCCGCTTCAGGATGACCAGCGCGAACAGCAACCACGGTTATCTCGATTGCTTCGTCTTCAGCAGCGAGCCGTTCCTTCCGACCGGCACCACCAAACCGGATCAAATCGCCTCGGAAACCGCGAAGGATCGCGACGGCTGGTTTGCCTTCGACCCGAAACCGGATCCATTCGCTAACAACTCGGCGACCGACCTGCGTTTCCTCAACGAGAAGTTCGCGGGCGAGAACGGCTTCATCGGCGTGAAGGATGGGAATTTCATCCACACCACCACTGGCAAGCCCGTCCGCTTCTGGGCGGTGAACGGGCCGCCGGCGGATTTGAAAGGCTTCCCACTCCGCGAGTGCGCGCGGCTGCTGGCGAAATACGGCGTGAACCTGATCCGCATCCACAGCGGCTACTTCGACTCTAACGGTGAGGTGGATCCGGCGAAGGTGCTTCACGCCATCGAGGTGGTCGAGGCGATGAAGGCGGAGGGAATTTACACGCATTTCTCGATCTATTTCCCGCTGTGGCTGGATCCGAAGCCCGGCAACCGCTGGCTGGCAGGTTACAACGGCAGCCAGCACAGCTTCGCCTCGCTGATGTTCAATCCTGACTTCCAGGCCCAATACCGCAAGTGGTGGACCGCTCTGCTCACCACGCCCAGCCCGGCCACCGGCAAGCGCCTGATCGATGAACCCGCCGTCGCAAGCCTGGAGATGCAGAACGAGGATTCGCTGTTTTTCTGGACCTTCAGCGACACCACCATCCCGGACGCGCAGCTTCGAATGTTAGAAAAACAATTCGGCGGCTGGCTGGCGGCGAGAAATGGCTCGCTGGAAAAGGCCGTCGCGGCTTGGAAAAGCGAACCGCTCAAGCGAGACGCCTTGGCGGAGGGCCGGATCGCCTTCCGGCCGCTGTGGAATATTTTCACCGACCGCACGCCACGCGACCGTGAGACGGCCGAATTCCTGCTAGAGGTGCAGACCCGGTTCTACACGGAGACGCGCGCGTTCCTGAAAAAACTGGGTTTCAAGGGTCCGATCACCGCGTCCAACTGGGCCACCGCCAGTCCCGAGATTCTCGGGCCGTTGGAGAAACTCAGCTACACCACCGGGGATTTCATCGACCACCACGGTTATTTCGAGAACAACCACAAGGGCGACCAGGCCGAATGGTCGGTGCGCGAAGGCCACACCTGGTCGGATCGCAGCGCCCTGCGCTTCGACCCGGAGGCACCCGGAAAACCCAAACAGTTTTTCCATCCGGCGATGGATCCGCATTACGACGGATTGCCTTCGATGATTTCGGAAACGACTTGGTGCCGGCCTAACCGGTTTCGCGGCGAGGCCCCGCTTTACTACGCCGCTTATGGCGCGCTCCAGCACACCAACGCCATCGTCTGGTTCGCGCTGGACGGTGCCCGCTGGTCGGTGAAGCCGGGATTTTTCGAACAACCGTGGACGGTGATGACTCCCGCGATCATGGGGCAGTTTCCCGCTGCGGCGTTGATCTATCGACGCGGCCTGATCCAGCCCGGCAAGGTCGTCGCCGAGGTGGCGCTCAACCGCGATGATCTCCTCCAACTCAAGGGCACGCCGCTGCCGCAGGACGCCGGGCTGGATGAACTCCGGCTCAAGGATATTCCTAACGGAGTCACGGTGAAACCCGGCCAGCGTTTGAATCCGCTGCTGCATTTCATCGGCCGGTCCGATGTCCGCTTCGTCACCACGCCGGGCTCGACCAAGGCTGCGGATCTGACTCCCTACCTCGATGCGGACACGATCCGCAGCAGCACCGGCGAGCTAAAACTCGACCACACCAGGGGATTTCTCACCATCGACGCACCGCAAGCCCAGGGTGCCGCCGGACGGTTGAAAAGCGTGGAAACCAGCGATCTAGCCATCACTTCGGACATGGATCCCGGATACATCATCGTCGCCTCGCTGGACAACCAGCCGCTCGCCACATCGAAGCGGATGCTGCTCCAGGTGATGTCGGAGGAAAAGGAATCCGGCTTTCAAAGCGAACCCGTTTCCAGCGGAGTCCGCCGCATCACCGCCCTCGGCGCCGATCCGTGGCTGGTGGGGAATCTATCAGGCAAGGTGAGGTTCAAGCGCCCGGACGCCGCCAGACTCCGGGTAACACCGCTTGATTTCAACGGCTATCCGCTCACTCCGGCCGACCACGACCGGGAGATCCCGCTGCAACCGGGAACCCTCTACTACCTGATCGAAGCCAGGTAGCGCCACCTTTCCGCTTTTCCCCGCCCGTTCCGCCGCCCTAAGCTCTCCGCCGTGGACCCCATCAAGAAAGCCAACTCCCTCATCGAGGCGCTGCCCTATCTGCAAGCCTTCCGCGGAAAAACCTTCCTCATCAAGATGGGTGGCTCGGCGATGGAGGATCCGGAACTCGTCGCCAACGTGATGCGCGACATCGTTTTCCTCGAAGTGGCCGGCATCAATCCCATCGTCGTCCACGGCGGCGGCAAGGCGATTTCCGCGGCGATGGAAAAGGCCGGGCTTGAGGCGAAATTCGTCGGCGGCTTCCGCGTCACCACGGATGAGGCCATCGACATCGTCGCCCGCGTCCTGTCGGAGGAAATCAATCCCGGGCTGGTCCGCATGATCCGCGACTTCGGCGGCAAGGCCGTTGGTATCCCTGGAAACGACGTTTTCCTTGGCGAGAAAATCAAAGGCACCGACGCTGATGGAAACCGCGTGGACATCGGCCGCGTCGGCGAGGTCGTCGGTTGCCAGCTCGCCCACATGGACGCCGCCCACAACGCGGGAATCGTCCCCGTCATTTCCCCGCTCGCCGCCGAACTGGCCACCGGCCGTCCGCTCAACATCAACGCCGACCTCGCCGCAGCCGCCCTCGCGAAAGAGCTCCGCGTCGCGAAATTGGTCTATCTCTCCGACGTTCCAGGCCTGCTTTCCGACCCGAAAGATCCCTCCACGCTCATCAAATCCGTCACCCGCCACGAAGCCGACGCGATGATCGCCGATGGCACCATTTCCGGCGGCATGATCCCGAAGATCCGCAGCGCGGTGGACGCCCTCAACGCCGGCGTCCGCAAAGTCCACTTCGTCGATGGCCGCCTGCCCCACGCGTTGTTGTTGGAAATCTTCACCGACGGCGGAGTCGGCACCGAAGTCGTGAGGTAAGGAAAATAAAAACCCCGCTGCAGCCGGAGCTGGACGGGATTTCCTTGGGTTTTGGGAGATTCTTATTCCGGGGGTTACCAGGTTTTCACGTCGTCGGCGGGCTTGCCGCTTCCTTTGGTGCCGTCGGCGCCGGCGCTCCAGGCTGCGGAACGTTTGCCGTTCAACGTCGCGCCACCGCCACCGAGGGGGGCTGGCTTGACGATTTCGTCGTAGTCGCCGTCGAGAATGACATTGTAGGGGCCGCCCCATGGGTCGAAGAGGCCTTCCACCGTCGTGCCGGCTGCGTCATAAATCAGGCCGTTCTTCTTGGCTTTGCCTTGGCTGACGGAGAGAAGCTTGATGGAACGGACGTTCAGCGGGTTGGTGGCGGTGGCGCCTTCCGCACCCAGAAGCACCTTGAGGAAGGTGACTCCCTCGGCCGCATCGGTTTTCACCGTCTCGTCGGTGTTCATCCCTTCTTTCGGCATGCTGTTGTACTCGGAGTAGAAGGCATTGACCGCCCCCTCGATGGCCGTGCAGGAGGCTAAGGCCGTAGTTTTCTTGGCCCTCTGGATGGCGGCATTTCCCGCAGCGAAGCCGGCACCGGCGAGCACCGCGATGATGGCGATGACGACGAGAAGCTCGACCAGTGTGAAGCCGTCCTTGCGACGGGATGGATGGGTTTTCATGACGGATTGGGAGTTGGAATTCACGGTTGCGAAGCAAATACAAGATTTCGGAGGCTGACAATGCCTCAATCTGTCTCGCATTCACATGGTAAACACCTAATCGCGCATTTTTCACGCCGCAATCTTTTTCTTCGGGCCGTTTGCCGTTGCGGTGGCAGGGTTCAGGCGGCAAGCTCCCGCCATGCCCGGCAAAACTTTGCGAGATTCCATCCTCGACGCCCTCCGCTCCGCAAACGGCAACCCGATTTCCAAGTCGCAAATCTCCCGTGGCCTAAAACTACCCGGCACCCGCCTCGCCGAGTTGAAAAGCACCCTCGAAGCGATGGTGAAGGAAGGCGTCATCACCGACGGCAAAAAAAACACCTACCTGCTCCCCAGCGCGCCGAAGAACCAGCTCACCGGCACCCTCAAGTTCCACCCAAAAGGCCACGCGTTCTTTTTCCCGGAAATCACCGACGAGCACAACATCGCGTCCGGCATCGATTTCACCCTGCATTCGCGCATTTTCATCGACCGCCGGAATGTCGGAACGTCGCTGGACGGTGACCGGGTGGCGGTTTCGATCCTCAAGCAGGTCCCGCGTCCGTTCCGCACTCGCAGCGAGTTCACGCCGGATACCTCGGATGAAATGCGCGGCAGGGTCGATCAAGTCCTTGCCCGCCGCTCGGGCAAGTTGGTCGGCATCTATCGCAAAAAAGGCAACTTCGGCTGGATCGATTGCGACGACAAGGCGGTGGAAGGCCGTGTCGATGTCGTCGGCGACACCACCGCGATGCCGGGACAGATGGTCGTCGTCGATCTGGAGGAATGGCTGGACCGCAAGAACGATCCGCGCGGCCGCGTCATTGAGGTGTTAGGCTGGCCGGGTGATCCCGGCGTGGATATCATTTCCGTGATCCACCGCTTCGGCTTGCGGACCTCGTTTCCCGATGAAGTGCTGGCCGAGGCCCGTGCCGTGCCGGAGGAACCGGAAGCTTCCGAAATCGCCCGCCGCAAGGATTGGCGCGACAAGCTCGTCATCACCATCGACCCCGCCGACGCGAAGGACCACGACGACGCGATCTGGTGTGAGAAGACGAAAACCGGCTGGACGCTCGCCGTCCACATCGCGGACGTCTCGCATTACATCAAGCCCGGCAGCCCGATGGACAAGGAAGCCATCGAGCGCGGGAATTCCACCTATCTGGTGGATCGCGTCCTGCCCATGCTGCCGACCGAACTTTCTAACGGCATCTGCTCGCTCAAGCCGGACGTGGACCGCCTGACAAAATGCGCGCTGATGGAAATTTCCCACGAGGGAGTCATCTTCAAGGCGAAGTTCATCGACGCCGTCATCCACAGCCGCGCCAAGCTTTCCTACGAACAGGCGCAAGCCATCCTCGACGGCAAGCCCGCGCCGGAAGGCTCCGATCCCAAACTCGTTGGCATGGTCAAGGAAGGCTGGAACCTCGCCTCCACGCTCCGCCGCCGCCGTTTCGAACACGGCGCGCTCGATCTCGAAATGCCGGAAATCAAGATCCGCCTCGACGACCAGGGCCGCGCCGCGGTTGCGGAACCCGTCGTCCACACCGAGAGTCACCAACTCGTTGAGGAATGCATGCTGGCCGCGAACGAAGCCGTCGCGAAAATCCTGCGGGAGCGCATGAAGCCCGCCGTCTATCGGATTCACGAGGATCCCGATCCGTCGCGGCTCATGGACTACACCGAGACCGCGAAGGCCCACGGCTACCGTCCCGGCGATCTAACGAACCGTTCGCACATCCAGGATCTGTTGGATCAATCCAAGGGCAGCCCCGAGGAGCACGTGATCAAGCTCGGCCTGTTGAAAAGCCTGAAGCGCGCCGTCTATTCCGCCGAGCCCATCGGCCACTACGGGCTGGCGAAAACCGACTATTGCCACTTCACCAGCCCCATCCGCCGCTACGCCGACCTCATCGTCCACCGCGCGTTGCAACCGCTGTTGGAAAACGCGCCGAAGCCGCACGACCGCACTCCGTCGCAGGCGGACTTGTATGAGATTTCCCGCCACATCTCCGATACCGAGCGCACGTCGTCCGATGCGGAAAGCGAGACCAAGCAGATCAAGCTTCTGGAGTACCTCGACCGCGTCGCCAGCTCGCCCGAGCCACCGGTTTTCAACGGCCTCATCACCGATGTTAGACCCATGGGCCTGATGGTCGAAATCCCCGACATGGGCGTGCGCGGCGTGGTGAAACGCGAGGACCTCCCCGAAGGCCGCTGGTTTTTCGAACCGCACCGGATGGCCTGGGTTTCCAAGGATGGAAAAGTGATTCAGTTAGGCATGCGCCTCCCGCTACGGGTCATCAACATCGACTTCGACAAACGCTTCGTGGATTTCGCCGTCGCCGGCAAACCGACTACCGAGGGCACCCACCGTCCGTCCGCAAAGATCGCGAAAAAGCACGGCAAGCTGCCTCACACCAAGCCCGCCGCCAAGGTCGGTCCGGCCGTGAAGCGCAAGGAGGGCCGCTACGCCAGTCCCAAGGACAAGCCAAAGCGAAAAAAGCGTCGGTAAGAAACCGCTTCCGCCTCCGTATCCGGGCGCGACCCAGTCTCCAAACATCCATGAAATCCGTAAGTTACCTCGCCTTCCTGCTTTGTTCTCCACTCGCCTTCGCCCATCCCGACCACGGCACCAAGCCAGGAGACGGGCCGCAAACCGCCGTGCATACCGGCAATGGCGCCTGGACCTATGAAGCCGTCCCGCATTGGGGCGAGCTGCCTGGCGGCAAGAGCATCGGGCCGACCCACGGTGGCGTGGTGGTCGATGATCAAACGGGACTGATCTATGTTTCCACGGACTCCGAAATGTCCGTGGTCGTCTATCAGCCGGATGGAAAATTCGTGAAGACGATCGCTCCGCAGTGCCGGGGATTCCACGCCATGGCGATCCGCCACGAAGGTGGGAAAGCGGTGATCTACGGCGCGCAGCTCAACAGCAACCAACCGCCCCTCCGCGTATGCAAGATCGACACCGAGGGCAAGCTGCTGCTTGAGATCCCCAACGCCGCCACCGGCGAGATCCCCGGCGGATGGGGTGGTCTAACGGGCGTGACCGTCGCCCCGGACGGCGCGATTTTCGCCTCGATGGGATACGGCTCCAACATCGTCCACAAATTCGACGCCGCCGGCAAACTCCTCAAATCTTTCGGCAGCAAGGGCGCGGATGAGCAACAGTTCAATACTCCCCACGGCCTCGCCATCGACACCCGTTTCGGCGAGCCGCGCCTGTTGGTGGCCGATCGGGAAAAGCGCCGTCTCGTCCATTTCGATCTCGAAGGAAAATGGATCGGAGTCCACGCCAACAACCTCCGCCGGCCTTGTTCGGTGAGTTTCTCCGGCGATGCGCTGGCCGTCGCAGAATTGGAGGCGCGCGTCACGATTCTCGACAAGACCGGTACGCCGGTATCTTTCCTCGGCGACAATCCGAAGAAGGATCAGTGGGCGAATTTCGGCGTCGCTCCGCAGGACATGAAGCTCGGCATTTTCACCGCTCCGCACGGACTCAGCTTCGACGAGGCGGGCAATCTCTACGTTCAGGACTGGAATAAAACGGGTCGTGTCACCAAGCTGACCAAGCTCTGAGATGGTACCGTTTTGAAAAAATCCGAAATTGGCGCGTAAGATTTCAGCGGGTTCCGGTAATATGGCTGGAACCCATGGCGAGCGATCCGCAAAACCCTCAGGAAAATCTTGTCGCGTTGATCACGCGGCATCAAGCGGCGCTTCATGCCTACATCCTGTCGCTGCTGCCTAACCAATCGCTTGCTGACGACGTCCTGCAGGAAACCAACCTCGTCCTCTGGCGCAAGGCCGGGGAGTATGACCAATCCCGGCTGTTCATGCCGTGGGCCTGCCGGATTGCCTGGTTTCAGGTGAAGGCCGCCCGCCGCGACGGCGCGAGGGATCTGCACATCTTCGATTCGGAACTCGTTGATCTGTTAGCCAGTGAGGATGACTCCGATCTGGAAACGACCACGGCGCTTGATCACGCACTGCACGATTGCCTGGAGCAGCTTCCGCACGACAAGCGCGATCTCATCCTGCGGCGATATCAGCCGGAATCCTCGGTCAGCGAAATGGCCGCCGCCCGAAATCTCAGCTCCGGCGCGCTTGCCGCCCAACTCCACCGCATCCGCCAGATGCTGGAGAGCTGCGTGGAGGGAAAACTCAACCAAAGCCCGTCATGAAACCGGACTACGACCCGCGCCGACTTGACGAGCTGCTCCGGCTTCTGCTCGACGACGATCTAACGGGCGATGCCGTTCCCGAGCTGAATGGAATCCTGCGCGGATCCGCGCAAGCCCGCGCTCACTATCGCAAGAGCCTGCGCCTGCACGCCGCGCTCATCCGTTACCGCCGCGCGGAAACGATCGTGCCGATGGTCGCTCCCCGCAGCCGGATGTGGATGTTAGCTGCGGCGGCGTGTGTTCTGATAGGACTGTTTTTCCTGCCGCAAATGTTGAGCAAGCCGGTGGCCTCCTTCTCTGGCACGACAGGGGCCACATGGTCGGGAAATGAATCCACACCGCTGCTGGGCCACCCGCTCAATCTCGTCCGCGGTTTCGCCGAAATCAGCTTCCGCAGTGGTGTGAAGGTGATTGTGGAAGGCCCGTGCCAGTTCAAGGTCACGTCGGAAAACTCGATGAATGTCGCCCATGGCCGCGCCACGGTAAAGGTCCCGCACCATCTCAATGGATTCCACCTCGATACACCCGCCGGTCGCATCACGGATCTAGGCACCGAGTTCGGCGTGGCGGTGGGCTCCGGCAGCGAGGGACCGGTCATTCTAACGGAAGTCTTCGATGGTGAGATCGAGATCCCCGCCGAGGAAACGCCGCGGAAAAAACTCCAGTCCGGCGACTCGCTCGCCATCGTCCGTGAAACCGGCGGGACGCGTTTGGTTTCCGTCCTCGGCGACTACCGCGTGGATCTCGGGGATTCCGCCCGCCGTCTTCCGCGCCCGTCGGACCGCGCGGTTTCGTCGGGAAATCTCGCGCTCGGAAAACCGGTGTCCAGCCCGGCCCATTACTCGAAGGCTCATGGCAGCGTCTTTCCCGCCGCCTCGCTAACAGACGGAAGGCTCAATGATTCCGGCTCGCCCGGAGACTGGTCTTTCTGGCTCGCGCCGAACGGTGATGCGGGGGAATTCACCGTGGATCTTCAGGACGCTCTCACCATTGGTAAAATCGATCTCCAGAACACCCGCAACCGCACCCACGGTGACCGAGGGCTGCGGGAAATCAGCATCCGGGTTTCCGACGATAACCAGAATTTCCGCGAGATCCTGCATGCCGAGCTCCGGCCGATTCCGGATCTTCCGCCGCCGGGAGTGGATTTTCCGTTCGAGTCCTTCAGCTTCGCTCCGGTCAAGGCCCGTTACGTCAAGGTCGTCGGCATTTCGTATTACCGGAGCGCCAAGTATCCTCCTGAAAACCCCAACGAAGGAGGCGGGCTCAACGAAATCCGCGTGTTCGCGCCATGAAATTTCCAGTTTTCGCCATCGCGCTAACAGCGATTTTGTCCAGCGGCTGTGAACAGCGGAGTTCGGCCGCCGCGTTGAAATCCGACGCCCGTCCGGAGATTCCGAAGGTGGTCACCTTCAACGCTCACATCCGGCCGATCTTTTCCAACACCTGCTTCGCCTGCCATGGGTTCGACGCGAAAACACGAGAAGCCGACCTTCGCCTCGATACGCCGGAAGGGGCCTACGCCAAGCTCAAGGATTCGGAAGAACGGGCCATCGTCCCCGGCAAGCCCGACGAAAGCGCGATCCTGAAACGCATCTTTTCCACCGATCCGGAGGAAGTCATGCCGCCCAAGGATTTTCACAAGGATCTAACAGAAAAGCAGAAGGCGCTCGTCCAGGCATGGATCCAGCAGGGTGCGAAATACGAACAGCACTGGGCGTTCTCACCCGTTGGAAAACCCGAAATTCCCAAGTTGGCGAAGCATCAGGAAGAAGTGGCGAATCCCATCGATTCATTCGTGCTGGCGACGCTTGAAAACGAGGGGATCGAGCCTTCGTCATTGGCCGACAAGGCGACCTTGCTCCGGCGGTTGTCACTGGATCTAACCGGATTTCCGCCATCACCGGATGAACTCGATACGTTCCTCGCGGACACTTCGCCGGACGCTTATTCGAAGCAGGTCGAGCGTTTGCTGGCATCGCCCCAGTACGGCGAACGGATGGCGGTGCCGTGGTTGGATGTGGTCCGGTTTTCCGACACCGTCGGTTACCATGGCGACCAGAACGCCCGGGTTTTTCCCTATCGCGACTACGTGATCAAGTCGTTCAACGACAACAAGCGCTTTGACCAGTTCACCACCGAACAGCTTGCCGGAGATCTCCTTCCCGACGCCACCGAGGAGCAACGCATCGCCACCGGATTTCTCCGGCTCAACCTGATGACCCGCGAGGGCGGAGCCCAGCCCGGCGAATACCTCGCGAAATCGACGGGCGACCGGGTGAGGGCCATCGGCGCGGCTTGGCTCGGTCTAACGACCGGATGCGCCGAATGCCACGACCACAAGTTCGACCCGTTGACGACGCGGGATTTCTATTCGCTCGGCGCCTTCTTCGCCGATGTCCGGCAGTGGGGTGTTTACGCCGAGTATGAATACACCCCGAACCCGGAACTGCGCGGCGTGAACAACGATTGGCCGTTTCCTCCCGAAATTTTCTCGAAGAACCATGCGCTGGAAGAACGCATCGCGACACTCCAGTCCCAAGGCGTCGGCCTGCTGGCGTCGGGGGGACAAGATGAAGCGGCCATTTCATCGTGGGCCGAATCCAGCGCGGCGTTTCTCGCCGCGAATCCGGGTGGATGGAATGTTCTATCAGCATCTGAAGTCACGGCATCGCAAGGCGCCGTCCACGGGGGTTCTGCGGACAAGTCGGTGATCTTCACCGGTGCGCCGAAGAAGGACGAAATCCTGACTTTGAATTTCCCGCTGCCCGAGCAAGCCATCCGTGCGATTCGTTTCGAAGTCCTGCCGGATGAGAAGAACGCGGGCAAGGTCGGTCGTCAGGAAAATGGAAAATTTTCCGTGAAACCGACGTTTTCCATCGGTTCCAACGGATCGTTCCTGCCACTCAAGATCGCCTGGAGCCAGGCGGATCGCCGGACACCGCTGGCCTATGCGAATGGTGATGAAAGCCCGCTGTTGGAACCCGAGTGGCGGTCCGCGCCAGGGATTTGGGAGGAACCGCGAAACGCCGCCTCGCTTCCTCACCACGCGCTCTATCACCTGCCGAAAACCTTGCCGTCGGCTGTGGGCCGGGTGTTGCAAGTCACCTTGGCCAGCGCGGATGTTGGGAAAGTCCGATTCAGCATCACCCCGTTCGGAGATGCCATCCCGGGTAGGGAAAGCGCCTTGCGCGAGGAGGCGGCACAGGCGTTGAGAACTCCGGCTGCGGAGCGCGGTGAGGGTCATCGCAGGGAAATCGCTGCCGCATGGAAGGTTTCTAACATGGAGGATGCCGCTCTTCCCGAAGCCTATCGCGATTTGCGGAATTCCATCATCTCCTGCCGCGCCGGCTATGCCCATTCACTGGTCGCGCAGGGCGTTGCGGCGGACAAGATTCCGAAGACGCACATCCTTCCCCGTGGAAACTGGATGGCCCCGGCGGAAGAAGTGAAACCCGCTGTCCCCGCGTTCCTGCCGCACGATTCCGTTAGGAATGGCGGCGGACGTCTCACGCGGCTCGATCTCGCACGCTGGTTGATGGACAAGGAAAACCCGCTGACCGCGCGGCAGTTCACCAACCGGCTGTGGAAGCAGTTTTTCGGCAAGGGTTTGTCCAATGTGCTCGACGATCTCGGCAATCAGGGCGAGTGGCCGTCGCATCCGCAGTTGCTCGACTGGCTTGCCGCCGAGTTCCGCGATTCCGGGTGGGACGTGAAGCACATGGTTCGCCTGATGGTCAGCAGCCGCACCTACCGGCAGGTTTCGGCCAAGCGCCCGGAGCTAGCGGAAATCGATCCCGCGAACCGCTTGCTCGCGGAGCAATCCGCCCGACGACTGGATGCCGAGTTTGTCCGGGACAACGCGCTGGCGATCTCGGGTTTGCTCAATGACGGGATCACCGGCGGTCCAAGTGCCAAACCCTATCAGCCTGACGGCTACTATGTGAATTTGAATTTCCCGGAACGGAGATACAACGCGAGCACTGGTGACGACCAATACCGCCGCGGCCTTTACATGCATTGGCAGCGCACGTTCATGCATCCGATGCTTGCCGGTTTCGATGCGCCGAGCCGCGAGGAATGCACGGCGGACCGGTTCCAGTCCAACAGCCCGCAACAGGCGCTCACGCTGCTGAACGATCCGTCGTTCGTCGAGGCGGCCCGCGCGTTTGCCATCCGGTTGATGCGGGAACAACCGGATGCAGGCGAAGCGGAAAGAATCCATCACGCCATGCGTCTCGCGCTTTCCCGTGAGGCGAAACCCGGAGAAATCGAATCTCTAACGAAGTTCCTGGCAACCCAGCGTGAGTTCTATCAATCCAAACCCGAAGACGCGAAGGCTTTCCTGAAAACCGGCTTCTCCGATCCCGGTGCGGGGCGCGATCCCGCCGAACTTGCGGCGTGGGCACAGCTCGGCCGCGTGATCCTCAATCTCCACGAATCCATCACCCGCTACTGAGCATGAACCATCCATCCATCGCGGCCTTCGAGCGGTTCCAACAGGATTTCAGCCGCCGCACGTTCCTCCAGCGGAGTTTCGCGGGCCTCGGCGGCATGGCGCTTTCCCAACTCCTCGGCGCGAACGCGGGAAATGCCGGGATGTCGTTTCTCCAAAGCCAAGGCGGCCTGCACTTTCCGGCCAAGGCGAGACGCGTCGTCCACCTCTGCATGGCGGGCGGGCCGTCGCACTTGGAATCGTTCGATCCGAAGCCGCAACTTGACGCGATGCATGGGAAACCGTTTCCCGAATCGTTCACCGCAGGCCAGCAGTTGGCGCAGCTTCAAGGCAGTCAATTGATCGCCCGCGGGTCGTTCGTGAAATTCAAAAAATGGGGTGAGAGCGGCATCGAGGTTTCGGAATTGTTTCCCCACATCGGGTCGATCGCGGACGAGATCTGTGTGGTTAGATCGATGGTTACCGAGCAGATCAACCATGATCCGGCGCACGCGTTCATGAACTCCGGCTCGATCCTCAAAGGCCGCCCGAGCATGGGTTCGTGGCTGTTATACGGACTTGGTGCTGAGTCGCAGAATCTTCCGGGCTATGTGGTGATGGTTTCGCGCGGCGAGCTGCCGGACCAGCCGATTTCCGCCCGCCAATGGAGCGCCGGATTTCTCCCTAGCAAGTTCCAGGGCGTGCAATTCCAGAGCAAGGGCAGCGCGGTCCACTATGTCGGCAGCCCGGACGGCGTCTGCCAATCGACCCAACGCCAGGTGATCGACGAGATCCAGCGGCTCAACGGAACCTTGCGCGAGGAGCGGCTGGACCCGGAAATCGAAACCCGAATTTCCCAATATGAAATGGCGTTCCGGATGCAGTCGTCGGTACCCGAGCTTTCCGACATGCGCGACGAGCCGCAGCACATTCTCGATCTGTATGGTGTGAAGCAGCCGGGCGACGGCTCATTCGCAAGCAACTGTCTGTTAGCTCGGCGGATGCTGGAGCGCGGCGTGCGTTTCGTGCAGCTCTATCACCGCGGCTGGGACAACCACCGCGATATCGAGAAGAACATGCCCGCCTCCGCGAAACTAACGGATCAAGCGTCCGCCGCGCTGGTGAAGGATTTGAAACAACGCGGCCTGCTGGAGGACACGCTGGTCATCTGGGGCGGCGAGTTCGGCCGTACGCCGATGGGCCAGGGCACCGGCCGCGACCACCACATCAAGGGCTTCAGCCTGTGGATGGCCGGCGCGGGCATCCGGCCGGGCATGGTCCACGGCGCGACCGACGAACTCGGCTATGCTTCGGTGCAGGACATCGTCCATGTGCGGGATCTGCATGCGACGTTGTTACACCAGTTCGGCATCGACCACGCGCGTTTCACGACGAAGTTCCAGGGACTCGATTACAAGCTCACCGGTGTCGAACCGGCCAAGGCGGTGAAAGCGATCATGGTTTGAAGGCGGAGTGCCGTTCGTAGTTTAAGCCTTTAGGTTGTCTTCATCTTCGTGCGCCAAAGACAGCCTAAAGGCTTAAACTACGAACGAAGAGTTCGCCATGAGACTGATTCGAAAATCCGTCCCGGATTCTAACGCCAAGACGATTGACAGGACGCGGAGGAATTCATTGCCTGTGGAGCCTTGAAACCCACATTATTCATACCGCCCGTTCTCGCGTTGGTTGTTGTCGCCGGCTGGATCGGCAGCGAGCGCCATTCGATTTCTACGCTGGAGAAGGAAAGCGCCATGCTGAAGGAGCGCCTCGCCGCCCGTTCCTCCGGCTCAGGAGCGGATGGACCGTCTTCGAAACCGAAATCGCCGGACAAGCACGCGAAAGAAAAGGAGACCATCGATTGGAAGAAAGTAGCTGCCGAGATGGGGGAAATGAGGAATGGCGGCATGGGCGACATGCGGACGTTCATGCGCTTCCAGCAGAAACTCCAGTCGATGAGCAAGGAGGAGCTGGTTTCGGCTTTGGAGGAAATCGTCGGTCTCGACCTGCCTGACGAATCGCGGCAAATGCTCGAGCAGATGTTGCTCGGGCCGCTTTGCCAGAAAGATCCGGAGTTCGCCCTGACGCGCTACATTGATCGGATCAATGACGAGCGCGGTGGGATGAGCTGGCAGCTTGCGAAAGCGATGAAGGACTGGGCTGGCAAAGATCCGGCGGGTGCGACCGCTTGGTTCGACCAACAGATCGCTGTAGGGAAATTCGACAGCAAGTCACTCGACGGCAAGAGCCGGGCGCGGATGCAATTCGAAGGCATGTTGATCGGAACCTTGATTTCAACCGATCCCGCCGCCGCTGCCGCCCGATTGAAATCCTTGCCGGAAGACCAGCGTGCCGACGCCATGCGCAACAACATGGGAAACAACATCAAGGACGAGGACCAGCTTGCTTTCGCCAATCTGGTCCGCGAAGGACTGCCCGAAGAAGACCAGGCCAAGACACTCGCCCAGCAGGCATCCATGAAAGCATGGGGAGAGGGTTACACCCAGATCACCGAATATCTCGATCGCATCCAAGCCACTCCCGCCGAACGCGCCGTCTGTGTCGAGGAGGCCGCGGAATCAAAGGTCCAACAGCTGACGCGGAACAAGAAAATCACCCGTGAGGACATCGATGCCATGCGCGAGTGGGCCACCAGCCAGGCTCCGGACACGACCGACAAGGTGACCGGTGCGGCGCTTGCCAGCTCCACCCATGCGAACCAGAAACTGGAGTTCTCCGAAGCCGCCGCCCTCGCCACCCAATATCATGAGGCCAGCGGCAATGACGACGTTCTCATCGGTTTTCTAACCACCGGTGGCGCGGGTCATCGTAACAAGGAGGAGGCCCGCGCCCTTGCCGAAAAGATTTCCGACGTGAAAAAACGTGAGGAGATCCTCAGCCAATTCCAATAACCTTCTAACGGATTATGAAAATTTCCATTGCTCTATCACTTCTCATTCTCGCCATCGGTGCGACCTTCGGCTGGCAGGACCACCAGCGGCTCGCAACCGTCCGCGAGAGCCATGCCAAGCTCGTCGCGGAGGCCGCCAAATCCGGCATCACCCTTGATCCCGCGAATCCGGAGGACGGTGTGCGCGTCACCAAGCGTGAGCGCGAGGACAAGGAAAAGGATGCCAAGAAGGCCGCCGTTGAGTTCATCGCCTTCGCCAAGGAAATGGAAGCCATGGAGAAAAAGGGCGGCGAGCCAGACGAGGCCACGCAGAAGAAGATCATGGAGTTCATGGACCGCATGATGTCGCTGGATGCCGCCCAATTGAAAATCCTCATCGCCGAAGTCCGCGCGAACAAGGAGCTCAAGGATGAGTCCCGGGAAGGCCTCATCGGCTTCTCGATCATGACCCTCGCCAGCGATCACCCGCAGGCCGCGCTCGCGTTGTTCACCGAGTCGTCGGATCTCTTCAAGGACAACGGCATGGGCAAGCACGTCATTTCCTCCTCACTCGCCAAGTGGGCCAAGGACGATCCGATGGGAGCCCTCGAATGGGTGCGGACAAACGGCGAGAAATTTCCCGATCTCATCAACGACGATGCCAAGCGCGGGATGATTTCCGGCGCGGCCGTGAATGACCCGAAACTCGCTTTCCGGCTGATCAGCGAACTCGGACTCAAGGACGGTGACAACGCCCTCCGCAGCATCGTGGATGCCGCCAAAACCCCTGAAGACCGCACGGCCACCCTGGCCGCCCTTCGCGAGCACCTTGCGTCGCTGCCTGAAGGAGAGATGCGGGATCAGGCATCGAAAAGCGCCATGCTGTCCCTAGCACAGAATGCGGCGAAGGAAGGATTCGAGGCCGGCAGCAAATGGATCGAAAACGCCGGATTCACCCCGGATCAGCTGATAGAAATCTCGGGTTTTTCCTACAACGTCAGAGGTGACGAAACCGGCCAATGGGTCGAATGGATGGGGGAGAACCTGCCCGAAGGAAAGTCCAGCAACGGCATCCGCAACATGGTCCGCAACTGGACCGAGAACGACTATCAGGCAGCCGGCAAATGGCTGGCCGCGACTCCAGACGGTCCCGCCAAAAACATTTCCATCCGCACCTACGCCGAGACGGTCGCCCGTTACGAACCCGAAAGCGCCGCGCAATGGGCGATGACTCTCCCGCCCGGCAAGGACCGCGAAGAGACACTCAAGAATATCTATCAGCGGTGGCCGAAGGATGACGAGGCAGCCAAGGAGGCCTTTGCGAAGGAGCACGGGATCAAGTAATTGGAGCGCGGAATTCATTCCGCGCGTTCTCTTTTTCCAAGCCGTGTGAATTCCCTGATGAAACCCACCTTCCTCATTCTCCCGGTAATAGCGCTTCTCATGGTGGGTGGCTGGTTTGCCGCGCAGCGTCGGTCCATCGCCCGCCTGGACAAGGAAAGCGCGCTGCTGCGGACCCTCATCGCCAACGCCCGTGCGTCCAGCGCGACCGAGGCTGCTTCGCATGCGGCCAAATCCCCGAATGGCAAGCCCTCCAAGGCCAGGGAGCCGATCGATTGGAAAAGTGTCGCCGCCCGGATGGAGGAAATGAAATCCAACGAGGAAATGGGCGACATTCGCACCGTGATCCAATTGCAGCAGCGAGTGCAGTCCATGACCAAGGAGGAACTGGTGGCCGCCTTGGACGAAATTGCCAAGCTGGATCTAACGGAGGAGTTGCGCCTGATGCTGGAGCAGATGCTTCTCGAGCCGTTGTTGGAAAAGGATCCGGAACTCGCGCTCCACCATTTCGCCGACCGCCTCCAGGATCTGAGCGGCGAGATGAGCTGGCAGTTGGCCAATGCGTTGGGAAAATGGGCTGAAAAAGATCCGGGCAAAGCCACCGTCTGGTTTGACGAGCAGATCGCGGCCGGGAAATTCGACAGCAAGACACTTGATGGGAAAAATCAGACAAGGATTCTGTTCGAGGGCGAGATGATCCGGTTGCTGGTCGGTTCTGATAGAGCGGCTGCCGAAGCACGGTTGGCGAAGCTGCCTGAAGACCAATGGAAGGAGATTTTCCAAGGCTCCTCGGCAAGCAAAGTGAAGGAGCATGACCAGAAGGCATTTGCGGATCTGGTGCGTGGGCGGTTGCCGGAAAAGGAAACGAACCGCTCGATCGCCCTCGTGGCATCGAATCTAACTCTGAAAGGCTATCCCGAGGTCGGCGCTTATCTGGACCGCATTGCCGCCACTCCCGGAGAGCGCGCCATGAGCGTGGAGACGGCGGCGAAGATGCGGATGATGCAGGACGCGCATCAGGGAGTCATCTCCCGGGAGGAAATCGACAGGCTGCGTGAATGGGTCACGGCTGAGTCTCCCGGCACGACGGACTCCACCACCGGCAAGGCCTTGGCAGGCGCGTCGGGTGTCTTCAATGGCAAATTCAAGTTCGCGGACGCCGCAGCCCTTGCCCTGCACTATCAGGAAAGCAGCGGAAATGACGACGTTCTCGTCAGTTTTCTCGGCGATGGGCAGGCACTGCAGAACAAGGAGGAGGCCATCAAGCTGGCGGAGAAAATTTCCGATCCCGCGCGACGCGCGGAAGTCCTCAAAAAACTCAATTAACCTCTCTCCGCCACGCGGTGGGAATTGACGATCCCGGTCTGATCCGACCGCGATGAAATCCTGAAGCGGATTTACCACCATTTCCCCGCCGACGAGCCCGTCGCCAAGGAGGCCTTCGCGAAGGACCTGGGATCCAGGGATTTCAAATATCCCGAAATTTTTTGTCCGCTTTTCCCGCAAGGCGGACGGATACACTCAGACCATGGAACCCGCCGCGCCCACCGATGCCGAACTGCTTGCCGACTGGCTGGTCCATCGCCGCGAGTCCGCGTTCCACGCGCTGGTTTCCCGCTACGCCGCGCTGGTCCACCTGGCGGCGAAACGGGCATGTGACGATGATTCGCTGGCGGCCGAGGCCTCGCAGCTCACCTTCATCCTGCTCGCCCGCAAGGCGAAATCCCTCGGCTCCCGCACCTCGCTCGGTGGCTGGCTTCATCTCACCGCCGTGGGCGAGGCGAAGAATCTGCTCCGCTCTTCCCGCCGCGAAGCCCGCAAACGCGAACTCCTGCAAACCGCCATGGATACCCACGCGCAAAACCACCCCGGCGAACAGTGGAAGGAAATGCAGCCCTTCCTCAATGACGCGCTGGCCGCGCTTTCGGACAAGGACCGCGAGGCGCTGCTGCTGCGTTTCTACCGATCTCTAACGATCCGCGAGATCGCCGCCACCCTCGGCATCGCCACCGATGCCGCGCAAAAACGCATCGACCGCGCCACCGAGCGGCTGCGCGGGAAACTCGCCCGCCGTGGCGTGCAGGCCGGCGGCTCGCTTTCCGCCGTCCTGCTCGCGGGCTTCGCCACGGACTCACAAGCGGCGGAGGCCGCCCTGCAGGTTTCCACCCTTACCAGCAAGGCGCTGGCCGCAAGTGCGGCGGCGTCCTCACCCCTGACGATCATCGCCATGACCACTGCGTTTAAAACCTCCTCCGCGGTCCCACCCGTCATCGTCCTGATCCTCGCCTGTGGCTGGCTCGGAGTACAGCGTCACACCGCCTCCGAGCTGCGGGCCGAGATTTCCGCTTTGAGAAATTTCGACCGGCAGATCGCTCTCGGAGTTGCCTCCCCCGCCCGCGCTTCAGAGGACACCGCGCGGTCGCCGGGCCGGAACGCCTCGGCCACCGGAGAGACGGGCGCGATCGACTGGAGCTATCTCGAGGCGCGGGTGAGAGAGGCGCTGGTGCATGTCAATGCCCGCTCCGTCAACGACGCCATCACCGATTTCCGGGCGCGCGTGCTCGCCATGGAACGGGACGAGTTGCTCGCCACGCTGAATCACATCAACGCGCTCGATTGGCCGGACGCCGACAAGAACTACCTCGCGGACATCCTCATCGTCCCGCTTGCCGAAAAGGACCCTGAACTCGCGCTCCGCACCTTCGCCCCGAGAATGGCGGCGGACGGGAACGTCTACATCAGATTCCTCCAACAGGCGATGGGCACCTGGGCCAGGAAAGACCCGGCGAAGGCGGCGGAGTGGTTCGACGCGCAGGTCGCCGCCGGCACCTTCGAGGGGACAGGATTGGTAAAGAACTTCAACGGAGCCCGGAACTTTTTTGAAAACCAACTGATCGGCGCGCTGGTGGCATCGGATACCGATGCCGCAGCCAAGCGGCTGCAGGCGATGCCCGAACGCCGGCGCGACCAGGTTTTCAAACTGCTTGCCGGCCTCCCTGCGGATGAAACGGGGCAACTCGCCTTCGTCCGCCTGATCAGGAAAGAAGTCCCGGAAAAGGACCAGCTCGGGATGCTCGCGCTCCAGGCAAGTGGTTTGGTCGGTCGCTCGGATTTTGAAAAAGGCGAAGCCTACATGGACCGGATTTCCCTACCCGCGGCGGAACGTGCGGATTTCCGTCTGCTGCTTGCCGAGAAAGCCCTGCTGGTGGAAAAATTCTCCTCCTTCGTGGGTTTCATCGACAAGACAGACATCGACAAGATGCGCGAGTGGCTGGGCTGCCATGATCCCGCGTCGGTGGAGGATGCGACCGTGAAAGTCCTGTTGAACATGATCAACGAATCCACCCGCGTCGCCTACGACAAACCCGCCTCACTCGCGGTCCAATACGCCCGGGAAACCGGCAGCGATGCGATCATCCTCCGCTTTCTCGAAGACGGCGCGAGCGAGCAGGACAAACCGGAAGCCCGCAAGCTCGCCGAAAAAATTTCCGACCCCGCCCGTCGCGAGGAATTCCTGAAACGTTTCCAATGAAAATTCCCATCGTCATTTCCCTGGTCGTCATCGCAGCCGCCGCAGGAATACTCGGCTGGCGCGCCGAAAGCGAACTCGGACAACTGCGGGCCACCCGTGATCAACTGTCCGCCAAACTCGCGGCATCCGGATTTCTTCACGATCCGGCGCATCCCACCGAGCCCCCCCGCGGCACCCGGCGCGGAAGGGTGGACAAGGTGGTTGAAACGGAAGCCGCTATCGGGAAACTCATCGGCTTGCTGGATCGGAAGATGCCGGAGGGCGGCCCGATCCCCGTGGCCGAGAACATGCTGCGGATGAGGAATGCCGAAACCCTGACGCGCACGCTGGACTCCGCTCAACTGAGGCAGGCCATCGCCGCGCTCCTCGCCGCCCCGGATCTCGCTGAAGAGGACCGTCAAATGGGACTCCTTTTTGCCATTCCCGCGCTGGCCAGGACGCATCCGCTGGAGGCTCTCGGACGATTCACCCAGACGGTCGATGCTTTCACCAATGTCGACCTTTCCCACGTGATCATCGAAAAGTCGCTCGCCAACTTCGCGAAAATCGATCCCCTGGCAGCGGCGGAATGGGCCGGGAAAAACCAGGAAAAATACCCGCGATTCATCAATCCAAGGACCTACTCCTCCCTCTACGAAGCGACACAGGATCGACCGGAACTCGCCTTCAAGATGATTGATATCCTGGGAATCCAGGACCCCGTCCAAGCGGCGGGCGACGTCATGTCATACACGAAGACGCCGCAGGAACGCACTGCGGCGGTGGCCGCGCTGCGTGGATACGCGGCCACTCTTACCGACGAAAATCAAAAGAACGCCGTCATCGCGAAAGGGCTGATCTCCCTCCTGAACTCCGTCAGACTCGACGGCTTCGACTCAGGATCGCATTGGCTGGAAAGCAGCGGCCTGAGCGAGGCGGAGCTATCCGGGTTCGCCGAAAAAATGTACTGCAATCCGTCGCTGGACGACAACGGACCGTGGATCGAGTGGGCCGCGACAAAACTCCCGCCGGAGCAGTCGTCGGAGAAAGTCCGTTACCTGGTCGGAACCTGGACACGCGAAGACTACCAGTCCCCAAGCAAATGGCTGGCCACGCTGGCGGAAGGTCCGGTGAAATCCGCCGCCACCCAGGCATACGTCGAGAGGGTTGCCGAATACCGTCCCGAAGCTGCGGAGCAATGGGCGATGACCCTCCCCGCCGGAGAAGAGCGTGAGCGGACGCTGCGGCAGATCTATCAGAACCTGCCCCGGAAAGACCCCGCCGCAAAAGCCGCCTTCGCCAAAGAGCACGGCATTGAGTAGGTCCTTCGTGACATAGGCATTCCTTCCTGTTCTGTCACAAGCCCAAGCCACCGGTTCACGCGGAATTCATTCCGCGCGAACCGGCTTCCCCATCCCCTTCCGACATAAATCCCGAAAATTTTTGTCCCGCATTCCGCGTCGCATGACACTCTTTTTCAGAACATGGAAAAGCCCGCGCCATCCGATCCCGAACTGCTTGCCGAGTGGCTGGGCCAGCAGCGTGAGCCCGCCTTCCATGCGCTCGTCGCCCGCTACGCCGGGCTCGTTCACGCGACCGCCAGAAGGACGTGCGGCGATGATTCGATGGCGGCGGAAGCCTCCCAGCTCACCTTCATCGCCCTCGCCCGAAAGGCGAAATCGCTGACATCGTGCGCCTCTCTCGGCGGTTGGTTGCACACCACCGCGATGATGCAGGCGAAGAACCTCATCCGCAAATCCCAGCGCGAAAACCGCAAACGCCAACTCCTGCAAGCCGCCATGGAAATCGAGGCACCTCACGCTCCTAACGACGTCTGGAAGGAAATGCAGCCGATCCTCGACGACGCCCTCGCCGCGCTTTCGGACAAGGACCGCGAGGCGCTGCTGCTGCGTTTCTACCGATCCCTAACGATCCGCGAGATCGCCGCCACGCTGGGCATCGCCACCGACGCTGCGCAGAAACGCATCAATCGCGCCACCGAACGCCTGCGTGAAAAGCTCACCCGCCGTGGCTGTCAGGCCGGAGGCTCGCTTTCCGCCGCCCTGCTCGCGGGTTTCGCCGCAGATGCGCAGGCGGCCGTTCCCGCTGTTTCCCTTCTGGCCTCAAAAGCCATCGCCGCAGGTGCCGTCGGCGGCGGAGTTGTCCCGCTGGCGTTTATTTCCGCCGGCACCATGAAAACCACATCCCTCGCCCTGCCTCTCATCGCTCTGTTGGCCGCCGGAGCGTGGTTTGCCAGCCAGCGCCAGGCCATTGTGTCATTCGAAGATCGGAATGCGGATCTTGAGAAGCGTCTGGCAATGACGACCAAAGCATCCGTCCGTGACGGATCGGGCGGATCCCGCCTCACGGCGGACGCCAGGGGAACCCCCAACTGGAAAGCGATCGCGGAGCAACTGATTGCGATGCAAACCACGGATCAAGCTGGCTACAACAAAGTCTGGCGGAGCTGGCAGTTGCGGCTGGCATCCATGGAAAAGGAGACGCTCGCGAGCGAACTTGATAGAATCGTCCGACTCGAACTTTCGCCGGAGGAAAACGCCCTCCTCACAAAGATGTTCGTCGAACCGGTGATCGACAAGGATCCCGAACTGGCGTTGAAGCGATTCCCGCACGACCTGGCCAGCCCGGTCCGAAGCGAGCTTGCCGGGGCATGGAGGGAATGGATTCGCCTGGATCGTGCAAAAGCCTTGGCTTGGTTTGATGCCGAAATCGCGGCCGGAACGTTTGACGGAAAATCACCCACTAGCGGAAAACAGGGAACCCGGATCCAATTTGAAGCGATCCTGTTCGACGAATTGTTAGGCGATGATCCGGAGATGGCGGGCCGCCGGATTGCGGCTCTGCCGGAGGGCTATCGCCATGACACGGTTGCCAATTATCTGAAACAACTTTTGGACGAAAAGGCGCAGATGGATTTTGCCATCATCGTCAGGACCCACTTGCCGGCAGCGGAACAAGCACGAGCCATTGCCTCGGGCTTGAGGTGCCTGCCGAGTAACGGAGGCTACGCCGGGATCACCGCCTATTTCGAAGCGATCCGGGCGACGCCATCAGAACGGGAGGCATGTGCCAATGAGGCTTTGAGCAACGAAATCGTTTCCATTGTCCACAACACGGGCAAACTTACGCGTGAACCCATCGACCGGTTCCGCGAGTGGGCGAAGGTTCAGGCTCCGGATGCCATGGAGCGGCTGACGGGTCATCACCTTGCAACTTTGGGAACTTCGATGCCGGTTTCAGAAGCAGTCGCACTCGCCGTCGGATATTTCGCGGAGAGCGGTAGCGATGAGGTATTGGACATGATGTTCCAGATGCAGCGGCGTTATATGGTGGCAAACGCGCAGGCCCTCGCTGCGTCAATTTCTGACGAAGCCTTACGCGAACGGTTTCTTGATCGGGTGGGCAAGCCACAGTCCCCTTCGGACGCACGGGCTGAAAAACTGAAGGAATCTTTCGAAAAACAGTCCCGCTGACCATGAAGATTCCCATCGTTTGGCCCGCCGTCATTTTCGCCGCCCTGATCGCGTTTGGCGTGGGCGATCATTTGAAATTACTCCGCCTCCGTGACCGCAACGAGGAGCTCGCTGTGGAGATTGCCGTCCGCGCGGACGCCTCGCGGGATACCCCGGTTCGTCGGCAAGCGCGCGACCTGGTGAACGAATGCCTCTCTATCAGCGATGAATCCAAGCCGCGTTTCGACACGCCGCGGGGGGAGCGGAGGAAGGCTGAATTGCGGCAGATGGAGCTGTTGGATCAGGTGGGCTCCATGGGGCCGGGGGAGGTGGAGGAATTTCTCGCCGGAATCCGGGCCGCCATGCGGCCCGGAGCGGAACTCCCGAAAGTTCTCTATGGCGCACTTCAGGAACTGAGCAATCTCCGCCCGAAGCCCGTGCTCGAGTTGTTCTCCCAAATTCAGGATGGGCCGACAGGGTCGGGCGGCGAAGAATGGACGGTTTGTGTGGCGCTCCGCCAGTTGGCCGAGGATGATCCATCGGACGCCCTTCAATGGATCGACGAAAATCCCGGTTTTCTAACGGAGAGAGTCAAGAGAGAGGCGCTTTCCGGTGCCGCGCGGGCGGATCCCGCGCTCGCATTCGAGCTTGTCGGCGAGTGGGGGATCGAGCGTCCTGAATCCATCGTTTCCGGACTGGTCTATTCGGCACGGACGGCGGGAGAGAGGGCGGACATGGTTGCCGCCCTGAGGGAATACATTCCTAACATTCCCGATGAGACGCTCCGCAAGAGAACCCGAGACGATGCGTTCGGAAACTTCGCGAGAGGCGTTGTCGCGGACGGTTTTGAAAACGGGTCGAAGTGGCTCAATCAGGCGGGCCTGACCCAGGAGGAACTGGCTGGTTTTGCTGACGGGCTGACTTCCCAAATGAAAGGTCCCGAAACCGGCCGATGGGTGGAGTGGGTCGGGACGACACTTCAGGACGGCGGACGGGATGGCGCGGTGAGGTCGATGATGTTTTATTGGGCGGGGAACGACCCATCCGGCGCGGCATCCTGGCTTGGGGAAGTGAAGGACAGTCAGTTGCGGAATTCAGCCATTTCCGGATATGTCGACTGCGTTTCCGGATACGAGCCCGAAACCGCCATCGAGTGGGCTCTGGCCTTGCCTGCCGGGAAAACTCGTGAGAACGCCTTCAGGTTGATCCACAGAAAGTGGCCGAGACATGATCCCGCGCAAAAGGCCGCGGCAGAGGCCTTTGCAAAGGATCACGGGATCGAATGATGCCTCGCCACTCAGTTCTCTGTCAGACGTTGCAGATGTTCACCGCCTTCAGCAAGCTGGCGAGGGGATCCGTTCCTAACGGAATAAACTCCTGCCCGACATGCCCTGTGTAACCGGTGTCCGCGATGGCACGCATGATGGCCGGATAGAAAAGCTCCTGAGTGTCGTCGATCTCATTCCGTCCGGGGCAGCCGCCGGTGTGGTAGTGGGTGAACCAGCGGTGGTTGTCGCGGATGGTGCGGATGACATCACCTTCCATGATCTGCATGTGATAGATGTCGTAGAGCAGGCCGAAATTTTTGCTGCCGACAGTTTCGCAGAGCTTCACTCCCCAAGCGCTGTGGTCGCACTGATAGTCCGGGTGGTCGACCTTGCTGTTGAGGAGCTCCATCACGAGGGTGAGGTCTAACTCTTCGGCGAGAGGAAGCAGGCGGCGGAGGCCGGTGGCGCAGTTTTGGAGACCTTCCTCATCGGACATGCCCTCACGGTTGCCGGAGAAGACGATGACGTTTTTCGCTCCGGCGGCGGCCGCGGCTTTCATGTGGGGCTCGTAGATTTCCACGAGCGTATCGTGGTGTTCGAGGCGGTTGAATGCTTTCTCAATGCGGCCGACCTTGATTCCATCCGGCGTTTCTCCCACGGGGAAGCTGATCATCGCGCAGGTGAGCCCGTGCTTTTCCAACACGGGCAGATCCTCCGGCATGACCAGTTCGACGGAGGAAATGGCAATCTCCTTGGCGGCGATGCAGAGGTCTTCGAGGGGGATGCTGTCGTAGCACCAGCGGCAGACGGAGTGGTTGATGCGGCTCATTTCAGAAAACTAATAACTGCTGAGACGCTCGCGAAGATCCGCAGTCCAGAGTTGGGCGACGATGGTCTCCTGCGCGGCTTCCATGGTGGCGCGCTCTTGCGGATCGGCGTCCTCGTGGCCAGCCAGGTGAAGCAGTCCGTGAACAAAGTAACGCAGGATCTCGCGGGCGAGCGGCTCGTCGTATTCGGCGGCCTGGCGCTCGGCGACTTCGGCACCGATGACGATCTCGCCGTGATGGAAGGTGATGACGTCGGTGGGCCCTTCGATGTCCATGAAATCGCGATGGACTTGGTCGCTGGTGGCATCATCGACGAGCGCGACTTCGAGGGTGGCGAGGTGATAGAGCGGGGAGTCCTCGATGGCGGCATTCTCCAGGGCAAGCCGCGCGGCTTCGTGGGCGACGCTTTCAAAAGCCGTTAGCCAGCTCTCGGGGATTTCCGTGGCTTCCTGGTTATTCCCGATGATGACTTCGAGCGACATAGCGATTTGGATTTTCTAACGACCGCTCAGGCGCGCTTCGGCATCTGGATGACGCGGCCGCCCTGGGAGGCGTCGTTGTTGAGCCGCTTGGTGGCCGTCGCGGAAGAGGCGTCGTCCTTCGGATAGTCGATGCGGCTGTGGAGCATGCTGCGGAGGGTGCCGGTGAAGCTGGTTTTCAAGATGGCGAGCTCGCGAAGGGTGAGCGGGCAGTCATCGAGCTGGCCGTCATTGATTTTCGCACGGATGAGGTCTTCCACCAGAGCCCGGATTTTCGCAGGGGTGGGTTTCTTGAGTGATCGCGAGGCGCTTTCGATGCTGTCCGCCAGACAGATGATGCCACTCTCGCGGCTGCTGGGGCGCGGGCCGGGGTAGCGGAAATTTTTCTCCTCGACCATCGGCAGATCCTCGGGGTTTTCGAGGCGCCGATCGACTTTTTCCATCTCGGATTTTTTCTGCTCCTGCGCCTTGCGATAGAAATAATAGACCAGTGAATCGCCGTGGTGTTCCTGGATGACGTCGATGATCCGGGGGTTGAGCTTGTGTTTCACCGCGAGGTCGATGCCATCCTTGACGTGGGCGATGATGATCAGCGAGCTCATCGTCGGCGTGAGGGTGTCGTGGGGGTTTTCGCCGCCATCGTGCTGGTTCTCGATGAAATAGCCGGGTTTCTTGAGCTTGCCCACGTCGTGGAAATAGGAACAAACGCGGCACATCGGGGCGTTGGCGCCGATTTTCTCGGCGGCGGCTTCGGCCAGCGAGGCGACGACCAGGCTGTGGTGGAAAGTGCCGGGCGCTTCGAGCTGCATCCGTCGGAGCAACTTGTGGTTCAGGTCGCTCAGCTCCAGCCAACTGATGTCCGTGGTGAGATGGAAGGTTCCCTCGAAAAGCGGCAGCAGCCCGCTGATAAGGAGTGCGGTGAGGACCGCGGTGCCGAAAGCCGCGGCACTGCCGGTGCCTAACAACTGAAGGTGGTTCACCGCATCGGGTCCGAAGCAGTCGGCGATGTTCAATCGTCCGAGCACCACGCCGGTGACCAGGGTCACGGCTCCGATGTAAATGCCGGCCTGGAGGAGCTGGAGGCGCTTGCGGATCTGATAGGCCAGCAGCACGCTCGTCATGCCGCAGACCAGGCTGAGGATCATGTAGCCGAGGACATCGCCCTTGGGAACCAGCAGGCAACCGATCAAGGTGACATAGACGGCGGAGAACGCGGCGACCGCCCGGCCTAACAAAACGCCGTGCAGCATCGGAGCGAGTGCGAACGGCACGGCGAAAAATCGGTAAATTTCCGGGATCGTCCCGGCATCCACCAGCGCCATCACCGCCTTGACCATCAGCAGGTGGCCGACCATGCCGCCGAGGACGAGCACCACGCGGCTGTTCCGGCGGCAGGAATCCTGCAAGCTCACTTGGAACATCACGATGGCCGTCAGAGCGATGATGAATCCGTAGATCCCCCCCTTGAGCGGATCATCCGCGAAGGCGGTTCCGGGAGCGGCTTTGAGAACAAGCACCGCGATGCCGACCGCAACGGTGGCATACAGCGCGAGCTTCACCCAAAAACTGTCCTCCAAGGCCTGAATGACCGGATTCTCGCTGTGAACACGGCGTTTTTTACCTGACGAAAGCCCTTCCCGGGCCAACCGCCAGCGTTTGATGGCATCCAAAAATCCCACGGCGGTAAATAAGTCGTTTAAAGGGCGGGAGTCCGAGGTGGATTTCCTGCCGGGCCGTGAAGCTACGCCGGGTTTCCCCCCTTGGCAATCCGCAAATCCGGGGGCTGTCGGCGGAGCAATTCCTTGCCGTGAGAGGGAAGATCGGATACTTGAATGCCATGAAATTCGCGCCCGCGACGTCCGACGCCATCTGGTTGGGGAAAGTCAGGCAAGCCCGGCGCATGTCCGCTGAAGAGCGCGTGCTGGCTGGTCCCCGGCTTTTCGCGGGAGTCTGCGAGCGGATGAAGGAAGGCATCCGTGATGAGCGGCCTGATGCCGATGAGGACGAAGTCCACCTGCTCCTGCTGCGGCGCTTTGAAATACTCGGGAAATTGAAAACCGCCCGCCGCTGACCCGATGAAAAGCGGAGAAGATGCGGTGGCCGTTTTACTGGATGCGCTGAATTCGCTCGGGCTTGGCTACATGGTCGTCGGTTCGTTTTCTTCGAATCGGTATGGTGTGCCACGTGCGACCAAAGATGCGGATTTCGTGCTGAACGTTGCCGCCGTGGATCGGGAAAAACTCCATGCCGCACTGCCGGATGCTTTCAAAGTGGATCCGCAAGTGAGTTTCGAAATGGTGACCGGAACGTGGCGACAGGTCATCCAGATTCCCAGCATTCCGTTCACCATCGAATTGTTCGAACTCAGCAATGACCTTCACGATCAATGCAGGTTTTCACGGCGCAGACGGTTGACCTTGCTTTCCCGTGATGCCTGGTTGCCGACTCCTGAAGATGTGATCGTGCAGAAACTCCGTTGGTGTCTGGGCGGTCGCCGGTCGAAAGATTTCGATGATGCGGTGGCGGTCATGGCGGTGCAGGGCAAGGCATCCCTGGATTGGCCCTACATCGAAAAGTGGTGCGCGGAGCACGGAACCCAGGAAGTGCTGGCCCAGGCAAAGTCCGATGCCGCTCTCGCGTGGGAAGATGACGAGACGGGTTGATTTTGCGATTCCCGTGAGAGAGCGGGACAGTTAGCGTCCGCCGGTGACGACAAATTCCGGAGGAATGTTGGTGGCCGCGCCGGAGCGGTGGGACGAGGCGTGTTTCGCCGTGCCCGCGATCCGCGCGCTGGTGGACAGCGGGCTGGAAGTGGGGATTCTATGTACCGGGGAACAACGGGAATTCTGGGAGACGCTGGGCGGTCTGACGGTGATCGATTTCACCCCGAAATCCAAAGCCAAGGTCGTGGCAGCGAAAATCCCCGGAACGTGGCAGGCCTCGCTGGCATGGGAAAATGGCCCGGCTGCCGAGATTTTCAAAATCGCCGGGATTCCCCGACGCCTTGGGCCGGACGAGCGGAAATTGAAAAAACTGCTCACCCATCCGCTGGGATTTTCCGCGGGTCCGTTGGAACACCGCGTCAGACATTATCTCGCAGCGGTCGAGGAACTCGGAATCGAAACCGGCCGCACTGAGTATTTCGCGCCCGCCAGCCTGGGAATCGAGCCGGTGCCCGGTGCGGTCATGCTTTGCCCGGCGTCCGATTTCGGACCGAATCACGAATGGCCGCTGGAGGGCTGGGAGGAAATCGCCAACGCCCTTTTAGAAACCGGCCGACGGGTCACCGTCACCAGCATCGACGGCGGCCGGAGATTGGCCAAACGCCTTGTCGATAAACTCGGCGACCGGGTGGAGTTCTTCCACGCCAATCCGCTAGCGGGTTCGCTGCCGGTCCTCGCGGTGCACGGATTGGTCATCGCTGCCGATGGCTCGCTGCCCCACCTCGCCGCTCACGCCGGGACCACCTGCGTCACCCTCTTCGGCCCGAACGATCCCGCGTGGAAACGGCCGCTAGGGAAAAGGCACGTGGTGGTCAGACGGCATGTCGAATGCGCGCCCTGCCTGCTGGGAAAGTGCCCCACGGACATGCGCTGCCAGAAGGAGCTGGAAACCGACCGGGTCTTGCAAGTGGTCGGGGAAAAACTCGCCTCACTTTGATTCGTGCTTTTCGGGACACGGCAACAGCAGCGCGAACACCGCCGCCGGGATGAACAGCCACGACGCCATCAGCAGCACTCCGGCGAAGTCGCCCTGCACCTTGTTGAAAATCCCGAAAAACACCACGCCCGCCGCTGACAGGATCCGGCCGATGTTATAACAGAAACCCGCGCCCGTGCTCCGCAGCAGCACCGGGAACAGCGGCGGCAGGCACATCGTGAACAGCCCGAAGCAACCCTGCATCAGTCCGATCACCGCGAACAGCGCGTAGGTCGTTTGTAAATCGTGAACGCTGGAAAACGTGATCCACATCACCACGAAATAGCCGCCTAACATCAGCGCGATCGCCTTGCCGTAACCCATCAGCTTCGCCAGTGCGCCGGCCGTGAAATTCCCGATCAGCGAGCCGACCATGATCCACAGCAAGGCCATCACCGTCGCATGATCCTTCGCCACTTTCGAAGTGCCGACCTCCGCCAGAGTCCGGATGTAGCTCTGTTGCCAGAACATGAACGTCCAATGCGCCGTCAGCGAAACCGCGCAGATCAACATCACCCGCCAGGTGATGCTTCTTACTTCCGGTCCGAACAGCTCGCGGATCTTCGGCGCGGGCTGGCCTTTCCGGGCTTCCGTCCATTCTTCCGTCTCCGGCACCGCGCGGCGGATCCACAGCGTGATGAATGCCGGCAACACCCCGACGAGGAAAATCCATTGCGGTGGATGGCCTTTCAACAACGCTCCCGCCAGACAGGCTAACAAAATCCCGCAGTTCACCGCGCTCTGCAGCGTTGCCGCGATCCATGGCCGCCATTTCTTCGGCCATGTTTCCGATAGAAGCGAAGCCCCCACCGCCCACTCGCCGCCGATGCCGAGTGCGGCGAGAAACCGGAACACCAGCAGGTGCCACCACTCCTGCGAGAAAAACGACAGCCCGGTGAAAAGCGCGTAGGTCAGGATCGTCAGCACCAGCGCCCGGCTCCGCCCTATCAGATCCGCCACCCGCCCGAAGAATCCGCCGCCTAGCGCCCACCCGACCAGGAACGCTGCTTGGATGATCGACGCCTTCTGCCCGACCGCCGGATCCGCCTCGTTCGTCATCAGCAATTGCGCCACGAACGCCGTCGCCACCAGCGTGTAGAGATGCATGTCCAGCCCGTCGAACAGCCATCCGAGCCAAGCCGCCAATCCCGAGCGGACCTGTTGGGGCGAGAGATCGCGCAGATGCCGGATTTCCTGGGGAGGGTTTGACGGGTGACTCATCGGGGCACGATTTAATCGAGCAGTTCGCCTCTCATGACGAGCCAAATTCAACCAAGGAAATGCGGCGGAAATCCCACGGGCTGATCGGGATTGCTATCCAATTGGATAGTTGTCGAATCCCGTCGAAAGTATGATCTCCTCATCTTCGTTGTGAGGGGTTCCATTCTTGATCATGATGAGGATTTCAAAACTGAGACCTGCATTCTTCCACGTGCGGTTGCGCCGGATGAACCTGATGCTTGCCGGGGCCGCCATTGCGGGTTCGTCTCAAGTCGGCATTGCCAAAGAACTTCTGTGGTCGCTGGCTCCCGTCACCCGTCCGCCGGTCCCGGAAAGTGTTTTGGCCAATCCGATCGACCGGTTTCTTGAAGCGGAACGTTCTGCCAAGGAACTCAAGGCGGTCGGTCCTGCGGACAAGCTCACCTTGCTGCGCCGCGTCCATCTGGATCTGACCGGACTTTCGCCGTCGCCTGCGGAACAGGAGGCTTTTCTCGCGGACACTTCGCCGGATGCTTATGAAAAGGTGGTGGACCGGCTTTTGGCCAGCGAGCAACACGCGGTGCGCTACGCCCGCCATTGGCTCGATGTCCTGCGTTATGCGGATTTGGATGAAAAAATGGGGCCGGGATCGGGCATCCATCTTTGGCGCGACTGGGTGATCAACGCGCTCCGCGACGATCTCCCTTACGACCAATTCGTGCAGCTCCAGCTGACGGGCCGCCGCGTTACCGAACGGACGCAGATGTCGGACACGGGCTTCCGGTCACGCAAGGAGCCGCGGCCGGGCGACATTTTCGCGTTGGGATTCCTGGCGCGCGGTGTCGGGGCGGATCCGCAGGACCTTGCGATTAACGCGGTGGATACCGTTTCGACCGCTTTCATGGGGCTGACCATCGGCTGCGCGAAATGCCATGATCACAAGTTCGATCCGGTCTCGCAGGTCGATTATTATTCGATGAAGGCGTTGTTCGATCCGCTGGTGGTGAAGAAGGTGAATCTAGCAAGCGCCCAGGATCTCGTCGCCGCCGGAAAGGCGATGGAGGAAACGCAGAAAAAGCGCGCGCCCTTCGAGAAGGAACTCGCCGCATTTCTCGACCCCTACAAGACGAAGCTCCGCGAGGAACGCATCGCGATGCTCCCGCCGGAAGTGCAAGCGGTCATCCGGAAATCCGAGAAGGAGCGGACGGTGGCCGAGCAAAAAATCGCCGACGATTATTTTCCCATCCTGCGCATCGACAATGACAAGATCGAGGAAGCGCTGCCAGCCGATGCGATCGGCACGTTTCGCGATTTAAAAAGGAAGGTCGACGAGGCGGGCCGGGGGATTCGCGCGCCGGAGCTTCCCGTGTTCAACACGGTGGACGTGGATCGCAGCCGCGAGCAGTTGAAAAGCTACATCCTCACCAGCGGTGAACCTGCTAGGCCGGAGCTTGATAAGGAGGTGAAACCGGGCTGGCCGTTTTCTAACGGTGACTACGATTTCCGCGACGGGCGGATCGAGGCGTTCGCGGATTGGCTGACAAATCCCTCCAACCCGCTGTTCGCCCGCGTGGCCGTCAACCGTCTCTGGCAATGGCATTTCGGCGTCGGGCTGCACAAGCTTCCGAGCGATTTCGGCGTGGAACCGGATGAGCCCTCGCATCCGGCGCTGCTCGACTGGCTCGCTTCGGAATTCGTGAAGCAAGGCTACAGCATGAAGGCGATGAACCGGCTGATGGTGACCTCGCAGGCCTATCGGATGAGTTCGGAAATTCCGGCCGATGCCATCGCGAGCCACAAGATCGATCCGGAAAATACCTTCCTCTGGCATTTCCGCCTGCAACGTCTGGAAGCCGAGCCGATCTGGGATGCCATCCACGCGGCGGCCGGCAGCCTCGATTTGCAAGTCGGTGGCCGTTCATTCGAACCGAATGCGGGCGCCAAGCGCCGCGCCGCCTACATGATCCGCGGCTATTCGCCGAGCCGCGACGTGACGCCCGGTTTCCTCCAGTCCTTCGATGTGGACGACGGCCGCGTCCCTTGCCCGGTCCGCACCCAGACGGTCACCGCGCCGCAATCGCTGTTTCTCATGAACAGCCCGGAAATCGAAACCGCGACCACCGAACTCGCCGCCCGTTTGAAAACCGAGTCCGGCGGCGATCTGACCCGCGCGATTGATCTGGCCTACCGCCTGACCATCGCCCGGCCCCCGAGCCCGCCGGAAATCGACCGTGCCGCCGCCTATCTGGAAAACAACCCGGAGCGCCTCAAGCAGCTCTCGTGGCTCATTTTCAACCTCGATGAATTCACCTATGTCCGGTAACCCATTCCCCTGCGGCCGAATCTCGCGCCGCAACTTCCTCTTTCAAGCGGGCGGCGGATTTCTCGGCACCGCGCTCGGCGGACTGTGGGCGCAGGAGGGCGAAATCAAGGACGCCATCCTTGGCCCTCATTTCCAGCCCAAGGCGAAGTCCGTCATCTTCCTCTTCATGTGCGGAGGTGTTAGCCACATCGACACGTTTGATCCGAAGGGCAACGATCATGCGGGCAAGTTCATCGACGCCATCGGCTTCGGCGACAACCAGGCGTCCATGAGGCGGCCCGTCATTCCCTGCCTGCGGACCTTCACCCGTTATGGGAAATCCGGTATCCCGGTATCCGATTGGTTTCCGCATGTCGGCGGGGTCATCGACGACATCGCGGTGGTGCGCTCGATGTGGTGCCACGAGTCTAACCATTTCCCGGCCGTCATCGAAACCAGCACCGGCCACCGCGGCCGTGCGTTCGAGCATCCCACGTTCGGCAGCTGGATTTCCTACGCGCTCGGCTCGGTGAACCACAACCTGCCGACCTTCGTGAACATCGGCAGACCTTCCTCACCCGTGCAACTCACCGGCGGCTATCTCGGTGCGACCTACTCGGCGACGCCGTTCCAAGCCGGTGAAATCCCGATCCCTAACCTGCATCCGCCCAAGGGCACTTCCAGCGCCGAACGCGACCGGCAGGCGCAGGTGCTCCACGAAATGAACCAGAAATTCCGCCAGCGTTACGCGGTCAATTCCGATATCCAAGCCCGCGCCAAGGCCTACGAACTCGCCGCTAGCATGCAGATGTCCGCGCCGGAGGCCGTCGATTTCTCGCGCGAGCCGGACCATGTCAAAGAGCTGTATGGCATCGACCGTCCGGAGACCGCGGAGTTCGGCAAACAACTCCTCCTCGCCCGCCGCCTGGCGGAACGCGGCGTGCGTTTCATCCAGATCTGCAACTCGGGCGGAGGCAACGGCGGCTGGGATGCCCACGGCGACATGAAGACCCACGAGCCGCTCTGCCGGGCCACCGACAAGCCCATCGCCGGCCTCATCCGCGATCTCAAATTGCGCGGAATGTTAGACGAAACCATGGTCGTCTGGACCAGCGAATTCGGCCGCACGCCGTGGTCGCAAAACACCACTGGCCGCGATCACAACCCGAAAGGCTACAGTTGCTGGCTCGCCGGCGGCGGCATCAAGGGCGGCGTGGTCCACGGTGCGACGGACGAAGTCGGCTACAAGGCCGTGGAAAGCCCCCACTACCACAGCGACCTCCACGCTACCATTCTCCGGCAGTTAGGTATCGATCACACCAAGATGGAAATCCCGTCGCTCGGCACGGTTTCCCGCCTCGTCGAACACGGCGGGCCGATCCAGGAAATCATCAGTTAGCCCTTCCACAACATCCGCACGCCGAAGACGAGGAGCACGCAGCCGAAGATGCGGGTGAGCGTGTGGTTGCTGAGCGAGCGCATCAGGTCGGTGCCGAACCACGCGGCGACGGCGGAGGCGAGGCCGACGGTGGCGACGATCCGCCAGTCGATGAGGCCGACAATCCGCGAGTTGTTCGCCGTGGCGGCGAGGGCGGTGACGATGATGACGGCCATCGAGGTGGCGACGGCCTGCTTGTGCTCGGTGCCTAACAAGGTGATGAAAGCGGGCACCATGACGAGCCCGCCGCCAACGCCGCAGAGCGCGCCCAGCAGCCCGGCGACGAGGCCGATGAGGATGGCGGGAATGAGGAATTTCATCGGCGGCGGGCGGGGGATTTTCTGGCGGAGGCGATTTCCACGATGAGGCGGTGGAGGATGAGTCGGTGGTCGAGGCCGGTGGTGACGAGCGCCTGGTCCGCCTTGAGGGTGGCTTCCATGACTTTCTGGAGGCCGGCGAGCTCGAAGTTTTTCGCGTTGTCGGCGGCGAGGAAGATGGGGAAGACGTTGACGCCGGAGCCGTCCTTTTTCTGCGGGAGCCAGGCGCGGTCGGCTTCGGGCAGGCGGTTGAGGCCGCCGGAGAAGGCGCTGTAGTTGCCGGTGGCGACCTTGAACTTCTCGATGATGAGCTTGGCCATGAACAGGTTTCTAACGACGCCGATGATGGAGGCGCGCATGATGCCGATGGCGGATTCGTCGGCTTCGAGCTGTTGGTCGATGAGCTGGATGGCGCGGGCGGCGTTGCCGAGCTGGATGGCCTTGCCGATTTCGAAAACGACGGCGGCGCGGCTGAGCGGGACGAGCACGCGGACGTCTTCCTCGGTGACCTCGCGGCGTTCTTCTCCCAGATAGAGATCGAGTTTTTCCAGCTCGTTGCCGATCTGTTGGGATTGCTCGCCGGCGAGCATGACGAAGAGCTCCATGGCGTCGCGGTGGAAGCTCAGGCCGAGTTCGCGGGCGCGTTTGGTGACGAGCGAGGCGACTTGGTCCTGCCAATCGTCGCGGCTGGTGTCGATGCGGTCGTGGACCTGGACGTCGGCGGCTTTTTCGATGAATTTCCAGAAGCCGCGGCGCTTGTCGATGCCTTGGGCGGTGAGGAGGAATTTCACGCCGTCCGGGATGCCTTTTTCGAGGGTGGCGCGGAGGCTTTCGACCCCGGCTTCGGTGCGTTGGGAGCGGCCGGTGACGTTGTCGGCGAAGAAATTCGCGTTGCGCAGCCAGACGACCTTGTCGCCGCCGAACATCGGCATCGTCAGCAGGGCTTGGACGGTGGTGGAGCAGATTTCGAAGGCGGACTCGGAGTTGTCGGCGATGCCGTCGATGGTCTCGTGGGTGAAACCATCGTCCACGCCGCCGGTGAGTTCGTTGTAGAGGTGGAGGGCCTTTTCGCGGACGAGGCCTTCGTCACTGCCGACGACCGCGAAGAAATTTCCGGATTTGACGGGAGTTGTCTTCGGTTTCGCGGCCACGGGGATTTCCTAAAGGGATGCGGCGGGCGGTGCAAGCGTTGGCTGGGCGTGCGGGATCCGGCGGTGCTCCGTCTCCCTGTCCGGAGCATCCGGGAATGTCCGGCGGTGCTCTTCCTCCCGAGCTGGAGCGTCCGGGGACATCCGGCGAAGCATTTCCTTCCGAGGTAGAGCGTCCGGGAACATCCGGCGAAGCACTTTCTCCCGAGGTAGAGCATCCGGGGACATCCGGCGAAGTTCTTCCTCCCGAGGTAGAGCGTCCGGGGACATCCGGCGATGCTCTTCCTCCTGAGGTAGAGCGTCCCGGCGTGCGTTTTGCACGAAAAGGGAGAGTCTCAGGCCTCCGGATCGGGGGTATCACCGTTTAGCCGCTCGATTTTCTTCCGCTCACGGGCTTCGCGGAAGAAACTTTGGAGTAAATAGACGCATTCCTCGCCGAGCACGCCGGCGGTGACATCGCAGCGGTGATTGAGCGGTGGATTGGCTTCGAGCAGGTTGATCCAGCCGCCGGCGGCACCGGCTTTGTTGTCCGGGCAGCCGAAAACGACGCGTTCCGGCCGGCAATGGACGATGGCTCCGGCGCACATCGGGCAAGGTTCCTTGGTGACGTAGAGGGTGCATTTTTCCAGCCGCCAATCGCCGAGAGCTTCCTGAGCGGCGGTGAGGGCGAGCATTTCCGCATGGGCGGTGGCATCCTTGAGGGTTTCCACCTGGTTCCAGGCGCGGGCAATGATCCGGCCTTCGCGGACGACGACGGCTCCACACGGGACTTCCCCGGCGGCGTAGGCCTTGCGGGCTTCTCGCAGCGCCTGGCCCATGAAATAGGCGTCGCTGTGCAGGTCGATGATGGGGCCGTCGTTTTCCACGCCGGAGGGGTAATGGATGGCATCCGGCGACGCACGCCGTTTCCTGCGCCGGGGAAAATTTTCCGTGCGGGGCGGGGGAATCCGTGGTTCGTATCGCGCCCGTGATTCCTAAAAATTTCAAAGACCGGGTGATTGCCCCATCGTTGTTGGCGGCGGATTTTTCGCGCATCGGGGAGGAAGTCAGCCGGGCGATCCATGCCGGGGCGGACTGGATGCACATGGATGTGATGGACGGGCATTTCGTGGACAACATTTCCTTCGGCCCGGCGGTGATCCATGCGGTGCATGAGTCGAACGACATTTTCCTCGATGTGCACCTGATGATTTCGCGGCCGGATCACTATTTGCAGCGGTTTATCGCGGCGGGGTCGGACCTGATCACGGTGCATGTGGAGGCGGAACATGATGTTTCGGAAACGCTCGAACGCATCCGCGCGGCAGGTTGCCAGGCGGGGTTGGCAATCAATCCGGCGACCCCGTTGAAAGCGGCCGAGCCGTATCTTGATCAGATCGACCTGCTGCTGTGCATGACGGTAGTCCCCGGCTTCGGCGGGCAGGCGTTCATGCCGGAAGTGCTGGGGAAAATCGAGGCTGCGGTGAAATTTCGGGAGACAAATGGCCTGAGCTACCACGTTGAAGTGGATGGAGGCATCGACGCCGTGACCGCCGCCCGCTGCTTTGCCGCCGGGGCGAATGTGATGGTTGCCGGTTCCTCCACCTTCCGCGCGCCCGATATGGCTGCCGCCATCCGCTCCATCCGCAATTCATGAAATCCAATTTCCTCATCCCCGCCGCCACCGCCCTGCTCGGGTTTTCCCTCGCTTGGATCGCCAAGCCCGGCGGGACGACGGTTTCTCCGGTGACTTCGAAAACCGAGGATGCCGCTCCCGCCCGCCCGCCTCGCACGGAGACCAATCCCCGGACGTCCGCAGGCAGCGGCAAGCGCCCGACCGAGGTGAAGGCCGGGGAATTCCCGCTGGCCGATCAAGCGGAGAAAGGGCCGAAAACGAGCGAGGAAGCGAAAATGCTGCGCCTCACGGAAGCGCTGGGCCTGTCGATCGATCAGCAAGGTTCTGTCATCCAGCTCGTCACCGATGTGCAGGCCACCACGAATGTGGATGTGTCCGCGCTCGAGGATTTGGCGACCCGCGGCAAGGCGGTCGAGGAAGGACTCCGGAAAATCCTCACTCCCGAGCAGTTTGAACAATTTCAGGAAATGCAGATCCTCGCGCGGGAGAACCGGATCGAATCCCGCACCCAGCGGATGCTCGCGGACACCATTGAGTTCATCCCCCTTTCCCCGGAACAGCGCGAGGACGTCGCCAGCCGGCTGCGCCAGAAATCGAAGTCCGATCTGCAGTCGATCCCGGCATCCGCCTCGCTCTTGTTCGACAAATCGATCCTGCCCACTCCGAAAAAGGAACTCTCCGCGGACAGCGTCCTGCTCCTCAACCAGATGGGCGAGAAGGTCACCATGACCAATCCCGAGGAGGTCCGGAACAGCGTCATGAACCGCCACCGCCAGGAAATGGAGGAAATTCTCCGCTGCTTCGACGGCATCCTAACACCCGGCCAGATGGGCCAGTATCAGGCGGCTCTCGCCGAAAAACGCGAGGCGATCAAACGCGCCCAGAACGAAATGGCCCAGAGAAGCCTTTCGCTTCCTCAGGAACCGCAAGTGCCGCCCACGGTGGTGCCGGAATCGGAAGTGCCGGAAGAGTGATCCTTCGCCGTGTCTAACGGATGAGGGGCTGGCCTTGTTTGACGGAGGGTGGCCTCTCCGCGCTTGCAGCGGGCGTCCGGGTTGATTTGACTCGTTCCATGACACGTCCAGACGGTCGCCAGAACGACCAACTCCGTCCGATTTCTTTCATCCCGAACGTGGCACCCTACGCCACCGGCTCCGTGCTCGTCTCCTTCGGCGACACGCGGGTGATCTGCTCCGCCACCATCGAGGAGGACGTCCCGCGCTGGATGCGTGCCCAACGCGTCGAAGGCGGCTGGCTCACCGCGGAATACTCGATGCTGCCCTACTCGACGCTCGAACGGAAACCCCGCGACATTTCCCGTGGCAAGCTCGATGGCCGTTCATCCGAGATCCAGCGCCTCATCGGCCGCGCGCTGCGGGCCGTGGTGGATTTGAAGAAAGTCGGGCAGCGCACGATCTGGATCGATTGCGATGTCCTTCAAGCCGACGGCGGCACCCGCACTGCTTCCATCAGCGGCGGCTGCGTCGCCATGGCCATCGCCCTCAACAAGCTGATGGCGGAAGGGAAGCTCAAGCAGTTCCCGATCAAGAAGCTCGTCGCTGCCGTCTCCGCCGGAGTCTATCAGGGCGTGCCCGTCCTCGATCTGAACTACCCGGAAGACAAGGACGCGTCGGTGGATTTCAACGTCGTGATGACCGAGACCTCGGAGTTTGTCGAAGTCCAGGGCAGCGGCGAGGAGGCCGTTTTCTCCTCGGAGGAAATGACCGCCATGCTCGAACTCTCGCGCAAGGGGATTTCCGAAATCATCTCCCTGCAAAAAGCCGCGATCCTCACCGCCGACCGCGCCGCACCCGCGGACCTGGCGTCGCTGACGGCGGCTTTCGGGAAGCGATGACGTTGACTCGATGCCGATATGACAGCGCGGTAATCGATTTGCCTCGTCCCGCACTCCGGACCTGATAGGAATCCAATCCAGTTCAATCCATGAAAACAAAACCGTTTCTATGTGTTTGCCTCTGGGTGGTCTCCGCAGTCGCGGCGATGGCTGATGAAAGCCGGATCTGGACCCAGGCAGCAACCGGAAATGTGCTTTCCGGAGTTCTTCTATCCAAGAGCGCGGACAATTCCGAGGCGAAGATCCGGAGGGAAGACACCGGGGCCGTGGTGACATTGAAAACAAAGGATCTATCCGAAGCGGATCATGCCTACATTTCCAAATGGACGCCGGAGAAGCCGAAAGCGCAGGGCATCGTCATCACCAAGCCTACCGCCCTTGAGCAGGTCAAAGGAGGGTTTGGTGTCCAGATCGATGAACTCGGAGTCGTTTTCGCCAGCTACAAGGTGGGCGAAGATGATCTGGCACCGCATCCGGAAGTGGTGATTTTCGATGGCTTGCCCGGGTTCACTCCCACCGCGCCGGTGACCTATCTGATGCCGCGTGGCAAAGCGGAAGGATTGCTTCCGAAACGGATCGGCCCTGTCAGCCGCTTCAAGGCAGTCGCTCCGGGATTTCCTCCGGGGATGATCATTTATAATTATGACATCCGGCTCGGGCCGTACAGCCGGATGACCATCATGGTGGATGGTGCCGATCAAGTCGTGACCGTGCAGTTCAAAGCCCAGAACAAACAGGTGCCGATGCAGCCATGTGATTTCACCGCCCAGATCGCGACGCGGGATTTCATCGACGTCGGTTGGGGCGGAGCGACCGTGGAAGTCATCGGATCGGAGAAGGAGAAGAACCGCTACCTCGTGAACATCCGTGGCAAGGATACGGTCATCTGGTTCGCTCCGGTGCCGTTGATCCGCCAGATTCTCTTCAATGTGCGGGAGAAACAGAAAGTCCGGAAATGAGCGTGTCGGGAATTGAAATTCCCCTTGGCGAAATCCTCCCGCGGGACTAAAACGCGCGCGCCATGACCCGTTCCTCCATCGAAGCCGCCGCGGTTGTTTACATCATCGCCCTGATCCTCGTCTTCATCTGGACGGTGTTCAAGGTGCTTGGGCAGATGGGCCTGGTCTGAATTATTTCCAATCCACGGCCACTTCGGCGACTCTGCCGCTCTTGTCGTCGTATTTGAGCAGCCCGTGTTCGAGGGCGTATTCGTGGACGCACTTGGTGACTTTCACGTCGAATGCGCAATACTCCGCGATTTTGCGCAGCGGCTCGAAATCACCGGATTTTTTGTGCTCCTGCCACCACCGCAGCGCGTCCAGGCCGTCGGCGGTTTTTCCCATGCCGAGCGAGGCGGATGCGACGGAGTCCAGCTTGAGCCGGTGGCCCATGATTTTTTCGAGCTCCAGCATCATATCGAGATTGATGGTCTGCTCGCCGAGCGTGTGGAAAACGTAAGGCTGGAGCACCGGGTAATCGAATTGCAAGTGGTTCCAGCCGACGACCAGATCCGCCCTCACCAGTTCCTCGCCGAGCTTCTCCATCTCGTTTTCCCCATAAATTTCGTAAGTCCCGCGGGCCGTGCTGTAGGTCACTGCCACCGAGACGCCCATCTTGGCCTTGTGCGAGAATCCCCCCACGTCGCCGAAGCTGCGTTGGGTTTCCAAGTCGAAATAAACGATGTTCTTTGCGGCCACGCCCGGTTTTAGCGGGCCGGGTCGTCATCCCGCAAGTGTGATGGCGGGATTTTGTTCGGTGCTGATTTTGGGAACCGGAGGTCGTTGTTGCGTGTTTCCCCGGCGAAATGCAGATTGTCCCGCCATGTCCGAATCCTCGCGCGCCGATAAATGGCTGTGGGCCACCCGGTTTTTCAAAACCCGCGGCCTCGCGGCGGAGGCTTGCGCTAACGGAAAAGTCAAACGCAACGGCCATCCCATGAAGCCGTCATCACCCATGCAGCCGGGGGATCTGTTGGAAATCCCTTTCTTCGAAGGGCCCGGAGTCCGGCACATCTCCGTGAAAGCGGTGATCGAAAAACGGGTGGGCGCTCCGGAAGCCCAAGCCTGTTACGAGGATCTAACCAAGCCGGAGATTTACGAAGCGCTCAAACTCTGGCAGACCGCGAAACAGGAAGCCGCCAAAGGCCGCCCGACCAAGCGCGACCGCCGGGAAATCGACAAGATCCACGGCTTTTGGGACGAGGTCTAACGTTTGTCCCGGACTGAAAATCCCGCTCCAGTGATTCACCGGAGCGGGATCGGGTTTTTCATTCGACGCCTTCGTTCTTCCCGTCATCGCGCGGTGGCGGCGGTCCGAACGGGCGGAGTTCTTCAGGGGAAAGCTCGCCGTCGCTGTTCTTGTCGAGCACCTTCATTGATTCAGGTGCGCCGGCAAGTTCCTCGGCGGAAACCGTGCCATCGTGATCCACATCCAACGCAGCGATCACCGGTGGCACCGGTGGCTTGTTAGGTGGAGGATCCCGCGGGATTTCCGGTTTCCGGGGTGGCTTCCGGTCACGTGGAGGCGGCATGAGCAATTCTTCCACGGAGACCTCACCATCGCCGTTCTTGTCGCGAGCGGAGAGAATTCCGGCCGCGGCCTCGATCTCTTCGGCGGACAGCACCCGGTCATGGTCGGTATCGAGGATTGCAAATACGGGAGGAATCGGCGGCGGACGCCGGTCGTCCCGTTGACGGGGTGGCTGGGCTGTGGCCGCGATGCACGCTGCCAGGGCGAGTGCCATTTGGATGGTTGTTGTTTTCATGGATGTATCAGGTTTCGATGTTTGTCACGGATTGACCGTGGCGCAATGGGTTTTCCCTTTCAGGAAATGGAATATCTATCAGGCGTCCGTTTTGCGCGGAGGTTTTCCTGGATTCAGTTCCTTCTTGGAAATGGTGCCGTCGGCGTCCTTGTCGAGCGTTGCTAGGGACGTCGGGGCATCCTCGATTTCGTCGGCGGAAATAATGCCGTCCTTGTCGAGATCCAGCACGGCGATCAACAGCGGCGGGCGCTTGGCTGGAGGAGGTGGGCCCATGTCCGCGTTTTTGTCCTTTTTCGGCGGTGGGGGCGTGAGCTCCTTGTGGGTGAGTTGGCCGTCACCGTTTTTGTCGAGGTCGCCCAGGGCGTTCGAGGAGTTGGCGATCTCGTCCGGGGAAAGTTCGCCGTCGCGGTTGGCATCAAGGACGCGAAGCAGGGGTTGCGGTGGCTTGGGCTCCTTGGCGCTGACGGTGAGAGTGGTGCTGCTGACGGTGGCGGCCAAGGCGATTAACAAGTGGATTCGGGTTGTTTTCATGAATTGGTAAGTGGCTTGTTGTTTCATTCCCATGGGGAACGACACCTATGGAACCGTCGGCTTGTGAACTCCGTGTGTGGATTCACCCGCAAAAATGTAAAATTTGTGTAAAAGCGATGGGCTTGTTCCCGCAACGCCTGCTAATAGATTTTCCGATGATGAAAATTCAGGGGAATCCTCGGCTCCTTGTCGTCGATGATGATCGCAAGCTCGCTGGCTTGATCCGCGATTATTTGACCCCGATGGGCTATGATGTGGAACTCCGCCACAATGGTCCGGAGGGCCTCGCGGAAGCACTGGCAAGCCCTTACGAGGCGGTGATCCTCGATGTGATGATGCCGGGCATGGATGGCTTCGCCGTTCTCCGCGAGCTACGGAAGAAATCCGATGTCCCGGTCCTGATGCTGACCGCGCTGGGTGAAGAGGCGGACCGCATCGTCGGGCTCGAAATCGGCGCTGACGACTATCTGCCGAAAACCTTTTCCTCCCGTGAGTTGTTAGCCCGCCTGCGCGCGGTCACCCGCCGTTCACGCGCGCGGGTGAACGATGATGACGGGCTTCGCGAACTCAGCGCGGGATCGCTCCGTCTGTGCGAGGACACCCACACGGTGGTCCTGGGAGACAACCCGCTCGATCTAACGACTTTGGAGTTCGCCATCCTCGCCGCGCTTCTCAAATCAAAAGGCCGCGTCAAAACCCGCGAGCGGCTCATCGAGGAAGTGTCGGAGCGGCGCTTCGATGTCTTCGACCGTTCCATCGACGTGCATGTCTCGTCGCTGAGGAGAAAACTTGGTGACGACGCGAAGAACCCGAGGTTCATCCGCACCATCCGCGGCATTGGATACTCTCTTCACGAGCCGGAGATTTCCGATTTCAGCCAGCCATGAAAGCCCGCCCGTATTTCCCCCTGCTGGCAAAGGTGTTAGGTTGGTTGTTCCTTCATCTGCTGATCCTGGCCCTGGCATTCGTCGGATTCGTGGGCTGGCAGTTGGGGCTCGGCCTGGATTCACTCCTCAGCGGCTCCGCAGGCGACAGGCTCCGTGCCTTCGGGGACGTCGCCCGCGAGAAAATTCTCTATCACCCACCCTCCGAATGGAACGAGCTGATCGAGCCCATCGCGCGGGAGAAAAATGTTAGGGCTGCGATGTTTGATCCGCAGAATGCCGGCGGCATTCCGTTCAAGATTCCCCAAAACGTGTTGGACCGGGCCAGGACCGCGGTTCCACCCCAACCCCGCCCGCCCATTCGCCGCGGGCCGCCTCCGATCGGTGAGGATGGCCCGCCGGACGATGAGGGCTTGCCGCTTCACGACGATTTCGAGGATAGGCCGCCTCCACCGGGCAGAAGACCTTTTCCTGGAAATCGTGGTATTCGCCCTGATGATCCGTTAGTTCCCAGTCGCCCCGTTTTTTTGACACGGGGAGCAAATGGCGATGGCTACTGGGCCGGCGTTCAACTGATGTTGCCCGGGCTTCCCGGACAGCCCCGTCATCCCCGGTTGCTTTTGGTCCACGCGGATAGCCTGGACGGTTCGGGAATGTTTTTCGATTTCAAGCCGTGGTTGTGGGGGGGCTTGGCGGTTCTCGCTCTCAGCATCGCCTTCTGGACTCCCTTTGTCTGGGGAATCACCCGTTACGTCCGCCGTCTAACGGTGGCTGCGGATCGCATCGCCGCGGGCCACTTCAATGTTTCGCTGCCTACCCGGGGAAATGATGAGCTCGGAAACCTGGGGCAGGCGATTGAGACGATGGCAAGCCGCCTCGATCATCTGATTTCCGGCCAAAAGCGGTTTCTCGGCGATGCAGCCCATGAGCTCTGTGCTCCGCTCGCCCGCTTGCGGACAGGGCTTGGAATCCTTGAGATGAAACTGGCGGAATCCGAACAGCCCAATTTGCTGCAGATCGAATCCGATGCCGGGGAATTGGCCATGTTGGTTGAGGAGATCCTCGCATTCTCACGAGCCGGCAACCGTTCGCCCCGCCTTCAAATGATTTCACTTGAGCCGCTCATTCAGGAAGTCGCCGCTCGCGAAGGAGGAGAGAAAGCTCCTGAAATCGATGTCTCACCCGAACTAACAGTAGCCGCCGATAGTTCGTTGCTCAGCCGCGCCCTTGGGAATCTCATCAGGAATTCCAGAGTTCATGCCGGACTTGAGGCCAACATCGCCATCCATGCCGAAAATGGCCCGGACTTCGTGGAAATCACCGTGATGGACGATGGCCCAGGAGTTCCTCCAGACGAGCTTTCCCGGCTTTTCGAACCCTTCTACCGCCCGGATCGTTCCCGCAGCCGGGATACCGGTGGGACCGGTCTTGGCTTGGCGATTGTCCGCACAGCCATTGAGGCATGTGGGGGGGAGGCGGTCGCCACCTTGCCCTCCAACGGTGGATTTGCGGTAACCCTTCGCGTGCGGAAAAGCCTGCCTGAAGTCGTTTGAATGGCAGAGGATTTGGATACAATGGCAACCGTTGGCGGCATCTGTGGAACCATCGCTGTCCGGAGTGACTGATTCGTCACCGGAATCTGCTCCATGGTTTCGATCTCGAAACTTTTGTTTTAACGGAAATTGCCCATGTTAGATCATCCTTCCGCCCAAAACTCCAAAATATTCCCTTCATTTTCAGCGGGTTAAGTCGCGGTTTCAAAAAACTTCCAAAAAACATCACAAAATGAATTGACCCGCGTCGGCG
>JAZKEY010000016.1:0-168092 GCA_040386755.1 Verrucomicrobiota bacterium | reverse complement strand
CGAACGAGATATATTATCAACTACCCGTTGTCGCGCTTCAAACTTGAAACTATTCTCGTTTTGACTTCAGGCGATTGAGTTCGTTCGCTGGAAACGGCCAGCTCCAGATATGCAGATCCTCAGCGTCTTTCACCCAGAAATCACATTCGGACAAGTCGGATAGTGCTGCAAGAATCTGGTCAACGATCACTGTCGGCTCGTTTCGCTCAATAACAATCGCCTCGCTACCCGAATCCTCTCTCAGGCTAAATGTAAGATTGGGGCCAGACCTACTGAAGATCCACGCTGCATATTCAGGTTCTAGGGACCACTCAATAATCTCGGAGGGACTACCGGACAATATCCCCGCCAATGCGGAGGTAAGCATCATCAGTGAGTCACATGGAATATCGGAAACAGCCATCTCGCGGTCGTTCAGCTGAATCGCCATCCATCCATCACTTGGGGTTTCAAATCGGAGTTTCATCAAGCCTGAGTTTTCAGCAGAACAGTATCTATTCGTAGCACCTGGGGACGTGATATCCGGCACTGGCCTACCCTGATGAAACTTTCAGGATTCGTTGAGTTGACAAGGCTTTAGTGGGTGGCGGGTGCGTCTATCCGGCGGGTCTTTCCCGTGGGGACGCCGGCGGCGGCCCTAGCAGATATCAACACGCGGGCGCGGGTTCGGCAGGAGAGGGAGGCGGGGATCTGAATCGGTGGAGTTTCGCGGTGGGACTGACCGGGAACGGGGATCAATGGCGGTGGCTTTGAAAACCGGGTGCGAATCGACACGGGGCGAGAGACGCGCCGGGGCTTGGAATTCCGTATCAAGCCAACGCCATAATCCACACAAAACCAAAGACTCGGAATCCCCCTCCCCGCCCCGTGATTTTCCCGATTCTGCGGGGGAGGATTGGATTTTCCCTCGGGAAGAATGGAATCCGGCATGCCCGGCGGCTTCTGTCACGAGGGGCGAAGCGGGGTTCCCTCCGGGCGGAATGCGGTTCCCAGGCACGCGGGCGGCTTCCCGGGGGAAGAGGGTGCCGTCCCAAGTGCGGAGGCGGCCAGCCATGGGAAAAGGGAGTCTTCCCTGCGGAGGATCCACGCTTCCCGTGCGGATGGACAGTCATCCCGGATGCGGGGACCGCCGCCCGTGGGAAGGGATGGGCATCCCACGGGATCCGGGTCGGCGCGCGTGGCCAGTTGGATGGCGCGCGTGGAACGGTGAGAACTCCATCAGGGGAGCGATTGGAGGGCGGCGGGAGCGTCACCGGCGGATGCGGGGTGTGGCCGGCTTCCCGCAGAAAGCGGTGCGGCTGATAGGGGAACCTATGACGACCGGATCTGATGGAGGGAGTCACCCACGGGGAGGCCCGGTCCCGGCGCGGGTGAAAAGTGGCTGAAATAATGCCGATTTGGTACATTGACAATCCAACAGGAATTTTTAGCAGATAGAAAGGTTGGATACCGGCGTCACTCCGAAATCGCGGAAGTATCCCGTGAGATCCAATCCTTAAAACAGAAAATAACATCATCCCAGGAAGCCCAGTGCCTATCAGTGAAACCGAATCGATCCCATGGATGACCAATTTCGGCCCTTAAACTCGCGAACTACGCGGCCACCCTCGGGCTGTCGCCTGCGGAGGTGACTGCCACGCAGACGGACATCGCCTACGTGATCTATCTAATCAACGAGCGTGTCCCCGCCGAGCGCCAGTCGCTGGCGGCGACGGTGGAATACAAGAACCTCATCAAGGAAGGCGACGAGGGATCGCCGCTGCCCGCGACGCTGCCGGGGACGGTGGCGCCGCCGGCCTATCCGGCGGCGATTCTGCCCGGCGCGATGGTGCGTCTCCGCAAGTTGGTCCAAAACATCAAGTCCCGTCCGGGCTACACCGAGACGATCGGCCAGGACCTGGGGATCATCGTGACGGATGGTTCGACCGCCCCGGCAGTCCCCACGTTGGTATTGGTCAACGCCACGGCGGGCAACGTGACCTTCAACTGGAACAAGAGCGGCTGGACCGGCGTGAAGATCCAGTGCCGCACGAGCGGTGGCGGTTGGGTGGATCTTGGCGTGGATCTTTACAGTCCATTTGCGGACACGCGGCCTCTTGCCACCCCCGGCGTGGCGGAACACCGGGAATACCGCGCCGCCTATCTGGATGGCGACACGACGCTGCCCGGATACAGCTAGGTGGTGCAAGTCACCGTGAGCTGAGGGAAATCATGTAGGATCCGGCAACCCATTTCCCGGCGAGGGAGATGGGTTGCTCGTCAGCGGGAAGAAACGGGTCACCGCCTCCCGCACGCATCATCCTTTTTTCCATGTCCGACGCGAACACCTTCATCCGCGTGGTGCCGTAAATGGGGTAGAGAAAGCGTCTGGATGTCATCGACTTGACTGCGGGAAAGCGGATTGCCGGAGGCGGCTTGCGTTTGTAGCGTAGTCCATCCGTCCGTGCCTGCGTTTCCGTTCCGCCGTCTTTTTCTGCTAGTTCCGCTCCTGCATTTTTGCGGAGCCGCGGGCGCATGGGCGAAGCCGGGGGACTACCCAGCTTACGAACCGGATGCCCACACGCTCCACCTCTGGCACTTGGATGAAAGCGGGCCGCCATTTGCTGACAGCGTCGCGCCGGGTACCGCGCTGGCGGGCTTGCTCAATGGCGCGCGGGCGGGGCAACCCGCGCTGGCGGGGTTCGGGAACTCGGTTTCCTTCCATGCGAACGTCGGCGGGACTCCCGGCAATTCGGATTTCCAAGGGGCGATCCTGGCCGCGAAACCGGTTCTGACCACCGGCGGCGAGGACAACGCCGATTCCGGATTCCGTTACTTCGGCCCGGACGGGGCCTTCACCTATGAAATGATCGTGAAGTTCGATGTCCTGCCAGCGCAGGCTCCGGGCATCGCGCTGGAACTGATCTCGATGGAAGGCGACGGCGCCGACCGCATTTTCAACCTGCGCATCGAGAAGGAGGGTTTCCTCGCCTTCATCCCGCTGCCTCATTGCGGGGCCAGCGGCGGGGCCATCGGCACGATTCCTAACAGCGGTCCGGACGCTCCCGATACCAAGAGCTGGTTCCACGTCGCCGTCACCTACGATGGAAACGGCGGAGTCGCTAACAACGTCAGGCTCTACTGGACGCGGATCCGCCCCGGGGTCGCCCTTGCCACGCGGATCGGCAGCGGCACGCTCTCCGGCGATCTCAATGGCAGGACCGGTGATTTCGCGATCGGCAACGAGGCCCGCAGTTTCTATCAGAATGCGGAGGCCGAGCCGTTTCCCGGATGCATTGACGAGGTCCGCATCAGCGGGGTGGCGCGGAGCACGGATGATTTTTTCTACGTTCCGCCGGAATCGAGGAGGACTCCCGAACAGGTGCGGGAAGCCACGGCGGAAACCGACAGCCCTGCGCGGTTCAAGCTCGGGCTCAACAACCTGTTCGTCGATGCCATGGCGGTCGAGATCCCGCACGGTTCCGGCGGGCTGTTGGAGCTGGGCTCCGGCCTCCATCGGCTGGACTTCGATTTCGGATTCAATCTGGAGATGTTAGGGGATTCCTTCACGTTCGCGGAGGCGGACCAGGCGTCGGGCAAGGTGAAGCTGCGCTGCCAGTTGGAGGGCATCGACGAACGCTGGCAGGAAACGGATCTCGGCATGAGCCTGATCTGCCAGGCGCTGGATCAGGACAACCGGATCCTCTCGCAATCACGGTTCCAGAGCATCGGCCGCAGCGCGGGTTGGGAATCCTCGCCGGAAGACTCGGTGATGACCCGCCGTGTCGAACCGGTTTACATTCCGGGCAACGCGAAGAAGCTCAAGCTCATCCTGACATCCGGCTCCCCCGACACCACCGGATTGCTCGTCATCGATTATTTCGGCCTGCACGCGTTGGGAGAGGCCAGTCCCTCGCTGTGGGCGAACGGCGCCTTCACCTATGACGCGAGGACCACTTCTCCCGCCGGTTCGCCGCAAGGCTGGCAGCGCGACGGGGGGGACCCCGCCATCGCGCGGATGATCATGCGCAGTCCGCGCCCGGGAATCGGCCTGGTGGATGGCGAGCAGTCGAAACATGGAGAATGGTCATCGGTCCAGGAACTCGCGCCCACGGCCCGCCGGTCTAACACCTATTCGCTTTCCTGGTATGAGGCCTACAACGTCATCGGCGGCAGCACCCACCGCGCCACGTATGTGAATGTCCCGCCGGGGAAATACACGTTCCGCGCCATCGGCCTGGCAGGGGATACCGAGGAGGTGGGCGACGAGGTGTCGCTCGGCATCCTGATTCATCCGCCATTCTGGGAGCAGTTCTGGTTCTGGCCGGTCGTCGCGGCGGGAACCGTCGGGCTGTTAGCTTCTGCGATCTTCATGAGGCACCGCCAGCGCGCCAAGCGTTCGCTCGAGCGGTTGAGATTCCAGAATGCCCTTGAAAAGGACCGGACCCGCATCGCCCGCGACATGCACGATGATCTGGGGACGCGTGTCACCTTCATCAACATGAGCGCCGCCCTCGCCCAGCGTGATCTCGAGAAAGCCCCCGAAAACGCCCGACGCCACCTGACGAAAATGAACGAGTCCACCCGCGACCTGATCGGTGCCATGGACGACCTCGTGTGGGCCGTCGATCCCGCCCATGATACGCTCGATCACCTCGCCTCACACCTCGCCGGGATGGCCGGGGAAATGTTCCGCGACTCCTCCATCCGCTGCCGGCTCGAGATCCCATCGTTTCTCCCCGCGCTGCCGCTCGGTTCGGAAGTCCGCCATCATATCGCGCTGGCGGTGAAGGAGGCGTTTCACAACGTCCTTTGCCACGCGGGCCCCTGCGAGGTGTTCTTCTACTTCGGTTTTGACGGGCGGGAAATCAATCTCACCATCCGCGATACCGGCGTGGGATTCGACCTGGAGAAAGGCGACCGCGGTCACGGACTTGACAATTTAGCCAGTCGTTTCAAGGAAATCGGCGGAACCTGTAAGATTGACTCGTCACCCGGGGGCGGCACTTGCATAGTCCTCAGTTGTCGCGTGGTGGATGCCCGCGGCTCCAAATCCTAGATGGCCAAGAAACCCCATACCATCGCGATCGTCGAGGACGACAACTCGCTCCGCGACATCCTCACGGAAATTGTCAACGGCTCCTCATGGAAGCTGGTCACGGTTTATTCCAACGCGGAATCCGCGTTGGAAGGATTTGCCAAAAGCTGCCCGGAAGTCGTGCTGATGGACATCCAGCTTCCCGGCATGTCCGGCATCCAGTGTGTCGCGAAACTCAAGGAACTCCATCCGTCGGTCCTCGTCCTGATGGTCACCGTTTATGACAACAGCGAGCGCATTTTCGACGCCCTCGCCGCCGGAGCCTCCGGCTATCTGCTCAAGCGCGACGCCCCGGACAAACTGCTCGAAGCGCTCGACGACCTCCTCGCCGGCGGCTCCCCCATGTCCAGCGCCATCGCCCGCAAGGTAGTCCAGCATTTCCACCGAGATCCTCCTAGCAGAAACAAGGAGCATAATCTAACTCCCCGTGAGACGCAGATCCTCGAACTGCTCGCCAAGGGCAGCCTCTACAAGGAAATCGCTTGGGACCTCGGCATCGGATTCGAAACCGTGCGCTCCCACATCGACAACATTTATAACAAACTCCACGTCCGCACCCGCACCGAGGCCGTTGTGAAATATCTCGGGCCGCAGTAGCGCCGGCACGCGCCCACGCCTTTTGCGTGTTTCGCGATTTGCGGAGTCACTCCTTACAGCGGTTTCGGCAGCATCGCGGACTTCGGTCCGCTGTGCAGAGATGCAATCCACGTTAGGTATCAATGGTTCCAATCCATTCACGCTGGAAGCATTGGTGAAACCGTCAGCTTCATTTATCTATCAGAAGGCTGGCGGCCAAGGCTGTTTTCCGCCGGGAAACACCGCATCGAGATCAAGGAAGGCGGCTTCTGATCCATCTCCCCAATTAAGGGGAGATAGGTGTGATGTGTTGATTTGACGCTGGCGTCACCCCTAGTTTCGCAATCTGCCGGAACCCCTTTGCCCCGGCATTTTTGAGAAACCCAACAGATTATTCATGAAACCCATTCGATTGTATCTAATCGCCAATGTCGTCTTCGCGACGGCTGAAGTCCACGCGGCCTCCATCAACATGAATGCCGACGATGCCAACACCACCCCCTATAGCTCGTCATTCGATACCGGCCTTCACTGGGTCGGCGGCGGGGTGCCCGCGGCGGGCAATGATTACTTCAATGCCAACTTCCTGCTGCGCACTCCCACCACGGTCACCCCGGCCTATACCTTTGGCGGCAACTCGCTGACCATCACGAGCGACTCCGCCCTCGCAGTGAACCTGAGCGACGCGCTGATGTTCAAGGGGCTTTTCACGGGAAACACCACGATCACCATCAACAACCTAACGATCAATGGCGGCAACCTGCGGCAGGCGGACAATGACGACAGCACCTTCACCCTCGCGGGAAACGGCCTGACGGTCGGTCCCCTCGGCATGGGGGTCCATATCCAAGGGCCCACCGTCATCTCGGCTCCGGTCGGTGGTTCCGGTATCATCAGGATCGTTGACAACGGATCCAACGCCGCCGGCCGGATCCTGCATTTCAGCAACGCCGCCAACACCTTCACCGGAAATGTCGAACTCCCGACCGCCAACCGCAGCCGCTTCCAGGTGAATGCCGGATCCAACTTCAATTTCGTGATCGGCGCCCCCGGCGTGAACAACACGATCACCGGGGCCGGTTCCGCGGCTTTCAACGGCGCCTTCAATCTCGATCTAACCGCCGCCAGCACCGCCGTAGGCTCCAGCTGGACGCTGGTCGCGGCCACAACCCTGGCGGAAACCTACGACGCCGCCTTCACCATTCCCACCTTCACCAGTGATGCCGGTGTGGCCGGCGCGCGGCTCTGGACCAAGTCGATCAGCGGATCGACATTCTATCGGTACAACGAGGCCACCGGCGTGCTTTCGGTCATCCAGACGGATACCGACGCGGACAACCTCTCCGATCTGTGGGAGGACCAGTACTTCGGCAATAACGACGGCTCCGCCACAGTCGAAGAACTCGCCTTGCAGTCCGGCACCGGTGATGCCGATGGCGACGGTGCCAGCAACCTCGCCGAGCAAGCCGCCGGAACCAATCCTAACAGTAATGGCTCCTGGCCGGATGTCGATGCGGATACCCTGAAGGATGCTTGGGAAATCACCTACTTCGGCAACATCGCAGCTCAGGGCGCGAACGGCGACTTCGACGGTGATCTGGTCACCAATTCCGTGGAATTCGCTTCCGGCACGTTTCCTAACAATGCGGCGAGCTGGCCCGACACCGAGCCCGACTCGCTGAACGACGCCTGGGAAGTCAAATACTTCACCAACCTTGGCAAGGACGGCTCGCTGGACAGCGACCTGGATTCCTTTTCCGATTTCGAGGAGCACGAGGCCCACACCCATCCCAACAGCATCGCGCTTTCACCGATCACCTCCACGCTGAAGCACCGCTGGAGTTTCAACGGCAGCCTCGCTGATTCGGTGGGCGGCAGCGATGCCACGGTGGTCGATGTCGGCGGGAACGACGTCGCTTACAACAGCGTTGAGACCCCCACCGGAATCACCATGTCCGGCGGGCTCAGGACCGCGTCGGACTACGTCAAGCTCGGTGCCAACCTTCTGCCCAAGGACACCTCGCCGGTGACCATCGAGCTGTGGGCCAAACAGAACACGATCCAGAACTGGAGCCGCATTTTCGATTTCCACGCGAGCAATGCGGAATACCTGATGATGTCGTGGACGCAGGGCGTGAACGACGCGAGCGACCAGGCCGAGGTTGTCGACGGCGGCGTGGTCAACAACAGTCCTAACAAAAATCAGCCGTATGGCATCACGGACGAATATCACATCGTCATGACGCTCCAGCCGCTGGCCGGCGCGGGCGGCAACATGAGGGTGACGTTCTACTCGGCCAAGTCCAACGCGGCGGATCTCGGTCCCGCAAAGGGGACTTTCGACACCGCGGTCAATCTGGTCAATTTGAACGACCTCATCGACGCGCTCGGCTACTCACCCTGGACTGGCGACAACACCGCCTCGGCGACCTACAACGAAGTCCGCATCTGGAATGGCGCGCTCTTCCGTTGGGTGCGTGAGAAGCTCCATGACCAGGGCCCGGAAAACGCCGCCATCCCGGATAGCGACAACGATTTCCTTCCAGACGACTGGGAGTATGCCTACTTCCCCGGAAATCTGACCGCCCTCGCCACCGGTGATGATGCCGACCTCGACGGCACCAGCAACCGTGACGAATACATCGCAGGATCCGCTCCTAACAGCGATGTTTCCACCCCGGAGGACACCGACGCGGACGGCTTGCTGGACACATGGGAACTCGCCTATTTCGCGAACGTCGCCGCCCAGGACGGCGCGGGGGATCCGGATCTCGATGGCTTCACCAACGAGGAGGAGGAAACCAACGGCACCCATCCCGCCAGCGACGACAACGACGGTGACGGCCTCGGCGACAATTGGGAAACCACCCATTTCGGCAACTGGCCGACGCCAGGGCAGGCGGATCCGCTGCGTTTCACGGGCGCGGATGATCCGGATGGAGATACCCATAACAACGAAGCCGAGGAAACCGCGGGTTCCAGTCCGACGGTCGCGATTTCCATTCCCGCCGACATCGATGCCGACGGCCTGCTAGACATCTGGGAGGACAAGTACTTCGGCGACAACAACGGCACCGCATCCCTCGCGGAGCTGGCGCTGCAATCCGGCGCCGGCGATCCGGATCTGGACACCTATCACAATGAGGCGGAGGAAACCGCGAAATCCAACCCGGGCGACATCACCTCGATTCCGGGAGACGTCAACGGCGACGGACTCGCCGACGGGCACCTGCTGCTCAACCCTGACATTCTGGGCACCACGTCCTTCGCCACCGGTCTGAACTGGGACAATGCCACCGCTCCCGTCGCCGGGCAGAACTATCTGGTAGGCGTCAACGGGCTGCGCACTGTGGATGATGCGAACCCCTACACGTTCGCGGGTGACAGGCTGGTGTTCACCACCGGTGGACAGTTCATCGTCAAAGGCACCGGCGTCATCACGGTTCCCTATCTGGGGCTGGACGGAGGATGGGTCGCCAACGCCACCAATGCGAACGTGGTCTTCACTCTCGCGGGAGCGATCCATGTGACCCGGGCATCCAGTATCCTCTGCAACAACAACGGCATCATCGTGGATGCCGGCATCGGGGGAAACAAGGAGCTCACCATCTCGGGCGTTGCCGGCAGGATCGTCACCCTCAACGCCGTGAACACCTTCACCGGCAACCTGCAGCTGACCACCGCCGGAATCACCCTCGGCAGCGCGGGAAGCCTCAGGTTCGCACCGGGAGCGACCACGGTCACCAACGTCATCGCCGGAACCGGTCCCGCCACGCTCAACGGCGCGCTCAACATCGATCTGGGTGGCGCCGGCAACACGGCGGGCGACAACTGGGACCTGATCACCACGACCGGCTTGGTCACTTACGGCCCCACGTTCACCGTCACCGGCTTCACCGCCGATGCCGGAGCCGTCGGAGCCCGCAAGTGGACCTCCGGAAACTATCAGTTCGACGAGGCGGACGGTGTGCTCACCCGGCTTGCCGCCGGCAGCGATTCTGACAACGACGGAATGCCAGATTCCTGGGAAACCACGTATTTCCCCGGTCTGGGCCAATCCGCCGCCGACGACTTCGACAAGGACGGCACCAGCAACCTTACCGAGTATCGCCTGGGCCTGACCCCTAACAGCGGCACCTCGCGTTTCGCCGCCACCCGCGCGCCCGGCGGATTGATCACCTGGCCAAGCGCCGTCGGACTCACGTTCGACGTCCAGCGGAGCACGGTATTGGCCGAAGGGTCGTGGACGACGGTCAGTCCGTTGCCCGGTGGCATCAGCGGGGCGGCCGGGACCTCAAGCTTCACCGATCCTTCGCCACCCGTGGGCAATGCCTTCTACAAGGTCGTGCTGCGGCCCTGAGTGACAGGGCGCAGGCCGGATCCGAAGACCGGAGTCCGCAAGGGCCCCGGTCTTTTTTTTGTCCTATTGTCCAGAGATCACTCGGGTATGGGCATGACGTGTCAGGCTTCATGAATGAAGGTTGTTTTCGAGGGATGGCGGGATGCATGAAATCTATCATGAGTTCGTTGACGGGACCTGTTTTGTGATGATCGCGATGGTGTGTTTTTACCTCCGGATCCGGTCTGATTGTTGATAGATCATTCCGGATGCGGATCTTTTCGAACCCATGATTCGCAGTGGTCGGGCGGTGCCGCGCAAGTCTCCCCATTTCGGGGGAGCGTGGATTCAATGCGCGGGTTTGGCCACGATACTGCTCATCCGCTGATGTTGTATCTATCAGAAAAAGGTTTCCACATCCCATCCATCATTCAAAAACATATCCATACATGAAAACGATTCGTCATCCGCTTTCCGGAAGGTTCCGATCTAACGTTATCTGCGGTCCGGTGGTTTCCGTCATCATCGCGATGGCCGGGACAGCCTGGTCCGCCGACGTCACCCTCAACGCCGGCCCGGGCCCTGGTTTCACCGGGGACGCCATCGACACCAGTTCGTTCGCCGCCGCGCTGAACTGGTCGAACGCCCTGGCGCCCGCCTCGGGCAATGCCTACATCGTGCCGACCGGCCGCTCGCTGCGCACCCCTTTGAACGGGGCTGCAAACCTCGCCTTCGCCGGTGACTCCCTCGCTGTATCGGGCAGCCTCGTTTACAAAAGCGGCTCGGTCGCCACCAACATCAACACCTACACCATCGACAACCTGACATTGAATGGCGGGACGGTGAACAACGCCAGCAACTTCCTTTCTCCTTTCATCCTCGCCGGCAACGGCATCACCGTTCTGGGCGCGGGAACCTCCACGTTGTTGGCGAACAACGCCACGATCACCGTCAGCGCACCTATCGGCGGCAGCACCGGCATCCTGCTTCTATCAACCAACACCGGAACCGCGGGACGGCAGGTCGTCCTCAGTGGTGTGAACACCTACACCGGAAACATCCAGGTCAGCGGTCTTAGCGGTGCCTTGCTTTCGTCCACCGGCAAGCTCGCCTTCACCATCGGCGCCACTGGCGTGAACAACACCATCACCGGGGCCGCGCCCTTTGTTTTCGACGGCACCTTTGCCGTGGATCTTTCGGCTGCCGGCGACACCGTCGGTAACAGTTGGACCTTGGTCAATATCGCCACAGTGGTCGAAACCTTCGGCTCCACGTTCAGCATCGACGGCTTCACCGAGAATAACACCGTCTGGACCTCGGCATCCGGCAAATACCAGTTCCGCGAAGACACCGGCATGCTGACACGCATCGGTCCCGACACGGACGGCGACGGTCTGCCCGATGCGTGGGAGGAACAGTACTTCGGCGTTGGAGTTCTGGATGAGCAACCCGGTGCGGATTCGGATTACGATTACTGTTCCAACCTGCTGGAATACCGGAGCGGCACCGACCCCGCCGATCCGGATTCCTACCCCGATACCGAAGTCAATGGTCTCATCATCGGAGACGGCCTCAATGACGGCTGGGAATTGACGTTCTTCGGAAACCTCACCCAGATCCCCGGTGGTGATCCCGACGCCGACTACAACACCAACGCGGAGGAGTATGCCGCAGGGTCGAATCCCAATGCGATTCTCAGTTATCCCGACACCGATTTTGACAGCCTCAACGATGGCTGGGAAAAACATTACTTCACCACGATCGACTCAACCGATGCGGTCCCTGATGGAGATCCGGACGGTGATTTGTTCACCAACTATCAGGAGTTGTTCGCGATCACCGATCCCGAAGTGCAGATCTCATCGCCGGATACCGATGGCGACGGTCTGCCCGATGGCTGGGAAGTGAAATACTTCCGGGTGGCTGCGGAAGACCTGTCCTCCGTCATCGTTCATTACGGCGCGGCCAACGATGTGGATGGCGACGGCTACGGAAACCTTTCGGAGTACAAGGTCGGCACCAATCCCATCCTCGCCAGCTCCACGCCATCCGCCCTCGCTTATTGGCGCTTTGAAGAGAAAACCTCCGGTGTCGTCCCCTACGGCAATGACACCGGCGGCAACCAGATCAACACGGTGCTGGATTCCTCCGGCCTCGGCAACCACATGATGACCTGGCGGAACTACACCGCGCCGACCTACACCACGGTCGTCCCGTTCGCCGCCGTTCCACTCACCGCCGCCACCAACACCGCGTCGCTGGCATTCGTGAGGGACGCGGCCAACCTGTATCTAACGGACAATGTCTACACGACCGGCGGAGTCGGTTTGAACAGCCAGGTCTTCACCGCCTTCACCGTCGAATCGAGCTTCCGCACCACCGCCACCAACGTCTGGCAGGTGGTGGTTGGGAAAACGGGCAACCCGATCGGCGGACAGGCTCCATTCTCGCTGAAGATCCGTGCCAGCGACAACAAGCTCATCGCCGGCATCGTCGACGGCGCGGGCACCGCGAAGGAAGCCATCAGCACCCGCGCCATCACCACCGGAGCCTGGTTCTCCACCGTAGTGACCGCCAGCGCCACCGAACTGAAGCTCTGGATCAAAGGCGCATCGGATGCGCATTACATCCTGGAAGCCACCACATCGATCAGCGGGGCCTTTTACACCTACGCGGGCGTGAATGCCCCGTGGGTGGTCGGACTGGGTAAATGGAATGGTTTCGATGCCGATCCCTTCAGCGGCAATATCGACGAGGTCAGGATCAGCCCGAAGGTGCTCGCGCCCGCGGATTTCCTCATCCCCGTCAGCGGAAATGACTTCGACATGGACGGGATGGACGACACTTGGGAAACCACTACGTTTGGTGGCACCGCCTCGCTGGCCACCGGCGATTTCGATGGGGACGGCACTGACAATCTCACCGAGTATCGTCTCGGACTGATTGCTAACAGCGGCAGCTCGGGCTTCACCGTGACCCGTGGTGCCGGGGGCCTGCTTACCTGGCCGAGTGTCACCGGTGTCAAATTCGACGTCCTGCGCAGCACGACGCTGGCTGCCGGGAGCTGGACGGTGATCAGCCCTCCCGCCGGCATCGACGGCGCGGCTGGAAGCACCGGCTTCACGGATCCCGCGCCTCCGGTGGGCAATGCTTTCTATCGGGTCGCACTCAGGCCCTGAGTTTTTGTCCGGGTTGTCATGGGAAAGCCGGTGACCGCGAGGTCACCGGCTTTTTTCATGTCGGGAATTCCAAGTTGCCCGCACTCACTGGGCGACCGAAATGTGCAGGCCTAACCGATAGTCGGACTGCTTCGTCGGTTTTCCCGCGTAAGGCAGCGGGTTCAGTGTGGCGATGCGGATCACGTAGGATTTCGGAATCCCGCCGGTGTCCGGTGGGAAGACATTGGCGGGAATCACCAGCCGCCGAGGATTGTCGTTGGTGTGAAGCCGGTAATTTTTCGCCGGTTGATTGCCGGCCTTAATCCGCAGCACGACTTCGGCATCGCCGGCGCTGACGCACTTGGCATTGATCGGGCAACGGCTGTCATCCCTGACTTTCAGGAAATCGATCCTGAGTTCGCTGTCGAAACGCAATCTCTCGCCGACGCGGATCGGCTCTTGTTTGTCGGTGCCCGCGCGGGCGTTTCCGGAAAAGCAGGCGGCGGCTAACAGTCCCGTCAGGGCGAGGGTTCGGATCAAATGGCGTCGGTTCATGGAGTGGGGATGGGGTTGGATGGTCGAATGCACCATTGATCCGTGAATCCTCGGAAGCCGGATCTATTTTCCCAAACAAAAACGCCCGGCTCTTTACGGAGACGGGCATTTTGAAATGGAAACGTCGCTCGCTTATTCGCCGAGGCCGAAGCGGACGAAGCGGGTCACCGTGAGGGTGTCGCCGAGTTCCTTGCCCTTGGCTTCGAGAAGCGCGGAGATCTTGATGTCCGGGTCCTTCACGAATCCTTGCTCAAGGAAGCAGCTTTCGGCGAAGAACTTGCCGATTTGTCCCTTGAGGATGTTCTCGATGATGTTCGCAGGCTTGCCTTCGGCTTCGAGGCGGGTGCGGAAGATGTCGAGCTCGTTGTCCACCACGGATTGCGGGATGTCATCGCGGGAAAGGCCTTTAGGGGCGCAGGCGGCGATGTGGAGGGTGAGGTCCTTGATGAGTTCCTTGAAGCTGTCAGTGCTCTTGGATTCCGGCTTGGTGGTGCCGACTTCGATGAGGACGCCGACCTTGCCACCGAGGTGGATGTAGGAAGCAACCACACCGCCCGATGCGGCGTCGTAGCGGACGTACTTGCGGAATTGCAGGTTTTCACCGACTTCGCCGACCTTGGCTTTCACGGTGTCTTCGAGCGACTGGCCGCCGATTTGCACGGTGAGAGCGGCATCGAGATCCGCAGCGCTGGAGGCGGCGAGGGCATCGGCGAGGGTGCCGACGAAGGCTTGGAAGCTCTCGTTTTTCGAAACGAAGTCGGTTTCGCAGTTGAGTTCAAGGAGGAGGCCGGAGTTGGCCTCGGCGTTGACGCGGGCGGTGATGACGCCTTCGTTGGCGGCGCGGTCGCTCATTTTCGCGGACTTCATGATGCCCCGCTCGCGGAGGAGCTTGATGGAGGCTTCGAGGTCGCCGTTGGTTTCGGTGAGGACTTTTTTGCAGTCCATCATGGGGGCGCTGGTCTTGTCGCGGAGTTCTTTGACGATTGAGGCGGTGATCATTTTTTAAAAGAGGTTGGATTTAGAGAGAGAAAAAGGGCGGCCCGTCGGATGACAGGCCGCCCGGTGATTTCAAAAATCAGTTTTTGCGGCCTGCGACCATCGCGTCCACCAGGTTCTGGAGGATGATGCGGATCGAGCGGATGGCGTCGTCGTTGCCCGGGATCGGGAACTGGACGAGAGCCGGGTCGGCGTTGGTATCGACGATCGCGATGATCGGGATGTTCAAGCGGCGGGCTTCGGCAACGGCGATCGTTTCGCGAGCGGAGTCGACGATGACGACGGCGTCAGGCTTCTTGTCCATGTCGCGCACGCCGCGGAGGTTGCGGAGGAGCTTTTCGCGCTCGCGGCCGAGGGCGGCGAGTTCCTTCTTGGACATGGCCTTGAATTCAGGCTGCTTCTCGATGTTTTCGAGATACTTGAGGCGCTCGACCGACTTGCGGACGGTGAGGCTGTTGGTGAGCATGCCGCCCAACCAGCGGTGGTTGACGTAGTGTTGGCCGGTCGCTTCCGCGGCTTCGCGGATGGCGTCCTGGGCCTGGCGCTTGCAGCCGACGAAGAGGACTTTCTTGCCCTTTCCGACGAGGTCGGCGAGGAAATCGGAGGCTTTATCGAGCTGCTGGACGGTTTTTTCCAGGTCGATGATGTAGATTCCGCCTTTGTCCTTCATGAGGAAGGGCTTCATGCGCGGATTCCATTTTTTGGTTTGGTGGCCGTAGTGGACGCCGGCGTCCACCATTTCGTTGATGAGTTCGTTGATCATTGGTAATTCAGGTTTCCCGCCTTGAAATCAGGACGGGCGATTTTGAAGATTTGCCGCATGGAACCCCTCCGGATCTTCGTTGGTGAATAAGGCGGTTTGAAGAGGGGCGGGGAAACTGGGAAATCAGGGCGGAGTTGGCAAGGGAAATCCTGATCAGGGGCCGATCATCGCCAGCAATTGGCCGCGCAGCCGATTTCCCACCGGGATCACAATCACGTCCACCGGTATCGGAGTTCCCTGGCTCAGGATGAAATTGTCGCAGGTCGCATCGAAAATACCGAGGCGCAGCGTGTCGTTGTAGAATGAGGAGTCCGATTCAGAGCCGATGGAAAAGCCGGGCACCAGAACGAACCCGTATTTCCGGAATTCCTCCACGATCCTGCTCTTCAAAGGATAAGAGCCTTCGATAAATGGCTGGGAAATGACGATTTGGACGCCGTCATCGGTGTCCGATACACCGCGGAGCGTGGCAAGATCTCCGAGCAAGCGGTTGGAATTCCACCATCTCTCCAGATATTCCAAAGGGGTCGCTTCCGCGATTTCGGGAATTCCATCGTCACCAGCGAGAACCATCCAGCCGAAGCGATCCGGGCGCGTGACTTTCCAATACTCGCCATCCATTTCCCAGATGTCGTGCTCGGACCCACCGATGGTGGTTTTTCCTGCCCACAGGGAAGAGGATATTTTCATCCCGCTTTTTTCAGCCCATTCGACGAGGCCTGCTCGTTGGATGATGGCTGCCTGCTGGCGTAGTCCGAACGATTCTTCTCCAGTTGTGCGCGCATTTCCGCCGACGAACGCGATGGCTGATTCGAGCGGATTTTCCGGTATTCCGCGGCCATCTGATCCAAGGAATCCGGCGTGTGGGGTGCTGTCTTCATCATCTGGCAAGAGTCGTAAAATACCTGAACCGGCCATCTTCTCAAGCAGCATCTTGACTCCCGGGAAATCCTCATGCGCGAAACGAGACGAAGATTTCAGGGCACTTTTCCGAATCGAAGAACGGACTGAAGTCCTGGACTACTTTTCAAGAGGCCCGTAACTGAGGACTTCCCGCAGTTCCCTGCGCGCCTGTTCCGCCACCCGGTGTTCGTAGGCGCTCCAGCCGGGTCTATATGGGTCCAGCTTCATCAGCTTTTCCCGCTCGAACCAATATTGCCCGGCCGCTTGGAACGCCGGGATGGCCAGTGCCAGAACGATCAGCATCCATGCGAACGTTTTGACCACTGCCGATGACGCGGCCGCGCTTTGGAACTGGCGATCCGACCGGCTCAGCAACGTGCGGAAAACCGCGATGGCTAGGCAAATCAGTGTGATCCCGGCACACCCGAGCGCGGCCCACAACAAAGAGGATGGAGGCCGTTTGGTTTCATCCATCATCACCAGCTCCGCCACCCATGCTTGCCAGAAATCCGCCGCCGGCCCCGCCAGCAGCGCCCACCCGATCAGCGGAACAAACGCCGCCGCTCCCGCCACCGCCAGCCAGTCGAACCACGACGAGCGGCCGAACCCGAAACACCGCGCACGTTTTGACAACCTCCAGCGGACCACCCGCACCGGAACGACCAGCCAAAGGAGCCACAACCCGAGGAAATGAGCCAGCGGCAGGAGAAAAACCGTGCCTTTGACGCCCAGCCCGCGTCCGCCGAGCGGCGTCAGGCGGTTGATCGCCATCACATAGAAAACCGGCAGCAGCACCCCGAGGCCCACGATCCACGCCCGGTCGGAAACCCGCAACAGATCCTCCATCCGCCGTGACAAACGGCGGGACAGGGTGGTCACACAAAAGCGGTGGCAGGCCAGAGCGATCAGGCACGGCAGCAGCAGGAACCACAGCGCGTAAGCGAAAAAACGGGACAGCAGTTCGTGATCGAACAGGCGGCCGGGTTTGAGATCGTCATCCGTGATGGGTGCCTGGTTTTCGGTCTGCTTTGCCACCATCTCGATGGATCCTCCGATAAAAAAACCCGTCCGCGTATCTGCCGGAACCACTTTACCATCCACGATGAACTTTCGGGAGTATTTACCATCAGCCCGCCCCTTCAGCAGCGAGTGAATCGCTTTCCAGCGTCGTGCATCATCCGGCAGATCGAGTTTTTCCGCCACATGTCCCAGGTTTTCGGAAATGACGGCCGCCGCGACACCAGCGATCAATCCGTCCACAAGCGTGCTGTCCTTTTCGCCGCAGAGGCTGCGCAAAAAATGATCGGCCTCGCCTGTCAGCGCGGTGTATCCCGCTAGATCCTTCGAGTCGGCCAGCATCATTGCTTTCGCGGCGAACACATCCAGGACCAGTCGCAGCCGGATCGATGAGGAAACTGAAAAGCCGCCCAGAATGCCGATGGAATCGATGCGGTCCGCGAACGTTTCCCTTGGAATCAGGGGAATGCGCTTCCTCAGGAGTTCCGCGCCGTAGCTGGTGAACTTCGGCTGTGCCCGTGCCTCGCGGAACAGCTCCAGCGTCCGGTCAAAACGCCCTTGGTCGAGGATCTGCCAAGTTTTCGGGCTATCAAATACGGTCTTTCCCGCCACGCGCTTGCCGCCTGTCCTCTTGCTGCTCTTCACCGCGTCCTTCGCCTCGACGGCAGCCGCCTGATAGGTGAACCACGCGTTTTCCGGATCGATCCGCCGCGCGATGGTGAGGAAATCCGGAGGCAGGCTGCTGTTTTCCGAAATGAAGGCTGCCGCATACTCCGCGAAATAAGCCGGATTGCCCGGCTCGCTGCGCCACAACGCTTCCATCCGCGCGGCTTTGCCTTCTTTTGATAGATCGCCGAAAAGAAGCAGCCGGTCGCGTTCGTTCAGCGTGGCCGCGAGCCGGTTCACCGGTTCATCAGCGGGAACCGGAGCGAAGATGTTAAACCGCGAGGCCCATTCCGCCCACACCGAAAGCCGCCGGATTTCCCGGAACTCCACCACAAACACCACTGCGGAAATAAAGGCCACTGCCGCCCAAAGAACGATGCCCGCCCACCGGCGGCCGCTCCGGCGGTCGATGGCATCCCAACGCTCGATAGTCTCCGCCACGTCGTTTCCGGAATCCGCCATCATTCCATCTAGCAGATCCGTCGTCGCAAGCTTCAGCTCCGCATTGTCGGATAGAGGGCGGACGGCGGCGTCGATCAGGCGTTGTCGGGTGTTTTCCATTTGTTGTGAAATCGTTCCGCTGGCGACGGCTGCGGGAATGTCGCGCGGAGAAAAGCAGGCGGTTGCTTTGTTTGCTAGATCAAACGGATGGACACCTTTGCGCCTCCGGTTGGATCCCAGTCCAGAGGGAGCGGGTGATGTATTGATCAGGTTGGAGTTTCATCGACGGGCGGTTATACGGTTCACTGTGGTCGGACTCAATACGGGGGCTATCCGACATGGCTCCCGACATGGAAATCCTGATCAGCGAAAGTAGTCGTGGACTTCAGTACGCTTTTCCGGCCCGAAGAACGGACCGAAGTCCTTCACTACTTTTCAAGAGGTCCGTAGCCGAGGGTCTCCCGGGTCTCCTTCCGCATCTGCACGGCGCATTCGTATTCGAATTTCGACATCGCCGGGTGTTCCGGATCCAACCGGATCAACTCATCGCGTTCAAACCAGTGGCGTGCGGCGATTTGATAGAACGGCACTGCGGAAATCGCCAACAGCGCGGCGGCGGCGAGACATGGAAGGAGTGCGCTGGCGACCACGGCGTGTTGGAAAATTTTCGGTGAATTGACGAACAGAACCTCACACACCACCGCGAGCAGCCAGAGCATCGGCACCGCGAAGAGGCCGATGGCGACGTAAACCCCAGCCTCCAACGAATCGATCACCACTGGTCCCCCGACAGCGGGGACAAACGCCGTGGCGGAAAGAATGGCCAGCCAAAGCAGCCAATTCCGGCCTTGGTGGAAATCAAGAACGGTCGCCCGCTTTGAAAGCCGCCAGCGAATCGCGAGTGTGGAGAGCAGGATCACCAGAAGCAGGAATCCGCTCCATTGCAAAAAGGCCAGAGGGGTTCCGCCCACTTCAGGGATCGCCACGGTATTGTATTCCAAGCTCAGCTCCCGACCTCCCAGAGGCGTCAGGCGGGTGATCGCCTGGACATAAAAGAACGGAAGCCCGGCACCGATCCCCATCATCCAGACCCAATCCGACGGTTGCAGCAGCTCCACGGCACGTCCTGTCAGACGGCGCACGAGCGGCGGTGTTCGGAAGCGATAAGCCCATGCGGCGATCAGGCTGATGACCAGCCCTAACCAAACGAAATAGGCAATGTGTCTTGCGATAATTTCATGGTCCACCAAACGCCCCGGTTCCAGATCCTGCTCGTTTAGAGCGGGAGGGTGCTCGACGCGGCGCGAAATGCCTGGGGACAGAAGATTGGAAGCAAAATAGCCTCCCTTTTCGTAAGGTAGATACACACTGGGTGGGCTTTTGCGTGATTCCATCAAGGTCTTCTTCCGTTGGACCTCGCCGAGGGCGTCCTTCAACCGGATGGATTGCTCTGCGATGACCAGGCGGTTCACAGCAGGTGATAAATTGGAAACCAGCCCGTTAGCAGCATTGGCGGTGATCAACTCGCTCAAAATCGAATCCACCTCCGAATTCGTCCGCTTGCTCAGGAGGTCTTCCGCATCCGCCAGAAGTTCATTGAGTCCAGCACGATCCTCCCTTTCCCCACAACGCCATGCCTTGGCGGCCATCACGTCCATCAGGTTACGGATGCCGAGATCCCCGCCGGAACTCCAGCCTGCGACGTAGCCAACGGAAAATGCTACTTCGGAAGGTTCTTTTCTCGGGAGAAGTTTGACCTGCTGCCGCAAGAGATCCGCCCAATAGGTTCGATACTCCGGCTGATCCCGTGCCTGCCGGACCAGCAAAAGCGCCTCATGATACCGGGCCTCATCGAGCATGTCCCATTCCGGTGTCTTGTTCGCAAGACGCTCCGCCTTGCTCTGTCCCCGCTTTTTGACCGCGTCTTTGGCAACAACGCCGGCAGCGACATAAGTGAACCATGAGTTCCGTGGGTCGATCCGGCGGGCAGTTGCTAGGAAATCCGCTGGCAGCTTTTTATGATCGGTCAAATAAGCGTTCGTGTAAGCGGCGAAATAAGCCGGATTGTTAGGATCACTGTCCCAAAGCCCTTTCATCTTGTCGGAATCCGAGGACTTCGACGTATCGCCGAACAATAACAGCCGTTGCGCGGCGCTTAAATTGGGAAACTCCGGGTGTTCCTCGAATTTTGGATATCCGTAGAAGAAATCGCCGGTTCCGCCAAAAAACTGGGTGTGATTGAAAACCACATGCAGTCCATCCGCCCAGAAACCTGCCGAGACGAGGATGAACAGGCAAAGAAACAGAACCCGCCAGAAGGGTTTCTTCTTTCTCGCATCCACTTCCTCCCACCGACGGATCGCTTCCTCCGTGTCTTCGGGCTCGGATTCCACGAGCATCGTGAGAAATTGCGAGGCTGCGGATTTGAGCTTCGCATTGTCCTCAAGCGGACGCACCACGGTCTCAATGAGACGTTCTTTGGAATCCTCCATGTTCGGCATTTTCAAACCGGCTTCAGCAAATACCCGCCGACCCAGCCTTCCTCGCCCTTTTCATTCCGGCACCAGTGCCAGCCATGGATCTGTTTGAGCGACTCAATCCTGTCGCCGCGCTTGATCGTTAGAACAGTGGGATCGTAGTCCTCCATCGCGGCGTAGCGGCCTTCGCCGAGCGGTTCGAGGATGTCTTCGGGGACGTAGCCGTCGTTGCCATCGTTGTCTTCTGCCCAGACCCAGCCGGGCCAGGCGCGGTCGGCGACACCGACGGTGACTTCGTCTCCGGCGTTCAGGTGGATCGGGTTGCTGTCCTTGTCCTCGTAGTCTGCGTTTGCGGTGAAAGTGGCCATGGTGCGGCTAGAAAACCAGATGCCGGGGGAAATGCGAAGATCGATTTCACGGAGGCTTGCCGCATGCGGGGAAATCATGCGACCGTTGCGCTCATGAAAGCGATTGTGGTGCCGTTGGCATTGCTCGTGGTTTCCTGTGCTCCGAATGCGGGCTCGAAGTCCGCCATTATGGTGACTCATTCCCAGTCCGGAAATCCTGGTCCCCGGATCGCGGCGTATTGCGTGAAACAGTCGGGTAAAAAAGTCGGCAATGGCGAATGCTGGACGCTGGCCAACGAAGCCTTCATCTCCGCCGGTGCCCGTCGGCCCGGCAGCGACATGCGCGTCTGGGGCCGGGTGGTGAACCCGGCGAGGGAATCGCTCATGCCGGGCGACATCATCGAATTCGAAAGCGCCCGGTTTTCCGATGGCATCATCACCGGTTCCGCGCACACCGCTGTCGTCGTGACCGGCGGGAGTCAGGAGAGATTCTCTGTCGCTGAGCAGAACTGGGGGAAGAAGACCGTCCGCATCCGCGAAATGGATCTAACCAAGCGCGTTTCCGGCAAGGTGATTGTCTATCGGCCGCAGTAAGTCAGCCTGCGAACTGGAGCGCGGAATTTATTCCGCGCGGTCTGGTATGGAGACTTCGCGCGAAATAAATTTCGTGCTCCAATTGAAGAATCGCCCTATTTCCAAAATCCGGAATCAGTCTCTTCTTTGCGATCTCTGCGTTCTTTCGCGGCCAATCTCTTCCACGTTCACCGTTCTCCCTCGTCCACCGTCTCATCCCGCTGATAGATCGGGAGCTGGCGGTAGGGGACGGTGAAGGCGAGGACCATCATCGTGGTGCCGTAGATGCGTCCGGCCTCGCGGCTCTGCCACGAGCCGTCGGACTCCTGTTTCTGCAGATACGTGGCATACATCCACGGCGCGTATTCCGTCCAATACCGGCCGCCGATCTGGAACGCTCCCTGCGCGTTGTAGTAGTTCCCGTAAAACTCGAACTGGTCGCCGGGCAGGTCGCGGAAATCGCGCATCATGTAGTCCGCCGCCTTGATCGTTTCCGGCGTGCCGTGTAGTCCGCAGAGTTCGAGGCAGAGCAGGCCCATGCCAGTTAGGGAGCGGTTGTGATCGTCCGTGTTGGAATAGCCGAAGCAGCCTTTGTCCTTGTCCTGATGGCGTTTCAGATAGTCCACCGCGTCGTTGATCGCTCCCTCAGGCACCGCAGCGCCGTTGAGTTTGGACGACCGCAGTGCCATCAGCGCCCAGCCGCTGCATGACGTGTCGCTGTCCTTGGAACCGGGATGATAGCGCCAGCCGCCACGGTGGCGCTCATTCTTGGGCACCGCCTGGGCGCGCAGCAGTAGCGACAGCGCTTTCGGCAACGCCCGCTCGATCTTGTCCTGACGGCCCGGATCCACCATGCCGCTCACTTCGGATAGAAAAAGCGTCGCGATGTTGTGGGCATACATCGGACCGGTTCCCGCGTTGCCCTTTTCAAACAACCCGTCGTCCTTCTGGTTCGCCAGCACGAAGTCGATGCAGCGGTTCAGCGCGTCGGCATACGGACCTTCCGTCGGCAAATGCCCTTTGGATAGGAACGCCATCCCGACCAGCGCGGGGATGCCGGTCGAGTCGCCATAACCTTCGGGAAACGTGCCGTCGGGTTTCTGGACGCGGGCCAGATATTGCAAGGCGTTTTCCACCGCGGGATCCACCTTGTCGCGCCACTCCTTGAAAACCGGATCGGTGATTTCCTGCGCATGCGCCGGACCCGCCAGGGCGAAACAAAGAACCAGATGCTTGAGGCTGAAATTCATGAACCGTGATTATTTGTTAGGCTTGTTCGACATGCTCTCGAAGTAGCCTTTGACCAATCCGCGATATTCCTCAGGCACCGAACCGGCTTCACCGGCACCGACATCGGACTTCAGCGACGCCTGGATTTTCGCCCAGTCATCCGCGCTGATTCCGAGCTTCGCGAGTTCCGGCGGCACTCCCGGATCGGCTTCCGCTTGACGCATGCTTTCATCCGGCTTGTTGCCTGCCATCTTCCCCGGCGGACCATCGGGCGGGGGATTGGGGCCCGGACTTTGGCTCTTGCCCTGCATGGCCTGGCGACCCGCTTCGGCGGCTTGGGCCAGTGCTTTCGCCGCGCTCGCGGCTTGGGCGGCAGCTTCCGTCGCCTGCGGATTCGAGGCGGCTTGCGATGCTTGCTCGAAGGCCTCCGCCAGTTCGCCGGGAGAAACCTCGGCGCGCTGCGGGTTCGAGTGATGGGCTGCCATTTCCTCGGCGCTGCGATTGAATTCCTCCGCGGCCTTTTCCAACGCCTGTGCGGCCTTTTCGAAATTCCGACCGGAGTCGCCGTGCTGTTTCGAGGCTTCGGCGAGTTGTCCCTCTTGTCCCTTCTTCGCGGCTTCCTTGGCTTGGTTGTCTCCCTGGTTGCTGTCGTTTTTCGCCTCCTGCATCGCTCCGTTGCCATCGAGCTGGGGCATGGTTTCGATCTGGTTCGCGAGCTCGCTCGCGGCTTCCGCCTGCTCGGCTTGCAACTTCTTCATCGCCTCGACGGCGTTGCCTTTCGCGAGTTCGCTCATGGCTTCCGCGACCTGCTCCTGGCGTTCCGCGAGTTTTTCTAACTTCTCCGCCTGAGCGGTTTGGTCGAGCTTTTCCGCAGGCGGCTTGCCGTTGTCCGCCTGGTTCTCACCGGCCTTCTTGGCGGCGTCCTTCATCGCCTCAGCCGCTTCACTCGCAGACTTCGCGGCAGGTTGGGTTTCGCCTTTTTCGATCTGCTCCTTCGCAGCGTCCGCAGCGGCCGTGGCTTTGGGAAGAGTATCCGCCAGATCGTTCCGCGCTTCGCGGGCGTGGTCGAGTTCGGCGTTCGCCTCTTCCGCGATTTTCGCCTGCTCCTCGGCGAGCGCCTTGCGCAGTTCCTCCGGTGAAATTTCCCGGGTCTGCTTCTCCAGATTCTCCTGCGCCTTCGCGGTCTGGCGCGCTTGCTCGGCGAGTTCCTTCGCTTGTTCCGCCTGCGCTCTCAGCGCCTCCGCCTTGCCTTCGGGCCGTTCGCGGAGTTGTTGCTTGATCGCTTCCTCCATCTGCCGCTGCTGGTTTTTCCAATCGTCCGGCATGGGTTGCTCGGGGTCCTGCTTCGCGACATTCTCCTCCGCCTGGCGGGCGATTTCCTGCTGCTTCTGCGCGAGATCCATGACGCGCGCGAGGTCCTCGATCTTTTCGCGGTCGCGGTCCATCGCATTGCGGATTTCTTCTAACATTCGCTCGGTTTCGCGAGCATCGGTGTGTGCCTGATTGAGCTTCGCCTCGCGCTGGCCGGGATCGTCCTGAAGCAACGAGTTCTCCAGTTCCTCACGCGCCTTGGCCACGGTTTCGGCGGCTTTCTCGACCTCATCGGACTTGGTCGCATGCACGCCTTCCTTCATCTGCTTGGCGAGTTCCTTGAGTTTGGTTTCGGCTTCCGCGAGTTGTTCGGCGGACTTCTTGAAATCCTTGCGTGCATTGTCGTTCAACTCGGGATTGCGGATTTCCCCTCGGTGCCATTCCATTTTCTCGCGGCCTTCCCGCGTCGCGCGGATGGCTTCCTCGATGGTGGTTCGCGCGCCTTCATGCTCCTGCCGCAACTCCTGCCGGGCGAGCGATTCCGCATTCTGGTCGATGTGCACGCTGACCCACTCGGAATAACCGACGCCCGGTCCCTTGAGATCGGCAGGCCGCGCGTCCTCGGCTCTAACACGCATCCGGATTTCATTCACCCCGGAAAAACGAGACCGCAGTTCGCCGATGGAAACCGCGGCCTCCCCCCGGAACAACTGCGGCTTCGAATGCGGCACCAGAACCGGCAACGCCTCGTCCAACATCGCCTTCGCATTGCCACCCGCGTCCACTTCCACCGCCAGCTTCGCCACCGAGAAATCTTCGGTAATCTCATATTTCAGCGGCAGGACCTCATCCGCCCGCACCTTGAAATCCCGCTGGATCGGGCTCAGCAAAACCACCTCGGGAGCGATGTCTTCCAACACCTCCACGGGAAACCGCAGCGCCTCGATCTCGCGTCCGAGCCGGTGTTTGAATTTCACCACCGCCTCTCCCGCGCCGCCGGTAGTTAGAGTCCAGATGAAATCAGCGCGGCCGCCGGTGGCCGAACTCTCGATCTTGCCCTCCGCCACCCGTTTTCCGCCGATTTCCAGCCATGCGGCCTCGATGGCGGTGTTCGTCCGGCCAGCCAGTGTCACCTGCGTGCCGACCACCGCCTCGATTCCGTTAGCCGCCGCCAGTTCCTTCGGCAGCTCGCCGGTGTATTTCGGAAATGCCAGCGTGGCACGGGCTTCGAGAAACTCCGGCATCGGCCAGACGGTGACCGTGTAGCCGTCGCTTTCCTCGCGACCGGCACGCACGTTGTATTTGAATCCCGCCCGCGCCGGATCCATCACGTAGCGATAGCCGTTGTCCGACTTCGTCATCGCTTGGGAAATTTTTTCACCTTTCTCCATCTCCATCCAGATTTCGAGATCCTTCCCGCTCCCGTCATAGGAAACATCGATGCGGACGGGATCTCCGGATAGAATCTCCATGTCACCGGGCGTCACCTTGAAATTTCCGGCAGCCGCATTTCCCATCGCGGAAAACGGTGCGACCGCCCGGACTAACAGGCGGGACGCCTCGCGCGGCCACACTGCGAACGTCAACGCCAACAACCCGAGCAACGCCATCGCCGGACGGGTCCAGCGGCGCGACGTGCGGGCGGTCTTGATTTCCACGTTGGCATCCACCTTGCCGACATCGGCTTCCGCCAGACGTCCGAGCGACTCCAGCAGCTCCGGAGAAACGCCGCCGCTTTCGTCGGCCAGCTCCAGCACGGTGCTGAGGCGTTCCTCCATTTCCGGATGGCGACCTTCCAGCCAGCGTGCCACCTGCAACAATCCGATCGGTTTGAGCAGGGGACCGAAGCCGAACTTGGCCGCGGCCAGCACCGCGGCCAGCCAGACTCCGAACATCGTCCAGCGCAACGCCATCGGCAGCGGTGAGAGCAGGAAGTCCGCGCCCATCATCACAAACAATCCGCCCAGCGCGACCGTGGCAACCACCATGGTCCCGCGTGTCTTCTGCACCCGCCGGATCCGTTCGCGCACCGTCTTCAGGCGCGCTTCGATTTGTTCCGAATGTAGATTTGGTTTCATTTTGTTAGGTTTGATTATGGCAGGCCGCCGGCCCGCCGGATCACCCATTCGCTTCCCAGTAAAATCGCCAGCAGGCCGAGCAGCCAGCCGCTGTCCCAGAGAGAACTTTCGCGGATCTCGGTGCGCTCGTTTTTCTCGGTGAGAAACAACGCCGCGAGATCGTCCGTCTGATCGGGGGAAACCACCTTGCCTCCGGACAGGCCGGCGATCGTTTCCAACAGCGGACGGTTCAACGTCGTTTCCGCCAGCTCGACAGGGCCGCGCGAGCCGACGACTTGGAATCCGGTTTTCAATTCCCTTGCGCCGTCTTCCTTGACCAGCGCGTCCGCCTGGTCACCGCGCAAACGGATCTCGTATTTCCCGCCTTTGGTGAAACGTTCGAGGTTCGCCTCATAGAGCCCGTTGGAATCCGCCACGGCTGTTAGCGGGACGGAGGTGATCACGTTGCCATTGCTCAGGACCTCGGCTTGCAGGGAATCGTCATCCACCGGCTTCAGGCTCTTGTCGCGGAGGCGGGCCGTCACCTTGACACGGTCGTCGGGAGTGTAAGTCAGTTGGTCGGTGCCGAGCCGGGCCCGCGCGCCACCGGACCGCAGGACCGGGCCGGCTCCCCAGCGGACGAGGTTGCCCCAGAAACGGTGGTGATAGAGATCGCCCGCGCCCTCGCGCAGCCGCCAGGTGCGGTCGGTTAGGAGGAGCGCGACCTTGCCTTTGCCCGTTTGGCGGGTGACCAGCAGCGCGGTCTTCGCCTCGCGTTCACGCCGCTTCGAGAGATCGTCCAAGGCGCTTGTCAGGCTCGCTCCGCTCGCCACGGCAGTGCGTTCGTTGTCGCTGGCGGCGGTGAGTAACACTTCCGCGCCTTCCTTCAGCCCGGTGACCGGATGCCGCCAGTTCATCTTGGGAAATTCCGACCATACGCGCTCGTTCGCCGTTTCTCCATCGCTTTGTTGCGTCACCGGATGGCGCTGGCCTTCGGGCGTCAGGCTGAACCGGAACTCGTCGCCACCTTCGCTGAAATAGTTCCTGCGATTGAACTCCATCTCGGCAGGCACCAGTGCGCGGCCCGTCGCCGATTCAATGGCGTGCGGCATGGCTCGTGGTCCGGCGATCATCACTAACAGCGCCGCCCGCTCGTTCACGCAGCGGGAAATGATCTGCCACGTGGCCTCGTCGATGGACTTGGCCTCGATGTCGCCGAGGATGATCACATCGAATTTCCGCCACTCCTCCTCGCTCGCGGGCAAGCGCGTGGCCAGCGCTTCGCCAAATGGCCGCGAGGCGGAGGCGGGCACCGCGGGATTCGTCTGATAGGAAATCTGGTCGGGGTTCATCAGCACGTATTGCAGATGCACCGACTTGTCGCGGCCGTAGAAAAGGTTCCGCAGGTAACGGAATTCCCAGCGCGGATAATTTTCCACGATCAGGACGTTGGTCCGCGCGTCGGTGATCGAGGTCTCGAATTCCCAGCGGTTGTTCTCCTTGAACCGCTCGCCTTCGAGTTCGCCGATCTGCACCCGGTAATCGTTCACACCGCCTTGCTCGGGAATCTGTGCGAAACGGATTTCCTCGCGATGATGATCCTGTGGAATGGAAATTTCGCGCGTCTCCAGAATCTTCTCCGCGCGTCTCAAATACACCTTCGCGGTTTGTCCCTTGTAGCCGTCGAATTTCAAATCCACCGCCACCCGCATCCGGTCGCCGAGGTGGATGGCTTCGGGCGCGCGGACTGATAGAATTGCAGCGTCCTTCGGCGGCTCCTCGCTGCCGACCGCGACCATACCGATCGGCGCATCGAGAATGCCGAAGCGCCGTGCCACATCTTCAACCCTCTCAGGTCGGTTGTGACGGCCATCGCTGACCATCACCACGCCCGCCAGTTCATCCGGCGGCACCTGTTCCAACACGGTGCCGAGCGCGGAGGCCAGATCGGTCGAATCGCCCCAGCCTGCGGCGACCTTCTCGCCTTCCGCCTGCACGCTGCGGGCCGCCTTGACCACGCGCACCCGCATGGTTTCACGCAGCTTCTCGACGATTTTTGATTTCGCCAATGCCGCTTCGCCGATCACGATCCGTGTGGCTTCCGTGCCGTCGTCCTTGAGTTGCATCGAGCCGGAATCATCCATCACCACCACGACCTCGCGTTTCGTCTCGCGCTCCACCTTCCGCACCCAGACCGGCTCGATGAGGATCCAAACGAGCACCGCCAGCGCGAGCAAACGCAGCGCGATGATGCAGCGCGCGCGTCCCGGAGCCACCGCTCCCGCCTCGTAGCGATAGAGCCACAGAATCAGCTCGACCGTCGCCGCGATGGCAAACCCTGCCAGCCACAGCGGCCAGCCCGGTGAAATTCTAATTGCCTGCGAGAGGACGTGGAGCAATCCCCACGCGCCAAGCGCCACCGCCGTATATCGTAGAAAAAATTTCATCGTCCGCCCCTCCAGATCGTTGATTCCCCGAACTCGACCCGCACGTCTTCAGCGGTCCTGCGCGAGCGCGACACCCAGCGGGCGAGGAAACTCTCGATGAGGAAAAGAATGAAGGCGGCGACGGCGAGCATCTTCCAGATTTCCCGGCCGAAGCCCTTGCCCTGGAGCACGCCTAGCAAATCATCGACCGACTTCGGCTGCAGCAGATCGATGCGCTTTCTAACGAGTTCGATGTCTTCCCCGTTCATCGTTTCAAAGCGACTCTCTCCGGCGTCGCGGATGACCGCCACCGGCAGCGTGCCGTTCTGGATGCCGGGGATGACTCCGTCGAGCGCGGTGCCGGTCGAAACCTTGTAAACTCCCGGCAGTGCGGGACCGTCGATGGAGAGCTCTCGCCCGCGGCGACCGGACTGGATCGACGCCTGGCGCTGAAGCCCGCGCGGGTCGATGGTTTTCATCGCGGCATCGGCCGATTTAGCCGGTTGGAAAGCGGAGGAAGGAATAAGCTGTCTAACATCACCCGGCGGCGTCCAATAAAGGCGGACATAAGCCTCGCCGCCGTCTTCCTTGAAATTGATGGAAATGGGCATGGGCTTGCCCGCTTCCAAGGTGATTCGTTCGGGCTTCGTCTCCCATCTTTTGGCGTTGAACGAGAAGCGGTCGCCGATTTTCACATCCACCTCGTCATCGACTTCGGCCTCGATGAAATAGCCACCGCTGATCGGCGGGATGAGGTTGCCTTTCCATTCGACGGAGAAACGGTTGTCAGGCATTCCCTTGCCGGGGCTTTCGTTTTTCCAATCGAAATCAATGGCCGGATCGATCCGCTGGAAGCCCACCTTGTCCCGCTTTTCCATGGACCGGTAATAGGTGGCTGATAGACCGCCGCTGCCCGAGTTGAGGACAAAGCCGGGGCTCCATGCGGCGGCGACGTTGAGATCCACACCGCCGCCCGCGGCCCAGGTGACGAGTTCGTGAAGCAGCGGGACGAAGGCGCGTTTCGCGGGAAGGTTTCCGGCGCGGGCGTCGAAGGCGCAGGTGGCGAGGATGCAACGGCCGTTGCCGTAGCTGCGGGTGGCGAGGAAGGCGTCGCCATTGGAAAACGCGGCGGCCTGCACGCCTCCGGTGTTAGGCTTGCCGGTTTTTCTCCAGCGTTTCACACCGGCGGCTTCGAGGTCGCTTTTCTTGCCGAACACTTCGAGCGACTCGTGCATGAAGGTGGAGGCTGCGGGTGAAATTCCGTTGGCGTCCACGGACTCATCCCCGAGGGGAAGCGGCAGCAGCGGACCGCCGAGACTTTCCCAAGTGTTATAGAATACGGCCTCGGCGCGTGGACCTGCGACGACGATCAGGCCATTGCCTTCCGCGACCTTCGCGGCGAGCCGCGTGGCAAGGGCTGCGGGCAGACGGGGGACATCGGCGAGGATGATCACCGCCGCGTCGTCGAGATCCGCCTCGCGCAGATTGCTGGCGGAAACGACGCGCGGGTCCATCAGGAATTTTTCACCCGCGCGTTCGCCGCCGATCAATCCGGTCGAAGGCGCGAGCGCCAGCGCCGAGTAGCCGGCGGCGCGGTCGAAGAACGATCCGGCGGGATTGCCATCGACCAGCAGTACCGGCAGCTTTTCTCTAACGGTGACGACGTGTTCGAGGCGGTTGTCGGCAGCGAGGTCGTCCTTGGCATCGATTCGTGCCTCGACAATCTGTGGCCCGGTGCGGGTGAAACGATGGCGGAATTCGACGGTCTCGGTTTGTCCGGGAACCAACAGGCCGACAGGGGCCTCGCCGGTTTTCTTGCCTTCGATTTCCATCACGACAGGACCGGGTGTGATCGCCACGGATCCGGAATTTTCCACGGTGACACGCATCATCAGCTCGCGGTCGGTGCCGACGAGCGCGCGGGAGAGTTCCATGTTAGAGAGGGCGACGTTGCGGTAGGGAGTTGGTGCGCCGAAATTGCGGAGCAGGAGTTTCGGCTTCGACGGCATGGCCTTCCACGCGTTCTCGAGGCCGTCCCATGCGGAGGGATTTTCAAAGCGCCAGCCCGAGCGTTGGGAGTCGGTGAAGACGACGATTTCCTTGGAGGCGTTGGTGCCTTGCGCGAGGCCGAGCGTCGCCATGCCGAGCGCGTCATGTGCGCGGAACGTACCGCCGACGGGTTCCAGTTTGTCCAACACGCCGAGCACGTCGGCACGGTGGGTGAGTGGAGCGGCAGTCCTCGCCTCGGGAGCCGGGCCACCGAGGATCACGGAAAACGCGGTGCCGTTAGGGGCTTCCTTGACGAGCTGGCGGGCTTCCTCGATGGCGTGTTGGAAAACGGTTTTTCCATCGCGTGTGAGCTCCATCGAGGCGGAGGCGTCGATGACCAGGGCAACGTCGCGGCGGCCGCTGGCTTCGAAACGTTTCAGGTTGAGGTATTTCTCCAGCAGAACCAATCCCGCCGCCCCTAGCAGAAGAGCGATGGCGATGCCGCGCACGATCCAGCGGGCCTTGGCATTTCCCAAAACGAACGAGCCACCGAGCAGTGCGATACCGATTAATCCCGCGGGCAGCACGAACAACCACGGGACATTCGAATCCGGCGGGATGAACGGCCGGGCCAGCGCGAGCGCGAGCAGTCCTAACAACAGGCAGCGTGCCGCCATGAGAAGCAGGTCCTCCCATTCCATGCGGCGGCGGCGCACGGAAATGGTGTCGAACAGGAAGCGCATCGCGCCCCACTCGACGGGTTTCGCGGCTTGCTGGCGGACGAGGTGGATGATGACCGGGATAGTTGCCCCGATCAGTCCGGCGAGCAGCCATGGATTGAGGAATAACATTTATTTCCGCCCTCCCAGGTAGCGCAGGAGCGTGTCCCGCAGCGGGGTTTTCGTGTTCACCGGCACGTAGTCGGCGCGCATTTTCCCGCAGGCGGAATCAATGCGTTTGACGAAGGTCCGGAGTTTTTCGAGATAGGCGGCTCGCACGGCCTGCGGGTCGATCCGCAGCATGGCCTCGATGCCTTCGAGGTCCTTGAAGCGCTGGAAACTCTTGAAAGGAAACGTCAGCTCCTCCTCGGCTAACAAGTGGAAGACGATGAGCTCGTGCTGGCGGAAATCGAAGTGATGGAGCGCCTCGACGATTTTTTCCGGGTCGTCGAACAGGTCGCTGATGAGGACGACGAGGCCGCGTTTCGGGATGCGCTCGGCGACGTGGTGAAGCACGCTGCCGACATCGGTATCGTCACCGGCCTTGGTGTTATGGAGTTCCTCGAGGATGCGCCGGACCTGGCTCGGACGGCTGCCGGAGCGGACGAACGCGCGGGTGGTTTTATCGAAGGTGACGAGGCCCGCGCCGTCGCCTTGTTTCACGAACATGTAAGCGAGGGCGGCGGCGAGGTGCTTGGCGTATTCGAGCTTTGAAAGGGCTTTTCCGTTAGCGGATGCGGCGTGATCGCCGGTGTATTGCATGGAGCCGGAAACATCGACGACGATGGTGGCTCGGAGGTTGGTTTCCTCGATGTATTGGCGGATCACCTGGCGGTCGCTCTTGGCCATGACGCGCCAATCGAGGTTCTTCGGATCGTCGCCGGGAGAGTATTCGCGGTGCTCGGCGAACTCGACGGAGAAGCCTTTTTCCGGCGACGTATGGCGGCCTGATAGAGTGCCGACCATGCGCTTCCGCGCGTACCAGTCGAGCCGCCGCAGGATGCCCATGGTCTCCGGCGGAAGGAGACGCATGCAGTCGGGGAGTTTGAGGGAGTCGCTCAGAGAGAGTGGATGGTGAGGAGTGGATGGTTGATGGAAAGAGTAAGAGGGATGCGGTTTTTTGCTATCGACCATCAACTCTTGACCATCAACTTGGGGGGGAATTTGCGCGGAATGAATTCCGCGCTCCAGTTGTCAGAGCACGATTTCTTCTTTAGGGGCGAGGAGTTTGACGAGTCGTTGGATGACGTCGTCGCTGGTGATTCCGGCGGCTTCGGCGTTGAAGGTGGTGATGACGCGGTGGCGCAACACTGGAGCTGCGACGGCGGCGACATCGCCTGTCGTCGCGTGATAGCGGCCGCGCAGGACGGCGTGGGCCTTCGCTGCGGAAATCAGGCAGATTCCGGCGCGCGGGCCGGCTCCCCAGCCGACCATTTCCTTGACGAAATCCGGTGCGGAGATGTCTTTCGGGCGGGTCGAGCGGGCGAGCTTGGCGGCGAAGTCGATCACGTGATCGCCGACCGGCACGCGCTTCACGATGGCTTGGATTTTCAGGATTTCCTCGGCATTCAGCAGCGGCGTGACTTGCGTGTCGGACGGGCTGGTGACGCGGCGGATGATCTCGCGCTCGTCGGCTTCGTTCGGGTAATCGACGATGATGTTGAAGAGGAAACGGTCGAGCTGGGCCTCGGGCAGCGGATAGGTGCCTTCCTGCTCGATCGGGTTTTGTGTCGCGAGGACGAAGAACGGCTTGGGCAGATGCAGCGTGTGTTCTCCGACGGTGACGTGGTGCTCCTGCATGGCCTCTAACAAAGCTGCCTGGGTCTTCGGCGGGGTGCGGTTGATTTCGTCGGCGAGGACGAGGTTGGCGAAGATCGGACCATGGACGAAACGGAATCCGCGATGGCCGGTTTCGGGATTCACCTCCAGCACGTCGGTGCCGGTGATGTCGGCGGGCATGAGGTCCGGAGTGAACTGGATGCGCTTGAAACTCAGCTCCAGCGCCCGCGCCAAAGTGGCCACCAACAACGTTTTCGCGAGCCCGGGAACCCCGACGAGAAGCGCATGGCCACGGCAGAAAATCGCCATCAAGGTCTGCTCGACGACCTGGTCCTGACCGACGATCACGCGACCGAGTTCCGTCTTCATCTGCTTGTAAACTTCGTGGAGGTGCTCCACCGCTGCCTGGTCGCTGTTGCTCATGGTTTGGCTGATACTTGGGTTGGTGATAGTGACTTACAAGCAATGTTGCAAACTGATGCAATTTCATGGAATGGCTTAAATTGAAACGTTCATAAATCCGCATTCAGCGAAGTTGCATTCTCCCGTGAAATGAAATAAGGGTCCTGTAACCTTCGCCATGCGTCCGGGCGTACTCCCGGATGCACGGCGCAATGCCACCAAAACCCATGAAACCCGCACTCCATCTTGCTGCCCTCCTCGGCCTATCTTTTTTCCTCACTCACGTGGCCAAGGCCGATCCGTTTGAAGACGGGATGCGGCAGGCTTTTACCGATTATAAGAAGGGGGACAACGAGGCGGTCACCGCGAAGCTGCGCGAGTTGCTCAAGATCATGGATGAAAAAGGCGCGGCGAAAGTTGGCGGCCTGCTTCCCGATACGGTCGAGGCTTGGAAAGGTGAAACCGTGAAACGCGAGGAGGTCCCAGGCGGCGGGATTTCCATGTCGCGGGTTTATGTTTCCGGTGAGAACCGGGTCGCGGTGAAAGTGGTGAAGGATTCGCCGCTGGTGGCACAATTGCTTCCGCTGTTAGCGAACGACGATCTGATCAAGATGACGAACCGCAGGACCCACCGGATCTCCGGCGAGACCGCGATCATGGAAGGGGAACACAAGCTGCAAATCGTCCTGGACGAGAGGATCTATGTCGAATTCGTAGGCGGCGAGGCTACCGGCGAAACCGAACTGGTAGCCTTCGCGACGAAGATCGATTTGAGCAAGATGGCGAAGTTGAAATAATCATTCGCCCGGGATCGAGGGCAGGCAGTTGACGAGGAAATTTCCCGCCCTTTCGACATCCCTGCCTAGCAGGTCGGTTTCGGTTTTCAGAGGATCGCCGGCTAACATCCGGGAAATCGCAGGCGCGGCGGGCGGGACCGCCGGAGCTGCCGTGTCAGCGATGGGTGCGTCGGGTTCCGGGGCCATCGGTCGATCTAACATCATGGCTGCGGCAGCGAGAGCGGGAGGGAGGAGCAGCCAAGGCCACCAGCGTTTCGGAGCAGGGTGTTGTTGCTGATCGAGCGCCCGCAGGATGCGGGATTCCAAACCGGGCGAGGGAAGGGCATCGGGCTGCTGATAGCGAAGGAGATCGTCGATTTCCTGGAACGGGTCGTCTCGTTTCATGGCGTCATGCGTTGGGGTTCGGGAAAAGAGGTGGAAATGTCGATGGAGTCTGTGCCGCGGACTTTCTCCGCCAACGATTTGCGGGCGCGGTGGAGGATGACCTTGATGGCTCCCTCGCGTTTTCCCATGATGGTGGCGATTTCCTTCAGCGGGAGTTCCTCGCGGTAATGCAGCCAGAGCGCTCCGTAGGCATCGGGTGTTAGGTGGGCTTTCGCGACCTCCCACAGCCATAGCGCCCGGCTGGTGGATTCCGGTAAGGAGGGAGTGATGGCTTCGACAGGAATGGGGCGTGCCCGGCGCAGGGCCGAGATGGACAGGCGTCTCGCGATAGTGAACAGCCACGGGAGGAGCGGGAGTGCCGGATCGTAGCGGTGGAATTTTTTCCAAGCCCGCAGGAACGTTTCCTGTGTGAGATCCTCCGCATCCTGGCGATGGCGGGTCAGGGCTAACAGGAATGCGAACACCCGCGGATGATGGCGGCTGACCAAGGTGCCGAATGCCGCCAACGAGCCCTCCCGCGCGAGTCGCGCGAGCGAGGCGTCGTCCGATGTTTCGAGCGGATTCAAGACTGGTGACTGTGGGCCATGTGGATGCGGATGGAAATGGGGAAGGTCACCGGGCGTCCTTCTTTTTCTTTTCGGCGGCGTCGTTCAATATCCCAAGCCAGGTGGGCACGGGCAGACTGAGGGCGACGTTCACACCGGGCTTGTCCTGGGTGGCGACGACCTCGCTTTGGAAATCCGCTTCACCGAGCTTGGGATTTCCCGCTTCGGCGAGGGCGAGGATGCCGTCGAGCATGCGGCGCAGGCGGTTCGCGTGCTTGGGGTCCGCGCTTTCCGCGCCCATGTGGATCGAGAAACGTCCGTTGCTTTCGCCCGCGGCGAGGCGCAACACGCTGGCCAGGCGGAGGATTTTCGAGGCGTCGGCCGGGAGTTCGATTTTGGCGAGATTGGCGGTGGCGGCGATGATGGGTTTACCGCCGTTGGCCGTGAAAACGGGGTCCGCGGTGGCGGGTGTGTTGGCTTTCAAGGTGTCGAGCTCTTGTTTCAACGCATCTTCCTGGCGGCTGAAAACGAGCAAATTGTCGTTGGCAAAGGCGGCGTTTTGGGACGCTTTCTTATCCTTCCACGAGTGAATCGTGAATCCCGCGTGGGTTTCCTCCGAATAGTCGTCGGAGGCTTTCACCACGTCCACCATGTGGGCCTGGTCGAATTTTCCATGGACCAAGGCAACGGCGTGCTCCGGCTTTCCGTCGCCAAAGAGCGTGATGCCCTGAAGGTCGTTGACGAGATGGACGGAGGAAATGCGCTTGAATGCCTGCAATTTCGCCCCGTGATCGGCTTGGATTTTGGCGAGAACTGCTATACCGGTCATGCTTCCGCGCATGGCATCCATATCGAGATGCAGGACCCATTTCGCGGAGGCGGGGATTTGGGAGGAGACGAGTTCGGCGGCTTGGAGTGAGCCAGTCAGGGCGAGGAGGCACAGGAGGTGGTTTTTCATGGTGAGCGGTGGGTATCTGCCGTGAAGTACGCTTGGGATAAGGCCGAAGGTTACATGGCATGGGATTTTGTGGAATTTTGATCGCTTGGGGAAAATCGCAGGGAAACGGGCAACCCCTTCACGCGTCTTTACATGCGGAGTCGTCCGTGTAGGGTGATCGCGCTGCTCACCACCCCCATTTTAATGTTTCGTCAGCCACGTCCCCCCGACCCTGACCAGGACCTTGTCACGCGTGCCCAACAGGGTGATACGCGCGCTTTCGACGCCCTGATCCTCAAGTATGGCGACAAGCTTTACGGCCTCGTCTATAACATGACCTCCCACAAGGAGGACACGCACGACCTGCTCCAGGAAATCTTCGCCCGGGCCTATCAGTCACTGGGCAAGTTCCGCGGCAGTTCCACGTTCTACACCTGGATCTATCAGATAGCGACCAACCTGACGCTCAATTTCCTGAAGAAGCGGAAACGCCGGACTGGATTGAGTCTCAACGATATGGAATCGTCCGTGCAGCAGGATCCGGCATTGATCGATACCACCCACGAGGCGAACCCCGAGAAGCAGACCAATCTCAACGAGCTTCAGATAAAATTGAACGAAGCGATGATGAAGTTGTCTGAACCCCACAGAATGGTTGTGACGATGTTCGACATCCAAGGCATGTCCCATGGGGATATCGCCAAGGTTCTCAAGACATCCGAAGGCACCATTCGTTCCCGCCTCCACTATGCGCATCTCCAACTTCAGTCAGCCTTGCAAGACAGTTGGGAAGAAAGATTTTGAAATTCTTCTTGCGCATGGGGTAATTATTTTATAAATCCTAATTATCAATCGCAGTGAAACCATCGGTCGAACAAATCGGAAACCTGCTAGCCCTCAAGCGCGACGAGCGTCCTGAGGAGGGCTACTGGCAGGATTTTCTGTGCGAATTTCACCAGAACCAGCGTGAGCAGGCGGTGAAAACTTCGGGACTGATGAGCTTCGCCGGACGCGTGTCCGATTGGTTTTCCGAGCTTGGATCTTCCAAGTGGGCTTATGGCGCGGGTTTGGCCTACGCTTCCATCATGGCTTTTGCGCTTTTGACACCTAGGGAACCAGGGGTTGATAAAATGACTCCCGTGCCAGTGAATTACCAGGTTGTGCCGGCCCCGGCACCGCCCCCGGTTGAGCAACTCAACCAATTGGACCTGAGTCCTTCGACTCAAGGTAACGCGGGCGAGCAAGTGTTCTAATTCCAGCGAGCCTCACATGGTCGATCTGGAATGCCCGCGCCGACGGTGGTCGGTTCGAATGCTTTGTTTCTATGGCACTTGCGTGATCGCGGGTTTTGCCCAGCCCGTCGCGGTTGCGCCGCGCTGGCAGGTGAATTTTCCCGCCACCGCCAACGGAATCGCCACCGAGTCCACGGCGGTCCCCATTGACGATGGATCGACGCTGGTGGTGGTGGTCGCGGCGGGAGCGGATCCCGCAAGCCCGAAGCTCAAGGTCGGAAACCGCTTGATCCTGGTCAAAGTGATCGGCCACGACCCCGTCTCGCGCGTCGGATTCATCAAGGTCGAGGGGAACGAGATTCCGAGATCGATCGAATGGAGCAACGAGGTCGGCGAAAATGCCGCCGCCGCCTTGCGCACGATGGAAGCGGGTGGCTCGTTCAAATGCCGTGCCACCGGATGGGTGAAGCAGGTAGGCGGGAAAATCCTACCTCTCGCCTTGCTGCGTGTCAGTTTCAGTCGGGCCGTCCCGCCGCCGGGCACGCCGCTGATCGATGAAGCCGGGCGCGTGGTGGCAATCGTTTTCCAAAGTGCCGGGAACGGAAACACCGGTTACGCCATTCCCGCCGAGGCGGTCCACCGGGTGAAGCAGGATCTCGGAAGCGGCGGTAAATTGGTCCGTGGCTGGCTGGGGCTCGCCCTGCGTGCGGAATCCCAACTTCCGCAAATCAGCCGGGTCTTGCCGGATTCTCCGGCCGCTGCCGCCGGAATCCGGGTCAACGACGTGATCCTCAGCATCGGAGCCCGCCAAGTGGCGGACTACGCGGATGCGGCCAATGCCTTTTTCTACCTCGTCCCCGAGCAACCGGTGAGTGTCAAGCTGCTCAGGAATGCGGAACAGCTCGAAATCAATCTAACACCGGCGAAGCCCCGCGATCTATAGACCGTTTGCCAAAAATTGGTTCCGTGATCCAGATTGGAGGTGGCGCGGCGTGGGAACAAGGAGCGGCGATCTCCGAATCGCCGTGCCCATGGAAAGCCGATGAAGAGCGGCTTGCCTCCTCCCATCGTCACCTCATGGGCTTCGGCGGATCGGAGTCCGCCGCTCCTTGAAGCTTTGCGTATCGGCATTTACTTTTGGCAAACACTCTAACTGATCGCTCTATCGGGGCTTTGGCGGTGTGACCGGGGGTAAACCAGGCGGTAGTCCGCCGGGTGACATGACCGGGCGAGCCTGAATCACCGGCGTCTCGCCGAGTGAGAGCAGGAACGACCACTGATAGGATTTGTCAGACGGGATCTGATATTTCGGCAGGGCGAGCGCTCCCCACGAGTCGGTCCCGCCGAGGCCGGATTGCAGGTGGTCCAGATTGACGGTGTAGAAATCGCGTGGAGGAATCTCGCTGGAGTGCATGGCCAGCGTGATGTCGGTCGCGGCACACGGATAACAACCCATTTCCAGCAGGCCGCCGCCGGTCGCATCGATGCGGAGGTTGCTTCCTCCCGCCGGACTCGAAAGCGTGGCCCAGCGGATACCCGTGCGATTTCCGGACTCCTGTGGATCGATGTAGCGGTGAAACAGGCCGGGAATCGGGCCTTCGTGAATCGTCGTCCACGAGCCTGACCTGCGGTCGGTGTAGTTCTCGTGCGGCCCATTGCCATACCATTTCCAAAGGGGAGTCTGGCTGGAAATCTCGAACTGATAGCCGATCCGTGGAATGGTCGGCAATCCCTTGCCCGGCCGGAAATCGGTATCGATTCCGAGCTGGCCGTTTCCGGAGAACCGATAGCGGATGACGGCGCTGCTTTGGTTGGCCGGGATACCGAGCTCGGTGGTGACAACGACATCGTTGCCTTCCTGGACGGCGGTCGTCTTGCCGGCGGTGGCCTTTGCACCGGCGTATTGCCAGACCTTGAGCTTGTGGTTGAGCTTCGCGCCTTCGTCGTTGTTAGTCGTCGGACGCCAGAAATTGAGTTTCATTGGCGAGCGCAGCCATTCCTGTTCCTTGGCCTTGATGGAGGTGATGTAACCTGACTTCTTGTCGATGCTCACGGTGACATCCTTCGCCTTGAGAGTGATCGAGGATTCATTCTCCGTAAAACTGGCAGGCGTGTCGGAGGAGGTGGGTGCCGAAGGCGTGCGCTTGCCCCAGGGCAGGGGGAGTTCGTCCCAAGCGATCGGCATGCCTGCGGGATGCCACGCGTTGGCTTCGATCTGATCGTAGCGGACGCGGAAAAAATACTCGCTGTTGGGCTTCGGAGTGTAATTGGTGGCGACCACGACCTCGGCACTCTGTTGGGGTGCGATATCGGGAAGTGACAATTTTCCTTCCGCCACGGCGATCCCGTCTTCCATCAGTTTCCACGAGGCGTTGACCGGATTGATGCTGCGGAAGAAAAACTCATTGCGAATCCGGATCCTGATCGTCGGCGTGGTGATGTCCACCGGGGTCGTGTGAATTTCCTGATAGGTCTTCTTCACTTCCTCGAATTGCGGTGAAGGGGTCAGGTTGGCGGTCACGATCCCGTTGCAGCAGAAGGAGATGTCGGTGGGACGGTCATTGAAATCGCCGCCGTAAGCGAGAAACCGCTGGGTCTTGGGCTTTTCGGCATCCTTGGCGAAGTCCAAAGATACCACCGCTTCCTTCGGTTCCACCGTGTTCCCCGCAAGTTGCTCCGCGCCCAATGCTTTCGGATAGACCGCCGCACGGCGGATCGATCCATTGAGCCGTCGGGCGGTTTCCTCGGTGTCGATGCCGAACGCGAGTTCGAAATTGTTTTTGGAAACCGGAGCGGTGCAGGGTTTGCTGGCGACAGATTTGCCATCGATGAAAAGTGTCAGAGTAGCTCCATCATAAACACCGGCATAGGTGTGGAACCTGGACGCGGCATCCCCCGGAAGTTTCGCGCTGACGTTGTGCCACTGGCCCGAGGAATAGATGAAAAACTCCAGCTCGCCGCCTTCCGAGATTTTAAGACTGTAGGAGGTGTCGCCTTTAGAGATCAGCGGCTGCCCACCCTGGCTCCATCCCGGGTTATTGAGCCGCGCCTCGGCGACGAGCGTCAGGCTTCCGGTTAGGTCGAGTTTGTCGGTTTTTTCCACCGCCACGCTGCCGCCATAAAGTCCTTCGTCCGTTGCCAACGAGCCTAGCAGGCGAAGCTTGTTGCCATTTCCCGAGCGATCCTCGAGATCGGTGCTCTTGTGTTTCTGATGGAGAAGTCCCTGATCCTTCCAATCCCAGATCGATCCACCCTGGAGGAGGCGCTCCTTGCGGATCAGTTCCCAGTAGTCACTGAGGTTGCCAGAGGAATTCCCCATGGCATGGTTGTATTCGCACTGGATCAGCGGGCGCTGTTGGTCCAATGGCTTCTTCTCTTCCGAGCGGCAGTATTTCTCGCAGTCCGGAATCGTCGCATACATCGGTGAGAAAAGGTCGGCGTGTTTCTCGTGGGCGGCCTGTTCGTAATGCACCGGGCGGGAGGGATCGCGTTGGCGGATCCACGCGGAAGCCTTGACGAAATTCTCACCATCACCCGCCTCGTTGCCCATCGACCACATGAGAACGCAGGGATGATTCTTGTCGCGTTCGACCAGATTTCGGATGCGGTCGAGGTGGGCTTCGAACCATGACGGATCTTTTGCCAGTGATTGCTCATTGTAGCCCATGCCGTGGGATTCGATGTTGGCTTCATCGATCACATAGAACCCGAGTTCGTCGCAGAGTTCCACCAACGCGGGACCATTCGGATAGTGGGAGGTCCGCACGGTGTTGATGTTGGCGCGTTTCATCTGCAGCAGGTCGGCGCGGATGTTTTCGCGGGTGACGTAGTGGCCGGTGGTCGGGTTGTGGTCGTGACGGTTCACACCCTTGATCAGGATCGGCTGGCCGTTGTGGAGCAGTTGGCCGTTCTTGATTTCCGAGCGGCGGAAACCGGTCTTGCCGGTGTGGTGGGCGATTTCCTTGCCGGATGAATCCGTTAGGGTGATCCCGTAGGTGTAAAGGTTGGGAACCTCCGCGGACCAGCTCCTCACATCGGGAATCGCATCCAGCTTCACCTCACCCTCGGCGGATTGGTTGACAGGGATCTTGACTGTGACCGGAGGCGCGACAATGGCGTTTCCATCAGGCGATTTGAGGGTCAGCGTGGCGGTGGCGGTTGTTTCGGCGGAGCCGTGGTTGGCGATCCTGGCGGTGAATCCAAGGGTGCCGGTCTTGTAGTCATCCGCGAGCCCCGCCTTGATCCAGAAATCCCTGATGTCGAGCGTGTCGGCGGACCACAGATAGACATCACGGAAAATCCCGGACATGCGGAACATGTCCTGATCCTCCAGATAGGAGCCGTCCGAATACTGATAGACCTCGGCCGCCAACAGATTTTCGCCATCCTGGAGATAGGGTGTGATGTCGAACTCGGCGGGTGTCCGCGAATCCTCGGAGTAGCCGACCTTCTTGCCATTGATCCAAAGATAGAAGGCCGAATCCACCCCGCCGAAGACGATGAACGTCTGACGCCCTTTCCAATTTTCCGGAACGGTGAACTTGTGCCGATAGGAACCGACCTGATTGCGATTCTCGACCGGGAAATTGGTGAAATGCTGCGGTGGTTCGCCCATCACCGCCGGCGGGTTCTTCGCGAACGGATAGGTGATGTTCGTGTAAACGGGGATTCCGTAGCCCTGCATTTGCCAATTCGACGGAACCGGGATCTCCTTCCATGCCGAGTCATCGAAGGAAGGGATTTCGAATCCGTTAGGTTTGGCGGATGGATTTCCGACGTGGTTGAACTTCCACTTGCCGTTCAGCATCTGGCACCAGGGAGACTCAAGCCGTCCTTTGGACGATGCCTCCTCTTTCGTCGGGAACGGCATCGATGTCGCGCGCGGCGATTCCTTGTTGATACGGAAAACGGCCTGGTTCTCCCAATCCGGTGGTTGGGCGAGCGCGGCTGAGGCGAGCGCGAGTGCGAGCAGTTGGATTTTCATGCAGGTTATTTGAAATTGATCGAAGCCCGGCGGAGGCGATCCATGATGGCGACACCGAGTCCGGTTTCACTGACGGGTTCCGCGATGATCGCGTCGAGTCCCGCCTCGTCAAGAAGGCGCATCACGAAAAACAAACGGATCGCCGCTTCCGCCAGCTTGCCGCTGCCGGGGCTGAGCGACTCGATGGTTTCCCATTCGTGCATCGTGACATAAGGGCTGTCATCATCGCCGGTGTAGCTGAGGAGGCCGTATTTCTTGCCTTCCTCGGGGACGAAGTCGTCCGGATTCTCCAACAGGATCAGCGGAGTCAGCGGTGCGTAGTGGCTCTCTAACTGCCCAGGAGCTTGCGGAGCATCTCCCTTGATCTCACGGATCTTTTCCACCCGGCCGAAATCCTGAAGCTGTTCCTTCGTGATCGGACCCGCGCGATGCAGTCGGAAAAGCGGCTTCTTGCCCTCGCGTGGCTCGATGGAAATGATCGTGCTCTCCACGCCTTCACTACAGGCGCCGGCATCGATGATGAGCGGGATGCGCCCTTCCAGTTCCTTCATCACGGCTGACGCGGATGTCGGAGAAATCCGGCCGAAGCGATTCGCACTTGGGGCAGCAATCGGTCTGCCGAGTTCTTTACCCACGGCCCGGAAAACCGGATGCGCGCTCTGCCGTACGGCCACCGTCGGCAACCCGCTGGTCACCAGATCTGGAACCTCGGGATGCTTCGGTAAAATCAAAGTCAGCGGTCCCGGCCAGAACGCTGCGGTCAGTTTGTTCACGGTTTCCGCGATGTCCTCCGGCACGATGGCTACGTTTTTTAAATCCCCGCGCGACGCGATGTGAACGATGAGGGGATCGAACGAGGGCCGCTCCTTCGCCGCGAAAACTTTCGCAACCGCCTCGGGATTCAGCGCGTCCGCCCCGAGCCCGTAAACGGTTTCAGTGGGCAGGGCGACAATTTCACCGGCACGCAGCAAGGCGCAGGCCTCGCGCACGGCGTCTTTCATATCATCTTCTTCAACTTGGAGAATTCTGGTCTCGGACACGCGCGGGTTTTGCCAGACCATCCCGCCGCTGGCGAGAAAAGATAAGGAGGGTGGGACTACGGCCCACCCGGGTTGAAGGCCCGTCAACCCTCCTTGGCCAGCCACGCCCGCCAACTCCCGAAATTCGTGATTTCCTCCGCTCCGTCTGCCGATCTCGGTTCCGCAATGAAGCCGGGAACTTCCTCTCCGCTTTCGAGTTTCACCTTACCAATCCCGAGCGGTCCGGGAATTTTCGAAACGAAATCCCCGAATGCCGCAGACTCAAGTTCCCAAACTTCCACTTCGATGGCAGCGCCGTTCGCCTCGTCCCTGATGAGCGCGGGACGTGGAGGAATCGTGCCGACGGGCGGCATCGCATACATCCGGTAAACCGGTGCGGTCCTCGTTTTCTCCCGCAAAACCGCGCCGCGGTCCGCGAGCTGCCAGTGGAGTGCCAGGCCTTCCAAATGCGCGCCGCAGACGAGCAGCGGGATTTTTCCTGAGGCGCGAGGTGGAATGCTTTCCCTGCGAAATCTTCCAGCAAACGTCAGCAGAGCCGCATCCCATCCAGCGGGTGCCGCGATCGTCACGCCCCATCGGGCTCTCCCGCCTCTGGCCTGTCCGGCGGGCATCGCCACGGCTGATAGATCCAGCAGGTTCATGAAATTCGTGTATCGCCCGAGAATGGCGTTGGTGACGAAAGGATCCGCCAGATTTTCCGCCACCGTGTAGAGCCGGGGAGTGGTAGGCAGCAAAAGCACGTCAATTCTCTCCCAAACCGCTTCCGCCTCGCGGGCGAATTCCCGCAGCTTGTATTGGGCGTTGAAGGTCGATGCCGCGTCCCAGCCTTTCGAGCCTTCCAGAATCGTTTTCGTGACCGGGAAAATGGCATCCGGATGTTTCTCCACAAAATCCCCGACCGCCGCCCAACGCTCCGCGACCCAAGGGCCTTCATATAACAGTTTCGCAGCTTCGGTGAATGGAGTGAGATCGATGTCCACCGGAATCCCGCCGAGGGCTTTCATCCGCTCGACGGCCGATGCGTAAAGTCCCGGCGTGTCGGGATCGCCTGCGAAATCGAGAGCGACCGGAACTCCGAAACGGAAGCTCGCGCCGATGCTCCCGGTCGGCTTCACCTTGCAGGAAAAAACATCCGCTGCGTCATAAACCGAGACCACTTCCGAAACCAACAACGCATCCGCCGACGAGTTCGCGAAAACCGAAATGCAGTCCAGTGACTTACACGCCGGGACCAGTCCGCGGTTGCTCAACAGCCCGCGCGTCGGCTTCCAGCCGATCAATTCCTGGAACGCAGCAGGCACGCGGCCCGACCCTGCCGTGTCTGTGCCTAACGAAAACGCGCACAACCCGGCCGCGACAGCGGACGCGCTGCCGGAACTCGAACCACCGGGAAGGAATTCAGGATCAATGGCATTTCTAGCAACTCCATACGGCGAGCGCGTGCCGACGAGTCCGGTGGCGAATTGATCGAGATTTCCCTTTGCGATCGGGATCGCACCCGCCGCTCTCAGCAGCCTGACGACCTCCGCGTCTTCCGTCGGGACATAGACATATTCCGGGCAACCTGAAGTCGTTGGCCAGTTCGCGACATCGATATTGTCCTTCACTACAAAAGGAATTCCCCACAGCGGCAGATCCTTGGGCATCGCCTCCACTTCCGCAGCAAGCGCCAGCAACTCGTATTTCTCCGGCAGGTGGATGAAAATCGCAGGATCATCCCAGGCGATGATTTTCTCCCAGATTTCTCCGATCACTTCCGATGGCGTGACACCCGCCGCATACCGTTCCTTGAGTTCGCTGATTTTCATGAGGGTCTGACGATGACGAGAGCCTGCCCGGCCCTCACGCTGGCACCTTCCACGACGAGCACTTCGACGATCTCCACGAATTCATCCGCTTCGACCGAGACCTCCATTTTCATCGCTTCCAGAATCAACGCCGTGGTTCCCGAAGCGATCCTTGTGCCAGCCGCGACTTCGATTTTCCAGACACTTCCGGTGACCGGGCTGTCCATCGTCGTGCAGCCGTCGGGGATTATCACCGTGTCCTCTTCCACGACCGCTTCCGTGGGCGCGTCCATCGACAAACCGGCCTCTTCCCAGCGTTTCCGCTCTGCCTCGAAGGCTCCTCTCTGCTTGCTTTGGAACGCATCAATTTCTCCCGAGTTCGCCGCGAGAAACGCTTCGTAATCGGAAAAACGGAATACCTTTTCCTCGATCTCCAGCTTGTGCCGGCCACGCGGGACTTCCTCGCGCAGCCGCAGCAATTCCTCCGCGCTCACCGGATAGAACCGGAGCTGGTCGAAAAAACGCAGCAGCCACGGCTTTTCAAAATCCTCCGTTTTCCGCCAGCGGTTCCACACCGGAATCGTCCGACCCGTGAACTGATAGCCGCCCGGACCTTCCATCCCGTAAATGCACAGATAAGCCCCGCCGATGCCGACCGCGTTCTCCGGCGTCCACGTCCGCGCCGGGTTGTATTTCGTCGTCACCATCCGGTGCCGCGGATCGAGCGGAGTGGCAACCGGCGCGCCCAGATAGACATCGCCGAGACCCATCACCAGATAGGAGGCTTCGAAGAAAATTTGATAGACCTCGTCGATGGACTCCAGCCCGTTGATGCGGCGGATGAATTCCAGATTGCTCGGACACCACGGCGCGTCGGGCCGCACGCTCTGCATGTAGCGGCGGATGGCTTCGAGCGTGCTCGGGTCTTCCCAACTCAGCGGGAGGTGGACGATGCGGGTGGGAACTTCGATCTGTTCCAACGGCGGAAGCGAGGCGATGCCCTCGCGGATTTTCTCCCACAGGTCACAGCGCCCGATCACGCCGGGATTGAAGTGGACCTGTAACGAGCGGATGCCGGGCGTCAGGTCGATGATGCCGTTGATAGATTGTTCTTTGAGCCATTCGTGGACGACGTGAACCTTGAAACGCAGTTTGAGATCCAAGTGATGCGGGCCGAACTCGATCAGAAAATAACGATCACCCGCGCGCCGGACGACCACCGCGTCATCGCCTTCACCGAAGGAATCGATGAAACACGACCCGCGCCCTCCTTGGACCGGATCTGATAGTTCTTGTCGTTCGCCGGCGATGAATTCCGAAACCTCGATCTGCCGATCCCGCGCCCATGCCTCATCCACCGGAGTAAACTGGATGCTGTCTCCGGGACGGAGCTGGCCGAGCTTCCACAGCTCGGCATCGACGACCACCACCGGGCAGACAAAACCACCGAGACTCGGGCCATCGGGACCGAGGATAACAGGCATATCGCCCGTGAAATCCACCGCGCCGATCGCATAGGCGTTATCGTGTAAGTTGGAGGGGTGAAGTCCGGCCTCGCCTCCGTCGGTGCGCGCCCATTTCGGTTTCGGGCCGATGAGGCGGACGCCGGTTCTGGCAGAGTTGTAATGAACTTCCCATTTCGTGGCGAAGAACGTGTCGATGTCCTCATCGAGAAAGAAATCAGGTGAACCGTGAGGTCCGTAGAGGACGGCGATACGCCATTCATGGCTTAAGGGGAAGGGACGTCTCGTCCCTTCAAGCGGAGACGAGATGTCCCCGCCCCCTATCCCGAGGACATCGCCCGGCAACAGGGCCCGCCCGAACGGCCCTCCGAATTTACCTAACGTAAACGTCGAGCTACTCCCCAGATACTCCGGCGACTCGATCCCGCCAGCTACCGCGAAATAGGCACGCGCTCCCGCACCCTCGAACCGACCGATCTTCAGAACATCACCCGCTTCGACCGCAATGGCTTCATTCATCGCCACCGGCACACCATTTTTCAACATCAACGCGGACGCACCCACCACGGAGATGGTCGTCGCGGAATTGAAGCGCAGCGTGGGACCGCTCATCGTGATTTCCAAACCGGCGGAGCCTTCCGCATTTCCAACAAGGCGGTTCGCCAGGCGCAGTGACAGCGAATCAAACGGCCCGCAAGGCGGCACGCCGACTTCCCAGTAACCGACACGCCCCGGCCAGTCCTGAACCGTCGTCATCGTTCCCGCGGAAACCACATCAATGGTGTGCGGTGTGTAGGAAAAATCCGCCATGTCGCGCATCGCCACGCCGCCGTTGAGATACGGCGTCCAGCGGACGATGTCGCGCAGATAGCGTAAATTCGTCTCGATGCCGGAAATCTTCGTTTCCTCCAGCGCCTTTTCGATTTTCGCGACGGCGGCCTCGCGATCTTCCGCATGAACCATCACCTTCGCGAGCAACGGATCATAAAACGGACTGACTTCCGTGCCTGCTACGATCCAACCATCGCAACGCGTCCATTCGGGAAACATCGCCTCGGTGAGCAGTCCGGAACTCGGGCGGAAATTGTGATTCGGATCCTCGGCATAAACCCGCGCTTGGATTGCGCAGCCTTGAGGAACCGGCGCGGCGGCGGGCATTTTCCACGAATCGTCGAGCGCGAGGCGCACCATCCACTCGACGATGTCGAGGCCGGTGACCATTTCCGTGATGCCGTGTTCGACTTGCAGGCGGGTGTTCACTTCGAGGAAAAAGAAATCGTCGCGATCCGCGTCGTAAATGAACTCAACGGTGCCGGCGGAGCGGTAGTTCACGCTTTCCCCCAGCTTCACGGCGGCAGCATGGAGCGCGGCGCGCGTTTCATCGGATAGACCGGGTGCCGGGGTTTCCTCGAAGACTTTCTGGTTGCGGCGCTGCACCGAGCAATCGCGCTCACCGAGGGCTAACACTTTTCCGTTTCCATCGCCGAAAATCTGCACCTCGACGTGGCGGCCGCGCTGGATGAAGCGCTCGATGAAAACGCTGCCGGAGCCGAAGCTGCGTTCGCTCAGTCGCACCACGCTTTCGAATTCTCGGCGAAGTTCGTCGTCATCGCGGCAGACCTTCATTCCGATGCCCCCGCCGCCCGCGGTACTTTTCAGCATGACGGGGTAACCGATTTCACGTGCCTCGGAAATGGCGGCTTCCGCATTTTCTAGCAGTCCGGTTCCCGGGACCAAGGGCACACCCGCTTCACCGGCGAGGCGGCGGGCTTCGTGCTTAAGGCCGAAGGCGATGATCTGCTCGGGTGTAGGACCGAGCCATTTGACCCCGGCATCTTCGCACATGCGGGCGAAGTCGGTGTTTTCGCTGAGCAGGCCGTAGCCGGGGAAGACCGCGTTGGCTCCGGAGCCTTTCGCGATTTCCAACAGCTTTTCCTTGAGCAGATAACTTTCCGAAACGGGGCCCGGTCCGAGGTGATGGGCCTCGTCCGCGAGATCGACGTGTGGTGAGCCGGAGTCAGGATCCGAATAGACGGCGATGCTTTCGTAGCCGAGCTTCTGGAACGTGCGGATGGCGCGTATGGCGATTTCGCCGCGGTTGGCGATGAGGATTTTCATGGAGTGTGTGGACCGCGAGATTCATCTCGCCTGTTCGTGAGATAGTGTGGATTCAGGCGAGATGAATCTCCCGGTCCGTGAAGATGAGCACCTCCACGGGTGTCGGATTCCAACCGTTGCAAGGATTGTTAAGCTGGGGACAATTGGAAATGAGGCAAATGACATCCATTTCAGCCTGCATCTCGACATATCTTCCCGGTGCGGAAATGCCATCGGCGAAGGTGAGTCCGCCGTCGGGAGAAACCGGGACGTTCATGAAGAAATTGATGTTGCAGGTGATATCCCGCTTGGTGAGCTCGACGTTCCATTCCTGCGCGCCGCGGATGAAACTGTCGCGGCAGGCGTGCATGCACTCCTTGTCGTGGGCGTAGCGCATGGTGTTCGACTCTCGCGAACAGGCGCCGCCCAGCGTGTCGTGACGGCCACAGGTGTCGGCGGTGATGGTGAGCAGCGCGTTGCCTTCCATGCTCATGAGCTTGGTGCCGGTCGTTAGATAGAGTGCGGCCTGCTCTTGGATCGTGCGGTCCGCGCTGTAGCGTTCGGTCGGATCGGTGGCACTGAAGAAGAGCGTGTCGGCTGCCTGGTTTCCTTCGAGATCGAGGATGCGCAGGGTCTGGCCTTTCTTGATTTCGTGAACCCACCAGTCGCCGGCGGGGATGACTTCGCGGAAAACGGCGGCCTCGGGTTGGAGTTTGCTTTCGGTCATTAGAATCGGAGGGTGTGATAGGTGACGTTGTTTTCCCATGCGCGGAGGTTCTCCGGGCGAATGGTGAGCGACAGGTCGTCGGTGGCGGGCGGATCTCCAGCGAAGACCTCCAGCTTCACGTGGCGGTGCTGATAGTTTGGGTCCGGATCGAGCGGATGCTGGCAGGTGTTCAATACGACGAGTGTGTCGATTTCGAAACGCAGCTCGATGGAGTCGCCCGGCTTCGAGTTTTCCGGAACGAAGGACAGATGGCCTTCCTCATCGGAAACGACCTTGCTGAAGAGATTGAGATTCGGGACAAGATCCTTTTTTCCAAGTCCCCATTTCGCCAGCTCGATGAGGAAACAATCCAGACCGTTGCGGTTCCAGTCGTTGCGGGCCTGCTGATAGTTGTTTTCGCCGTATTTCGAGAGCACGCGGGCGGCGTCGGAATGGCCGCAGACGGTATCGTGCCAGCCGACGGTGTCGGCGGTGATCGATGCTAACAGGCGGCCCATGTCAGAGTGCAGGCAATAAGGCGCGCGGAGATGGAAAATGTGCTGGCCCTTGAGTGTGTCCGGCATGTTGTAGCGCTCGGTTCGTTCGAGGGCATTGTAGAGCAACATGCCGACATTCGCCCCGCCGTCGATGTCGGTGAGGCGGAGGCGCTTGCCGCGCGAGATGACGCCGGACCACATGCCGGCGCCGTGCAGTGTTTTTTCGAAGAGGGGATTCATGCGCGTTTCGCGTGAAGCGGCGGAATGAGGTGCGGTGTGAGGGTGATGTGGGCGGTTTTCACGCCCTTGCAGGTGACCAGCTTGTTAGTGATGTCGCGCAAAGTCCTGGCGGGGCCTTGCATGAGGATGACTTCGAGCACGTGCTCGTCCTCCAGCAGGATGTGTTGCGAAGAAATAACCTCGGCGATGTGGTCGCGGAAGATGCGGGAGAGGTCGCGAAGGAGGGTGCTTTTCGATTCGTCGTAAACCAAGGTGAGCGTCCCGGCCATCACTTCGGTGCCGATTTTCCCGAGGTGCTGGGCAGCGTGCTGGTGGATCATCTCCGACACTGCCTGCGAGCGGTTGTCGAAACCGCGCTGCTGCACGAGGCGGTCAAGCGCCTGGTAGGTTTCATCCGGCATGGAGACGGTGATCCGCTTCACGCCCTCGGTGGTGTCTTCTTTTGGCATCGGCGCGGCGAATAAAGCAGACCGGGTGCCGGGTATGAAGAGAAAAATGATTCCTCATACTTTTTCGAGGTGCCTGAAGGGCGGATTTCCGACTGCTAAGGCAGCGGCACGGCGCGGGTGCGGTAGAAGCGCGGGGAGGTGTCCGGTTCATTTCCGGGGCCGATGATCATCGTCGGCGGGGACCCCGGGATTTCACCTTCGACGCCAGGACCTGTCGGCGTCGCGCCGTGATCGGAGGTGGCGACGGTTTCCCAGTCGCCGAGGTCCGCGCTGGTTTCCACGGTGAGACGCCAGCCAAGAGCGGCGGGATCGCGGCGGACGAAATAGCGGAAATTGCCGCCGGACAGGCCGAGAGTGGGAAGCGGCGCGTTCGAGGGGGATGCGGGATCACCGCCGAGGAGGTATTCCAGCACGTTCTGGAGTCCGTCGCCGTCGGGGTCCTGGTCCGGCTCGCGCAAATGGGCGGGCGGGGGATTTCCCAATCCGGCGATCCAGGTGGCGAACGTCGGAGCGGGTGGCGGGTTGTAAAGCGCGGCGACCTCGGTCTGTGTTAGGGCGCGGCGGTAGATGCGGAGGTCGTCTAACTGGCCGTTCCAGCCGTTGCCGCCGAGGGTGGTGTCGCCCAGGCGCAGCAGGCCGGGCGTGGTGCCGCCGGGGCCGGTGTTGAACTGGGTGAACTGCGTGCCGTTGTCATAGTAGACCCGCGTGCGCCAGGTGCCGGCGTCGTTGAAGTTCACCATCGTGAGCAGGTGCCATTGACCGTTATTGAGCGCGGGTGCGGTGGCGATGGCACCGCTGCCCTGCCCACCGTTGATGGCTTGCACGGTGGTCATCGTATTGGTCGCCCAGAGACGCATCTGCGCGTAGCCGCTGACGATGCCGTCATCCTTGCCAATGACGGTGCGGTAGCCGCCGACGAAGGTACTGCGAACCCAGACGCTGACCGTGTAAGGATCGCCGCGCGGGACGAAATTGAGGTCGCTTTGATTCGCGGGGAAAAAACGTGTCAGGCTGGCGCTCGCATTGCCTGGACCATACGCGCCGCCGAAGCGGCCGTCGGCGACCCATGTCGCGCCGGTGACATCGGTGGCGTGGTTGTTTCCTGAAGCCGAGGAATCCCAGACGCGGTTGCCGCTGATTTCGTCGAAGGTGTAGTGGAGGATGAGATCGGGATCGCTAACGAAACCACCGATGGGCGCGGCATCGAGCGTGACTACGCGGGTGGCGGAGCCGGATGAATCGGAGACTTGAAAAGTCAGAACGGCGCGTGACGGCGTGGTGGGCGTCCCGCTGATCTGTCCACCGGTTGATAGAAGCAAACCAGGTGGCAAGGTGCCTGCCACCAGACTCCAGGTCCTTGACGAAACTCCGCCGATCGCGCTGAGCGTCCACTGATAGAGCCGGCCGACCGTCGCGGTCGGAAGGCTGGCGGTGGTGATGGCGAGCGGAGGATTGACCGTGACCTGCGCGGGCGGGGTGGTCACATCGTCCACCGCGTTTGAGATGGTCACGGTGTAGTCTCCGGCGTCTCCGGTGGAGACTGCGGCGATTTCCAATGTCGGGCTATTCGTGCCGACCGGAGTGACCCCGCGCCGCCATTGATAGTTGAAGGGGCCGGTGCCGCTGACGGCGACGGTGAAACTCAGGCTGTTGCCGACGGCGAGCGTGATGCCCGAAGGCGCGCTGACGATGCCCGGTGGCAGCGGAGCGGGTGCGGACGGCGCGGGCAATGGAACTCCTGCGGCATCGCGGCCGTCGAGCTGGGGGAGATAGGCTAGCAGATCATCGCGATCCCCCGCAGGCAGGCTTTGCACGAGCCGGTGCGGCTGTGCGGTGGCAAGGTCAGCGGCATTCGAGACGAGCAGGGCATTCACCTGGAGGTCGCCGTTTCCACGGAGAATTTCGATCGTGTTGGTGGCACCGGCATTGAGGGTGGTTTCAACTACGACCCAGAGCCAGCCGCTGGTTTGCCAGGAGTTGTCGGGAAACTGCCGCAGCACCGTGAGCGTCTGCTGCGTGCCATTCACGCGAAGCAGTGCGGTGCCGCCGTTGTATTGGCGGACGTAGCGGATGGCGAGACGCGCGGGTCCGCCTGCGGGTCCTCCATCGACGCTGTTGAAACGCACGCCCGGCGGTGTTGCCGCGCCGGCTTCGTCACCGATGAATGCCGAACTCCCCCCGAAGGCTCCCCGATAGAACCCGCCACCGCCTTGGGCGGGATCTTCGTTGAACGCTCCCACGGCGTTCGGGTTCACCGTAGTTAGAAATTGTGCGGCAGCTCCTTGAAGTAATGTGCCGCCCGCGTAGGAGAAGACATCGCCCAACGTCTCGGCCTGTCCGTGATGCAGATAGGTGCGGGAGGCGTGCAGGCCATGAAGCGTGGGTGTGTCGATGCCGGTGAGTGGCTGCCCGAGGCGTGAACCGCTGATCGTGGAAATCGTGCCGACGTTCGAGAGTGTGCGGTTCGTGAAAGCATCCCCGCTGTGGCACGAGGCGCAGTTATGGGCTTGGAATACCGCTTGCCCGCGCACGGCGGCGGTAGTAAGAGTGCCGTTCGTGTCCCGCGAAGGACTGCGCGGTGTGTGGACTGGTGCGAGGGAGGTGACATAGGCAGCGAGAGCGTCCAGATCCGTGCTGAGGCCGGTTTTTCCACTCGCAGGAGAAGGATGTTGAGCGGAGAACTGCTGGGGTGTTAGTCCGAGAAATCCTGTCCCGCCGAACGGTCCTCGGATGTCGTGCTCGAAATCCTGGATTTCATCGAAATTTCCCGACCAATGGACCGCGCCGTGCCCGATGCCGCTGCGTCCGCGCAGGTCGGTGGTGCGGCGCAGGCCTTCGCCCCGACCGGTGAAATCCCATACCCGGCCGTCGTGCCCGCCATCGACGTGGCAGGACGCGCAACTGATGTAGCTATCCGCGCTCATCCGTGGATCGGCGGCGTTGTAGAAGATTTGCTTTCCTAACAAGACATCGGCTGCGAGCGGTTCAGCCGCGACGGTGGAAGTGGTGGCGAGCAGTGGCAGTGTGGTTTGATTCTGAACGAGCAGTGGCGCTGCATCACGCACGGTCACGCTGCGCCCCATGAAGTCCTGAGTGAAGAAGCGGTTCGACACGCCGTCGATCAGGACGCCCTGCGGAGCCAGTCCGGCTCCGATATCCAGCGTGATGACCGCGGGCGAGGTGAGCGTGGAGCCGGAAACGATCTGCTCGGACAATGGCGTGAGGTTGAAGGCGTCGATGCCAACGACACGGTTGTTTCCTTGATGGGTGATGAGAAGCGTGTCGCCCAGCGGGGTGTAGATAACGGCGCTGGGGCTGTCGCTGTTGTCGAAGTCACGGCGTGAGTTCGGGATCTCGCTGTTGGTTGCCAGATCGAGGAAGGAAACGACGGCGCGCACCGTTGTCTCATGCGTTAGATCGCCGGTTCCGAAGAAGGTGCCGCGCCTGGTGTTGTCTTGTTTCGATACGATGGCGGCACGGCTGCCATCGGGAGAAATGGCAATGCCGGCGAGGTAGTTCGGCACGCCGGCTGCGCGGTCGCCGCCGTCGATGGTGTTCGCGGAAGAGAGCGTGAACAATCGCGTGAAGCCGAGAGTGGCCGTGAACTCGCTGATTTCCGCATGAAGTTCCGGGGAGATGAAGCGCGTGACCAGTACCCGCGTGCCATTCGCGCTGATGGCGATGGCGCGTGGTGTGTTGAGTCCGGTCGCCACCAGCGGCGCGTTGTTAGGAGATGCGGCGGAGTAGCGGTGTAATCCGCCGGAGCCGCTGAGCGAAACATACAGCAGCGATCCGTCGGGCGATGGCGCGATCCCGAAGGGCGCGGAACCATAAGCGAGAGTGATCGTCGTATGCGGCGTGCCATCGGCGTTCAGCACACGGATTTCATCGCTTCCCTGACAAGTGACCCAATAGCGGCCGTTCGCATCGCGTGCGATGCCGCGAGGGTTCATCCCGACGGCATATTCACCTTCCTTGGCACCTGTGCCGGCATGGATGACGGTGACCGTGTTGGCATCGGGATTGACGCTCCAAACACGGCGCGTGCCGGAATCATCGCCGATTGCCAGCGTCGAGCTTTGCGTGGGTCTCGGCCCTCCCGGCGGCGGTGCGATGACGAGCAGCCGCAGGGACGTGGTGACAATATTTCCCGCAGTATCCCTCACCTGTGCGAGCACGCGCGGGCGACCTGAGGTTGGAAAACTGTGTGCGGCGCTTGTGTTAGTGCTCCAGGTGCCCCACGCGCCGTCGAAATTGAAGCGGAAATCGAGCGTGCCGGCTCCGGTCGCCGCCGCCGTGACCGTGATCTCCTGATCCGGTGCCGGCTGATAGCTGCTGGCGGTCAAGCTGGTGAAAACCGGAGGAGCGGAGGCATTGATGCCGCCACCGGTGGAGAAGCGGAACGAATAGGGTTCGATGGTGTTTCCCGCCGCATCGACGAAGCCGATTTCATTTTCCGGATCGCTGTGGAAATCGACCTGATAGGTGGTTTCCGCCGCCAGCGCCCCATCCGGCGTGAAGGTCATGTTGCCGGAGAAGTCATGGATGAGGAATCCGGGGACAAACGCCCCGAGCGTGTCGTTGGCGGCGACGGGACGGACGGTGAAGTCGATGCCATTGCGCGGGCCGCCGTTCCGGGGATGTTCGTGGATGAGGAAGCTCAGTGGCGCATGGCGCGGGTAGTTAATCCGATTTGCCTGCGGGATGTGATAGCTCACGCGTGGCGGCGCGGTGTCGGGCGCCTGTTGATGCACCCAGACGCCCATGCCTTGGTTGAAGTTGGGGATCGGATAGCCTCCTGTTAGCCACAGGTTGCCGAGTGGCAGCGACATTTGCGAGGTGTTCACGCCGGCGAGTGCTCCATTTGGCAAGGCTGGTGCGCCTGGAGGACGCGGCGGGTTCACTTCATTCAGCGTGAGTACGATGGCATTCGCATCGCCCGCGAGGAAGCGGGTCATGTCGATCTTGCGGTTGTGGATGAAGCCGAAATTGTCCTGATAGACCGGATAGGAGGCGTTGGTGAAATCCGGCACCGTCATGCTCGCCACCGTGCGGATGTCCACATTTGTTCCCGGCATCGTTGCCGAGGTGATGTCCGCGCCGATGAGGATGTTCGTGGTCGAACCGATGACGTAAAGGCCGGTGCCATCGCTGAAGAGATTCGGCCAATAGCCCTGGAAGCCGCCGCTGAGAGAGCCGACAAGGCTCGGAGTCACCGCATCGTTTGCCGGATCTCCATCGTCCATGTTCTGATAGTTCAACCGGTAAACCACCACACCATCACTCGCCGCGCCGCCGCTGCGCGCCATGATGAGCAGGTCGCCGAAGAACATCGGATGCCAGTCGCCGCCGCCATAGGGTCCGACATGATCGAAGGTGCCGAGCAGGCGATTGCTGACAAAATTGTTCTGCCCCACGACGGAGCGGCTGATGCGGATGTCCGAGTCGTCCGTGTCGTACCAGAGCAGCGTGGCGTTCCACGGCCCGGCCTGGGAGCTGCGGTTATACCACAGCGGCAGATTGACGAGTCCCGGGATGCCATTGGTGCTTCCGCGTTCCACGAGTCCGCCGAATCCATTCACGCGGATCGGGTCCGGCAGCAGGAGATTGCCATATTGCGCCGTGCCGTGGGCGTTCCAGCCGTAGTTGCCGAAGATCCATGAATTGTTAGGATAGCTCAGCCCGAAGTCGGAGGGCATCCGCCGCACCGGATCCGCCGGGTTCGCGATGTCATAGACGCGCATCTGCCAGTCCGATCCCGGCCGCGATCCCGGCTGCTCCGCGCCGACGATGATCCATCCATTGAGATAGTTGATGGATGTCGTCCGCCCGATCGGCTCCGAACCATTCGTCACCGGATGGCTCAGGAGCGTGCCGGGGGCTTCCGTGCGGGGGAGGTTGAGAAAACCGGTGGTTGTCACTTGAGCCTGCAATGCGGAAATAGCAACCAACAGTGCGATGAGGGATCTTCTCATTCATGGTGAATACTCAACTTTTGCTGACCATTGCAAGTCTGCGGATGGGATCGTTCTGTAGCAGTGCGCCTGTGACCGACGCTAGTGGAAGAAGTGCATGAAACTGATGAGGTGGGGGAGCGAATGCAACATCTCCACAGCATCGTCTCAACGAGCGACTCTACAGGTCTTTCTCATGCGAGTCGGAAGAACGGGTGATGACGGAGGCGAGATATTTCTGGAGTTGCCAGATGGTTTCCTCGAGATGGCTCAGACGACCTTGCGCGTATCCGCTGGATTGGATGCCGCGCTGGGTGGCGGTGCACATTTCCATGTCCTCCATGTGGAAGTCGATGCCGGACTGGATTTCCTTCCGGAGGATCTCCTCGTAGTGCGGGAGGTCGCGGGCGGATTTTGAAACGAGCATGGTGGTTAGAAGGCTGCTGGTTGTCGGGCCCGTGGGGAGGATGCGGTACCAATAGACGCGGTCGGGCGCGTTGAAGAGCAGGAAATTCGGATAGCCCAGATAGATCGACCACTCGGTGCAGTCCCCGATGCCGAGTCCGGGGAACACCGGGAACGGCGTGCCTGCATCGCCGGAAGCGAGGATGTCCGCTTTCATGCTGCCTTTGAGCGGAAGGTGCATGCAGGAGAAATCGGGATCGCACGGTTCGGTCCAACAACCTCGGGCGGGGAGGAACGGTTCCAGCGTTTTCATGTGGGCTCCCATGTGGTGATAGCACTCCATGAAATTCTCGATGAGGATCTTCCAGTTGAACCCGCAATCCCAGTGCGCGGACCAGACGACTTCCGCGTCCTCCATCCGCCATTTCCCGACAAACTCATTCTTCAAACGCGCATACTTATCCGCCACCGGCGGAATGTCGGCGGAGAGTGTGACGAAGACAAAGCCTTCCCAAATCTCACTGCGGAACTCGTGCAAACACACCTCGCTGCGGTCAAAGCCTTCCGCCTGCTGCATTTCCGGCGCGCCGATCAATTTGCCGCCGAGGTCGTAGCTCCAGAGGTGATAGGGGCAGAGGATGACGCGTTTGTTGCCCTCGTCCGGATGTCCGAAACCGCTGGGCATCACGTCCATGCCGCGGTGCCGGCAGGTGCGGGAAAGAACTCTAACTGTCATGTCCTTGCCACGCACGACCAGCATCGGCTCGCCGCAAAGATCGACGCGGACGAAGTCGCCGGGTTTCGGAATCTGCGAGACGTGGCAGATGGAAATCCATTCCTTGTGGAAGATTTCCGCGTTTTCGAAGTCGTGGAACGCCGGTTCGGTGTAAGCCCCGGCAGGCAGCGTGCGGGATTGCTCGCGGGGCAGATTCGCGGCGGCGAGGATGGCGTCTGGCAGGGAGGAATCGGAACTCATGGCGGCGGGTTGGTTGGAAATTGACGGTGAAAGCGTTTCCGTTGTCTCAAGCCGATCCAGCGGTTGATTTCCCACAGGTCCGCGACGGGCTTCCGGGTGAAGGGCTCGCATTGCAGATAACCATCGGGTCCGAACTCGGGAGTCATCGTGAAACGGGTGACGCCCCGATCCGCCATCGAGTCCCAGACGCAGGCCCACCAGCGCTCGTGGGCGGCGAGCGCATCGGCGTATTCCGGTGCCCGGGGATCGGGCACTTGCGGACCTTGGTCGTAACCGACCCTGGGCTGGATGTGGTGGGCGCGGTCGGCTGTTAGCGCGAGGATGTCCTTGAACTCATCGAGAACAAGACGCTCGGCGACGACGCACCAGTGGCTGAAATCACAGGTGATCCGCAATTCCGGAAGTTTTTCTAGCAGGTCGCGGGTGAGCCATGGATTGAATGTCGGGCGGCCGCGATGCGTCTCCACGGAAATGACGATGCCATGTTTTTCCTGAAGCCCGACCACGCCTTCGAAGAATCGCAACGCTTCCGGGAAACTCCACGCATCGTATCCCGCCATCGTATTGATGAATCGTGGGGAACCTTCGACACTCCGGATGACGCCTTCTTCAAGTGATTGCAGGTGTTCCTCCACACCGCGTCCCGGAAGCGGCAGGTAAAGCCCCGGAGGCGTGCAGGTGCTGACCTCGGCGATCCATTCAAGTCCCGAGTGGCTGAGCGTGTGGAAGAACTTCCCGCGCTCGTCCTGATCGAGCGGAGCCGGTCCTTCGATGCCCTGAAAGCCGGCTTCTTTGCAGAGATGGACGGCGTGACACAATCCAGCATCATGGCCCCAGAGCGTTTTGAAGAGTGCGAGTTCCATGGGCAGTTAGAGGGTGAAGGCGATGCGGAACCCGAGATTGTCCCAGCGTGCTTCTTCATGAGCCCAATCGCGCCATGATGCCCGCAGGACGCGAGGCAGATGATCCCACGCACCGCCGCGAATCACGCGGCGGCTCGGTTTTTCGCCATGGAGACGTGGCGATCCATCCGTCGGCGCGTCGTGGAAATCCGGATGCCAGGCGTCCGCCGTCCACTCGCAGACATTGCCGAGCATGTCGTGGAGGCCGAAAGCGTTCGCCGGATAGATTCCGGGAGGAGTCAGTGCGCCGTGACCGATGGTTTCTCCGGATTCGTCATAGAGATAGTTCGCTTGTCCCGGTTCGAGATTCCCACCGTCCGGAAAAACGGTGTGGGTGCCCGCGCGACAGGCATATTCCCATTCGGCCTCGCTGGGCAGGCGGAATGGAATACCCGTTGCGATTGTTAGTTTTTCCATGAACCCTTGGATTTCGTTGAAATCGACACCACTGACAGGAAGGTTTGAATCCGGAACGTCCGTCTCAAACCACTCGCCGCGGGTCACCTGAAATAATCCGAGTGCGAAGGGCCGCGCGATCGTCACCTCGTGCCGTGGCAGCTCGACGGCTGAGACGAACTTGTCATCAGGAACGCCGCCCATCAGAAACGAACCGGCAGGAATCTCCACCCATGGCGATTTCATGGCTCGGGGAGAGGAGAGGTGAACTCGAATCGCGGCAGGCTTGCGAGTTGCGAGGTCCACGGGATTTCATCGCTCACCCAGCATTGATCGGTTGGCACATGCGGTGCCGGATCGTCGAACGTGCAGGTGTTGATTTCGAAGAAGTCCGGCAGCGAGGGATCGAAGAATTTCAGCGGTGTTCCACAATCCCCGCAGAAGGATCGTTCGCGATCGGCGTGTGTCAGGATCCTTGGTCTTCCTTGTAGCCATTCGAGCGCGCCGGATCGAAAGAAAGTCCATGCGGCAGCCGGCGAGCCGCTGGCTTTCCGGCAGTCCGCGCAGTGGCAGTAGCTCGTCTGCAACGCAGGTCCGCTCACCTGATAGCGAATCGCGCCGCAAAGGCAGCCGCCTTGGAAGGGTCCCTCAATCATAGCGAACCTCGGGGATGTCCGCCCAATGTTCCGGGCCGAGCGGCGGGGTTTCGGAAATGGCGGCGGTGACCTTTCTTGATAGAGAGGCGACCATTTCATGGAAAAGGTTTTCGCCTTCCTCCTTGGTGGCCTGGGACGGTGAGCCGGTGACTCCGTTCAAGCTGGTTTGTGCGACCGGATAGGAAAAGACCGTGTCCTCGGTGCGATCGGGATCATCCGCTTCCGCGAGACGATCCATGTGGACGAGATCCGGATAGAGGTGGAGCATCAACGAGGTTTCGGCACAGTTCGCATGCAGATCTCCGGCGTCGCTGGTGTAGCATTCCCAGATCGGCTCGCTGAGTTGGAAGACATGCACCAGACCCACTTGCAGCTTGCCGAGATGGGCAAGGCGGAGTTGGTCCACTGCGACGCGGGCCGGGGCGTCGTTGCCGAAATGGGCGTTCACGAATAGAAGTCGCTTCCATCCGGTGGCGACGGCCCAGGCGGCGATGTCGCGGAGGGTGGCGATGAAGGTTTCATGGCGCAGGGAGAATGTGCCCGGCCATTTCGGGGTGTGGCCCTGGGAGACGGTGTAGCGCAGGGCGGACATCACGGGGACGCCCGTTTGATCGGAAACCGCGTGGCAGACGGCTTCGGCTAGCAGCGTGTCCATCGCCACCGGAAGATGCGGGCCGTGTTGTTCGGTCGCGCCAAGCGGGAGGAGCAGGAGGCCTCCGTTTTTTCCGCGAAGTTCGGCGATCTCCGGCCAAGACAGGTTTTCGAGGAGGACGGGCATGACGTTAGAACATCCTCGCGTAGGTGTCGACTTCCCACTGGCTGACGCGCTGGTGGTATTGGCGCCATTCTTCGGATTTGTAGGTGATGAATTCGTTGCGGAGTTCGGTGCCGAGGACTTCCTCGACGAAGGGATCGGCGGCGAAGGCTTTCACGGCCTCGTCGAGCGTGCGCGGGAGTTCGGAGATGCCGCGCTTGGCGAATTCCTCCTCGCTGAGTTCGTAGAGATTGTCCTCATGCGGATCGCCGGGATCGAGTTTTTCGCGGATGCCTTGGAGACCTGCGGCGAGGACGAGAGTGGCTGCGAGGTAGGGATTGCAGGCGGCATCGGCGTTGCGGCTTTCGCAGCGACCGCCGGCCATCGGGACGCGGACGGAGTTGGTGCGGTTATTGCGGCCGTAGCTGTTGAAGACGGGAGCCCAGGTGAAGTAAGACATCAGTCCGCGGCGGACAAGGCGCTTGTAGCTGTTGACGGTGGGAGCGAAGGCGGCGCAGAGGGCCGGGCCGTGTTTGAGGACACCGGCGATGAACTGATAGCCGAGCTCGCTGATTCCGAGGCCGCGCGGGTCCTCGGCGTGTGGACACTTGAAGAGGTTCTCGCCGGTTTCCAGATTGTAGAACGACATGTTGAAATGCGCGCCGCTGCCGGTGCGGTTGGCGAACGGCTTGGGCATGAAGGTGGCTAACAATCCTTCCTCGGCGGCATAGTGTTTCGCCATCAGCCGGAAGAAGACGTAGCGGTCACACATGGTAAGGGCGTCGGCGTATTTGAAATCGAACTCGAATTGCGAATTGGCGTCCTCGTGGTCTAACGAATACAGATCCCAGCCGAGGTCGTTGATCGCGGTGGAAACCTTGTCGATCCACGTGTAGCGGTCGAGGAAGCGTTTGACGTCGTAACAGGCTTTGACGAGATCGTCGTCAGGATTGGGAATTTGCAGCGTGCCGTCGTCGGCGAGTTTTACGACATAGAGCTCACACTCGATGCCGAGGTTCATGCCGAATCCCATTTTCGCGGCTTCGGCGAGTTGCTTCTGGAGGGCCACGCGGGTGCTGACTTCGTAAGGTTGGCCCTTGAACGTGTTGTCGGCGGGGAACCAGGCGACTTCCTTGTTCCAAGGTAAAACGCATCCGCGTGTTAGGTCGGGAAGCGAGGCTATCTCATCGTCGTTAGGGCGTTGGCCGACGCCGTCCAACGCATAACCGGTGTAGAGTTCGCTGCCGGCGGCGAAGTCCTCGAAGTGATCGATGGGCACGAACTTGCCCTTCGGCACGCCGTGGATATCGACGAACGCGCCGATGCAATACTTGACGCCTTGTTGTTTGAGATCGTCGCGCATCGCGCGGATTTGTTCTGGGTTCATACGATGGAGGTGAAAAGTGTGAAGTGGCGTGCGGATGGTGGGCCCGGGAAACGAAGATAGTTAGACAATGTCCGGATCGGAAACCGCCATGCGGAGCACTGGCGCTTCCTTTTGTTCCTGGCCTGGCGGGTGGATCAGGTTGTCGATGTGCTTGCGCACGCCAAGGAAAGAGGGATCGAAAAGCTGCTCGCTGGAACGCGGGCGGGTGACTGGAACCTCGACGACCTCGCGGACCCGTCCGGGGTTGGCGTCGAGCACGAGGATTCGGTCTGATAGAAAAACGGCTTCATCGAGATCGTGGGTGATGAAGACGATGGTGATGTCCACGTTCTTCCAGATCTCCAACAGGTAGGACTGCATCTGGCAGCGGGTTTGGGCGTCGAGCGCGCCGAACGGCTCGTCCATGAACAGGACACGAGGCTGGTTGGCCAAAGCCCGGGCAATGGCGACACGCTGCTTCATGCCGCCCGACAGCTGGTGTGGATAGGAGTTTTCAAATTTTGATAGACCGACGAGTTCGATCCACTCACGGGCTTCCGAAGCGGCGGTGAATGCGGAGGTGCCGGCCATCCGCGGGCCGAACATCACGTTTTCCTTCACGGTGCGCCATGGAAAGAGCGTGTAGCCCTGGAATACCATGCCGCGGTCAGGTCCGGGGCCGGAGACGGGTTCGCCATAGACGCGGACTTCGCCGGAGGACGGGGTTTCGAGACCTGCGAGAATTCTAACCAGCGTCGATTTTCCGCAGCCGGAGGGTCCGATCACGCTGAGCAGCTCGCGCTTGTGGACGGAGAAGGAAACGTTATCGAGGGCCGTGACGACCCCGCGCGGGGTTTCGAAGCGTTTGGTCAGGCCGACGACCTCCAATGCCACGGGCCGCTGGACGAGCCGTGCGAAGCGGGCGGCGACCTCGGGAGTCTGCTCGCGATAGTCGGGGATGATGGCTTCGGATTTCATGGCGTGGCAGGGCTTTTCCGCGCGATCACCTTGACCGGCCAAGTGAGGACATTGATGACGTTGCGGGTGAACGGGCCGGAGTTTCCAGCCCACGGGAAGAAGATCCCGTGGAACCATGAGAGGGTCTGGTCCATGACGAAGCCGGTGACGCCGATGAGGATGATGACGGGGAACACGCGGTCGAAATTCCGGAAGCGGCCCTGCGTCTCGATGAATTCAGTTAGCCCGCTTTTCACGCCGATGAGTTCGGCGATGACCAGCCAGGTCCACGCCCAGCCGAGGAGGATGCGGAGATCGTTGTAGAGGTTCGGCATGATGCCGGGGATGACGACGTGGGTGATCATTTGCCGGGGTTTGGCACCCAGTGTCTGCGCCGCTTCGAGGAGCGACGGATCGAGTAGGCGGGTGGTTTTCGAAACCACGAGGATCATCTGGAAAACGGTGCCGATGAAGACGAGGGCGATCTTTGGAGCGTCACCGGCTAACAGGACAGCGACCAGCAGGGTACTGAATGTCGGAGCAGGCATGTAGCGGAAGAAATCGACGAAGGGCTCGAACAATTTCGAGAAGAAATCGAAGACGCCGCAGAGGATGCCGATGGGTATGCCGACGATGCAGGCCCAGAGAAAGCCCATGAAGATGATGTGCAGGGAGTTCCTATAGCGCTGGCCCATGGTGAGTTCTCCTTTCGGGACCTTGGCGGTGAAATCACGGAGACCTGTCTCGATGACCTCGTCGGGTGCGGGCAGATAGATCGGATTGGCGGGCTTTCCCTGGGGGATCAGCTTGAGCAGGGATTCGTCGGGAAGCTTGGAGTAGGAGAATTCTTTGGAGGCTGCGGAGAGCAGTTTCCAGTTCTGGCGGACGATTTCGAGATTTTCGGGTGTTAGGGTTGGGTCGGTCGTGACCTTTTTTCCAGTCGCGATGTCGCGCCAGAGGGTGTAGAGGACCGCGTCGTTCTGCGCGTCGGTGTAGGCGAGCCAGCCGTGGGAGACGGCGAGGGGGGCTAGCTGGCGTAGGAGTTTCTGGTTTTTCCGCTTCGCGCCGGACTCCGATGTTCCGGCAGTGCGGGCGGCGAGGACGTCCGCGTTGTCCTTTCTAACTGCTTCGACAAATTCGGGGAAAAACTTCCGGCTGACATGGTCGCCTGCGGTGAAAACGGTGGTCACGCCCTCGCGTTGGGCGGACAATTCGATCTTCACGTCCGGATGCCAGATCCACGGCACGTAGGAGACGAAGCACCAGAGTGCGATGGGCAGGAGGAACGAAATGCAGGTGAGAAGCAGTCGCCGCGAGTGGGGAAGATCCCGGCGGATCAGGAACCAGTCTTTGAGGATGCCGGGGCGCGACATTGGATGGGCTTGGGATCGCGATTGCGGTTAGGTGCGTCATGAGCCATGCCGTGGCCATTTTCCACGGCATGGACTCGGAAATCGATACTGGCCGGGAGTTTACTTCTCCTTCTTTGCGGCGAGCGCCTTGGTCAACGAGGGGTCGAGGTACTTGGTGACGTCCTGGCTTTTCTCATAAACCTTGAATTTGAGATTGAAGGCATCAACGACTTTCGATGATCCGTAGACGGTGCCGAGGCCGTCGGTGGTTTCCCAGCGCTTGAGCGCTTCGTCCAAGGTGAGAATGTGCGTGCCCTTGAGGAAGGGTTCGTATTCTTCCGGGGTGATTTTCACCCGGCCCGAGAGGATTTTGAGAACGTCATCGAGGTTTTTCTCGTCGTGGATGTAGTCGGCGATCCGGTACCAGACTTTCGTCACCTTTGACCACTCATCCTTGTTCTTTTCGAGACTTTCGGGCGAGACATAGAGCAGGTCATAAATGATGCCCGGGGCATCGGCGGAGGTGAAGATCGGCTTCGATCCCGGGAGGACTTTCAGTGCCTGGCCCGAACTCGGCTGCCATGCGCCGATGGCATCCACCGCTTTGGATGCGAGCACCTGCGGGGTTTCGTTTGTAGGCGTGTTGACGACCGTCACGTCCTCCGCCTTCAAGCCGGCCTTCTCAAGTCCGGTTAGGAAAAGCAGATGCGATACGAATCCCTCCTCAAGACCGACTTTTTTGCCCTTCATATCCTTCATCGATTCGATGCCGGGAGCGGCGACGATCATGTCGTTGCCGTTGGAAAAGTCATTGATGAGGATGCCTACCGACGGTTTGCCGGTGGCTCCTGTGACGAGCGCGTCGCCGTTGGTCATGCAGACGCCATCGACTTTTCCGGCGACGTAGGCGTCCATGGACGGAACGTAGTCGAACCACATGAATTCGACTTCCACGCCAGCCTCTTTGAACCAACCTTTTTGCACGCCGATTTCCCAAGCGATCCAGCCGGGCCAGTCCGAGTAGGCGATCTTGAGCGGCTCCGCGTTGGCGAAGCTACACAAGGCGAGAAATGCAAACGCAGGGCGACCGAGTCGGGCGAGTAGTTTCATGGCGGCTGGGGATGGTGGTTTGGTGATGACCCCGGTATGAAGAATTGGGGGGTTGTTCACACCGATTCAAGCACAGCCCATACCAACTTCGGTGGCCGGAAGAGGTTGGCGAGCCGGCTGATTTTTCGAAATGGCAGTCCGGCGTGCTTTTTACGGTTTATCACCCGGCCGCGTTGGCCCTAGGATGCCCGCATGAACGAGTCGCAGACCCCGCCGAAGAACATTGTTCTCATCGGCTTCATGGGGAGTGGGAAATCCACCGTCGGACGCGAGCTGCACCAGCGGCTCGGTTACCCGCTGGTGGACATGGATCACGTCATCGAGCAACGCGCGGGGAAATCCATCGCCGCCATTTTCGCGGAGGACGGTGAGGAGAAGTTCCGCGAAATGGAAACCGCTTTGTTAGAGGAGCTGTTCGATCCCTCCGCGCCGCGCCGCATCATCTCGACCGGCGGCGGTGTCATCGGCCGCGACGGAAACCGGGATCTGCTGCGGAACCTCGGCTATGTCGTCTGGCTTCAGGCGCCACTTGCCGTCATCCTCGAACGCACCTCGAAAAACCGCGACCGGCCGCTGCTCCACACCGACGATCCCGCCGCCCGCATCGAGGCGCTGCTGGCGGTTAGGAAGCCGCTCTACGCGGAAACCGCCCATCTGAAAGTCGATACCACCGGGCTCGACTGCGGCGAGCTCGCGACCGGCATCCTTGAAAGTGCGCGCTACTTTTTCACCGGCCACTTGTGAGCGGGATGTTGGATCAAATCAAAGCGTGGGCCGCGGAGCTTGGATTCGACGACTGCCGCATCGCCCGGGCCAGGGAAGCCAGTCATGCCGACCTCTTCCGCGAATGGATCGCCGAGGGCAAACACGGCGAGATGGCCTGGCTCGAACGCACGCCCGAGCGGCGCTGCGATCCTCGGGAAGTCCTGCCGGGCTGCAAATCCATCGTCTGTCTCGCGCTCAATTACTATCCCGGCCGTAGCCCGTTTCCGGACGGCCAAGATGGCGGCTACCGCATCGCGCGCTATGCGTGGAATGATGACTACCACGACCTCATCCAAAAACGCCTCCGCGAGTTCGATGTGAAATTGCAAACCCTAGGCGGCACCCAGCGCTTCTATGTCGATACCGGCCCCGTCCTTGAACGTGACTTCGCCACCGACGCCGGCATCGGATGGAATGGCAAATCCACTGTCCAGATCCACCGCCATCTCGGAGCTTGGTTCTTTCTCGCCGAGCTGCTCACCACCCTCGATCTAACACCCGACGCGCCTTTCGGCGACCATTGCGGGAAATGCACCGCCTGCATCACCGCCTGCCCGACCCAGGCGATCACCGCTCCCCGGCGGGTCGATGCGCGGCGCTGCGTCTCGTATCTAACGATCGAACACAAGGGCCCGATCCCCGAGGAGTTCCGCATCGCGATGGGCGACCGCATTTACGGCTGCGACGATTGCCTCGACGCCTGCCCGTGGAACCGCTTCGCCTCGGAGTCACGCGAGATGACCTTTCACGCGCGGGCCTCGGTTTTCGAAAAACGCCTCCGCGATTTCCTCGAACTCGATGACGACGGATTCCGCGCCCTCTTCGCCAAGTCGCCTATCAAACGCATCAAACGCCCGCGGTTTCTGAGAAACGTCTGTGTGGCGTTAGGAAACACCGGAACACGCGACGACCTGCCCGCCCTCGAAAAGGCCGCACGTGATCCGGACCCGCTGGTCGGCGAACACGCCGCGTGGGCCGTTCGCCGCCTGCTAGAGCGGCTCGAAGCCGGGATCAATCCGCAATCGTGACGGTTTCGAGTTTCGGCGAGAGCACGTGCAGCACCACCAGCGCCGCCACGTAGGCCAGTGCCGCGATGGCGAACAGCGGCACATAGCCGCCCGCATTGATGATCTTGCCCACGTTGGCGGCCAACAACGCGCCACCGAGGCCGCCGCACAGACCGCCGATGCCGACCACGCTGCCGACCGCCCGCCGTGGGAACTGGTCGGCCACGGTGGTGAAGAGGTTCGCGCTCCAGCCTTGGTGCGCCGCGGTGGCCAGTGCGATCAGTGCGATGGCCACGGTGATGCTGCTCGTCATCGAGGCGAAGACGATGGGAACCACGCAGAGCGCGCAAATCCCCATGGTCACCTTGCGCGCCTTGTTGACCGACCAGCCCATGCCGATAAATTTCGTCGCCAGCCAGCCGAAGAAGATGCTGCCGCCGTCGGAAATCAGATAGATCACCAGGAACGGAATGCCGACCTGCTTGAGGTCGAGCTTGGTGGTGAAGGCTGCGTTGTCATTGAAAAATGTCGGTAGCCAGGTGAGATAGAACCACCACACCGCGTCGGTCATGAACTTGGGGATGGCGAAGGCCCACGTCGCGCGGTAGCCCACGAGGCTACGCCATTTCACGGGCTTGCCGGTGTCGGCCGGGCCGTCCTGGCGGATATAGGCGAGCTCTTCTGCGGATAGTTTCGGGTGTTCCTCCGGCGAGCGGTAGATGCTCAACCACCAGAAAAGAACCAGTACGCCGACCACGCCGGTTACGATGAAGGATGCGCGCCAGCCCCAGTGCGAGATGATGAAGGGAACGCAGACGGCGGTCAGGATGATGCCCACGTTCGCGCCCGCGTTGAAGATGCCTGTCGCGAAGCTGCGCTCCTTTTTCGGGAACCACTCCGACACGGTCTTGATGGCCGAGGGGAAGTTGGTTGCCTCTCCCACGCCGAGTAGGCCCCGGGCCCACGCCATGCCGGGCACGGAATGCACGAGGCCATGCAGCACCGCCGCGATGCTCCACCCGCCGATGCCCACCGCATAGCCGCGGAGGATGCCGATGCGGTCAATCATGTACCCTGCCAGCAGGAAGCCGAAGGCGTAGCAATACTTGAAGATGGAATCCAGGAAACTCATCTTCTCGCGGAACACCGCCATGTCCGCATCCGTCAGCGGCTGGCTCAGAGGAATTCCCAGCATCTGGTGCCGGAAGCCATCGTCCAGCATTGTGAAGGAGAACACGTTCCGGTCGATGTAGTTGATGGTCGTTGCCAGAAATAACACGGCGCAGATGCGCCAGCGGAAGCGGCCGATTTTTTCAGTCACGGAGGAAGCAGACATTCTGGATGGGTGATTGGGTTTGGATGGCCGGGAATTCCTGATTCATCAGCCGTCCCGGAGGTTGTTCAGGTGAAATACCGCTGACAAGAAACAAAACGCCGGTCATTTGTAGAGTAACCCGAACGGGCGATAGGTGGCTGGAGCATCCTCGCCTCCTGAAATGAGTTACCCCTGCAACGCCCGCAGCGCCCCGCGCACCAGCGCCTCGGTCGCAGCCGCCGGATCGGCGTCCAGCACCTTTCTAACCGCCTTGCGCGCGTCCACCTGCTTGTAGCCCAGCGCGATCAGCGCCAGCTCCGCATCCGCCGCTCCCGCGCTCACCTGGCCCGCCGCCGCGTCCTGCCAGGTTTCCGTCACGCCGACCTTGTCCTTCAGCTCCAACACGATCCGTTCCGCCGTCTTTTTGCCCACGCCCTTCAATTTCGAAAGCCCCGCCACATCGCCTGCCACCACGGCTTGCTTGAAGCGCGTCACATCCATTCCGCTCAGCACCGACACCGCCATCGTCGGCCCCACGCCGCTCACCCGGTCGATCAGCAACAGGAAAACATCCCGCTCTTCCTCGCTCGCGAAGCCGAACAATTTCTGTCCGAGCTGGCTGAAATGCAGGTGCGTCCGCAGATCCACCTGCAAGCCCTCCGCCGCATGGAGCCGGTCAAACGTCGAAAGCGGGATGAAAACCTCATAACCCACCCCCTGTACATCCACCACCAGCCGGTTTGGATACGCCTCGATCACCTTGCCCCGCAGTCTCGCTATCATACGGCGAGCTTGGACCAGCCGTTTGCTCCGTCAATGCCAGTCTCCCACGGCCAAACTTTTCGACAGGACCACACTGCGGTAGTTCGTGTTGCCCCAGCTCACGTGTTCGATGAAACGGAAGCCGAGCTTTTCATACCAACGAATCAGATGGACCGCGCCGTCCGCCGTGTCGAGAGCGAGTTCCCTGGCTCCTCGTGTCGCGGCCTCGCTTTCCAACAGGGCAATCAGCCTCCCGCCCAGGCCTTGGCCTTGGATATCCGCACGCACGGCGAACTGGCCGAATGAAAAGACTCCCGGCTCGCCATACCATGCGCACTCATCGCTGCCCGACGGATTCTGATAGAGCGTGACGGTCGCCACGATTTCCCCCTCCAGTTCCGCCACCCACGCCCATCCGCTGGCGAGCCTGCGGCGCGTGACCTCTTCGTCCTGATGGGTCGCCGTGTAGCGCAGGCCCATCGCCGCGAGCGGGGCGTAGGCATCATGCAGCAACCGGGTGATCTCCGGGATTGGGTCGTTTTCCTGGAAAGGGCGGATGACGATGCGCTCCATCATGACTCACGGAGCTTGGCGGATTTGTTTTTTTCGTCAATCCTCCGGTCCGACCGATCATGAAATCTGAAAAAGAAAAGATGTTAGGCGGCGAGCTTTACAACGCGCAGGACCCGCAGCTCGTCCGCGAAAGGGTGATTTGCCGGGATCTTTGCAAGCGCCTCAACGACTCGGCCGAGGACCAGCAGGACGAGCGCCGCCGGATTCTATCCGAACTCATCGGCCAGCCGACCGACGCCACGGTCCAGCCGCCGTTCCACTGCGACTACGGCACGAACATCAGCCTCGGCAGCAACGTCTATTTCAATTTCAACTGCATTATCCTCGACGTGATGCCCGTCGTGATCGGCGACAACACGCTCTTCGGCCCGGCAGTTCAAATCTACACCGCCACCCATCCGCTCGACGCGGTGGAACGCCGCGGCGGGCTGGAGTCCGCGAAACCGATCACCATCGGCAGCGATGTCTGGATCGGCGGCGGAGCGATCCTCTGCCCCGGCGTCACCATCGGCGACCGCAGCGTCATCGGCGCGGGCAGCGTGGTGACGAAGTCGATCCCGGCAGACGTGATCGCGGCGGGAAATCCTTGCCGGATTCTGAGGTCGCTCTAATTGAGTCGCCCCTTGATCCGGACTGCGGCTACCCTCGTGAATGAAGCCGCTGTTTGAAGAACTGGATTTCCGCCCGACGCCGCTGGGCGATCTGATCCTGCGCCGCCGGCGGATGGCGATGTTGGATGATCTCATCGTTTATGAAGTCCTGCTAGGAAACGGTTATCTCATGTCGAGTTTGTTCCATGAGGTGGAAGTGGCTTTGGCGGATCTCGGGCTGGCGGCGGTGGACGGAGAGAAACTGGAGGTGGTCGTCGGCGGTCTCGGCCTTGGCTACACGGCGGTGGCGGCTTTGAAGGACACGCGGGTGGCGGAGCTGCTGGTGGTGGACGTGATGGCCCCGGTGATCGAGTGGCATGAAAAGAGGATGGTGCCGCTGGGGGAAACTCTCACGAGCGATCCACGTTGCCGGTTGGTGCTGGGGGATTTCTTCGCGCTGTCCGCCGCGCCTGAGGTGGGATTCGACCCGAATCAGCCCGGCCGGAAATTCCATGCGGTGCTGTTGGACATCGACCACTCACCGCAGAATCTGCTGCATGAGCGGAATGCCGTGTTTTACAGCGCGGAGGGGTTGAACAGGCTCGCCGCGCAGTTGCATCCGGGCGGGGTGTTCGCGTTGTGGTCGGACGACCCGCCGGATGAAATTTTCCTGAGTCATCTTGGGGAGGTTTTTGAGTCATCGGAAGCGCATGTGGTGAAATTTTTCAATCCGCTGCTGGAGAAGGACTCGGAAAGCACGGTGTACGTCGCCCGGCGGCAAGGAGGGTCGATCTCCGAATCGACCTAGCCAATGAGATGCCGATATAGCGATTTTCAAGCAATTCATCGGCTTGCCATTGGCCAAGGCGGATCAGAGTCCGCCTCTCCTTGAGGAGGAATGAATTCCGCGCTCCCGGTGCTGGACGCGGGCGAATCCGCTGCTTACACCTCGCGCATGACCGTTCGCACCCGCTTCGCTCCTTCGCCCACCGGCTATCTCCACGTCGGCGGGGCGCGCACCGCCTTGTTCAACTGGTTGTTTGCCCGCAAGCATGGCGGGGTTTTCGTGTTGAGGGTGGAGGATACGGACGAGGCCCGGAACACGGAGCCCGCCCGCCAGGCGATTTTCGACGGAATGAACTGGCTCGGTCTGGACTGGGATGAAGGCCCGCAAAAGGGTGGGAATTTCGGCCCTTACTATCAGAGCGAGCGGAAGGACATCTACGATGCCTGGTTTGCGAAGCTGGTGGCGGCGGATCGCGTTTACGAGGATGACGGCGCGTGGCGTTTCCGCTTCGACCGGAAACCGATCACCATGAACGACCTCGTCTGCGGCGAAGTCACCATCGACTACCGCGACGAGTCGAACACGCCGGACATGGTGGTGAAGCGTTCGGACGGCTCTTACGTTTTCCACTTCGTCAACGTGGTCGATGATCTGGAAATGGAGATCAGCCACGTCATCCGCGGCGAGGATCACCTGATGAACACGCCGAAGCATCTTCAGCTCATCGAAGCCTTCGGCGGCAAGGCTCCACAATACGCGCACATTCCTCTCATCCTGAATCCGGACGGTTCGAAGATGTCGAAGCGCGACGCGGGCGCGGCGGTGGGCGAGTATCCGCGGCAGGGATTCCAATCGAGCGCGGTGGTGAATTTCCTGGCCTTGTTAGGGTGGAATCCCAAGACGGAGCGGGAGATTTTCACCCTGCCGGAACTGGTGGAGATATTCACCCTGGACAACGTGAACCGGGCACCCGGGAAGTTCGACATGGAAAAGTGCAAGTGGATGAATCAACAGCATCTGTTGGGCGTGAGTGTCGATGATTTCGCGGCGGCGGCCAAGCCGTTCGTGGAAGCGGAAGGCCTGCAGATTCCGGAAAACTACGTGGCCGTGGTTGCGGCGGTGAAGGAAAAGGTTCGCTTGTTAGGCGAGGTTCCGGCGGCGGTGGATTTCCTGTTGAAAGACGACTTTTCCTACGACGATGAAGCCGTGGCGAAAGTTCGTGGCAATGCGGCGGTAGGCGGCCTACTGACCGCGCTGGCGGCAGCATTCGTAGCGATCCCCGATTGGTCGGCGGATGCGGCGAAGGCGGGGCTTGCCGAAACCGCGACAGCGGCGGGTGCGAAGCCTGGCCAGCTGATGTTCCCGCTGCGGGTTGCTCTATCAGGACGCGCGCACGGGCCGGATCTCGGGGATGTGCTGGATTTACTGGGAAAGGATCGCTGTGTGAAACGAGTGCGCGGTTTCGCGGGTAAGCTGTGATGATCCGCGCGGAATGAATTCCGCGCTCCAATTGTCATGAAACAAGTTTACACCATCGACGACCTTGCCTCGCGCGAGCTGTTGGACGCCGGCGCCGACAGGCCCGCGCGACTGGCGGTGATCGGCCATCCCATCGCCCACTCCGCCTCGCCGAAGATGCATCAGGCGGCACTGGATGAACTCGGGAAAAACCTGCGTTACATCCGTCTCGATATCGAGCCAGGGCAGGTGGATGAGGCGTTTGAACGGATGCGGGCCCTGGGTTTCATCGGCTGCAACGTGACCGTGCCGCACAAGCTGGAGGCGATGGAAAACTGCGAGGTGCATCCGGATGCGAAGGCGCTCGGCGCGGTGAACACGATCCGTTTTGATGAAGATGCGACGCGAGGCTTCAACACCGACGGCCCCGGTTTCGCCCGTGCGGTGGGGGATGATTTCAACGTGGATTTCTCCACGCTCAAGGTCGCCATCGCCGGAGCGGGCGGGGGAGCGGGCCAGGCAATTGCGACGCAGGCTTGTCTATCAGGTGTGGCGAAGCTCGTGCTGGTGAACCGGACCTTGGAGAAATTCGGACCATTGGTCGGGCGCCTTCGGTTGATCAGTCCGGAAACGGAAATCACCGCGTTGTCCTTCGATGATGCGGCGCTGGCGGAGCAATGTTGGAGTTGCGACCTGATCGTGAATACTTCTTCGGTCGGCTTGAAGGCCGGCGATCCATCGATTCTTCCGGCGGCATGTTTGAAGAAGGATCATCTGGTCTATGACACGATTTACCAACCGCCGGTGACTCCTCTGTTAGCCGTGGCGAACGACGCCGGTTGCAGGACGGCGAACGGACTGTCGATGCTCATTCATCAAGGAGCGCTGGCGTTCCAGCATTGGTTTCCGGGGACTGAGCCGCTGGCGGTGATGAAGGCGGCTCTTCGCAAGTAGTCCAACCCTTTAAGGGGTCTTCGGGGTGCGACGATGACGACACCCTAAAGGGTTGGACTACGTGCGAAGAGCTCCTCACGCCGGCTCATTTCTCCTCCGGCTCTTCCGGAATTTGCACACCGGGTTCATCAACGGAATACCAGTGGCAGGCGATCACCTTTTCGACTTCGAAACGGCGCTCCAAATTGACTTCGAAGCGGCGGATTTTCACCCGGACGCGGATGAGCCCCTCGGGATTGATGCTCGGGAGATTGGCCTCGAAGACGCGCTTGCCGTCGCGTTCGAGCTTGAAGGCGGCGTCCAGCAGGCGGCCGTCGCGGGTGTCGCGCCGGACGACGAATTCCGGAGATTGGAACCCGGTGTCATTGGCATAGCCGAAGCGCGGGGCGTAGAGAACCAGGCTGATGGTATCCTCGTTCTTGCGTTCGTCCGCCAGCCGTTCGCGGGCTAACAGGCGGAACTCGCCCTCCGCCTCGCCGCTGCCGGCGAGGAACAGCGCCCACGGTGAGTCGCTGTAGCGGGCGTAGTGGTCCCAGTCGATTTTCCATTCGTCGTTTTCCTTCACGAAAACGACATCGAACAGCCGTCCGTCCGGGGTGCTCAAATGCGCTTCCATACCGTTTCCGTTAGGTAGGCGGACCACCGAAGAGCCTTGGAACGTGATGGTGCGAGGGTCGATGTTGACCAGCGGGTTCATGTTATAGAACCGCGCCATGCGAGCGGCCGTGGTGATCGGCGAACTCACGAACTGGTTGCGTTCCTCGGGGGTGCTGGCGGTTAGGAATCCGTCCAGCGCCGCGCCGCAGAGGGGAGCCGCCTCGTTCAGGAACGAGATGTCCTGTGCGGATGCCGCTTGCTTCGCGGGCAGGGTGCTTTTGACGCCCGGTCGGTTGTCGGAATGGTCCGGCCATAGCTTCCGGGCGGTGAAAAAAATCGCGATGAGCACGGCCAGCCATCCGGCGGCGAGTTTCAACATGAAATAGCTGTTTTTCCGCTTCTTCACCGGTGTTTTCTTTCGCCCGCCGGTTGGCTCCAGGGTTTCCGGTTGGGGTGCCTCCGAAATGTCCGGCGAAAGGGATGGAAGATCGGTTCCCAGCGACGGATTGCAGCCGCACGAAGCGCAGAACCGGTCGTCCTTTTCCCCGGCAGTCGAGAGAAAGAGGGAACCGCAGCGCCCGCAATGAAACCAGGATGTGTTAGTCGCGCTCACGATCGGATGTTAGGGTGATGCCCAGTCAATGTGAAGCATCCCGCCGATCAGCCATTGATTGGGCAGCGCCCCGTCTGGCTCGCGGTCGAGGCGCAGGGTGATTCTTTTGGGCCCTGGCGCCTCTTGGACGATCTCGCCCGTCTGGAGATGGCGGGCGATTTGTCCAAAAGTCAAGGAACTCCGCAGGGCATAGCACCAGATGGTGGTTTTTTCATCAGGAGAAATGAAACGGAAGCTCTGATAGCCGGCTTCGGGGAAGGACGAGGTGTAAAAATCCGTGAGCGAGATTTCCCCGCGGATTTCGCTGCCGTCGGCCTCGCCGGATTCCAGTTGGTCAAAGGTGGCCGTCCCGTAGGCGGTGGTGGCTTTCCAATCCAGCAGCAGCCGGTTGCTTTCACGGGTGAAATACGCGGTGAATTTCGAATGGTCGGGAAGCTGACCTTGCAACAGACCGCAAGGATGTCCCCCAAGCTCCACCACGCCCCACGAACAATCCTCGGCGGGTGCCCACTGGTTGGAAATCCCCATCGGTTTCCAGTTTTCACGCAGCGTGTCTTTCAGAGAGGCGCCGTCCCGGACCAGTGGAACGATCTCGTCGAAATGGACCGCTTGGGAGAAGGAACGGAAAATCTGCATGGCTTCGGACTGCCGTTCCAGCATCTGGTTCATCTGATCCGCGCCTTCGGAAGTCTCCTCGTCCTCGATCATCGGGGCTGCCGTGATTTTCCGGCCTGCGTTCGGGGCATTGATCCTCGGTGCCATTGCGATGCCGAGGACGACGAGGATCAGGATTGTTAAGGCCATGCCGAGAATCCACCGCGGTGAGCTGCGATGCGCCCGCCCCCACTCCAAGCCCTCGCCGCGGGGATTTTTCCCGTTTTTCAAATGCGCGGGCTTTTCCCTGAAGGCAACCACTCGCTCCACCCTGGCCGGGGCGGAGTCATCCTGTTCCAACCTCAGCACGCTGCCGGTGATTTCCTGAACCTGCAATTTCCTCGGAGTTTCCGAAACTTCCTCCCGGATCACTTTGGAATCGATCCGCAGGCCGGTTTCGGGTGTTTCCACTGCGGATGAAGCCTTGTCCGTCACGGATCGCCTTGGCGGCAAAGCGGTGGCCGACGGGTTGATCTCCGTGACGTGGCTGTCCGAATCGCCCCATTCATCGTCCGGAGTGATCTCGGGGATGTGGTTGTTGGGGTCGGAAAAACCGGAAGTCATGGGCCAGATGGTCGCGGCGCAGGATGGCGTTGAATCCGGCCGCTTGCAAGCGGGTTCGGGTTCAAGGTCCGCCAAGCTGGCGATCCAGGGCGGCATCCATCGCCTGCTCGACGAGCCGGGCGGCGAGGGCCTCGGTGGCGGTGTCGAGCCGCTGGACTGCGGATTTCAATGGATTGGCGGCTCCGCCGGCGAGTGCCGCGCGGACGGCGGCGGCGGCGGATTCGATTTCCCCGCGCTCGTCATTTTTCGCCAATCCTTGGGCTAGGACGACTTCCACGGCGGGCAGCAGTTCCTCCGCTTTCATCTTCGCCTCGGTGAAAATCCGCTCCGCCATGTCGCTGAACGCGTGTTCCACCGACTCACTGACCATCGCCTCGACCGCCGCGTCGTCCACATTCACGGCGGCGCTTTCGATTTGAATCACCGTGTCGATCCCGGTGGAAACATCTCGTGCCAGCGCTTCCAGAATCCCGTTCTCGTCGATTTTAAACTGCACGCCCACCCGGGCCTGGCCCTTCGGCGATGGGGCAAACGGCACGTCGAAACTACCGAGCTCCCAGTTGTCCTTCGCCATTTCCCGCTCGCCTTGGAGCACGCGGACCCGCATCGCGGCTTGGCCGTCGGCGGCGTTGGTAAACATCTCCCCGGCCTTGCACGGGATGGTCGTATTGCGCGGAATCAGCACGTTCATCAATCCGCCGAAGGTCTCGATGCCGAGGCTCAGCGGCGTCACGTCTAGCAGAATCATCTGCCTCAACGCGCCACTCAGCACGCCGCCCTGGATCGTGGCGCCCAGCGCGATCGCCTCGTCGGGGTGTTGGGAAACATCCGGCTCGCGGGAAAAAAGCTCCGCCACCGCCTGACGGACTGCGGGCATCCGCGTGCTGCCGCCGACAACCACCACCGCGTCCAGATCCTCCGGCTTCAGAGCCGCATCCGCGAGCGCCTTGCGGCAAAGATGCAGCGTTTTTCCGATCCACGGGGCGGCGAGTTTTTCCAGCTCCGCGCGCGTGATGGTTTCCTCCAAACTACGGCTTCCGTCGTAGAACGGCACACGGAACACCGCCTCATCGCTATCCGATAGAGCGAGCTTCACCCGCTCCGCCTCGGCCATCAGCCTGACGCGGGTCGCGCCATCAATTTTCGTAATTTCGGCACGTTCCATGACCCTGCCGAGGATCAGCGCGTCCAGATCATCGCCGCCCAGCCGCGTGTCGCCGTGGGTCGCGAGCACCTGGAAAACGCCATCCTGTATTTCCAGAATGGATAGATCGAAGGTCCCGCCGCCGAGATCATACACCGCAACCCGCGCCTTCTCGCCGAGTTTGTCCAACCCATAGGCGAGCGCCGCCGCGGTGGGCTCGTTGAGGATTCTAACAACTTCGAGTCCGGCCAACTCGCCCGCGCGTTTCGTCGCCGCGCGCTGGGCATCGTGGAAATACGCGGGCACCGTGATCACCGCCTTGCTGATTTCCACCCCCATCCGCCATTCGGCGACGCGTTTCATTTCCTTCAAAATCTCCGCGCTGAGTTCTTCCGGAGTTTTCCCTAACACCCGAGGCTGTCCATCCGCTCCCGCCGTCACCGGCACCGGGAAATTCTCCTCCACCTCGTTCATCCGCCGCCCCATCAGCCGCTTGATGCTCGTCACCACGCGATCCGGCTCCAGCGCCCGGCGGCGCAGCGCCTTGGCCCCCACTTCCACCGATCCGTCCTTCCCGATCCACACAGCGCTCGGCGTGATCCGGCGGCCATCCTCGTTGGCTAACAAAATCGGAAATCCCGAGTCCACCACGCCCACTGCGGAGTTCGTCGTGCCCAAATCAATACCCAGGATCATTTCGCTCATCGCGGCGAGCTTCGAGGCACGGATTCTCCACGTCAACGCCATGTCGGTGATTTCCGCCGTTGACTTCACGGGGCGGCATCCGTTTAACCTTCAGGGTGAATAAAAAGAATCGTCTCGCCGGCAGATTCCTTCCATCGCGGGTTTACGCCCGGTGGAAATGGACCGTGCGTTCCGGGCTTTGCGCGTTGCCCCTGATCCTGTTCCTCGCCGGCAGTCTGGTCGTGTATTTCCAGCCGAGCCGCTATCAGAGCACCACCGTTTTCCAGTATCTTGGGAATCGTCCGCACCCGGAGGTGGTGGCGTTGTTGAAATCACGCAATGTTTTCCAGAAGGTATCCGAGCACGCCGACCTTCCGCAGCGCATGGGGGTTTCCATGGAAACGTGCTTCGAGATCATTGCCCCAACCATCAAAACCGATGTCGATCCGTTGAGCGGGATGATCGAACTCAGTGTCTCCAACACGCAGAAGGACCTTGCCCGTGATCTGGCCGAGAAACTGCCCAAGGCCCTCGATGCCTACGAAACCACGCTCTCCACCCAGGACATTAATCTGCGTCTCCGTGCGGCGGAACAATCCGTAACCGATGCCGAAGATGAGGCGGAAATGAAACGGCAGACTCTCGCCAAATTCCTCGCGGTCCGTGGCGACCCGCCGGCGGATCCTGTCGCCAAGCTGGGGGTCGATGCCGCGCGGCTGGATTGGGAGAATGCGCATCGCCGGGTCCTTGAGGGCCGGGCGCGGGTCGGTGAAATCAAACATGAACTGGTGAATCCAGGCAAATGGGTGGTGGTCCACTCGCAGCCGGTCATTTCCGACAATTCAGTTGCCGGAGAATCCGACGAAACCATGGGCTCGGTGATTCTCGAGTCGCTGGGAACCGGTCTGGCCTTCGCGTTGCTCGTGCCATATCTCCTCGAACTGGCATTTCCCCGTCGATTCCGGCGGAGTCCGGCGGTGGCGGAAAAGTGGGCTGAATTTCCCGGTGTCCCGGAGCGGATCTAACCGTCGAGTCCCTGGGGCTTGGCCATCATGAGCGCAACCTTGCGCTCATCTCGCGCAAGCAGGCGTTAGCGGAATTCCGGAAACCGGCTCAGGTTCTGCGGCGTCATGCAACTCAGAATCTTTTCCATTCTCCTCGCCAGCGCCGCTCTCGCGCTTGCCGCGCCGCCCGAACAAGACCGCCTGGCCATCTTGAAAATGGCTGGAAATTTCAAGGTCACTTTCGATTTCGCCGAAACCTATCCAATCGCCCCGGACTACAAGCCGCTCAGCAAGCCCTATCACGAGGAAGCCATCGAGGTGGTTACCATCGCCGAAGACACCCCGGAGCGCATCACACTCCAGCATTTGTTAGTTGTCGGCGATGCCGAAAAGTCCCGCGTCATCAAGCATTGGGCGCAGGTCTGGACCTGGCAGGACACCCGCATCCTCGACTACGCCGGAAGCGACGGCACGGATGTCTGGGAACGCGATTCCGTCAGCACGGAAGCGGCGCAAGGCCAATGGTCGCAGCTCGTCACCAGCGTCGATGACACGCCACGTTACGAAAGCCTTGGCAAGTGGGTTCATGAGTTCGGCGAATCCTCTTGGACCAGCGAGCCGACCCGCCGCCCGCTGCCGCGCCGCGAATACGAAATCCGCGACGACTACGACTATCTGATTGTCACCAACCGCCACACGCTCACCCCGACCGGCTGGGTCCATGCCCAGGACAACCGCAAGGTCGTCGATCGCGATGGCAAAAAATTCGTCCTCTCCCGCGAGACCGGCCTGAACCAATACAACCACACCGACGATGCGCTCGCCACCAAGGCCAGCGACTGGTGGAAGGAAAACGCCGTGGTCTGGAACTCGATCCGTAATTTCTGGATCAACGCCGGACAACAATCCGGTGAGCGCTTTTCCTTCGAGCTCAAGAAAGACGGCATGTCCCTGAAAAAGAAATTCGACGAACTCGAAAAATCCAAACCGGCTCCGGAAACCGTCGTGGAGGCGCTCACTCCCTACCTTTCCGCCTCCCGTTGATTCTCACCCATAAACATACACTGACCATGAAATCCCTCCTCTGCCTCTTCGCCCTCGCGGTTCCCTGCTTCGGTGCTATCAGCTTCAGCCTGCCCGGAGCGACCGAGTCCGCCTCTTGGACATTAACCAGTGCTGTACACCCCGGATTCAACACCTTCGGCACCGCCGCGAATCCATGGGGCTCCGCCGTCACCCCCGATGCCGGGGCCGCCAGCGCCGTCCTCAACAAGACCGATGGTTCCGGTTACATCGGCGGCGCCTTCCTCTACACCGCCGGCACCTCGGGAAGCTTCAGTATTTCCGACACATCCTCCATCGCCTCCCTCGCGACGATCGTTTTGCAAGGCAGGATCAGCGATCCGCTCACCACCATGGTCCTGAACTATAACGGCGGCAGCCAGGCTCTCCCCGCCGACTTCTCCGTCGTGGTCGCGGGAAGTCCCTATCCGGACCGCGCCTGGCAATGGGATCTATCGGGAATTTCGGGGATCACCAGTTATGAAATCCTCTACTCGGGACATCATGCCGCCACCACCCTGTCGGTCACCACCGGTGATACCTTCCTCCAGGTCATTCCCGAGCCTTCCACCGCCGTGTTAGGGGTGGCCGCACTTGGTCTCACTTTCATCCGCCGCCGTCGTGCTTGATTTCTCCCCCGCTGCCCTGACACGCGTTGGTGTCGCCCTGCTGCTCGGTGTCTCCGGCCTCACCGCCGGTGGCACCGGGCCATGGTCCGTCCACGCGTCCATGCCGGCCGGGGACCGCTGGATGTATCCTAACAACTCTACGCCGGGAACCCGCCCCACCGCCTCCACCTTCTCGTTCCTGCCGTTCACCGGGGTCGATGACCGCTTCGGCCAGTTCCTCGTCAAGTTCGATACGGCTGCGATGGGCATTCCCGCCGGTCTCGGACCGGCGAACTACGATGTGCATCGTTTGACCCTGACGTGTGTCTATCAGTCGCCGGATCCGCTTCCCTACGATCCCACCGAAGACCCGCGGACCTCGCTGGGACCTGCCGCGACCATCGCGGACCCGGATGCCGGACGGCCGCTTGAACTCCATGGCACCGGCTTTCGCGGCGGTTTCACCGCCGCCACCTTCCAGGAGACCTCGCCTTACGGCAGCAGGAACGCGTTCGCTTCGAGCTTCGACGAATCCGGCGTGGCGCGCGACGTGACCAACAGCGTGACCGGCGGCATCGAAAGCCATCCGTGGGCCATCGGAAAAATTTCGGCACCCATCGATATCGATGCGGATCCCGTAGTCTATGTGCCGCTGTTGCCGGGCGAGGTGATTCCCGTTTATTCACACGTCACCTTCGAGATCAACATGGCGGTTCCCGGTGTCGCCAACTACGTCCGGCAGGGACTGCATCAGGGAGTCCTTTGGTTCACCCTCAGCTCCTTCCACCCCGTCTCGGGTCCGGGGAGTGGCGGCTTTCCCGCCTATCACACCAAGGAGCATCCCGAGCAAGCCGAGTATGGCGATGTCGCTCCGACCCTGGATGCGGAATACTCGCTGCCACTCCGCGTCGCGTCCTTCCACCGCCCCGCCGGAGGAAATGGCACCACCCTGACATGGAACGGCTCGCCCGGTTACACCTACGTCGTCGAACGGGCCGATGACCTGGCGCAGGGCGTCTGGTTGCCGGCCGGCACGTTTACCACCGCCACCCCGGCAACTCTAACCTGGAATGGAAGCAGCCCCGCCTCCCGTGCTTTCTTCCGCATCGCCCGCACCCAACAGCCATGAAACAACATCATCCTGGATTTACCCTGATAGAAATGCTCGTCACCATCACGATCATCGCCACGCTCGGCACTCTCACGTTTGCCGGGTTCCGCTCCGCCCGTGAGAAAACGAAAACCATCGTCGAGATCAACGCCGCGCGCAACCTCATCACCGGTTATCTCGGATATGCCGCGGAACACAACGGGCAGGTTCTCGCCGGCTATCAGACGGATCCGACCGTGACCAATCTGGAAGGCGAGCTTCTCGAATTCCCGATCAACGCCCGCTATCCATGGCGTCTTGCCCCCAGCGTGCCGAGCGTGAAAGGCGTGCTTGTATTCAACGGCACCGAATCGATCCTGGATTTGAAGGACCGTGACTATCGAGTCAGCGCCTCGCCAAACCTCGGTCTCAACGCCACGCTCGTCGGCGGCCACTTCGGCAGCGGCAGCCCGCTTCCGCCGACCCAGCGGATCGTCTCATCTTACGGGAAATTCTATCTCAGCCAGCTCACCGAATCGGACGATCCCGCAAAGCTCATCGTCTTCGCATCCGCCCGGTCCGGGAAGAACCAGCCCGGCTATTTCGAGGTCCGTCCGCCAAACCTAACTGGAAGAGTGTGGTCTTCGAAAAGCTTCACCCCGGAAGCTGACGCGTCCGCCCACGGCTTCGTCGATTTCCGCTGGGGCGGCAAGGCGGTCGTCGCGATGCTCGGCGGCAACGTGGAGTTGAAAACGGATGAGGATCTCCGCGACATGCGCCGCTGGTCACACCAGGCCGCCCGTGCGAATGATGGGGATTTCATGATTTCCAAAGCGCGATGAATCACACGGAAACACCGGTTAGGCCGGTGCGTTCCGCAATGGCAAGCGCCGCGCCCGCCTGGTTGAGCGTGTAGATGTGCAATCCCGCGACGTCGTGGTGAAGCAGGTCGGAACATTGCGCCGCCGCGTGGTGGATGCCCGCCTGCCGGATGGTTTCGGGATTCGACCCGGCCCGCTCGAACGCGCGGATCAGCTTCGCCGGAATCCGCGCGCCACCTGCCAGATCCGAGATCCGCTTCATCGAGGACAGGCTGGTGAGAGGCATGATCCCGGCGATGATGGGCACGCGGATGCCAGCGAGTTCGCAGCGGTCACGGAAGTCATGGAAATCGTGGTTGTCGAAAAACAACTGCGTGCAGATGTAGTCCGCCCCGGCGTCGATTTTGGCCTTGAGGTGATCCATTTCCAACATCCGGTTAGGCGTGGCGGGATGTCCTTCCGGGAATCCCGCAACGCCGATACCGAATTCGCGCGGATCGCCGTGCCGGGTGAAACCGCGGATGAATTTCACCAGATCCGCCGCCTGCGGGAAATCCCCGTGGCTGGATGGCCCGTTTTTCGGAGGATCGCCCCGCAGCGCGAGGACGTTCGCGACGCCCGCCTCCGCGTAACGGGTGAGGATACCGTGGATTTCCTGTCGCGTGTGGCCGACGCACGTCAGGTGCGGGATCGGTCGAAGATCTTGCAACCGGGTGACGAGATCCAGCGTGAGGTCCCTCGTCCCTCCGCCCGCGCCGTAGGTGATGCTCACGAAGTCGGGATCCAGATTTTCCAACAGCCCGATCTGCTCCATGAGCTTGTCACGGTCGGATGGGGATTTCGGTGGGAAGAACTCGAAGGAGAGCGTGGACTTCCTGCGGGCGAGAAGGTCGAGTATGTGCATGGGATCAGCGTCTGTTAGCCGGCTTTCTTTCGCGCAGCGCTTTTGCGCAGGCCACCATGTTGATCAGCGAAGCGCGGACTTCCGGCCAGCCGCGGGTTTTCAAGCCGCAGTCAGGATTGACCCACAGGTTTTCCACGGGAAGGAGTGCTCCGGCCTTCAGCATCAGGTTCTCCATTTCGGCGACGCCGGGGACGCGCGGCGAGTGAATGTCATAGACGCCGGGTCCGATTTCGTTCGGATAGTTGAAATCCACGAACGCATCCAACAGCTCCATGTTCGAGCGCGACGTTTCGATGGTGATGACGTCCGCATCCAGCGCGGCGATGGAGCCGATGATATCGTTGAACTCGGAATAGCACATGTGGGTGTGGATCTGCGTTTCATCCCGCACGCCGCTGGCGCAGAGGCGGAAGGCGTCCACCGCCCAGTCGAGATAGCCATGCCAATCCGCGCGCCGCAGCGGCAGGCCCTCGCGGATGGCCGGCTCGTCGATCTGGATCGCGGCGATGCCGATGGCTTCGAGATCGACTGCCTCATCACGGATGGCGAGCGCGATCTGGCGGGTGGTCGTCTCGCGTGGCTGGTCGTTTCTAACGAATGACCATTGCAGGATGGTGACGGGGCCGGTGAGCATGCCTTTCATCGGCTTGTCGGTTAGCGATTTCGCAAAGCCGGACCAGTACGTGGTCATCGGTTTCGGACGCGACACATCACCGAAGATCACCGGCGGCTTCACGCAGCGCGTGCCGTAGCTCTGGACCCAGCCGTTGGCAGTGAAGGTGAACCCATCCAACTGCTCGCCGAAATACTCGACCATGTCGTTGCGCTCGAACTCGCCGTGCACCGGCATGTCGATGCCGATCTCGTCCTGGAACGCCACGCAGCGGCGGGTTTCCTCCTTGATGAAGGCATCGTAAGCCACGCCGGGCAGCGTGCTACTTTTCCACTTCGCTCTGGCAGAACGCACTTCCGCGGTCTGCGGAAACGAGCCGATGGTGGTCGTCGGGAAAAGCGGCAGCTTCAGCTTCTCGCGCTGGAGTTGCTGGCGCAGCGGGAAAGGGGACTTGCGATCCGAATCGGCGGGAATGACCGCCGCGAGGCGAGCCTGGACGGCGGGATTGTGGATCCGCGGGCTGTTGCGGCGGCTGGTGTGGGCGGCCTGGTTTTCCGCCAGTACCGAGGAAGCCGCGCGGCCGCGGAGGATGTCGCTGAGTTCGGTGACTTCCGTTAGCTTCTGGTCGGCGAAGGCGAGCCAGCTCTTGATTTCCGGATCGAGCTTCGGCTCGTTTTCCAAGGTCACCGGGGAATGGATCAGCGAGCAGGAGGGCGCGATCCACAGGCGGTCCTTGCCGACGTGGTCCCTAACTTGGGTGAGAACCGCGAGCGACGATTCGAAATTATTTTTCCAGATGTTCCGTCCATCGACGATGCCGAGTGACAGGATCTTGTCCTCAGAGAATTTCTCCAACAGCTTCGGGATCTCAGCTTCTCCGCGCACGGCGTCGAAGTGGAGCCCGGCGACGGGCAGGCCGAGGAAGAGCGGGAGATTGTCGCGCAGCTCGCCAAAGTACGAGGCAACCAGTAGTTTGGACGAACCTGCGGCCCTGGCGAGGCGTTGATAGGATTCGAGGAACGCGTCGCGCTGGCGGTCGCTGAGGTCGAGCGCGAGGATCGGTTCGTCGATCTGGATCCAGGACGCGCCTTGTGCCGCAAGTCTTGTGAGGATATCCTCGTAAACCTCCAGCAGCTCGCCGAGCAGGGCGAACGGTTCGAAGCCTGGCTCCTGGACTTTTCCGAGACTGAGATAGGTGACCGGCCCGATGAGCACGGGCTTCGCGTTGATGCCCAGCGCCTGCGCTTCGGCGAATTCGTCGAAGATCTTGCTGGAGGAAATCCGGAAGCGCGTGGAGGTGCGGAACTCGGGGACGATGTAGTGATAGTTCGTGTCGAACCACTTGGTCATCTCGCTGGCGAAAGTGGAAACGGCGTGCGTCTCACAGCCGCACGCATCTTCGCAGGTTTTCCCCGCACCGCGCGAGCCGCGGGCGATGAGGAACCGGGTGTCGAGGTCGGTGGTGTCATGCCTGCCGAAGCGCGGCGGCACGTTTCCGAGGAGGCAGGTGGTGTCGAGGACTTGGTCATAGAAGGAGAAATCGTTGCAGGGAATGAGGTCGATTCCGGCGGCCTGCTGCTTGAGCCAGTTCTGGCGGCGCAGCTTGCGGCCGGTTTCCTCCAGCTCCTCGCGGGAGAGTTTCCCTTCCCAGTGGAGTTCGGTGGCTTTCTTCAGTTCGCGGTGCTCCCCGATGCGCGGGTAGCCGAGGTTGTGAGTGCGGATGCTTGGCATGACCCCGATTGTCAGGCCACGGCCATCATTCACCAAATGCATTTTATCTTGGATCATCATCAGCTTTGGTTATGAACCTCCGCAGACATGATCGACATCCGCCAGCTCCGTTCGCTCATCGCCATCGCCGAAACGGGGAACCTTTCCCGCGCGGCGCAGCGCCTGAATCTATCACAACCCGCGCTCTCCCATCAGATCAAGCTGTGGGAGGATCAGCTCGGCTCAGAGCTGTTTGAAAGAAAGAGCCAGCCACTGAAGCTGAGCCCGATCGGCCAGCGGTTGCTGGAGGCGGCGTATGAAACGGATCGCATGCTGCGGCAGGCGGAGCGCGATGTTTTCCGGATTCTCGAAGGCGTGTCCGGCCAACTGCGGATGGCGGTGGAATGCCATTCGTGCTTCGACTGGCTGATGCCGTCGATGGACGAGTTCCGCGAGGGCTGGCCGGAAGTGGAAATGGACCTTGTCTCGGGATTTCATCCGGACCCGGTCGGCTTGCTGCTGGAGGACCGCGCGGACCTGGTGATCGTTTCCCGCGCGACGCCGCGGGCGGGCGTGGCCTATCATCCGTTGTTCAAATACGAGGTGCTGGCGCTGATGGCACACCGCCATCCGCTGGCCGCGAAGCCGTGTTTGCAAGCGCGGGATTTCGCCAGGGAAACGCTGGTGACCTATCCGATACCGGACGAGCGCATCGATGTCATCCGCGAGGTGTTGAAACCGGCGGGCATCGAGCCTAACCGGAGGACGACCGAGCTCACCGTCGCGATCCTCCAGCTCGTCGCCAGCATGCGGGGCATCGCCGCGATGCCCGGTTGGGCGGTGCAGCCGTATCTGGACCGCGACTACGTCGCCTCGCGCCCGATCCGGAAAAGCGGCCTTTTCGCCAACCTCTACGCCGCGACCACCCGCGAGGCGGCGTCGACATCCTACATGATCGAGTTCCTCTCCATCATGAAGCGTGTGAGCTTCAACACGCTGACCGGAGTGGAAAAGCTGGCGGGGTGATCCAGGGGAATCTAGCAAGTATGCGGAGAACAAGACGCTTGCGCAAAAATCCAGACACTCTTGAATTTACCCTCCTATACTAAAATAGCGGCTGACAATGAGGTCATCCGGCAACGATAATCCGTCATCTTGATATCCGGCCTTCCGGATCACGAGCTATTTTCAATGGCGTGGCTTAGCCGGGTATCGGATCAATCCGGTTCTCGCAGGTGCCGCAGCGTTTCAGGGATTCGCAGGCGGCTTCGATCTGAAGGTGCATGCCGCCGGTTTCGAAACCGAGGCCGCGGATCATCGCACCTTCGCGCAAGACAAGGCAATCGTCGTTCAGCGGAACAATCCGGTGGCAGTCCTTGCAGATGAGATGTCCCGATGTCGCCGCAGCCGATGCGGATTTCACGAACATCCGTTGATCGCGGGAACCATGGATTTCCCGCAGCAGTCCGGCCTGCACCAGATCCGTCAGCGTCCGATAGATCGACGCGATGGAAATGCCGGGATCGTGTTTCCGCGCTTCCTGCCAGAGTTCCTCCGCGACGAAGTCGGAACTCCGGTCGTTGATCGAGCGGCAGATGATTTCCCTAACGACCGTCATCCGGCCGCCGCGTTCCTGCCACCAAACATTGGCCCGGAGGGTGAAATCATCCACCGGATTTGTGGATTCCCCGCTCATCGGCTCAGGCGGCGATTTCGGAATTCCGGGCAAAACTGAATTCCAGGCGGAGGTGCGGCGCGGTGTGGCAGCGGTCGTCCCGCAGGCGTTGCATGGCGGTGTGGCAGAATTGTGCGAGATCGGTCTCGTCGGCCAGGGCCAGTGGAAGCTTCTCCAAGCAAACGGTGCGGCTGTCATCGAAAACGAGGATGTTCAACCTCGCTTCGAGCCAATTTCTCAAAGCCGCCAGCGGGCGGGTGACTTCCTCCGTCGCCGGAGCTTCACCGACGAGGTCGAAATAAGCCTTGATACAGGAACCGGCGCAGGTGGGGGAATGAGCCCACTGCCGCAGGTCCAGCAGGGTGTCCGAGAATCGGCCAAATGGCTTGGCCAGTGAGGCGAGAATGCGGTCCAGCTCGGTGTCGTGCGACATGCGGGACATATAATGCGAACGATTCTCAGTAGCAAGGGATATTAGAGGCCAAAAAAAGCCCGATTCCCGGGAAAGGAAGCGGGCTCAGGGAAAAGCGGCGATCAGACGAGTTCGAATTCGCCGCACCAATCGGCGGCCTTGGTCACCGGGAAGCGGGATTCGAATTTGGTCTCATCGTCGATGGTGAAAACCAGGGTTTGTGGCGCGTGCCGGCGGCATTCGCCTTTGTCGGCGCTGGATTGATTGCTCCAATGTTTGCAGGCGGAGCAGACGGCGGTGGCTGGGCGGGTGGTTTGAGTGCTCATGGTGGTGGTTGGGATAATGTTTACGTTCCCACTGAAGCACCGGGATGAGGGCTGCTCAAGTTGCTTTTCCGCTAGATGGCATTTGTTGCTGACACCCAGTCTCAACTGATTCGCATGAGGTTTCTATCAGGCTTTCATGCGTGCCGTCGTCCGAGCCGTCCGCTGGGCGACTCGCCGGTTTCCTCGCGGAAGGCTTTCGCGAAATGGCTGAGGCTCTGGTAGCCAACTTCGAGGGCGACCTCGGTGACGTTCATTTTCCCCGAGTCCAGCGCTTCGCAGGCTTTTTCGATCCGCAGGCGGCGGAGGTGGCGTTGCAGGGTGCTGCCGGTTTCCGCGCTGACCCGCCGTGACAGATGGTGCGGGGCGACGCCGACTTCCTTGGCGATGGCGGTGAGGTCGAGCGGTTCGTCGAGGCGCTCGCGAAGCAGGTGGATGGCGCGTTTCACAGGATCCCGATCGCGCAGGGTGGCGCAGAAGCTGCCGCCGCCCTCGCCGGATTTGGTGCGGAACAGGCGGACGGCGGCCCATTCGAGGACGCGGGCCTCGGCGAGCAAGCGGCTCGGGCCGGCGTCCTGCGCAGCTTGGGCCAAGGCTTCGCAGAGATCGCGTTCCCACACACCCATCAGGCCGCAGAAGGCGATGGAGCCACCTTCGCGAAGCCATTTGCCGAGTTCCGGATGAAGCCAATCGGTGTTTTTTCCGAGCCGGTCGCGCAGCCACTCGCGGGAAATGACGACAACCTCGAGCGTGTGCATTCCCGGATAGCGGACGCACGACCAATCGCCGTTCTGGCCGCCGCCGGTCATCGCATACATGCCGGGCTTGAGGATGAAACGGTCTTTTTGCCCCCAGACGAGGCCACTGCCCTCGCGGTTCAGCCAGAGCCAGATCGCCCCGCTGGAGGAAACATTCCAGCGCCAGCCGCCGGAGGTGATCCGACCGGTGACACGTCCGCAGCGCAAGTCATTGCCCTCGCCCCACCAGATTTCCGCAACGGGTTTTGGTTGGTTCTCCCGGATCCCGCCCGGAGTCATGGACTCGCTCACGCGGGCTTCTAATGCGATTCAATCTCAATAGCAAGATATTCGAGCTGGGATTGCTGGGAAATCGTGTTTTTGGGATCAGGCCTTAGCAGGCTCGCCCTTCCAGCGTTGCCAAAGCACGGGCACGATAAAAATCAGAAGCGTGAGGATCGAGGTGCCGAGATCGAAATAATGACTGGCCAGAAAACCATGGACGACATCACCCGCCGAAGAAAGCGCGGGGGATTTCGCGGCCAGGTAGGCGTGGAAGTCGTGCTTTTCGTCGAGGAAATGGCGTGGAACGCTGAGGATCAGCTTGATGCCGAGGATTCCGATGACCACGAAGGCGCAGGTTTCCAAAAATGGGTAGCGCTGCATCAGTTTGACGAAACCGGTCGCGGCAAAGCGCATCGCGAGGATGCCGAGGAAAACGCCGATGCAGACGAGCACCAGTTTTGAAGGCATCGGGTAGCTCTTCACGTAGGCGATGGCGGCGACGACGTTGTCGATGGAAAACGCGAGGTCCATGACTTCCACGGCGACGACAGTGGCCCAGAACGGTCCGATCAGGCCGATCGTGCAGCGGTAGAGGAAATTTCCTTCCGTCGAAACGGCTTCCGCCCCCTCCTCAAGGACTGATTCGTGTCGCGAGAAGTGGCCCCAGGCGAGCCACAAAAGATACAACCCGCCGAGCGGTTCCAGCCACCAAATGGTGATGAGCCAGGCCGCGAGCGCGAGGCAAAGGCCGCGGAAGGCATAAGCGCCAATGATACCGTATTTCAGCGCCTTGCCGCGCTGGTGCTCCGGCAGGCGCATGACCATCGTCGCGAGCACGGCGGCATTGTCCACGGAGAGCACGCCTTCGATGATGACGAGAATGAGCACCACCATGAGTCCCGCGGCGGGATCCGGTCCGAGAATGTTGTAAGTCCAGTCCATGAAATTTCACCGGGACGCTGGGTGACACGTCCGCCGCTGGCAACGGGAAATTGTCCGGGCTGTCTCTTCCTCGCGAGAGAGTGGGTCATGCTGCCCCGAAGTCGGGCCATTCGCCTTTCTGGCGGCCTTCGTTGCGCATGAAGTCCGCGATGAGTTCCTCGCGGGTCAACTTGCCCTCGCGCGCAAGCATCGGACCGATTTCCTCACAGATCCAACGCTGGTATTGCTCGAACGTGAGCTTGGGGGCCGGTGGGTGGCCCGAAAAATCAGGTAAATCAAGATCGAGGACACTCATGGAATTCGTCTGATAATTTTGTAGGCATCAGGTCCGCCGAAGCGGGCGCAGATCTCGCGGAGTTTATCCTCGGCGATCACTCCGGCATTCTCATGCAGGAGTTCGAAAATGTCGAGCAGGTCCTTGTTCCTTCGCTCGACTTGATCCTTGAGCGCATGTAGTTTCATGGAGAGGAGTGTCTCGAAATTGATGACCGGGATATCGTCGTGGCGTCCGGTCATCTGATCGGTTGCTTCCATTTTGGCAAAAGTCTCCGGGCTGACCCACAAAAGATCGACAGGGACCAGATCCAGATGCTTCCCATGCTTGAATCGAGTTGCCATGGCTTCGAATGCAATTTCGAAGCCAAGCGATTTCATCACATCCTGGGCGCGGGATTCATCACCCCGGGAGCAAATCCAGTCAATGTCGTTGGTAAATCGGGAGTAGCCATGATGACAAACCGCCCAACCGCCGGCGAGAAGCAGCGGGATTCCCTCACGCGAGAAGCGTTCGTAGAGTGATTGGGCGAAGTCGGGGATCATGAGTTGATGAAAAAAATCGCTGCCGCGCGGAATGAATTCCGCGCTCCAGTTAGGGGAACAGCCGGGCCCGCAGCAGTTCGGTGACCTGCTTCGGGTTCGGCTTGGTGGAGGCGGATTTCATGACCTGGCCGGTTAGGAAATTGAGGAGCTTCTCGTTTCCGCCTTTCACGGCTTCCACTTCGGCCGGATTGTTGGCGATGACCTGATCAACGAGGCCTTCGAGTTCACCGGCTTCGGCGGGTTTGAAGCCGAGGCTGTCGGCGATGGCGGCGGGATCCTTTTCCGGGCTGTCGAAGAGGACGGTGAAGACTTCCTTGGCCTGGTTCGCGGCGAGCGTACCGTTTTCCATCAGAAGCAGCAGGGCACGGAGCTTTTCGGGAACGACCGGGCATTCGTCGATGCCGAGGGAGCGTTCGTTGAGGGTGCCTAGCAGATTGTTGATGATGAAGTTGGCGACCTTCTTGCCGGGGATGGTGGCGTCAGTCACGGCTTCGAAGTAAAGTGCGAGGTGCTTGTCCGAGGAGAGCACGGAGGCGTCATAGGCGGTGACGCCGAGGTCGTTCTCGAAGCGGGCGGCGAGCTCGTGCGGCAGCTCGGGAACGAGCGGCCGGACTTTCGCTAACAACGGCGCGGTCTCGATGGGAAGCAAATCGGGGCAGGAGAAATAGCGGTAATCGTGGGCATCCTCCTTGGTCCGCATCATCTGGGTTTCTCCACGGTCATCGTCCCAGCGGCGGGTGGACTGGATCTGCGGGATGCCGCGGTCGAGCTCCTCGGTCTGGCGCTGGATCTCGAAATGGATGGCGCGGCGGATGGCGGAGATGGAGTTGAGGTTCTTCAACTCAACCTTCTGGCCTAACGGATCGGAAGCATTCTTCCGCAGCGAGATGTTCACGTCGCAGCGGAGGTTTCCCTTTTCCATATCGGCATCGGAGACGCCGCCCTGCTGGAGGATCATCTGGAGCGAGCGGACGTAGGCGAAGGCCTCCTCGGCGGACTCGATGTCGGGTTCGGTGACGATTTCCATCAGCGGCGTGCCGGCGCGGTTGAAGTCGATGAGCGAGGAGTTCCCGAGGTGAGTGGATTTCGCGACGTCCTCCTCCAGGTGAATGCGGTTGAGTTGAACCGTTTTTCCGGGATTGATGATGCTTTTGCGGTGATCGGTCGGATAGCAATGTTCGTAAAGCGGCACGCCGCCGCCGATGCAGAGCGGCAGATCCATCTGCGTGGTCTGATAGTTCTTCGGCATGTCCGGATAGAAATAGTTCTTCCTGTCCCATTTCGAGATCTCTGGCGATCCGCAATCGACCATCAGGCCGGTGAGCAGGGTTTTCTCGATGGCCTCGCGGTTGAGGACTGGAAGCGCGCCGGGCATGCCGAGGCAGACGGGGCAAGTGTGGGTGTTGGGCGTATCGCCGAACGAGGTTTCACAGGCGCAGAACATCTTGGTCCGCGTTTTGACCTGGGCGTGGACTTCGAGGCCGATGGTGACGAGGTAGGACATGGTTTGAAAAAACTGATAGCTGAAGTCAAAGGTTTAGATCTCGGAGGAGTTTCTGGATTTTCGGATCGGCGAGGGCCTTGGTGAGAAGAGGGTGGCGCAGGAGTGTGCTGAATTTTCCTTCGCGGGCAAGGTTTTGAAGCTCGGGGTCATCGACGATGATGGCGCGCGGGATGGGTTTTCCGGTTTGCGGGTTGATGACAGGGGCCCGCGGGGATTCGGACTGGGCGGCGATCAGTTTCGCAAGGTTCAGGCGCGATGGCTGGGTGAGGGGATCAAGAGTGCGGATCCATGACTCGGGTAAGGCGTCTTCGATGGAGGATTTGAGCCGTTGGCTGAAACCATCGGGAGTGGTCTCGGATGTTCCGTTGGATTTTTCCGAATAGGCGCGGACTTCCGCGATCGAGCCGTTGTGATGGATGAAGGTCGCGCCGATCAGGCAAAGCAGCGAGGTGGGGATCAGCGCGAGCAGCAGGAGGAAAGACTTCCCGATGATGGATCGCGGTTTGGCGGGTTCGGGTTCCGTTTTCGGTGGGCTGAAAATGGATTTCGCAATCTTCCGGATGACAAAAAACGAAATCAGGAACGTGGCGATTGGCAGGCCGCTGGTGATCCAGCCGGAGGATTTTCCAGTCCACTCGAAGGACAGGGTCGGTGCCGCCTGCCAGACCCTGAAGCCGATCCAGGTGCTGAGACTGAGGACGACGGTGCCGATGATCATCCGCGTCATTCCACGCAACAACACGAACCCGGCGCACACCGCGAAGATGATGAGGGCGGCCGTGCCGAGGCTGATTTGTGGGATGGAGTCGGGAGACAAAGGGAAGAAGTGGAGAGTAGGTGGTCGAGAGTTGAGAGCGACGAGGTTGAAAAGTGATATTCCTCTCAACTCTTAACACTGGACTCTCAACCCAATGCTTTCTGTCGCAGCAGGTGATCCGTTAGCACCAGTGTCGCCATCGCCTCGACGATGGGCACGGCGCGCGGCAGCACACAAGCATCGTGGCGGCCACGGCCTTTGAGCTCGGTGTTTTCGTGGCTGGAGGTGACGGTGTCCTGCTCGCTCATGATGGTGGCGGTGGGCTTGAAGGCGACGCGGAAAATGATGTTTTCCCCATTGGAAATGCCGCCCTGGACACCGCCGGAGCGGTTGCTGGTAGTGCGGACCTTGCCATCGATCATGCGGAACGGATCGTTATGCTCGCGGCCTGTTAGCATGGTTCCAGCGAAACCGGAGCCGATTTCGAAACCCTTGGTCGCAGGGAGCGAGAGCATGGCTTTGGCAAGATCGGCTTCGAGTTTGTCGAAGATCGGCTCGCCGAGACCGGGCGGGCAATTGCGGATCACGCACTCGATCAGGCCGCCGACGGAGTTGCCGTCGTTGCGGATCGTCTTGATGCGCTCGATCATCGTTTCCGCCATCGCGGCGTCTCCGGTGCGGACGATGTTGGATTCGATGTCGTCGTAGCTAACGGTTTGTGGATCGACGTCGGCGTTGAGTTCCTGGATGGATTTCACCCACGCGAGGATTTCGATGCCGGGGTGGAATTTGTCCAGCACCTGCCGCGCGACAGCGGCGGCAGCAACCCGGCCGATGGTTTCGCGGGCCGAGGCACGACCGCCACCGGATGCGGAGCGGATGCCGTATTTCGCGTCGTAGGTGTAGTCGGCGTGGCTGGGCCGGTATTTCACCGCCATTTCGTCGTAGGCGCCGGGGCGTTGGTCCGTGTTTCGGACGAGGATCGAAATCGGCGAGCCGAGCGTTAAGCCGTCTTGCAGGCCGGAGAGGATTTCCGCGGTATCCGCCTCTTTGCGCGGAGTCACGATCTCGGATTGCCCCGGACGGCGGCGGTCGAGTTCATGCTGGATTTGCGCTTGGGAGACGGGGATGCGCGGCGGGCAACCGTCGATGATGACGCCCACGCCGCCACCGTGCGACTCGCCGAACGTGTGGATGCGGAAAACCTGGCCAAAGCTGGAAGACATGGCGGCAGGGTAAACACCGAGCGGCAGCGGGCAAGCGGGATGCGTTTCTAGTTTTCAGTTTCCGGTTTTCAGGATTTAGAAGAACCCATGCGGCTGAAACTTCCCGAGCGGGTGATCGAATTTCCCCGGCGTCCCCTGGTGATGGGAATCGTGAATGTGAACGACGACTCGTTTTCCGGCGACGGAACGCTGGATTTCGAAGCCGCCGTGTTGCAGGCCCGCAGCCAGGTCGCGGCGGGGGCGGATATCATCGATATTGGGGCGGAAAGCGCGCGGACAAACCGGGCCGCCGTGCCGGAGGAAGAAGAAATCCGCCGGTTTTCCGGGTTGATCGAGTGCTGGGAGGATGTCTGGTGCGGATTGGAACCTCGGGACAAAGCCCAAATCTGGCCACCGATTTTTTCTGCGAATACCTGGCGCAGCACCGTTGTTGAGGCTGTTTTGAGATCAGGCAAAATCGAGATCCTGAACGACATGGGAGCCCTTCCCGATGATCGCAACGCCCGTCTTTGCGCCGCAACCGGAGCCGCGCTGCTGATCATGCACAGCGTCGGCGAGCCGAAGGTTCCCCATTTCCAACAGCAATGGGCCGACGTGATGGGGGAGATGGAACGGTTCTTCGAGGTGAAAATCGCGCTGGCGCTGGCTGCCGGACTTCCCCCCGAATCACTGATCCTCGATCCGGGCATCGATTTCGCCAAACAACGCGAGGATAATCTAACGATCTATCAGGAATTGGGCCGCTTGCAACGGTTCGGATGTCCCGTGCTGGTACCGGTTTCCCGCAAAACGGTGATTGGCGAGGTGCTGGACCTGCCGGATCCCTCGACGCGGGATGCTGGAACGATTGCCTGCGTCAGTGCCGCGATGTCGCGCGGGGCACAGATTTTCCGCATACATCATGTCGAGGCCACATGGCAGGCGGTGAAAGCGCTTGATGCGATCTTGCGGCTCCGCTGAAAAAGCGGGGTTCTTCGTGAAGCTGATTATTCAAGATTTGTTGATTTTGAATCATTATAACTTATTCATTTTTAACGAGTTTAATTATCTTGCCGGGGTTGGAGAATTTACTATCAATGTTCCGATGCGATGCGTTCTGCATGGCATTCCCCCCCACCCCCCCCCATGAAAATGAAGACTTCGCTAGTTGCAGCGCTGTTGCTAGGCATGCCTGCCATCTCAAGCGCGTTCACACTCGATTTCGCCGGCTATCAAGGCGGCGACCTTTCGACCAACCCCGTTTCTATATTTGTTCCCGGTTATGGCGAACTGGTTTTCCAAGCGGCTGTTGGCAACACCTTGGTTGTCAATTCGGCCTATGAGAACGACAATGGATTCGGTGGTCCGTCACTGAATTTCGACCAAAACGATGCGATCAAAATCACCTTCAATGGCCTTGAGCCCTTGGATGTGGATTTCGATTTCGTCGGAGTTTCGGCCGGAGAAAGTTTCGTGGTGCAGAAAGACCTGTTTACCCCCCAAGCATTTCTCCTCACTTTGCAAGGTGGCGGGGATGGAGCGGGTCTTTATGCGATCAGTTGGAATACCCAAGCGATCCCCGAGCCTACTTCCGCGCTTCTGGGTTTGATCGGAACCGCAGCTTTCGCCTTCCGTCGTCGCCGCTAGGCCCCCCCGCCGGCTCTCGACAGGAGATTCGAAAATCAAAGGCGTGCCCTCCCAGAGGGTCACGCCTTTCTCGTTTTATGATTGCTAGTGTTTGGCCGGCTTGACGCTGGTTTTAGTCAACTGTTGGTCCTCGCGAAAAATGACCTTGCCACCGCGGTAGCGGGTTTTCTCCTCGCGGACGATGCCGGTCCCGGGAGCAAACCAGATGGTGCGGCGGAGTTCGAGCTCACCATCCATGCCGGTCATCAAGAGGCGGATGGTGGGAAATTCACCTGCAGGCACTTTGATGATTTCCCGCGCTACCATCCGGGTTTTCCGGGTCAGGCTGCCCTCCGGCGCGGCGATGTCGGGAAAATCCGTGCCGGCCTTCATCCCCGCGACCACGAACGGGACCGGGTGATCGAACCACATAGGCTGGATGGTGTCCGGACGCATGATCATCGACCCTCGCAAGAGGATGGCGTCGTCGCGGATCTCCACGAACTCCCGCTCTCGAGGCGAACCGGGCACGGTGACTTCAAAACAATCCACTTCGGGCAGTCCGTTGGCAGGCGAGATTTTCCCGAGGTAGTTACGCGTCTTCTGGAAATTCGCATCCACCGCCGCGGCACTGGGTGAGCTCACTCCTTCGGGGATTTCCAAGTGGACATCATACTGCCAGGTGTCGCCTTGGGTCACCGGTAGCAAGGGGATGTCTTTTTGCGAGTGGTCCCCGGCAGCTTTAGATGGTGGTGGGGCTGCAGGCTTTTTTGATCGATCACACGAGGCCATCACGAGAGCCAGAAGCGAGGAAATGACAATAAGGGCCGGGGTTTTCATGGTCGTGGCAACGGTGGTCCGAGATTGGAAACAGCGTGATTTCCTCCCGCGTGTGGGGCGCCGAGGCGAAGCTGCCAGAGATGATTCGGAAAATAACCGGGGCCTTGTCTCCGGAGGATGTTGATGAGCACCGCGATCCCCGCGAAAATCGGGATGATGGCGGCAAGCGTCGCAAAAAGAGCGATCTGCTTTTTCCGGACGTTCGTCTCCAGCTCCAGTCGCAGGCGGGTGCCCTCCGTCTGGATCATCTCGCTGCGGGTGATGGCACTTCCCATCCAGTAGCGCAGCATGTCGGCGGCTTCTCCGGCGGCGGCTTCCACCTTGTGGGCGTCATCCGGTTCCGCGCGTGCCCGGCGTTCCCGGTCATTCACATCCTGCTCCACTTCTTCCGGTTCGATGTGATCGATGAGCTGTCCTGCCGGGACGATCCACGGGCTATCCTGATTTCCGGGCACGTGCAGCACGACACAGTGAAGCGGGGATTGGCACCAGGCGTTTGCAAACTGCCGGGCTACATGATCCGGCGGTGCGTTTCCGATATCCTTCAACACCACCACGATGACATCGACATGCTGCTCCTTGAAATTCCTCGCAAGCGGTTCTTCGATTCCCTTCACCCATGTCGGGTCCAGAATCTCGTCGGGATCGAATACGGACGAGGTCGGCCGCGGACCGTATTCGAAGTCCGCAGGAGCCTTCGCAAAAACCGGAACGGCAAACAGAAATGCTAACAGAAAAATGGCGGCCTTGGCATTCATGGTGACTACTTGCCGGCCCGCCGCGAACCGAAGCGCTTCCACGCGCGGTCAAGTTGCTCGTGGCTGCTTTTGAAAAAACGGACTACCGCCTCTGCTGGTTTTCCCGCCTGCCACGGCCCGGACATGGTGGCCAGGATTCCCTTCCATTCGTCATCTGATAGAAAAGGCTCCGCCGCATAACCGGGAACGACCGCCGCTTGCCCGGTTTCCGCGTTGATGAGAAGCAGGATGGTCCAGGCTCGCTCCTCCAAGGTCTCATTTTCGTGAAACGGGCACGCGTTGAGCAGCCAGAATCCGAACAGGGAAAGGCGGGTCTCGCTCGGCAGGCAAACGGTGAAAATCTTCAATTGGAACTGAGGGAAACGGCGGACTAACGAGTCGCGCGCGCCCTCGATTTTCCGGAGATCACGGTCTTCGAAAATCCCCGCGGCGTCGAGGATGGGAAGCAGGGGGGGCGCGGGCTCCGGGAAAATCAACATCGAGTCGCCGCCGGTGAAATTGCAGGAAAGACACCACTTCGCATCAGGTTTCAGTGGTCCCGCACACGCCGGGCAGGTGATCACACCGGGCGTCACGCGCCGCGACGAGCCGCGACGGGTATTTTCTGCGGATACACTCATTTTTCCAGACGGATGGCAGTGGATCTGCCGTGCGCGTCGAGTCCTTCGATACGGGCGAATTCCTCCACCACAGACAGCGATTTGCGTACCGAACTCTTGTCCAACCGCACGATGCTCGTCCGGCGCTGGAACTGATCCGCGCGGATGCCCGAAAACGAACGGCCCGAGCCGCCGGTCGGCAGCGTGTGGCTTGGACCCGCGAGGAAATCCCCGACAGCCACCGGCGAATCGTTGCCGAGATATATCGCCCCGGTCGTCCGGATCAGCGGCAACCAGCGTTTTTCCTCCGCGGTAATCAGCGAAAGGTGCTCCGGCGCGAAGGTGTTGCAGATGGCGACACCATCCGCGAAGGATTTCAAGTGCAGCAAAAACGTCCCGCGCTTCAGCACCTCGCGGATGATCTTCGCTCGCGAAAGCTTCGGCAACTGGCGGTCGATCGCATTGACGACCTTTCCTAACAAAGCCTTCGAATCCGTGGCGAACCCGACCATACTGTCGCCGCCGTGCTCGGCCTGCGCGAGGATGTCGGCCGCGATATAATCGGCGTTTCCGGTCTTGTCGGATAGAATCAGTATCTCACTGGGGCCCGGCAGCAGGTCGATGGAAACCGCGCCGACCAGCTGGCGTTTCGCCTCGACGACGAAACTGTTGCCCGGTCCGAAAATCCGGTCGACCGGCTTGATCGATCGTGTCCCGAGAGCGAGCGCTGCGATGGCCTGTGCCCCGCCGATCTTGATCGCCTCCGTCACGCCGGCGGCTTTCAAAGCATATAGCAACGCCGGATTCACCGTGCCGTCCCGACCGCAGGGCGTGGCTGCTAGAATTTGCGGAACGCCGGCCGCCTGCGCGAAGCCGGCGGTCATCAGCGCGGTGGAAACCAGCGGCGCCTTACCGCCAGGAACATAGACGCCCACCCGGTCGAACGGCGTGAACCGTTCGCCGACTGTCGCGCCCTCGGCGTTTTTCGCGGACCAATCCTTGCGCAGGCTCTTGCTCGCGAACGCGTGGATGTTTTTCAAACTCCGGGCCACTGCGGTTTTAGTGCCCGCGGTGACGGCCTTCTCCGCTGCGGCGAATTCCGCTTCGCTGACGAAAAGTGTCTTCGCCGTGAGCGTCGCGCCGTCAAAGCGCTTGGTGAAAGTGAACAACGCCTCATCGCCCTTCTTCGCCACGTCGGCGATGATCGAGGTCACCAGATCGCGCACGCCGGGCTCCGGCAAGGCACGGCGGTTGAGGCGGCGGACAAACGGCATGTAGCCGGGATCGAGGTAGCTGAGAATCTTCATGCCGAACAGTTGCCGCGGAACATGAGCACGGATCGCCCGTTCGCCAAGCCTGATCCTGAGGGATGGTGTCCCGGCTGTCTCAGCCGGGTTCCTGTGCTTTCAAAGCGTTCACATCCTGATCTTTCGGTTAGGCTTTGGTGAAATCCGGCGCAATCCCCAAATCCGGAGCGGGCAATCTCCGAGCTTGCCCGAATGCAGGTTTGACAAAATTCAATTGTGCGCCAAGAATGGAGCATCATGAAAACGGCAACCGTCCGCGACCTCAGAAACCGCTACACCAGCCTGTTGAAATGGATCGGTGCAGGTGAGGAAATCGTGATCACCCAACGGGGAAAAGTCATCGCCCGGCTGGTTCCCGAGCAAGCGGATTCCGCCCGGCAGGTGGACTGGTCCCAAAGCCCAGCGGTGAAGCGGGATCGCACCGGCTCACGCGTTCTGACTGCGGAAGAATCGCTCGAACTCATTCATGAAGCCGGTGGGAAATGGTAACTTACGCGGACACGAGTTTCCTGTTCTCGCTCTACGGGAATGATGTGAACACGCCGAAAGCGGTAGCGTGGATGAAATCCCAGAAAAAACCGCTTACCCTCAATTCCCTGGGCGAGTATGAGCTTGGCAACGCCCTGCGCTTTGCCGAATTCCGCAAAGCAATTGCTCCGGGAGAGGCCGCCCTGTTTTGGGCGCAGTTCGAGACGGATCGGGCCAGTGGCAGACTGTTGATCCAGGTATCCAACCTTGCCGAGATAGTGGATGAAGCCAAGCGGCTGTCCGCCACCCATACCTTGGCAGGAGGACATCGCGGTTTTGATATCCTGCATGTGGCCGGAGCCCTGATTCTGGGCGTCGGCCAATTCCTAACATTTGACGCCAATCAGAAGAAACTCGCCGAGGCGGAGGGGCTCGTGGTGCCGTTGTGATCGCTTGATCCGCGGCGGATTTTATCACCGTTTCCCGACTTCCCGCATCAGCGTCAGCATCACCTTCTGCGCGCTGGCGGCATCCAAGTGGAGCCCGTCGGAGAAACCCACGGAGCCGGGCGGCAGGCCGTCGGTTAGGTCCCACCAGGGCACTTCGGATTTGGTGGCGACGGCCATGGGGATTTTCATCTGGACGGAGTCCGTTTCCGCGCCGGGTGGAATCATGACGAGCAGGATTTTGCTGCCGTTTTTCCTCAGGCGGTCGAGGATGGCGGACACTTCATCGACGAGCTCGGTTTCTTTGGAATCGAGCTTCGGCGCACTCGCAGGATCGAGAATGCCGGGCTTGGTGGTGATGGGCAGAAACTCCTGTTCCGTGTTGGGAGCGCTGCCGGAGGACCGAGCCATCAGCCAGGAGTAGGCGAATGCAGTGGGCCGTGCGGTCGCTCCGAGATTGGGCGTCTTGATGCCGACATCGAACCAGCGTGAATCGATGGCTTCGCCGATTTCCTTGCCGCGTCTTTCCAGCTCAAACGACAGCGAATTCGCCTCGATGATCAACAGCGGCGCTGTCGGCAGGATCCCCCGGTCCATGGCGCGGAGGGTGACAACCGCGCTGCCGCCGTCGCAGCCGAGATTGGCGACGCCTTCGACATGCTGGGCGCGGTCACCGAGCCGTCCGGTCAGCGATGAACCTAACATCATGATCCGGGGCTTGCCCTGGGATTCCGTTTGGATCCGCGCGATGGACGAAAAGTAGTTCGACTCGCTCTTCACGGTTTTCCCGCCGCTGGCGCGCAGCGCGAGCGTCTGCACGCCGTAACAAACGGCGAACATGCCAACCAAACCGGCGAGGTAACGAAGTGCCATAATGTTAGAACTGGAAATAGATGAATCCCCGGGGCGCACCGGGATTGGTGAGGATGAGGAAAATCATGAGACCGTGGAGGGCTCCTTCCGTGAGCGGATGAGTCATTTTTTCCGCGAGCATAGGCTTCGTTTCGCGAAGCAGGCTCCACAGGTGATAGAGGACGACCGCGCCGCCATAAATAAAGAGGGCGAACAGCGGTTGGCCTGGGAAAGAGAGTTTTCCGTGGGTCAGCCCTTGGAAGAAGGCGCCGATGTTCGCGAGGTCCGGCATCAGGAAAGTGAGCCAGAGAAAGGTCACCGCGTGGAAGGCATAAACCCAACGGAAGCCATCCCGCAGCAGCCGGAGCGGGGTGGGTGAGTTGCAAAGATCTCCCGCGCGGCTGCGGAAGACGAATCGCTCAGCCGCCAGTAACACGCCGTGCAGCGTGCCCCAGAGCGCGAATTTCCACTCCGCGCCGTGCCACAGGCCGCCGAGGAACATGACGAGGAAGAGGTTGAAGTAGGTGCGACCCGAACCCTTGCGGTTGCCGCCTAACGGAATGTAGAGGTAGTCGCGCAGCCACGCGGAAAGCGAGAGATGCCAGCGCCGCCAGAATTCCGTGATGCTCAGCGAGAGGTAGGGGAAGTTGAAATTTTCAGGCAGCCGGTAGCCGAACATCAGCCCGAGGCCGATGGCGATCAGCGAGTAACCCGCGAAGTCGGCGAAGATCTGGAAGCCGTAGGCATAGAGCAGCGCCATCAGGTTGACCGGTCCGCTGGACGCGAGCGCTTCCTTGCCGATGGTGAGCATCGCCGTTTGTTCCGCGAGGTTGTCGGCGACGAAGATTTTCAGGAAATAGCCGGTGACGAGGTAGCGGCGCACCGATTTCCACTCGATGTCGTTCCACATTTTCCCACAGATCTGGTCGATGAAATTCCGCGCCTTGACGATTGGCCCCGCGACGAGCTGGGGGAAGAAGACGATGTAAAGTGATAGATCGCCGAGCGCGGAAACCCGGCCGTTGCCTTGGTGTCCGAGCCGCCGCCGGGTTTCCTCGCTGACCGTGCGTCGATAGACATCCACGAGCAGGCTGATCGCGTGGAAAGTGTAGAAGGAAATCCCGATAGGCAGCGGGATCGAGCGGATGGAATGGCGCGACTCCGGGGAAATCCATCCGGCGGGGACGATGCTGGTGAGGATGCCCGCGTATTTGAAGAAAGCGAGGAAAGCGAGATTCAGAACCACCGAGAAGACCAGCCAACGCTTCGTCCAGGCGGGGTTGTCGTTTTCCTGTCGCTGATGGAAGAGAATCCGTTCCACCGCGAGGGCATTGAACGCGCACGAAATACCTAGCAGAATCAACAGTTGCGGAATCTCCCAGGCATAGAAGATCGCGCTGGCCGCTAGCAGAAGACTCATCTGCCAGACACGCCGCCGGTCTCCCGTGAGCGGAAGGTAGTAGAGCGGCAGGGTGACTGCCAACAGAACGAGGAACTGGAAGGAATTGAAAAGCATCCGCGGGGGGCTGACGGCAGAGAAGCCAGGGGCTGGCTCCGAGCGCGGCCATGATCCGTATTCTGCAAATTAGTTCAAGTCTCCGGACCCTACATGATCGCGTAACTTCCGGATCTTGCAACCAAAGCGGTTTCTGAGCAGAGTCACTTCAAGTCTGTCCCCCCAGCCATGCCCTCGCTCCACGTCCCCCCGGCGGAGAAGGTTTTCATTTCCTGTTCGATCAGGAGATTTTTCCTTTTTCGTAAATCATCCTCCATCAGCCGCGCGGCGATGGTTCTTTGTCTGTTTCTGACAGGAGCTCCCGCTCACGCCGGATTGGCCTACTGGGGCAGCGAAGGATTTGTGGAAAACGCGGACAGCCACAGCCGGCCGTGGACTCCGGATTTCTCGATGGAGCTTGGGGTATTCGCGAAAGGATTCGTTCCGGATTTTGAAAACCGCGACCAGTGGCTTGAAAAGTGGATCAAGCTGGATGTGGCGGATTTTGATGCTCAGGAGGAACGATTCGCCGGTGTGGTCGATCTCTCGCTTCCGCTGCCAGCCGCCGCCGGCCCGCAGGTTTACTTCTGGGCGAAAAACGGCAGTGATCTAACGAAAGGTCCCGAGTGGCTGCTGCTCACCCGGCCCGAGTGGAAATGGCCGGCATCGTCTCCGGCAGGCAGTCCCGCGCTCACCTGGACGACGGGTGCGCTGGCCTCTCCGGTGCTCGGTGACATCGGGACGAATGGCTTCCATCTAACCAGCGCGCGGGTCGTGCCGGTCACCGTGGAGTTGGATCAGTGGCTCAAGGATTTTTTCCCGGACTCGCTGGCTAACAGGTCTCCGGAAGCCGATCCCGATGGCGACGGCATGAGCAACCGGCTCGAATATTTCCTCGGCAGCAATCCCGGCGACGAGTCTTCCATCATTTGTCCGGCAATCCAACCAACCGGCGACGGCACCCTACTGACTTTGCAGAGAAATCCCTACGCGGCATCCGGTTTCGCCGTTGAGACCAGTACCAATCTCCGCACGTGGTCATCGTCGGATCCGGAGACCATCCAGGACCGCCCCGATCTGATCGAAGTCCGGGTTCCCCGCGATCCATCGGCGAAGGCGGCCTTTTTCCGCATCAAGCTTGAGGAGGCACAGCCATGAAGTATCTGATTTCCCTGCTTTCCTCCATCTTGATTGGGGGTTCCGGAAACCTTCTGGCAGCTCCGGGTCTGGATGCGCCGCAGGCGATTGGTCCTTATCTCAACGGCGTTTTTCCCAGCAACACGCCGGGCCCCAGCGGAAATTGGGCGTTGGCGGATGCCTTTCCGAATCTCACCTTCGTCGATCCGGTCCGGATGGTGAAAGATCCTGTTAGCGATGCCCACGTCTATATTGTCTGCCGGTCCGGTGAGGTTTGGCGCATCCCGTTTTCCGCCTCGGCCACCAGCGCCCAGAAGGTCCGCGTGCTCGACCGCCGCGCGAACACTTGGGGCTACTGGGACACGGGAATGCAGTGCATCGCCTTCCACCCGGATTTCGGAATCCCAGGAAATCCGAACCGCGGTTATTTCTACGTTTTCTATCAGTATTCGCCGGACCTCTCCACGAACTACTCCTACGACAGGCCCTCTTACATGCGCTTGTCTCGTTTCAACATTCCCGACGGACAACAGGTGGCGGACCCGGCGTCCGAGTTGGTGATGATCCAGCAATACGACCGGCACAACTGGCATGCCGGCGGCCAGATGTTTTTTGGTCCGGACCGCTTTCTCCACTTGGTTATCGGTGATGAGGGAGATCAGAACGATTCATTCAATGTCGCCCAGAAGATCAACGAGCGGCTGTTCTCGGGCATTCTTCGGATCGACGTGGACCAGGACCCGACGCGCTCCCATCCCATCCGCCGCCAGCCGGCGCAGATCGCGATGCCCGCCGGTTGGCCGAACAGTTTCACCCAAGGCTATTCCATCCCCAATGACAACCCGTGGCCCGATCCAGCGGGAGGAAAACTCGAGGAGTTCTGGACCATCGGTTTGCGAAGTCCTCATTCGATGCATTTTGACAGCGGCACCGGTGAGATCTGGATCGCCGAGGTGGGGCAGGGGACACGCGAGGAGATCACCATCGCCCGCAAAGGCGGTAACCACCAGTGGCCCTACAGGGAAGGCAATGTCAACGGGGCGAGAACGAAACCCACGACCATCATCGGGACCGAAGTGCCGCCGCTTTTTGATTATCCACGGTCGATGGGCGGTTGCGTCATTGGCGGCATTGTCTATCGCGGCTCGCTGCATGCAGGGGCCCTAACCGGAAAATACATTTTCGGCGATCACAACAACCGCGCACTCTACGCGCTGACCCGTCCGGAAACCGGCGCGGCTACGGCGGAGTACCTGACCTCGGTTTTCCGTTACGGAGGAAACAAGCAGGGGCTCTCGGGCATTTGCGAAGGGCCGGACAACGAGGTCTATTTCATGGAACTCGGGGAAAACGGCACGAACACCGGGAAAATCTACCGGCTCACGCGTTCCGGAGTGCCGGTCGCCGATCCACCGCAATTCCTCTCCCAGACCGGTGCGTTTTCCAATCTATCAACCCTGACTCCGGCTGCCGGCCTGATGCCGTACGAGGTGAATTCGCCACTGTGGAGCGACGGCGCGGAGAAGAAGCGCTGGATCGCCGTGCCGAACAACGGCAGCCATAACACGTCATCCGAGCAAGTGACCTACACCGACACGGGCGCGTGGTCGTTTCCGGTGGGATCGGTGCTGGTGAAACATTTCGCGTTGCCCGTGGACGAGAGGAATCCATCCATCGTGAAACCCTTGGAAACGCGCTTCTTCGTCCACGGCTCGGACGGGGTTTACTATGGCGTGACCTATCGGTGGAACGATGCGGGAACCGATGCCGAACTGTTGCCCGGCGGCGCGTCCCGGGATCTGACCATCACGCAAACAGACGGTTCCACCCGCACGCAGCGTTGGGATTTTCCAAGCCGTTCGGACTGCCGGACCTGCCACACGGAGAGGGCTGACAATGTCCTCGGCGTGCGCGCCTATCAGATGGCGAGGGACATGACGTATCCCCTGACTGGCCGGCGCTCGAACCAGTTGGAAACCTGGAACGCCCTCGGCATTTTCGGCAGCTCGTTCGGCGGGCGCAACCCGCTCACGGTGCCGGCCGCCGTCGATCCGCGCAATCCGCACGCCTCTCAGGATCTGCGGGTGAAATCCTATCTCGCGGCGAATTGCTCGCACTGCCACCACCCTTCCGGAGTGTCCGCGAATTTCAACACGTCATTCGAAATTCCACTCGCCAGCCAGAACATCATCAATGGCCTGATCAACCGCCCGCTGCACGGTTCTACTGACAGGGTGGTGATCCCTAACGATATTCCGTTTTCCGTCATGCACTCGCGGCTGTCCGTGGTCGGGGAAAACCAGATGCCGCCCATCGGCAAAAACGTGGTGGACGACAAGGCGGTCGCCCTGCTGACGGATTGGATCAGCGGGATGCGGTCCGCGGAATTCGCGAGTGTGACCACCAACTCCGCTCCCGTGGCGACGAATGACAATCTCACCTCCACCTACGCCTCGGAGACCCGGCTGGATGTTCTTGCCAATGACACGGATGCCAATGCCCCGCTCGGAATTCATGGCGTGGCCATCGTCACGCCGCCCGCGCACGGGACGATCTCCATCAGTGGTGCCGAGAGGCGGCTGATCTATCAAAACAATGGCACGGGCGCGACCGCGGATTCATTCACTTACACGGTGACCGATCCGCAGGGGGCCACCTCGAACATGGCTACGGTGAATCTAACGATGCCCTTTGATTTCGCCGCGTGGCGCGCCACCACGGCGGGTGCCGGCAGCGGTCCGACATCGAACGGCGACGGCGACCTGATGCCGGATCTGTTGGAATTCGCCCTCGGCGGATTGCCGGGTGACGGCACGTCTCCGGCGGCGGATGCGATCGTGGTGACGGAGAACGGCGGACAAATCTTGGTGACGGTTAAGCGTCCGTCAGGGCTTTCGGGCCTGACTTACGAATTGGAAACCAGCGCCGATCTGGCGAGCTGGCAAACCGCTCCGGCGGGCACGGCGGGCACCGGGATTCTCACTTTCGGAAATCTCCAGAACCGGCCGGGACTTTCCGCGGATGCGGGATTCGCCCGGCTCCGCATCCGTTTCACAGGCTCGACGGAATCGGTGACCTCGCTACCGCTGGGATGGCGCGCCGTCAACATGGGGGCTGGATCCACGACCTTGGGCATTCCATTCCGCGAAACTCCGGTTTTCTCATCCACGGTGATTTTAATGGCGGGGCTGACCCTTTCCGTTCATGGCACGGCTCCGTTAGGAAACGGATTCAAGGAATTTGTCGAAGTGATTTCCGGAACTTACGCGGGCCATCGCTTCGAAGTCGAAAGCGCGGCCGCCGGGCAGCTTCTTTTGAAATCCGTCGGCCCTCGCACACTCACGTCGGTGCCGGATCTCACAGGCGCGCGGATCGTGGTCTGCGCCCATCACACGCTCGGCGGAATATTCGCGAAGGAGAAATTCCATGGCTCGACCAATCCCGCGAATGCCGACCAACTCCAGTTCTTCGTCAACGACGGCGTGAATCCCGGCCAGTTCCAGCTTTACTATCTGCTCGATGCCCGGCCGGGAAATCCGACGTGGCAATGGCGTGCGTTCCTTCCCGGCGGTGGCGACCAGGGCTCCCGCGTGATCGCTCCGGGCGAAGGGGTGTTCGTGAAACGCGGCGCGAACGTCACCACGGCGAGGCTTCTCCTAACGGGGCAAGTGCGTGCAAATCCCTTTGTGCAGGTGCTCCAGGAGGGGGTGAATCTCGTTTCCTCGCCGTTCCCCATTCCGCTCTCGCCCCGGCAGCGCGGGACTCTCGATCCGGCCTTTGCGTTCGTGGCTTCCACGAATCTCAATGCCGCCGACCAGTTCCAACTCTATCAAAACGGCTCGTTCCGGGTGTTTTACCTGCTCGACCATCCGACCCAGCCCGACCAGTGGCGCGAGGTGATATCAGGCAGCCCGAACTACAATGATCTACCGGTTTTCAATCCCACCGAAGCCGCGTTTTTCAGGAGAAATCAGGCTTCCCCCGGCTACAAAATTCCATTAGCTTGGCCGCCGTAAGAGCCGCTCCCTCACCTACGATGATGACCCCACGCACCCACTGGATCCTCGGTATCGCGTTTGTCGCGACCGCGGGTCTGGCGTTCGGGCAGGATCTCAGCGAACCGCCCGGCACGCAGATCGGCTGGGCCAGCGAGGCGTTTGCGACCAATTACATGGCGGACGGGGTGACCACTTTCGAGCAAGCCATTGCCGAAGACGGTGTCACGATCCGTTTCGAACTCGGCACCTTCGCCGTGGGTTTTGACCCGCGCACGGCGACTGCGGAGGATTGGGTGGCCAACTGGATCGTCCTGCAAGGTGCCGACTACAACACCGGTGACCAGCAGGTCATCGAGACCGCTACCTTGACCTCGAATGTTTCCCCATTCGGGCAAAACGCCCAGGCCTACATCTGGGGCTTCACGTCGAAGGACGTGGATCCCGAAAGCCAGTGGGTGCTTCTCGCGGCACCGGCATGGAAATGGCCCGACGCGAACTCGCCGTTGCCCACGACGTTTTCTGTTAGCGACGCGGTATCGCTGGATGCCATCATCGGCTCGGTGAATCCCGTCGATGGCTCGTATCACATGCAGTTCGGCAATGTGGCGGTTCCGGAGACTTCCACCTCGCTTCTGGCTGCGACGGCGGTGTTGGGCCTGGCTTGGCGGCGCAGGCGCTGAAATCGGTTGCCCGCCGCGATTCCGCCGGGCAAACTTCCGGCCCGCCATGTTTCCACGCCCGCCGAAGAAGTTTGTCCCCACGCCGTTCGAGTATCATCAGGAAATCGAAATCACCATCGATGCCCTGACCAATCTCGGCGCCGGTGTCGGACGGATCGATGGCTGGGTGGTTTTCGTCCAGTTTTCGCTGCCGGGGGAAACGGTCAAGGCGCGCGTTTTCCGCAACGACAAGAATTGCTCCCATGCGGATCTTGTTGAAGTGCTGGTGAAATCGCCCGACCGCATCGAGCCCGGTTGTCCGTTATTCGGCGAGTGCGGCGGCTGCCAATACCAGCATCTTTCCTACGACAAACAGCTTGCTTGGAAGACCCGCCAGGTCGGTGAGTTGATGAAGCACATGGCGGCCATCACCTTCCCGGTGAACGATTGTCTTTCGTCGGAGCAAACGTGGAACTATCGCTCCAAGATCACGCCGCATTTTGAAAAGGCGAAGGGCGGCGATCTCGGGCCTATCGGATTCCTCGCCTTCGGGCGGCGTTCGCAGCTCATCGATGTCCCGCAATGCCCCATCGCCATGGACACGATCAACCGCGAGCTGCCCGCGATCCGCGAGGGATTGCGCAAGCGGGCTAACAGCTTCAAGCGCGGTGCCACCGTGTTGCTGCGTGCGACCGAGGACCGCGTGGAAACCGACTTCAAGGCCGTGGCCACCGAACATGTCGGCGAGTTGAAATTCCAGTTCCTCGCCGGGGATTTCTTCCAGAACAATCCGTTCATCCTGCCCGCGTTCACCGGCTACGTTTCGAAGCAGGCCGCGGCGGGCGGTGCGAAGTTCCTGGTCGATGCTTACTGCGGTTCCGGATTGTTTTCCCTAACACTAGCGAAGAATTTCCAGCAGGTCGCAGGTGTCGAGGTGTCCGAAACGTCCTGCGAGTGGGCGCGGAAGAACGCCGCCGCCAACAGGATTTCAAACGCGAAATTCCTCACCGCGTCCGCCGAGGCCATCTTCGACCAGATCAATTTCCCCGCCGCCGAGACTGCCGTCGTCATCGACCCGCCGCGGAAAGGCTGCACGCCGGAGTTCATCGACCAACTCGTGAAGTTCGGGCCGTCGCGCGTTGTCTATGTTTCGTGTGATCCGGCCACCCAGGTCCGCGATCTCAAACAACTCAGCGAAGGCGGCTATCAGCTCGCCGATGTCCAGCCCTTCGATCTGTTCCCGCACACACGCCACCTCGAGTGTGTGATGACCCTGGTGAAAGCTTGATCCAACGGCTGCCATTCCGTCACCCCGCCACCGCCGCCGATGTCGCGCGGCTACAAGTCCTGCTGCGCGACGCTCTAACGGTTCTCCGTTTCCATCGGCCGGGGAAACTCGCGGTGCTCAACCTCGCTTGTGGAAGGGCGGATGAAACGGGAGTGCTTTCCGCCGCATTGGCCCCGGCGGAAATCGGGCATTACCTCGGGATCGACCTGCGGACGGAGACAGTCGCGGAAGCGGCGAAACGCTGGGCCTTGTCCGGCGGCATCATCGAGTTCCGAAGTGGCGACGCATCCGCCATCGACCGGATGAAACAGCTTCCCGCCTTCGACTTCATTTTCATCCGGCATCAGAATTACTGGCACGATCCGGTGACCTGGGATCGTTTGTTAGGCAATGCCCTCGCGGCGCTTGCTCCCGGCGGGCTGCTCGCCTGCACGTCGTACTTCGACCGCGAGCATGAGCTGATGAAGGCCTCGCTCAAGACCCGCGGCGCGGAAATCCTGTGGGATGTCCGGCATCCGGCTTCGCGCCCGCTGCCGGATGCGCAGGGGAAGTCGGTGGACCGGCATCTGGCGATTTTTTCACCCCCTGCAATCTAACGATCCGCGCGCCTTGGGAATGCAAAATGCGACTTTTCCCATTCCTCGAAAACCTTGTTTCCCCGCAATTTCCGGGCTACAAGGTTCCCGCGTGAATATCGTGGATCAAATCTCGCTGCGGGCGTCGGCGGATCGGCCGGCACTGGTGGCGGACGGCGTGACATTGACCTTTGGCGAATTGCTGGAGCGGGTGTCGGCGGCCGCTTCGTGGCTGGACCGTTGCAAAGGTTTCCGCCGGGAAGGCGTGCCGCGGGTAGGCCTCGCTTGTGGAAACGGCGTGGATTACATCGTTCTGGCACTGGCGATTTTGAAGGCGGGCGGCTGTCTGGTGCCGCTGGCGGACGAGCTGACCGAGGCGGAACGGCAGGAAATCATCGACCGGACCGCGCTGTGCGGGATGATCGTGGGGCGCTCAAGCGGTGCGGAATGGGTGGCTCTGGAAACACCGGGATTGGAAAACGAGGCGGAATTTTCCGAGCTGGATCCGGCCTTCATCCGGTTCAGCTCCGGAACGACCGGGGCGAGCAAGGGCGTGGTGCTGAGCCATGCGAAGCTGCGCGAACGGATTGTGGCGGCGAATGCGGCATTGGAAATCGGCCCCGGCGATCGGGTGTTGTGGATGTTGCCGATGGCACATCATTTCGCGGTTTCGATCATGCTGTATCTCTACCATGGCGCGTGCACGGTGATCGGTCGCTCCCACCTGGCGGAGCAGGTTTTGGAAACGGCGCGGGCGACGCGGGCGACGGTGATTTACGGCGCTCCGTTTCACCACTCGCTGCTGGCGGCGGATCAGGGTGGCTATGCTTGGCCGGACCTGCGCCTCGCGGTGACGACAGCCGCTCCGTTATCGGCGGAAATCGCCACCGGATTCAGGAAACGCTTCGGAAGACCGCTGGTGCAGGGGCTCGGGATCATTGAAATCGGCTTGCCCCTGATGAACACCGGCGGAGCGGGGGATTGTCCGACGGCGGTGGGTAGGCCCTTGCCTGCATTCGATGTCGAATTGCGGGACGAGGAAGGGCTGCCGGTCGCGGTGGGCAGCGTTGGTGAGCTTTGGATCAAGGGACCGGGCATGTTCGATGCCTACCTCTCTCCTTGGCAGACGATTGATGAAATCTGCGTGGACGGTTGGTTCGCGACCGGCGATCTGGCGGTGACGGATGCGGCGGGCCGGGTCTATTTGCGCGGCCGCAAGAAGAGCGTCCTTAACGTGAGCGGGATGAAGGTTTTTCCCGAGGAGGTTGAAACGGTGATCGAGCGGCATCCTTCGGTGCGGCGTTGCCGGGTCGTCGGCGTGCCGCACGCGGTGCTTGGTACCGTGCCAGCGGCGGAAGTGATTTTGCAAGGTGGCGAAACCCTGGCGGCGCGGGATTTGATCAACTGGTGCCGTGAGTCCCTGTCGATTTACAAGGTGCCGGTGCGGGTGAAATTTGTGGAACAGCTTCCGATGACCGCCAGCGGCAAAATACGGCGGGTTTAGGGATTTCGAAATCCGTTTGAATATCCGCGGTCCTCACGCGTCTTTCCGGGCATGAAAAACCAACTCCGGTTCACGCGACTTTCCACCTTGGCCTTGTTGTTGGCCTGCATCGTTCCCAGCGTGAGCTGCATGACGACCTATGATCTGAACGGCCGTCCGATGCAGACCGTCGATCCGGCATTGGCCGTGGCGGGAGTCGCTGCTGCGGGACTGGTCGGCTACGCGGTGGCGAACAACCACCACCATCATGGGAATTACTACTATGGCGGCCCGGTCTACTACGGTGGCGGCTATTATCGCGGCTATCGTCGTGGCTACTAACCAATCGGGATTTCCCCACCGATACGATTTTTTTCAAAAGAAGGTTTGAAAACCGGACAATCCGGCACGTTCATAAAGTCATGAAAATCAAATTGCCGCTATTTCGGCTTCCCCTGTGGATCTCTTTGGTCGTTTGCATGGGCTCGTCCATGAGCTGTATGACCACCTACGATGCGAATGGAAATCCGGTGCAATCGGTGGATCCGGGACTCGCGGTGGCCGGTGTCGCCGCGGCGGGACTCATCGGCTATGCCGCAGGACACAATAACAATTACCACAACAACTACTATTACGGCGGCACCCGATATTATCGGGGCGGTGGTTATTACCGCGGTGGCGGGTATCGCGGCGGTTACCATCCGTGACCGCTGGTGGGCCGAGGGAATGGACAATTCCCAATTGTCCGGTCATGTTCAGCGGCAACGCCCTGACCCACCATGCCTGACACCGCGAGCCGCCTTTCCGTATTCACCGAATCCGTCATTCGCGGCACAACGCGGCTGGCGAACCAACATGGGGCGATTAATCTCGCTCAAGGATTCCCCGATTTCGATCCGCCGGAAGAACTGTTAGCCGCCTTGGAGCGGGCCACCCGCGGGCCGCATCATCAATACGCGGTGACCTGGGGGGCTCCGCGGTTCCGCGAGGCGCTCGCGCGGAAAATCCAGCGTTTCACCGGATTGCCGATCAACGCTGATGAGAATCTCGTGGTCACCTGCGGCAGCACCGAGGCGATGATGGTGGCCATGATGACTGCCTGCAATCCGGGCGACAAGGTGATCATATTTTCGCCCTTCTACGAGAACTACGCGGCGGATGCGATCCTCTCCGGAGCTGAACCCATCTACGTGCCGTTGAGACCGCCTGGCTTCGGATTCGATCCCGATGAACTCGCGAAAGCCTTCGCGCAAAAACCGAAAGCCATTGTCGTTTGCAATCCCTCGAACCCGACCGGCAAGGTCTTCACCCGCGAGGAGTTGATGGAGATCCTGCGGCTGGCAGAGGAGAACGACGTCTTCGTCATCACGGACGAGCCGTATGAGCATATCGTCTTCGCTCCGCACGAGCATGTTTATTTCGCGGCATTGCCGGGGGCTTTCGAGCGGACCATTACCTGCAATTCGCTCTCGAAAACCTATTCGATTACCGGTTGGCGGCTGGGCTATGTGCAGGCCGCGCCGAAGGTCATTGCGCAGGCGCGCAAGGTGCATGATTTTCTAACGGTTGGCGCGGCGGCGCCGTTGCAGGAAGCCGCCATCGCCGGACTGGAACTGCCCGACAGCTACTATGCCGGACTTCGCGACCTTTACACCGAAAAGCGCGATCTGTTCCTCGGCCTCCTGCGTCAGACCGGCCTCCCATTCACCGAACCGCAGGGCGCTTACTACGTCATGCTGGATATTTCCTCGCTCGGATTCGCCACCGACACCGAGGCGTCCGAATGGTTGATCCGCGACATCGGCGTCGCCGGAGTGGCGGGTTCCAGCTTTTTCCGCGAACCGGTGAATCACCTCATCCGCTTCCACTTCGCGAAAAACGCCAGCACACTCCAGGCTGCGGGTGAACGGCTGCTCAAATTGCGTTAGGGCCTGGTGATCCGCAGGCTCATGAACCATTTCGCGCCCGCACTGCGGGGGATTTTCGCCTCGCGGGTTTCCAGATTTCCCGCAGTCGAGACTGGTGAATCCGTGAATCCAGCCGGAGCGCCGGGCTGCCCCGGTGATTTCCAGGTGGCGAAGTCCGGGCTGGCCACCGGCACCAGCGTGAGGTCCGTTAGGGTTGTGTCCCGTGTGTAGCGGACGACGAAATGGCTGGCGCTGGCCTGGAGCGCGGGCATGCGTGGAGCAGCTTCATTTCCGCTGACAGGGGAAGTCCCGAACGCGTACTCGACGAGATTCGTCCGTCCGTCCTTGTCGTGATCGCCGTTCGCATTGTTGCCGATCGTGCCCGCCGCCAGGCTGTTGGCGGTTTCGATGGAAGAAGCCCAGGTAACAAAGGAGGGCGTGGGTGCGGTAACGGCGAGCGACTGGCTGGTGCTGGAAAACTCGATTCCGGAAATGACGGGAGCTACCGACATCAGGTAGTTTCCGGTGGAAGGGGTGAAGGTGCCGCCGGTGCCCGCGAGGGTTTGGGAAACGTTGCTGGAAAGCGTCGAGATGTTGTTGAAGGAAATGGCGTCGATGAACCAACCGAAGATATCTCCGGTGTCCCCGTAGGTGCTTCCGCCGGGAAAGTTGAGGATGAAACGGACACGGAATTTCTTGCCCGCCATCGTTGGAAGAAGAACCGTTTTGGATGAGAACGAGGCTTCCACCGTTCCACCATCCTGATTGTAGACGTCCTGCCAGGCTGCCGACCCCTCTTCCTTGACCTGGACCTTGTGATGCTCCGAACTGGTGGAATTCCTCAGGCGGCTTTGGAAAGCCAGCGATGCCGAAGCCTGACCATGATAGAGTGAGTTGAGTTCGACGATTTGATTTCCGATGGTTCCGGGATTCGCCAGGTGAAATGAAGAGGTCCCTTCCTGTTTGACCGAGGTATTGAGGACCGGATAGGCGCTGGTGGTGGTCACCGTGACATTTGTCAGGGCATTGCAATTCTCCGACAGGGCGGCTGAAGTGTTCCAGCGGTTCCACTTGTAGCCGGTGGCGCCACCGACGGCGGTGAACGCGAACGTGTGAAGGTTTCCCGAGGTCGCTGTCGCCGCGCTGGTGATGGACGGCGGCGAATAAGTGAGTTTGAGATCCGTTTTCGCGTTGGTCGACGCGGGCACCGTGAGATTGTTGTTCTGATTGATGCCGAGGCCCGAGAAGGTGACCGTGCGCGTGGTTGCGGTATTGGGAATGGGGACCACCCACCCGCCGCCGATAGCGGTGGTGCAGTAATTCGTCGTGCCGCTGACATTGACCGTTAGACCGGCGATACCTTCCCCGATGTCATAGAAATTGTTGGCGTTGAGATCATAATAGGCGACTCCGGTGCCGAAGGTCTGTCCGTTGGACGGCGCACCCAGATCCTGGGTAACGAGTTGCGGGCCGATCGCTCCGTTCGTGCCGTTGACGACTCCCGCTCCGATTTCCTTGAATGCCGCGCGGTGGATATTGGCCCGGTGGCCCCGGCCGCTTTGCATGCCACCGGTTCCTCCCGGTCCCCAATCCACTTGAAAGCCGGCGTGGCCGTACCAGACATTCGACGAGTAGGCGTAGATGTTCTCTCCGATGGTGGACCAAATGTATCCTGCATTGGTGATGCGCTGTTGGGTGGTGTTTGATGGATTCGTTTCGTCGTGCGACTGGGTGGCGTTGTTGAGCATCCATTGGGAATGCGAGCGTGCGGCGGAGGTGAGGGCCGCATTGGGAGCCAATGGCTGTGCGGCGGCGATGGCATTGAACTCGTTCTGCATCATCGTCAAATTTACCCCGTACTGGGTGTAGGCCGCAAGGACGTCAGGCGCGGTGGTTGTCGCGAGGCGCGCTCCTTCCGCAAGCGGATTGGCGCGGGCCCGGTTGATTAGTTCGATGTAAGACTGCTCCTCCGCAGTGGGATTGCCGAATTGATAGAGCGTCTGGCTTTCACTTGTGAGGGCGCTCAACAATACGAGAGGCAGGCAATGGAACACGCCGGGACGAAGAGTTGGTCTTTTGAACATCGGGATGACGAAGGTTTTCCGCGAAAGCAGACATGGACTGATCTCGTGCTGGTTGCCCGGAGATGTCCGTCAGCCAGTGGCGGATTCTATCAGGCATCCAGTGTGCCAAAGTCGTCTATTACTTTGAAAGTCAAAATTATAAATAGGAAAACAATTTCAAGTTAATGCTTCTACTTTTAATGAAATAGTCGAAATCCTGCAAATATTGCAGGATTGTCTGCATGGAATTCAGGGTTGTTTCGGCGCTCTTGATAAACTTTTGCGAAAGTATCGGCTATCCCAGCGGATGCGCTGGAACCAAAAGAGTTGTCCTCGAATCATTTCATGAAGTTGACGACGAAGTCAGTGGCGAATCCCGCCGGTTGTGCAATGATGGATAGCAATCGTGCCGGACATGCCGGTCGCGGTTGTCAATCCAACCAATCCAACCATGAAATTCACCACACTGATGTCATTATGCCTGCTCCCGTTCGTCCTTTCGGCCGCGTCCTGCAAGAAAAAGGGACCCGCGGAGGAAGCCGGTGAAGGAATCGACAAGGCAGTCGAGAAAGTGAGCGATGCCATCGATCCCAAAGGCCCGGTCGAAAAAGCCGGAGAGAAAATTGATGATGCTTTGAGCAAATAAGCCGCATCATCACCGCCGGATGAAACGCCTTGTCGTTCGTCCGGCGGTTTTTTATTTGAGCTGCTTCAGGTAGATATTCCTGAACTCGATCTTCATCGGCGGGCCGACATGCACCTGCACCCCTAACAATCCAGTCATCCGCCGTTTTTCCGGATCCTCGTCGCGGACTTCCGACATCAGCACGCCGTTGGTGAAATGTTGGAGAAAATTTCCCTTCGCGATGATGTGCACCTGGTTCCACTCCTCTTTGAGCACCTTTTTCTGCAGCTCCGCGCGGTCGCCGAGTTCGCGCGCGATCTCCGGTTTTCCGCCGGGAGGAAGCACCACGCTTTGCCCTCGGTAGGCGAGGAAGGTTCGTCCGCGTTCCTCGTAGTTCTGGCCGCTCCACTGGTCCTTGCCGTCGATGTCGTCCTGATAGCCCTGCAACGCCCATTTCGTTCCGGGGACCTCGACGCTGCGGTAGTTGATGCCGCTGTTGCCCTCGGCGGAAACGCGGTATTCCAGCTTCAGTTCGAAATCACCGGTCTCCCCCCCGCGCCAGATGATGAAGGAATTCTGTTTGAGCAGCGTGTCCGGATTCACCTCGCCGACGAGCATGCCGTTCTCCGCCTTCCAGTAAACCGGATCGCCCTCCCAGTCCTTGAGCGTCCCGTCGAAAATGGAAACGAAGCCATCGTCAGCCGACCACGCTTGTGTGGAAAACAACAGGAGCCCGGCGAGTGTGATAACTTTTCTCATGTCGGCATCCTATGGGAAAATCCTCTGTGGACGAGCTTGTTTTCATCCAGCTCCGCTGAAATTTCCCGCTGGCCATCCCGCGTAACGGCGGCGAACAATCCGCCAATCCACAACCCATGAAACGCTTCCTCGCTTTCGCCCTCTTTGCCGCCATCCCGCTCGCGGTCTATGCTGCACCGCTTCGCGTGTTCATCCGCGGTGGAGTGAAAACCCACGGGCCGAATGCCCACGAGCACGAGCGCTTCCTCAACGACTGGAAGGTTCTCCTAACTGAACGCGGGATGAAGGCCGACGGAGCGAAGGACTGGCCGAATGCCATGCAGTTTTCGAAAACCGACGTGCTCGTCATGTACGCCCAGGACGGCGGAAACGCGACACCCGAACAGAAGGAAAACCTCGCCAAGTTCACCAAACGTGGCGGTGGCATCGTTGTCATCCACACCGCTGCTGTTAGCAACGATCCCGTCTGGTGGAAGTCCGTCATCGGCGGCGCATGGGTGCAGGGGAAAACGAAATGGCGCGAGGGCCCGATGGAACTCCATTTCACCGACAAGGATAAATCCGCCGGTCCGGACGGCATCACCACCGGTGCCGCGGACTTCAAGATGGACGATGAAATCTACTACAATCTCGACATGTCACCCGACGTCCATGTCCTCGCCACCTCCGACACCGGCGACGGCACTCCAAAGGTCCAGCCGCAAATCTGGACCTACGAGAAGGACAGCTACCGCGCTTTCGTCGCCATCCCCGGACATCTTTACGGAACCTTCGAGCGTCCGAACTTCCGTGCGATCCTCCTGCGAGGCATCGCCTGGGCCGGCAAACTCAAGAATCTCGACGAGTTCTGCAAGCCCGAGGAAATCAAGGCGCTGCCATCACCTAACTGATGGATCCCGTCCCCCAAGTCCCGCGGCGGTTGCTCTCGCTCGATGCCCTGCGCGGCTTCGACATGCTCTGCATCATGGGGCTGGAGGACGTCATTCGCGAGCTGGCGCATTGGCGGAAGACCCCGGCTCTGGAAACGCTCGCGGAGCAATTCGAACACGTTCCTTGGGCGGGCCTCCATGCCTACGATCTGATTTTCCCGGTGTTCATGTTTCTATCAGGAGTCTCCATCCCGCTATCGATGGACGCGCGGCTGGATCGTGGTGACTCGCGATGGGGGCTGTGGCGGAAAATCCTCACCCGCTGCGTGCTGCTGGTGGTGCTAGGCATGATTTACAACGGAGTGCTTTCCTCAAATCCCCAGGCTCCGCGGTTTGCCAGTGTGCTCGGCCAGATCGGCATCGCTTGGGGCATTGCCGCTTCGCTGCAACTCGTCGTCCGCGACACGAGGATGCGGCTGGGAATCCTTTTCGGCTGGCTTGCCGCCACCGCCGTTCTGCAACTACTCGTCCCTGTCCCCGGCCACGGTGCGGGCACACTCACCGAGACCGGAGCGATCAATACCTGGTTCGACCGGAGCTTTCTGCCGGGCCGACTTCACGGCGGCACCTTCGATCCCGAAGGATTGCTCTCCGCCCTATCAGCCGCCGCGGTGACGATGGCTGGATCACTGGTCGGATCATTCTTGAAACGCCCCGCCGCGCAATCGTGGAAATTCGTCGGGACGCTGTCCGCCATTGGAGTCACCGCTGTTCTGGCCGGCTGGTTGTGTTGGGCACTTGGCTATCCTCCGATCAAGGCGTTGTGGACTGCATCCTTCAATCTCTTCGCCATCGGAATTTCCACGCTACTATTCGCCGCTTTTTTCGGCGTCATCGACGTCGCGCGATGCCAGTCGTGGAGCTTTCCATTGCGAGTCATTGGCATGAATTCACTGACGATCTATCTGGGATCCAAGCTTGTTTCTTTCCCTGAGATGTCGGAGTTACTGTTCGGACGGGTCTCCGGCCTTTTTGGCGAAGCTGCGCCGCTCTTCATCCTCTGCTGCGTCCTGTTGCTGGAGTTGCTGCTACTTTATTTCCTCTACCGCCAGCGGTGGTTCCTGCGGGTGTGACGCGATGACCGCATTGACATCCCCGGCGTGAGAAACCTTGATCTTCGCGACCGTGTTTTTCCAACTCTTCCTCAACGTCTGCGCGCCGATCTTCCTGATCGTCGGTCTCGGTTGGGTGTTGGATCGAAAGTTCCGCCTGCACCTGGAGAGCCTGGTGAAGCTAAACATCTATCTGATGGTTCCGGCGTTCATCTTCACCCACGTGCTCGATACCGAACTCGCCGGGTACGAGGCGGTCCGCATCGTTGCTTTCACACTGGCTACCATCGCGTTGATGTTCATCTGCAGCGCCATCGCCTCGAAGGTTTTCAAGATGGAGGGAAAACAACGGCAATCGCTCTCGTTGGCGACCATGTTTTACAACTGTGGAAACTACGGCCTGCCGCTCGTCACGCTGGCCTTCGGACATGCCGCCGCCGCCGTGCAGATCTACGTGCTCGCGACCATGAACATCGCCACCTACACCATCGGCCTGTTCCTCGCCCAGTCGCATGGCGAGAGCGGCGGTTCGCATCGCAAGGCGCTCGCGAAGGTTCTCCGCCAGCCGACCATCTACGCCCTCTTTGCCGCGATCCTGTGTAAATCCCTCCATCTCCCGGTGAAGGAAATCATCTGGCTCTGGCAACCGCTGGACCTCCTCCAGTCCGGTCTCATTGGATTCGCCCTCGTCACGCTGGGCGTGCAAATGTCGCAAACCAAGCCTGCACCGTTCCGTGCGCCGTTGTGGTCCGCCATCGGCCTGCGGCTGGTGATCGCGCCGCTGTTAGCAGTGCCGCTCGCCTTCGCCCTCGGCTTTTCACGGGAAGCGTCCGCCTCACTCATTCTCGCCGCCGCAGCGCCCACCGCGGTCAATACCGCGCTGCTTGCCCATGAATTCGGCGGCGACATCCCGTTCTCCACCTCCGCCGTTTACTACAGCACGCTCTTCAGCATGTTCACCACCACGGTTCTGTTATACATCCTGAAATTGTGGCTGTGATTTTCAGCGGCTATCCCCATTGATGCGACGCTCGCGATAGGTTATGGATGCCTCCATGGAACGTCGCAAATGGCTGGAACTGGCAGGCCGCGCGGGATTGGTCGCGTTGTTGCCCGGTTGCGCCCCGTCATCCGGTCCTGCGGAAATCAACCTTGGTGCCATCGCGCGCCTCGGCGGCGCTGGCTATGGGATCTGGCAAGACGGACGCCTCATCGCCGGACGAAACCTTGGCGGGCGGATGCCGTCGTTCAGCATCACCAAATCCCTGGCCGCACTCGCCGTGGTCGGAGCCGCGGGTGAGGGCAGGATCGGACTCGACCGGCCGCTCGTTGACATCCTCCCCGAGTGGCGGGCGGATGCCGGAAAACGGATCATCACGCTCCGCATGCTGGTCAATCAAACCGCAGGTTTTCCCTCCGGCGTGGCTGCTCTCTACCGCGGGCTCATCCCCGACAAGGGCAGGGTCGCCCTCGCTTTGCCTCTCGTTGATCCGCCGGGCACGCAATTTCGCTACGGTCCGGCGTCGTCGGAAATCCTTGCGGAAGTGCTGCGACGCGTTCTGCGGGAACACGGTTCCACCACGGAAATTTTCCTGCGCGAGTTGATGGGGAGGATCGGTATTTCCAGTTCTAACTGGCGAAGGGATGGATCCGGAAAATACTATCTCTCCACCGGTGCCGAGTTCACCGTGCAGGACCTTGGCCGGCTCGGCCAGGTGGTCTCGAAGCTTGCCAGCGGAGCCTGCGCGGCCGGTCTCAACGCCGACGTTTTCCGTAATCTCTCATCACCCCGCGCCGCGAACCCGATGGTCGCCGCAGGTCTGTGGTGGAATCGCAACGCTGGAAAAATTGGAGCTTACTCCATCGAGCCGGAACGCCATCTCGATGCGGTCAGCCCGTCCTCGTTCTGGCAGCGGGCCTGCCTCGGCGCTGCTGCCGATCCCGGCTGGCTGGCGATGATCGGTTCCGGCGGCAAGCGGGTGTATGTGCTGCCGTCGCGCGATCTCGTGATCGCCAGGCTCGACCGCGCGACAACCTGGAATGACGCCGCTTTCCTGCGCACCGCCTTCTCTTGATCCGCGCGAATCCAAGGAGGGGCGGACTCCGATCCGCCCAAGCCCATGAGGTGTCAATGGGAAGAACGAATACCATGAATCATTGGCTTTTCATGGGCATCGGCGATTCGGAGATCGCCGGTCCTTGGTTTTTCTAACGGTCTTTCAGCGCTTGATCGCTAACAAAAGATTCGCGTCATAATAGTTCGCATGATAGCCGGAGCCGAAACCAATCGGGGATTTCGGATTCGTCGCGAATGCCTGCCGCAGGTCCTCCTGCTGGTATTCCGCGAACAGCTCGATGGGTTTCTCGTAGTTTCCATAGAACCGGAACGTCCACGCATCCTGCGGGAAATAACGGAAAGGGATTCCCGAATCATCCTGCAGTATCGAGCGCGACTGGCTCAGGAAAAAATTGCGGGCCTGCGAGAAACGGTCGTCATACATCAGGTAAGACGCCGCCTTGAAATAAGTCGTCTTGCCGCCGAGCCCGGCCACCCATTGCTGATACCCGCCTTTGAAACCGCTGTTGGAAAGATCCCCGGCCACATAATACGCGGTGTGGCGCATGCCGCCGCCGTCATAATACTGCATTTCCACTCCCGGATTTCCTCCCGCGGAAATGGCGTTCACCGATTCCACCTCGCCGCCCATCAGTGCCACCGTGCCTAGCAGGATCGGTGTCACCCCGCGCAGGGCGCTGCGCTCGAGATCCGACTTCATGTCCTTGGTCACGAAATAGCCGATCAGGAGCTGCGTTTTCACCGTTTGTCGGAAGGCGGGCAGCGCCGCCAGCACCTCGCCTGGCGGCAGCGATTCCAGAGCGGGAACATCGCCCACCGGTTCAAGTCCCATCAGCGCGTAGTTTTTTGCATGGGTAAACATCGCATTCACGTGCAGCAGGTCCGGGCCGCCGAACGGATAGTAAACCGTGCTCCCGCCGCCGACCACCGGAGCCACTTGAAGTCCCGACCACGACTCCATCAGCCGGACGCGCTGGCGGCCTGTATTCCTCCAGATCCGGCCGATTTCGCGCTGATGTTCCTGGTATTCCACGGTCCGCTGGAGTTTGGATAGAACGGCCCCTCTCCGCACCGGCTTGCCCGCCAGAAACAGCCCGACATCATCCGGTCCCGCCTCGCCGCTGACGACCGGGAAATTCGCCGGCGGTTGATCCAGGTATTGCGGTTGGACGGCGGCCGGTTTGGACGGGCCACAGGCGGTGAGAGCCATCAGGAGCGGAACAATCGGCAGGAGCAGGTGGGGAAGTTTCATGAGGAGGAAGGAGCTTGGCGCAGCGGAAAATAGCACAACCACGCGAGTAGAACAGTCGCCATTCCCGCCAGCGTCGGGCCCGGTTCCGCCACCAGCGAGCGGATCATCACGAAGCCGGTCATCACCAGGAACACCAGCGGTGGCAGTGGATAGAGCGGGCAGCGGAACGCCCCCTCTGTCGCCGGCCTTCGCCTCACGATGAAAATCCCGAGCACCGTCAGGAACGCGCACAAGGTCAGCGCGAATTGCGTGTAGGTGAGCAACTGGCTGAAATTTCCGGTCACCACAAATACCAGCGCCAAGCCTGATAGAGCCAGCGTCGCCGCGACCGGGATGCCGTGCCGGTTCTTCAGCGCGAGGAACCGCAGCGCATGGAAATCCCGGCCCATCACATCCAGCACCCTCGGTCCGGCCCAAACCAGTGCGCTCACCGTCGCCACCAGCCCGACTGATAGCAACCCGCTGAACCACCGCGCCGCCCCTTCGCCGAAGAGCGACTCCGCCGCCACATGACCCACCTCCGTCACTCCCGCCAGATCCGCAACCGGTGCGGCTTTGAGAAACGCCGCGTTCAGCAGCACATAGAGACCCATTACCAGCAACGTGCCGCAGACCAGCGATCGCACCACCGTCCGCCGCCCGTCTTTGATTTCGTCCAGCAGGTAAACCGCCGCATTCCATCCCGAGTAGGCATAGAAAACGAACAACAACGCCACTGCGAACGCCGGCCTTGCAATGATTTCCAAATCCAGCCGCGGCCGCACTTCCCAACGAATGTCGCCATGTCCGGTTTTAAAGAACGCCGCGAGAATGAACCCCAGGATCAGCAGCAGCTTCAGAGCTGTGGATACGGTTTGCAGCCGTGCGCTCGTCTTCAAGGTGATCAAATGTCCGCCCGTCACAAGCACCAGCGCCACCACCGCAGCCGTCAACTGCGGCACCACCGGAAACGCCCGATGCGCATAGCTCCCCAACGCCAGCGCCGCCAACGCCGTCGGCGCGGCGAATCCGACCACCGCCGACAGCAACCCCGCCGTCCACCCCAGCGACGGATGATAGAGCCGTCCGATGAAATGATATTCTCCACCCGATCTCGGCAAAGCCCCCGCCAGCTCAGCATAAGAAAGCGCGCCGCACAGCGCCACCAATCCGCCCAATATCCAAACCAGCAAAATCCCTGGCCCCGAAGGAATGTCTCCCACCTGATAGCCAAGACTCGTGAACACTCCGGTCCCCACCATGCTCGACACCACCAACGCCGCAGCGGGTAGAGTGCCGATTTTGGCGGGGGGAGAGTTCATAGGGCAGCCCTGCGATAAACGGAAATTGTCACGAAATCGAGCAGGAACCCGTATTTCATGGCTCGTCATCCGGATTTGGGGCGGGCATGGTCGTTTCAGCAACCGCCGCGCTGAAGTGAGGCGGGGCATGAATCACCAGCCATCAAGACCATTGAAAACCTTCAAAGAACTCGGAGTCCGCGGGGATCTCGTCAAAGGCATCCAGGAACTCGGCATCGTCCATCCGACCGACGTCCAGGACAAGGCGATCCCGTTCCTGCTCGAAAGCGGTGGCGATTTCATCGCGCAGGCACAGACGGGAACCGGCAAGACGGCCGCCTTCGGTCTGCCGCTGTTGATGAAGATCGATCCGAAATCCAAGGCCATCCAGGGCCTCGTTATCGCGCCGACGCGGGAACTGGCCAAGCAGATCGGCAAGCAGCTTTTTCGTTTCACCAAGTATTCCGAGCAGAAGATTTTCGTCGAGGTTTTGTCCGGCGGTGACAACTTTGACCGGCAGGTCGCGGCACTTCAACGGCCGACGCATATCGTCGTCGCGACACCGGGGCGGCTCATCGATTTGTTCCAGAAGAAGGCGCTCACCCTCATCGGCGTGAAGTATCTGGTGTTGGACGAGGCGGATGAGATGCTGAGCATGGGATTCAAGAAGGAACTCATCAAGATCTTCGGTCTAACAAGAGGGCGCGGCTGCACCTGGTTGTTCTCGGCGACCATTCCGGATGCGATCCACGGCTTGATCAAGGACTGCATGTCGGACAAACCGCACATGCTGAAGATCGACAAGGGCCATGTCGTCAACCGCGACATCGAGCACAAATTCGTGATTTGCAGCCGCGATGAGAAAACCGATTTCATCGCCGAGTTTCTCAAACGCCAGAAGGAAAACCGCGGCGTGATCTTCTGCCGGACCAAGGCGGGCGCCATCGTGTTAGGGAAGCAGTTGACGACACGCGGTTATCCGGTGGCCGTGCTGCAGGGAGATCTAACGCAGAAGGAGCGGGACACTATCATGCGCTCGTTCAAGAAAGAGCGCGTGCAATTTCTCATCGCCACCGATGTCGCCGCGCGCGGGATCGATGTGGAGGGCTTGTCCTTCGTGATCCATCACCAGCTTCCGGAGCAAACGGAGTACTACACGCATCGTAGCGGCCGGACCGCTCGGGCCGGAAAGAAAGGGACGTCGTTTGTCCTCATCGAGCCCCGCGAGCGGGCGAAGATCACCGGGTTGGAGAACGAACTCGGGTTGTCGTTCACAGAGGCGAAGTAGGGGTGGCTAACTGGAGCGCGGAATTCATTCCGCGCGGATGATGTGGGAAATCCGGACAATATGAATTTCGCGGTCCAATTAAAGCTTTTCCGGATTCTCATGTGCGCGCAGAATCGTCCGTTTTCGCGCAAATTGCATCAGGAGCAGCAATTTTTTTGTCCTCCGTTCGTTGCAACCACGGGGAACCGTGCTACCGGTACACCTTACGCTAGGAGGTAAAGCATGAAGACAAATTTCCTGAATCGCGTTTCCAGAGGGCTCGGACAAATTTCAGCGATGGTCGGAGCCGCCATCCTTTCCGCATCGGGAATCGCGGGTGCCGATGTAGTGGAGTCAACGGCGGGTCAATTCCGTGGAATCTACAAGGTGGTCGCCAGCAACGACCCGATTTTTCCAGCCACCGCGACGCGGGAATACTTTCTCGATTTCGGCAAGGGCATGCAGGCGGGGAAGCTCAGCGGTTCCGTGTCGATTTCGATGCGCCAGAACCCGAATGTGAAGGTGCGGATCATGGCGTGGCAGTATTTCCCCAAGCAAGGCAGTCTGGTGATCGGCAATCCCTATTCCGAAGGCTCTCGCAACGCCGTGGCGAAGGGCATTTGGATTTTGAAAGGTACCAGTAACGGGGTTGTTTTCGAGCGGGAGAACTATCAGGTGGTTCTTCGGGCTAATCCCGACGACTATTGAAACGCACTTGGCGCCCTGAAAATCCGAATAAACGCGTAGTCATCCGAGGAAATTTGACGTTGGTTAGCGCGCGATGAGATTTCCTTTCTGGTTCCTAGCTACGGTGTGTTTCGCCCCGGCAGCGGAGGACTCTTGGGATCTCGCGCCGATTCGTTATTCGGACACCACTCCGACGGACGCACTGGCGTCGCTGGCGGCGGATCTCGCATCCGGGAAAGTGGAGGTCGAAGGGGAAACGGAATTGGAGCGGCTTCGGTTCGTTTTGAAAATGCTGCGGGTGCCGGAGGATTCGCAGGTGATGGTATTCTCCAAGACCAGTCATCAGAATGCGTTGATCCGACCGGAAACTCCGCGAGCGTTGTATTTTTCCCCAAATGCCTACGTCGGCTATGTGCCTGGAGGGAAGATTGAGGTGATCACCCAGGATTCGGTGTTAGGTCCGGTGTTTTACCTCATCGGAGCCGAAGAGGAAGGCGGGATGAAAATCGAACGAGACCTCTCAACGTGCATGTCCTGCCACGGAACGACGGCCACCGAGAATGTTCCCGGCATGCAGGTGCGCTCGGTGTTTCCCGACGAGGACGGCGATCCGATGCTGGGGATGGGAACCAGCCAGGTAGATCATGAAACGCCGTTGGCGGAACGATGGGGTGGCTATTACGTCACAGGTCGTAGTTCGTTGCCACACTTGGGAAACCGGGTCTATCAGAAGGAGGGGCCAGCCGAACCCAAGCCGAGCTTGTTGGCGGATTTGATTGGTACGATTGATGTCACGAAGTACCTCCGCTCCACTAGCGACATCGTGGCCCTGATGGTGCTCGAACACCAATGCCGGATGCACAACCTGCTCACCGCCGCTTCCATGCAATACCGGCGTGCCTATTACCTCGGACGGGCGATGGACGCCGATGCGGATCCGGACAAAGGCTCGGCGGGCCGTGTCGCGGACGGGGCGGCGGATCAGATTGTGGAGTGTTTGTTCTTCAAGGACGAGGCGGACCCTGGAGAGAACATCGAAGGCGGAGAGGCGTTCCAGAAGTCCTTTACCGCGCAATTTCCGAAAACCAAGGACGGTCGCTCGCTGGCGGATTTCCAACTCTATCAGCATCTCTTCAAGCACCGCTGCTCGTTCATGGTTTACTCCAACGCATTCCGCGAACTGCCTCAGCGCGTGAAGAGTGCGGTGCTCGAAAAAATGCACCGGGCACTGGCGGGTGAAAATCCGAAGGTAGGTTGGCTGAAAGAGCCGGAACAGAGGAAAATCACCGCGATCCTTGCCGAGACTTTACCCGGTTGGTGAATGATTGCGGCTGAATCGCCCGTCCCATGATGATGATCATGGCTTGGGTGTGGATGCAGGACGGGCGACATACTCTAGGAGGCCGGCGTCGATGAATTGGCCACCGGTGTTCTGCCGACAATGGATGGCGATCACATTCCGACCGTTTCGTAACGAGCGCACCGCTTCCGCAGGCAGGGGAACTTCGATGTAGCCCTGTGTCCAGCGGGAAAGGTTGGCCACCTCGATTCCATTCAGATAGACTTCCGCATCCTCGTCGTGATGGATCCGCAGGACGATGCGTGACTTGATGTTAGGTTGGGTTGAGTCGGAAATCATGAACTCGCGCCGCAGCCAGATGTCACGCTCGCGCCACTCGGTGCGGATCACGCCGCCGGGCGTTCCCCGGCTGCCGAAGCCACCGACGGATTCCTTCCACATGGCGTCGTCGAATGGCGGTGCCGTCCATTCTTCGTCCGGACGTTCGGTGCTGTATTTCCAAACGACCGGTTCCTTCTCCACGGTTGCGGCGAGCACGCGGATTTCCGGCGGCACGGGATCCACCGCATCAAGGCCGAGGTGATAGATTTTCCCGGAGTTGAAGCCGACAAGATAAAGCTCGCCGTCGCGGGTTTGGGAGATGGAAACGGCGCGAGTGGGAGCCTGACCGATCTCGATAACCTTGTCCAACTTGCGGTCGGTCTGTGTGAGTGCCCAGATCCTGCGGCTTTCGTGGTCGGCGAAAATATACCATCCGAGCATCTGAGGGGCTTTCTTTCCCCTGTAAACAAAACCACCCGTGACGGACTGGCCGATGCGATGGGAATAACTCCACACCGGTGGCACCAGAAACTCACCCACACGCCGATAGCGGTCGGAATAGGGATTGAAGCCTTCGATGACATTCCACCCGTGGTTTTCCCCGATGCGGACGATGCCGACTTCCTCGTATTGATCCTGGCCGACATCCCCGACCCAAAGATCCTTCGTCTGCGAATCCCAGCTGAAACGCCACGGCTCGCGGAAACCGACGGCCCAGATCTCCGGCCTAACACCATCAACGTCGCGGAACGGATTGTCCTTCGGGATCGCGTAGGGCAACCCTTCGTCGCGATGATCGACATCGATCCGCAACATCTTTCCTAACAACAAGCTCATGTCCTGCGAATGTCCCTGCGGGTCGCGCTGCGGCCCGGTATCGCCCATGCCGAAATAGAGAAATCCATCCGGACCAAAGGCGACGCAGCCGCCGTTGTGGTCCTGGGTGACGCTCGGGATTTTCAAAAGCTCGCGGGGAGGTGAGCCGGAGTCGCCTTTCAGATCGGGCGAGAATTTTTGCTCCATGATGAGGGTGGAGATTTTTCCATTCTCAACGATTTGATACTTGAGGAAATAGCGGAGATCCTCGGGAAACTTCGGGTGAAATGCCATACCCAGCAATCCCGTCGCGCCTCCCACCCGGACGACCTTGGTGAGATCGAGAAAGGGCGTTTGCACATCGTCGCCAGCCTTTTTCTCGATGATCCAGGACATGCCCCGATGTTCCAAAACGACATAGGCGTCCTTCCTTCCCGGTAGTTCGCCGAACCAGGTCGGTTCGTTCAGCCGGATCGCGTCATCGAAAAATGAATCCAGTCTAACGGGAGATCCCGCTTCAGGGACATCTTCCTGGCCAGGCCTGGCGCTGGCCTGGTGAAGGCTGCCTAAGTAGGAGATCAGGTTCGCGAAATCCTGAGGTGTGCCGGCGGCGTGGAGACCCGGCGGCATCAGCGAGACCGCACTGGTTTCCCGTTTCGCGATGTCGGAGGCGGCGATGCGGACGGCCTTTGCATCGGCTCCCATCAGTTCGATCCAGGCGTCGGCGGCTTGTTTGATGACGCCGGCAACCATCGAGCCGTCCTTGAGTGTGAGGACGGTGTTGTCATAGCCGACAGCGATGGTGGACGAGGGATCGAGGATCGAGGTGATGAGATCGGCCCTGCGGAACTTGTCACCGATGGCTGATAGATCGGGGCCGGCCTTGCTGCCGGTGCCATCGAACGAGTGACATTGCGCGCAGGACATGCGGGTGAACAAGGTGCGGCCGGCATCGATGTTCCCGTCGTGTTCCATGGCGAAATCCCGGAACTCCGAAGGGTCCGAAACGGGAGATTCCTGCGCCGCGCTATGGTAAAAAAGTGCAATTGCGGTCATTCCCCAAAGTGGAGCCGGGGACCATACGGGACGAAAGCGGGCGGGCGACATGCTGACTAGGGGAGACTTGTGAAAGTGATTGGTCAAACGAAACCGGAATCAGGAACACTAATTGATAGGGATTTTTGAATCGAAGGATTCTGTCCCTTGTTTCAAGCATGACATGTGTTTACTTGATAAGTATGAGAGCCCTTTCGCCATCGCTGACAGCTTGTTTTGTCGTGGGCGCTTCATGCCTTGCATGGATTGGCGGAATTTCTCTGGTCATGGTCCATTTTCTGGGGCTCTCCAGCATGGTTGGCTGGATCCTCGCCGGCTCGCTTGGCTTTTCTTCAATCGTTGCGGTAACCATCATTCTTTATGAAATGAGACATGCTATTGAGATGCAGGATTATTCGGATGTTGCTGATTTCAAAGACCCGCCGGTATCCATTCATTGGGGACCATCGATGGGTGCCGCGCCAGTGCCGCGGAATGCTGCCCCTGCCTTCAACGTGTCACGGTGATCTTTACGGATTGAGCCGGCCATCGGGAAAAACACGTTGCGCAGTCTGTTGGCCTCGGGTAGCGTAGCAGGTGGTTTTCAAGCCCTCATTTCAACTCAAATAACCTATGAAACCGACCCCGGAGGAATCTTCAATGTTCGCGGAAAAAATCGCGATGGTGGATGCGAAGCTGGAAAAGCTGGAGAAGGAAATCCACGAAATCGGCCTGCCAGCCGGGCAAGAACTTCTCCGGAGGCTGGAGATGTTGAAAATCGAGGAGAAGGCCTTGAAGCGGAATTTCGACGAGTCCCGGCTGCGGGGCGAACCGGATTCCATCCGGATGGAAAAGATCGAGGCGTTGCTTCACCACATCGAGCGCGAGGAAGCGTCGATGGAGCGTGATGCGGAATTCCTGCACTCGTCCGCTCCTTCGTCGATGGCCTTGGCCGTCGAAGCGGGTGCCCGCGTGGTGGATCTCTACCGGCGCGCGTTCCGGCGGGTAATGGGGGACCATCATCCGCTCGGCTCGTCGGTGTTTGTCAATCACACCCACGACAATCTAACGTCTGAGTTCGGCCTCGCGGAGCATGACGAGCCGAAAAAGTGAATTGCGGCTTCATTCACGCGCTCCGGGCTTCTTGTGACGCCAGCCGTTGGTGGTTTCGTCCATTTGTTCGAGTCCATTGAGGACTTCCTGCAATCCGTGGCGGATGTGCTCGCGCATCGCCTTGTCCGCCTGGGCGGCGGTGCCGCGCGAGAGGATGTCGGTCAGGCGCGCGTGGTAGTCCGAGGCCAGTGATTTTCGCTGCACGGCCGTGTCGTGGAGCCAGTTGAAAATGAGAACCTGCTCCTTCTCGATGGCATCCCGCAACGCCGGGCAACGGGCGCACTCCGCGATGTGGAGGTGCAGCTTCATGTGATAGGTATTCACGGAAAACAGGAATTCACGGTCGTCAGCGCATTTCTCTCCGGCGGCGTAGAGTTGGTCCACACGCATTCCCATTTCCCGCAGTTCATCCTTTTCAGCAGTGGTGGCGCGTTCCGCGAAAAGGCGTGCGGCCTGGGTTTCCAGAGCTTCCCGCAGCAGGCTGCGGTCTTCGATTTCCAGCCGTGTCGGAATCCTTACCCGGGTGCCGACACGCGGCTTGCTCTCGACCAATCCCTCGCGTTCCAGCCGTTGCAAGGCCTCGCTAACAGGTGGCACGCTGATGTGGAGGGCCTCCGCCAGTTTGCGCCGCGCGAGAGCCATTCCCACCGGGAGTTCCCCTTTGAGGATCTGGTTGCGGATTTCGAGATACGCCCTTTCCGAGAGCGAATGGATCGGGTCGCGAGATGACTTGGCTGCGGATTTCTTGTTCATGGGAATAACGGGGGAATGCGCATTGAAATGTCAGTCGCCAGCGAACGATTTCAACCGCCGGCCTGTCAACAGGCATTGAACCATAAGGAAAGTCGATCCACTGCTTGACAGTTCCGGCGTGTGATATATCAGTAGCGACCCTAAACCCAAATGCTTGAATTACCCAAATCCGCTTCCAAGGCAGCGCCGTGGTCGATCGCGATTCTCGTCAGCGTGGCGATCACGATCAGCTATCTGGACCGACAGACCTTGCCTTGGGCGCTTCAGGCGATTCAGGAAGACATCCCGTTCAGCAACCAGGTGAAAGCGGGACTGGATTCCGCGTTTCTGGTGACCTACGGGCTGATGTATGTCGGTGGTGGAATGCTGTTGGACCGGATGGGCACGCGCCGCGGCTTCATCGCCATCATGATCTTCTGGTCGCTCGCTTGCGCGAGCCACGGGCTGGCGGGCGGAGTCATCATGCTGGCGGCGAGCCGGTTGCTGTTAGGCTTCGGTGAAGGGGGTGGCTTTCCCGCCGCGACGCGCGCGGTGGCGGAGTGGTTTCCAGGCAACAACCGCGCGACGGCGATGGGCATCATCAACGCGGGGACGGCGGTCGGAGCCGTGATCGCGCCGCCGCTCATCGCCCTGATTCTAACGCACGCGGATTGGCTGGGAATGGCTCCGTGGCGGTGGGTTTTCTTCCTCACCGGAGGGATGGGCCTCCTTTGGACCATGTGGTGGTGGCGCTGCTATCAGACGCCGGAACAATCCGGGGCTGTTGTTGTCGCCGAGCCCCGGATTCCCCTCTCAGCCTTGCTCAAACACCGTGAAACCTGGGCGGTCGTCGGCGCGAAATTCCTGAGTGACGGCGCATGGTATTTCTATCTGTTTTGGCTGCCGAAGTATCTGTTCGACGCGTTCCAGCTCGATATCAAAACGGCGGGCAGCATCGGTTGGATCCCTTACGCGGCATCGGGTGTGGGTTGTCTCGTCGGCGGGAGCTTTTCAAGCTGGTTGCTCGGCAAAGGCATGTCCGTCAACGCTTCCCGCAAGATCGCGCTCGGAGCCAGCGCTGCGCTGATGCCGTGGGTGATGTTCGCGCCGCAACTGCAGTCCGTCGGTTGGGTGATCTTCATTTTCAGCCTCGCGTTTTTCGGACAGCAATCGTGGTCAACGCTGGTGATGATCCTGCCGACCGACATGATTTCGAAACGTGCGGTCGGCACGCTCGCCGGCCTCGTCGGCTTCGGCGGCGCGATGGGAGGCGTGCTGCTGGGACAGGTGGTCGGCTGGTTGCGCGACCATGGCTACAGCTACACGCCGGCGCTTGTCATTTCCGGATCCATGCATGTCGCGGCGTTCCTGCTGATCTGTCTTGTCATCCCGAAAATCCAACCGCTCTCCATTTCAACAAACACCAATCCATGAAAATCACCGACATCCGCACCCGCGTCATCGAATGGCGTGGCAAGACCGTCCCGTTGCCGCCGCATTTTTGCACGAACCCGATGGACGCCGTGTCGCCCATGCTGAGCAAGTCCACCATGGGCACGTTCACGTTCCACAGTTGGCTCATCGTGGAAATCTTCACCGACGACGGGTTAGTGGGCATCGGCAACGCGGCGCTCTCGCCCCGTATCACCAAGCAGGTCATCGATCACTATCTTGCTCCCTTGCTCATCGGCGAGAATCCGTGGGACATCGAGTTCCTTTGGCAGCACATGTATCGGAAAACCATGGCATTCGGCCGCAAGGGCATCGGCATGGTGGCGATCAGCGCGGTGGACATCGCGCTGTGGGACATCCTCGGGAAATCCGCGAAACAACCGGTCTATCGATTGTTAGGTGGGCGGACGAAGCCGAAGATCCCGGTTTATGCCAGCCGTCTTTATTCGACGCCGCTGGACGAACTCGCCAGTGAATCCAAGCGCTACAAGGACGAGGGCTATCAGGCGATGAAGATGCGCTTCGGCTGGGGCCCGACCGATGGTGCGGCCGGAATGCAAAAAAACCTCGATCTCGTCCGCACCGTGCGCGAGACGGTTGGCGATGGTGTGGACATCATGGCCGACGCTTATATGGGCTGGAATCTGGACTATGCGAAACGGATGATTCCGCGTCTGGAAGAATTCAATCTGCGCTGGTTGGAAGAGGCGGTGATTCCCGATGACATCCACGGCTATGCGGAGTTGAAAAAACATGGCCGCGTCCCTATCGCAGGGGGTGAGCATGAATTCACGCTCTATGGTTTCCGCGAGCTGATAGAAGCGCGCGCGGTGGATTACATCCAGTTCGACACCAATCGTGTCGGCGGCATCACCCAAGCAAGGAAAATCGCCGCGCTGGCGGAGGCGCACTCCATCCCCGTCATCCCGCACGCCGGGCAGATGCACAACTATCACATCGTGATGGCCAGCCTGAACTCGCCGATGGCGGAGTTCTTCCCGAAGGTCGATGTCGAGGTCGGCAACGAGCTGTTCTGGTATTGCTTCGATGGTGAGCCGATCCCGAAGGACGGCTGCATCGATCTCGATGAAAACACGCCGGGCCTCGGCCTGACGGTGAATGAGGAAAGCCTGAAAAACTTCGAAGTCATCGAATGAAACGTCTCGTCCAAATCCACAACCGCACCGCCCGCCGCGTCGCGTTGGTCGAGGAGCCCAACCTGCACCTGTTGGGTGGGCCTTCGACCATCTACGAACTGGCGGAGCAAGCGATCGGAACGGGTGCCTCCATTTCCGAGCTTATTGATGAACACGCGACCGGAGACCTGTTGGACTACGATGAGGTTTACTCGGGCAAATCCCCGTGGCGGCTCTTGTTGCCAATCGATCATCCGCAGGATCCCGCGCGCTGTCTGGTTTCCGGCACGGGCCTCACCCACCTTGGCAGCGCGAAAAACCGCCAGTCGATGCACACCGGGGCGCAGGAGGATCTGACTGACAGCATGAAAATGTTCAACTGGGGCGTCGCGGGCGGCAAACCGGCGGCGGGTGAAATTGGCATCCCGCCCGAGTGGTTTTACAAAGGCAACGCCACCATCCTGCGTGGACACGATGAGCCGCTCGATGTCCCACCCTATGCCGATGATGGGGGGGAGGAAGCGGAAATCGTCGGAATCTATCTGATTGATGCGGACGGCCAGCCACACCGCATCGGGATGGCCATCGGCAACGAGTTTTCCGATCACAAGTTCGAGAAGAAAAACTATCTCAATTTAGCGGGTTCGAAGATCCGTACGTGTTCGCTGGGGCCGGAAATCGTCATTGATCCGGAGTTCGGTTCCGTGCCCGGCAAGGTAACGCTCAGGCGCGATGGCCGTGAGTTGTGGTCTAAGGAAATCCTCACCGGCGAGGAAGAGATGTGCCACAGCCTGCGGAATATCGAGCAACATCATTTCAAATTCGAAACCCACCGCCGGCCTGGTGACCTCCACGTGCACTATTACGGCGCGTGCGCCTTGAGCTTCGGTGATGGCATCGAACTGGCGGACAACGATCTGATGGAGATCGAGTTTCCAGGATTCGGCCGTCCGCTTCGCAATCCGCTGCGCGTCGTTTCGGGACAAGCGCCTTTGATCAACGCCCAACCTCTCAAATCATCATGAGCAAACCCCATATCGCATTTCTCGGACTCGGCATCATGGGCTCCGGCATGGCCCGGCAGCTTCTTGCCAAGGGCTTTCCGCTGAGCGTTTATAACAGGAATCCCGACAAGTCGAAACCGCTCGGCAAGGAAGGCGCGCTTGTCGCCACCACTCCCGCCGAAGCCGCGGCGCACGCCGGGATCATCATCAGCATGTTGGCCGATGACAACGCGTCGCGCAGCTTGTGGCTCGGTGACAACGGCGCACTATCCAAGGCCGCGCCCGGAGCGCTCTGCATCGAGTGCGGCACGGTCACTGTTGATTGGATCAAGGAACTGTCAGCCGCCGCGGCACAGCATGGATGTGAACTGATCGACGCGCCGGTCACCGGCAGCAAGGCGCAGGCCTTGGCAGGTGAGCTCAATTTCCTCGTCGGCGGCACATCCGAGGCGTTGGAAAAAGCTCGGCCCGTTCTATCAGCCATGGGCAGGAACATCATCCACCTGGGCGCCACCGGCAGCGGCGCGCTGGTGAAATTGATCAACAACTTCGTCTGCGGCGTGCAGATCGCCTCGCTTGCGGAGGCACTGACGATGATCGAACGCAGCGGCATTGACCGCGCGTCCGCCTTGGAAGTCATGGCCAACGGCGCTCCCGGCAGTCCGTTGTTCAAGGCACTTTCCGGACGGATGACCGCACGGGACTATGTGCCGCATTTCCTGTTGCGGCTCATGGCGAAGGATTTGGGCTACGCGCTTTCGGAGGGTGAGAAGCTTTCCATCAACCTGACCACGGCAAGTGCCGCGCTTGGACTGTTCCAGCAAGGCGTTGCCAGCGGCCAAGGCGAAAAAGACATCGCTGCGGTCATCGAGCCGTTCAGAAACAGTTAGTGATATTTTAAAACAACACTCATGAAAAAAATCCATTTTCTCGCAGTCACCGCGCTGCTTTCGTTCCATCCGCTCATTGCTGCGGATGCCCCCTATCTCGATACAAAGCTACCGGTTGAAAAGCGGGTGGAGGATTTGATTTCGCACCTCACGCTGGAGGAGAAGGCGATCCTGCTCAACCACAAGGGACCCAAGGTCGAGCGCCTCAACATCCGCGCCGACCAATGGAACCAGTGTCTCAACGGCGTGAAATGGACCGAGCCCACGACGTTCTTCCCCACCTGCATCGCGATGGCCGCCACCTGGAATGCCGAACTCGTCCAGAACGAGATCGCCAAAGTACTCTCCGATGAGGCCCGCGCGATTTACAACGGCTGGCACCTTGATCCTAAGGCGAAGGGCGAGCACAAGGGCCTGATCTATCGGGCACCGGTGATCAACATCGAGCGCAATCCCTACTGGGGCCGCAATCACGAGGCGTTCAGCGAGGATCCGTTCCTCACCGGGCGGATGGCCGTGGCCTACGTGAAGGGCTTGCAGGGCGATGATCCCCGTTACCTGAAACTCGCCGCGACGCTGAAGCACTACGCCGTGAACAACGTGGAAACGGATCGCATGAAGCTGAACTCCGAAGTGTCCGAGCGCATGCTCCGCGAATACTGGCTGCCGCACTGGCGCGACGCGGTGGTCGAGGCCAAGGCTTGCTCGCTGATGGCCAGCTACAACGCCATCAACGGCACTCCTAACAATATCAACAAATCGCTCCTCACCGACCTGCTCAAGGATGAGTGGAAACACGAGGGCTTCGTCGTCTCCGATCTTGGTGGCGTGACGACCATGGTCGAAGGCCACGGCAAGGGAAAGATGACCTACGTCGATGCCGTTGCCCAATCGGTGATGGCCGGTTGCGATTTCTCCGACAAGGAATACATGGAAAACATCCCCGCCGCCGTCTGTGAGGGCAAGCTAACTGAAGAACGTCTGAACGACGCCCTCACCCGCGTGCTGCGCGTGCGGATGCGCCTTGGCGAGTTCGATCCGTTCGAGTCCGGACCCTATAGCAAGATTTCTCCCGGCGTGGTCGGCAGTCCCGCGCACCGGGCTGTCGCGCTCAAGGCTTCGCAACAATCCATCGTGCTGTTGGAGAACCGCAACCAGTTCCTTCCTTTGGATAAAACGAAGCTCAAGCGCATCGCCGTGCTGGGCCCGTTGGCGGATCAGGTGATCAACAACAACTACAACGGCAAACTCGGCAAGGTCATCACCGGTCTCGAAGGCATCAAGGCACGGGTGGGTTCTGGCACGGAGATTCTTCACACCTACGGCGGCGTGGTCGGCGGCAGGCCTCACCCGTGGATCAAGGTGCCGTCCGAGGACAAGATCGACAAGGATGCGGAATTGAAAAAGGCCGTCGAACTCGCGGGTCAGGCCGAGGTCGCCATCGTTTTCGTCGGCACCAACGCGCTCATCGAGCAAGAGGAGCGCGACCGCAAATCGCTCGGCCTAACGGGAAATCAGGAGGAACTCGTGAAAGCCGTCTTCGCCGCGAATCCCCGCACCGTCGTCGTGCAGATGAGCGCCGGTCCGCTAACGGTTCCGTGGATTGCCAAAAATGTCCCCGCCATGCTCCAGGCGTGGTGGCCGGGTGAGGAAGGCGGCCATGCCATCGCCGACGTGATTTTCGGCGAGGTCAATCCGGCGGGCCGTCTGCCACACACGGTTTACGCTTCGGAAGAGCAGGTCCCGCCGCTGGATGAGTATGACATCACCAAGGGCTTCACCTACATGTATCTCAACGGCGAACCGCTCTATCCGTTCGGCCACGGGCTGAGCTACACCGCTTTCAAATACGGAGCGTTGAAACTGTCATCGTCGCGGGTCAAAGCCGACGGCAAGGTGGATGTGACCGTTGAGGTCACGAACTCAGGCAAGCGGGCCGGTGACGAGGTTGTCCAGCTTTACACCCATGCCGTCAAAAGCAGCGTGAAACGTCCGGTGAAGGAACTCCGCGGCTTCCAGCGGATCAGCCTGCAACCCGGCGAGACGAAGTCGGTAACACTCTCCCTGCCTGCTGGGAAACTCGCGTTCTGGGACGAGACTAGCCATGGCTTCGTGGTGGAGCCGGGCATATACAACATCATGATCGGCGCATCATCTTCGGACATCCGGGAAAAAGGTGAGGTTGAGGTCATCCGCTAACCGAAATACCACCCATGGTCTAACGATCTATGGGGCATTCGATCAACCTTATGCAAATCCGCACGCTGCTTCTCCTTGGTTTCCTTTTCCCCGCAGGGCCGGTCATGGCTCGTCCGATCACGACCGGTGGCCAACCGGCGGTTCTTGCCATCCGGGCTGCCGGTGCCGGCAGCGTTCGGATTACCCTGAAGCCTGAAAGCTACCAACCCGGGTTTCCCGTAACGCCGGTGCTGCCGGATCGCAAGTATCCCGACCCGGTGTTGACGCTGCGCGGGATTGATCAGCCCGTGAAGGCGGAGGTGGCGGGGCTTGCTATTGAAGTCCAGGGAGAGCCGCTTCGCATCGTCGTCCGCGGGACGGATGGGACGATGATCCAGTCGCTGACCTTGCAGGATGACGGCGATGTGGCGTTCGTGCTGGACGATCAGCCGGTTTTGGGAATGGGCGAGGGTGGGCCGGCGACACCGAAGGGCGTGGACTGGCGGAAGGCTCCCGTCCAATTCGACCGCCGCGGCCATTTGGACAAGATGGAACCGCGTTGGCAACGCGAAGCCTACGGTTCCCGCAATCCCGTGGCGCTGCTGATAGGGACCCGCGGATGGGGGCTTTTTTTCAGCACTCCCTGGGGACAGGTCGATCTCACCCAAGCTGGCTCCGGCCGTTTTATTCCGATCAAGACGGCGGACCCCGCCAAGTCGCGGCAGACTTTCAAAAACCAGGGGCAACAACTCGGCAAGGGCGTTCCGCCGATGGAATCCTTCGTGCCGGGTCTGCTGGATGTGTTCGTCTTCGATGCCCGCAAGCCGGAGGTTTTCATGAAAGACCTCGCTGCTGTTAGCGGCCCGGCCGTGATGCCGCCGAAATGGTCGCTCGGCTACATGCAATCGCACCGCACGCTGGAGGACGACAAGGAGCTGATCAAGGAGGTCGATACCTTCCGCGAGAAGCGCATTCCGATAGATGCCGTCATCTATCTGGGCACCGGTTTCACTCCCCGCGGCTGGAACAAGCAGCAGCCGTCGTTCGAATACAATCCGCAGGTTTTCAAACGCGACCCGGCGGAGGTGATCTCCGATCTCCACCAGCGCAACGTCAAGGTGTCGCTGCACATGGTGCCGTGGGACCGCGATCGCCTCCCGACGTTGCAAGGCTCGATTCCGCCGGAAAAAGGCGAGAAGGTGGATGCATCCCACATTTCGGATTACTGGAAACAGCATGAGACACTCGTGAAGACCGGCGTCGATGCCTGGTGGCCGGACGAGGGCGATTGGTTCGATCTCTTCGAACGCATGAAGCGCCATCAGCTCTATCATGAAGGGCCGATTTCGACGCAACCCGACCGCCGTCCGTGGAGCCTCCATCGCAACGGTCATCTCGGAGTCGCGCGCTACGGCGGCTGGATCTGGTCCGGTGATACGGATTCGAGTTGGAAAACCCTCGAAACCCAGATCGCCGTGGGCATCAACCATTCGTTGAGCATCGGACCCTACTGGGGAACGGACCTCGGCGGATTTTTCTCAAATCCGGAGCTAACGGGCGAACTCTACGCGCGCTGGTTCCAGTTCGCCGCGTTCAATCCGTCGTTTCGCGCCCATGGCCGGACGTGGTGGACGCGTTTGCCATGGGGGTGGGGGCTCGACAAACTGGGCCCTGTCGAGGACGAGAAGCCGCCGTTGCTGTCGGAATTGAACAATCCGGCGATCGAACCGATTGCGCGACGCTACGCCGAACTGCGTTATCAACTGCTGTCCTACAATTACACGCTGGCCTGGCAAGCACGGGAAACGGGACTACCGTTCATGCGGGCGCTCTGGCTGCACCATCCGGCTGACAAGAAGGCCAGTGGTCTCGGCAACGAATACCTCTGGGGCCGTGATTTGTTAGTCGCTCCGGTTTTTGAAAAAGGCGCCACCGCCCGCGAGATCTATCTGCCGGAAGGTTCTTGGTACGACTGGTGGACCGGCGAGATGCAGAACGGCGGCCGCACGATCACGCGCCAAGTCGATCTTGCCACCATGCCGATTTATGCCCGCACGGGTGCGATCATTCCGGTCGATCCGATCCGCCAGTTCACCGCGGAGAAAGTGAACGACCCCCTGACGTTGCGGATCTATCGTGGGGCGGATGGAGACTACACACTTTACGAGGATGACGGCCAAAGCCAGGCCTATCTGAATGGCGATTCCGTCCTGACGCGGTTCCGGTGGAACGACCGCGAGTCTGCTCTAACGGTTGAACGCGCCCCACGCAAGGCCGGTTCCCGCGTCACTCCGACCCGACTTTTCAAAGTTGAGCTGATTCCAGGGGGAGAAGTGAAAAAGGTGGAATGCGTGGATCAATCCATCCAAGTGGACTGGCCGGGTCCTGAGCAAACCACGCCGTCGCATGACTGAACCTTTCCCATCGAGGGCCTGATTTTCAAAAACTACGCCAACACGTAATACACTTTTCTTAAATATCAGGATATTCGTTTTTCATGACTGACAAAGAAAAGCTCCAGCAACTCTTCCAAGCCGCTCTTCAGGATTCCTCCCAGGTTGACAAAACGCTGACCCGGGCGTTCCCAACGGTTCCAGCGGTAGTTGTTCCCGCGATCCAACCGGTCCCCGCCCCCGAACCGGTGCAAGCTGCGGTGATGGAAGTTCCAGCCCCCCGGGCCGTTGAACCGCTGGTCCAGCCGATGCCCAATGCTGGGCTCGACGAAGCCACATCGGCGGAACTGGGTGCTTTGCTCGATGCTCAGATCAAACGCAAGTCCCGCCGCCATCGGCGGGAATTGGTAATGACCCTTGTTGTGTGTCTCGGCCTGACCGGCGGCGGTTACGGCTGGTTCGTGCAATCTCCCTCAAGGGTCCAAGCTTTCGGTGAGGTCATGAAGGACATCCGCTCGGTGGGCGATGTCAAAGGCATGGTCGCGAAATACCAGGATGCTCTCGACCGTGTTGCCGCCCGTGGCCAGCAGATCGACCAGGCATCCGTTGCGATGGGAGTTGATCCCACCAAGGTGAGCAACGAGGATGCCTATTTCACGGAGGAAACGAAGGATGTCATGAAAGTCGAAGGCGTCGATATGGACGCCCGGAACAAGCGCCTGCAGGGTTCTTTGGGCAAACTGACGAAACATCCGCAAGCCGCCGCCACAGCCGAGGCCGCAAAGCCGGCTGATAAACCATCCGATAAATCGGTCGCCGATACCGCCACGGCCGATAGTTCCTTCGAGTGGAATAAATAATCTCCCGGGACTTGCCCGCAAAGTCCCGCATTGGCACGTTGCGCGCCATGGATCTCACGAACTACCTGCGCATGGATCCCCACTTGCTGGTGGGGTTGGTCAATACCGAGCTGCGCAACCACAGCGAGTCGCTCGACGATCTCGTGAAGACCCATCATCTCGAAACCGACGCGCTCGTCGCCAGACTCGCCGAAGCGGGCTACCTCTACATGCCGGAACAAAAACAGTTCCGCTGACTGCCATCGGGAGATTTGTCTCGATACTTTTCAAGTCTGCGGCTGGACTTTCCCAACCCGGATTGTTTTGAAAAACCCATCTTTTCGCGCATTTTTCCTCGCTGCATTTCTTGTGGCATTCCTTGGCGTGGCCTCCGCGGCTCCCGTGAATCTTGTTCCTGAGAAACCCGGAAAAATCACCACCGTCGCCCCCGGCGTGATCCTGGTGGATTTCGACAAAGTCGCCTTCGGAAACCTGCTCATCACGCCTCCCCGCGGCCATTCTAACGTGATCAAGGTTCATTTCGGCGAAGCTCTCGAAAACGGCCGGATCAACCGCAAGCCTCCCGGGACGGTCCGTTATGCGTCCGTGGACATGCAACCCAAAGGCACCAGGCCGATGCTCGTCACCCCGCCGGCGGATGTTAGGAACACCAAGCAGCCGGAAGCCGTCCTCACTCCGGAGCGATGGGGAGTGCTGCTGCCATTCCGCTGGGTGGAAATCGAAGGCTGGCCCGGTGAAATGAAGTCCGGTGATATCGTGAGGCAATCCGCGTTTTCCGCCACTTGGAATGACGGCGACGCGGCGTTCCAGTCATCCGATGAAATGCTCAACCGCATCTGGGAACTCTGCCGCTACTCGATCAAGGCCACCACTTTCGCCGGCGTCTATGTCGATGGCGACCGCGAGCGCATTCCCTACGAGGCGGACGCCTATCTGAATCAACTCAGCCACTACGCCACGAGTCAGGATATCCAGATGGCGCGCGACACCTTCGACCGCCTGATGAAATTGCCGACCTGGCCGACGGAATGGGCACCGCACATGGTCTTCATGGCCTACGCCGACTGGATGCACACCGGCGACGCCAAGTGGCTCTCACCGCGCTACGAATCGCTCAAGAAAAAGCTCCTGCTAGAGCGGGTGGGTGAGGGCGGGCTGGTCCTCAGCAACGACAAGCAGATCAAGCGCGACGACATCGTGGACTGGCCCACCGGCGAGCGCGACGGCTATGTGTTCACGAAGACCAACACGGTGGTCAACGCGTTCCATCTGCGGGCGCTTAGGGAAATGTCGGAGCTCGCGATTGCAGTTGGCGAAAAGGGCGATGCCACAAAATTCGCGGAGAATGTCGTCGCTGCGAAAGCAAGCTTTCAAGCCGCGCTTTTCGATTCCACCACCGGAATCTATCGGGACGGCGTCGGCACCAGCCACTCATCCATTCATGCGAATCTGTTCCCCCTCGCGTTCCGTCTCGTGCCGGCTGAAAACAAAAAATCCGTCACCGATTGGGTCGCGGGACGTGGGATGGCCTGCTCCGTTTATGCCGCGCAGTATCTCCTCGAAGGACTGTTTGAAAACGGCGCGGACGTCCAGGCGCTCAAGCTCATCACCGCGCCTAACGACCGGAGCTGGAAACACATGCTGGAAAGCGGCACCACCATCACTTGGGAAGCCTGGGACCAGCGCTACAAGCCGAACCAGGACTGGAACCACGCATGGGGCGCCGCTCCCGCCAATCTCCTGCCGCGTTTCGTCCTCGGCGCGCAGCCGTTGTCGCCCGGCTGGAAACGCGCGGTCATCCGGCCCCATCCCGGCGGCCTAACTGCCGCCAACGGGAAAATCCCCACACCGCGCGGTCCGGTTCTGGTCGATTGGAAAAACGGCGCTTCGTTTATGATTTCCATCAAGCTGCCCGCCGGCATGACGGCAAAGGTGGAACTTCCCGCCACAACCGGATCCACCGGCGTTTCCATCAATGGCAAACCCGCCGCCGTCCGCCGCGACGGCTCCTGGTGGATCTTGGAAAAAGATGTTTCGGGCACCGCCCGGATCGAGGTGAAGTGATGTTTTCCCGTCAGTCGATCACCGCCTGAAGTTCCCAGGTTCGCAGTTCACGCGGAGTGTCTGGTCCGTTGTATCCTGACATCCGGAACTTTTTCGCGACCTTCTTCGTCTTCATCAGCTCGGCCTCCAGCGCTTCCCTGGCCCGCGCGATGTTCTCCTTCGAATCCGTGCCCTGCCACGCGTAAACGAGTGCCTTGAAGCCGGGGATGTCGCGGACCTCCACCTTGGTTCCGTCCGGTCCGGTTTTTCCGACTTTTTCATTCTGATAGAGAAACGCCATCGATATTTGCTCCAGCGCCCCGTCCTTCGGCTCCATCGATAATTCCACGGGTGCCGTCATCGGGATGTCGTTCTTCTTGATATGGGCGAACAAGGTGAAAAAGGGAATCGTCGAACCACTGCCCTCGGTGAACGCGGCGCGGTAGGCGGGGTATTTCTTCTCCACCACCTTGTTGTAAGGCCCGGGCTGCGGCCAGCCTTCCGGCAGCGGCGCCTCCGAGACATACGCCGGAGCGGGCTTGACACCGGGTTCGGCGGAACAGGCTGCCGAAAACAACAGCAGCGGAATGACCAGACTTTTCATTCTTGGGAATGAATCGAGCAACCGCGCCCGCGCAAGGGTGTTTGTCGTGTTCAGGCAGTGTCTTGGAATTTGAGGGTTGCCACAAGGGTGCGTGCTGCTCTTTTCTGATGGGAAAGATGAAAAAACCTTTCAACGCGATTTTTACCCACGATGCGGCCGTCCTCGCCGGGGTGATATGGATTCTGATAGGTCCGGGTTTGCAGGCTCAGGAAAAACCGGCAAACGCCGATGATCCGAAGGCCAGGGCGAACGCTTTCGTCGAGCAGTTGCGGACCGGCAAGCTGGCTTGCCCGCTGGACTTGCTCGTCGACATCCCGAAAGTGTGGAGCCTGACACCGGATCAGTTGCATGCCGCCTTCGCGGTGCCGAAGGGTGTCGAAATGAAGAAGAGTCCCTATTTCGAATGGATGACCAATGACCGCACGCGGGCCGTCTTCATGAGGCATCCATACACCGATCTGCAAGTGGAGCTCGCCTTGTTCGGCGGGGAAATTCCGGTGGAGGAAGTGGTCGTCGATTTCCTCGATGGAAAACTCAACGGCATCACCTTCTCGCTTTATAACAGGGGCGACTCGGGAGAAATCAGCGCGGCGGATTTCCAAACCCGCTTCAAGCTCTGCGGCAAGAAAATGAGCGGGCTGCTGCAAGTCAAACCGAACGCGAGAAAAGCCAATCCAACGGAGGGCTTGCTCTCGGAAGGATGGATCTGGGTCTCGCAGAAAGGCATGGCCACTCTCGAACACAACCCGGAGGCGAATGCGGGTGAGGTCGAGTTTCTCCGGCTCAAGATCGCCCCCCGCGACGCGAAGGGCACCATGGCCGCCGCGTTCCAGGGCAGGTCGTCGGCAGTGAAGCTTTCCGACCTTCCGAGAAATCTAACAAAAACGCCTAACGGCGATGTCTTCATCAAGGGACTCCCGATGGTGGATCAGGGACCGAAGGGCTACTGCGTGGTGGCCTCCGCGCAAAGGCTCTTCGAATACTACGGCATCCCCGCCGACCAACACCAGATCGCCCAAGTCGCCGGCACCGACGCCAAGACCGGGACCAGTGCCCTCGCCATGGCCGAGGCGCTCGGGAAAATCGATTTCCGCTTCAAGACCCGTTTCAAAATTCTTTGCATGGCGACCTCCCACGAGCTCGTGGAAGTGGACGAACGCAAGATGACCGTCGGCAAACCGGTGGCGAAGGAACAGTTCTCCAAGGAAATCCACCACTACATCGACGAAGGAATCCCGCTGCTCTGGGGGCTGATGCTCGGCCTCCCGGAAGAACCCTCCATCGCCCAACAAGCCGGTGGCAGCCACATGCGGATGATCATCGGCTACAATGACAAAACGGGAGATATCCTATTCAGCGATTCCTGGGGAGCGGGGCATGAGCTGAAACGAATGACCCTGTCTAACGCCTACAAATCCACCCACGGGTTGTTCGCGATGTTTCCCACGGTGCGGTGAAAAGTGTTACGATGCGGAACCCCGGACTTTGTATGAAAGAAGTGGTCCCCGATTCAAAATTTGAGAAGAAAATCCAGCAAATATCTACGGTTTGGGACTATGCCGAATGCTCGTTTGCCGGGACTGCCCCCAGCCAGATTTGGGACTGACCTCGAAGCGAATCGATCTGATCCGGACCAAACCCGCTGCCAGCCAAACTCACCGGTTTTTTTCAAACACCGCAACCAATGTTCGGTTGGCTTTCAATACAAAGACGTATGGACTTTTTGCGCTCACCAGCCTGCCCTTTTCCTTCCATCCTGCGAAGCGGAAGCCTTTTCCGGCCTTGGCCCTGAGTTTGATGGTGGTACCTGCCGCGTAGCCACCGGTACCTGTGACCGATCCCCTATTGGCGGGAACGCGGTCGACGGTGACGGCGTAATACTTTTTAGTGGTTGGTGGTGAGTAATCTCGTCCGAAAAGCCGGGCCATGCCACCGACCACGATCTTTCCATCCGCCGGCTGGATCAGGAGCTGATCTCCTCTGTCATAGCTAGCCACGTCCACGATTGCCTCACCGTCGCCGTTAAAGGTGGGATCCTCGGAGCCGTCCATGTTGTAACGGAATACCACGGTTTTACGCAAAGGAGCCCCACCTTTGAGGAACCGGGCAGTCCCGGAAACGACGATTTTCCCATCCGCCGTGAGGGCCAAACTGGAGGCGGTCCCGTCCCAATAATCGATAAATTCCCCCAAGCCGTGGTAGGATCCGGTGCTCACCAACTTCAAGAGATAACCCTTTTCACTAAAAGTGGTATCTGGCGTGCCATCCGGATTGTTCGAAACGAGAGCGAGAATACTACTGTTCGGGCCATTGGAAAAGTGTCCTCCACTGACGATCCTTCCATCATCTGGACGGACTGCCACGCTCAGGCACGTCGGATGGTTATCTGGGGAACGGAAGTAGTCCAAGTGGGTCTCGAACCTGCCAGGACACGGCCCGTCCGCATTGAATGTGGTGTCGAGGGATCCATCGGTGTTGTAACGCCAGAGGGCATAGTCCTGAGCAGCAATTTGTCCGGCCCCCACGGTGACAGTGGCTCCGCCCACCACGATTTTTCCATCCGAAGGCTGGATGGCGACGCAATGCGCCTCCGCCGTCCCGATCGGGATCGATATGGATTCATCTTTGAAGTCCGCATCTGGATCGCCGTTGGGCAAAAAGCGCAAAACTCTAAAATATGGCCTAGCCATGTGGCAGACCACGATAATCCTGCTGTCGGGTTGGATCGCGATGCCTCCAACCACGAGATCACTATAGTTGATATCGACGAGCACTTTTCCCGTATGATTGAAGCTGGTGTCCAGAGTCCCGTCAGGCCTGTGGCAAACCAGAGCGACCGCCCTGCCGGACGCCCCTGCAACGACAATCCTTCCGTCATGGGGGTCAACCGCCACGCAGGGGGTTCGATCCTCGTCGCTTCCCATGTCCGTTATTCTCTTGCCGGTCCCGTTGAAAGTTTTGTCCAGCGTCCCGTCGATATTGAATCGGGATATGGCGAAGTCGCTGGCAGAGGACGAGGTGTTCCAATGTTGGCCTACCGAGAGAACCTTGCCATCTTCGGGCTGGATGGTGATTCCCTGGGATACAAATCCCGTGGAGGACGGGTAGTAAGAAGCATCCAAAGTTCCGGCTGCAATCGTCGTGCCTTCCGTACCTTGGGTTGCACGGGCATGTTCCTGCCCCTTGTAACTCCATAGCTTGCGGGTGGTGCCGCTCAGTTTGTAAGGCCCGGAGTAAGTCTTCGGAGGGCTTACCGGCTTGTCATGGTTGAAGGGGCCGTTGCCCGTGGCAGTCTCCCTGCTGACGGTGTAGGTGAATGAAGTGTTCGTATCATCGGTGCTCCAGGTGAAGTAGCTGGTCAGGACGAATCCCGGAGAGGAAGCGGCGACGTCTTTCTCATAAACTCCCGTCCCATCGGCCGAAAGCGTCCACCGCGCGTTAGTCCCCCCGGCAGTGCGGACCCAGAAGCCCACGAGCCTCTCGTCGGAGGCTGATGCCTGCAAAGGCAGCAAGGCGATGATCGTAAAAAAGATGAAAGAGCGGGGCACGTTGGTCGGGGATACAAAATGAGGGCCAATCCAACGAAGATGCTTTCTGTGATTGGTTCGCAGATTCCGTTGGTCTAGAGATTGAGTTGAAATTGCGACTGACTGAAAGTCGAGTCCCTTTTCCAAGGGGCCGACGGCCTGGAACAAGAAGTATCTCTAGAGTCAGTCCCGACTAACAAGCATTTGAATTTGATCGCTGCTTGGCCCTTCAAATGCATAATTCCGGAGTGATCCGGAATTTTCTGCTAGCATTTTTCCTTCTCGGCGTCGCCCATGCGGAACCGCTCGTTATCCGCGCGGTCGCGGCGAATCTGACCTCGGACAACAAGCAGACCTACTCGCCGGACAACGGCAATCACAGCAATCCGGAAGGGGCCGGGGCGCGGATTCTCAAGGCGCTGAAGCCGGACATCGTGATGATCCAGGAGTTCAACACCAGCGTGCCGGTGCGGCAGTGGATCAACAAGACGCTGGGGGAGGAATTTGTTTTCATGGCGGAAAAAGGCATGCAGATCCCGAATGGCATCATCAGCCGCTTTCCGATCATCGAGTCGGGGGCGTGGGATGATCCGGTGTTGAACAACCGTGAGTTCGCGTGGGCACATCTTCGCTTGCCGGAAAAACGGGACCTGTGGGTGGTCAGCCTGCATCTTCACTCGAAGGGCGAGGCGTCGCGCAAGACCCAGGCGGCGGCGCTTGCGAAATTCATCACCGCGAACGTCCCGAAAGACGCGATGCTCCTCATCGGCGGCGATTTGAACACGCGATCCACCGGGGAGTCGTGTTTCAAGGAACTCGCATCCGTCGTGGTGATTCCCAAGAATCCGCCCGCCGATCAACACGGTGAAATCGCCACCAACGCTCCACGCAACCGGCCTTACGATTGGGTGCTGGCCAATGGTCCGCTGGACAAGTGCGCGGTGCCGGTGAAACTCGCGGACGTGGAGTTTTCCCATGGTTTGGTTTTCGACAGCCGTGTTTTCGAGCCGTTGGAAAAAGTCGCTCCGGTGCAAAAAACCGACAGCGGCTTGCCGATGATGCAGCACATGGCGGTCATCCGGGATTTCCGGATTCCGTAAGGGCACGCAGTGGAGCGCTGGCTTCAGCCGACCCGTCCAATTTGCGGATGATAAACTCGCCGGCTGAAGCCAGCGCTCCGTTGATTTCGCCCGCGCATACGCCGTTTGTGTGATAGCGGTTTTCGACCGCTGGCGTATTTTGGCGTCTCTGCCGATGATTCGCCCGTTTCTTTTATCCATGCTCGTTGCCTCTTCCGCCGATGGGGAGGAGCGCGTGGAGTTCAATCACGACATCCGCCCGATCCTCACGAAACACTGCACCGCCTGCCATGGCGGTGTGAAGGAAGCGGGTGAGGTTTCGTTCATCTATCGGGAAAAAGCCCTGGCTCCCGGCGAGTCGGGGAAAATCCCCATTGTCCCCGGCAAGCCGGCGGAATCGGAAATGCTGCGGCGTCTCCGCAGCTCCGATCCCGATGAGGTCATGCCGAAGCCGAAGCACGGGCCGCCGCTGCCTGCGGAGGAAATCGCCCTGATCGAACGTTGGATCGCCCAAGGCGCGGAGTGGCAGAATCACTGGGCCTTCGTCCCGCCGAAAGAGACCGAAATCGCTAACATTTCCGATGAAAAATGGCCGTTGGCACCGATGGATCGGTTTATCCTGCAACGCCTTGATCGGGAAAAACTCAAGCCATCGCCTGAGGCGCCACCCGCCGAATGGCTGCGACGCGCGTCCTTTGATCTAACCGGATTGCCGCCATCGCCGGAAGAACTCGCCGCCTATCAGGAACTGCTTGCGAAAGATCCCTCCGCCGCCCGCACGGCGGTGGTGGAGCGCCTTCTGGCCTCGCCGCATTTCGGCGAACGCTGGGCGGCGGTGTGGCTGGATCTGGCGCGCTACTCGGACACCTACGGATTTGAGAAGGACCCCGGCCGCGACATCTGGCCGTTCCGCGATTGGGTGATCCGCGCGTTCAATGCGGACATGCCGTATGACCAGTTCACCATCGAACAACTGGCGGGTGATTTGCTCCCTAACGCCACCGCCGACCAACGCCTCGCCACCGCATTCCACCGCAATACCCAGACCAACACTGAGGGCGGCACCGATGATGAGGAGTTCCGTGTTGCCGCCGTGATCGACCGCGCCAGCACCACCTGGACGACCTGGCAGGCGACGACGTTCGGGTGTGTCCAATGCCACGCGCATCCCTACGATCCCATCGAGCACGACGAGTTCTTCAAGTTCATCGCCTTCTTCAACAGCAGCGAGGACTTCGATCAGGACAACGATTTTCCCCGCATGAAGGTCGCCGCGGATTCCGCCAAGGCCGCCGAGACGTCGGCGATGGAAATCAACCTCCGCATTCTCCGCGAGCAACTCAATGCCGCGGGTCGTCCTCTGGTGGAGTCGGAACAATGGAAGCCATTCACGCCCGATGCTTTCGCGCCGAGTCATGGGAAACTGGCGATGTCCTCCGACGGCACGATCCGCAGCGAAGGCACCTTGCCGACTGGAGCGATCCACAAGCTATCAGCTCCGGCGGCGGCATTCAGCGCATTGCGTCTGAGGATTTTGCCGGAAAGCGATGATCCGAAGAAATGGCCGGAGCGCGGCTCTTTGGTTAGCAAGTTCCAAATGAATCTGATCGATCCGGCGGGAGCGGTGACTCCTATTGCGATGAAAGAAGCATTCGCTGATCAGTTAGGCGATCCCGTCGAGCCCACGGCGGACGGAAATGTCGGCGGTTTTCCGAAGCTCGAAGGCCCGCGCTGGTTTGTTTTTGTTCCTGAAAAATCCGTCGAGCCATCGCCCGGGACGAGGTTGGAAATCACGATGACGCAGGACGGCAAAACCGCTGGCGAGCAGGCCACTCCGGTTCGTCGTTTCGCCATCGATTTTTCCAACCGTCCCGAGTGGACCGCAGTGGTCAATGATCCGCAGCGTCTCTCCACTTGGAAATCGCGCGATGAAATGGCGAGGCAATACAAGGAGATCAAGGGCACCATGGTCCCGGTGATGGCCGAGCGCCCGGCGCGCGAGACGCGCGTCTTCGCCCGCGGCAACCGGCTGATGAAGGAAAACGCGGTGACCACTGGCGTGCCGGGATTGTTAGCGGACAGCCGGTCGAAGGACGGCATGAACCGCCTCGACATGGCGCGTTGGATCGCCAACAAGGAAAATCCGCTCACCGCCCGCGTCATGGTGAACCGGCTGTGGGGCGAGTTGTTCGGCACTGGCATCGTTCTAACTGCGGAGGATTTCGGGACCTCGGGAACGCCGCCGAGCCACACGGAACTGTTGGATCATCTGGCGCTGCGTTTCGGCAACGATTTCAAGTGGTCGGTCAAGTCCATGCTCCGCGAAATCGTCCTTTCCTCGACCTATCGGCAAACTCACAAGGCATCGAAAGCGCTTGTGGGAAAAGATCCTAACAATCGTCTCCTTGCCCGCGGCCCGCGCAACCGGCTCTCTGCCGAAATGGTCCGCGACCAGGCACTTGCTGCCGCCGGATTGCTGTCGTCGAAAATGCACGGGCCGCCGGTTTTTCCTCCCCAGCCTGCGGGTGTCTGGAGTTCGGTCTATAACCATGAGAAGTGGAACGATTCCAAAGGCGAGGACCGCTATCGACGCGGCATCTACACCTATTCGAAACGCACCAGCGGTTTTCCGGGGTTCCTCACCTTCGACGCGCCGAGCCGCGATCTTTGCTCTGCGAGAAGGCTCGTCAGCAACACGCCATTGCAGGCGCTCGTCACGCTGAACGATCCCGCGCACATCGAGGCGGCGCAAGGGTTGGCGAAGCGCATGGCATCGCGTTCTGCGGATCTGTCGGAGCAACTCGCGTTCGGGGTCCTCCTCGTCACCCAGCAAGCCGCATCGCCCGCGATGATCTCTGAGCTATCCGCCCTTCACGCCGACTGTGTTGCCGGCTATCAGGCGACTCCGGCGGAATCCGCCAAGCTCGGTGAAACGCCGGATGCCGCCGCGCTCGTCCTCGTCGCCAACACCCTCCTCAATCTGGACTCCGCACTCACCCGATGAACGCCGAACACTTCGCAAGGCTCCAGCACGAGCAGCTCCGGCATCTCACGCGCCGCCATTTCCTGTCGAAATGCACCACCGGCCTCGGGGCGATGTGGCTCGCCGGCAGCGCGGGCCGGGCGTGGGGATCTTCCGGAGCGTTGCAAAAAGATCCGGCGAATCCGTTGGCGCCCGCCACGCCGGAGTTCCTTGCGAAGGCGAAGCGCGTCATCTATCTGCACATGGCCGGTGCTCCCTCACAGCATGAGCTTTTCGACTACAAGCCGGATCTGCTCAAACTCAATGGCAAGGAATGCCCGAAGGAATTTCTCGAAGGCAAGCAGTTCGCCTTCATTCAGGGCGTTCCGAAAATGTTAGGTCCGCAGTTCGAGTTCAAGCAGCACGGCCAATCCGGCGCGTGGTTGTCCGACCGGCTGCCGCATTTCTCCTCGGTGGTCGATGACGTGTGTTTCATCAAGTCGATGCACACGGACCAGTTTAATCACGGTCCGGCGCAGTTGTTAGTCCACACCGGCACGCAGAATCTCGGTGCTCCATCCATCGGCGCTTGGGCCACCTACGGGCTCGGCTCGGAAAATCAGAATCTTCCCGGTTTCATTGTCCTCACTTCCGGCGGAAGGAATCCCGACGCCGGCAAATCCGTGTGGGGATCCGGTTACCTGCCGTCGGTCTATCAGGGCGTGCAGTGCCGTTCCGAGGGTGAGCCCGTCCTTTATCTCGATGACCCGCAGGGCATCACCCGTGACATCCGCCGCCGCTCGCTCGACACGCTCGACCGTCTCAACCAGAAGATCGCGGAGGAAACCGGCGATGCCGAAACCGTCACCCGCATCGCCCAATACGAGATGGCCTACCGGATGCAGATGCACGCCACCGACGCCTTCGATCTCAAACAGGAAAGCGAGGCGACCCACCAGCTCTACGGCACGCAGCCCGGCAAAGAGTCGTTCGCGAACAACTGTCTGTTAGCCCGCCGCCTCGCCGAGCGCGGCGTGCGCTACATCCAGCTCTTCCACTGGGGCTGGGACTCGCACGGTTCCGCCGCCAGCGAGGCGCTCAACAAGGGCTTTTCCGACCGCTGCAAGGAAGTGGACCAGCCGATGACCGCGCTGCTCAAGGATCTCAAACAACGTGGCCTGTTGGAAGACACGCTCGTCGTTTGGGGCGGCGAGTTCGGTCGCACGCCGATGCAGGAAAACCGCGGCGGCGTGGACAGCCCGTTTGTCGGCCGCGACCACAATCCCGGGGCCTTCACGATCTGGATGGCCGGCGGCGGCGTGAAGCCGGGCATTTCCTACGGCGAGACAGATCCGATCGGCTACGAGGCGGTCAAGGACAAGGTTTCCGTTCATGATCTTCATGCGACCATGATGCGGCTTGTGGGATTCGATCATGAGAAACTGACTTATCCCTCGCAGGGGGTGCCGCAGCGGCTGACCAACATCACCAAGCCCGGAAGCAAGGTGGTGAAGGGGATTCTTGCGTGATCGTTGCTGCCGCGCGGAATGAATTCCGCGCTCCAGTTATTTCAACACCTGCCGGAACTCGTCCTTTTCTCCGAGAGACAACACGAAATCCGTTAGTAAGTCGATGGTGTGCTGGATGTCTTCGAGGTGGGCGGTTTCGACGACGGAGTGCATGCAACGGATCGGCAGGGAAACGAGCGCGCTGGGGACACCTTCGCGGGAGTGGAAAATCTTGTCGGTGTCGGTGCCGGTGAAGCGGCTGCTGGCCTCGTGCTGGATGGGGAGTTTGGTTTTGTTAGCCACATCGATGAGCCGCTTGACGACATGCGGGTGGTTCGCGGAGCCGTGGCAAACGGTCGGACCGCCTCCGAGCTTGACGCTGCCGAATTTGTTAGGATCGATTCCGGGAGTGTCGGTGGCGTGGGTGACGTCGAGGCAGACGCAGAGCTCGGGCTTGAGACGGTAGGTGGCCATCATCGCGCCATTGCCACCGATTTCCTCCTGCACGGCGTTGAGACAGACGAGGGTGAGCGCGGGCTTTTTCTTCCCGGCGGCGATGCGTTTCATGACCTGCGCGATGATGTAGCCGCCGATGCGGTTGTCGATGGCGCGGCCGACGAGGCGCTTGTTGGCGATTTCCATCGGCCCGTCCTGATAGACGGCGGGGTGTCCGACACGCAGACCGAGGGTAGCGACTTCAAAGGCGCTGGACGCGCCGACATCGACCCAGAGCTCGTGGACGGCGGGGGCTTTTTCATGGCCGGCGTCGTCGCGGCGGAGGTGGATGGCGGTGTTGCCGATGATGCCGGAGACGCTGCCCTTGTCGCCGAGGATGGTGAGGCGGCGGCCGCGGGCGGTGGCGGCATCCGAGCCGCCGATGCGGTCGATGCGGAGGAAGCCACGCTCGTCGATGAGCTTGATCATGTAGCCGATTTCGTCGGCGTGGGATTCCAGCATGACGATACGCTCGGACTTGCCGGGAAGTGTGGCCCAGGTGGAGCCGTAGGAATCGCAGGTGACTTCCGGCGCGTAGGATTTGATCCAATCCGCCCACACCTGCTGACCGCGCATTTCGAAACCGGTGGGACTGGGGGTTTCGAGCAGGTGGAAGAGGAAATCGCGGTCTTCTTTTTTCATGCCGGGGATTCAACCATCACGGCCTGAGCTGGCAAGGCCATTGATTCAGAACCTCCAATCGGACCCGCGGGGCGGGTGGTTCATCCATCGTCCTTCGGCACGGCTCTCTCGAGTTCCTCAAAAATCAACCGGGCCTCGATGCGCTCACCGTTAGGAACGATCACCACCAGGCAGCGCTTGTCGGCGTGGACCGGCCAGTAGGTGGAGAAGAATTTCCGCCACTCCTTCTCCTCCTTGCTAGCCATGGTGACGGGAGCGCCTTCGCCGGAGGGCTGGTTGATTTTCAGCGGCATCCGGGCTCCGGGCTCGATGACAACAGGTGCCACGGCGGTGCCCACTTGGATGGCAACCTGCTTGGCGGAGACGTTGATTACGAACCAGTCGTTGAATTTGCCCGCAAACGCGGTGTCCGCGATGGGGAGGAATCGCGGTTTTTCCTGATCCATCAAGCCGAGCAGGAGAATCCCGGGTCCCTCGGGCAGCTTGAGCATCGCGGGAGACTTGTCGGCGGACTGTCCCTTGTCGCCGGGTTCTGACAGATAGATTGGAAACGGGTTGGTGCGGCCAAGGCGCAGGGGTTCGGAGGGTTGGCTGGAGGAGAACTCGAGGAGGACGGGTTTGCTGGAATCCATGGTCCAGACTTGGGGAAATTCGCCGGGCGTTAGTGCGAGGGTCCGCAGGCTGAATTTCTCTCCCTCGGCGGAGAGGGGCCGGCAGATGCCGAGCAAAAGAACAAAGGGAAGGAGACGGCGCATTGGGATCAGGATGTTAGATCAGACTTCTTCGGGATGAAGCCAGCGGAAGGTGAGGATGTTGAATTTACGGCCGAAGGGGCTGGAGGGTTTGATGAGTTCGGCCATGGCGTTGGATGTCCCGCTGATAGTCGGCATGGGGTCGGGAATCCGCTGAACCACGGCTTCGCACCAGGCGCGTGCGGTGACGTTTCCGCCGGTATCGAGCGCTTCCCCGTAGCCGCGGATGGTGAAGGTGTCGGAGCGGACGGTCATGACCGGTGCGAGGGACTGGAGGATGTCTCCCTGGAGAAGCTGCCCCGGGAATCCGGCACCCTGGGTGCTGGTGGCCGGGATGGTCTTGAAGACCGTGATTGCTGCGGGGGATTCGAAGGATTTATCGAGATCCTTGTTCGCGGTTAGATCGAGGGCGGCCTGGAGCGTTCCTGATTTCCCGAGGTCCGTGGACTCCAGCTTGCGGTTGATGAATTGGCCGAGCGTCAGGAACGGACCGCGTTGCCTGACCTGCAAGACAATCTCCTCGGCGAGCTGGCGGACTTCCTTCGTCTCGAGTTGGCGGAATCCGGTCCAATAGCTGTCGTCGATGGAGGACTTGGTCATGCCGTCCTGCAAATGGGACGCGGCGCGCGGAAATCTAACGTGTTCCACCGGCCGGAAGCCGGAAATGTTGCCATTGGCGTCGATTTTCTGGACTGGCAGCTTGTGGGTGCCGGAGAGAAACGCCTCCCATGCGTCCACCGAGGTCGAGTTCACGTTGAAGGCCCCGTCGACGACCAGGTGGCCGGCGTTGTGGAAATAACTGCCGGCGGCAGCGGATCCGTTAGAAGTTAGGTTGGGCATGGTGAAATCCGATCCCGGGGGCTTGTAGGGCAGGTAGCGCGGGTTCGGCAGTTGCTTGGTGCCGGCCATGAGTCCGGAGTAGGTGGCGGCATTGACGGGCAGGCCATCGCTGCCGCCGTAGTTGTTTGAGACCTGGGGGATGGTGGTGAACGTGTAGGAGTCGAAGGCGACGTCGTTGACGAGATAGGAAGCGTCATACAGGTTGAAATTTCCGCCGATCGACCAAGGGAGTTTTCTGGAAGCGCTGAAGGAGTCGGTCACGGATGCGCGCCAGGCGGTCAGGGGGATTCGCGGATTCGCATAGGAATTGCCGACGATGTAGCTGGGTTCGTAGCTGAAGCGGCCGGCATTGGCATGTTGGAGCTGTCCGATAGAAACCAGATCCCGGCGGGGTACGTCGAAGAGGATCACCCGGTCATTTCCGCCGGACGCGCTGCGGGAGTTCCCCCAATAGGCGTATCCCTTTCCTCCTGTAGTACCGAATTCCATTTGTGGGATCGCGGCGGGGAGTTCGCCGTTTCCTTCCGCCGAGTAGGCGGCCAGCAGCGGCAGACCGAGAGGCGAGTCCCAGCGGGGATTGTTCCAAACAGCGCGGATGTTCGCATCCACCAGCGGGCGGATGGCATTTTGGGAAGGCTCCTTGGTGGTTCTCAGGTTGAATCCCATCGTGACCTGATTGTTCTGGGTCAGGCTGGAGGCGGGAACGGATCGGGTGATCTTTTTTCCGGGACAGGTGGAAACCCCGGGGAACGCCGCAATGGAATCCCAGGCGAAAGGCGAGAAGAACACCTGGGCCACTTCGTTGTCTCCCGGATCCTCGTCAGCACCATGCAGGAGGGCGGGAGTGGTCAACGCGAATTCATACGTCAGGCTCACGTTTCCGGTGGCAGGTACGGTAGCTCCGGGGAATTCCTTGAAAACGCTCTGCGCGACGATCTTGCTGATGTTCTCCGAATACTGGGAGCCATCGATTTCCTGGCCGCTCACAACATCGCTTCCGAATCCCATGACGTGGCTGCGTCCCGGCTCCAGTTGCATGGCCGGGCGCGCATGGGTCTGGAGCTTTTCGTGGAGTCCAGGCGAGCGGTTCATGGTGGTGCCGGCGGCGGTGAAAAGCACCTGCGGATAGTTGTGGATGCGCGGTCCCGATCCGCTGCCGGATTTGCCGTTGATCATGATGCCCACATTGTAGGGATTGTAGTCCGTGGTGAAGAGCTGGACGTTCGACCTGAGACCGGTGGGGGTTCTTGAAACCCAGGCGCTGGACTGAAGCGAGCCGAGTACCGGGAAAATCGGATTGAACAGATAGGCAGAGGGATTTCCAACGTTCGTGGGTGAGACGGTGAACGTGTTGCCGTAGGGAAGACCTGCCTGCGGGGTCGATGAGGCGCTGGTGGCCATCGCATGTGGACCAAGGCTGCCCGCGCGGAACGGATCGGTGGATAAGGGGGTAGACAGGCCGCCCTTATGGAACAGCGTGGGAGCCAGGCTGGGGATGCCACCGCTGTTGAAGAGACTGTTTTTCAGATTGTAGTAATCCCTGAAAATTCCCCAGTGGATGTAGTTGTTCAGGTCCAACCCCGCCTGCTGACGTTTTGTTCGGTCGACCGCGATGTATTTGTCCGGCTGGCTGGATGGGAACGCAAAATTGAAGACTGCCGGTCTTTCGAAGGCGATCGTCAGGTCTTTTTTCAAGCCACCGTTTTTCACGTCGGAAAGCACGCCTTGGGACGAAGTGGTGTAGCTGAAATATTTGGATTTCGTGACACTCGCCGGGAGACCAAGCAGCGGGAGATTGTGGGTGGAGACGAGCTTTTCGAGATTGTCGGATTTCAGGCCGGAAAGGCTGCCCATCTGGTCGAGCACCGAGAGGTTGTAAGTGCCCGGGATCACGCCGCCGCCGAAGGGCCCGCCCAGCGGCCCCGCCATGCTGTCGTTGCGAACCGCTGGCCGGGTCGCCGCAAGCTGGGCTTTCATTCCGTTGTCATCGACAAACCAGGCGTAGGCCCCGGTGGCCTTGCCGCCTCCGATGATTTTCACCCGCCCGGCCTCGACCGGTGAGCCGCCCGTCGCCGTGGCGAGGTCCAGGCTGCCGTTGCCGATCATTTTGACCGGATAGGCCGGTGATGCTGAAATCTGGCCGCCCGGACTCGTGCCGGAAAGTCCGGACAGCAACCACATGACTGCCGGCGAACCGGCGTTGCCGAGAATATTGGCTGGGTTGCTGTCGGATACCCCCACCCACCAGGCCCGGGGAGTGTTGGCGGCGACCGGCACTCCAACGCGGGTGTCTTTTGCCAGGGTTTCCGCCCGGGCGGTGATCCGCGTGTCCGGTCCTGCGGATTTCTGCAGCTCACCGAGCGCGATCATGAGGCCCAGCCGGGCATTGGCCTGCGCGGCCTGCACGGCGGATTCCCGGGAAACACTCCTGATGCTGATGCTTGATAGCACCAGCAATCCCACCGCGATGACGGTCAGCAGGATCATCAGCGAAAGAGTGATGATCAGGGCGAAACCTCGCGGATGGCGACGCATCGCACGAAGTGCAGGTGGGACGGGTTTGCAGGATTTCATGGGTTTGATGGACTTGAACGCTTCCGAAAAGGCGTCTCGCATCCGATGGGCTTTTTCAGGGCTTTTTCCCCGAATGAACAATGACTTGGGAACCAATCCAAAAATCACAACGCAAGTCAATGTATTTACATTGTAAATTCAGAATGGGGCTTTTGCCTGCTCGGATTCACTCGCCGCCGCGAGGAGGGCAAACTCAGCGCTTTCCACCTCTCTATCGCGAGTTTCTCCGGCAGAACCCGACAGGTCATCATCACAAATGCGGTAATTTTTCTCCTAAAATCGCTTATTGATCGGGAATCGCACCCGCTAGACACGCAAAGGATCGAGCGGCAGAATCTTTCATTGCCCGAGGCATGCATGGATTTCTAAACCAAGGAATGAAATTTTATGCAAAATTTGAATCGGATTCGCCGAATCCCCGCTGCTGGCACCAGTCAGAACGCGCCGTTGAGCTTGCGGCCTATCCAGAAAACTCCTAACAAAGCCACCAATGCGGCGACGGTGGCCCAGTGGGACCAGAGTGGGATGCGGTTTTCGAGCGGGCGTGGCTCGGGCAGGGCGGTGATTTCCTTGATGAGCTCGGCGAGCTGCGCGGGCTGGATGATGCGCCCACGCGAGACCTTGGCCATTTCCTCAAGCACTTCCGGACGCGCGGGCTGGCCGGTTTTCTCAAGCTCGGCACCTTGGGCGAGGATGGTCGTTTCGAGCACTTTGTCTTCTGCTCCGGTGGCGGTGGCGCGGAGTTTCCATGCTCCGGGCAGATCGGCCTTGAAGCGGCCGCTGAAAGCTCCCCAGGCGGTTTCGTTTTTCTGGAGCTCGATGCGCTGGCTGCGTCCGTCGGGCGAGGTGATATCGACGGTGACGTTGCCTTCCTTGAGCGGTGCGCCATTCGCATCGAAGGCGTTGGCGTTGAGGGTGACGGTGGCGCCGGGCTCGGGACGCTCCGGATTGAAAAACAGGCGGACGCGGTGGCCGGCGGCCATGTTCCGCTGATAGGACATCCAGCGCGCGACCTGGCCCCAGAAGCGATAGTGATAGAGATCCTCCACGCCGCGACGCCAGCGCCACGCCGAGTCGATGCCCATGAAGAGGACCTTGCCGGTCCCCGCGGGCTTGGTGACCATCAGCGGTGTCGGGCCGTATTTCCCGCGGCGGTTGTTATCGACGGCGAGAACCTCGGCACCGCCCTTGGCCTTGATGACGGCGGCATGCCAGTAGAAGCCGGGAAGACGACGCCAGATCTCCGGATTTTCCTCCTCGTTGTTGCCTAACATCGTCAACAGCGAGGCGCGGCCTTCGGTGGTGAGCGTGAGCGGCGAAGGGACGGACTCGGCGATGCCTTTCGGGTTGGCGTCGTCGAGGATGACCGGCATGAGATCTGATAGATCGGTGTCGAGCAGCGAGATTTGGTTGCCTTGCGGGCCGGGCATGAAGATGAGGCCGGATGCCTGGTTCTCCACCAGGCCGCGGATGAGCGTGCATTGTTCCTTGGTGATTTGCCCGGTGCCGACATCGCCGATGTAGATGACGTCGTATTTCGCGAGCTCCTCGATCTTCGCGGGAAATTCCTTGATGTAATCCTTCCCTTCGCCCGGGCCGAGCGCGGGGTGGAACAACAGGCAGGATAGCTCGACGCCGGGGTCGCGGGAAAGCGCGTTGCGAAGAAATCGGTATTCCCAGCGCGGCAGGGTCTCTATCAGGAGGACGCGGATTTTTTCCGGCCGGCCGGCGATGGTGAACTTGCGGGAATTGTTGGTCGCGACGAGTTCGCCGTCCGCAACGGGGATCGAGAGTTCCAAGGTGGACGTGCCTTCCTTTTCCAAACGCCACAGGATGGATTCGTAGGTTTCCGAATTCGGAGGAATCACGATGTCCTTGGTGCGCTCGTGACCCGCCTCATCGCGAAGCCGGACGATGGTGCGGACCTGGCGGTCGAGCGAGGAGCGGATGGTGAACGGGATCTGCACGTTTTCCCCGATGATGCCGTAGGTCGGCGCGGTGACTGATAGAAGATCGAGATCCGGCAACCGCACCTTGCTGCCGACGGGGATAGGAAAAAGCGGGATGCCGCGGAGGCGGAGCTTCTGCGCGGCGGCGACTGGCGGCTGGCCGAGGTTGTAATCGCCGTCGCTGAGCAGGACGACGGCGCGGAGGTTGGTTTGCTTGGCGAGGAGGTCGGCGAGCGGCTGTTCGAGATCGGTGCCGGCGGTGGCTGCGTCATCCGTCGGTGGGGTGGCGAAAGGGACCGAGGTGACTTCGTTCGCACCATTCGCCTCAAGCGGTTTCCAGAGTTCGGAGGCGAGGGCCTTTTTCACCCAGTCAGCCCGGGAAACGACCTCGGCCTTGTCAGATAGATCAGGCGGCAGCGTGGCGTCGATGGTGGTCATCGATTTCGAATCATCCCAGAGGATCGCAATCTCCGGCTTGGTGTCGGGATGCAGCGTGGTCAGCCACTCCGGCTGCCAAAGCAGGATGACCACCGCGAGCGCTGCTAGAAACCGCAGGCATTCCAGCGCGGCAGTGCGTCCCCGATGCGGACTACGTTTCCATGAAATCACGGACAGCACGCCGACGAGGATCAAGGCAATGATGCCGATCCAGAGCGTGAGGGGAGTGGGTGAGAGGTGGAGCACTAAATTTTAAGGAATGAATTCCAAATGAAGAGGAATGAGTTAGGGGATGGTTTTGGGATCGTAAATGTAACTGGTGTTCGTGAGGGTGTAGAGTCGAGCCTTCAATGGGTCGAAAATGAGAAAGGTAATATTGTTCATTCTCCCGTCAGACGCCACTTCGGCACTGTAGGAGTAATATGCGCTGACACTCCCGGCGGTAGTTTTCATTGTCTCAACATTGTCGCCTTTGAAGTTTTCAGCATTCAGCATTTTCAGGCAATAATTGGACAATCCCAGATGCTCGGAGTGGATCGGAGAGTTTTTCCAATGGAGAAAGGTTTTTTCCTTCTCATAGGTTGCTGGCAGAGGATGGTCCGCCATTTTCGAGTAATCCGGTGAGAGAGGTCGTCCGTCTTCTCCTGCTAGATCTTGCATGCCAAAGTACACCATACCCTGGATCCCGCCGTTGCTCAATGCGACTTTGTGTCTTTCGATGGCTTCAAAACCGAGGATACGCTTGAAATTGCTAGGCGAACCTGGAAATCCATTTGCGATCTCAGGCCATATCATCATGATGATGAATCCCAAGAGGGACGCAAGGCCCAACGTTAGGATGATTCTGGATCGCTTTTTCATGTGCTGACGGATTTAAGCGAGGGACTTTTGGGGCAGCACCTGCGGATGCGATTTCTTGGGCAAACAAAGGATGGCTTCGGAGATCAGGAAAAACAAAACCGCGATGAGGAAACCGCGCCAGACATCGCGGGAGAGCGAAGGATCGTTGGCCTGGCCGGCCTGGTCCAGCAAGGTGTAGCCGGTGCCTTCGAGGGCATCATCGAGTGACTCGCGGGTGATGATTTCCAGGTTGTCCTCCTGCGCGGGGCGGTTGACGGCTAACAGCCGATCGCCGAGGCGGAAGATGCCGGCTTCGTAAGCGGCGTTGGCGGGATCCGGCGTGCCGTAGTCGTCGATGCGGCTGCGGGTTTCGCCGTGAATCGGTTGGGCGGCATCGCTGCCGACGGTGGTTAGATAGGACGCGTCGAAGCGGTCGGCCCCGGCGGCGACGATGCGCTGGACGGCGGGGAGCAGGACATCGGCGTCACCCATGTTGGACCAAGTGTAGTCCGGCAGCGAACCGATGAACCAAGCGGTGCCGTGATCGACGATGCGGCGGGTGATGAACGGCTCGCCGTCTTCCCAGCGGGCAAGGGTGGCGGCGTCTCCTTGGGGAATCTGGCGGCGGATCGATTTCAGCCGTTCCGCGGGGATGGGCGTGCCGTCGATGCCGTCACGGAGCGGACCGTCGTTGTGGTTCCAGTCCTTGAGGATGAAAAATTTCCCCGCAGGGGCTTCGGTGGCATCGGACCATTTCAAATCGACGAAAGTCGCGTTGGACGGAGCGCCGGGCGGGAAGAAGATGACATGGCCGCCGGATGTTAGGAAGCGGTTGACGATGTCGTAGGCGGCACCGGAGGGCAGCGGTGCGGCCCAGAGGATGGTGGCGACGTCGCCGGTGTTGAGGTTGGCAACGCTGGCGGCATCGAGGCGTTCGACGGTCTGGTTTCCGAAACCGGGAGGCGCGGCGGCGAGTGCCAGATAATCGGCGGCCTCGCCGACGGGCGCGACGATGATGGATTTGACCGGCCGGGCCGGGCCGTAGGCGAAGAAGGTGGAGTTGTCGCGGGAATTTCCATCGGCGGGGATGGAGAGCCAGCCGGAGCCGGTTTCGCTGCCGGGCGGGAGGGTGACGCGTTTTTGAAAACGCAGGGACTGGCCGGGAAGTGTTAGGGTTTCGGTGGTGCGGCTGCCGTTGAGATTGGTGGTGAGGGGAATGCTGGCGATGCCCCGCGAGTCTTCGGCACGGAGGATTTCGAGATCGAGCAGGATTTCATCGCCGGAGCGGCGCGAGCCGAGCACGCGAACGGCGGTGTTAGGAGCGGCGGGTCCGGTGAGGGACAGCACGCGGATGGCCGGTTTCTGCGGGAGGGAGGCGAGGCTGGCGAGTGCGGCGGCCCAGCGTTCGTCTTCCGGGTGCCAGTTGGAGGCCTGGAGGTCGGAGGCGAGCCAGACTTCGGAGCGGCCGGGCGTGTCTGCTAGAAAATCAGCGGCACGGTTGAGTAATGTGGGGAAATCGGCGGCGGTGTCGGTGGCGGCGGTGGAGGAAAGCTCGGTGAGGATATCGGGCGAGGGGACTTCCTGCGGCATCTTGCTGGCGCTGTCGATCAGCACGAGCCGGGCGCTGCCGAGGCTTTTCATCGCATCCCGGACTTTTTCGATGACGATCTGGCGGCGGGAATCAAGACCGTCGCCGGGCTTGGTTTCCATCGATGCCGACCGGTCTAGCAGCAAAACGACGGTATCGATGGAGCCGCCGCCCCAGCCGATGAGTCCGGACACGATGGGTCTGGCAGCGGCGAAGGCGAGCGCCGCGATGGCGAGCGCGCGGCAGGTGAGGATGAGGATGTGGCGGAGCTTTTTCTTGCCGCGGGATTCGCGGGTGGCCTTGAGCAGGAACTGCATCGCCGCCCACTGGATCGTCTTGTGGCGGCGGCGGTTCAGAAGATGGATCGCGATGGGAACCGCTGCAGCGAGCAGGCCCCAAAGCAATAATGGATTGAGAAAAAGCATGGAAAAGGGTCAGTGCTTCGACTTGGGCAAGCGCGCGGTAAGGAAATCGCGGAGCAGGGGCTCCAGCGGGGTGTCGGTGGTGACGAGTTGATAGTCGGCTGACGCGTCGTGGCATTTCGCGCGAACGGCGGTGAGGAAATCGCGGAGCGCGGCCTTGTATTCGTCGGCGATGAGGTTGGGCTCGGCGACGAGGGCGGTGCCGTCCTCGAGATCGACGAATCGGTGCGGGCGATCGAATTCGAAGCCGATCTCCAGCGGGTCCATCAGGTGGAAGACCGAGATGTCGTGCTTGCGGTAGCGCAGGTGCTGGAGCGCGTCGCCGAGGGCGGCGGTGTCAGTGAAGAGATCGGATAGAATGACGACGAAGGCGCGCTGGCTGATTTTTTCCGCGATGGTGTGAAGCGCTGTTAGCAAGCCGGTTTCGCCGGACGGCTGGATACTGCCGAGCGTGGTGAAAAAGCGTTCGAGGTGGGCTGCGCGACGGCTGGGCGGGACTTCGAGGTGGAGCTTGTCGGTACAGATGGAGAGTCCGGCGGCGTCGCCTTGGTTGACCAACAGGTAAGCGAGCGATGCCGCGATGCGGCGGGCGACCTGGATTTTCGCCTCACCATTGCCTGCGAAATTCATGGAGCCGGACGCATCGACGACAAAATAGGCGCGCAGGTTGGTGTCGGCCTCGAATTCCTTGATGTAAAACCGGTCCGAGCGGGCGAACGCCTTCCAATCCAACCGGCGTGTGTCATCTCCGGGGACATATTTCCGGTATTCGGCAAACTCGACGGACGACCCGCGGTGGGGCGACCGGTGTTTGCCCGCGACATTTCCCATCATCGGCTTGCGCGACTCGATGGGCAGCGAGCCGAGGCGCGAGAGCAGGGTGTTATCGATGAAGGAATGGCTCATGGCGGCAGAAATCGAGTGGAGCCAGCCGTGAGGGTATTCATCTGGCGGATGGCGAAGGCGTTGAGCTTGGCGAGGCGGGTCGCCGACGAGAGCTGCATGTGGATGAACTCGGCGTTGAGGCTTTCCATATTGGCCAATACGAGGAGTTGCTCGATGGTGGCGTGGTCACGCATGTTGCCGTCGAGTTCTGTGTTAGAATCGCGCCACTGCTTCGCGGTTAGCCCGAAAAGGGCGACGTTGAGGAGATCCGCTTCGGAGGCGTAGTTCATGGCCGCTTGGGCGGGAGTGATTTCCGGAGGAATGAGGTTGGATTTGATCGCGTCGGTGTGGATGCGGGAGTTGAGCTTGGAAAGGGTGCGATTGAGGCTCCAAGCGTGGGAGAGACGGAGGTTTTCGTCGTCCTTGAGGCGCTGGAATTCCTTGATGAGATAGAGTCTGAACTCGACGGAAATCCAACTGGCGAATTCGAAGGCAATATCCTTGTGGGCATAGGTGCCGCCGTAGCGTCCGGCTTTTGAAATAAGGCCGATGGCCCGGGTGCGTTCGAGCCATTGCTTCGGTGTAAGCGTGAAGCTGTTCAGGCCTGCCTGCATTTTAATCCCGTCGAATTCGACGGGATTAAAATCCGGGTTGTGGAGCTGTTCCCAGATTCCCAGGAATTCGACCGTGTTGCGGTTCCGCAGCCAATTTCGAATGAGGTCATCAATTCCGTCCGGGTTTCGGTGACGGGCGATGTCAGTCAGGCAGATGTAGTCCTCTTGATTCTCCGAAAGGATGCTTACGACAGTCCCCTGGACCTCAATAGTGGCTTTGACTGACTTTTTCATAAGGCGGGTGAATCTCGACAGGGATCCAATGGATTCAATCCTCCCGCATTTCCTTGATCAGCCGTTCGACGATTTTCTTCGACGTCATCCCTTGCGACTCCGCCGAGAAATTCGTGATCACCCGGTGAGTCAGTACCGACGACGCGATGGCCTCCAAGTCTTCCAGCGACGCCATGTAGGCTCCACGCAGGGCGGCGCGGGATTTCGCTCCGAGGATCAGATACTGCACGGCGCGCGGCCCGGCACCCCAGCCGACGGTGTCCTTGATCCATTGCGGTGACTCCGGTTCGCCGGGACGGGTCATGCGGACGATTTTCACCGCATAGTCATAAATGTGCTCGGGAACCGGGACGCGGCGGACGAGCTGCTGGAAGGCGATGACTTTTTCACCGTCGAGCAAATGGCTGAGGACCTGGCGGGCGGTGCCGGTCGTGGCGCGGGCGATTTCCTTTTCCTCCGCGGCGGATGGATAACCGACCTCGATGAGGAACATGAAACGGTCGAGCTGCGCTTCCGGCAGCGGGTAGGTGCCTTCCTGCTCGATCGGGTTCTGGGTCGCGAGGACGAAAAACGGCGGTTGCAGCGTGTAGGTGGTGCCGAGGACGGTGACCTTGTTTTCCTGCATCGCTTCCAGCATGGCGGACTGGGTTTTCGCCGGAGCACGGTTGATTTCGTCGGCGAGCACGATGTTCGCGAACACCGGGCCCTTGATGAATTCAAATTCCCGCCGACCACCGACGCCGGATTCCTGGATAATATCCGTGCCGGTGATGTCGGCCGGCATCAGGTCCGGCGTGAACTGGATACGGTTGAACGAAAGGTCGAACGTCTGCGCCACCGACGACACCAGCAAGGTCTTCGCCAGCCCCGGAACCCCCATCAACAACGCGTGCCCGCGGGCAAAAAGGCAGATCGCGAGCTGCTCGATCACTTCCTCCTGGCCGACGATCGCCTTGGCGAGCTCCGCCCGGAAGGCCTGGTAGGTTTTTCCAAGTTCGTCGATGGCGGCGACGTCATCGGGTGGGAGTTGATGGCCGGGGTCGTGAATGGAATCCATGGGTGATCTGCGAGTGCAAGCGAAGCTATGAAGCGTCCCTGTTTTGTCCAGAAGGGAAGTCCGCCAAACAGGCCGGAATCCCTACTTGCCGGGGAATCCGGAATTTTCAGGCCACCCGTCCCCGAAATCCGCCGAGGTTAGGAGAAAATTTCCATTTACCGCTTGCCAGCCCCCGGTTGTCTGCTAAATCACCCGCCCCGCGGAGTCTTCGGAGAAATCCGATTGCCTCCCGTGGTCACGCGAAATCACGCACATTATGGCACGTATCCTAGGCATTGAAATTCCCAATGAGAAGCGCATCGAAGCTTCTCTGCCCTACATGTTTGGCATCGGTCGCCCGACGGCGGCGAAGATCCTTGAGCACGCAGGGATCGACCCGAACATCCGCACCGGCCAGCTCAGCGAGGACCAACTCGTTCGCATCGCCCAGGTGATCCAGGCAGAAAACATCATTGTCGAGGGTGACCTCCGCCGTGAGCGTCAATCGCAGCTCAAGCGCCTCACCTCCATCAACTGCTACCGTGGCATCCGCCACAAGCGTGGTTTGCCGGTCCGTGGCCAACGCACCCGCACCAATGCCCGCACTCGCAAGGGCAAGAAGAAGACCGTGGGCGTTAAGAAGTAATTTTTTGAATCATGTCTGAAGAAACCACACCAAATTCCGCCGAAACTCCGGCGGTTGAGCTGAAAGAAGCTCCAGCACCCGCCACCACTCCTGCCGCCGCGCAAGCAGCCGCTCCCGAGGCCGCCGTTGAAGGCGCGCCGAAAAAGGAAGCGAAGCGCGACATCTTCGCCGAGATCGGCGGAGGCGAGGAAGAAATCAAGATTCACAAGGCCAAAGGCTCGAAGAATGTCACCCGCGGCATTGTTCACGTGACCGCCACTTTCAACAACACTCTCGTCAGCGTCACGGATGCGAATGGCAATGCCATCGGATGGTCCAGCGCCGGCAAGATGGGATTCAAGGGTTCACGCAAGAGCACGGCCTACGCCGCTCAGGTGGTTTCGCAAGACGCCTGCCGTCAAGCCATGGGACACGGTCTCAAGGAAGTTGATGTGCGTGTCAAAGGTCCCGGCTCCGGCCGCGAATCCGCCGTGCGTGCCGTCCAAGGTCTCGGTCTTGAAATCCTCTCGATCCGCGATGTGACTCCGATTCCTCACAACGGTTGCCGCCCTAAGAAGGCTCGCCGCGTCTAATCCAACCTTTTTAGAAATTCTTATATGGCACGTTATACAGGACCTCGCGCAAAGATCAGCCGCCGCTTCGGTGTCTCCCTCTTTGGCCCCTCCAAGGCATTTGAACGCCGCAATTTCCCACCAGGCCAGCACGGTGTCCGTGCCGGTCGCAAGAAGAAGAGCGAATACTCCGTCGCTCTCGGTGAAAAGCAGAAGCTTCGTTTCCAATACGGTGTGCTCGAAAAGCAATTCCGTGGTTACTACGAAGAAGCCGCCCGTCGCCGTGGTGTGACTGGTGTCATCCTTCTCCAACTCCTCGAAACCCGTCTCGACAACGTGGTCTATCGTGCGGGATTCGGCAACACCCGCCAATCCGCCCGCCAGATCGTCAACCACGGTCACATCCTCGTGAATGGCCGCACCGTTGACATCGCCAGCTTCCAAGTGAAGCCCGGCGACGTGATCAAGGTCGGAGGCAA
>JAZKEY010000015.1:0-15623 GCA_040386755.1 Verrucomicrobiota bacterium | reverse complement strand
GAACCACCGCCAGAAGTCCGATCATGATCAGTGCTTTCATTTTCTATCGAACGTCGAGTCCTCCTACGTCTGACCGGGGGCGAGGCTGGAACTCGGGGTTGGAGTTGTAGCGGTCATGACGGCTGGAACTGGCGGCGGGTCAGGCGTTAGGGGAGACGGCTTGTTCTGCCTCCCCTTTGATTGGGGACACGTTGGAAGCATGCGCGAAGACACTTCCGCCCAATGCTGCGATCATAGCAACTACATGTGGCCTGATCTCAAAAGGGTCAGCATGCAGCCCACCAACAACTATGTGAAATTCATACTCGGCACTGTGGTAACTCTTGCCGCGCATCAGTGCGCGAAACTCCGGCGCAATGTCGTCTTCGAAGTCGCCCTCCGCTACGTTTTCGGAGCCAGAGTAAGAGAAAAAAATATCGATTTGCCAGATGTCTGGAGACACTTCGTGAAACTCATACTTATCGACACGCGCGAGTTCAAACTCGGACGCTGAGATGGATTCAAAGGCATGTTCTCGCGATGTCGCCTTAAGGCGAACTCTAACGAAGCAATGGCTTGGAGTCATGGGAATTTTTGCAGAACGTCAAAGAGCACGCAACCCTATCAGCGAGGGCGAGCGTCGATCACGGGGTTGAGGTTGAAACTACGGAAGAGCATGTAAACAGGGCGGCTGATAGGGGTTGCTGTGTCTCGTCTTGTTCGGCTGTTGGTCTTTAGATTCTGGCTGTGGAGATAGCAAGCACCCATATGCCAATGAGCGAAGCCCCGAGAATGAGAGCAACCGTCAATTGCCACCAATCTCGTTGCTTGGTGCCGCCATAGTTGGTTGGCAGGGCTACTCCAGCTGCCCAGATCAGAACCTGGATAAAGGGGACGTAAATCAATAGTGCCCACCAGCAACTTACGGCGGCATTCCGGAACCGAGATACTGTCAAAAGGGCGACGGCGGTGGCCGCGGCGACAAGAACCACTATGGTCATGAAGAAACCATCGTCAGACAGCGGTCTGCCAAGCTCGTTGACCGGGTTGAGAAGACCGACCAGAGACAATGCAACAAACGTGAACGCTGAGGTGGTCAGGCAGTATCTCAACCGCGAGGTCCCAAGCTCGATCACAGTCTCGCCGGAATCTATCTCAAATCGTTGATCGTCTGACATCTGATTTTCTGCCGAACAGGATTTATTCGTAGCACCTCGGGACGTGATATCCGGCAGGGCACTACTCTGGGGAGGTTGTCTGGAATCCTTGATTTGACAAGGGGTTTCCCGGTTCCGCGTGCGTATATCCGGTGGATTGGGACGGGGTGTTTCCGGGTGGGCTGCTCTAGCGGATATCACGGCATGAGACGGACGCTGGTGAGTGCGGGAGGGGAAACGGACTGCGGCGGGAGTGGCCGCAGTCCGCGGGGTTGGGTCTCCTACACCGCCGTCCAGCTCTGGACCGGGCCCGCCGCACTCCGGCCTTTGCTGTTGATGGCGACGAGCCAGAGTTGGTAGAGGCCGCCGGGGGTGAAGGTGATGGTGGCGGGGATGAGGATGCTGGTCGCGCCGGGACCGGCGGTGAGGAGGAGCTCGGGCATGGAGCCGGGGCCGACGCGCCAGGCTTCCAGGCGGGTGGCTCCGGCCGGCAGGGCGGTGGTGGCGAGCGTGCGGGTGGCTCCGTCCCAAGTGGTGTCGGCGGGGGCTTCCGGCACTTGTTGGGGCGCGTTGCGCAGGATGTTAACGTCCCACAGGGTATCGACGCGGGCGGGATCGGAACCCCACCGGACCATGCCTTGGCCGATGAGGGAGTAGAGCGCGGTGGCGGCATTGAGCCGGAGGTTTTCCTGGGCTTGGCGGGCGGTTTCCAAGGCGGCCTTGGAGGTGGTCTGGGTGGTGCGGAGGGCGCGCGCGGCGGTGGCGAAGGTGCCGACGGTGGCGCCGAGGGTGACGAGCAGCGGTTTCGTGGTTTGGTCGGCGAGGCGCTCGCCGAAGTCGCGGATGGCGTCGAGTTGTTCTTCGCGGGTGCCGTTGGTGAGGGTCTCGCGGCCTTGCGGCAGGAGGATCATGTAGGTGGGACCTTGGTAGGCGACTTGCCCGCGGATGGTGGTGTCCCAGGTTTCCAGCAGGCTGTTGGTGTCGGCATCCGGCTTGCGGGTGAGGCTGGCCATGAAATCGTCGAAGGCCAGAGTGCGGCCCGGTTGCGCGGCCTCGGCATTGGCGATGGTGGTCTGGCCGGCGGTCCAGGCACCGGAGGCGAAGGTCAGATTGGCGATGACATCGAGAAACGTCGTATCGCTGCCGACGGCGATCACCGCGCGGGGCACGGTGTCGGCCAAAAGCTCGCCCATAAGCGGGAAGCTGTTGACGGTGCCTGCCTGAAACGTGTTCTCGGCGTATTTGGATGGGGAGGTGGTGGACATGGTTTTTGTTGGTTTTGTTGTTTTTAGTCTCAGGAGAAGGAAATGAGGCGGAAATCCGTGCAAAACGCACGGCGGGAGGCTCTACCTCGGGAGGAAGTGCTCCGCCGGACGTTCCCGGAGGCTCTACCTCGGGAGGAAGTGCTCCGCCGGACGTTCCCGGAGGCTCTACCTCGGGAGGAAGTGCTCCGCCGGACGTTCCCGGACGCTCTACCTCGGGAGGAAGTGCTGCGCCGGACGTTCCCGGACGCTCTACCTCGGGAGGAAGAGCGCGGGCGGATGTTCCGGGATGCTCTGCCATGGGAGGCGGCGCTTCCCAACGGTTCCGTGCGGAGGGCGGCGCAGGCCGCCGGAAAACCGCCATCGGGTGAGTTGGGAATTCGCACAATCGAACCACCTATCAGTCAGTAGCCTTCCCTGCTAGAGAAATCGCCATGGAGGCGCGGATTTCTAATCAACGGGCTTCGGGAACCGGTATTTTCCTAGAGAGGTGGGTTTCAGGGGCGGGCGATTTGGTATCTGGGAAATGGATCGGAAGGGATGGATGCCCCGATGGGTGGATCCGAACGATCCAAAAAGTTCATTCATCGGGAACGCCTGCATTTAAAATGCTTGCGATAGACCGTGGCTATGGAGAATCGCGCCATGGATTTGCGCCAACTGGAGTATTTCATGTCGATCGTGAAAGAGGGCTCGCTAACAGCTGCGGCAAAGCAGTGCCGGATCGCCCAACCGTCGTTGAGCCAGCAGTTGCGGGCCTTGGAGGACGAGCTGGGAGAGACCTTGGTGCACCGGAAACCACGGGGGGTGGAGCCGACGGCGGCGGGGCGGATTCTGATGGAACATGCGGAGAAGGTGCTCCATGAGGCGCGGCTGCTGCGGGAACGGTTTTCCCTGCGCCGTGAGTCGCAGGAGGGGCGGGTGGTTTTCGGAATGATTCCGACAATCGCGCCTTACCTGCTGCCGCGTTTGTTAGGTCCGTTTCGCGAAGCGTTTCCGAGAATCGACATCCAGGTCCGCGAGGCGCGCACGAGCGGGCTGATCCAACAGGTGGTGGACGGGTCCATCGAGTTCGCGATTCTCAGCGATGTGACTGCGCAGGATCAGAAGAAATGGTCACTGCATGTTCGCGAGCTTTTCCGCGAGCCGCTGTTGCTGGCGATGCCGCTTTCACATCCTCTCGCAGATGAACCTCATGCCCCGAAGCCGGAAAATCTTCAACCCGAGAGCCTGATCCATCTCCGCGACGGGCACTGCCTCACGGACCGCACGCTGAAAGTCTGCCGTCTCGAAAAGCTGGACCCGAAGCTGGAGTGCGATCAATTGGAAACCGCTCTGGCGATGGTGGCGGCAGGCATGGGATTCGCGGTGGTCCCTGATCTCGCCGTCCGCTCGCGCCCGATGCCGGGACTGGCGTTTCGGTCTTTTGCGGAGCCGGCTCCGGAGCGGACGATCAGCCTGATGAAGCGCCGCGCCATCCCCCTATCGAAAGCGGCCGAGGGCTTGGTGGAGTTGATCAAAAGCCTGCCACGGGATGGCGACTTTTTCTGAAAGACGCCCGTCATTCTCCCTTGTATGGGAGCGGATTACCTCTAGTTTCCCGCCATGTTCCGAAAAACCTCCCTCGCTGCCGCATTTCTCTCAACCCTCGCCATTTCCCAAGCAGACATCGGTGTCGAGCAAGTGGCCAAGGGATTCGAACGCCCGGTCTGGGCCGGCGTGCCGAAAGGCGTGAAGGGCCAGCTCTGGGTGATGGAGCAGGGCGGCAAGGTCTGGATCGTCGATGACAAGACCGGCGAACGCTCGGGCGAGCCGTTTCTCGATGTCAGCAAGGACGTCACCCGCAAGGGGAATGAGGAAGGTTTGTTAGGTCTGGCCTTCGCTCCGGATTTCGCGAAGTCCGGCCGCTTCTACATCAACTACACGGATAAGGAAAAGCAGACGCGCATCGTCCGCTTCATCTCCAAGGACAAGAAAACCACGGACTCGTCCGCTGGCGAGGTCATCCTGAAATACCCTTCCGAATTCGAAAACCACAACGGAGGCTGGCTCGACTTCGGGCCGGACGGCATGCTCTACATCGGCAACGGCGACGGCGGCGCGGGCAATGATCCTAACAAGCGCGGCCAGGACCTCCAGTCGCTCCTCGGAAAGATCCTCCGCATCGATGTCTCGCCGGAAACGGGTTACAAGTCCCCTTCCGGCAATCCCTTCGCCGACGGCAAGGAAGGAAAGCCCGAGATCTGGGCTTATGGTGTTAGGAATCCGTGGCGCTGCTCTTTCGACAGCGAGACCGGTGACTTCTGGATGGGCGATGTCGGCCAGAACCATTGGGAGGAAATCAACTACATGCCGAAAGGCAAGGGTGCCGGTGCGAACTACGGCTGGCGTCTGCGCGAGGGTGACAAGGAAACCCCGGCGAAAGATGTCGGCGGTTCCTCGCCACGCGGTGCCGTGGATCCCATCTATGTTTACAAGCACGGCATGGGTGAAAAAGAAGGGCTCTCGGTGACCGGCGGCTATGTCTATCGCGGCCCTATCAAGGAGTTGAAAGGCCGCTACGTTTTCGCGGACTATCAGAACCCACGGATCTGGTCCTTCGAAGCGAAAGGCAACAAGGCCAGTGATTTCAAGGATCATACGAAGTCGCTTCAGCCGGAAGGCGGCCGCATTAACCTGATTTCCTCCTTCGCTGAGGACAACGACGGCAACCTCTTCATCATCGACCACCAAGGGCCGATCTATCGAGTCGTCGAGCGTTGATCCGCCCGCTCACGCGGTGCTTGGCAACGTGGTGGTGTTTTCGGAATCGTGGATCAGTTTTTTCAGGTTCTGATGGATGCCATCCAGTTGCGGATCCTCGGCAAGCATCTTGTCGGCCAGAGCCCTCGCCTCGCGCAGCAGCGCGGTATCAGCGAGGAAGTCGGTAAAGCGCAGGTCTGAAAGGCCGCTCTGCACCGTGCCTAACACATCACCGGGTCCGCGCAGACGGAGATCGGCTTCGGCGATTTCGAAGCCATCGGCGGTTTGCTCCAGGACTCTCAGTTTCTCCAAGGCTTCCGGATTTTTCCCGTCTGTGAGCAGGATGCAATAGCCCTTGTGCCCGCCCCGGCCGATGCGGCCGCGGAGCTGGTGAAGCTGGGCAAGGCCGAAGCGCTCGGCATGATGGAGGATCATCAAGCTGGCATTCGGCACATCCACGCCGACTTCGATGACAGTGGTGGACACGAGCGCGGCAACCTCACCGTCACGGAATCTTCGCATAACGGCTTCCTTTTCCTCCGGCTTGAGCTTGCCGTGAATCAATCCGACTTCATGTCCACCCAGACGCTTCTTCCATTTTTCAAAAGCCTCGGTCGCGGATTCCGCCTTCAATGTCTCGCTCTCCTCGACCAGCGGATAGACCAGATAGGCCTGTCGACCTTCGGCGAGCTGGGTTTTGACAAACTTGGTGATGTCCGTTTGCTTCGCATTCACCCGGAGTGCGGTGACGATTTTCCCCCGCCCCGGAGGTTTCTCATCCAACAGGGAAACGTCCAGATCGCCATAAATCGTCATCGTCAATGTCCGGGGAATCGGCGTTGCCGTCATCACCAGAACATCAGGGACAATCCCCTGGCGGATCAGCGATGCCCTTTGTGCGACTCCGAACTTGTGCTGTTCATCAATGACCACGAGTCCCAGATCACGAAAGGAAACCGAGTCGTACAACAACGCGTGAGTGCCGATGATGATCTGCGGCTCCCCTTCCACCTCAAGGTGATTGCCCTCATCGCGGTTTCCGGTGCGCAGGGCGACGCGAATTCCCAACGGCTCAAGCCACCGCCTGAACGTTAGATAGTGCTGCTCCGCAAGAATCTGCGTCGGAGCCATGAGCGCGGCCTGACAGCCGGAACCAATGGCCAGCAACATCGCCGCCATTGCCACGAAGGTTTTTCCGGAACCCACGTCGCCTTGCAACAGCCGGTTCATCGGCCGAGGGGTTCGCATGTCAGACAGGATCTCCTTGATGGATCGCTTCTGGGCTCCTGTTAAATCAAATGGCAGACTGCCATAGAATTCCTTCAGATAGGCGGTGCTCTTTCCCAAAACGCGACCGGTTTGCTCGCTGTAGCGGGATCTCCGCCAGACGACATTCAGTTGAAGCGCGAAAAATTCCTCAAGCGCGAATCGGCGGCGGGCGGCATTTGCCAGCTCCAGGAACTCCGGAAAGTGGATGTCACCTAACGATTTAGCCCTGCTCATGCTGCAACCCACATCGTAGCCAGGATCAAGCGAGGAGGGATCCACTTCGAGAAGGATCTGATGCATGATTTCCCTCAACCGGCGCTGGGCGATGCCTGAGATGTTTCGATAGATAGGGACGATTCGTTCGAGATGGATGGAGGCCTCATCATCGTCCCTCAGGACTTCGAATTCAGGATGATCAATAATCAATCTGCCATTCGACTCTTTGACCTTTCCATAAACACAAACCTCATGTCCTGCCGCCACCACTTTCCCGATGAACGGCATGTTGAACCAACGGCAGGTGATCTTGCCCGACCCGAAGACACCACCCGAACCATCCATGACAACGGCTTCATAAAATCCCCGCCCGGCTCCGAAGCGCTTGCTGGACGCATCCACCACCGTGCCGCGAAGGCAAACCGGATGGAGCGTCGGCTGATTCGGGAAGGCATCAAACCGCCGCCGATCCTCATATCGTTTGGGGAAATGTCCGAGCACGTCGGACAACCTCAGCAACCCGGCGGCAACGAGGGCCGTCACCTCCTTTGGCGAAAGAAGCGGGAGTGATGACAGATCGTCTTGGGCTGCTAACACTTGATATCAATTCCGGATTCGGCCCGAAGCTATGACGGAGGCAACTCTCCCAGCCTTTGGAGATAACTGTAGCTGTAGATACCGCTAGAATGCCCATCTGCCCAGAAAAGCTGGATCGCGTAGCCGCCGACTGTCTCGAATTTCTGGAGAACAAAAGCATTCGGTCCATGCTCCACCATGGGGCGAATCACCCGGCCTAACGCGTCCGGCTCGCCTTGGCAAGCCGCGCAGGGACAGGCACGACGCAACATGGAGAGTTCCAGATAGGCTTCGAGGCCGTCGGTGAAAGAAAGCGCGAGTTCGTTCCCGATGACGACGGCATTTTCAAGAAGCAAGGTCATGGGAATAATTTGATGCTATCCGAGTTCCCCGTCCACCCGATAGGAACGTTTCCCGAAAATCGCGGATCCGACACGCACGTGGGTCGCGCCTTCCTCAATCGCGACTTCAAAATCCCCGCTCATTCCCATGCTGAGCGCCGGCAGTTTGACATTGGAGGCGATTTCCAATTCGTCACGCAATTCACGCAACGTGGAGAACCACGGCCTTGCGGATTCCGCATCGGGCCCCTCGGGAGGAATGCACATCAAACCCAGGATTTCCAAGCGATCCAGTTTCAGAATTTCTTTCATTTCCGAATGCAATATCTCCCGGCTAAAGCCTCCCTTGGAGTCTTCATCGCCGATGTTCACCTGAAGAAAAACCTTCGGGAACAATCCAAGCTCGCTGGCAATTTCATTGGCATAAGATGCCAATCTCAAGGAATCAATCGCGTGTATTACCTCGAAGTTTTGAAGCAGCTTGCGGACCTTGTTCCGCTGGGCCCGGCCAATGAAGTGCCAATGCAGCGAACCCGGAAGAAGAGTGATTTTGGATTCCGCCTCCTGGAGTCGGCTTTCACCGAATAGCAACTGCCCCGCTTCGAACGCCTCCCGAATCGATTCGAGTGGAAAAGTCTTCGATACAGCGATTAGGTTGACGGATTCGCGCGGTCTCCCAGCCCGCAAGCAGGCGGCGTCCATCAATGCCGTGATTTCCGCTAGATTTTCCGCAACGTCTGCCATCAGCGGATATCCGAAGCACCTCTCAACATTCCAGCCAGACGTGCATTCTCCGTGAGATCCACCAAGTCTCTCAATACAGCGAGTGACTCCCGCTTCAAGGGATCAAGGCCCGTCGGCCATTTCGGCGTTTCATCCAAATCCGCGGTCTCATCCTTGGCACGACGCATGAAGCTACCACTCTCGTCTGCGGGATTATAAGGCTTCAGATCCGCCCCTTTTTCCAGATCCTCTAGGGTAAGCTTGTAGAATATCAATTCCTTCTTATCAACTTCCGTCATCTTGGCAAACCTCGCCCTACGCTCGGCATTTCTCTCCTTTTGCAATGTATCCGACTCAGCCAGCTCTTTCTCGCGAGTGGCCTTGTTGAGCGAAATCACGTTTTCCGCCAAGCGCTTTTTCGCCCTGAACACGTCCTCGACTACATAGATGAAATCCTTGTTTTCTTTCCGCCGCTCAACACTGAGTTCAAGCAACCGGGGAATAAACAGTCCTTGGACGTCGAGAGGCTTGAAATTCGCAGCTGGACGGATCCGGTCATGCTCCAAGGAATGTTCCAGAAAACTTTCACCCACATCCATAGCGTCTGATAGACTCGGCACAATGATTTGAGGAACCACTCCGTCCATTTGAGTGGAAGAGCCGGAAGGTCGATAGAATTTCTGGATAGTTACCTTCAAATAGCCGGCACGATTTCTAGCGGCGAACAAAGGCAACATTCGACCGATGTCCATTGGTTGCTGAACCGTTCCTTTACCGAAAGTCGAGGAATCGCCAATAATGACGGCCCTGTTGAAGTCCTGCAACGCACCGGCGAGAATTTCACTGGCTGAGGCACTGCTCTTGTCAATCATGACCATCATGGGCCCGGTATACATGGCTTTGCCACTGTCCGAGTCCTTGACCTGCACCTGGCCCAAAGTATTTTTGACCTGAACGATCGGGCCGCTATCGATGAAAAAGCCGGTCATCCGGCGGACTTCCTCCAAGGATCCGCCACCGTCTCCCCTGAGATCCAAGATCAGCCCGTCGATTTTCTCGTCGATTAAACGCTTGAGAATACGCTCCACATCAACGGAGCAGCGAATTTTCCCTTCATCGAAATCCGCGTAAAAAGACGGCAAGGTAATCACTCCCATGCGGTGGGTCGCGCCCTTCTCCGTTTTCATTTCGATGACCTCACCACTCGCCTGTTCATCCTTCATCTCCACCTTGCCGCGCTGGATCACCACGATCTTGGTTTCACCGGCAGGTCCGCCCGCGGGTTCCACTTTCAACGCAACAGCAGTGCCTTCCTGCCCCCGGATGTAATCGACGACTTTATCAATTTTCATGAACATGATGTCGATCATGTCTTCCGGTTTGCCGGTATTGAGCGCATCCACCGCAACCACGCGATCATTCAGCTTGAGGACACCTTCGCGGTCCGCCGGTCCTCCGACAACGATGCCCTTGATTTTCGTAGCTCCGTCTTCCTCCCCTTGAAGGAGGGCTCCAATGCCAACAAGTTCGTTTTTCATTCCGTCCTTAAAGCGATTCATCTCCCGGAAGCTCATGTAATCGGTATGAGGATCATACGCGCTGGCAATCGCGCTGAGAAAGTAGTTAGCAATTTCCTCGTCATCCACATCCTTCACACTGCTGAGAAAACGTTTATAACGTAGCGACACCTTTTCCTTCGGACTGCGGTCTGAAACACCGGGATCAGGCTTGCTTTGTTCCTTGGATAGCTTGGTCAGTAATTCCCGCCGCAAAGTTTCGCCCAATACAGCCTCCTTGATCTGAAGGCGCCAGAGGTCCGTGGCCACTTTCTCGTTGGCAGGCCACGGCGCATCCTTACGGCTCATCATGACCGAATCGCTTTTCGTGAAATCAAAATCATCGCCCTTTAACAGTGTCTCCGCGAGTGCTACCCGTTGCTCTACGCGCTGCTGGAAAACCCGATAAATCTCAGTTGCAACAGGAATGCTTTTCCCGTGCAGCAGGAGTGTGTGCAGCTTGTCTCCGTATTTCTCGTTGAAGCCGTTCACATCCGCTTGAGTGAAATACAGCCGCTGGAAATCGAGATCCTTCAAGTAGTCATCCAGAAACCGATGGCTCAGCTCGGGATTAAAAGGCAATCGCGCAAAATGGCTGTTCTGAAGCATGATCGCCATCTGGCGCCCAACTTCATTGAAGTCAGCCTGCTGGGCACACGCCGAACAGGAAATTGCCACCAAAGCGACGACGGATGAAGCCTTTCGGAACCAGGAAATTGTCATGAAATTCAAACGGGAATGGATTTAGGGTAACTCAAGAAAGTGCCACGACTTTCGGCATTGTCGATTTCTAAAAACTAGGAAAACGAATCACTTCCGCAACTTTCTCTCACTCAACCAATCCCGAAAATATGCCTCCATCGCGGCCCGTTCACCAGCTTCCGGATCAAAATTCTGCCCATCAAAAAATGGATTGTTTGCGTTCAATGGACGCCTCACCAGAACAACGTCCACGTCGATCAGTTTACCATCCCGGTAAATTTTAAGGGTCACTTGGGTCCCTGGTCGCATTGCCGCAATTCGCTCCGCAAAAACCTCCGAGGCAGTCCCCTCGCTCCAAGCCTCCCCATTCAGTGAAATAATCAGATCATTCAGCCGGATTCCGGCACGATCCGCGGGAGTCCCTCGGCGGACACTCGTCACCCGAACCGCATGACATGGACCGGTTCTACCAGGAATCTCGACGATTTTATTCTCCCGGCCGATCCCGACAAATCCTTGTCCCTCGTTCTTGTACTGATCCATGACCAATTCACGAAGGACCGCTTGGCACCTCAGCCTGACTTCAGGATCATTTGAAATCTGTGACTGCCTCAATACTTCTTCCATCGAAGGCGTCGGCCGCAACCTAGCCCACTTTAACAACTCTATCTGTGCATTCTCCCTAACTCGGTATTCGCCATCACCTAACGCGGCCAATACTTTTTGTGGCAACTCAAGCGCAGTTGCCGTGGAAAACAACGAAATCAGGGAAGCCAAACAAATCCAACCGAGGAATGACGGGCGTTCCATAGCAGTATTGAAGCGAGCTTGAAACAAATCCCAAGCAAGGTTGTTCGCCCCGCGGCCAAGTCAGGTTCCCCAAGGGGTTTTCTGGGGAATTTCAATCGTATCATTCCGTTGCAAGGGAATCGCCATGAACTGGGCTTTGGTCGCATCGTAAGTTTTTTGATTTCCATCGCGGAACAGCTTGACGCGCCGCATGCTGCCAAATTCACTAGCTCCCCCTGCGGCTTGGATTGCCTGCCACAATGTCAACTCCTTGGCGTATGGAACCGGCCCGGGGTTACGAACCTGTCCTCCAACCGTAACGGTCTCCGAAACCACGTTGCTGCCTTGGGCGCTGATAAGCACTTGGATGGTCGGGTTCTTGTAGATTCCTTTGTTCTTATACAAAGATTCAAGAGTACTCTGAAGAGCCGCATTGCTCATCCCGGCCGCATGCACCGCGCCAAGCATCGGCATGTTGATAACGCCATTATCCGACACGGGATAAACACCATTCACCGTTGCCTTGTCTTCGGCCGGAACATTCGAAATCGTAATATTGATCGCCTTTCCCGCCTGGATTTGAGCCGAAGCGACAACCGGGATGAGGAGGAGGGCAAACAAGGCCCATAATAGTTTTTTACCGTTCATAACTTGGATTGAGTATGATTTAATACAATTCTGAATCATTTCCCCGTGCCGCTTGCTGAGATTTCGCCGGGGCAGAAGGAGCTCCTACCGGAGGCCCTATCTGGGATTCTGCAGGAGCATAGTAGGTATAATAACTGGTGTAATATTGATATTGGCTGTCGCTGCGAACATCCACATTGTTCAATACGACACCAATCACATTGCCACCCACGTTTTCAACCGCCTGTTTCACGCGGAGCAGCATATTCCTCGGAAGCTTGCGATGCTGCACAACGATCATCGTGAGATCAACTTCACTCGCAAGCACCGAAGCGTCACTGACTCCCAGGATAGGAGGGCTATCAACAAGGACCAGATCGAAACGTTGCTTCACATCCTGGATCAATTCCGACATCCGGCGCGAGTTGAGAATACCTGCAGCATCCGCCGGCAGGATGCCGGATGGCATGAAATACAAGTTATCTACCGGTGTTTGAAGAATCACGTCTTCAAGCATCAGCTCAGTCGTAAGATAGTTTGTCAGGCCAACTGAATTGTTGATATCAAAGAAAGTGTGCAATCTCGGCCTGCGCAAGTCAGCATCGATCATTAACGTTGTATAACCGCCTTGCGCACAAATATACGCAAGATTGACAAGAGTGGTGGATTTTCCTTCGCCCGCCCCACCGGAGACCACGGTAATCGCATTATCTTCGGGGTTTTTGCGATTGAACTCAATGTTCGTCCTAAGAATCCGATACGCTTCGGCATCGGGACTCATGCCGCTTTGTTTGTGAAGCACTCCGACATCCTTCGGAATCACAGCAAGAACCGGAACCTGAAGGTACCGTTCGACATCCTCCAAGCTTTTCACTGATGTATCGAGATATTCCAAGAAGAAGGCGATGCCGACACCGAAAATCAGACCAACCACAGCGCCAAGCACCAAATTCAACGTAACATTCGGGCTGACAGGGCTATCTGAAATTTGAGGCTCTTCATGAACAACAATACTTTCATCAGGTATTTTCCCTTTGATTGTCTTGTTTATCTGCTCAAGCTTCATGGTTTGAAGCAATTGCTGATCTGTCTCGAAATCCCTTTTGGCATCAACATAATCCTGTGCATCCAACCCCCTTTTGATTGCTTCTTCGTGGGTGTCATTTTTCATCATCTCGACATTTTTCAATCGATCCGATGCCATGCTTAATTGAGCCTGCAAGGTAGCTCTCAAGTTAACCACGCCTTCGTCCAGTTGACGCTTCATAGCATCGATATTCTCAACAGCGGCCAGGACCCTGGGATGCTGATCGCCCAGTCCATTGATTTTAAGGTCACTGATTTCACGTGTCGCCTGAAGATACTGTGGGTATAGGTTGCGAATGATATTATCCGGCAATTCCAACCCGGACGCGTATCGCATCAACTGCTCGCTGTCGTATTTCAACAGGCTATTGATCTGGCTCTCCAATTGCATCTTCTGTGTTTGAAGATCGTTGTAGGTCTGAAGTGCTCCACGGGCAGCTTGATCCTCATCCACTCCGGACTGGCCATAGAACGAATCCTGTCCCTTGTAGATAATACCCTTCGTCCGGACAATCGTCGCAAGCACCTTACGCCGCTCCTCCACTTTATCTTCCTGATCACGAACCGCCCTATTTAATTCGTACAAGGCTTTGTTTGAGTCCTTGTTTTCGATTTCGGTTCGGTAATCCTTGTAAGCTTTCGCGACCTCGGAAGTGACGTCCCTTGCATCCTCCTTGCTGGTGTGACGAACCCGAATCGAGATCAAATCCGTGCCCCGGATGTTCTGGGTATTGACGATCCCTTTCAGAATGCGGATCGCAGTCTCTTTGTTGACACCCCATTTATTCATCAATTCCAGATTATCGACGACTTTGGTGAGTGAATTGCTGCTTTTGATCTTTTCGAATTCCGTCCCGAAAAACTGGGCCGTCATCGAACTGGCACCTGTCCTCTCGCTCGTCCCGAATCCAAGAGACATGCCACCAGTCCGCGGTTTGACCTCAATGGTTGCCTCGCTTTCGTATTTCTTCGGCATTACGTAAGTAATGACTGCGGCCGTCATGAATACCAGAAGCAGCGTCAGGAGGATAATCCCATAGCGATTCTTGATGACCTGCCAGTAGTCGACCGCATGCAGCGCGACCTCGTTTTGTTGTTGAGATGAGAGGTTCATTGGGTCAAGTGTTTCACATTTTCGATGGATTTCCAGTTGAAATAGAAACTCCCGCAATGAAAGACATTGCGGGAGTTTTCAATCAAGCAACTTATATTTTCAATAAAAGGAATTAAAGTTTAGAATGTTCCGATATTAGAACTCCGTGCTCACACCCAGACTAATCCGGTTCCGATTGTAGGTTTGACCTACAAAATCGGAATCTTGATGGGTGTAATTATAGGAAACCGTCCCTGTAAGGAAATCGTTGATCTTCATGGACAAGCCGATGTATGTGTTCACGATGTCTTCAGAATAGTCACCCACAGGACCTGGCACGTTGGGTGGCAAAACCTGACCTTGCCGGAAATCGGAGGGAATGTAGTCCACCCCACCGAATAGGGAAAGTCTCGGCGAAAATGCGTATTCCGAAGAAAGTCCGAACCGAAGTGTTCTCCGGTCATCGAACTCCACCAGAAAATTATTGCTCGGATCACTCCGAACCGTATCATAATTTTCAATCCCGTAACGGGTGAAGGCACGAACACTGAACTGTTGATTCACTTGGGAATTCAAAGCAAACTCGAAATAGGGGCTGTTGTCCATATCTCCGCCATCGACTTCGTGCAATTGGATACCACCGCGCACGATACCAATCGTGTTCGGGCTGAAGCGGTGTTCAGCACCTACGAGAATATAGTGATCATTTGCATCCGAGGATTGCCCGTCGCCACTCGTGTGCCCATACCGATAATCTGCGGTCAACACGGTCTGCGGAGTCAATTGATAGCGAAACTGGTTGTAGAGCGTCCATGTATAGCGATCGTTGTTCTCTACGTCGTAGTTGGCACCGGTGAGGCTAAAGCCGGTGTATGTCGCGAAACGCTCGGTCCAGCGATAGCCAATCGAGTTGTCCGTCTGCCAATAGAAGTAGCTGCCAGTTTGCCGGGACGAAGCGTATCCATAAGCATAATCCGGCTCCAATTCATAGGCGATAAAATTCCGGCTGGAGAAACGAAGTCGCTCGTTGAAGCGATGTGTCAAATTGAACCCCGCGCGGGATTCACTATTGACCTCGTCCATGTAGTCAGGAGCATCGAAATAATAAACCAACCCGAGTCGGGCATATACATCCCATGTGGTTTGGGGAGTGATCGTTACGAACGATAGCCCCACATATGGATTGATTCCGAATGAGCTTTCTTTTTGCCCATAACCCGGTGAGATATTGTCGTCCCATGTCACACTAGCCCCAACAACCCACTTCAATGGTATCGACTCCTGGGCCTCGCTGCCAACGTAGTAAAGTCCTTGCCCTGCCGCGGAGCCCGCGAGCAGCAATCCAATCAGACCTGGCGATAAATAGTTTTTCATGTAATGGGTGGGTGGGTGGGTGGGTGGGTGACTTGGACTGAGCCAATACTAAAATAAAAAATTAATGCCGGGCTTAGCCGTTGCCGTTGCCGTTGCCGTTGCCGTTGCCGTTGCCGTTGCCGTTGCCGTTG
>JAZKEY010000014.1:0-134585 GCA_040386755.1 Verrucomicrobiota bacterium | reverse complement strand
ACTATCGAACGAGCTCCGGCCACAGCCATGTCTGGTTCAAGCATGTCGGCCCTCGCAGCAAGATGTGATCACGATCGGATTTGTTGGAACGATCATATTCTTTCCGACAATTTCTGTCACCACCAGCCGCCCGGCGACTTCAAGTGCCGGACGGCTTTATTTATTTGTCGATTGGCCAGTCATTGGAATGGTGAGGCTCGATGGGATTTACGGTTTGGCTTGATCCGGAAGAATTGCTGGCAAATCTAAGCGCGCCAAACCGATGCAGTTATTCGCCATGCCGTAGTAGACATCGAAGCCATGCATTCCGGATCTGCTTCCGGTGATGTGACTATTTCGCCATCACCATTTTACCACAATGAGGCATTTTGGCCCCCATGTAGGGATTTTGGACTTCATCAGCCGACTTCTGAAGCCAGTTGGCTCCTTTGTCGCCGAAGGCCATCGGGCAATTCATTTCGTGCATCATCTTCTTCTCCTTCGCAACGGGGATGGCGGCATCGCTCAGCGCTTGGAAATGAGTGCGCGCTTCCTCGATGTTCTTACTGTCGGCGATGGCTTGGCAATGCTTCGCCATCGCACTGTCTTTGTCGTGCTTGACCATACCGCCAGCCGCTTTTTTGGCTGCGGCCAGATCATCTTTGTAAAGCGCGGTCGATACGGCCGCATAGCCTTCCAGCATGTGATCCGCATGAGCTTCCTTGGTGGTTCCTTCTGGTTGGGGTTCCGCTGCTGTTAGCGTTGGTAGCGCGAGGGCTAATCCCAGCAGACTGAGTGCAAGTGCGAATGTCGGTTTCATTTTGATAATGGTTGTCGGTTGTTCCGCCACTTTGGATCGGCGGTCGTGGGTAATAACCCGCTCTGATCGCAAACCCTTGAAAATAATCCATTGGTCCCCATGCTTGCCGGCTCACTCGCGGATGCGTCTCAGACGAAGCGCATTCGCGATTACCGAAACGCTGCTGAACGCCATCGCCGCTCCTGCGACCATCGGATTGAGCAGCCAGCCCGTCAGCGGGTAGAGCAGTCCCGCGGCAATCGGGATCCCGAGCGCGTTATAGACGAACGCGAAGAAGAGATTCTGACGGATGTTCCGCATGACCTCGCGGCTGAGGCCCAAGGCACGGCCGATTCCACGGAGATCGCCTTTGACCAAAGTTAATCCGGCGCTGCGAATGGCGACATCGGTACCGGTTCCCATGGCAATGCCCACGTCCGCCTCGGCCAACGCCGGGGCGTCGTTGATCCCGTCGCCAGCCATCGCCACCACGGCTCCTCCGGCACGCAACTCGCGGGCGATGCGCTGTTTGTCCGCCGGCGTGAGTTCCGCGCGGATGTCATCGATCCCCAGTTCGCGGCCGACAGCTTCGGCGGTCTGGCGGTTGTCACCGGTGAGCATCACCAGGCGCAGGCCCATCGCATGCAGGGCCTTCACGGCTTCGGGGGTCGAGACCTTGATTGGATCCGCCACCGCGATAAAGCCGCCGATCACCTGGTCTTCTGCGATCCAGATCACGGTGTGGGCTTTTTCCTGGAGCGACTGGGCGGAGGAAACCAAATCCTGCGGGATGCCGATGCCTTCCGCCTCCAACCACGCACGTTTCCCGACCCGGACGATTTGGCCTCCGATTCGTCCCAAAATTCCCGCGCCAGTGATTGACTCGAATGATTCGACGCGTGAAAGCGGAAGCCCTTTTTCTTTGGCCCGGTTGACGACCGCTTGCGCGAGGGGGTGTTCGCTGAGGTGCTCCAGCGAAGCGGCAAGCATCAGGATATGGTCCTCACGGTCCGCCTCTACGGAGACGATCTCCTTCGCCACCGGCCGACCTTCGGTGAGCGTTCCGGTCTTGTCGGTGATAAGGTGCGTCACCTTTTCGGCGCGCTCCAATGCGGCGGCGTCCCGAACCAGAACGCCCATTTGCGCGCCCTTGCCCACGCCGACCATGATGGACATCGGCGTCGCGAGTCCCAGAGCACAAGGGCAGGCAATGATCAAAACCGCGACACTGTTAGCGATGGCGAAGGCAAGCCGCGGCTCGGGGCCCAGGAACATCCAGCCCGCGAACGTGAGGATCGCGATCAGCACCACGGCGGGCACGAACCAACCCGCGACCTGATCGGCCAGCCTTTGAATGGGCGCACGGCTGCGTTGGGCGTCCGCGACCATTTGGACGATCTGGGACAGCAAGGTTTCCGAACCCACTTTCTCGGCACGCATCAGGAACGCACCGGTCTGATTGATCGTCGCCCCGACCACCCGGTCTTCCGTTTTTTTGAAAACGGGCAACGGCTCGCCGGTGATCATCGACTCATCCACCATGCTCTCGCCTTCCGTGAGCACGCCATCGACCGGGATCTTCTCGCCGGGACGAACGCGGAGCACATCACCGATCCGGACGTCGTCCAGCGGGACATCTTCCTCCTTTCCTTCTGTCACCCGCCGGGCCGTCTTGGCGGCCAGGCCTAGCAGGGCTTGCACCGCTTGACCGGTCTTGCTGCGCGCCTTGGCCTCCAACCATTGGCCAAGGATAACCAGCGCGGTGATCACGGCGGCCGCCTCGAAATAGAGCGGCACCCGCCCGCCATGGCGCAGCGAATGCGGAAAGAGTCCGGGCATGAAAACAGCGGCGGTGCTGTAAAGCCAAGCGGCACCGACCCCGAGTGCGATCAGCGTGAACATGTTGAGGCTCCGATGCTGGAGCGAGCGCCATGCCTTGGCGAAAATAAAGCCACCGGGGCCGAAGACGACGAGCGTGGCCAACACGAGTTGAACCCAACCGAAAACCGGTTCCGGCATCCATCGCCTGATTTGCAAAGCCGGCAGCATTTCACCCGTCGCCAGAAGAAACACGGGCAAGGAAAGTGCGGCGCTCAACCAGAGCTTCCGCTGCAAGGAAACCACCTCGTGATTCTCATCTTCGTCATCGGCTGGGGGCATCGACTTCGGTTCGAGCGCCATCCCACACTTGGGGCAATCCCCGGGGTGGTCCTGCTCGATTTCCGGGTGCATCGGACACGTGTAAATCGTCTTGGATGCCGGGGCCTTCCAAGCCGGATTCCGCTCCAGCGCCATTCCGCATTTCGGACAGTCGCCAGGGGTGTCGGACTCCACTCCCGGACACATCGGGCAGAAATATTTTGCCCCCGCTGGCGGCTTCACGTCGCCGTGATGGTGATCGTGATCGCCGGAATGACAGCAGGAAGACACTGGCTTTTCGACAGCAGGTGGCTCGGCGCAGCAGCTTTTCTTCTTCTCGGGATCCGGCTTGGGATCATGGCAGCAATCATTCATGGCAATGTGTGTTTTCTTTGGTTTCTAAAGTTTCTCCACCGAGGAATTCCACGATGGGGCATCCTTGCAGCGCGCCCTTCCCGTCGCACTGCGTCACCAGACTTCCGAGGGCGCGTTCCATCGCCCGCAGGTCACGGATTTTCTGACGGATCAGGGCGAGTCTCGCCTCGGCGAAGGTCCTCACCTTCTGCCGCGAGGTTCTGATGTTTCCGGTGAGTTGCAGGAGTTGCTTGATGTCGTTCAGGCTGAATCCCAGCTCTTGGGACCGCCGGATAAACCGCAATCTCGTCAGGTCCTCGTCCTTATAAATCCGGTATCCCGAGTCGTTGCGGCGGGGAGTCTGTAAAAGACCTTTCTGCTCATAAAATCGCAGTGTCTCCGGTCCTACTCCTGCCTTTTTGGCGAGTGCGGCGCGAGTCCATGTCGGGGTGACTTCTCGTTTCATGGGATACCCATACACCTTGTAGCAAGATACAGGGTCAATCGATTTTTTTTAAGGCAAATTCCACAACGGCGGAAAACAATCCATGTCTTCAAGGGTTTTCATTCCAGTCGGTGTGTTACGAAGTAGAGCGCGGTATCGAAGTGCTCACCAAAACGACAACCAATCAAAATCATGAAAACCAAAGCATTCAGTATTCTCCTCGCTGTTCTGACCTCGGCATCGCTGATCCCCGTCGCTTCCGCACAGCGCGCGAACGGGAATTTCGGTGCGCAGCGGATCGACAAGAACGCATCCACCCAAGTGCAGAAGTCCACACCCCGGGCACTCCCTGAAACGTGCGTCAGCGACGCCTGCTGCATCACCAAGACCCAGGTTCAAACTGCGGGAGGTCGTGCGACCAGGATCACCTCCACCAAAGTAAAGGCTTGCAAGGCCACGTGCCAAATCGCCAGCAATGACCGGCGGGCTGTCTGTGGCAAAGGACAACGGGCCTGATATGATGGCCGGGTTCCCGGCCTCCCACCTAACGGACCATGAAAAATACTGATTTCGATGACCTGTTACGCTCGGCAAGGGAAGACTTTCCCTTGCCGCCATCATTCCATGCGGATGTGTGGAACCGGATTGAATCCACAGAATCGATTTCCTCAAAACTCGGGACTCCGTGGCATCACAACATCGTCAGTATGATCGCGAGACCATGGGCGGCCGCTTCCGGCTTGGCTGCGATGGTAGCCTTGGGACTATGGCTCGGAGCACTGAGCATTCCTGACAACTCCCGCACGGAAACTGCCTACGCTCGTTCCATCAGTCCGTTCGCTCAATCCCATCCATGAAAGCCAAGGCTCTATATGTTCTCATGGCGATTCTGGCCGCCGGGGTACTGGCCTTTTGCCTGATGAGGAGCCATCGGATGCCCAGCCGTGGGGATGCGCTGGTCGATTCAATGCCCGAACTCGGGTGGGTCCGCAGCGAGCTGAAGCTCACGGACGAACAGTTTAAGCAAGTGGCCCAGCTACATGTCGATTACCGACCGAAGTGCGTGAAAATGTGCCACCGGATTTCCCAGGCCCATGAGCGAATCGAAGAACTCGCAAAGACCGGGCGAGGCATGACCCCCGAGCTTGATGCCGCCCTCCGGGAACATGCCGCGATTCACCTTGAGTGCCAGCAGACGATGCTGAGTCATATCTATCAAACCGCCGCGCTTCTGGATGACCGCCAATCCGCGAAGTACCTTGATACAATGCTGCCTTACGCTCTCGACTTCACCCACAGCGAGACCGGGAATCTTCACGGGAGATAGAAATGATCCCCGATGGCAATTCCTGATTCCGATTTGATGGCAAGCCTCGCCGGGGGCGATGATCTGGCGCTGAACCGGCTGATGGAGCGTTGGGCCAGCCGCGTTGCCGCCTTCCTCTACCGCATGACCGGACAGCGCGAAACCGCTGCGGACCTCGCTCAGGAAACCTTCGTGAAGCTCTATCAGGCAAAGGATCGCTATCGTGCGGACGGAAATTTCTCCACCTACCTTTTCGCCATCGCCTCGAACCTCGCCAAGAACCACGCGAGATGGAGAACGCGACATCCCACCATCTCGCTCGATGCGCCTGCGGATGAGAGCTCCGGTCCCGCCCTCCAGTTGGTGGATCTCCAAGCCGATCCCGGGGAGACGGCGCAAAAGCTGGAAACAATGACCGCGGTGGGTAAAGCGTTCCAAGCTCTTCCTCCGGACCTGCGCGAGGCCATGTCACTGTTCATCTATGAAGGCATGGGCTACGCCGAGCTCGGAGTGCTCATGGGGTGCAGCCCGAAAGCCGTGGAGACACGGATCTACCGGGCGCGACAAATCTTGAAAGAGCAGCTCAAGGAATTACGGTCCTGACTTGCATGGCTTCGATGCCACCCGCGGCAAGAGCTTACGGATCGAGAATTCCAGCCATTTGTCCGGCGCTGATTCTCGCTCCCCAGTGAGTGTGGCAGTTGAAAATTTCAGATTATTTCAAGGGTTTCCGCCCGGACCGGGTTATTACCACTGTCGTCGGGTTGTTTACCTGACCACCCGTAAACTCATCTTCACCGTAGCAATGGCCATCAAGTCAATCATCGCGTTGTTCCTGGGACTGGTTATCCAGCTTTCCCAGGTCCAACTTGGCTCGGCTGCGGAACCGGTGAAATCTTGCGGAGGCAACGCGCATTCCATGTGTTGCTGCGACGGTCTCCAGTCCTGCCCATGTGCGAAGGAAAGCGACTCGGACCACAAGCCCAGCCCGCTGATTCCCGCGCAGGGAGACCTGAAATGGCTTGTTTCAAAAGCGACCGAGCCGACCGGTCTGGACAAGTCGAGCTTCCCACTAACCGAAGCCGTGGTATCCACCGGTTCTCAAATGGAAGCTCGTAGCGCCTTCGCAGGAGTGCCGCTTTCCGTGGCCTTCTGCCGTTTTGTCATCTGAGTCCGCACCCTGACAGGTGTACTGCGCCCATCCATCTTCGCCGCCCTGTCTGGCGGTCGACGCAGGGCGCTCTGAAATCCCTTCCAACGACTCACATGACTTATGAAATCAATGATTCCCATCTTGACCGGCCTTTTTGTGGCCGGAGGCTTCCTCCAGGCGCAGGACGGCAAAGTCCTCACTAACGATTTTCTATCCGGAATCCGGAGGGAAGCAGCAAGCACGCACCCGTCCGCAGTGGCCGGGAAACACTTGGCCGTCGCCGCCACCCAAGACGCCCGCTCGGTCCGCTTGTGGGAGGATCCCATGGTTGGGCTTGGTTACACCCTCGCTGATAAAATGATGCGCATGGACGATGGCGATGTCACCATCGGCATCGAGCAGAGGCTGCCAAAGCCCGGCATGTTCGATGCCCAGCTCCGCAAGGCCGAGGCGATGCGTCGCGCCGCGACACAGAACTCCCGCACTCCTGCGCTTGCCGCTGGTGCGGAGGCAGCCCGCAACGCCATCGAACTCGCGCTCGCGGACGAATCCATTTTCCTCCAACAAACGCAGATCACCTGGCTCACCGCGATGGTGGAAAACGCGCGGCAGATGGCTGCCGATCCCATGGGCTCAAGCAGCGACGGGCTGCGCATGGAAATCGAGTTGGCCAAGGAACAGCAGATGCTCGACGCCGCCCGACGCAACCGAGATGGCTTCGCCCAAAAGCTCAACCTCACGCTCGGCCGACCGCTCGATTCTCCATGGCCCGTGCTGAAACTGCCCGCCATCCCACCACCGGTGCCGCTCGCTCAATCCGAAATCGCCCGCATCCCCCATGCGAACCCGAAGGTCCGCGCCATGAAGGAAATGGTCGGTGCAGCCAACGCAGAGACCCGCATGGCAGATCGCGAACGGCTACCGGACATTTCGGTCGGCGTCGATACCAGCATCTACGCCGCGGAGCGCGACGTCCGCAGCACGATGGTGGCGGTGAAAATGACTTTGCCATGGTTCAACGATTCTTCCTATCAGGCAAAAATCTCCGCCGCGCAAAGCCGCGAGCTTGCCGCCACGCGGGATGTGGAAGCCATGCGCCGCGAGATCGCCGCGATGGTCCTGAACGCCGCCACCGAAGCCGCCAACGCCGCTGCCCAGGCCCGCGCGTTTTCCGGCGAGATTTATGAAAAAGCCCAGCTCACCACCCGCACGATCGAGGCCGGCTGGATCAGCTCGAAAGCCCCGCTGACCGATCTGCTCGATTCTTCCCGCACCCTATTTTCCATCCGTCTCGAACAGCGCCGCATGATCGCCCTGCAACTCTCGGCACTCGAAGAACTCCAAGCCCTGGTCCCCAACCGCTGAAGCCATGAAAACCATATTAACCATCCTCGTCACCGCATTGTTAGCCGCAGGAGGCACCTGGTTCGCCCTGCAAAAACCCTCAACCAAAACAGGGACCGCCGCCACGACGGGAGAACGCAAGCCGCTCTTCTATCAGAGCGCCATGCACCCGTGGATCAAGAGCGACAAGCCCGGCCGCTGCACCATCTGCGGCATGGAACTTACCCCTGTCTACGCGGGAGAAAAAGGCTTCGATGCCACAGGCGGAGGAAACACCGTAGCCCTTACCCAGACGCAAATCCAGGTTCTCCATGTGCAGACGGAAGAGGCGAAGGTCCAACCCCTCGTCCATACCCTCCAAGTCGCGGGAATGATTGATGACGATGCCAGGCGACACCGCATCATTTCAGCCTATGTCGATGGACGGGTGGAAAAGCTCTTCATCAATTACATGGGAGCCGAGGTCGAGAGCGGCCAACCACTCGCCGATTACTACAGCCCGAATCTGCTGCAAGCGGAACGCGAATACCGTCAGCTCACCGGTGATCTCAGGAAAAACACCGCCCTCCGGCTCCGCCAGATGGGCCTCACGCCCGAACAAATCGAAGCCGTGGCCGACAAACCCGCCGATTCGCTTACCTCGCAGATTCTATCACCCATTGGCGGCACCGTGGTGGGCCAAAGCGTCTATGAAGGGCAGTATGTCACTGCCGGTGAAAAGCTGTTTGAAATCGCCGACTTCTCAACCATGTGGTTCATGTTCCGCGCTTACGAGCAGGACTTGCCATGGATCAAAATCGGGCAAACGGTCACGGTCGGCACTCCCGCACTGCCCGGCAAATCCTTTGAGGGGAAAATCACCTTCATCGACCCGAACTTCGACGAAGCCACCCGCTCGACCAAGGTTCGGGTGGAGTTGTCCAATCCCAAGGTCGATGGCCGCCGCGAACTCCTGCACAAGCTCTATGCCGATGGCGCGGTGCAGGTGGACGCGCCGGCAGTCCTAACGATTCCACGCTCCGTAGTCATTCAAACCGGACCCGAAGCCGTGGTTTACATCGACAAGGGCGGTGGTGCCTACGAGCAGACTCCGGTGAAAATCGGCCGCCGGGGCGACAAGCTGGTCGAAATTCTATCAGGATTGAAACCGGGCGACAAGGTGGTGACCAACGGCAATCTCCTCATCGACGGCCAGGCGGAGATGAACCGCTCCTTCATGACCCCAACCGCAGCGCCCGTGCCAGTTGCGCTAACGGAAGGCCTTGCCGCGCGGCAACGAGAGGCAATCCAGAAGTTCGCCAAGATTGCCGACTCCATGGCGGCAGCGCTTGCCGCCGACGATCTTGCCGCTTTCAACAAGGCCAGTGAATCTGCGATGATGACCACTGCCGGTCTCATGGAATCACTCGCTGGCATTCCGGGCACGAAGGAGAATCTCAAAGCCTTGGGCAACGCAAGGCACTTCCACGGCTTCGAGGACTTGAAACCCGCACGCACCGCGTTTCACAAATTCATCTTGCCCGCAACCGCCGTTCTGGAGCCCTTGCGCACCACGAAAGGCTTCCCCGAACTACAGATATGGGAATGCCCCATGGTCGATCAGGCGATTCCCGGAGTATCCAAAACTGCCCATTGGATCCAGCTTGATGGCCGCCCTGGTAACAATCCGTTCTTCGGAGCCGCAATGCTCGAATGTGGAAAGGAAATCAAACCATGATCGAGCGCATCATTGAATGGAGCCTGAAAAACCGGTTCCTCGTCGCTTGCGGCACGCTGTTGCTCGTCGCTCTGGGGGTCCGTGCCGTCTTCCTGACGCCAGTCGATGCCATCCCGGATCTGACGGAAAACCAGGTGCTCGTCTATGCCGACTGGGCCGGCCGCAGTCCCCAGGAAGTCGAGGACCAGGTGACCTATCCGCTCACCACCGGCTTGCAGGGACTCAGCGGAGTGAAGGAAGTCCGCGCCACCTCGATGTTCGGGTTCTCGCTGAGCACCATCATTTTCGAGGAAGGTGTGGATACCTACTTCGCACGAACCAGGGTGTTAGAGCGATTAAACTTCCTTCAAAGCGCCATGCCGCAGGGCGTGACACCGCAACTTGGCCCCGACGCGTCAGGCCTCGGCTGGGTCTATCAATACTATCTCCACGTCGATCCCGAAAAGGCGGAAAACGGCGGCTACGATCTCGCGAAGCTGCGCTCCGTGCAGGATTGGTATGTCCGCTATCAGCTCGCCAGCGTGCAGGGCGTCGCCGAAGTCGCCAGCATTGGTGGCTTCGTGAAGCAGTATCAAATCGAGCTTTCATCCACCAAGATGCGGGCCGCCAACGTGACGATGATGGAGGTCATGACCGCCGTCCAGAATGCAAACCTCAACGTGGGCGGCAAGGTCGTCGAGGAAAACGGAGCCGAGTTTGTCCTGCGTGGCATCGGTCTCGTCACCAGCCCCGAAGACCTTGAATTGGTCACCATCAAAGCCATGGAAGGAACCCCGATATATCTGAAGGACATCGCGACTGTCCAGATCGGCGGCGATTTCCGTCGCGGTGCGCTCGACATCGACGGACACGAAGCCGTCGGCGGCACCGTCGTGATGCGCACGGGTGAGAATGCCAAGGCCGTCATCGAAAGGGTGAAGGAAAAGATTGCCCAAATCGCTCCCAGCCTGCCGCCCGGCATCACCATCAGGCCATTCTATGATCGCAGCGAACTCATCGACAACACGATCGGCACGCTCAAGCACGCGCTCGTTGAGGAAATCATTTTGGTGACTCTCGCCCATATCATTTTCCTGTGGCACTTCCGGAGCATCCTCATCGTCACCCTGCCGTTGCCGATCTCGATTTTGATCTCATTCCTGTTGATGAAGGAATTCGACATCACCAGCAACATCATGTCGCTCACCGGTATCGCGATTGCCATCGGCGTGTTGGTGGATGCGGCTATCGTCGTGACCGAAAACGTTCTGCGCCATTGCGAAAAAGCGGAGGACGAAAAAGGCAGTGCCCTCACTCGCAGGGAAACGTGGGAAACCACATTGGTCGCCTGCAAGCAAGTGGGCAGGCCGATTTTCTTTGCCATGGCGATCATCATCCTCGCCTTCGTCCCGGTTTTCGCACTTACCGGACAGGAAGGAAAACTCTTCCACCCGCTGGCCTTCACCAAGACCTTCGCGATGATTGGTTCTACCCTGTTAGCCGTCACCTTGGTGCCGGTGCTATGCTCGCTGCTCGTGCGAGGACCGTTCCACTCGGAGGACAAGAACATCGTCATGAAGTTCCTTCTCCGGCTCTATGAACCCACACTGAACTGGGCGCTCAAGCACCGGGTCACGGTAGTCACCACTGCAATGCTGATCCTGGCCATTTCGCTTCTAACTGCCTTCGGCCTGCCCCGAGCCTGGGTGAAGCAGATTCGAGACAAGGGCTACGACCGCACCGCCGATCTGGTCACCGGCTTTGGCAAGGAATTCATGCCGCCGCTCAATGAAGGCAGCCTGCTTTACATGCCCGTCATGATGCCGAAGACCGGGCTAAAAGAAATCCAGCGCGTCATGTCTTGGCAGGACAAGGTCATTTCTGAAACCCCCGAAGTCGCCAGCGTCGCGGGCAAGCTCGGCCGTTTCGAAACCGCCACCGACCCGGCTCCCACCGAAATGTTGGAAACGACCATCATGCTCAAGCCGGAATACATTCCGAACGGGAAATTCCGGGTGAAACGCAATCCTGATTGGCGCGAAGGCATGACTGTCGAAAAGCTCAAGGCCGAACTAACGGAGAAAATGAAGCAAGTTCCCGGCTATGTCCCCGCATTCCTCCAACCCATCGAGAACCGCATCCTCATGCTCTACACCGGCATCCGCGCGCAGGTCGGCGTGAAGATCTATGGCGACAACCTCGACAAGATCCAGCGCAAGGCGTTCGAAATCGAGAAGCTTGTAAAAGGCATCGACGGAGCCGCCGGTGTCTCCGCCTCCCGTGTACAAGGGAAACCCTATCTAAACATTAAGGTCGATCGCCAGGCCATGGCCCGCTACGGCCTCAGCGCGAAGGATGTGCTCGACGCCGTCGAAATTTCTATCGGTGGGAAGAACGTCAGCACCACCATCGAAGGCCGCGAGCGATTCCCCATCCAGATCCGCGTCCAGCGCGGCGAGCGCGACGACATCGAGAAACTCAGCCGCATCCTCGTCGCCGCGAAACCCGGCATGAGCGCCGCCCCGGCCGCTCCCGCAGGTGGCATGGGCGGCGGCATGGCGGGCGGAGCGGCCGCCACCGCCAGCGCCCCCGCCGCGGGCGATGGCAAAGAGGTCCCTTACATCCCGCTCGGCATGGTCGCGAAGATCACCCGCGAGATCGGGGCCAACGAGATCGCCTCCGAGAACGGCCTGCTGCGTTCCTACGTCCAGGCGAATGTCCAGGACCGCGACCTCGGCGGCTTCGTCGAGGAGATCGAGCAGAAGCTCAAGACCATCGACATGGAAGGGATGACCTACAAGATGACCGGCGAGTTCGAGAACCAGCGGCGCTTCACCAAGACCATGGTGCTGGTCTTCCCGCTGGTGCTGATGGTGATTTTCGTCCTGCTCTATTTCGTCTATCACAGCGCGCTGGAAGCCGCCCACGTCATGCTCGCCGTGCCCTTCGCCCTCAGCGGCGGAGTGCTCCTGCAAAAACTGCTAGGCTACAATTTCAACGGTGCTGTCTGGGTCGGCTATATCGCGCTCTTCGGCACAGCCGTGCAAACTGGTGTCGTGATGGTCGTCTATCTGGAGGAAACCGTGAAAGCCCGTCTCGCGGAAAAAGGCGCGGCCTTCACCTACGAGGACCTCGTCCAAGCCGTGAAGGACGGTGCCCGCCTGCGTCTCCGCCCCAAGGTCATGACCGTCGCCACCATCGTCGCGAGCCTCATGCCGATCATGTGGAGTCACCGCCAGGGCGCGGAGATAATGAAACCGTTAGCCACGCCCGTTATCGGCGGAATGATTTCCAGCCTGCTGCACATCCTCATCGTCACGCCGGTGATTTTCCTTTGGCTGCGTGGCCGTGAATTCAACCGCAATACTCTCCACTCATCCCTCTCCCACCAACCACAACCACAACCACCGAACCTATGAACATCATCATTCCACTCACCATCGCCTCGCTGTTCCTCGTTTCCTGCGAGCCGGCGAAAACCAAAACCACTGCTGCGGAGCAATCCGCAAAGCCCTACCCGCTCGACACTTGTCTAGTCTCCGGCGAAAAGCTCGGCAGCATGGGCGCGCCTGTAGAAGTCCTCTACGAAGGTCAGCGGATCAAATTCTGCTGCAAGAGCTGCATCAAGAAGTTCGAAGCCAACAAGTCGGAGTATCTCGCGAAACTGAAGTAATTTAAGCTGATAGCATATAATCATAAGAAAACATCCATCCTCCCCCAACTATGAAATCACTGCGCGCTTACCGCAAGCCATCCGATCTGCCGCCTCATCGACTTTTGAAAGGGATCATCGGGAATCTTCTGATGGTCCTCCGCCCGCAACTATCCGCCGCCGTCAAGGCCGCGCCCTTTCGGGAGAACTGGCCCGCCGCAGGCAAGCTGATCCGCAATGGCCACCTCCTCAATGCCGTCGCCAAAAAAGACCACGCGCTCATCTGTCGTTTTCTATCTGATTTCTGGTCTTCCCAAGCCTCCGTCGATTTCTACACCGGTCTCTCCCACCGCTACGAAACGTTATTTCTCAGACATCACGAAGCCATCGTTGGCGAGACGGTGGAAGCCTGCCAAAAGGCGGGTGGAAAGTTCCATCAGCTCATCGAACTCGGTGCGGGCGATGGCAGGGTCATTGAGCATTTCAGTCGCCACTTCCGCGAAATTACCGAGTTCCACGCCATCGACATCAATGCCGAGCAAGTCGTTAACAATCGGAGGATTTATGCAGCACAACCCGCTCTTCATTTCCACCACGCGGACATCAGGAAATGGATTCCTCAACATGCCGAAGCCGGCACGGTGGTCATCGTCAACGGTGGCGTGCTCGAGTATCTCACGCGGCCTGAACTCGCCGTCATGCTCGAACACCTGGCTGGTCATTGTTCCCCTTGCGTCATCGCCATCACGGAGAGTATTGCCACGGATCACGACCTACAGAGCGAACCGGGCACTTATCCCTACGGCTTGGAACTTTCCCTGTCGCATAACTATCTTGCCTTGCTCCGTGAAGTCGGGTTCGACATCACTTACACGCACGACCGTCTCACTGATCCCGAGGAGTCTGACATCGTCGCGAGGTGGCTGCAGCTTGTCGCATATCGCAATGCTTGATCACCCACCTGTGGTATCGCATCTTTCAAACACGCGCCATCCAGCAGGAACGGCCTCAAGCAAAAATTCCCACCGACTATTGGACCATCCCCGTTTGCAAATGGCGTCAAAGTTTTCTAACGTGCTTTCTTGACCGCAATCCATCATCCATCATCATTTTCTCCATGAATACATTTCGTGAATTCGTCCGCCGCCACGAGGTGGTAATCGCCCTCAGCCTGATTGTCGTGAACAACGCGCTTTTCGTGGGTGGGATCGCTTCCGGAATTTTGCCGTACAGTCTCTATTATTTCGGGCGGTTCCTGCTTCTTGGGGCCTCTCTGGGAGTCGTGATCCTCATTGGAAGCGGCTGGAAGGGTATCTTGGACTTGCTCCGCCCGATGGTCCAATGGCGGCTCTCGCCACGGTGGTATTTGTTAGCCCTGACATGGCCGACGCTGATGTCAATTCTGGTTTTGACAGGCAAAGGAATAATCACTGGCAACGGGCTGTCGGAGATAACGACTGATTTCTCCGTAGTGACCCATCCGGCAGTCATGAAAACCATCGTCATCGGGTCATTCATCGGGGAAATTGTCTGGGTGAGCTATGCCATCCGCCATTTTTCCGGCAAGTTCACGCCCTTCATCGGCAGCCAGATCGTGGGAGTTGTTTGGACTCTCTGGTGGATGCCGATGGTGCTTTTAAATGTAGGCGTTTTCCCGGGACTTCCGCCGCTGGCACTGTTCATCAGCGTGCTCGGCGTCGCCGCGATGTGCTCATTTATTTACTCACATACAAAAAGCGGAATCGCCGTCCTGATATTGCAGATGATGGTAAATTCCACTGCACTGATTTTTCCCGTTATTCCCAATTCAGGAGGCGTTGCCACATATTACGCCTTTGCGGGCGTGTACTATTTGTGCGTTCTGCTGCTTTACTTCTTTTTTGGACCCAAACCGATATTGGGACACCAAAAAATTGCACCAAAGGCAACAGACTGTGTTTAGGATGTCTTCACCTCCAACACCAGCCGCCGCACAAGTCGTCACCGCCACCGCCGAGGCCCCCACCGGCAAGGTGAAACTGGAGTTCGAAAAAAAGGTGACCTGGTCGTTTCCAAAATCGCGCTGCCCGAAGGCGAGCACTACACCATCGTAGTCCAGGTGAAGCCCTCCGCTGAGGCGGAATCGAATATCTTCCGCATCCCGTTTGATCTCAGCATCTGCAAGGGATGCGGGAATCCCGAATACGCCTGCACCTACGACGAGTGAGAACAGATGATCGTCACAGGTGGGGTCCGCTTTGTCTGGAGTGAATAGGGCTTAGTGAATCGAAAACTATCCCAAGGTTTACGAAAGCCGTATCTGGCGGCACTAGCGGTGGTCGTAGGTGCGCTGTGACGGCTGCGGCACCGCATAGCGGCCGTCAGCGTCGAAGCGTTTGCGGACATCCTGCGTTTCCGGGGCCAAGGGGACGCCAGCGCCGCTGCCGTAGTCATTTGCCCGATTCAGGGTATTGCTCCCCTGTGAAGTGGACTGACCGCGCATGGCCCGCTCGATCTGAGCGGCAGACTCTTCGGCCACCCGCCGCACCATCTCAGGCGTGGGGTTCTTCATCTGCTCCCGCTCCAACCGCGCGCGTCGCTCGACATCTCTCGCCGCATTCTGAAGCTCGGCGATGCTGTAGGTTGGCTCAGACGAGCTACTGGAAACGTCGGTGCCTTCCAATCCCTCCAGACCACGAGACTGGAGTTGTTGGAGTTTCTCCTCCGACGAGGAAAAGACCTGTGAGACGAGGATCATGGTTGCAGCGAAGAGATACAATCGCTTGAGCCTCCGTTGCCCTGTTTCGTAACCGTGGATCCATTTCTGAAAGCCAGGGCTGTATTCCGAATGAGCTTCATCCTGAAGTTGTTGCCGGGAGGACCGATTATCCACAAACTTTACGACGTAATACATCAATACAATCGTTGCTGCGTCGATCGCGATTCCGATCCACTGGCTGTTCGACAACACGTTGTAGGTCCCATGCACGATGGCTACGGCGAACGCCGCGAGGGCGAAAATGCCGAGCTTTTGATAGAAGCCTTCGAATTCCCGCAGCTTCGGGGCAAGGAGCCAAAGGATCGCGGCATCGGTGGTCGCGTAGATCCCGTGGGCCGGAACGCAGGCAAACCAGCGGATGACGTTGGCCCCAGTCACGACATTTCCGCTCCAAGGCGCATAGCAATAAAGCGCCTCTCCGATTCCAAAGCCCAGGCCGGAAGAGAACCCCACGATCAGGAACCCCCGGTAGTCGATTCCAATGGGTCGATTGCCTTTGAACAGGAGAAGGAAAAACAGCGGAAGCAACTTTGTCATCTCCTCGCAAAGTCCCACTCCGAAGATGAAACCGAAGAATTGATGAATGACGCTGGAGGAATTGATCGATTGATAGGCCCATCCGACGGCCCTCAGGATGAGGACAACCCCGGCTCCCTTGCCTCCCATATGGACGGAGGAGTTCACGCTGTATATCGCAAGACCCTGGAAAAGGAATAGGCCCGCCAGACCGACGATCATCGTAAAGAAAAGCGTTCCAAATGCCAGCAACGTGGGAATACGGGCGGGTCGGACGAAGAGATAAATTCCCACGACGGCAAGGAGCAGGGCTGGGAGCGCAATCAATGCCACGGGAATGGCCTGCCCTACGAAGCCACTACTGATGAAGTAGCGAATCGGCAGGAACTGGCTGAACACCCACCCGAATGCCAGACAGCAGACGAACAAAGGTTTAAGGCTGGCCATCGTGAATGCCGGGATCGGAACAGCAGGGATTCCAGCCTCTTCAACTGGAGCTGGTGCGATATGATCAGGCGGTTGTTCCGCAGAGACCTCATTGGGCACTGCAAGATGTTTTCCGCACGACGGACAATCCGCCGTCGCACCCGCGTGTTCAGGTTCAGCCGAAATGTTGATTTCGCAATGCGGGCACGGAAAAGTGATCATCGCTCGGTTTGTTTTTTTGGACGCCGGATAACTTCCTTGATGACCGGCTCTGTTATTTCTTTCTCCACACCCGGCTCATGCGTTGCGCCTCGGCAATATCCTTCTGGGACATCGTTTTCGCCAGAATGGCTTGATTCTCCCTGGCGCTAGCCGCCGCAGCTTTGTTGTTCGACGCGGCAGCAAGGTTGTACCACATGTAGGCAACGGTGAGATCCTTGCCTGTCCCCGCACCAGTGTTGTAGCAGACACCGAGTCTGAACTGGCCGTCCGGATCCCCTTGTTCCGCGGCTTTTCGGAACCACCCGCATGCCTGGGAGTAGTCGCGGTCGACACCTTTGCCGCTGACGTAGCAGAGACCTAAAGAAACCTGACCGATTGCGGCCCCCTGTTCGGCGGCTTTCCGGTACCATTTCACCCCTTCCGAATAATCCTGAACCACCCCTTTTCCCGTCTGGTATTTCCAACCAAGCATCGCCTGTTGGACCGGATCGGAAGGGTTGAGCGGATCAGCTGGTGCTTTTTCAGGTGCGGCGGTTGCGGGAGGGGTGGCACCGGGCGGGGCGGCTGCCTTCGAAGGGTTCTTGAGGTTTCGGGAACAGCCCACGAAAAGTGGAAAGACCAAACTAAGGACCGTGAGGGGGAGCCGCATACCGTGGGTCTAGCATCCTCGATTCAACGTGTCAAACGTCACGGTGTCATCCGTCACGTATCCGAATGAGGTTCCATCTGCAATGCTGGAGCAATGCCCAGCAAGGAAGCGGAATCGTTCCTCGAAGAACTAATCAAGGTCATGCTCAAGGAACGACAGGATAAAGGACTGTCCCACGAAGCTTGGTCTGCTGCTAGCGGGGTAGATAGGGCGGCAATCAGCCGATGGGAAAGTCAGAAGCGTGTCCCCAGCATCATGGCCCTTTACGATCTGGCTGCGGCTCTGGGTTCACCTCTTCATGTGTTTTGCGAAAAGGCCGAAAAACGACCATAATCAGGTAGGTCGAGTTTTGTTCCTGATTTCGCGATTTTCGATCTGGTAAAAGGAATAGCCGCCAAACCCGTTCGCCACATCCGGGAATCGAGCACGGGAAATCCATTCGAAAACCAAACTGGAGACACTTGGCCGTCATCCGACACCATGCGCGACAGCCAGGGGATGAGCTGTATGAGGCTCCTTTGCTCGACGGGCAAGCGGTAGGCGTCTGGACGAATGGTCTCGCCAGGAGCGTTCTCCTCGGGACAGGAACGGTCACGAGTCCGATTGCGACTCCCTTAGAGCGGCACACCCCTCCTTAAATAATAGGTGGTCAACAACGCATTTGCAGTTTTTGAGCAGGTTGCCTCACTAATTATCTTGTTATCAATGATATACGTGCTCAAAAACTGCAAAACCTCGTTTCTGCTAGTGGTGAAAAAGTGCAGCGGTTTCGTGGCGAATAAATTACTCAAAGCATTGGAAGTCAGATTGGTATGACTTTTTTGGGTTTTTCGGGTCTGTTGCAGTTTTTGACCAGTGACGGGTTCAGGTCGGATTTCGCGATCACCATTTCCGGCAATCCTCATCGGCCGGGCGTTCCATTCGAGTTCTCCTGATCCTTATCTTCCATCACCCCTGCCACCATTTTGGCCCACACCGATGCTGCGGTCTCCTAACCTAGAAACCGCTCGCCATCCTCAGGGAGGCCCGCCATTCTCCGCGCATGGTCCGGGCTCCAATCGGCGGCTCTCCGCGACCCCTCGGAACACACTGATTTTCTCCGCTTCCCCCATCCTTAACCCGGTTCATGGCACTCAAGAAATCCGAACTCTACTCCTCCCTCTGGCAATCTTGCGATGACCTTCGTCGCGGCATGGATCAAGGATTACGTGCTGGTCCTGCTGTTCGGAAATACATCACGATGCAGGAACTCCTCACAGGAAGGACGCGACTCGTTTGAAGGCTATGAAAACTATCACTGTATCAGCAAAGAAGGATTTTCTGGAGCGCCTCGCTACGGTCGCCCCGATGAAAGCACTGTCCGAACTCATCTGGAATGGCTTGGATGCGGGATCGGATTTGATAGAGGTCGAGCTGGAACAGAACACGATGTCGGGCTTGGAACGCATTCGTGTCCGTGATCACGGGACGGGCATCCCGCACGACAAAGTGGAATCGTATTTCGGCGACCTCGGGAACTCATGGAAGAGTTCCGCGAAGCGCTTCAAGGGCAGATCCCTTCACGGTTCCAAGGGAGAGGGCCGATTCAAGGCCTTTGCGCTAGGCAACCGTGTCGAGTGGAACACCGTCTTCAAGAACGGTGCCAGCCAATCCTTCCGCTATCAGATCATTGGCCGGGCTGACTCCCGTGAAAAGCCAGCCTTCAACGAGCCGGTGGCGGCCAATGGCGACGCCCCGGGAACCGAGGTACTGATTTCTGAAATCGAGAAAACCCTCGGAACGCTGCTTGACGACACGGCCATCGACGAACTGGCCAAGCAATTTGCCGCTTACCTCAGCAAATACCCCAAGGTTGAAATCCAATTCAACGGTGTCGCCGTCGATCCCTCAATCATCCAAGATCGCACCAAGGACATCCAACTCGTTAACGTGGTCTTGGGAGACGGCAGCAAGATCGCGGTGGACATCCATCTAATCGAATGGAAGACACCGACGAAGCGCGTGCTCCATCTCTGCGACAGCAGTGGCGTGTGCCTTCATGAAGCGGATGCCGGCGTCCAGATTCGAGCACCGGGATTCCACTTCACCGCCTTCATCAAAACGGATCACTTCCGCAAGCTCAACGAGGATGGACTGCTGGTAATCGAAGAACTCAGTCCCGACCTCGATGCGATCCTGAAAGCCTCCAAAAAGGCCATCCGCGGCTACTTCCGGAAGCGGCTTGCCGAGCAACACATTCCTGCTGTCGAACGCTGGAAGGAAGAGGACATCTACCCCTACGACGAGAAGGAGCATCTCAGCCCAGTCGAAGAGGCCGAGCGGCAGGTCTTCGACATCATCGCCGTCAAGGTGGAATCCTACCTTCCGGACTTTGATGAATCCGACGTCAAATCGAAGCAGTTCGTTTTCCGCTTGCTCGCCCAAGCGCTCCACCAGAACCCCGAGTCTCTCCAGCAGATCATCACCGAGGTCCTCAAACTGAAACCCAAAGAACAGGATGATCTCGCCGACCTCCTGAACAAGACCTCGTTCCAAGCCATTATCACGGCCGCCAAGACAGTTGCCAACCGGCTGGATTTCCTCGTCGGCCTAGAGAATCTGGTATTCGACAAGGACACGAAAAAGAAACTGCTGGAGCGTGATCAACTCCACAAAATCTTGGAAAACGAAGCTTGGATCTTCGACGAGAACTTCACCCTGTCGGGCAGTGAAGAGCGTCTGGAGGAAGTGTTGAAGCTCCACCTCGGCGAGTTGGGGAACCGAAATGATGATGATGGACCCGTCCTTTTGGAAGGCGACAAACAAGGGCGTGTCGATCTGATGCTCAGTCGTATCATCCAACCTCGCCACGATGAAAGGGATCACCTTGTCATCGAACTCAAACGTCCCTCGCAGCCGATCAACTCGAAGATCCTCGGTCAGGTCGAAGGCTATGCGATTGCCGTAGCCAAAGATCCCCGCTTCTTGAAAGAGAAGACCCGGTGGCGCTTCGTTGTCGTGTCAAATAACATGGACGAACATGCGAAGCGAAAGGCCAAGCAGCGTGACAAGCCACCCGGCCTGGTTTTTGACGATGCGGATTTGAATATCCAAGTGTGGGCATACGATTGGACCGACATTATCGCGAACGCCAAGGCCCGACTCCAGTTCATCAACGCGTCCCTAAGCTACGAGGCGAACCGTGAGAGCTCCAAGGCCTATCTGCTAAAGGCCCACGCCAGGTTCATTCCACAATCCAGCGCATTGGAAGCCGATGAGCCGGAAGAGGGAAGGGATGAACCGGAGGTGCCTCATGAGGATTGAAATCAAGGATTGGCTGAACTCGCAGCACGAGTGGCTTCAGGAAGCAGTCCTACGGCTGGGGTATTGAGCACAGCAGGGTCTAAAGGGTCTAAAGGGTCTGAAGTATCTCTGTTTTCACAACCTACCCACAAGAGAGAACTGTATGGGTAGGTTGTGCAAACTCCTCGGATCAGACCCTTTAGACCCTGGAGGCATCATGTCGTATCAATGCCTTTCCAGAATTTACCGCCGTTTGATTTGTAGTGCTGCAGACCGCGCTCAACCAGCTTCCGATTAAAAATCCGGGCTGTGAGGGGATACTTTAGCCCCTCACGCTCGGTCCATCCTTGGTAGGCCTGATACAAGGACGCCATGAGCACACGCCCGTCGCGCTCTTCGCGAGTGCAATCGTCCAAAAACTGACCAAGCACGTCCTCTTCGGCGCGGTATTCGTCCGTTGCGAGCTTCACACAGCGCGGGGTAGTCAGTCCCTCGGATTGCCAGCGGATACACCCTTCCAGAGCCCAATTCAGAATTCCACGAAGTTCTCCTTCAAGCTTCTCCGCTAGCCTTCGATCCTTCTGGTCATCGGGGATGCAAACCGTGAAAGGAAGGAGGCGGATACGCCTCCATATCCCCATGTCGGCACCTCGGATGTTAGGCTTGTGGTTCCCGGAGATCCAGAAGTGATGCGTTGGACGAAAGTCGAAGAGTTCCTTGAAAAGGAACCTGGCGCTGATTGTGTCGTCACCCGTCAACGCCTTGATACGACTCTCCGCGAAACTGACGTTTTCTTCAAGCTCGGCAGCGATTGCGAGACGGCACCCAGCGAGGCGCGCAATGTCGTTGCTCGGTCCTTGATTACGGTCCTTCGTAAACATCGTTTCCGGTGCCGTCTGACCGTAGTCGCCGAAAAGACGCTTCAGAGTTTCGCTGAACACACCTTTGCCGTTGGAACCCTTGCCATGTAGAAAGAACAAGCACTGCTCACGGTTGGAGCCCGTAAGCGTGTATCCCACCGCCACTTGAAGATAGGCTTCCAGTTCCGGGTCGCCGCCGGTGACTGTATTAATGAACTTCTTCCATGTTGGACATGTGGCGGTTGGATCACACTCAGTCCCAATGGATTTTGTGATGAGTCTGCCACGATCCGGCGTGATTGTGGACCCGGTGGTCAAGTCGATCATCCCGTCTGGTGTTCCAAGTATCCATGGATCCTTGTCCAAGTCGTTAACGGAAACGGATACTCCCTTGATCGACTTCAGCATTTCCAAACCAGCCGCCACCCGGGGCTGATCGAGACTCCGAAGGGCGAACTTAGCCATTGCTTCGGCTTTTCGTGGGTCTGATATGTCATCGAACGCTTGCTTGCCTGTTGCTTTCATCACATCCACGAAGAGCCGGACCATGTGCCCCGTAGTGTCTGGAATCCACCGGCTCCCGTTCCACACAAGCCATTTTCCAGACTCCACGACATACTTGAAGGTATCCCCCGCATACTGGAAAACGCGCTCGGCGTTTCCTTGGTCAGCATGCTCGAACCCCGTCAGTCTCTTGGTTGCACCGGCTGGATTCCCGGTGGGAGCGGTGGAAGCGGTGGTCTCGAAGGTCGTGACTGCGCGAGCTTCCGCGATGAGATCCGGGTCAGGAGGCGGCATCCATAAATCAGAGAGAGTTTTCACGGAGAGACCTCCTTTGCTACGTCCTGGTTGAAAAAATAGACTTCTTGGCACTTCTTTTTGTCAGGCCTCCATCCATTTGGCATGCGGACGAACTGGGAGCGCGTCCATGTAGCATGATCGGCCCCGAGTGAGACGGCATAGCGCATGAACTTACGCGGAACGGACTCGTCCAACCCCTGACAATTCCACCATGCGTGAATGCTCTTTCCTCCTGATGACAATGCCATGGCCAGGGGGGCGAATTTGCGGAGGTGCCATATTAACGCGGCCTGCTCGTCTGAGCTGCCGCTGTCGAACTCGGTGACGAGAAACATTCTCGCGCCGGTGTTCTCCAAGCAGTGCTCCGATACCTTACCTTCCTTGGTCAAGCCTGTCTTCGCCAACATTGCGCTCGGAGTGATGAACTGATAACGGGCGAGATGGCCGCGAAACGCGTTCCTGGGGGCGGTGCGGAAGTCGTAGGCCGACTTACCGACGCATAGCAGAGGATTGCCGGGAAAAATCTCGTCAATGAGCCACTCGGTCGGTGTGGATTCCTGATCGCAACGCATCGGCGACGCATCAGCGAGAGAAGCCAAGTCGAATGGTTCGTTCTTGATGATGGCCTCCCGCATTTCGGAATTGATGCTGGGCCACTGCGGCTTTGGTTTATTGCCGACAGGAGAACGACTCCCGCTCGGCATCCATGCCACCTTTGCTGCAGCATCAACGGCTGCCTCGATCTCGCGGGCGGGAACATGGCGTCCGCAGCCTCCTACGGCAGATGTAAGCAAGGAGATGATACTTGCCCGGTCACGGTGGAAGTGGAGTTGGCGCGCAACGTTGTGAAGCCAACCGTGAACGCCACCACCGGAAGCCGGAACGGCGGCAACCATGTCCAATAGGAATTGAGGTAGGTTACTCATAATCCACCACTTCCTTTCCCCATCCTTGCTCGGAAGCCGGCAAGCTGTGAAACAGATCGAGAGTATCGAGCGATGTCCCGTATTCCTGATCGGACAGGCGTTTCTCGATGTTAGCGACGACTGGCCGTTCAGCTTCGGTAAGCATGGCGTCCGGGGCCAAGTGTGCCTCGTTTTGGCGTCGGGAGCGCGTGGTCATGGCTTCACCTCCATGGCTTCCTGATCAGCGAGATACTCGCGGACCGAGGCGACATTGAAGAGGCGGGCTCCATACTGCTTCCCCTCGCCACGGAGAGACAGAGTGCGAATCTTGCCTTCCTTGCGGAGGTTATAGAGGATCGTGTGGGTAAGTCCGAATTGCGCGGTGATTTGCTTTTCGCGCGCCCATTCGGCTTCTTGGTCGGTTTTGTTGATGTGGTTTGCGTTCATAGGAACGCTGCCCACTTTTAACAGCTCTGGCCGTTTGCCGAAACTCCTCCTACTTTTTCGGTGGACGTCCTTGTTTCGGCTCATCGAGCGGAAGAAACAGAGGATCAGGATGAGGATCATTCTGCATTGCCAACCACTTTCCGGCGTCCGTCGCTTGCTGATCGTTAAACCCGCAACTCTTCAGCTCGGCATGCGATGGCATGCGTCCGTGTTTCCGGGAGTATTCGACGGCTCGGAGAACGGCTTTCAGCGTCTTTGAATTACTACTGCGATCGTAATTTCCTGCCTTCGCATCAGCCATCGCCTTCATCACCTTGCGCTTTGCGCCATGGTCAACCGTGTCCGGAAAAGGTCCCTTGTTGTTAGGATGGCGAGGCTCGAAGTGATCGAGGATTCTTCGCTCCATCTCAGCTTGCTCTTTCTTCACGAATTCCAGTTGTTCACGTAGGCTGGCCGTGTCGTCGATGTGAGTATCAGGGTTAACGAGTTCCCATTCCAGCTTCGTCCGCACCTCGCATACGTTGGCATAAGCCCTAACGGGGAAAAGGAGGATGCGGTGAGATCCGTCCGCGTCCTCCGCGGTGCCACCACACAATCCCCGTAAATCGCGGGGAAGTTCGCCCTTCTTATCGCTCATGGCATTTCGGGGGTCAGCCTTGGAAGTTTGGCGACTGCAACCCGGAGCGCCGCCTCATCGGTGTGACTGTATATTTGGTGGCTTTCGCGGGTGCTGTGGCCGGTAAGTGCCATGCGGTCTTCTTCGGGAACGCCAGCGGTGCGGAGCCATGTCGTGAACGTGTGGCGCAAGCTGTGGAAACCACGCTCGTAGGTGATGCGACCTTTGCCTGCCGTCTGCCCCTCGTCGAGCACGCGGGACGGTTTCCCGCGATCCACGCCGGCTGCGGCCATGATGCCCACGAAGGTGGTGCTAAGTCCCTTCATCGTGTTTACTGGAGTCTTTGCCAGCGTCGGGAATACCGGCGCGTCCGGTTTGTCGCTGTGGATCGGGACGCTTTCGAAAAATGCCAGCAAGTCCGGCTGAATGGGAATTCTAACTTCCCGCTTTTTCTTCTTAGTCTTGGATGGAATGAGCGTGATTCGTTTTGCTTCAAGATCCACCGCCTCCCAGGAAAGGCGGGCGGCATCGCCAAGGCGTAACCCGGTGAAGGCGGCAACCAGTATCAGCCCGCGCCACTCTTCCGTTGGAGCAGCTTTGAGAAGAGCCTCCACGTCCTCACCCGAGAATGGTTTCCGGTCGAGACTGTCGGAAGTTTCCACGTCACCTATGGCAGTGGAACACGGGTTGAAAGAAACGAGCCCCTCCCGCATTGCCGCTCGATAGACCGCCCCCACGTCCTTGACGTAGGACAGCACCGTCTTCCCTGCCCGTCCGGCATCCTGCAAGCTCTCCCGCCATTCACGGACGTGCTGCGGCGTGACACTCTCCAATGGCTTTTTGCGGCGTTCGTCACCCAGCCATTCAAGAAACGCTTCCACATGCCCGTTGTATCGCGCCATCGTCGCCTTGGAGCTATCCCGCGCTTTCCTGCGGAGCCATTCGGCAGACCATGTCTCCAGCGTGAAGGATTTCAGCTCCTCACCGGTGGCGAGAGCAAGCAGCTTGGCCAAATGCTTCCGTGCGGAGAGTCCGGTGAATGTCTCGCGCTCAATCTCCGCGACAGCCTCGGCAAGCACCGCCTTCGCCAAGCGGGAGGCATCGCTCCCTGCTTCTATGGTGCCCAGCGCGGTGCGTTCGAGTTCGATGGCTGCGATCATAGCCTTCTTTTTATTCGTGCGCCCCGTGGATTTCCGAACCTGTTTCAGCCCTCCGTTTTCCACGTCCGGTACGTAGTATTGCGCTTGCCAGACGTTCGATCCTTTTCGTTTTCTCAGTGAAGCCATGAGTTCTTTCCTTTCGCTGCCCCCCATACTGCCCCCTATTTTTGCCAACGTGGCAAGTTTTTACTGTTTCAATTCCTCGCAAACTGCTGCAAATCACTGATTTACAGACATTCAGTTCCTTTCACTGGTTCGAACCCAGTATCGCGCACCATCTTTTTCCCAAGTCCCTCGATCCATTTTGACCCCTGCGATGAACGCAGCGCCGCCCGCACCCGAGGAGCTTGATGCTCTTCTCCGGCTCCTGGATGACGAGACCCCCGAAGTCCGCTCGCGCGTGTCGGAACGCTTCGCCCTCTGCGGCGGTGACATCAGCGAATGGCTTGCCACGCGGCCCCGCCAGCTCAGCGAACATGAGAAGGAACTGCTCGCGGAAATGCTCAGTCCACCGCGCCGCGAAATTCTATCAAGGGAATGGATCGCGCCGAGTGGCGGTGCCTGGGCGCTTCAGGAAGACTGGGAATCCTTCGAGGCGTTGCTCCGCACCTTGTCCGATTTCCTTCACGATGGAATTTCGCTGCGGCAACCGCTGTCGGATGCGCTGGACCTGATCGCGGAGGAAGCCGCCGATGAGGGCGTCAGCAGCGCGAACGAACTCCGCTCGTTTCTTTTCGACAGCAAGCGGCTTTCGGCCAATCAGGAAAATTACTATGATGTCCGCAACTCGGATCTCGCGTGGTGCATCGCGGAAGGACGTTCGAACCCGCTCGGACTCTGCCTGATTTTCATTTTGGTGGGCCGCCGGCTTGATCTCGAAGTGGAAGGAGTGAATTTCCCCGGTCATTTCATGTGCCGGATTTTCGAGGACAGCTTTCCGTTGATCATCGACTGCTTCGACAAGGGGCAGCTGCATCTTCAGTCCACGCTGTTGGAGAGTCCGGAGCTCACCCGCCCGCAGCGCGATCTCCTGCGGCAGTCCGCCGGTCCCGGAATCATCCTGCTGCGCTTGCTCAACAATCTCAACCAGTCGTTGGAAAAGGCGGAGAGGACAGAGGATGCGGAATTGATCAAGGAGCTGTTGGCGACCCTGGAATAAGGAGGGTGGGACTGTGGCCCACCTGCGATGAGAAGTGAAAGAGAAGAGCTTTGCGCCGCCATTTCGCAGCCCATCGGCTTCGTGGACGAGACGTCCGGGCTCCTTATGAATCACCAGATCCCAAGCGCAGTGAGCTGCTTGCCCGCCGCTTCCGCCCAGCCTCTGTTAGCTGCCGGTGACGCGGGTGACGGATGCAGCACCCGCCCGACATTGGCCTTGCTGCCACAAGATTCCGCAGCGCGCTTCAACCGTTCTTCGGCGAATCCCCCCACCCCGATCAGCCATGACGGTTTCAGCAGCGCGATGACTTCCTGAAGGTGTTTCTGGCATGCCGCCTCCACTGGGGCCATTTCCGAAGCGGAAAGCTTGTCAGGCGTTAGATTCGCACCGGTCGCGCTCATCCAGACGAGCGGGCAGAAATTCAGCACGAAGTGATCTTTGAAGAAATCACCGGCATTTTCATATCGCTCGGAAAAAAGTCCCCACAAGCGTCGGCCGCTGACTTCGGAGCGCTGGCATTGGAAACCTTCGATAGGGCGTTTCGGATGTTCGTTCGCGGGTTTGTCGATCTCGGTCTCGATGCCCATCCAGTCGCGCACCGCGGCAACTTCACCGAAGGGCACGCCGGTCTGCGCCATACCGAAAGGTCCGGGATTCATACCGAGAAAGACGATGCGCTTTTTCCCTTTTCCGTAGCGCTCCAAATACTGTTCGTGCGCTTTCCAAGTGTAGTCCAGCGTGCGGTAAACACAGGCCACCGGCGGTGAGAATTCAAGTTCCCTCAATTCGTCCGCCAGACGTTGCGTGGATGCGATCAACTCATTCATGAAAATTCAGCCGTTAGTATTTCCACGCGAACACCAGCACCAGGAAGGCGACCGGGATGTAGAGCAGCGTGAAGAAAAAGAGGCGTCGCGCGGAGGTGCGTTCACCGTCGCGGGTGAATTTCAGCGCCAGCGCCATCATCAGGAAACCGAGCAGCGGTCCGACGATGGTCCACAACAGGTTCGCGAAGCCGAGGAACGCCGGCATGAGGGAAAAGACCGCGAGCATCAGCGCGAACATCGCGGAAAGCAGTCCGCTCTTCTTTCCGGTTAGATCGCCGTTCGACCACATCTTGTAGCCCACCGATTCATACTCGTCGCGGTAAAGCCAGTTGATCGCGATGAAATGCGGGAGCTGCCAGAAAAACAGCAGCCCGAAAAGAAACCAAGCCGCCCAACCAATAGACCCGCCCGCACCGACCCAGCCGATGACCGGAGGGATCGCGCCCGTCACCGCGCCGACCAGCGTGTTCGCCGAGCTGAAGCGCTTCATCGGCGTGTAGATGAAAACGTAAATCGCGACCGTTGCCGCCGCCAGATAGGCTGCCAGATTTCCCACCTGCGCCGCCAGATGGATGATGCCGATGGCCGACAACACCCAGCCAATGCCGAACGCGACGAGCGGATCCATCCGTCGTGACGGCAGCGGCCGGTCCGCCGTGCGCTTCATCCGCGCATCGAGATCGACCTCCATCAACTGATTGAACGCCGCCGAGCCGAAGGCCGCCGCTCCCGTTCCGAGGATGGTGTGGAGCAGCTTCATCCAATTCATTTCCGTGCCCAGCGAATAGAGCAGGAAGCCGAAAAACGTGGTGACGAGGACGAAAAAATTCAGCCGCACCTTCATCAACACCGCCAGATCCTGCCGCAGTCCCGGCGTCGGCGGGATCGGCTCCGGGGCGGTGGTTTCTTCGATGACAGCAGGTTCTTCCATGGGCGCGGCGGGATGATGAACGCCATCGGGCGATTTCCAAGCCGCGACTTGCCGGTCCGGTGCTTTCCCCGGCGGCAAGGCTTTACTCGACTCGCCCGGGTTTGCGGTTAGCGTCTCGTGTCCAACCCACCAAACCCAACTGTGCGAATTCCTACCATTTTCTTCCTGACCCTTTCCTTCGCGAGCGCCGCTGAAGTCCGTACTTGGACCGATACCCAGGATCGGAAAATCGAGGCCAGCCTTGCCCGGATCGAAGGCCAGTCCGTCGTTCTCAAACTCAAAGACGGGCGTGAAGTCCCTTACCCGCTCGCCAAGCTTTCCGAGGCCGACCGCAAGAATGTTGAGGAAAACCGGAAGTCGCTCGCTGCCATCGCGCCACCTGGGAAAGGTCCTGCCGATAGCAGCAAGACGCTCAATTTCGATGCCCCATGGCCGGATATGATCAAATTCAGCGAGGATCCGGAAATCAACACGGTGGAGGAAAACGCGGAGAAAAAGCGCTTCATCTACGAGAGCGCCAACTACCGCTATCTTTGCGATGTGCGGCTTTCGAAATCCGTGGTCAAGGGCTTCGCGGTCATGTTCGAGGCGACCCATTTGTATTGCCGCACCCTGCCGCTGGCGATCAACGGCGGCGTGAGGACTTCCGGCAAATTCCAGATCCTGTTATTCGAAAAACTCGAGGACTACGTGAGAGCCGGCGGCCCATCCGGCAGTGCGGGTGTTTTCATCGGTGGGAAGAATGCGGTGCTCGTTCCGCTCGACAGCCTCGGGGTGAAACCGGTCGGCAGCAGCTATATGTTAGATCGGGACAAGAGCAGCAGCACGATTCCGCACGAGCTGACCCACCAGCTATCGCCGAGGTGTTATTTCGCCGATGGCGCGGTGGGCTGGTTCTCCGAAGGCATCGCCGAGTATGTCGCCATTACTCCGTATCGTTCGGGAATTTTCAGCGTCCGCGGCAACCAGAAGCCGATCATTGAATACGTCACCGGCTATGGAGCGAAGGACATGGGCGGCCGCGCGTTGGGCACCAAGATCAAGATGCCTGACCTCAAAAGCTTCATGCTGCAGGATTATCCCAGCTTCCAGGAACAACCCCAGCTCGGCTACGGCTGCGGCCTGTTGATGACCACCTACTTCCTCCACATGGACGGCGACGGCGATGGCAAGCGGATGAAGGCATTTCTCAAGGCGCTCCATGATGGGAAAGAAGGCGAGGAAGCGCTCGCGATTCTGCTAGACGGAAGAACGTTCGAGAAACTGCAGGAGGAATTCACCAAAGCCTGGAGCCGCAAGGGCGTGGATTTCATCTTTCCGGAAGCTTGATCGGCAACAAAAAACGCCTGTCTTGCGACAGGCGTTTTGGAAAAGACAGGAGCTGGATTCCAACTCAATTCGTCACGCGCATCGGCATGAGGACGTAGAGGAAGGTACCTTCGATGCGGAGGACGCCGGGACTCATTTCGTCGATGAGATCGAGATAGACATCGGCGCTGTCGAGGGCGCGGAGCGGGGCCTGGAGGAATTCGGGGTTGAATGCGATCTGCATCGGCGGGCCTTGATAGATCACGTCCATCGACTCCTGGGCTTCACCGACATCCGGTGAGTTGGCGGTCACTTCGATGTGGTTCTCGCTGAAGACGAGTTTGACCGAGTTCGACTTGTCGGAGGAAAGGAGGGAAACGCGGCGGACGGTTTCGAGCAGCGCCTCGCGACCGATGACAACGCGCTCGTTGCTGTCGCCCGGGATGACCTGGCGGTAGTTCGGGTAGTTGCCTTCGATGAGCTTGCTGGCGAGCAGGCTGTCGCCGACGGTGAAGGAAATCTGGCTGTCGCTGAGTTTGACGACGACCTCGCCGGCATCGCCTAACAAACGCTGGAGCTCCTGCACGGCCTTGGTCGGGATGATGACATCCGTTTCATGGGAGGCGGGGAATTCGAGGTCGGCATCGACCATCGCGAGGCGGCGGCCGTCGGTGGCGACGAGCGTCATTTTGCCGTCGCGAAAGGAGGTGAAGATGCCGTTGAGAACGTAGCGTGTCTCGTCGGTGGAGATCGCGTAGGAGGTTTTCTTGAGGCCATCGCGCAGGGTTTGTTGCGGGATTTTGAAGACCTTGGCTCCCTCGAAATCAGGGAGCGGCGGGAACTCGGCTTCACCCAAACCGATGATTTTGAAGAACGACGGGCCGCTGCGGATGGAAGCGTGGTTTTTCGCATCGACGGAAACTTCGACCTCACTCGAAGGAAGCTCGCGGATGATGCTCACGAGACGCTTGGCAGGCAGCGTGGTGGCGCCTTCCTTCTCGATTTGCGCCTCGACGGAGCCGGTGATTCCGACATCCAGGTCCGTCGTGGTGAACTGGAGGCGGCCATCCTTGGCGACCAGCAGGACGTTGGAAAGGATGGGCAAAGTGGTGCGCGAGCTGACCACGTGTTGGACCTTTTGCAGGCCGTCGAGAAAGGCTTCCTTGGAAATGCGGAACTTCATAAATGCAATAAAGGGGGTGTTGTTGCGGGGGAGTTTCCGCTTTCAATGCCCCTTGGCAAGCTTTTGTGAACAATCCCGAAACAGTCTGCGAATCAGCGCCGGAGCTGGGACTCGATGCGGGCGATGCTTTCCTTCAGTCCCGGCTCGTCGGTGATCCGCTCGCCGACTTTCTTGCAGGCGTGGATGACCGTTCCATGGTCGCGGCCGCCGAATGCCTCGCCGATTTCCATCAGCGATCCTTTGGTCAGCGAGCGGCTCAGATACATGGCGATCTGCCGTGGAAACGCGATGCTCGCGGGGCGTCGCCGGCTGGTCATGTCGGCGAGGCGGACGTCGAAATGCTCTGCCACGGCCTTCTGGATGGAATCGATGCTCACCTGACGGCTGGCTTCCTCGCGGATCAGGTCGCGGAGCAGGTGCTCGACTCTCTCTACGGTGACGCTTTCCCCGGCGAGCGAGGCGTAGGTGGCAACCCGCATGAGAGCGCCTTCGAGGCGGCGGACATTGGTGCGGATCTTCTCGGCGAGGAAGGTAAGGACGGACTCATCGACGCGGACTTTCCAGTCCATCGCCTTTTTCTTGAGAATCGCCATCCGTGTTTCCATCAACGGCGGCTGCATCTCAACGGTGAGTCCGCATTCGAAGCGGGAAATCAGCCGGGGCTCGAGGCTCTTGATCTCACAGGCCGGGCGGTCGCACGTGAGGACGACCTGGTTGCGGCCGTCGAGGAGGGTGTTGAAGGTGTGGAAAAACTCCTCCTGCGAGCGATCCTTGCCACCGAGGAACTGGACGTCGTCGATGAGCAGGACATCCGAGCTGCGGTAGCGGCGGCGGAATTTCTCGATGTCGCCCTTGCGGATGGCGTCGATGAACTCATTGGTGAATTTCTCACAGGTCAGATAGATGACCCGAGATCCAGGCTGGCGTCGGAGGATCTCATGGCCGATGGCTTGCATGAGGTGGGTCTTGCCGAGACCTGGGCCGCCGTAGATGAAGAGCGGGTTGTAACCGATGCCGGTTTTCGTGGCGACCGACTCGCAGGCGGCGTGGGCGAACTGGCTGTTAGCACCGACGACGAAGCTGGCGAAGGTGTGGGCGGGATTGAGTCCGGCAGCCTTGGTGCGGCGGTCGAGCGCCTCGCCTTCAAGCGCGGCGGCCTTGGTTGGGCGTGGTGGTGATGCCGCATGATGGACCCCACCATTCTCATTTTTGTTAGAAGCGGCGGCGTCCTCGCTGATCACCACGCGGACATCGCGCACTTCATCGAAAACACCGGTCACGGCCATCGTGAGTTCGGGCAGATAGTTCGTCTCGATCCAGACCTGATGGATTTCACCCGGCACCGAGATGGAGGCAACGTCGTCCTCGACTCCGAGCCAACGCGCGGCACCGAACCAACGTTGGAACGCATCGCGACTGACCATGGTTTGCAAGACACCGCGGACATCATCCCACCCTCCGTTATCCGAAGACACTTCCTCACCACCATCCACCAGCATCCGCTCTACCAATTCCTCCGGTTCCATTGTCGATCTGTCTTTTTTGAAAATTTCTGGGTTGCCCACTGTCACGCACTCCCCCGAGTTGCGCCGTGCGGCGAGGGGCAAAACATGGACAGGCGAAATGGATCGTGGAAAAGTTTTTTACCCCCATCTAACATTTGCTTGGAATGGCCCGTATTCCACAAGGGTTCCACGGTTCGTTTTTTTAAAAACTTGCATCCCGATTTATTACGCGTTTCTGAAGCATCAACGAGGTCGTCACATAACAATCGGCGCATCCGGTTGAAATCCAGTCACTCGCAGTGTGACGATTTCGTGATATTGCAAAACCCTCAGCCGCCATCCGCAGCATTGGCGGATTTCCCCGCGAGATTCATGTCCTTCTTCCCGGAAGTCCTGAAACAAAGGGCCACAGCGACCGTCACCAAGGTGCCCGCAAGCACGCGCCAGGTGAACTTGATCATTGGAAGCCATTCGAAATTTTCGTAGAGACTCTTCCCCGTGATCATCTCCCAAACGTCGTTCGGCAGATTGCTCAGGTAGGCGACGAACACGATGCCCGCGATCATCGCGATCACATTGCCCGTCTCGCTGCCGCGTGTTTTGGTGAACAGCGCCACCATGAAAATTCCAAGCAACGATCCGTAGGTGTAGCCGAAACTGCCGAGGATGATGCCGATGATGCTCAGGTTGGGATTGTGCGCCTTGACGAACGCGGTCAGCAGCCCCACGGAAATCAGGATCAGCGCGAAAGCAACGGTGCTCAGCTTGATGATCCGAACCCGCGCCTTGTCATCGGCAGGAGTCTTGAACCAACGGAAATGGAAATCCCGCGAATAGCTCGTTGCGAGGGAGTTCATCGCCGTGCCAAGCGAACCCATCGTGGTGGCGAGGACTCCGGCCACGACGAGACCGCGCAAGCCGCCCGGCATGACGTCGATCACGAAATAAGGAAACACCCGCCCGCTGTCGATCTTCCCATCCACCCTTGGCAGGCCCGCGTCCGAGACGTAGTGACCGTAGTAAACGGAAAGCAGGATGCCGATGGTTAGAACCGCGTATGTCACTGGAATATCGGCCAGACCGGAGAGGATGGTGGCCACCGCGCTCTGGCGTTTGTTCTTCGCGGTGAGCATCCGCTGGACCATGTCCTGATCGGTGCCGTGGGTCGCAAGGGTCACGAAAAGCGAACCTAACAGCGCCGCCCACACGGTGTAGGAACTCTCCAGCACGCTCTTGATCGCCCCCCATGTCGCGCCATATTTCGCGACGAATTCGGGCGTTGGCGGCACGTCGCCATCCCATCGCCACAGCAGCAGATCCGTCGGCGCGGTGAGATGTTGTTTGGCACCTTGCCAGCCTCCCGTGTGCCCGAGCAGGTACCACATGGAGAACCCGAGCGCGCCGAAGAGCACCGCGATCTGCAGCACATCCGTCCAGATCACCGCCTTGATCCCGCCGACCGCCGTGTAAACCGCGGTTAGGATGCTGATGGTCGCGAGCGCCGCGCCGGTGACCCAGAATTGCTCCCAGTTGGTCAGCGGCCTTTCCGGGTTCATGTGGTTCCAGATCACGACCGCCAGCAAGGTCGGGACCCAAAGCCGCGCGCCGCTCGCCAGCGAACGCGTCACCAGGAAAATCACGCTGGCCAGACTGCGCGTCCGCGGGCCGAAGCGGATTTCAAGAAATTCATAAATGCTCACCACGTTGTGCTTGTAGAACGCGGGGATGAACACCGCGCTCACCACCAGCCGGGCAAGCAGGTAGCCGACCATGAGCTGCGCGTAGGTGTAGTTTCTCATCGCGTAACCATCGCCCGGTGCGCCGAAGAAGGTGCCAGCGCTGATTTCCGAGGCGAGGATCGACGCCAGCACCGCCCACCATGGGATCGACCGGCCGCCGAGCGCGAAATCCGAGACATTGTTGTTCCGGCGGCTGAAATGCCAACCGATGCCGGCGATGATGGCGAAATAAATTCCAATGATGACGAGATCCAGGGTCAAAGCCGACATGCGCCGGATGCTAAGGCCCGTGACCATCGATCCAAGCCCCAAGTTCGCGGGTCAGGCTACCCGAACGTGTGATGGACTCCGTCTCCATCGGGCATCTTACTCGGTCCATGAAAATCCACTTTTCACGTCGCCATCTTCTTGGGTTGTTCGGTGGCGTGCTGGCGCTCGGTCTGATGCCTGTTCGTGCGGAGGACGATCGGCCGGTGGTCAGCGACAAGAATGCGCCGAAGGAAAAGGTCGCTTCCAACGGTTTACCCACGCTCTGGATCGCCGGCGACTCGACCCTTCGTTCGAACGCGCCGATGCGCGGCTGGGGACAGGACTTGGGCACGTTTTTCGATCCGCAGAAAATCAACGTCGTCAACCGCGCCATCGGCGGTCGTTCGTCGCGCACGTTTTTCACCGAAGGCCGTTGGAAGGAAATCCTCGACGGCATTAAACCCGGCGATTTCGTTATCATCCAGTTCGGCCACAACGACGCCGGCGCTCTCGATGAAAAAGGCAAATTCCGCGGTTCCATCAAAGGCATCGGCGAGGAAACCGAAAACGTCGCCAAGCTGGACGGCACCACTGAAGTCGTTCATTCCTACGGCTGGTATCTGCGGGAAATGGCCAGCAGCGCGCGTGGGAAAAAGGCCAAGGTCATCCTCTGCTCACCGGTACCCCACATGAAATTCGACCGCGAGGGGAAGCCCGTCCGCGATTGGAAGGAATACCGCGGCTGGGTCGCGGCCTGTGCGAAATCCGAGCACGCCTTCTATCTGGATCTCGCCGAACGCATCGGCGCTGCTTACGACGATCTCGATCAGGAAACCATCAAGAGCTATTTCGCCGACAAGGGCACCCACACCAACGCAGCCGGCTCGCTCTTCAATGCCAGGCAGGTCATCTCGGGACTTCGCTCGATTCCCACAGCACCGTTAGATCCGTATCTGAATGACGCCGGCATGGCCATCCCGGCGTCATGAGTCGTTCTGATTTTCACTCAACGCGTGGAAAACCTTGATCGCGGCGTAAGCATCATTCGCGGCATAAAGAAGCTGCGAATCCGTGAGCTGGGGCAGCGACCAGTTCGACATGGTGACGGATTTCGATTTCGGAAACCGGCGGTTGAAAAGAATGGCGACAGCGGATTTCGCTCCGACGGCATTCCGGTAGCCGAGCTGTTTGAACGACCGGTCCAAGTCCACGATGGACTGAGGGCGGAGGTTGAAACGGTCGGAAATCTGTTGGAGATCGCCCTTGAGGCCGAAGCCGATCTTGGTGAGCGCCTGCGATTTCAGCAGCCCGATGATGACTTCCTCGCTGCCTTCGACATGCGACTGGAAAATGAATGCCTTCTCCAAGGTGGAGAACTGCAGCACGTGCGGCCCCTCGGATTTCTGGCCCTTGTGAAATGTCGGTTTCGACTCGGTGTCGAAGCCGACAGCTCCGGCGCTCATCAGTTCTTCCGCTGCAAGCGCGGCCTGGCGGGGATTGCCCACCACGAAGATTTTTTCCAGCGGAAGCCCGGTGAAAGGCTCCATGACGGCGATCTCGTCTTTGGTGGGTGGGCTCATGGGGGTATTCATTCGGCGGGGAGATGTCCGGGGTTTTCTCCCCGGACTCCCGGATGATTCTCCCGAATCGCTCCGGGATCAAGCCTCGGTTCGTTAGAATTTCGGATGGTGTCATTTCACCAGCGGCAGGCGGGCGGCACAAGCGTCGCAGGGCTTGCCGGACGCTCCATCGACGGTGGCGATTTTCCCACCTGCGGCCTGCATGAAACAACCGGCTGACGGGCAATGATCGAGCCCGAAGGTATGGCCGAGTTCGTGGTTCACCACCTTCACCAAGCGGGCTTGAAAGAGCTTTTCACCTGCCTTTCCGGCCCTCAGCCGGAAGGTGGAAACCACGCAGGCTTTCCCATTCAACTAGCCGAGCCCGAAGATTCCCCAGTCGTTGCCATCGTCGTTCGTAGTTGAAATATCGCGGGTGGTGAAGCCGAGAATCTTGGTGATCCGCTCGGGCATTTCATTGGCCAGCACGTCGATAAGGTCGTCCGCCTTGTAGCGACCGCGAGGCGGATAGTAGGCGACCTTCGGCAGCGGCTTCTCCGGCAAGACCTCGACCGTGACCGCATAGAGTGCCTCGATTCCGGCCTTCACGTGCTGGATGTCCGCCTGTTTCACCGGCCCTAACGGCTGGATCGCCACCACCGGCAACGGATCAGCCAGCACAGCAGTGACCAATGCCCAGATAGGTAGAAATCGCAGGACGACGTGTTTCATTTCTCCGGAATGTAGCTGAATTCAACGGATCAGGGAAATAACCAATCCGCGCGTCCCGGGGTGATGATTGACAAACCGTCCCCGCGTTTGCTGACTCCGGCACGGTTGGGAATCCCGGTATCCGGCATCCGTCCCAATTTTCCTCATCATGAAAATCCTATCCAGTCTCCTCGTCGCCACCCTGTCGGTTTGCCAGATATTTGCGGAGCCCGTCCCCGCACTCGCCGGTCACGACTTTTTCTACGCCGGTGAGAACAAGGTCCACGACATGTATGTGGTGAAAAAAGGCGAAATCACCTGGAGCTATCACAACCACGAGAGCCGCGGTGAAATCAGCGATGCCGTCCTGCTCTCCAACGGCAGCGTCCTCTTCGCCCATCAGTTCGGCATCACGCTTCTGAGTTCCGAGAAAAAGGTCCTCTGGAAACTGGACGCGCCCGATGGCACCGAGATCCACACCGCCCAACCGATCGGCAAGGAGCGCATCGTCTATGTCCAGAACGGACCCGAGCCCAAGTGCGTGGTCCTCAACATCGTGACGGGAAAAACCGAGCGCGAGTTTCCGCTTCAGGTCGGCAATGTGAAAGGCGTCCACGGCCATTTCCGCCAGGCCCGCCTCACGGCCGCCGGCACCCTGTTAGTCGCCCACATGGATGCCGGCAAGGTTTCCGAATACGACGATCACGGCAAGGAACTCTGGACCACGAAATTCCCCGGCCCGTGGTCGGCCTCGCGCTTGCCGGATGGAAACACCCTCATCACCAGCCCCAAGCTCATCCGCGAGGTGAATCCCAAGGGCAAAACCGTGTGGGAATGCACCCACGCCGACCTGCCCGGCCACAAGATCCACGGATTCCAGATCGCCACCCGCCTGCCTAACGGAAACACCCTGCTCAACAACTGGGTCAATCCGTGGGATGGCCCGATCGATTTCGCCACGGCTCCGGCGCAGGCGTTTGAAATCACTCCGGAGAAAAAAATCGTCTGGACGCTCCGCTCGTGGGACGCGCCGAACAACCTCGGCCCGGCCACCACGATCCAGCTTCTCGACACGCCATCCGTGCCCGAGAACGCGCATTTCGGCGAATTCCGCTAACACAAGCGGTTTTCAGAATGGAGGCGCTCCCTTCCGATCATCTCCCGACCCGGAATGGACCATGGATTTTCTGCCAGAGCGTGATCGTGCCTTTCTGACTCAGTCGCAAACGGCGTGAGATCGAGAGTTCGAAAATCAGTGGTCGCAGCACGGTCAGCGGTTGATCCGTTCCCGGTAAAACACGGTGACTCAGCTCTCCCGGGCAAACCGTGGTTCCGGCTTTCAAGTTGGCAACCTCCGCTAACAACTTTTCTTTCAACTCGCTCTCCTCCCGTGCCACCGCCGCGCTTTCCCGACGTCTGTCCGCGCAGCGACGGGAGCAAATCCCGTCTTCCGCGCCCTTCGCCGGCAGTGGCAGGGCACAAACCCGGCAGCGGCCCGGATGGTCGAGCGCCAATCCGTCTCCCGCAAGTTTCTCAGTGGAAATGGGCATCTCCGAGGGTTAGGAAATTTCCTTCAGCGTCGCCCTGCCACGTTGCTTGGTTTCGGGATCGTCCTTTTCCTTGTTAGGCATCGCCAGTCCCGCCTCGATATATTTCCGCGCCTCCGCCTTGCGGCCCATCATGGCGTAAGTGCGGCCGAGCTCCACGACGTGGACAAGGCGGTTGGGATTCAGGGCCATGGCTTTCTTGAAACACTCCACCGCCGTTTCATTCGAGGCGGCGGGCAAGCCGCCGTAAATCGCCCCGGCCAGCATCCGGGTGGCTCCGCCGATGTTGGCGAGCGATTGGTGCCAGCGGCCGAGAATGTGCCAGGCATAGTCGTTTTTCGGACCGAGCTTCACCGCCTTGTCGGCGGAAATTTTGATTTGCCGGGAAGCTTCGACACTTTCCTTGTTGCTGAGAAAGGGCGTCAGCTTGCCGAGGCAGATCGCCACGCAGAGGTGGGGATCGCACTCGCCGGGAGCCGCGGCCACCTCGCGTTCGGCATAGGCCAGCGCATTGCGGCCGGAAGCGATCTTGTCTCCCTCCTTCGGCAGGTCGCTCATGCGGAGCGCGTATTGGCGGGAGATTTTGACCAACAGGTCCGCGTTTTTCGGATCGAGCTTTTCGGCGGGCAGATAGAATTTCAGGGCTTCGTCGGATTGAAACTTCGCGTCGTGGACATCGCCGGATTTCACGAGTTCGTGGAAATCGGCACGGGCGGGCATGGCCGCGAGACAGGCGGGGAGCGGGATGAGCAGGAGTTTCATCGGTGAGAAAAACTTCTCCAGAATATCCCGCACTGCCGATTTTTCCAGAGGTGGATTTGGCTTTCCGATGGCTGGTGAATCCGCCAACTTGAAGCGCAATGACGGAGAAACCAAAGCTTGTCCAAGACGATCCCTGGCTCGAACCCCAACAAGGCGCCATCGAGCGGAGGATGCGGCAGTTTGACGAAGCGCTGGCCGCCATCGAGAGCAGTTCGAAATCGCTCGCCGCGTATGCCACTGGCCATAAATACGTTGGCATTCATTTCCACCCGGCGGCTAACACCTGGACGGTCCGCGAGTGGGCACCGGCGGCGCAAGCGGTTTCGCTGATCGGCGATTTCAACAGTTGGAACCGTGAGTCGCATCCGCTCACGGGATCGGACAGCGGTGTTTGGAAACTCGAACTGCCGGGCGACACTCTCGTTCATGGACAAAAGGTGAAACTCCACATCGTCGGTGCGGACGGCTCGCGGCGCGACCGCATCCCCGCATGCATCCGCCGCGCGGTGCAGGATCCGACGACGCACGATTACTGCGGCCAGATCTGGAACACGCCGAAGCCGTATGTTTGGAAAAACGAATTCGATCCGGCGACGATCACCGCGCCATTGATTTACGAATCGCACGTCGGCATGGGCGGCGAGGAACCGCGGGTGCACACCTATCGGGAATTCGCGGACACCGTTTTACCCCGCGTTGCTAAGGCGGGCTACAACACGCTGCAGTTGATGGCCGTGCAGGAGCATCCTTACTATGGTTCGTTCGGTTACCACGTCTCGTCGTTCTTCGCACCGTGCTCGCGCTTCGGCACGCCGGAGGATTTGAAATACCTCATCGACGCCGCGCACGGTGTCGGAATCGCCGTTCTGCTAGATGTAGTCCACTCGCACGCCGTGAAAAACATGGCGGAAGGACTCAACAACTTCGACGGCTCCGGCCACCAGTATTTCCACAACGGCCCGCTGGGCGATCATCCGGGCTGGGATTCGAAATGCTTCGACTACGGCCGTCCGGAAGTGCGGCAGTTCCTGCTATCCAACATCCGCTACTGGCTGGAGGAATTCCGCTTCGACGGCTTCCGCTTCGATGGCGTGACCTCGATGCTCTACTACTCCCGCGGGATGAAAGCCTTCGGCAGCTACGACGACTATTTCGGCGGCGATGCGGACGAGGATGCCATCCTCTATCTGAAACTCGCCAACAAGCTGATCCAGGAAATCAAACCCGGAGCCATCTCCATCGGCGAGGACATGTCCGGCATGCCCGGCCTCTGCCGGCCGATCGAAGACGGCGGAGTCGGGTTCTCCTTCCGCCTCGCCATGGGCATCCCGGATTACTGGATCAAGCTGCTCAAGCACAGTCGCGACGAGGACTGGGACATGGGCGAGCTGTGGGGCATCCTCGCTAACAGACGCCACGGCGAGGGCACCATCGCCTACGCGGAAAGCCACGATCAGGCGCTCGTCGGCGACAAGACGCTCGCGTTCTGGCTGATGGACAAGGACATGTACTGGCACATGGGCAAGAACGACCCGAACCCGGTCATCGAGCGCGGCATCGCCATGCACAAGCTCATCCGCCTCGTCACTCTGGTGTTAGGCGGCGAGGGCTGGTTGACGTTCATGGGCAACGAATTCGGCCATCCCGAGTGGCTCGATTTCCCGCGCGAGGGCAACGGCTGGTCCTATCACTATTGCCGCCGCCAATGGTCGCTGGTGGACAATCCGGATTTGAAATACGGCTGGCTGGCCGAGTTCGACCGCGAGCTGATGGAGTTCGCGAAAAACACCAACCTCCTCACCACCCCGCCCGCGCAGAACCTCTACATCGACCACGGCCAGAAAATCATCGTCGCGGAACGGGCGAACCTGATCTTCGTCTTCAATTTTTCCGTCGGAAACTCCGTCTTCGGCTATCCGATCCACGTCCCCGGCCTGGAAACCCGCGAGCTGATCCTGGACACGGATCTAACCATCACCGGCGGCCATGGCCGGATCGATCATGCCTTCGACTATCCGGTGGATGCTGACGGCGTGATGAAGGTTTACACCCCGTCACGCTCGGGCCAGGTCTTCGCAAAGCGGCAAGCCCCCCCAGCCTAATCCGACGGGTGTAATTTTCCCCGCGATTCCCAATCGTCGCGGGGAAACGTTCCGTGATAAGAGACGGGTACACCGAATGAAAATCACGAAAGTCTGTTGCCAGGGCTGCGGAGCCAACCTCAAGGTTGACGAGTCCATCCGCTATGTGACGTGCAACTACTGCGACGCCCGGCTAGAGGTCATCCACGATGAGACGGTGACCCACACGAGGCGTCTGGAAAAAGTCGAAGAGGAAACCAGCCTTCTCTCGAAAAAGATGCGGGTGATCGAGCTACAGAACTCCATCGAGCATGCTGACCGCGCGTGGGAGAAATTCCGCCAGTCGGTTTCTGGCAGATCCGAAAACGGACAACTCGTCGAACCGAATGCCGGAGTGGCGATCGCGGTAGGAATTGTCGGTTTTGTATTGGGCTCATTCGTGATCGTGATGAGTTTCGGAGCATCGTCGCCATGGGTGGGTGTTTCCCTCGGCATCGCACTCATCGTCATCACTTGTTTCGCCGTGCGCCATGATTACCGGAAAGCGGAAACCTTCCAGCTTCAGAAATACCGTTATGAAACCGCTAGAAAAAGCCTGTTGCAACAACTCGATCAGGCAATGAAGGCAAAATCCATCACTCCATGAAAATCACCAAAGTCTGCTGCCAAGGCTGCGGGGCCGATCTCCAGATCGACGAGTCCATCCGTTTCGTCACTTGTAACTATTGCCACGCCCGGCTGGAGGTTGTTCATGACGCCACCGTCACCCACACCCGCCAGCTGGACAAGATCGAGAAAACCACCGACCAGCTCGCGAACAAGGTCCGGGTGCTCGAACTCCAGAACGACCTCGAACGCCTCGACCGAGAATGGGACAACCGGCGCGAATCACTTCTCGTTAGAAACAAGAATGGCCATACCTCCGTGCCATCCTCCGCCGGCTCCCTGATCGGCGGCATGGTCATGGTCGGGTTCGGGATTTTCTGGATTGGCATGACGTCATCCCACAGTGCTCCGGGCATTTTCCCGCTCTTCGGGCTCGTCTTCATCGGCTTCGCCATTTTCAACATGGTCAACGGCACGGCGAAGGCGGGAGCCTACAAAAACCACCGGAGCGACTATGAGAACCAGCGCCAGCAGTTGATCAACCGCATCGACCGGGAGCGGGATTTCTGAGCAGGGCATTGATGCCTGGGGGCCCTCCCATTTCCTGATTGCTTCTGCCGAACGAAAGTGGGAATGTGTAGATGAATCAAACCCTCATATTGTCCTATGAAAGAATTCTTCGATGCATGGAAAGAGGTGGATCGCAACAAGGTAGCGGCCCTTCTGAGTGTGGTTCCCGGATTGGGCCATCTCTACAAACATCACTACATGGCCGGGATCGGTATCATGACCGCCGGGAATGTGCTGATGGTGTTCATCACTCTGTGGCTCGGCATTGCCACGCTGGGGCTCGCGCTCATCGTAGTCCCCGCCATGTGGTTTGCCGGCATCGCCGCATCCGCCTACTACGCGACCGATGAACATGGAATGCACCCGTGGCTCCATGTCTGGGAATACCGCCGGGCGAAAGTGAAGGTGCTCGCGAAGAAGGCGTGATCGGAAGAACCTGTTTTCCTGAAATGAAACTTGGTGAGGACTGCGGTGGCTGTTATTTCCAGGTCAACCCATGATCCCTAGCGCCACCCACAAGCATCTTTTCTATTCGGAAATGGCCAAGCTGCTGGAGGCGGGATTCGACATCCGAAAGGCGGCGGCGGTGCTGATGGACACACAGCTTCCCGCGCAGCAGGCGGTTTTGCTGAAGGATTTAAACCACGGCCTGGAATCCGGTGAAACCATCGCCGCGGCCTTCGGCAAGGATACCACATCCATCACGGAGCTCGAACGCAGCATCATCGGTACCGGTGAGCGCGGCGGCAAACTGGCCCCCGCGTTCCAGCATCTTGCCGACTACTTCGGCATGCTGGCCTCCGCCCGTCGCGAGATGGTGAAGGGAATGATCTATCCGATCATCATCCTGCATCTCGGGGTGATCATCGGCACCATCCCGAATGACTTGATGCAAGAAACTCCCGCGCAAATGCTGGAGGGCCTGGTGGTCAACCTGATCGTCCTCTACGTCGCCGCTTTCGTCGTCTTCATGGTCATCCGCGCCGTGTTGAAAATGGCTCCTGAAAAACCCGGAATCGACGCGCTGATCAACCGCATCCCGTGGATCGGAAACACCCGGCGCAATCTGGCGATGGCGAGATTCTGCCGGGTCTATCATTCGTGTGTGCTCGCCGGGATTCCGATGAGCGAAACGGCGGCCATCGCCGCCGATGCCTCGCAAAGCGGACTCATCCGCCAGGCGGGAAAGCGCATCGTCCAGGTGGCGAAGGAAGGAAATCCGTTAGGTCCTCGGTTCGTCGCCGAGGACGCGTTTCCCAAGGCCTTCGCTCGGTCCTACATGACCGGCGAGGAAGCCGGCACCCTGGACACCGACCTCGCCCGCTGGTCGAAGGTGTTTCAGGACAACGCCGAATCCGCCGCCAAGACCATGGCGGTGATGGTGCCGAAAATCCTGTATTTTTTCATCATGATGTTTGTCGCCTGGAAGATCGTCAGTTTCTTCACGGGATACTACAGCGGCATGGAGAAGATGATGGAATGAACCGCCGATAACGTTCATCCATGCTCCCGTTCAAAGGCACCGGATGAGCCGCCACAGGCGTTTTGCATCTTGCTTGTCCGCCGGGATTTACCTAGGATCTCGATTGTTAGAAAAAATGACGCTCCCCCTGCGGCATCACGCCTTTTTCTGTAAATCCCATGGCCATGAAAACCATCTCCCTCCTCATCCTGTTTTCCCCCTTGCTCAGTGCCGGCACCTGGTCTACCGCGGAATGGACCGGTGATTCATCCAGCGGCATTTCCACCGAGAAAACCGTCTGGGCCTATCATTTCGGCAGTGCCACCGATACCGCTGTCAACGGCGTGACTGTCACCGGCATCGCCACCGGAAATCCAAGCGCTGCCGGAGATTTCGCCATCACGGGAGTCAATTTCGTTTTCAACAACCACTTCAACGATCTCACCGCACTCACCGGGACCGGCAGTGCCGTGATCGCGCGTGATTTCATCTACGGCGGTGCTCCCGCCACGATCACCCTATCCGGCCTGGTAACGGGAGCATCCTACACCGCCTCGGTTTTCGGTGTCGGCTTCAATGCCCCGGATGCGCGAACCTCCACATTTGCCAGCGGAGTGGACAGCCTCGCCGTGGACGAAAACGCGCTTGGCTCCGGCAAAGGCATCCGCGTGGATTACGCGTTCACCGCCGCCGCCGCGACCCAGATCATCACCGTGACTCCGGCCACCACAGCCACCTTCCACCTTTACGGCCTCGCCCTGGCCACCGAGCCGATCACCGTGACCACTGCGGCGGATGAGGATGACGGCAGCCTCGGCGGTGGCAGCGGCATTTCCCTTCGTGAAGCGGTGCGTTACGCCGGCTCCGGTGCCACTGTCTATTTCGACCCGGCTCTGGATGGAAAAACCATCAGCTTCACCGCTGGAGAAATCGAGGTGGCGGGAGACATCACCATCGATGCCGGCTCGCTCCCTAACGGCATCACGCTGGATGGAAACCACGCCTCCACCCTTTTCAGGATCCTTAATGGCAAATCGCTAACAGCAACGGGACTCACCCTCACCCGCGGGGGCTTGGCCGGAACCCAAGGCGGGGCGATCTACAACGGAGGCTCGCTGGATCTCACCCGATGCACTTTATCGAACAATGCCTGCAATAGTGGAGCGGCCTTTTCACAAAATAGTGACGATAGCATTTCCAAGCTGAGCCACTGCACCATTACCGGCAACAGGGCCCTTGTTGACGGAGCAACCGGGGGCATTCTGATTTTCAGAGGCGTCTGTCAGATGGATCATTGCACCGTCAGCGGAAATACCGGCACAAACTTCGGCGGCGCGATTTATCTCCAAAGTCCCGGCAGCCTGAGCCTCGAAAACTGCATCATCGCGGGAAACAAGGATAGCAGGGCGAATGACATCTATCGGTTCTCCGGCACCCTCACGCTGATCGGATCGAATCTCATCGGCAGCAACCAAACGGTTTCCGATTTGTTTCCTACCGGCCCTCTCGCCGGCACCCAGGCCGCCCCGCTCGATCCGAAGCTCTCACCTCTCGCCCGCTTCGGCGGAAACACGATGACGCTCCATCCGCTCGTCGGCTCTCCCGCCATCGATGCCGGAGGTGCCACCAATCCCGGCGGCACCGACCAGCGCGGCTATCCCCGTTTCACCAATGGCGATGGGAAAGGTGGTGCCGCCCTCGACATCGGAGCGGTCGAGGCCGGTCCCGCAGTGAAGGTCACCACTGTGATCGATGAGGACAACGGCAGCCTCGGCGGCGGCAAGGGCGTCTCCCTGCGAGAGGCCGTTAGATACGCTGCCAACGGCTCGGTCATCCGTTTCGCCACCAAGCTGTCCGGCACCACCATCACCCTCGGCGGCAAGGCCATCCCCATTTCGAAAAACCTCTTCATCGATGCCTCCAGCCTCGTGACTCCCGTCACCGTTTCGGGGAACAAGGCCAGCCGGATTCTCAGCGTGGGCGGCAACTCCACGTTGGCCATCCAACGCGTCAGGTTCACCGGCGGCCGTGGCGCGAAAGGCAAATCCAACATGCCCGGCCAGGACGGCGGAGGAATCAGGAACTCCGGATCGCTCGCATTGATCGACTCCACCCTCACCGGCAACAAGAGCGGGGAAGGTGGTCCCTACAGAGGACCCTTGCGCTCCTCTGGCGGCAATGGTGGCGCGATCGCCAACTTCGGCACGCTCCAGTTGATCTTATCCCGGATCTCGAACAACAGCACCGGCCAGGGCGGACTCCATATCAAGAAAAACCTGCGTGGCGATACGGGTGATGGCGGTGCCATTTACAATTCCGGCAAGCTGGAACTCCGCGACTCCACCCTCAGCGGAAACAGCGGGAACCAAAGCGGGGGGATCCGCCAACACGGCTCCGAAAATGCCGCCACCTCCGCCGAGGGATGCACTTTCAGCGGGAATTCCGGCATCTCCGGAGGGGCTTTTTTCAACGCCTCCGGCACCACCACGATGAGAAATTGCACCTTTTCCGGCAACTCGGTCACGTCCGGTGGCGGTGCCATCGAAAACGGTGGCGGTGCCACGCTCGCGATGACCCATTGCACGCTCTCCGGCAACACCGCGGGCGGTTTCGGCGGTGGGGCGATCTATAGCAGCGCCACACTCGTTCTGAACCACTGCATCGCCGCAGGCAACACGCCGGACAATGTCACCGGTGCCGCCTTCTCGGGCACGCAGAATCTAACCAGTGGCGATCCCCTCCTCGCGCCTCTCTCCAACACCGGCGGCCCCACCGCCACCCGGCTCCCTCTCACCGGCTCCCCCGCCATCGACGCCGCCACCACCTCCACTTCTCCCTTCGATCAACGCGGCGTCCTCCGCAACGGAGCTCCGGACATCGGAGCGGCCGAGTTCTGATAGGGCCACCGATGGCGGAATTTTCCAGCGACCGACTAGGTGGCACTCCAACCCGACTCTGAGGAAAAGGGCCTGTCACCGGCTTCTATCGGGCAAAAAGCACTGTCAAAAAATCTTGGCAAAACCGGCTGAAAAGCTTAAGTCGCCTTTGTTGATTCTCCCCAAACTAACCATCAAACACCCGAAATGAAAACCATCCTGTTCGCCGCCCTCGCCGCCGCCGCCACCCTTGCCCCGCTCTCGGCGGAGGTGAAAGCCAAACCCTTTGTCGTGAAAACCGTCACCGTCGTCACGGTCAGCGGCAAGATTCCTCCCGGATTTCCCGCGTTTAAAAAACAAGACATCGTCAACCTCAAGATCTCCCCCAAAGAACTCACCGGCCCTCAGAAAATCGACCTGCCGATCAAGTCCAAGTCCATCACTTCAGACGTTTATTACAAAGGAACCAGTGTGCTGAATTTCACCGAAGCCACGGTGTACAAAAATGCCACCACCAAGAAAGTCACCCGGGTGGATCTCACCGTCTTCGCCCCCGTGAAAGTTCTCGGAAATGTCACCGCTCCAGGCCAGGTGACCTACTCTTTTGTTCCCAAAAGATAGCCGGACCTCGAGGAAAGACCCACCGCTTGAAGCGGCTTGGAAAAATGAGGTGCGTGAAATCCGGAAACTCCCGCACCTTTTAAAAGCCTCCACCACCTTGATTCAAAAAGAAACGCCCGGTCTCCCGTGAAGGGGACCGGGCGTTTTTGTATTTGAGAGTTTCGCGTGATGCGGGAAACGCCGGATTACCAGCGTCCACCACCACCACCACCGCCGCCGCCACGGCGATCACCGCCGCCGCCACCGCCGCCTTTGTAGCCGCCGCCACCACCGCCGCCACGGCGATCACCGCCGCCGCCACCGTAGCCGCCGCCACCACCGCCGCCGTAGCCACCACCACCGCCGCCACTTGGACGGGATTCCTTGGGCTCGGAAGCATTCACGCGGAGAGCACGACCGTTGTAGTCGTATTCGTTGAGAGCCTCGATGGCTGCGTTCAACTGGGATTGATCACCAAGCGTCACGAAAGCGAATCCCTTGGATTGCCCGGTTTCACGGTCGGTGATGATTTTGACCCGTTCAACAGGTCCAAAAGCGGCGAAGAGGCCGGAGACGTCTCCTTCAGTAGCGGTGTAAGGCAGATTGCCCACGTAAATGTCCATTTGATTCAATTCTAATGACGCCATGTTGATTCAACACTTCCCCCGATCATGGCGTCACAGATCAAACAAAGAGCGAGAAAACTGACTTTCGCCGTTCGATCGACGTGTTGATAGGCTGCGCCGGAGCAACATGACAAGGTTTCATTTTTTATAAATTTCCCAGGCCAATTCTGGAAAATTCCAGATTCCCGTCTAATTTTCCGGGAATCGGTTTGACTTCCCGAAGCAAAATGGTCATCTGCTACGGACTTTAAAGATTATTGAAAGACGGAGGGAAAGGCATTTGCCGACCTCGCCCGATCAGTGCTCCGAGAAGAGTCACCCGAGGTTGGAGATGGATTACGCGCCGCAAGTAGGACAGCGATGCAGACGTGATCAGGTTTCCGAAATTGGAAAAATCGTGTTTCAAAACCATCCATCCACTCATGAAGACATGGCTTCTTGTCCTGCGACCGTCCGCCGCTTTTTCGATTCTTAGCGCGCTTTTCCTCCTCATGTTGAATGCGCCGGGGGCAGCGCTCCCCCCTCCACTGCCACTGGACCTGAACGGCGATACGATCCCTGACATCTGGGCGCTCCGGTATCAGGCCGGGGGGCTCAATCCGGCAGCCGATTCGGATGGCGATGGAGCCTCCAATGCCAAGGAAAGTTCGGCAGGCACCGACCCGCTGGCGGCAGGCTCGGTAATCCGGGTTTCCTCGATCACCAGAGAGGCTGGAGGGGTGCATCTCACGTTCCCGACACTCCCCGGGAAGCGTTATCAGGCGCAAGGCAATGGTTCTCTAGCAGCCGGCTCCTGGGACGACATCGGAGCGCTTCATGCAGGCACGGGCGGCGAGGTGGACGCGACCATCGCCGCTCCCGGAACCGACAGGTTTTTCCGGGTTTATGTCCAGGATGTGGACACCGACAATGACGGCGTCACGGACTACGAGGAAATCCTTGCGGGCTTCAACCCGAACAGCCCGACCTCTTTCGGGGCCAGTGGCCTCACTGACAGAGAGGCACTGCTGGCAGCGCTCAATCCCGCGACCGTCAACACGGTGAGCGTGCAGGCTGCGGACGACGCCGCAACCGAACCCAGCCCTCTGGACACAGGCCTCTTCATCATCACGCGAAGTGGGAAACTGACCCCGGTCACGGTGAATTTCACGGTTGCCGGCACTGCGGTGGAAGGCAGCGACTACACGCCGATCAGCCGCTCGGTGACACTCCCGTTCGGGGTGAACACCGCGGCGGTTTCCATCACTCCTCTAACGGACGCACTGATTGAATCGCCGGAATCGGTGATCCTGACCGCAGCCCCCGGTACTGACTATTCGCCATCTACGCAGTCTGCCGCAGTTCTCATTCACGACCGAGCCTCCGCGAACGGCACTGGCCTCATCGGACGGTATTGGAATGAAGTGAACGGCGGGATCTCCGCGACGATTCCGGCGCAGTTCCCCGGCAACCCGGTTCTGACCCGCACCGATGCGACGGTCAATTTCACCTGGAGCGGCTCTCCAGGCCCCGGGATTAACACCAGCTCTTTCTCCACCCGCTGGACGGGTGAGGTGCTCCCGGAGTTCTCGCAGATTTACACCTTCTACTTCTATGCGGACGATGCGGCGCGGGTCTGGGTGAACGGGAAATTGGTGATCAACGCGTGGCCACGCTCCGCAAGTAACGAAGTATCCGGCACGATCGAACTGGTGGCGGGAGTGCGGGTTCCGATCGTGATCGAATATTACGACGTCTCCAGCACCGCGCGGGCCGAACTGCGGTGGTCGAGCGCGAATCTAACCAAAGAGATCATCCCGATGACTCGCCTGTTCCCGACGGTGCCACCCCGGATCCTCAGCCCGCTCGATGTCCTGCTCATTCAGAACAGCCCGGCTTACAACTATCAGATTGTCGCCAGTGGCCAACCGACGGGCTACGGAGCGACCAACCTGCCGCCGGGCTGGACGTTCAATTCGACGACCGGTCTCATTTCCGGCACGCCTGATACCGTCGGGACCTGGTCCCTTCTCCTCACGGCGACCAATGCCCAAGGCTCGGGCAGCGAGATTCTCACGTTGAACGTGATCGGCACGGGCAACCAGATCACCCGCGAAGTTTGGACCAATGTTCCTGGAACCGAGCTCTCATCGATTTTGCTCACCACGCCGCCGAATGTCAGCGGCTTTGTCTCTAACCTGGAAGCCCCGGAAAATGACGGCGACAACTTCGGTGCGCGCATCCGCGGCTCGCTCACGGCTCCCGCGACGGGCAGCTACCGCTTCTGGATCACCGCGGATCACGCCGCCGAGTTGTGGATTTCCAACGACGGCGAAGAAGTGAACTCGTTCCGCCGCGCAACGGTGATCGCGCCGACAGCATTCCGCGGCTGGACGGAAGCCGGTGCCGGCAAATCCGATTTCCTCTGGCTCGAAGCGGGCAAGCAATATTATATCGAAGTGCGCCACAAGGAGTCCACCGGCGCCGACCATGTCAGCGTCGGCTGGCTCAGGCCCGGCGACGGGGGCGTGGACCCGACCGCTGCCACCGCACCCACGGAAGTCGTCCCATCTTTCGTCCTTTCGCCTTACGCGGCGGGCACCGCCGGTGGCCAGGGCACGCTCTTCCACACCAATCTAACGCCGCAAGGCAGCGTCGTCACGAGCGCATCGGGAAATATTCTCCTCCGTCTGAGCGAAGACGAAACCCAGGCGGTCATCACGGTCAATTATTCGAACCTGACCACCCCATACTTCGGCATGCATTTGCATGATCCTAACATTCCCGGGACCGGCCTCTCCAACGTCGTCTGCGATTTCGACGAACCCGGCGACGTCTCCCGCCAGCAGGACGGGACATGGCTCTGGGTCATCAAGCCACGCGGTGCCTACTCTGCGGAGCAAATCGTGGACCACATCAAAAACCCGACCGGCATGGGTCCGGTGTATTTCAATGTCCACTCCACGGCGAACACCAGTGGTGAAATCCGCGGCAACCTGAAGCAACTGCTAGGCTCGCAGATTTTCGCCGCGCCTTCCGCGCCGCCTTCCGCACCGGCGGATCACACCAATGCAAATGCCGCCGCACGATTCCTAACACAAAGCACCTTCGGCGTCCACGGTGGCGACCTGGATGCCGACGGCACACCGGATTCCATCGAAGAAGTTCAGGGTGCGGCAAGCTACGAGGCTTGGCTCGACGCCCAGATCGCGCTACCGCCGACCTTGCATCATCCGTATGTCTATACGAACCGCAACCTGACCTCGCCGGGCAGCCCGACTTACGACGGCAACCTGACGTTCCGCTCCTGGTGGAAAAATTCAGTCACCGCGCCGGACCAGCTTCGCCAGCGCCTCGCCTTCGCCCTCAGCGAAATTTTCGTCATTTCCGAAGCGGGTCCTCTGGATGACAAGGCGGATACACTCTCCGATTACTACGACACGCTGCTCCATTACAGTCTCGGCAACCCGTCCTACACTCCGCCGGCGGGAGCACCAGCCGCCAACGGCACTTTTCACAATCTGCTCAAGGCCGTGACCCTCCATCCCGCGATGGGCCGCTACCTCGACATGCTGCGCAACGACAAACCGAACCCATCGACCGGCCGGATCCCTAACGAAAACTACGCGCGCGAAGTTCTCCAGCTCTTTTCCATCGGTCTCTACCGGCAGTGGCCGGATGGATCGTTGATGCTCAATTCCAGGGGCGAGCCGGTCCCGACTTACGGGCAGGATGAAGTGGTTGGCTTCTCGCACGTGTTTTCCGGATGGGGATATTATTATGCTGGCGCGATCAACTCGGACTCGAACTCCATCACCACCGCCGGCGAAAACTGGCTCGACCCGATGCGAGAAATCCCGCGCCGACACTACATCGGAGCCAAGCGCACTCTGAACAACGTGGTCCTGCCAGGCTTGCCCGCGATCGGCGGCGTGGCAGTCGATCCGAACGCCACCCACGTCGAAACCCAGTATCGCAACCCGGCCTACATTGCCCTCCCGGCGGATGAACTTGAGGCCGTGCACCAACAGATTTCCAAACACCCGAACACCGGCCCCTTCATCTGTCGGCAGCTTATCCAGCGGCTCGTCACGAGTACCCCAAGCCGTGGCTACATCTACCGCGTCGTCCAGAAATTCAACGACAACGGCTCCGGCGTGTCCGGGGACATGAAGGCGGTGATCAAGGCCATCATGCTCGATTATGAAGCCCGCAGCTCAACGCTGCTCACGCAGCAGGGCTTCGGCAAACAGCGCGAGCCGATCTCCCGCATTGCGGCGATCGCCCGTGCTTTTCCGGCATCGGCAGCCATCGCCGGAACCTACACCCAGACCGGAAATACGATCAACGTGTCCGTTAGTCCTGCGGTGAACCTTACCAATGGCGGCAACGTCTATCTGGATTTCAGCGGAGCGACGCCGAGCGACGTGGATGACGCAGCCTACACTGTTAGTAATCCAGTCACTGCGGGAAATTTCACCACCTTCACCGCCCGTCCGAAATCCACCGAAGGAACGGTCAATTATTCCCAAACGGCGGCCTCGCTGGTCATCAATGTCCCCGACGAGCACAGCTTCGCCCTTGCCAGCAATGTCTATCTGGATTTCACGTCCGTGCTGCCTGTCGAAGCGACCCAGCCAGCCGATGGACTGTTTGCCGTCACAAGCGCCTACAGGATCAATCAGGACAGCAACGATTACTTCACGGTCCCGGCACCGTCGGCAAATCGTGCGACCTACACTCAGGCGATCGGCAGCCCGACCATCACTCTAACTATCCCGGCTGGACATACCTACTTGGAGGGCGACTCGATCCAGATCGACTTCGTCACCGCCGGCGCACCTTCCGGCCTTTTCACCGTGCTCACCTCGACGACGCCCACGCTGACCGTCACAGGGACGGACATCCCGACGGCCGCTCGCAGCGGAAACGCCAACGTCATCCTCCCGGCCGACATCATCACCCGCACCGGAACACTCGTGGCAACCCGCGAAAGCTACACGGTGGATCGCACCGGCGGCACCGTGGCGCTCACCTTCAGCGACTGGGGGCTCAACGACACGGAAACCGATCTGAGCCAGACCCCGATGCGCTCGCCCACCGTCTTCAATTTCTTCGAACCGGACTACAGCTCCCCGGGTCTCCTGGCGCAGGCCGGACTGATCACCCCGGAGTTCCAGCTAACATCCGATACCACGGTGATCCGTCAGGCCAATTTCATCTACAGCGGCATCTTCAACGACCTCCACGGCATCCGGGGAATCTCCAGTTTCATCAACGGCGGCCGTGACATCGCGCTCGATTTCCGCCCGTGGATGGGTGAAGGCCCGGGCGGCTTGCCGTGGGCTCACGACAACAACCTCGGGGCGCTGGTGGACAAGCTCAACGCCCTCCTGATGGCGGGCCAGCTTCCCTCCACCGGCACGAACGATTACACCACCACTCCACGCACCATCCTGAATGCCAAGTCGGTCATCACCGACTACGCGCAGTCCTTGCCCTACGATCGGGCGGTCACCGGAGCCAGCAGTACCAATTCAAATCTAACGAGCGTGACGGTTGCCGCGCACGGCTACACCACCGGCGACAGCGTTACCATCGCGGGAGTAAGCGGCTTCACGGCGATCAACGGCACATTCCCGCTCACCGTGACCGGACCTAACACATTCACCGTTCCGGTGACCTGCACTACGGTCACCGCGAACCTCACTGCCGCGACCGCAACCGTCTCGGCTGTAGCGAAATCAATCACCGGGCTGAGCGGCTTCTGCCTCGTGACCGCAGCGAACCACGGCGCTGTCACCGGCCAGACGGTCACCATCTCCGGCGTTACCGGCGGCGTCTTCGTTCCCAACATCAATGGGTCCCACGTCGCGACCGTCACCGGCACCGGCACCTTCCTCGTGCCGGTGACCCGCACCACTTCCGGCCAAATCACAACCAACGCCCGCGTTTCCATCGTCGGCGGTTATCCGGACCTGATTCGCGACCGCATCAAGGCCATCGTCCATCTGATGGTCACCTCGCCCGATTTCACCATTCAAAAGTAACCGCCGCCTCATCCCTAACCGTCACCGAACCATGGAAAAAAAATTATTTCATCTCCAGACCCGGCGGGAGTTCATCCGGAAATCCTGCCTGGCCGTTGGCACAATCTCGGTCGCGCAAACCATCCGCGATCTGCGGCTCATCAATTCCGCGGCCGCCCAGGAAACCTTTAGCGACTACAAGGCCCTGGTCTGCGTGTTCCTAGGCGGCGGAAACGACTCGAACAACCTGATCGTCCCCCGTAGCGGAGCCGACTACACGAACTACTCCGCCATCCGCCAGAACCTGGCGCTGCCCGCCGGTTCGCTGCTCCCCATCAATCCCCTCAACTCCGATGGACGTGACTACGGCCTCCATCCCGGCTGCTTGGAACTGCAGCAGTTGTTCAACGAAGGCAAACTGGCGACGTTGTTCAACGTCGGGCCGTTGGTCTATCCGATGACGCGTGCGCAGTATTCATCGAATTCCGTGGCCAAGCCACCCCAGCTCTTCTCGCACAGCGACCAAGTCACCCACTGGCAGACCTCTCTCCCGGACCAGCCTCCGCGCACCGGCTGGGGCGGGCGCATCGCGGATCTTCTGCACCCCGACCAGCTCGACCTCATCAACGGCCTCCCCGGCGCGAATGCGGCGAAGATCGCGCTCTGCACCTCCATCGCCGGCAACAACACCTTCGAGGTCGGCGGCAACTATCAGCAATACCATGTCGGAACCAGCGGCGCGGTCAGCATGAGCAACGTCACGGGCAACCGGTTGCAGGCGGTGAAGGACATTCTCTCCATCCCCTCGAATGTGGTTTCGAATCTCCAGCGGCAAGCCTACGCGGATGTCGTGGATCGGGCGCTGGCCACCGGTGACTTGCTCAACAGCGCCATTTCTAACACCACGGCCGCCAATTTCTGGACGGTGCCGTTCCCCACCCCGGGCAACAGCCTGGCCGACCAGCTTCGCATGGTGGCGCGCATCATCGAGGGACGCGGACCGGGCGAGTTGAACATGCGGCGGCAGATTTTCTACGTCACCGACGGCGGCTACGACACCCACACCTCGCAGGTCCAGAACAACGGCGCCACCGAGGCGGACCGCCTCGTGGGCGAGCACGCCACCCGTCTGACCCGTGTCAGCAAGGCGCTCTTCGCCTTCCAACGGGCGATGGCGCAGCTCGGGTTGGACGATAAAGTGACCACCTTCACCGCGAGCGATTTCGGCCGGACCTTCCGCACGAACGGTCAAGGCAGCGATCACGGATGGGGCAGCCATCACATCATGATGGGTGGCGCCGTGCGCGGCGGACGAATCTTCGGCACGTTCCCGACGCTTCAGACGAATGGACCGGATGCCGTGCCCACTTCCAACGAAGGCCGCTGGATTCCCACCACCTCGGTCGATCAGTATTCGGCGACACTTGCGAGATGGTTCGGGGTTTCCGACTCCAATCTATCCACCGTGTTTCCGAACATCGGTCGCTTTGCCGATATGGAAAACTTCATGCTCTAGTCCCGTGGAACTTTCCTCTCACAAGCGGACGATATTCCTGCTGGCGATCATCGGCGGCGTGTTGATCTGGAATTACAATCGCCCGCTTGATCTCCCTCCGCCGCAGGAAACGGAAAGGCAACTGCCGAAGGTGGAGCCATCCGCGCCGCCATCTCCGGTCGAGACCTTGCCACCCGACACCGCTGAAATCCCGGTTCCACCCGTTCCTACTCCCGCCACAGTCACGCCCGCGCCCGCTAACACATCTCCCTCGGCCGCACAGGTCCTTCCCGGTTCGGTGAATGAAATCCCGGCATCCACAGAAGAGATCGCCGAAGACCTCAATGCGGTCGATGCGACGATCCGCAATTTTCAAGCCGTTCACGGCGAAAATCCCATCGGCTCGAACGCCGAGATCACCGGCGCGCTTCTCGGAAACAATCTCAAGCAAATCAAACTCGAAGTGCCGGCGGGTTCACACGTGAACGGTGAAGGCCAAATGTGCGACCGCTGGGGCACGCCCTACTTTTTCCATCAAGTCTCCAAGACCGAAATGGAAATCCGCTCCGCCGGCCCGGACCGCAAGATGTGGACGGGGGATGATTCACAGATGCCAGTAGGCGGCTCATCCACTCCTAGCGAGCCGGTCGCACCGGAAAACTGAAGGCCAGAGTCCCATCGGTGGCGTTTACCCGGACTTCCGCAAACAAATGGCAAGTGCCTGCGGCGACGGGCCGGAAACGAAAGTCGATCTCCACACTCCCAAGTAGCTCGGGGTTGGCGGCTGGGCCGGTGGGTCGGATCGGGATGGCCTCCCTCGCGGCGTTAGAAAAGGCGATGAGGTAAGCGGGCCCGCCGAAAACCGGTTCCAGCGGCTTCATCGGCTGACCGTCGGGCCGCGTGAGAATCAGCCGCGCGACGGCGATTTCTCCGGCACGCGGTGGCCCGCCCACGAAGCGCAGCTCGGCTTTGAAGGCTGCGCGGGTGATGATCAGCGATTCTTTCGCAGTGTCCGGCGGAGCTACGGCAGGTGGCGTTAGATCCATGCTCAGAAGTTCTTCACGCCCCGTTTGCTCCAGGGTCGCCGCGATCCAGAGTCGATGCGGACCACCTTGCCGAGGCGTGAATGCCGCAGTCAATTTTCCCGGCTGGCCGGTCGCTTGCGCGGTGACATGATGAAAATCGCTCCCATCCGCAGCCACCAGAAAGGCGTGGCATCCCGAAATTTGCGCGGTCCCGCCGCTGTCCTTCGCGAGCGTGAAGGTCACGTTCAGCGGCTCGCCTGTGACCGCCACCGGAGCCTTGACCAGCGTGGCGCGGAGCTGCGACGGGATGGGCGCGAGCAGATGGGTCAGCGGGATCAGCGGCTTGAGCTGCTCGGCGGGAAATTGTTGTCCTACCAATGCCGTGCCCGCCTCGATTTGTGACAGCTCGGCCCGCAGCCCCGCGGCATCGCCGCTGAGCGCGAATTGGTTGGACGGCAAGGTCCTTCCGGCGACCAGTTGCGTGCCGACCGCGATCCGATCACGTTGCGTCTGAGGCAATAGCGCCCGCCTTTCCATGAACCGCAGATGGGAAACCAGCGCGGCCATGCGTTGCGGCCAGCGGACCAGTGATCCGCTGGCGAGCATGCGCTCGAACTCGTAGCGCTCGACCTGCACGTTTTCCCACGCATCCCCCGTCGTGAGAATGTCGCGGCCGCAAAGCTGCTCGGGCGCGGATTGGGCACTGGCGGAGAGCGCAAACCGGAATGCGAGGACACCGGCGAGCCAGAGCGGGGAAAGACGCATGAGTTAACAAACCAGAGCTTGCGGCCGCATTCAACCGTGGTGTAGTGCGTTTCTCATGAAAACTTCCCTCTTGGTCGCGTTGGTTGTTTCCCTCGGTGCGGCCTGGGCGGAGGAAACGCGTGACTTCACCGTCCGCGGAGTGGTGCGGGAGGCGGTACCGGCCAAATCCCAGCTCGTCGTGAAGCATGAGGAAATCCCCGGCTACATGGACGCGATGACGATGCCGTTCCAAGTGCGCGATCCGAAAATTCTCGAGAGCGTCAAGGCCGGGGACGACATCACCTTCCAACTCCACGTGACGGACAAGGATCACTGGATCGACGGGTTGAAAATCGTCGGTGCCGGCGACAAGGAACCACCCCGCCCGAAGGCCACGGACATCGCTCCTTTGAAGCCGGGCGATCCGCTCCCCGCACTCACCTTTTCCGACGAAAAAGGCCAGCCCCTTCGGCTTGAGGATTACCGCGGAAAGGCGCTCGCGCTGACCTTTATCTACACCCGTTGCCCCTTGCCCAACTTTTGCCCGCTCCTCTCCCAAAAATTCCATACCGTGCAGGAGACCCTGCTCGCCGACCCGGCGGCACCGAAAAACTGGCAGCTTTTGTCCGTGAGCATCGACCCTGAGCACGACACTGCCGAAGTCCTCCAGCGCTACGCCAAGGCACAGCAGGCCGACGCGGCGCACTGGCGGTTCGCCACCGGGGAGCTGCGCGACATCACCGTACTGGGCCTGCGCTCGGGCCTCGAGTTCTGGGAGGGCGGAAGCGAGATCACCCACAACCTCCGCACGGTGATCTTCGACGCCCAAGGCCGCATGAGGAAGGTGTTTTCCGAGAACACCTGGACTGAGAAAGAAATCGCTGACGAACTCCGCGCGGGAGCTTTGTTGGAGAAGTGATCCGTCAATGGGTGGGTGGTTTTGGCAAGGAAGGGCGGACTCCGATCCGCCCAAGCCAATGGAAAGCCAATGAATCACGGTTAACCTCACCTCATTGGCTCATCATTGGCCAAGGCGGATCGGAGTCCGCCTGTCCTTGATTTTTGCGCCCTCGACTTGTGGTTAGCAGGCAGTATCTGTCGGAGCAGCCCCCAGCACTATCAGCACATCCGTTTTGATTGCCGGGCATGATGAAATCCGCCAGAACTGCGCGCAGATGATCGATGAATCCGAAATCGCGGTATCCGGCCCAAAAAGCGGGATGTTCATTCTGGCGGCACTGCTTCTGCTCGTTGGAATCGGTTTCGGACTGTCACTCGATCCGGCAGGCACTGCCATGAAAGAACTGGATCCGGTGAAGGTCCGTGTGGGCTTGGGAATTTTCGCCTGCATCGCTTTCCTTTGGCTAACCGAAGCCCTGCCGTTGGCCGTCACCGCACTGCTGGTTCCGGTGCTCGGCTGCGCGTTCGGGCTGATGGATGTGAAGGCGTCGCTCGCGGGCTTTGCCGATCCATTGATCTTCCTTTTCCTGGGTGGCTTTGCGATGGCCGCCGCTCTATCCAGCCAGGGTCTGGACCGCTGGATCGCCAGCCGCATCGTGATCGCGGGCAAGGGCGATTTCCTCCGCGTTTCCTATCTGATGTTCAGCGCGACCGCCGCGATCTCGATGTGGGTGAGCAACACGGCGACGGCCGCGATGATGCTGCCATTGGCGATCGGCATCCTGCGCCAGATGCCCGAAGGTCCGGCCACGTCGCGCAACGCGATCTACCTTCTGTTGGGCATCGCCTACGCGGCGAGCGTCGGCGGCATCGGCACCATCGTCGGCACCCCGCCTAACGGAATCGCGGCGGCGAAGCTGGGAATCGGTTTCGTCGAGTGGTTGAAATTCGGAATCCCGGCGGTGCTGGTCCTGATGCCGCTGATGGTGGTTGTCCTCAAATGGATGTGCAAACCACAGTCGCTGGAAATACCGAAACTGGAAAGCCACGCCTTCAGGTTCGACCGGATGCGGGTGACGGCTCTGGTGATTTTCGCGCTCACCGCGACCTGCTGGATCCTCAGCGAGCCACTGGCGAAGCAGTTGGGTGTTGCGGCGTCGTTCGACACGCTGATCGCCCTCGTCGCGGTGCTCGCACTGGTGGCCACCGGAGTGGTGAACTGGAAAAAGATCGACAAGGGCACCGACTGGGGCGTGCTGCTGCTCTTCGGCGGCGGCATCACCCTGAGCTCGATCCTCGGTCAAACGGAAGCCAGCCTGTTCATGGCCCGCGTCTTCTCGGAATGGGTCGGCGGCTGGCCTCTGCCGCTGATTATCTGCGCGGTCATCTTCTTCACGATTTTCCTAACTGAATTGGCCAGCAACACCGCCCTCGCCGCGCTGATGGTGCCGATCTTCTTCTCGATCTCCGGCGAACTCGGCGTCCTCCCGGCGAAAATCATCCTGCCCCTCACCATCGCCGCCTCCACCGGATTCATGATGCCCGTCGGCACACCGCCGAACGCCATCGTCTTCGCCACCGGTCGGATTCCTCAACGGGAAATGATCCGTGTCGGCTTCGTCCTGAACCTCGCCTTCGTCGTCGCGCTGACAGTGCTGGCGCAGATTTTGTTTTGAGGCGACCCTTCGCTAGTCTTTCGCCGACTTCGGATCCAGCGCGTCGCGCAATCCGTCGCCGAGGAAGTTGAGGGCGAAGAGGGTGGTGGCGAAGAAGAGCGTGGGGAAGAAGAGCAGCCAGGGATTGGAGAGCATGCGGTTGGCGCCCTCGTCGATGAGGATGCCCCAGGAGCTGTAGGGCGGTTTCACGCCGAGGCCGAGGAAGGAGAGGGTGGCTTCCAGCAGCATGACGCCGGGAATCGTTAGAGTGGTGTAAACGATGATGGGGCCGAGCGTGTTAGGAAGGATGTGGCGGAAGAGGATGCGGAAATGGCCGAGCCCGAGCGAGCGGGCGGCCTCGACGAATTCCTGCTTTGCGACGCTCTGGACCTGGGCCCGCACGATCCGGGAAACGGTGAGCCACGAGAGCGCGCCGATGGCGATGAACAACGGCACCAGCGTGGTGATGGGCTCGACCCAGGCGGTGGTTTTGTTGATGGCCGCGCTGCCGGTGCCGGCGGGGCTGAACCAGCCGACAACGATTTTGGTGAGCTCGGCGGTGAGCGGCTCCAGGGTTTTTCCCAGCAGGATGACAACGATCAGGAACGGCAGGGCGTAGAGGATATCGACGATGCGCATCATGAGCGCGTCGGTCTTGCCGCCGGCATAGCCTGATAGAGCACCCCAGCAGACGCCGATGGTAACGGAGACGAAGGTGGTGATGAGGCCGACGGCGATGGAAATGCGGCCGCCCGACAGGACGCGGGAGAGGATGTCGCGGCCGAGGTGATCGGTGCCGAACCAATGGCCGGCGGAGGGAGCGAGATTTTTGTTAGGGAGATCCTGGAGGTCCGGGTTCTGGATGAGTCCTGGAATGGCGGGCAGGATGATGCAGGCGGCGATGATGAGGAAGAGCGCGAACACGCTGACCATGGCCGCGTGGTTGCGGGAGAGCCGGTGGCCCGCATCTTTCCAGAGTGAGCTGCTAGGTTCGTGGGTGGCGTCGGTCATGGAAAGGCGTGTGGGGATTTCAACGGCTGGCGCGGAGCCGGGGATTGAGCCAGAGTCCGAGGAGGTCGGTGAGGAAATTCGCGATGATGATCAGGGTGCCGTAAAGCATGACGATGCCGAGGATGACCGGCGCGTCGCCGACCTCGATGGCCTTGATGAAATGCATGCCGAGGCCCGGCATCGCGAACACGCTCTCGATCACGACCGAGCCGGAAACAATCCCCGCGAAGGCCGGGCCGATGAAGGCAACCGCCGGGATGATGCCGCCGCGCAGGCAGTGGCGGATGAGCATCCGGAAGCTGCCGACGCCCTTGGCCTTGGCGGTGCGGATGTAGTCCTGGCTGAGGATTTCCAACATCCCGGCGCGGGTGAGGCGGGAGAGATAGGCGGCGGTGGCCAGGCCGAGGGTGATGGCGGGAAGCAGCCACGAGGTCGGATCGGTCGGATTCCAGCCCATCGCGGGCAACAGGTTCATCCGGCGGCCGAACTGGTCCGCTAACAGCGGCCCGATGACGAAGGCGGGAACACAGATGCCGATCATCGCCAGCGCCATGGCCGAGTAATCCATGAGCGTGTTTTTCTTCCAAGCGGCGAAAACACCTAACGGAATTCCAATACAGATGGCGATGCACATGGCGGCGATCCCGAGGCGGAGCGAAACGGGAAACGCCTGGGAAATGATTTCGGTCACCTCGCGCCCTTCGAGCCGCAGGCTGAGACCGGGATCGCCCTGGAGGAGATTTTTGAGCTGCCGGAAATACTGGACCTGCACCGGTTGATCGAGGCCGTAGTAGGCTTCGATTTTCACGCGGATGTGATCGGGGATCGCCTTTTCCGCGGATTTGAAGGGACCTCCGGGGAGTGCCTTGATCAGGAAAAACGTGACCGTGAAGAGCACGAACAGGACGAGGATTCCCTGGAGAAAGCGTTGGAAGAGATTCGCGAGCATGAAAATGTTAGCAGGTTCAGCGTTCGAGGCGGATCGATTCCCACGGGTGGTTGTCGAGCAGGAGCGGATGCCAGCCCTTGACCTCGGGCCGCAGCAGATAGTTGCGGGTGTAATGGGAGATCGGCAGGATCGGCTGCGCGTCCATCAGCATCGTTTCGGCCTCGCGGAACAGGGCGAAGCGTTCGGCGGGATCGGCTTTAATGGCCGCCTCGCGGAGCAGGGCTTCGTAGCGCGGATCGCTCCAGCCGGTGTTGTTGTTGCCATTTCCCTTGGTCCACATGTTGAGGAAAGTCGTCGGGTCGAGGTAGTCGCCGATCCAGCCGGCGGAGGCCATGTCGAAGTTCAGCGATTGCTGGGCGCTGACGTAGGAACCCCAGTCCATGTTCTGGATGTTGACGCGGATGTTGAGGTGCTTGTTCCACATCGCCTGGATCGCCTCGGCACTGGCGCGGGCGGCCGGGCGGGCGATGAGCATCGAGAAAACGGGAAATCCCTGGCCATTCGGAAAGCCTGCCTCGGCCAGGAGCTTGCGGGCTTTTTGCGGATCGAAGGTGAGCTTCGGCTCGGGCTGATAGGAACCCATTTTCGGAGTCAGCGAATGGGCGGGGAAAAATCCCTCCATGATGTGCTCGCAGATCTGCTCGCGGTCGAGCGTGAGCGAGAGCGCCTGCCGCACGCGGGGATCGGATAGAGCGGGCCGCGTCGTGTTCAGGCGGATGAAGGTGGTGCCGACGTAGGGTTCCTGGCGGAGGAACTCGGGGTTGTTCTTTTTCACGGTCCGGATCAGGTCGGACGGGAGTTGATAGATCGTGTGGAGTTGGCCGGAGAGGAAGGCGCGGGTCTCGGTGTAGGGATTCTCGATCGGATAGAAACGGATCCCGTTGAGCGCCACCTTCGCGGCGTTCCAGTAGTGCGGGTTTTTCCTCACCTCGATGAAATCATGGAAACGCCACTTGGTGATCTCGAAAGGCCCGTTGCCGACAAGATTCGGCAGCACGCTCCATTTCGTGAAGCGATCGGTCATTTTCCCGTGTTGAAGCACGACGTGCCGCGGCACCGGGAACCACGTGTAATGCCGCGACAGCGACGGCAGATAGGGCACCGGTTCACGCAGTTTCACCTGGAGCGTGAAATCATCCACCGCCTTGACGCCGACCTGTGAGAAATCGGTGATCTTTCCCTTGTTGAAGTCCTCGGCATTTTCCAGGAAATAGAGCATCTCCGCATACGGCCCGGCGAAGTCCGGATGCAGCAGGCGATTGTAGGCGAAGACGAAATCGTGTGCGGTCACCGGCGCGCCGTCCGACCATTTGCCTTCCGGCTGAAGGTGGAAAACCCATCCGGTCATGTCCTCGTTGTGTTCCCACGATGCCGCCGCGCCGGGCGGGGTCGCGTCGTCTTGCGAAGCATCCGGAGCGACCAGTCCTTCGAACAGGGAAGTGATGATCTTGCTTTCGACCACGCCAGTTACGAGCTGGTGGTCGAGCGCCTTGGGTTCCGCGGAATTTCCGACCAGCAGGATGCCGTCGCGATTGGCCTTCTCAACCTGGGTTTCCTTCTGGCAGGAAGCGAGCAGCAGACAGGAAATGGCGGAAAGCATCCACAGGCGTCGGAACATCACGCGGCGGAACATGCCTGCGTGAAGGGAGAATTGCAGCGGAATTTTTTCCGGAACGTTGGAAAATCCACAACCGGGACGAAATCCATAAATTTTGGTTCGATCCTATTTATTTTATGGTTTTATAAAATATTCTCGCCATGCTGAAAGATTTCCGCTCTTTTGTTGGCATTGATGATCTCATCCCATCCCTTCATTGACAGCGAGTTGACCGGATACGAGACGGTCGGGCACGAAACGGTTTCGGGCAGCAGCCTGCTGGACAGCCTGATGGAAACGAGTCCGGACTACATCTATTTCAAGGACAGGCAGAGCCGTTTCATCCGTGTGAACTCGGCCTTCGCCGCGAATCACGGGCTATTGAGTCCGGAAGAAGCGATCGGCAAGACCGACCACGACCTGTTCACCGAGACTCACGCCTCGCAGGCCTACGCCGACGAGTGCTGGATCATGGAAACCGGCGGCGAGATCGTGGGCAAGGAAGAGGCGAACAAGCAGCCGGGCGGCGGCGAGCGCTGGGTTTCCACCACCAAGGTTCCCCATCGAAACTCGATCGGAGAAATCATCGGAATCATTGGCATTTCCCGCGATATCACCGCGCGCAAACTCGCTGAAATGGAGCAGGAGCGGCTGCAGCGGCAGGTCATCGACCTCTCGCGCCGGGCTGGCATGAGCGAGGTGGCGGCCAACGTCCTTCACAACGTCGGCAACGTCCTCAACAGCGTGAATGTCTCGTCGGCCGTGCTGACGGAAAAGGTCCGCGATTCGCGGATTTCCAGCGTTGTCAGGACCGCGCAACTACTCAAGGAACATGAGGCGCATCTGGGGGCTTTCGTCACTGACTCGCCACAAGGCAAAATGCTGCCGGACTTTCTGGAAAAACTGTCCCATCGGCTGGTCGAGGAGCAATCCTCGGTGCTGGAGGAACTCGAACTGCTGACGCGCAACATCGACCACATCGCCCAGATCATCCGTGTCCAACAGGGCTACGCGAATGTCGGCGGCCTGCAGGAATTCACCGACATCGGCCTGCTCGTCGAGGACGCCTTGCAGATGAGCGCGAGCATGTTCTTGCGCCATCACATCGAGATCGTGCGCGATTTCGCCCCGCTGCCGAAGATGTGGGTGGATAAGCACAAGATCCTCCAGATCCTCATCAATCTGGTCCGCAACGCCAAACACGCGCTGACCGACCACGGCACCGCCATCAAACGCATGGAAGTCCGCGTGGTGGAAGTGCCGGAAGACCGCATCCGCATCAGCGTTTCCGACAACGGCATCGGCATCAGCACGGAAAACCTCAACCGCATCTTCGAATACGGCTTCACCACCAAGAACGACGGTCATGGATTCGGCCTCCATGGTGGCGCGATCGCGGCTCGCGAGATGGGCGGCAGCCTCACCGTTTCCAGCGAAGGCCACGGCCTCGGAGCGACATTCACCCTTGAATTGCCCATCAACACCCGAAACTCAGAAAACCCAAAATGACCACGAACGGCACTAGTCCCAGCCTTCCGTCCCCCCTTTCCACACCCATCCTTCAGCACGAACAGAATCACCGGATTCTGATCGTTGACGACAACCGCGCCATCCACGCCGATTTCAGGAAAATCCTGAGTTGCGACGAGGGACGGAGCGCGTTCCAAAGCGAGGAGGAAGCCTTTTTCGGGACCACCGCGGACAGCAACGCGCATCCGAAGTTCATGCTCGATTTTGCCTCCCAAGGCCAGGAAGCCTTGGAAATGGTCACCACCGCACTCCAGAGCGGGGCTCCTTACTCGCTGGTTTTCATGGATGTACGCATGCCCCCCGGCTGGGATGGCATTGAGACGACGACGCGCCTGTGGAAGGTGGATCCGGATGTCCAGGTGGTGATCTGCACCGCCTACTCGGACTATTCTTGGGATCAGATCATTTCCCAACTGGGCCGCACCGACCGCTTGCTCATCCTGAAAAAACCCTTCGACACCATCGAGGTCGAGCAGATCGCCCACGCGCTGACCACCAAGTGGACGCTCCAGCAGGCCGCCCGCCGCAGCGAGGACTCGCTGGTCCAAGCGGTCGCCATGCGGACCGCGGAACTGCAGAAGGAAATCGAGGAAAGGCGCCGCAGCGAGGAGGCTCTGCGCTTCACCCAGTTTTCCGTCGATCACGCGTCGGACGCGATGTTCTGGGTTTCCCCGGAATCGCAGCTCATCTACGTGAACTCCAGCATTTGCCAGGCTCTCGAATACCCGCAGGATGAACTCAAGCGGATGAGCATGGTGCAGATCATCCCGGCGATCCGCGAAAAGGGCTGGGAAAACTTCTGGACTGGCCTGAAAAGCCAAGGACGGCGGACGATGGAGGCCGGTTTCGTGACCAAGTCCGGGAATGAGCTGCCCTTCGAGCTCACCGCCAGCCTATTCACCTTCTCCGGCCGCGAATTCCTCTGCGTTTCCGCCCGCAACATCTCGGAGCGAAACGAAATCCTCTCCCAACTCGCCGCCGCGCGGGACGAGGCCATCGAATCCTCACGGCTCAAGGGTCAGTTCCTCGCCAACATGAGCCATGAGATCCGCACCCCCATGAACGGGGTCATCGGCATGAGCGATCTGCTTCTCCGCACCAAGCTGGATCGTGAGCAGAGCGAATACGTCAACACCGTCCGCAGCAGCGCCGACGTCCTGCTCGACATCATCAACGACATCCTCGACTCGTCGAAAATCGAGTCCGGGACGATGACCTTCCAGTCCCACGATTTCAATATCCGCAACATCCTCGAGCACTCGATGGATGTGGTCGCTCCGACGGCCCGCACCAAGAAGATCGAGCTCGCCGGCTGCGTCAGCCCGGAAGTCTGGTGCATGCTGCGTGGGGATTCAGGACGCCTGAAACAGGTCCTCACCAACATGCTGGGAAATGCGGTAAAGTTCACCAGCCAGGGCGAGGTCACCGTGATGATTTCACAAGTGCTCTCCACCCCGAGCCACGAGACCCTGCGTTTCGAGGTCCGCGACACCGGTGTCGGCATCGACCAGGCGTCGTTGGGCCGGATTTTCGAACCGTTCCAACAGGCGGACGGATCGAGCTCCCGCAGATTCGGCGGCACCGGACTGGGCCTGTCCATTTGCAAGCAGATCATCGAAGCCCTCGGCGGTGCCATGGGTGTGGAAAGCGAGCCGGGCGCGGGTTCGATGTTCTGGTTCACCTGCGCCTTCGCCAAGCAGGAGGTTGCCAACGGCTATCCCGTCCGCACGCTCCACGACATGCCCGTCCTGTTGGTCGATGACAACGACACGAATCTCCGCATCCTCGAGAAACAGGTTGGCAACCTCCAGATGCGTCCCACGGCGGTCAACGGCGGTCAAGCGGCGCTCGACATCCTGAGGACCCATGCCAGCACCGGCACCCCCATTCCCATCGCCATTCTTGACATGCAGATGCCGGAAATGGACGGCTTCGAGCTGGCCCGCGCCATCAAGGCGGATCCCGCCATCTCGAACACCCGGCTCATCATCCTCAGCTCGTTGGGAGACCAAGTCGCCGAAGGCAGCCTGGAGGCCTCGGGCATCGAGGAATATGTCCTCAAACCCGTCAAGCAGACCCGGCTGGAGGCTTCCATCCTCGCCATGGTCAACGGGGCCGAGCCCTCCGCCACGACCGCCGCTCTCACGACCGGGTCGCGGGAACCTTCATTCGTCAGCGCGAGAATCCTCCTTGCCGAGGATAATCCGGTCAACCAGCAGGTCGCCCTGCTCCAGCTCAAGAACTTGGGCTACCTGGCAGATCTCGCGTCCGACGGATTCGAGGTGCTCGCCGCCCTCCAGAACCGCGACTACGACCTCATCCTCATGGATTGCCAAATGCCTGGCATGGACGGCTACGAGACCACCCGCAAAATACGCCAGATTTTCGAGAGGCCGATTTGCATCGTCGCCCTGACCGCCAATGCGATGGCCGGCGACCGCGAGAAGAGCCTCGAAGCCGGCATGGACGACCATCTGAGCAAACCGTTCAGGATCGAGGACCTCAAGCAGATGCTCGACAAATGGCTGCGCATCCACATGGCGCACACCGCCGTGGAAGCCGTTGCCTCCCCCGTGGCTGCAGACATTCCCGCCGACAAACCGCCGGTCGATGTCTCGGTGCTGCAGGAAGTCATCGGCGGAGATCTGGAAATGTTCATCAAGCTCGCGACCGATTACATGGTCCAGGCCGAGGAAATCTGCGCCTCCATCTCCAAGGCGATCCACCGGAGGGATGCCAACGAAGTCGCCAAGCTCGCCCACAAGCTCGGCGGCTCCAGCTCGTCCTGCGGGATGAACGCCGTCGCCGAACCCCTCTCCCGGCTCGAGCGCATGGGAATCGCAGGCCAGCTCGCCACGGCATCGGACCATCATGCCGAGGTTCTCAGGCAGTTGCACGAAACCCGCGTCTATCTGACCCACTATTTCAAGTCCAGCGCGCACGCGCCCGGACGAAGGGAAGTCGCCCACGCCTCCTGACGGGACGCGGGCACGGGGGGTCAGCACGGATTGTGTTAGGTGCCACGCGAAACTTTCGCCAAAGCTCTCCTTGCATGATGCGGGCCACGGCTTAGAACCACGGGGGAACAAACCACGTGAAAAGCTACTTCCTCCGCCGCCTGCTGCTGATCCCCCCGACGCTCATCGGGATCACGCTGCTGGTGTTCATGGTGACTCGGTTCGTCCCGGGCGGGCCGATGGACCGGATGCTGCAGGAAGCAGCCAAAGGTGCGGAACAGGGTGGCAAGCGCGCTTCCACAGGCCAATCGCAAGGCGGCCTCAGCGAGGAGCAGCTTGAGGAGCTGGAAGAGCAGTTCGGCCTCGATAAGAATGTCTTCACCGGCTACGGCCAATGGCTGGGCATCGCCCCGCGCGAGACGCGGATTTCAAAAGCCGAGTTCGGTAGCCGTGGCCAGGAAACCATCGGTGGCGGCGTGGACGTCGAGACCACCGCGGTCGTCGTGCTTCGCGGCGATGGCCGGCTGGTACACGTGAAACGCTCCGGTGGCCAAGTGATTTCCGCCATCTTCGCGGAATCCGGTAAACCGATCGCCGACGAGGGATGGAAAGTCCGCTACGAAACGGATGCCGACCGCAAACAACGCTACATCCGCCGGAATTCGGACGCCGGCGAGGTGCCGTCCTACCTTCCGCGGGCCGTGGTCTATCAGACACGCTTCGCCGGCCTGCTTCAAGGCGATCTGGGGCGCTCGACGGTTTACAATGATCCGGTGGACGAGATGATCCTGGCGAGAATGCCGGTAGCGGCCTATTTCGGACTTCTAACGGCGATCATCACCTACGCCGTGTGTCTGCCGCTGGGAGTTCTTAAAGCGTTGAAACACCGGACTTTCATCGACTCCGCCAGCTCGGTGCTGATTTTTATCGGCTATTCGATCCCCGGTTTCGCGCTGGGGGCGATCCTGCTGGTTTACCTCGGCGCGCGGATGAACCTGTTCCCGCTGTTCGGCATGACGAGTCCGGATTTCGATCTGATGGACAACTGGAGCAAGGCCAAGGACCTCGCCCATCACACCGTGCTGCCGCTAACCTGTTATATCGTCGGCGGCTTTGCGATGCTCACGATGATGACGAAGAACAGCCTGATGGACAATCTCTCGGCCGACTACGTGCGCACGGCGGTCGCCAAGGGTGTTAGTTTCCGCAAGGCGGTCTTCGGACACGCGTTCCGCAACTCGATGATCCCGGTGGCCACCACGCTGGGCAGTCTGGTGGAGATTTTCATCGGCGGCTCGTTGCTGATCGAGACGGTGTTCGACATCCAGGGCTTCGGACTTTTGCAGTATCAATCGGTGGTTGCCCGCGACGTTCCCGTCATCATGGGCACCCTGACCATCGCGGCATTGCTGATGTTGGTCGGCAACGTGCTGTCCGACTTCATCGTGGCGATGGTGGACCCGAGAATCAAATTCGAGTAACGATGCGACTGACAGGATTCCTCATCACGGTGCTCGGGGCACTCGCAGCGACGGGCGAAGTCCGTGGAATCGCTTTCCCGACCGCGCGTTGGTTTTTCGAGGCGAGCCGCGCGGTGCCGCTGTTGAATTTCGATCTGGCGGCGGGCAGGATTTTCCCGTGGTTCGGCTGGTTGAGCGTGGTGATACTGATCGTCGCGGGACTGTGGATGATCGTGCGCTCCTTCACTCGCGGGCCGGTCAATCCGATCACGCTGCGGCAGATGCGGCGCTTCCGCGAAATCAAGCGGGGTTATTATTCGCTGCTGATCCTAATTTTGTTAGGCGGAGTCGCGGCGCTCGACCAGGTGGTCGTCGGCAAGCGCGCGCTGGCGGTGAAGCACGACGGGAAATGGACGTTTCCCGCGTTTCTGCCAAGCGATCTGAAAAACAAGGATTTCGGCATCACCGGTGAACGCGAGGATGCCCCTGCGGATTATCGCGAACTCAAGCGTGCATGGAAAGGCTCCAAGGAAAACCGGGTGATCATGCCGCCGGTCCCTTATGATCCGACCGGCGACACATTGCCACCCCGCTCGCGCCCGCTCGTCCAGCGCGAGGGAGTTTATTACGAATCCGGCAGCCGGAAACCCTACTGGGGACTCGCCGCGCGCTATCATGACGTCACCAACGCGAAGATCCACCTGCGGCAGGCGATGCGCAACGGCAAGCTAACAGGACCTTCCGACGGCTGGACCGCCGACGGGACTTCCGTCTATCACGGTGATGTGAAGGACGACGGAACGATCTCCGAAAACTACAACGGCCCAGGCACCAAGGAGGAGTTTATCGCACAGCCAACCAGCGGCTTCCGGGCCATCAAATATCATCCGGCGCCACCGATGCCGTCGGAAGGAAACTGGCTGGGCACCACTTCGCAGGGCTTCGACATGCTCGCTTATCTCTACGGAGGACTGCAGGTGAATTTCAAGGCCGTGCTGATCTATCTGCCGCTCGTCTATTTCATCGGGATTTCGCTGGGAATGATGATGGGCTACTTTGGCGGCTGGTTTGACATGGTGCTGCAACGGCTGATCGAGGTTTTTTCCAACACGCCGTTCCTGTTGGTGATGATCATCTTTTCCAGCATGGTGCCCGAACGCTTCAAGGGCCTGCCGATCATCCTGACCATCCTGGTCGTTTTCAGTTGGATGGGCATCACCGCCCTGATGCGGACCGCCGCCTATCGCGACAAGGAGCGCGATTACATTTCCGCCGCCAAGGTGCTAGGAGCAAGCACACCGCGGATCATCTTCCGTCATCTGCTGCCTAACACCGTGGCCATCATCGTGACCCTCGTGCCTTTCACCGTGTCGGGAATGATCTTCTCGCTGACCGCGCTGGACTACCTCGGCTTCGGCCTGCCGCCGGAATACGCGACCTGGGGACGCCTGCTGAACGACGGGCTGGCGAATCTCTCCTCACCCTGGCTCGTCACCTCCACCTTCATCGTGCTCGTCGGTCTGCTGGTGCTCATCACCTTCATCGGCGAAGCGGTCCGCGAGGCGTTCGATCCGAAAAAATTCACCTACTACCGCTGATGCGCCGATTGATTCCATTATTTGCTCTTGTTGCCGCCGGGTTTTCCCTGCTGGTGGCGTGTCGCAAGGAATCGGACACCACGGTTCGCAAGCTCGGCTTCGACACCTTCGTCCCTCAATATAACAGTTATATCCACAAGTGGCTGTTGGAGCAGCAAACACACTCCAAGCAGGAAACCGAGCGGATCACCGCCGCCCTCGCCACTGCGGAAGGCGAGGCCAAGGCTCTGCTTGAAATCCAGGCGGAAGCCAATCGCAAGGACCTCGAGAAATGGGACTTCCGCCTCGGCCTCGGCGATTTCCTCAAGTTCGGAAATCCCTCGGAAGTGCCCACAGACCTGGTCTGGGAGAACGGCATGGACCAACCGGAAATGGGCGATCCGAACGCGAAAAAAGGCGGCGTCCTCCGCCGCCACATCCTCGACTTCCCACCAACGATCCGGCCGACCGGACCGAATTCCAACAACAGCTTCCGCGGCGATCTTTACGAATTGGTGGACATGAAGCTCATCACCTACCACATGGAGACCATGAAGCTCATCCCGGGAATCGCCCGCGAATGGGCGGTCTCCAAGGACAAGCGGACCGTTTATTTCCGCATCGATCCCGAAGCCCGCTACTCGGACGGACTTCCCGTCAAGGCGCGTGACTATCTGATCACCGCCTACGTTTATGTTTCGGACAACATCGTCAACCCCTACCCGAAGCAGTTCTATCGGGAAAACATCGCGCAGGTCGCGATGTATGATGACCTAACTCTTTCGATCTCCTTGCCCGAGGCGAATTTTTTCGCGCCCGTCACTGCCGGGGAAATCTATCCATCTTCCCCGAAATTCTACGAGGAATACGGCCCGGATTATGCGGAACGCTACCAATGGCGTTTCCCGCCGACGGCCGGTGCCTACGAGGTGAAGTCCGATGGCTTAGTCAAGGGAGTTTCCATCACCCAGACCCGCGTGAAGAACTGGTGGGCGAAGGACCGCAAATACTACAAATACCGTTTCAATCCCGACAAAATCGTTAACACCGTCGTTCGAGACGAGTCCAAAGCCTTCGAGCTTTTCCGCGCCGGCGAGCTGGACACCTACCTCATCACCCGGCCCGAGCTTTGGTATGAGAAATCCGAAATGCCGCCGGTCTACGATGGCTACATCGAGCGCTCGACTTTCTACAAACGCTACCCGCGCTCTCCCTTCGGACTCTATCTGAATGTCACCAAGCCGCCGCTGGACAACCTCGATGTCCGCATCGGCATCAACCATGCGATGAACTGGCAGAAGGTCATCGACGTGATGTTCCGCGGCGACTATCAGCGGCTCAATTCCTTCAACGATGGCTACGGCACCCTCGGCGATCCCTCCATCGTGGCACGCCCCTATTCGATCAAGCTCGCCCGTGAGGCCTTTGCCAAGGCTGGCTACACCGAAGAGGGTGCCGACGGGATTTTGAAAAAACCGGACGGCACCCGGCTATCGGCCGCGCTCACTTATCCCGGTCTCGCCATCTACGACCGCATGTTTTCCCTGCTGCGCGAGGACGCCAAGCCCTGCGGCATGGAGCTGCGGCTTGACGGACTCGAACCCACCGTCGCCTACAAGAAGGAAATGCAGAAGCAGCATGAGATCGCATTCGGCGCATGGAACATCAGTCCGCCAGCTCCGGATTTCCATCAGTTCCTTCACTCGACCAACGCCTTTGATGAAAAGGGCAACCCGAAACCTAACACCAACAACACCTTCGTCTGGGCCCGTCCCGACACCGACCGCCTGAGTGAAATCGTCCGTACCGCCGGCACCGAGGCGGAACTCTCCGACGCCGTGGGCAAGCTCCAGAACATCATGCACGACGAGGCCATCTTCGTCCCTGGTTTCACCATCGACTTCGTGAAGGTCGGTTACTGGCGCTGGGTGAAATGGCCGGACTGCGAGAACACCCGCTTCAGCCCGCCGGTCACTTATGAACCGCATGAAACCTACGTCCTGTGGATCGATGAAAAAGTGAAAGAAGAAACCCAGGCCGCCCGCCGCTCCGGCAAGGTGTTTCCTGAAGTGATCCGGACCTTTGACGACTACCGAATCAAGAAAGAGGAAATCGTCGAGCCGGAAGTCCTTCCGGAACCCGCCGCCGAACCACCTACCGAACCTGTGATGGAGGACAGCGACGAGCCATGATTCCCGAACCGGAAAACATTCTGGAAGTGGACAAGCTCATCACTTCCTTCGAGACCGACCGAGGCCTGCTGCGCGCTGTGGATCAAGTCTCCTTCACCGTCCCAGCGGGTAAAACCGTCGGCATCGTCGGCGAGTCCGGTTGTGGCAAAAGCGTCACCGCGATGTCGATCATCCGCCTGCTTCCGCAGCCTGCGGGCAAGATCCTCGGCGGCCATGTCCATTTCCGCGGCCGCGATCTCGTTAGAGCCACCGACGCGGAAATGCGCAAGATCCGCGGCGGCGAGATCGGCGTGATTTTCCAGGAACCCATGGCCGCGCTGAATCCAGTGCATCGCATCGGCCGCCAGGTTTCCGAGGTTTTCCGGATTCACAAGAAACTCTCGAAACGCGACGCGTGGCACGCCGCCACGGAAATGCTGGAGCTCGTCCGCATCCCGGCACCGGAGAAGCGGATGATGGATTACCCTCATCATCTATCAGGCGGCATGCGCCAGCGGGTGGTCATCGCCCTGGCGCTCGCGTGCAAACCGTCACTCGTCATCGCCGACGAGCCGACCACCGCGCTCGACGTGACCGTGCAGGCACAGATTCTCGACCTGATGGGCCGCCTCCAATCCGAAATGGGCATGTCCACCATCCTCATCACCCACGATCTCGGCGTCATCGCGGAAACCTGCGACGACGTCATCGTCATGTATGCCGGCCGCATCGTCGAACGGGCGAGCGCGGAGGAGTTGTTCGCCAATCCGCTCCACGCCTACACCAAAGGGCTGTTAGCTTCGATCCCGACGCTGGACATGCCATCCAAATCCGTCCTCAAGACCATCCCCGGCATGGTCGCCCCGCTGGCGGACCTCTCGCACGGCTGCCGCTTCTGCCAACGCATGGGGCGCAATGCTCCCATCTCGCGCGAACGACCCAGGATCATCGAAGCCTCGCCCGGTCATTGGGTGGAAAACTGTCCGGAATGTTATCAACCATGACTTCTCCTCTTCTATCCGTCCAAGACCTCCGCGTCCACTATCCGGTGCGCTCGGGAGTCCTGCTGCGCCAAACCGGCGCGGTCCGCGCGGTGGATGGTGTTTCGCTGGACATCGCTCCAGGTGAAACACTCGGGCTCGTCGGCGAATCCGGTTGCGGCAAATCCACGCTCGGCAAGGCCATCGTCCGCCTGATCGAGCCGACTTCGGGCAGCATCCAATTTGAAAAAACGGACATCAGTCATGTGAGCCAGCGCGCGCTTCGTCCGCTGCGCCGGGATTTCCAGATGATCTTCCAGGACCCCGCCGAATCGCTGGATCCGCGAATGAGCGTTAGATCGATCATCGAGGAACCTTATGTCATCCACGGCATCGGCCGCGCGGAGAGAATCCAGCGGGTGAACGAGCTGCTCGACCGTGTCGGCCTGCCGGTATCCGCGGCGGAGCGTTATTCGTTCGAGTTCTCCGGCGGCCAACGCCAGCGCATCGGCATCGCCCGCGCGCTGGCTCTGAATCCGAAGCTGATCGTATGCGACGAACCGGTTTCCGCGCTCGATGTCTCGGTGCAATCGCAGATCCTCAACCTGCTCGTCGAGCTCCAGAAGGAATTCGGATTGTCCTATCTTTTCATCGCTCATGACCTCTCGGTGGTGAAGCACGTCAGTGACCGCGTGGCGGTGATGTATCTCGGAAAAATTGTCGAACTGGCTTCAGCGGACGCAATCTATCAGAATCCGCGCCACGCTTACACCAAGGCGCTGCTGTCCGCCATTCCCTCGCACGATCCCACGGTGAAGCGGAAAAAAATCCTGCTGGAAGGCGATGTCCCCTCGCCCATCGATCCGCCGGCGGGCAGCGCCTTCGGCCACCGCATGAACCACCCGAAATACCCGGAAACCATCGGCGCGGATCTCTCGCTCCGGGAGATTTCCCCCGGCCACTGGGTCGCCGCTGATCCCTGCTGCGTTTCGGATGCCGATTGGAACACGCTCAAGTCTCCGGCCCCGAAAATAGCTGCCGGGCCGACCGGGCGACACTAGCGATCAGCGGCCGGTCTTGTTGAGCGCGGCCATTTCCTGTTGTTTGAGCTTTGGCTTCACCAGCACCGCAACCGGTTTCGGCGACGGTGATGGGGGCCTGACTGTTTCCACCCGGGTTTCCAAGGGCGGCGCATGGGCGATCAGCTTCACGCCGAACAGGAGCGAGGCGAAACAGGCGGCCATGCAGGCGAGCTGCAAACCGGAATTCCAACCTAACATCACCCACCGCTTCGGCAGGAGGAATCGCAGCGAGACCGCCGCTGTCACCGTGGCGAGGCCACACAGGACCGCCAGCAGCGGAACGGCGGCCGACAACATATCTGGTAGAAAACGGTCCAGCAATCTGCCGGCCGCCGCCACGCAACCGGCCGAACCGATTCCCAGAGTCATGAGGGAAATGACGGAAAGCCGCGGCTTGAGAAAGTTCAGTTGTTTACCAGGATTGGTCCGCTGGAGCAGGTCCTGGACGGTTTTCACTCCGAAGCATTGGGTCACGCGGCGGAATTCAAAGGATTTCACCTTGGATTGGCGGAGACGGCGGCGGCTGCCGACCTGCTGGATGCGGATCCGCGCATACGCCGCGAGAGCTTCCTGGTGCTCGCCGCCGCTGGCGGACAGCGCCGTCGCCCAAGTGGCGGGATCCAGGCGTTTTTCAAGGATTTCCTGGCCGACCAGCCTGGCGACTTCCGGGTCGATGGAAGGCTCGCACTCGGAAACCAGCTTGATGATCGATGATTGTGGGGAGGCTTTCATGGCGTGATGTCATCGAGAATCAGTGGCGACGGCGGAGGAGGAGCATGAAGCCGAGGCTTGTCATCAGGGCGAAGGCCGTGCTGGGCTCGGGAACGGCGGTGGTCGCCATGTTGCCCATGGCAACAGACTGGTTGATCTCAGCCGTCAGCGCTGCGGTTAGAGCGTCATTGATCGGAGACGTGGTGGATGTCGCGGCCACGCCTTCGAGGGCGCTGCCGATGACCTCGGCGCTGAAGTAGGCCGCGATGGACGAAGCCTTGTTGCCCACCGCAATGGCGTTGATCAGGTCCACGCCCGAGACCAGAGCGGCGTCACGTGCCGCCTGGGCTCCGCTGTTCGGCGTCGAAGCCGCGACAACATCGATGATCTGGACCGAACTCTCGAAATTGTTGGACGCAACGCCGGTTTCCCCGCCGAAGGCCAATGTCGCGGCGGTCAAAGCACTCGCCATGTCCGCAGAGCCGTTTGAAAACGGTCTGGAAATACCGGTCACCAGTGAGGCAAATTGCGCGGCATCGGTGGCATTGCCAATGGACATCCATGGGATGCCGATTTGCTGGACCGAGGAGTTTCCATAGAACATCAGGGATACGGCGATGCGGCCGTAGGTGCCCGATTGGATGGAATTCAAAACCTCCGAACTCGTGAAGGTGGAGGCATAGCTCTCCATCAAAGAACCGAAGTCCTTCTTGTTGAGTCCGGATTGAGTGACATCGACGAGCAAAACGAGTTCGCTGTCGACCGCTTCTGCGGAGGCCTGCCCGAACAATCCGAAAGACGCGATGCCAAGGGACAACATCGTGATCGCGGACGGTAGGTGGGACAGCAGGCCACGCTCTTGTGGTAGTGCCGGTTTCATAGGGTGTGGGATGTAACGCGGGAAATATAAATTTAAGATTGCTTAACTGTCAATCTTTTTATAATTTCAGGCATGCTTAATCCAACGCGCGACACCAAAACGCCACTCTCGTCACGGATTGCCTTGTCCGGAGCCTTGCTGCTGGCCGGGATTTTCGGACTTGGGGCGGCAATCCTGCTGCCGGTTAAAAAATTAAAAAATCCGGAGTTTGCCCAACCTTTGCCTTCCATCGACGGAGGGAGCGCCATCGCGGTAACGCACGAATCCGCAGCTCCGCCCCTTCCGGTGACATCATCGCAGGATCTGATCCGCTTTTGCTCGGGCAACGTGACCGAAACCCGCAGCTTTGTGGTTTTCCGGATGGGAACCGCGGTGATTGTCGATGAACCCTGCGAGGATCCATTAGCTGCGGCCTGCCAGAAACTGTCCGCCTGTTCGGAACCGGATGTCCGCTTCATTACGGAACCGACCCGCGAGGGGGATTTAATCGTAACCTTCAAAGAGCCGGTTTTCCATCGCTTCAGCGGCGGGGAACTCTCGAAGCTGGCCTACTGGCAGGAACATACCGTTTCCGAACTGCTCACCCCGGCAGAGCGCGCGGCGGTCGCCGAAGGCTGGACGCCTAACCGGAATGCCCGCTTCGGCCTGCTGGCCCGGCGGAGAATGCTGGAGGACGCCGCCAATCCGGTTCCTGTGAAAATCATCCGCGCGAAGCACCGCGCCCTGGCGTCGAACTGATCCAGGATCGGCGGTGGGACGGCGCTTCCCCGGCCTCTCCGCGCTTGCAGTCGGCCGTTTCCCCCGTGAGACTGCGCCCATGTTTTCGCCCAAGTGGAAAAAGGACGCGCTGCACCTGGTCAAGGGCGCGAAGAAATTCGTCGATTACAAACGCGACCTGCTGAAGCCCGAGCGCGTGGCGGAAATCAATTCCCGCAGGGATGACTTGCTGGCGGCGATCAAGTCCAAGGATCGCGCTAGGGTGGACGAGGCTTCGAAACAAATCCGCGCTGTCTGTGAGAATTCCCTGCCGCATGAGAAACCGCTCGGCTGGCTGGAGGAAAACGTGGAGGTGATGTTCGTCGCCATCGTCATCGCGCTGGGGCTCCGCGCCTATTATTTGCAACCGTTCCGGATTCCCACCGGATCCATGCAGCCCACTCTCAACGGCATTATCGGAACCTCTGAGCCGAAAGATCAATGGCCGAGCTTTCCCGTGAGGATGTGGGAAAAAGCCGTGCGCGGGAGAACCTACGTCCATGTCGTCAACGACCGGGACCGTCACATCGCCCTGACGCGTGACGGCCGCCCCGACATCCGGGACACGCAATACCTGCACTTTTTCAGCCGCTCCGAGATCAACTTCACCGACTCCCCTCCCCTGCGCCTTCCCGCTCCTGGGAATCCGTGTTCGGAAATCGGACTGGGCGAGGTGATCGCCAACGCATTCTCTAGCAATCGTGGATTGATTCCCAAGGGCACGGTGATTTGTGAAGGCTATGTCGATTCCGGCGATCTGGTGCTGGTCGACAAGTTTTCCTATCACTTCCGCAAGCCGAAGCGCGGGGAAGTTTTTGTTTTCGACACCATCGGCATCGAGGGCATCAAGAAACGCAGCGGCCCGCAGGGTGCCGGCTCGCACTACATCAAGCGTCTGGTCGGTGTGCCGGGCGATGAACTTGCCGTAAAACAGCCCGATCTCTTCGTGAACGGAAAAATCGCCCAGGAACCCGGGATCCAACGCGTCATCCAGGGCAAAGGCGCCTACAGCATCAACTCCGGCGGCTACGGCTTCGCCAAACCCGAACAACCCCAAGCCAATGGCAGGAGGCTGCCACAATCGATCTCGAAGCCAGGAGATACCCTCACGCTGGCTGCCGAAGCGCGGCCAGGCATGCGCGAATACGCCGCATTCGGCGACAACACCGGCAATTCGCTGGATTCACGCTATTGGGGGACGGTGAAGGAATTCAACCTCGTCGGTCCCGCGCTCTTCTCACTGTGGCCGATCACCACCGGCCACTGGGGCTTCATCCGTTAGAACAGTGTCCGTCGCCTCGGAAATCACCCGCAAGGCGAAGTCGAACCTGGCTTTTGCCTTGAATGTCCTGCCTCGCGAACGGCGGCAGGACATGGTGGTTTTCTACGCGTTCTGCCGGACGATGGATGATCTCGCGGACGACCCCGCGCTGCCGGTGGAAGAGCGCGGGAAATCGCTGGACGCCTGGAAATCCGGCCTAACCGATGGTTTCGGGAATCCCGATGCGTTCCAACAGGAAGTCATTTCACTACGGCAACGGCAGCAGATTCCCAATGAACTCCTGATCGCGATCATCGACGGCTGCCGGATGGATTTACAGCCCCGGCGTTTCCAAACGCAGGAGGAACTCTCCGGCTACATCTGGAAAGTCGCCTGCGCGGTGGGCCTCGTTTCCATCAGGATTTTCGGCTGCAAGGATCCCGCGTCGGAAAAATATGCGGTCGCCCTGGGCCAGGCATTGCAACTGACCAATATCCTCCGCGACATCGACGAGGATCTGGCGAACGGCCAGCGGATCTATCTGCCGCTGGAGGATCTGGCCCGGTTCCACTACACCGAGCAGGATCTCATCGACCGCGTGCGCGACAACCGTTTCCTCGCGTTGATGGACTACGAAGCCGACCGCGCCGACGCGTTTTTCCATAAGGCAGCCAGCGTCCTCCCGCGCATGGACCGCAAGGCACTGCTTCCCGCCCGGATCATGGGGGAGATCTATCACCTGCTGTTGGAGAAAATGCGGGAGGACCGGTTCCAGATTTTCAAAACGCGCTACCGCATTTCCAAGGCCCGCAAACTGCTGATTCTTTCCAAGCATCTCATTGCGCGATCCCGTTGATTCGAATAGAGTTCCATCAATCAGCGTTACATGCCCATGTCAAAACACGTCATTTTCCTCGCCCTTGCCGCCTTCGCCGGACTCGCCGCCTGCACCCCTCCGCCACCGGTTCCGCCGCCGAATTTCAGGCCGAATCCCCCTTACCCGCCCGTTCCGGTGCAGCCAGAAGGACCGGGCAATGATCTCACCCCACCTCCTGAGCCGCAGCCCGATCCTCCGGTCACGACACCCGGCACCTATCCAGTCGCCAAACGCACGCCGAATCCGGGAGAAGTCATCAGCCCTTACGAACCTTACAACGTCATCGACATCTCCGGCCCGCCGCCGTTCAAGTCCGGCCAACTCGCACGCGATCCGTCGAACAATAAAATTTTCCGCGTGCCCTGAGCGAGAGCTCTCCTTTGTCATTTCCGACAGAAGGCCTGATAGAACGTCTCCGCCGTCACTTGGTTGCCGAAAGCGGCCGGATGACTGCCATCTTCGTTAAACAGGCGGTCGGCGTTTCCGGCGGAAAATTCCCGCTCCCAGGCATCGCCCGCCGGCACGACCACGAGCCCGCCGGCATCGGCCGCAGCCGCCTGATAGCCTTCGCGGAGTCTCCGGGTCATCGCGTGGAAATCGTCATGACGAACGTTCTTCTGTCCATCGCGGCGGCCCCACGTCTGATAGAGAACCGGAACCGCCCCGTGTTTGCGCGCCTCGGTGGCGAGCTGGCGCAGCGGTGGATCCATTTTCGCCGCCCGCTTCCGTGGCGACATCGCGGGAATCTCACTTTGCTCCTGGATGACGACGATGTCCCATTTCCCGTCGCGGATCTTTTTCAAGGTCGGCTCGTAGGCGGCGTGGCGCGCGAGGGTCCAGCCACCGAACGTCGAGTGGCCGACGCGGACGGTTTTTCCGTTCTCCGCGGCGAGTTTGGAAAACGCCTTCGGCACGCCGAAACTATAACTGTTTCCCACGAACAGCACCGCCAGGGTGGGACTTGCCCGGACACGTTCCGACAATTCACGCTGCGGGTCATGACCGCCGGACGGCTCCGGCGTGGCGCACGAGACGAGTCCGAGGATGCAACTGAGTTTCACGAGGAGACGGACGAGGGATTTCACGCTCGGGGATGGGCTGTGTCGTAGGCTTGTTTGAGACGCTCCTTGGTCACGTGGGTGTAGATCTGCGTCGTGGACAACGAGGCGTGACCCAGCAACGCCTGCACACTCCGCAGGTCAGCCCCGGCATCCAGCAGATGCGTGGCGAAACTGTGCCGCAGCTTGTGCGGGCTAATCGCAAACGGGATGCTGCTGCGTTTCAAGTATTTCTTGAGAAGCTGATCCACCGCCTGCTGCGTGATCCGGCGCTTGCGGGTACTGAGAAACAACGGCCCGGAAGTCACCGCGGCCTCCTGGCGGTAACGCTGGATCGCGTTGAGCGCCGGACCGCCGACGGGCACGATGCGTTCCTTCGAGCCCTTGCCGGTCACCCTAACGGACTCACCGATGAAATCGACATGCCTCACGTCCAGCGCCAGCAACTCGGAAATCCGCAGGCCGCAGGAGTAGAATAGTTCGAGGATCGCCGCATCGCGCAGCGGCAGCCACAACGGCGTTTTTTTATCCACAGCACCGCGCAACGGCATCCCGAGCAGCTCATCGATCTGTTTGACCGTTAGAACCACCGGCAGGCTCCGCTCCGGCTTCGGCAACAGCACCTCCGCCATCGGACTGCGCGACAAGCCCTGGCGCAGCACGAGGTATTTGTAAAACGACCGAAGCGCCGCGAACCGCAGCCGGATCGTCGCCCGCTTGAATCCTTGCTTCATCAGCGCGAAAAGATAGTCCCGGAAATCATCCGCCTCCTCCGCCCGCCAACCCGAGAATTTCCCGCCGCGCCATTTCTGATAGACCGCCAGCGCGTCCCGGTAGTTCGCCAGCGTCCGGGGAGAAGCGCTCTTCTCCGTGGCTTGGAACTCAAAAAAGGCGATCTCGTCGCGGTCCGTCATCTGCCCGCAAATTAGCTTGGGGAAACTTGAATACCAAGCCAATAGAAAGGCCCTGTCGGATCAACTCCGGCAGGGCCATCTGAAAATTCCAGCTAACAACTCAACGCCCGCGAAGCGCCAGGAAGCGCTGGTTGAGGCGCTCCGCTCCGACGTTCACCGCGCTGCGGACGGAGGCCCATGAGGTGGTGGCGGAGGCTTCGCGCTTGGCGCCCACGCGGTGGTCCATGTTCGCGAGGAGGCGCTCTCCGGACACCGAATCAAGGATTTCACCTTCGAAGGAAACCTTGGAAATGAAAGCGGCGACTTCCGGTGAACCGATGCTGCCGGTCAGGGTCGCACGGGCGCCGGTGTGGACGATCGTGACCGCTTTTCCAGCCGTCTGGCCTTCGATCACATCGGTCAACGCGGTGCGGATGCGGAGCGTGGTCGGGCCGGGGACACTGACGACTTTCAATTCACCCACGACCTGCTTGCGCAGCGCGTCGCCGAGATAGGCGGCGAGCTGGTCCGTAACCTTGGCATCAATTCCCGGAGTGGAGACGACGGTGGTGACCGGATCGATGATGACGCTGTCGTATTTCTTCAGATCCGCGCCGGGTTTCACATAGGCGGAAACCGCGTCGGCCGTACCGTAGCCGCCGTCCATCTGCTTGTAGTTGGAGAGGAAACCCGAAGGCGATTTGCCTCCGGTGGAGCATGAGGAAAGAGCGAGGGCGGTGCCTGCGGTGGCGGTGATTCCAAGTCGTGTGATGAGGTTCATGAGATCGGTGGTTGGGATTCAAAAACGGCGGGCGGACGGGCACGGCGCTTCGTCACTTTTTCTGTCACGCATTCCCGCCGAGGTCAAGTTTCCCCGATGGCGGCGGGGCGCTGATGGTGATGAGCACGCATGTGCGCTCGCGAGGTACAGCCAATGTGAGGCGAAAGACGTGCTGCATTCTTTCGGACTGCGCGGGACAAGTGCCCGCCTTCCCACTGGCCGACATGTCGGCCAGTGAAAAGCTCCGACATGTCGGAGCAGTCCAAACCTTGGAGAATCCGGAGACTCGCGGTCCTTGTCCTTTCCGTCCGATCCGGGCATGCTTCTCCTAACGATGAACATCCTCGCGAAGAACCTGCTCATCCTCGCCTCCGCCGGATCCGGAAAAACCTTCCAGCTCGGCAACCGCGTCATCGGCCTGGTGGCGAAGGGCGTGGCTCCGGAAAAAATCGTGGCGCTCACGTTTACCCGCAAGGCCGCCGGGGAATTCGCGGACTCGGTGCTGACCAAACTCGCCTCGGCTGCCAGCGAGGAGAAAACCGCCGCCGGACTGCGGCGCGAGCTGGCGCTGCCGGACGCGGATTTCAGCGAATCCCTGGAACGCGTGGTCCGCGCCTTGCCACGGTTCACGCTGGGAACGATGGACAGCTTTTTCTCGAAAGTCGTCCGGGGCTTCCAATACGAACTCGGCCTAACCGGTGGAAAATTCGATCTGTTGGAAGGCACGCGGGCGATCGCCGCAGCAGATGAAATTCTTGCGGCGATCCTGGGAGAAACCCTGGTGGATGCCGGCGGCGACGATTTCCTGCACGCCTTCCGCCGGGCGACCATCGGCAAGGAGGAGCAAGGCGTGCAAGAGGGCTTGCGCGGATTCGTGAAAAGCTGGCAAAGCCGTTACCGGACCGCGCACGGCATGGAATGGGGACCGGCGGAACTGGCAGGTGTCAGCCTGGATGACTGGGAGAAACAAAAACACGACCTCGCCGCGAAGGTCACACGCGGACTCGACGGCATCGACTACAACGACAAGCGGCAACGCGCGGCGCTGGAAAAGGTGATCCTCACTCTAGCAGAGCACACCATCGGCAGCGGCAGCCTCGGCGGGGCCACCAGCCTGTTGGCAAGCGTGCTGGCGGCGGCGAACAGCGCGAACGGCCCGCTGTTCGTGAAATTTCAAAAGGAATTCCTCATCGGCGGCCCGGCGGGCGACGCGCTGCGCGACATGGTTCAGTTGGCGGCCCGCTGTGAGATGGCGGCGGCGCTGCACCGGACGCTCGCGGTGCGGGAGGTGGTTTCGGTTTACGACGCCCGTTGCGAAAGCCGGCTTCGGCGGCGCGGGCTGTTAGGATTTGACGATGTGAAGATCCTGATGGGCGAATGGGTGAAAAACGAGGACGCCCGGCTGCGGCGCGAGGCGGTGGATTTCCGGCTGGATGCCCGTTATGAACACTGGCTGTTGGACGAATTCCAGGACACCAGCCGCGCGGATTGGCTCGGCCTGCTGCCGCTCATCGACGAAGCGGCGGGCGATGGCGACGGCTCGATGTTCATCGTCGGCGACCGCAAGCAGGCGATCTACGCCTGGCGCGGAGGCGAGGTCGGCTTGTTCGACGAGGTGATGGACCGTTATCGCGGCGGCTTGGAAATCGAGCCGATGGCGGAATCCTGGCGTTCCTGTCCCGAAGTCCTCGCGCTGGTGAACCAGGTCTGCGGTGACACCGCGACGATGCGAGAACTGTTCGGCGACGCGGCGAAGAAGTGGGAATGGCAGGAACATTTTTCCGCGAAGCCGCTAACGGAACATGGAAAGCGAGGCGAGGCACGGGTGGAAGTCGTCGAGGGAAAATGGGAAGAGCGGCTGGAACGGCTTGGAGGATTGTTAGGCGAACTCGGGATCGGAGAGCGGCCGATGACCTGCGGCGTGCTGGTCCGCAGCAACGCGAAGGTCAAGGAAGTGGCGGATGACCTGCGGGCGAAGGGATTCGATGTGATCGAGGAAGGCCGGCGCGAACCGGCGAAGGACAATCCGGTCGGCATCGCGCTGGGGCATTTGCTCAAATGGCTGGCGAATCCGGCGGACGCGTTTGCCCGTGAAGTGGTGGAAATGTCGCCGCTCGCCGCCACCTTGCGCGCGAAGTTCGGCGAGCACTGGCAGCAGGCTTGGGAGAAATTGTTAGGAATTGCCTCGGAGTCGGGATTCGCCACGATGATCGAAGCCGTGGTGGAGGATTGCTGGGCGGATTGGTCGGATTTCGGTCGCCGCCGCGCGGGAGACCTGATGATGGCCCTCGCCAATCTGGACGCGCAGGGCGGAGCGACTCCACAGGAAGCCGCGGATTGGATCGAGCGGCTGGAGGTTTCCCAAAGCCCGGGCGTGGCGGCGGTGCAGGTGATGACGATCCACAAGGCGAAGGGCCTCGGATTCGACGTCGTGGTGCTGCCGGATGTGCCGAACGACAGCATCCCGGCGACCCTGCATTTCAACGTCGCGGAGGGCGACGGCTGGATCACGCAAACGCCGCCAAAGTGGGCCCGGGAACTGATTCCGGAAATGCGCGAGGCCGAGGAACGCTGGGCGGCGGAGCAGCGTTACGAGTCCTTCTGCATGTTGTATGTCGCGCTCACCCGCTCGAAACGCGGCTTGTATGTCCTGTTGGAACCACCCTCCGCCTCGCAGGATGCCGACAAGCCATCGCTGGCGAACTGGCTGGCAAGATCCCTCGGCGCGGACGGAGGAACCGGCATCGTCTATCAGTCTGGCAGCCCTGACTGGGTGGAGGGTATTTCCCGCTCCTTGAAATCCAAGCCGGATTTGAAACTCCCGGATCTGGCTGCCGGCATCCCCCGGCGCGGACGGACCACGCCCAGCGGCGCGAAGAAAAATCCGGAGGCGGGGAGCGCCCATTCCGCAGCGGGAATGAAGTTCGGCAGCCAGGTTCACGCCGCCTTTGAACGCATCGGCTGGATCGACGAGGAAACCGCCGATTTACCTGTTAGCGATGCGGAAGCGCTTGTGACGGACCTTCTGAAAACGCCGGAACTGCGGAAGCTTTTCGAACGCAACGCCAGATCAGTCGAGTGCCTGCGGGAGCAACCGATCGACGCCGTGGTCGATGGCAACTGGCTCAGCGGCGTGATGGACCGCCTGCATCTCCACCGCGACGCTTCAGGCGGGGTTGACCGCGTCGAGATCATCGATTTCAAAACCGAGGCGGCGGAGGACATCTCCGGACTAGTCAGCAAATACTCTGCCCAGATGAACTCCTACCGCGAGGTGATGCAGCGGGCCTACCCGAATGCGAAGATCGAGTGCATCCTGCTCTCGACAGCCTGCCGCCGGATGCTCGTCGTTTGATCCAACGAAAAAGGCCGCCACCCCGGCTGGGTGGCGGCCTGTGATTTTTCGCTAGATCCGGACCGGAGATCACTCGTTATCGGAGATCGCAACCGTGTTGACGAGCTTGGTTCCGAGAACCGTTCCTTTGTTAGGAGTGCTCAGGACGACCGTGAATTTGCGGGTCTTGTCCTTGATGAGGGTGTCCGTGATCGGGATGGTGATGAACTGCTTGGTCACCTTGTTGCCGAAAGTGACCGTTCCGCTTTGGGCGGTGAAGTCCTTGTTGCCGATGCTGCTGGCGGTTCCGTCCACCGTGGTATACTTGGCTTTGGCGACACCCTTGGTATTGCCGTACCGGGTTACCAGGATCTTGATCGAGCCGGCACCTTCGCTAACCGGAGGCTGGCCGGCGGCATTGAACTGGATCTGGGGAGCGGCGCTGACGACAAACTGCGCACCGCTGTCAAACACGATGGTACCCAAAGGCGTGGGCGATGCGGAGGTGAATGTCACATGATCCACCTTCAGATAGACCTCACCGTTGTCCGACGTTCCACCCGTGATCTTCGCCGACAGGGTGACCGCCCCGATGGACGGGAGTGTTTTGGTTCCGGTGTAGGTCTTCTCGAGGACCACGAACCCCAGGTCGCCGCTCGGGTTGTCATAGACTCCGGAGAGGCTCGACCCGCTGCCGGGCTTCAGGAAATTCAGGAAAGTGCTGATAGGAGTTCCCGGAGGAACCACATTGGCAAGGGCGCCGGTGCCGGTGCAGGTCCCCAACAGCTTGTAGCTATAGGCCTTGGAAGCCGACAGGTGCCAGGTGCCGCTGGACGCGTCGATTTCGAGATCTTTGCCGAATACCTTGCCACCAAGGTTCAGCTTGACGGTGGGAGTGGCGAGTGCGCTGGCAATCCCGAGACCGAGGGTCGCGATGATGCAGGCTCCAATGCGGGTGATGCCCGATGGGCGTGGTAGTGTTGTGTTCATGGAGGTGAGTGGTTTGAGATGGATGCCGGGTAATGGAGAAACACGTGTTCCGTCAGCATCTGCGCCGGGGAAACACGAGGATGGGGGATTGCGATATCCGGGTGGGGAAACCCGATTCCAGTCGATCAATCCTGCCCGTGATTGAATCGTTAATTTGCACTGCATGCATAATACACTGCCCAGTCCCGTCAATCAATTTAAAGGTGCCCGCCCGCACATCCCGTCCATGAAAAAAATCCCCGTCCGACGCCGGACGGGGATCCATGTTGATTGGGAATGCGGACCTGAAAAATATTACTTCGCCCACTCGCCCTTGGCGAAGACGACGCTTTCCTTGATCTTCGGCACGCTGTCTTTCCAATCGTTCTCGTGCTCGATGGAGAAGTGGCCGTCGAACTTCTGTTTCTTCAACTCGGCGATGCAGGCCGCCACATCGACGACACCCTGACCCGACGGAACGACGACGCCTTTCGGTCCCATTTCGGACTTGTCCTTGAGATGCACGCTGATGACACGGCCCTTGAGAATGCGCAGACATTCGATGGGCTTCAGATTGGAAGTGCACCAGTGGCCGAGGTCGGCGCAGGCGCCGACGCGGGGATCGCGGCTCTCGACGACGCCGAGGATGTAGAGCGGATGCCAGACTTTGTAGTCCGGCTTCGACATCGAACCGCCGTGCTCATGGAAGGCGACCTTGACGTCGTATTCCTTCGCCGCGGCTTCCCAAGCGGCGACCTGTTCGGTGGACTCGGTGCAAACGGCGTAAAGACCCATCTTCTTGGCGAAGGCCATGATCTTGTTGACCTCTCCAGCATTGTTGGCGCCGACGACGCCGTAGTTCACCGGGAAAACGCCCTGGCGCTTGCACTCGTCGAGCAAGGCCTTAGTCACTTCGTCGCTGGCGTTGTGATGGACGATTTCACCCGCCGGCGAATCCGGACGCAGCTTCTGGCCGGGGTAGAATTCGATGATTTTGCCACCGGCTTCCTTGGTTTTCGTGATCGCCTCGAAAGCACTGAATTCCTTGAAGGAGTAGGCCTGGCAACCGATGGCGAGGCCGTTTTCATAGGCGTCCTTCGGGATCGGGGCGGCGGTGAGATTCGCGACGAGCGCGAGAGTGAGCAGGATGGTGTTTCGCATGATGGGCTGGAGGTTACGCGAGCTTTCCTATCGGTATTTCCAAATCAAGGAAAAGTTCCTCAACCCATGGCGGGGTCAAGGAAATCGGACGTGGGTCATGAAGCAAGCTGCGGAAAGGGGCGAAATCCAGTCCAGCGGCTGTGAATTTTTCAAAAACCCTCCCTCTTTTGTCTTGGGCGGGAGCCTCTGTTCGTCAAAATAACAGGCAAGCGATGATCACCGTCGAGTTCACCAGCAGTCTTTCCCACCAGACGAATGCACCCCGTTCCTCTGTCGACGGCGCGACGGTGCGCGAATGTTTGCAGGCCGTGTTCGAGATGCATCCCGCGCTGCGAGGCTACGTGATGGATGACCAGAACGCCGTGCGCCAACATGTCGTCGTTTTCCTAAACGGCACCGCCATTAGCGATCGCCGAATGCAGTCGGATCCCGTGAAGCCGGATTCGGAAATTTTTGTCATGCAGGCGCTCTCCGGCGGCTGAACCCTAACTACATGTCATCATGAGCAACAAACTCTACCTCGGAACCCGCAAAGGATTACTGGAGGCCGTTCGCGGTCCCGGTGGATGGGAAGTCACCCGCCTATCATTCATCGGCGTGCAGGTGCCGATGCTGCTACCTGACGCGCGCGACGGCACGCTTTACGCCGCCGTCGAGCACGGCCACTTCGGCTCCAAGATCCACGCTTCCGCCGATGGCGGCGCCACCTGGGAAGAGCGCGCCTGCCCGGTCTATCCACCGAAACCGGAGGACGATCCGGAAGTCATCAACCCGATGAGCCAGGAGCCGGTCCCGTGGACCTTGAAAAAAATCTGGGCACTCGAAACCGGCGGTAGCGAAGGCGAGCTGTGGTGCGGCACCATTCCCGGCGGCTTGTTCCACTCGCTGGATCACGGCGCGTCATGGCAGCTCGTGGAAAGCCTGTGGAACCATCCTGATCGGGAAAAATGGTTCGGCGGCGGCGCGGACTGGCCCGGCATCCACACGATTCTGATAGATCCGCGCGACCCACGCCGGCTGCTGGCGGCTGTTAGCTGCGCCGGCATTTGGGAAAGCCGCGACAACGGCGCGAGCTGGAAAAACATCGGCGAGGGTCTGCGTGCCGAGTTCATGCCACCAGGTCAGGAGGGCGATCCCGGCATCCAGGATCCGCATCGCATCGCGTGGTCGGTTTCCGATCCCGACACGATCTGGATGCAGCATCACAATGGCATTTTTCATAGTAACAACGGCGGCCTGAACTGGCGGGAAATTGAAAACGCCGAACCCTCGAATTTCGGCTTCGCGGTGGTCGTGCACCCACTCGATCCCCTAACCGCGTGGTTCGTGCCCGGCATCAAGGACGAGTTCCGCGTGCCCTGCGACGGCGCGCTCTGCGTCATGCGCACCCGCGACGGCGGAGAAACTTGGGAGCAACTCCGCGTTGGCCTCCCCCAACAGCACGCCTATCATCTCGTCTTCCGCCACTGCCTCGATGTCAGCGCGGACGGTCACACGCTCGCCTTCGGCAGCACCACCGGTAGCGTCTGGATCAGCGAGGACGGCGGCGACAGTTGGACCCGCCTCAGCGCCGAGCTGCCGCCGGTTTATTGTATGAGATTTGGACTCTAACTTCAGAGCATCTTCGATAGGGGAATTGCAAACCCGGCCCACGGTCTCGCCCCGATCCACCTAGCAAAAAGCCCCGCCGGGGACTGGCGGGGCTTTGTGGAAGCGAATGGTCGAAGCTTACTTCAGCTCGGCGGCGGTCCAGGGAGCGGCGCGGCTGGCGTATTTGGCGCGGGTTTGCTTGACGGTGTCGGCGGTGACGGCGGTGGCGTCGTTGGACCAGGACTGGCGGACGTAGGTGAGGACGTCGGCGATTTCGTCATCCTTGAGGTCGGTGTGCGGCGGCATGATGTTCTCATACTTGACGCCGGAAACCTCGATGGGTCCTTGCAGACCTGATAGAAGAATGCGGATCGGGACGCTGGGATCTCCCACAGGCCAGCTCGCCCCGTCCAGCGGAGGGAACGCGCCGGGAACGCCTTTGCCATCGGGGCCGTGGCACGCGATACAGGTGCGGTTGTAAATGGCAAGGCCGCGTTCGTGGACGGCGGGGTCAGGCTTGTTTTTCCTGACGACTTCCTTCACGACGACCGGTGTCGCGCCGAGGGTGGCGATGAGGTTTTTCGAAAAGGGATCGGAGTGCGAGGCGAGGGCGCTGGCAAGGGCCTGGCGGGCGGCGGGATCGGCCTTGGCGGCGAAATGTTTGGCGACGGAATCGATGGAGCCGCTGATGTCGCCGGTGCCGAGCTCGTTCAGATAGAGATCGTCATACCATGCGGTGCCGGTGCCGCCGCCGTAACCGCCGAAGAGGCAGTGGACGAGGATTTCGCTCTCGCCGCCGCTGTTGAATTCCATGCTGAGTTCGGTCCAGTCCTGGGTGCCGCTAATGCCTTTAGTAGCGGTGCTGCCATGGACGTTGAGCATGGCTCCCTGGCCGCCGCGTTTTTCGAGGTTCTCGGTACGAACCCAGCCACCGAGGCAGTAGCGGGTGTTCGGCTTGACACGGATCACCGCCCCGGCTCCGGCGTCGGCCCGGAACGGGGAGCTGATTTTCAGGGCGGTTCCGCCATTTCGGCCACCGGGGGCGATGCTGACTTCGACGGTGCCGGGACGGTCCACGCTGTAAGGGCGGAGGCTCCATGGGCCGAGGCCGGTGCCGCTGAATCCGGGGTCGGGAAGGAGATTGACCGGCACGGACGAGGTGGCGGCGGCGGTGTTCGAGACGGCGGCGAGGATGACTCCGGCGGCATGGCGGCGGGCGGCGATCTGCCACGCGTCGTCGAGGGTGTTGTCGGTTAGGATGGTGTCCTTGTTAGCAACCAGGGTGGCTTGCAGGGCTTTTCCCACTGCCTCGGACGGAGCGAGCGTGGCGAGGGCGACGAAGGTTTCCGCCAGCAGACGGGCGTCGGGAGCCTGAATGACGCCGTCCTTGATCACGGCATCGGCAAGCGTGCTGTCAGCCGGTGCGTTGAGGAGACCGGCGCGGAAGAGGCCGCGATCCTTGGAGGACAGCGCGGTTTTCACGGTTTCCGCATCCAGGGCGCCGAGGGCCTTGAGGCTGTAAATGGCGTGGATCGCGGCGGACTTGGAGGAACTGACCTTGAGGAGTTCCTTCAATTTCGCGGCGGCGGTGGCCGAGCCGGATTCGACGAGAAGGCCCTGTGCCTGCATTCTCCAGAACAGGTTGGGATGGCTGAGTGCGGCGATGAGCGAGTCGAGGTCGGAGGGATTGAGCTTGGGATTCACATCATCCTTTGTGCCTTTCGGATAGACGCGGTAGAGGCGGCCCATCGGATCGTCACGCAGCGGGGTCTCATAGGCGTTGCCCTTGCCGTTCTTCGCATCGTAACCGGCGGAGCTTTTGTTAGGAGTGGGGTTGTGCTGGATGATGAGGTTATACCAGTCGCAGATCCAGACGGCACCGTCCGGGCCGGTTTCCGCGTGAACGGGACCGGACCAGGCGTCGGCGCTATTGTAGAGATTGTTAGGCAGCTGGGTGGAGACGAAGCCCGCGCCCTTCGGCGTGACCTGGAACTGCCCGACGAGTTTGCCAGTGCCTTCGGTGACGAACGCCATCTTGTCGCGATAGGATTCCGGAAAACGGTTGGACGTGTAGAACGCGTGGCCGGCGGCGGCGGTGTAGCGGTCGAACTGGTCGACTTGGCGGATATCCATGGAGGAGGGGAAAAATTTCGGATTGCCGTCCTCGTTGGGAGTCTTCGGCTGCGGCAGGCCGGCGTAGTCATAGAACCCCTTGGCGAAGGTGAAATACCATGAGGGATTTCCGTTAGCCGTGGAGCCGAGGATGTCGAAGTCGGAGTTGAAGCCGAGGCCCCAGGTGTTGTTGGTGGTGTTCTGGAGGAACTCAAGCTTGGTGCCATCCGGCTTGAAGCGGAAGAAACCGGACGAAAAGGAATGCTGCTCGCCGCCGACAGTGCCCTTGAATCCGGAGTAGCCGATGGTGGCGTAGATCCAGTTGTCGAGGCCGATGCGGAGGCTCGAAACACCGGCGTGGGTGTCGCCGGTGTTGAAGCCGGAAAAGAGGACCTGGCGGACGTCGGCCTTGTTGTCGCCGTTGGTGTCCTTGAGGAAAATCATGTCGGGACCGTTGGTGCAGATCAGGCCGCCGTTGACATAAATGGCGGACGTCGGGATGGAAAGCTTGTCGGCGAAGAGGGTGAATTTGTCCGCTTTTCCGTCTCCGTTCGTGTCCTCGCAAAGATGGATCCGGTCGTGGCCGAGATCGCCCTTCTGGAGGTTGTTAGGATAGTCCACGGTCTCGATGACGTAGGTGCGGCCTTTGTAATCCCACGTGACGTAGATCGGGTTGACGATGTCGGGCTCGCTGGCGAACAGCGACAGCTCGAAGCCGCCCGGGACCTGGGCGAGTTTCATCGACTCGGCGGGAGTGAGCGGTTTCTGGCCGCTGGTGATCGTCTTGCGGTCGCGGTAGCCGGGGAGGATCATTTCCTCGGATTCCAGCTTGGGAAGCTTCATGGCGGTGAGTTTGGCGCGGACATCGGCCCCGACACTCCAAAGGATCGCGCGGCGGAGCAATTCGTGGAACTCGGGCTGGTTCCAACAGCGCATGTCATGGCCGTAGGCGGTGTAGAATACCTTGCCCTTGCCTTGCTCGCGGACCCAGGTCCATGGCTCCTTGTCGCGGATCTGAAGCACAACGCGATCGTCGGTTAGACGGTCGTGGACATAGGTTTCATCCCACGTTTCGAAGCCTTCGTAGTCACGCATGATCGGGTGATCTCTGGCGGCGATGTTCGTTTTGAAGACGCCGGTTTCATGCGTCTTGAAACGGCCGCCGACGAGCTTCACAAACGCTTCCGAGCCCCCGAAACAGGCGGACGCGCAATGGATGGGAAGGAATGCGTGGCCGGCCTCCACATAATCGGTGAGCGCCTTGAGCTGGCCGGGATCCATGGCCTCGTTCTGTTTCCAGTTTCCGTAGAGCATGACTCCGTCGTATTGGTTGAGCACATCACTGCGGAGGTCGGCGAGGTCTTCGGTGTAGGTGATGTCGATGCCGTCCACGCCGAGGGCTTTCTTCAAAACCCGGTAGCGCTCGACGGGATCATGGCCGGGGCCGTTCTCTAACGGGGCACCGAGAAAAAGGATTTCCACATGGCGGCCTTCCGCCGCCGGCTGCTTCGAGGTCTGGGCGAGGCCGAGTGCCACGGCCAGAACCCCTAACGGGAGAAATAGTAGTTTTTTCATGCGGTGCGACTGCGTGGGTTTCGGAATCAGGACGGGATGCCTGACAAACGTGGAGGCAATGTGCTTTATTTCAAGATGCAACCGCTTGTAAGATTGCGGGTTCTTTGTGTATGATCCCGCCAGATGACCAAAGAAGAACACCGCAAATTCTGGGGGGAACAGCTCTCGCCGGGGCAATTCCGCCACCTCTTCGACCACCTGCCGGGGACGCTTTTCTTCGCCAAAGATCTGGAAGGAAGGTTGATGGCGGGCAACCCGGCGTTCATCGAGCGGTGTGGGTTCCACACCGAGGAGGAGATCATCGGCATTGAGGATATTTCGATTTTTTCGCCCCGGCTGGCGGAGAAATACCGCAAGGACGACGAGCAGGTGTTCTCCACGGGCAAACCACTATTAGGTATTATCGAGCTGTTCCCTAACGGCGACGGCAAGCCCGAATGGTTTGTCACCGACAAACTGCCGCTCTTCAATACCGCCGGAAAGATCTGCGGGCTGTGCGGGACGGTGCGCAGTTACGAAGCGCAGCGCGCTGCGATGCAGCCCTACCTCGAACTTGCCACGGTGGCGGATCACCTGAAGAGCCACTTCCGCGAGAAACTCGACGTCCCCTCGCTGGCGAAAATGGCGCACATGTCGGTGCGGCAGTTCGAGCGCAAATTCCGCGCCACCTTCCAGATGACGCCGCAGGAATACATGATCCGGATGCGGGTCATCGAGGCCTGCGACATGCTGGTCCGCACCAACCAACCGGTCACCACGGTCGCATTGGATGCGGGATTCTACGACCACAGCGACTTCGCCCGCCAGTTCCGCAGGCACATGGGGCAGACGGCGAGCCAATACAGGCTGGAGCGGCGTCAGGAAATCCCGGTACAGGCGCTCAAGGGGCACTGATCGCCGGAAGCTCGTCGGGATCATACACAAGCTCGCCGCGAACTTACAAGCAACGGCGAGGAATTCCGTTAAGGTCCTGCCCGTCGCGGCTCGAACCCCGTCGCGGAAATCATTTCAAACCCATCCCGTTTTCATGACTCCGACTTTTGGTGCCAGCACCTGGCTTTGGACCTCTCCGTTCCGCTCTTCCGATGTGGAGTTGCTGAAGACGATCGCCGCTCTTGGATTCAAGTCGGTGGAGCTGCCGATCGAGGATCCGGCACTAGTCGATGCGAAGGCGCTGCGGCCGGTGTTGGAAGATCTCGGCCTAACCGTTCACGTCTGCGGTGCCTTCGGTCCCGGGCGTGATCTCACGAATGCCGATGCCGCGGTGCGTGCCTCCGGACGTGACTACATTTCCGCCTGCCTCGACATCGCCAGGGACCTGGGCGCGACGTTTCTAGCAGGCCCGATGTACTCGGAAGTCGGCAAGGCGCGCCAGCTTCCCGAAGACGAGCGCAAGCGCGAGTGGGACCTCGCGGTTGCCGAACTGCGCCAGGTTTCCGCCGCCGCCGCCGTGCGCGGGCTGGCCATCGCGCTGGAGCCGATCAACCGTTTTGAAACCGACCTCGTCAACACCACCGCTGACTCGCTGCGGATGATCCGCGACATCGACCACCCGGCGGCGAAGGTGATGATCGACACCTTCCACATGACCATCGAGGAGTCCGACATCGGCGCGGCGATCCGCGCGGCGGGCAAGGATCTGATCCACGTGCAGGTGAGCGAAAACCACCGCGGCGTCACGGGAACCGGACTCACTCCATGGACTTCGTTCCGCGACGCGCTGCGGGAAATCAACTACCAAGGTTCTATCGTCATCGAATCGTTCACGCCGGACAACCGCGATCTTGCGGGAGCGGTTTGCATCTGGAAACGTTTCACTCCAACCCAGGACGAGTTCGCCTTGCGCGGGCTGAAATTTCTCCAACAGCTTTTCTCCCAACCCTAATCGAAAACCCAACCCGCCAACATCATGTCAGCAATCAATGTCGCCATCGTCGGACTCGGCTTCGGAGCCGAGTTCATCCCCATCTATCAGCGCCTCAAGGGCGTGAACCTCTACGCCATCTGTCAGCGGACCCAATCGAAACTCGATGAGGTTGGCGACAAGTTCGGCATCGAGAAACGCTACACCTCCTACGACGACCTGCTCGCCGATCCGGATGTCCACGCCGTCCACATCAACTCGCCGATTCCCGATCACGGCCAGCAGTCGATCAAGGCGCTCAAGGCCGGCAAGCACGTCGCCTGCACCGTGCCGATGGCCACCAGCCTTGAGGAGTGCAAGGAGATCATCGACCTCTGCAAATCGACCGGCTTGAAATACATGATGATGGAGACCGTGGTCTATGCCCGCGAGTTCCTGTTCATGAAGGAACTCTACGAGAAGGGCGAACTCGGCAAGGTCCAGTTCCTCCGCGCCACCCACCAGCAGGACATGGAGGGCTGGCCGGGCTATTGGCCGGGTCTCCCGCCGATGTATTACGCGACCCACTGCGTCGGCCCGATCCTCGGCCTGATGGGCAGCCAGGCGGAGTATGTTTCCTGCTTCGGCTCCGGCACCATCGCCGAAGAGATGCATTCGTGCTATGGCTCGCCATTTGCGATCGAAACCTGCCACATCAAGATGAAGAACAGCGATCTATCCGCACAAGTGGTTCGCTCGCTGTTCGACGTCGCGCGCCAGTATCGCGAATCCTTCGAAGTTTACGGCACCAAGAAATCCGTCGAATGGCCTCTCATCGAACACGATCCGTTAGTGATCCACACCGCCAAGAAGCCCGAGCCGGAAATCCCCGAGGAAGTGAAATGCCCGGACTTCGCCCACTATCTGCCGGAGGAAATCCAAGCCTTCACCATGGGCGGCGTTTACGGTGGCGACACCGGTGAGGAACACCTTTCGTTCGTCCAGGGCGCGGGCCACGGTGGCAGCCATCCGCATCTCGTCCATCAGTTCGTAAAAATGCTCCAGACTGGCGTGGATTCCTATCCGAACGCCGTCCAGAGCGCCAATATCACCTGCACCGGCATCCTCGCCCACGAGTCCGCACTCAAGGGCGGCGAGATCGTCCGCCTGCCGGAATGGACGCTCACCGCGTAATTCGTTAGGATCTGCCATCAAAAGGCCGCGCCCTATCACCGGGGCGCGGCTTTTTTGTCGGTGTCCCCGATTTACTTCGACGGAAAAGCGGTCGCAGGAGGAACACCCCGATGAGCGCCGCCAAGGTTGGATCGGAGGATTGCCCGGCGGCGGATAGGTCGCGCGTCAGTTTGCCCCGATCTGTCGAAGGAGTGAAGGTGACGTCTCCAGGAGCCTTTCTGTAGGGCCAGGAATCCTCGAATTCGGTTAGCCACGCGTGGAATGGTCCGGTGGAATCCGGCAGGTGGAGATGCTGGAGCAGTCGGGACCGCTGCTCAGCCTGAAGCGGCTGACTGTAACGGGTCTTTCCCGTCCAGCGATTCATCGGCGAAAAACGGCCCTCATAGCGGGATTCCGCCACGAAATAGATGCGCAACAGGCGGTGGCCGATCCCCAGCCGCGCGGCGTCGCTGCGGGAGTCCGGTTCGCGGTAGGGGAAGAGCGGATGGTCCGTTTTAAAGCTGATCCGCAACGCCGCTGCCGAAACCTCGGATTTCGCACGCGCTTCCCGGTCCTTGGTGACTTTCATCGCCGTGATGTGCCAGCCGTTTTCCAAATACGGTTGAGCCCACGCCGCAGCTTCCGGAGTGAAGGAATAGTCCCGTTGGCGCAGCCACTCGATCAATTCCTTGCCCGAGTCCGCCGCCAGCACGACCGCATCGAACCCTGCGACCGTTTTCTCCTCGATCACCCGAACTCCGGAAACCTTGGCGGGTGCTGCCACCGAGCACCCTAACGGGAAGCCGCCACCGTTGGAGGCCTTTGGCGCGGTGATGTCCGCTAGATAGCGAAATGCTTCGTTCCCCGATTCCTCCAATTGCGGACGACCGGGAGTGGGAACCAGGAAGCCGATCGATTCCCCGCCACCACGGAAACTGGCCTTGCGGATGAAATGTTCCGTCCGGTTGGCCTTGTCCCACCAGATGATGACCGTTTGATCCGCGTTGACAACAGGGAGGCCCTCGGCTGCCACGGCGCAACACGCCCGCGCACTCGGGGGTGCGGCAAAAGCCAGACAGATCAGGATTAAAACCAACCTAACTCCGAAGCATTTCCACATGGGCTGCAATCAATCACGCATTCCCCCGCGAGGCCCGTCAATTTTTCACTACCACTGAGGCACCTCGCCCGCGCAGAGGTGACCGGGCGGTGGTAAATTCCGCAGGACTCCACCTTGACTCGCGCCGTCTGCGGGTGGAGTTCGCCGGAGGCTAATCCAAACGCCGTAAGTGCTTGTCCCGCCTTCCTGACCGCCCATCGGTGGGATTTCGCAGCCATGGCAACTAGGTGTAGGAAAAAAACTGACAGCCAAATGACGATTGCGGCAAAATGACGGTTGCCAAAGGCCCTGAAATTCACGATTGGATCGTTAGCAAAGATGCCGGAATGCCGTTTAGGTCATTTCCGCACCCTTGATTCCGCCGTTGATTCGATCCGAAAATCCTCTCATCCCGCTTACAAAGCCCTCCTCTCTTGCTTACTCTATGAAAAAATCCAAGACCTTCAGGCCTGTTCATCTCCTCGTTTTGCTCGCTGGTTGCATGAGCGTTGCTACCGCCGCCCCTTACGGTCCGGACGGACGCGAAACCAGTTGGACCCAACCGAACGGCCAAGTGGTGTCACTCCGCGTGTTCGGGGATGAATATTATGCCCGGACGGAAACTCCGGAAGGCTATACGGTGATCCATAGCGGCAATACCTATTACTATGCGGCACTCTCCGCGGACGGCAAATCGCTGGTCCCCTCTGCCACCCGGGCCGATGAGCCCGCTCCTGAAGGACTGGCCCAACACATCGATCTGCCCAAAGAGCAAATCCGCGAGACCGTCATCGCGAATCGCGCCAAATTCGATGGCGAACGGACCAAGCGTTGGAACCGGCGTGTCGAAGCCGCCCTCAAAATCCGGAATGCGGCGAAAGGCGCCGAACTTCGCGGGCCGGAAGCCGCCAAGGCAAAAATCGACGCCGCTCCGGTCTCCGGAGCCAAACGCGGCCTTACTATCCTGGTCCAATTCCCGAACGACCCCGCCACCGCAGGCGCGGACCCGGTCACTTTCCCAACCAGCCGCGACAAGATCGTCCGCTTTTGCAACAGCGTCGGCTACGATGAAGACGGCAACACCGGATCCGTCCGCGATTACTTCTCCGACCAATCCCTCGGTGACGTCACTTACACCCAGACCGTCACCCAGATCGTCACCCTGCCTCACCCGCGGAACTATTATAACTTTTCCGACTACCCGGCCAACCAGGTGGTGAACGCGGACATTGTGGGGGCCACCGCGGAGATGATTTCCGATGCCATCATCATCCTCAAACAAGATGATTTCGACTTCTCCAGCCTCACGCTCGACGAGAACAGCCGCGCCATCGCCACCAACATCTTCTTCGCGGGCCCGGATTCCGGAGTCTACGCGCAGGGCTTGTGGCCTCACCAATACACAGTCTTGCCGCGGATCAACGTCGGAACCGAAGTCGATCCGATCCTGATTTCCGATTACCAGATCACCAACATCCCGGATGCCGAACCGGTCATCGGCACCTTCTGTCACGAAAACGGACACCTCCTGCTCGGCTATCCCGACATTTACGCCCAGAACGGAGAAGGCGTCGGCGAACACTGCCTCATGGGATCGGGAAATTTCCTCAACGGCGGCAGAACCCCATCACCCATCAACGGCTATTTCAAGGATCTCTCCGGTTGGGGCAAAGTGACGGATCTCGCTCCTGATGAATTCCTCACCGCCGCCCTCCCGACCACGGGAAATGTGTCCTACCGGATCACCAACCCGCAGACCCCCACCGAGTTCTTCGTGGTCGAAAACCGCGGGAAAGGCGACAAATGGGCGCAATACTCCGACGACAAAGGCATCGCCATCTGGCACGTCGACGAAACCATCAACGGCAACAACGGCAACAGCGCCCACTACGGCATCGCTCTGGAACAGGCCGACGGAAGAAACGATCTCGAAAACGGCCGCAACCGCGGTGACGACGGCGACCTCTTCGATCTCGCCGACCCGAAATTCACCGACAACACCGACCCCTCCGCCCGTTGGTGGGGTAATGCCAGGTCCTACGTCGACATCGAAGTGCTCTCGGGAGTGGCCGCCAAAACCACCGTCGCCTTCGGTGGCGTCCCGCCGAACACCATCATCGTGAGCTCTCCCAATGGTGGGGAAGTCATTTTCAAAGACTCCCTCTATCCCATCACTTGGAAATCCAATATCACTGGCGGTGTGAAAATCGACCTCTACAAGGCCGGAGCGTTCCTCATGAATATCGCTCCCAACGAAGTGAGCGACGGACGGTATGACTGGGAGGTTCCCGCCGAACTCAAGGCAACCAGTGATTACACTATCCAGATCAGCAGCACGACCAATGCGGTCGCCACCATGGATGTCAGCGACGCTCCCTTCTCGATGAGCAACGCTTCCTTCCCTGCCGGAAACGAAGTGCCGGACGGTTGGTTCAAGCCGGCCTTCGCCAAGTCGCGCTGGGACGTCACCAAGGCCACCCATTTCGAAGGCAAATCGTCCATGGTCTCCGGCAAATGCGGTGATGGCGACACCTCTGCCATCGGCTTCCGCTCGAACTTCAAACCCGGCATCCTGAGCTTCTACGTCAAGGTCTCGTCCGAGCAGGGATTCGACTTCGTCAAGTTCTACCTCGACGGCGTCGCCCAACCCCTCATCGCGGGCGGTGGCAGCAAGGGCCTCTCCGGAGATGTGAACTGGAGGTTCGTCCAGATCCCGGTTTCCGGTGGCAACCACGCGTTCGTATGGACCTATGAAAAGGATGACAGCTACGGAGAAGGAAAAGACGCCGCCTGGATCGACGGAGTGACCCTGCCGGCGACCACTCAGGAAATCGCCATCCAGCAGCCGGAGGGCAACGATCTGGTGTCCGGAGATTCCACCAAAACCCTCCCCGACACCGCCGTGGGGGATTCATCCAAAGCCGTCACCTTCACCATCAAGAACAGAGGCAAAGCGAAGTTGACCGGACTGAAGATCAATAAGGGCGGCGAGAATCCAGCCGAGTTCACCGTTCGCGGCCTAGAGAAAACCTCGCTCTCGCCCGGCAAGAGCACCACCTTCCAAGTGGTCTTCAAGCCAAAGGACTACGGCACCCGGGAAGCAATGCTCAAGGTGCTCAGCAATGACGATAACGAAGGAACGTTCCTCATTGCCCTCGAAGGCACGGGCGTCGGGCTGCCACGGATCGGTGTCAACCAACCGTCGACCAATCCGATGAAGGATGAGGACTCCCGGAACTTCGGCATCGCCAATGTCGGCACCAAGGGCAACGTCAAAACCTTCACTATCACCAACACCGGTGCCTCCATCCTCAAGGATCTCGCCATCACCAAAACCGGTAGCCACCGCAGCGACTTCCTCGTCGGCGCCCTGGGAGTCATCACCCTTGATCCCGGAGACTCGACCACCTTCACGGTCACCTTCAAACCCTCCGGTGCCAACATCCGCGAAGCGGAACTCCACATCGCCAGCAACGACAAGAAATCCGGACCATTCGACATCAAAGTCACCGGCAAAGGTTCTCCCAACGCCCTCGCCCGCAACGGCAGCGCTGGAAACCTCGTTGAAGCGGTTCTCGGATCCGAGGCCGCCCCGTCGTCCGCAACGCTTTCTCCGGCCACCACCGTGGAAGTCATCAACGGTCGGAAATACCTGGCTCTCACCGTCACCAAGCTCGACGGAATCCCGGTCGGTGTCGTCGAGGTTTCCGCCAATCTGCTCGATTGGTACAGCGGCAGCAAACACACCACCCTCGTCAGCGAGAACGAATCCACCCTCAAGGTGCGTGACAACACCCCCGTCACTCCCGAGGCGAAACGTTACATCCGCCTGAAGTGATCCGGCTCTAAGAGCCGATCCTCCAAAACTCAAGGTCGCCGGGTCACCGCCCGGCGGCCCTTTTTTTTGGACCCCGATCCGCTCGGTGCCACACACCTTTGGGCAATTATCGATCCCTGCCGGATCAGAGCGATATCCCATGAAGATCCCCTGGCGCGGGTGGACGAGTGGATTACCCTCCGGAGAGCCCTGCGTATTGGACCCTGGAAAGAGTCCGGAAATAGCCCACCACTTTCACTGGTGGGATGGAGGTATCCCCGGCGATTCAAGTCCCGCAGGGACGGCAGAACCCTCAAAATCCCTCTGGTTTGCCAGCGCTCTTTCTTCCCGGAGGGATTCTAAAAACCGCCTGGCCATTGGCTCACTGCGGGAGAGTAGGTGCCGGCAATCCATCCAAAGTCCAAATCCTTCAGGACGATGGCATCACCTGTAAGGAGCGGGTGACGAATGCTCATTTCGCCCTCAGGCCGCCTGGCCATCGGCCTCCAAAGACCCCATCGGTCAAAGGAGGCGACAGAATTCGAGACCGAAATGACCGTGATACGGCCTTGCGGGATTCCGAGGGCCACCGGTAGCGGTTCACGCGACCTGCTCATGGATTTGGACATTGGAATGAGGGACGCCAGATCTCCCGCCACTTCCGTGGCGAATCAATGGACCGGCGGTTTCCAAAATCCCTCTGGAGCGGCAGGACCGTGGCGCCCCAGCGGAAGTCTGATCGTCCTGCCGTCCCTGCGGAAATTCAATCGACGCGAAGATTTTCATCCCATCGTTGATGTGGCGGGCTCTCTCCGGATTTTCTCCCTGTCCGAAATGTAAGACTTTTTGGTCTTACCCTCGCACCCTACCCACCCCTAGGATGCAAATCCGCATGCAATGTAAGCATGGCCGCTTCATTTGGTAGCGTGGAAGTAGAACCTCTTAGCTTAGGGGTAGAAACTCTGAGAATAAAGGTAGGAATTCTAAGCATGGACGCTTAATCTGCGATCCTAGGCACGTATTCTTCGAGTCATGGTTCGTCTTCGAGTCGTGGTTCGCAATCTGTATCCGTGGACTCGTGAAGAGTTGCCGCTGACTCGCCCCAAGGGTGCATGGGACTTCAGGAATCCGTCCACCGCTGCGCGGATTTCGATTCACGGGCTGGCGTTTGCGGAATTCCCGGCAACGGCGGCTGGAATCGCCCTGCGCCGGGGTCCCGTGGACCAGAGATCGGAGAGAATCACCCGATGAAGGTTGGGCGAGGGGTAGGAAGAAGTGGAGCGGAATGGTATCCTCCCGGCCCGGCTTGGGGATTGCGCGTGTATCCATCCTATCTCCTACGGCCGCGTCCTCCGGTTTCCGGGACCGGCGTGATCCGGGTGACTCCATCCCGGAACCTGATGAGGGGATCAGGCCCAAAAAAAAGGTGGCTGCGGAGTCCGCAGCCACCTTGAGAATCACCTGTCGGTTTATTTCAGGCGGATGTAGCGCTTCTCGCCCGCTTTGACCGGAGTGTTGTCACGGACTTCGAGAACGGCTGCATTGTCCAACAGGGTGGTGGTGTGCTTGGAGCCGCTGAACCAATCCATCAGGTTCGAGGAGACTTCCACCGTGCGGCCTGCGGCAGCTGGTTTCTCGACCGTCAGGACGAGGTATTTCAAACCATCGGCAGCCGTCGTGACGGTGACAGCCCCCTCGGAACCGCTGCCCTGCTCCGCACCCAGCGGTGCTGCGGCCAAGGTGGCAGCGGCAAGAAGTGAAGGACGTCTCGAAGGCGATCCGGTAACCCCGGTGCCGACCAGCGTGATGTCGATTTGGCTCTCATTGGCATCGTTGCTCTTGATCTGAAGCTCCGCGGTCTTGCTGCCAACGGTTGCCGGTTTGAAGGTGACGATAAATTCCGCTTTGGCACCCGGGCCGATGCTGGTCTTGCCAAGTGGGGTCATCTTGAATGCGGTGCCCCCCGTGAGCGAGATCTCGATCTCGCTCAAAGCGGCGGATCCGTTGTTTTTGATGATGAAGGTTTTGCTGTAGCTCGACGGAATCTCGACGGAGCCGAAGTCGTTGGTCGATCCATCCGGCAGCTCAGGAGAGAAAGGCTGGCTGACGACGATTTCCGGCGCTCCAACTCCACGGCCTTTGACATTGATGAGGAACAAGGATTCGGCGTCCGGATCGTTGCTCTGGACCACGATGGATGCGGTCTTGAGACCTGTGCCGGAGGGCTTGAAGAAGACCTTGAAGGTGGTGGTGCCGCCGGGAGGAACCAAAGTGAGCCCTGGAGCGCCGATGGTGAAGTTCGCCGCGTTCGGTCCGGTGGAGGTCATGCCGAGGAGGCTCAGGTCTCCAAGACCGCTGTTGGTGACGGTGAAGGTTTTGGAGTTACGCGAAGCCTCGCTGACATTGCCGAAATTGATTTCCGAGCTGCCATCGGTCAGTGGCGTGCCGACCGGCAGCTCCACCCCGATATCGGGAAGAAGGGAGTTTCCTTCGACATCGATGTCAAACGGGCTTTCGTCGGGATCGTTGCTCGCGATGCTGATTTTGGCGACGTGGTCCCGTGTGACCAGCGGCTTGAAGGTCACGGTGAAAGTAGTCGTGGTGCCGGAGGCAACCGTCTTGATCACCGGTTGGGTGATTTTGAACTTACTGGCGTCGGCACCAGTCACAGTAACCACCAGATTCCGCAGTTCGGCAGGTCCAGTGTTGCGGATCACGAAACTCGTTGGAATTCCGGGAAATCCACTGAAGTCCACCGAGGCCGCGCCATCGACCAGAGGAGTTCCGGCCGGCTGCTCCACCTGGATGTCGGGGGAGTTCAGGTTGTTGCCCAATTCATAGGCACCCAGGTCGAGAGCGGCGTCTTGAATCCGGGCGAATCCGACCGCGTCGAGAGGAACGGTCTCCGCCAGGTTGGCGTCGCTGTCGAGGTCGGCGGTGTCCTTGGGCAGGAACAGCGGCTTGCCTTTGCCGACAGCCGGGCTGGCCACCGTCAGGCGAAGGCCGTCATCCTCGGTTCTCCAGAGCAAATCCGGTCCGACGGGATCGGTGACTTCCGCAAACTCCGGGTCCAGATTGATGAAAGTCCTTTCGGGCGGGCTTCCGACGTCGACGTTGGCTCCACCCGCCGTGGTGATGGAAGAGAATCCGCCTTTGACCTGATTGATCGTTTCCGTGGAGGGAGTTGGATAGAGGCGGTTTGAGATCCGGGCCTTGCCGCCGACGTGAATGAGAAAATCCTTATCGAAACCAGTCACCGCAGCGTCGCTGAACCAGATGATATTGCTGATGATGTTCACGCTGCCATCGGCGGAAATCGCAGCACCGAGTCCATATAACGTCGAGGTCAGGTTGTCCATGAAGGTGGATTGCGAAATCGGGGTCACCGAGCCGCCAGCGATATGGATGGCTCCGCGTGTTCTGATGAAGCCACCGCGTTTTTCAGTTTCGTCGATGCTGTCGACGGAATTCTCAGTCACGGTGCAGTTGGTCACCGAGGATGCGTCTTCCACGTAAAGCGCCGAGCCAAACGAAATGCTTCTCGATTCGTCCCCCATCGGGGCTTCGGTAAGGGTCGAGTTGTTGTCGAACGAGCAGTTCACCGCAGTGATCTGACCGGCAACCGCTCCGCCAAGGGATGTCGGATAAGCGGTGTAGTGTGCGATCGCCCGCGGATCCGGGCTGACGGAGGCGGTGGCGTAGGAAATCGCGTCATTGTTGGAAAAGGTGCAGTTCGTGGCGGTGATTCTTCCGGCCGAAATCGCACCACCACGCGCAGTGGCGTCGGACCCGGTCCCAGGGAAATTAAAGGAAGTAGAGGAAACCCCGTTTTCATCGAAGACGCAGCCGACCACCCTCACGGTGTCTCCGGAAATCGCGCCACCGGTTGCGGAACTGGAGGTTCCCAAGTCGAGACATTGAACTTCCAACTGGTTGTTGAGGAACTCGCAATTCACCGCATTGACGTTGCCCTTGATGGCTCCGCCGGAGCCGTTCTGATTGAAGAGCCAGTTGCGGGGTCTTGGCACAATCGAGGTCAGGAGTTGCTCGTTATTGACCAAGTTGTCGGAGAAAGTGCAGTTGGTTGCGACGACATTGCCCCAAACGGCGGCGCCGGATTCCGTCGCAAGATTCCCTCTGACGGTGCAATTCCTCATCGTCACGGTCGTGCCGGACGGGGCAAGAATCCCGCCACCTTGGCTGAAAGGAGCATCGTCACCGTTGGCGCGTCCCTTTTCAATGGTCACACCGTCGAAGGTGGAGCTTGATGTCAAAACCACGACATGGAGTGACCAATAGCGCTCATAGCCTTGGGTTTCCGGCGTCACCGGCCAGATTTCACCAGAGAGAATCGTCTCGTTGGCCAAGATGTCACGCTGGGCGAGGCTGCTTTCGTTTCCGGCAAAACCGCCGTAAATCTGCAGTCGGTCGACAACAAAGGAAATTTCCCGGTCGCCGAAACCGTCGGGCACCCCGTCGTCCGGATAATAGGTGCCTGCGGCCAGATAAAGGGAGTCGCCGGGCTTCGCAAGTTCCAGAGCGTCTTGCAGAAATTTGCAAGCCTTGCCCCAAGTGGTTCCGTTGCCGGAGTTGGCGCGGGCGGCGTTCACGTAAATGATCTTCGCGTCCGCAGCGCCACAGCCCAGAAAAACCGCACTCACAAGGGCTATTTTGCGGATCTGCCCGGTCATGGAACGCACCAATACTCTTTTCGAAAGACCAAAATCTATCATGAGGTGTGATTACCAGATTGGTTGAGGCCCGCAACCAGAATCATCAAAAACCACAAAATTCACTTGGCGGCTGTAGGATAAATTCCCCACATCCCACAATCTTCACAAAGCCAAGCTCTTGGCTACAGTGGGACGGTCGTGACGGGTTTCCCAATAATCCGAGATCGTCAGGAAATCCCGATCCAGTGTCAGACTCCGCGACCACCAGCGCAAAAGCCCGCCTCATGAATCGAGGCACTGGCGACACCAGCACTTCACAAACAAGCCTCATGCATCGCAGCCGATCCGGCTGATAGAACCCGCGGCTTGAGAAAATCGCTTTAAAAATTCGTAATTCCCAAGAAGCCCTGTTGCCATTTTCAAGTAAAGCTGGTACCGGTTTTTTCAATGGGAGGGAGCATGCCGCAACTTGAATTCCGCTGGACCTCATGGTTCCGCGTCTTGAAGACTCCGGATGCCCCAAGAACCAAGCCCGCACGCGAGGACAGCGGACTAACAGCTTGGTGCGCCGAGTCGTCGAAAGCGCTTGGCCACAATGAACTCGCCCGCAAGGTCCGCGTCTCCTGGAACTCGCGGATGCAGACGACCGCGGGCCGCGCATGGTGGCCGGACCGCGCGATCGAACTCAATCCGAAGCTCAAGGAATGCGAACCCGAGGAACTCTGGCGCACCTTGAAACATGAGCTCGCCCACCTCGTCGCCTACGAGCGCTGTGGCCGCCGCCGCATTGATCCGCATGGCCCGGAATGGCAAGCCGCCTGTGCGGAGCTCGGCATTCCCGGCGAGCAGCCATTTCACACCCTGCCTTTCAAACGCCGCAAGATGAAGCGCAACCACGCCTATATCTGCTCAAATTGCTTCGCCGTCATTCATCGCGTGAAGCCGATCAAACGCGCCGTCGCCTGTTACGACTGCTGCCGGAAATTCAATCACGGTGCCTATCACGACCGTTTCCGGTTGATCAAAAACAAACCCTGAGTCCTCCGCTCAATCCCGATCCGCCACGAACAACGTGTGCGTGAACCGCTTCGCCTTCGGATAGGCCTTCGCGCTGATGCACTCGACGTGCTTGAACATTCCTTCCAGCGATTTCGCGAACGATTTGTCCGGATGCGCGGACCAGAAAATCACCCGGCCCTTCGGCTGGAGCGCGCTCTTGATCCGGCTGATGCCCGGCTTGGCGTAGAGCCGCTCGTTGACGTTCTGCACGAAAGGATCCGGGCCATTGTCCACATCTAACAAAATCGCATCGTAGCGGTCGTTTCCGCAGCGGTCGATGAGATCATAAACATCCCGGACATGGATTCTGACCCGCGGATCGTCCAGCAGCTTGCCGTTCACCTCGCCGAGAAACTCGCGGTTCCAGGCGACGACCTCATGCAGCAGTTCCGCCACATCGACGATCGCATCCGCCCCGGTCAGCGCCAGCACCCGTTTCAACGTGAAGCCGAAGCCGAGCCCGCCGATCAACACCCGCGGTTTCGCCGGAAGCCGGGCGCACGACAGCTCGGCCATTTGCTCCTCGGAAGAAGAGGCGGTAGTGCTCATCAACTGCAATCCGGCGACCTTGAGGAAATGGTGCCCGTCGTGCTCGTGCAGCGTGAGCTTCGCTCCATCGGGCGTGGTGCAGGTCGCGAGAGTGCGGGTGATTTTCATGAAATAGCAAGACACGTCGCGTGCCGGCCGAGTCTTGAACGATCTTTCCGTTGGAGCAATCCTTTCGCGAAGCTGATCCCAAGTCATTTATTTCAAATGAAATCCGCCGTGTGATCATGAGACTTGCGCGGGTGGCCGGGAGACTCCAAACTTCGTCACTACTTATGAGCGAACGACGCGTCGTCATCACCGGCATCGGCTGTATATCACCACTAGGCAACGATTTGACCACCACTTGGGCGGGACTCAAGGAAGGGCGCAGTGGCATCAGCACCATCTCCCAAATCGATGTCGAGCCCTTCGATTGCAAGATCGCGGGTGAGATCAAGGATTTCAATGCCGATGGTTATTTCGGTGTGCCGAAGGACGCGCGCCGTGCGGACCGCTACGTGCAGTTCGCGGTGGCGGCCTCGAAAATGGCGATGGCGGATTCCGGCGTCGATGTTTCGAAAATCGATCCGCGCCGCTTCGGCGTGATGGTCGGAAGCGGCATCGGCGGCTTGTCCACGCTGGAGCGCGAGCATACCACCTACATGACCAAGGGACCGAAGCGGGTTTCCCCGTTCACGATCCCGATGATGATTTCCAACATCGCCAGCGGCATCATTTCCATGGAGTTCGGCCTTCTCGGGCCTAACATGGTTATCGTCACCGCCTGTGCCACCTCGAACCACAACATCGGCGAGGCCTGGCGCATCATCAAATTCGGCGATGCCGACGCCTTCCTCTGCGGCGGTGCCGAAGCGGCGATCCTGCCGATGGGCCTTTCCGGATTCGCCAATATGAAGGCGCTCAGCACCCGCAACGACGAGCCGGAGCGCGCCTCACGCCCGTTCGACAAGGGCCGCGACGGCTTCGTCATGGGCGAAGGTGCCGGAGTGGTCGTCATCGAGGAACTCGAACACGCCCGCAAACGCGGTGCGAAAATTTACGCCGAGCTCATCGGCTACGGCGTCAGCGCCGATGCCTATCACCTCAGTGCGCCGTCTCCCGATGGCAGCGGCCCGGCTTACGCCATCCAAATGGCGCTCAAGCACGGCAAGAAAAATCCTGAGGATGTTGAGTATCTCAATGCCCACGCCACCTCCACCGGCCTCGGCGATGTCGCGGAAACCAAGGCCATCAAACTCGCTTTCGGCGACTACGCGAAGAACGGATTGATGGTCAGCTCCACCAAGTCAATGACCGGCCACATGCTCGGCGCGGCAGGCGGGATCGAGTTGATCGCCAGCGTCATGGCGATCAAGGACGGCGTCATTCCGCCGACGATCAACGTGGACGATCAGGATCCCGAGTGCGATCTCGACGTCGTGCCTAACATCGCGCGCGAGGTACCGGTCAAGGTCGCGCTCAGCAACAGCTTCGGCTTCGGCGGTCACAATGCGTCCGTTCTGGTCAGCAAGTTCGAGTGAGCCTACCCATGGAAAATCCCGTGCATCGGCAGGCTGGTGAAATCGCATTCGGCGACACCGACGCCAGCGGCTGGATGCACTTTCCCAATATCTTCAAATACGTTGAAACCGCCGAGCACGCATTCCTGCGCTCGCGGGGGATTCTCGTTTTTGATAGAGCGCAAGGCGGCTGGCCACGGGTAAAAGTCTCCTGCGACTACAAGCGTCCGTTTCTAGCAGGCGAGCGCTTCGAGGTGCTGCTTGCCATTTCCCGCATCGGCGCGTCATCAGTAACGTGGGATTTCAAAGTGCTCAATGCCATGGGAGAAACCGCCGCGTTCGGCAGCATGACCAATGTCCGCGTCGATCACGAGGGAAAGCCGAAATTGATCACCGACGAAGAGCGCGCAAAATTGGACCGCGGGATTCATCCCGCCTGAATCATGGAATCCTCTCCTGAAATCTCCGGCCGCGTCATCCTCGTTCCCACTCCCATCGGAAATCTAACCGACATCACGCTGCGCGCCCTGGAAATCCTCCGCGCTGCCGACCGCATCGCCTGCGAGGACACCCGCCACTCCGGCCAATTGTTAGCCCATCACGGCATTTCCGGAAAACCCCTCGTCTCCCTTCACGAGCACAACGAAGCCCGCCGCGCGCCGGAAATCATCGCCGCCGCCCGGGCCGGTGAAACCATCGCCGTCATCAGCGACGCCGGAATGCCCGGCATCTCGGACCCCGGCTACAGGCTCGTCCAGGCCTGCATCGAATCCAACACACCGCTCGAAGTCCTGCCCGGTCCCTCCGCCGTCATCACCGCGCTCATCGGCTCCGGCTTCCCCTGCCACGCATTCCGCTTCGGGGGATTCCTTTCCGTGAAATCCGGGAAGCGCCGCAGCGCCCTAACCGCCGCCCTCGAATCCGGCGAAACCGGCATCTTCTTCGAGTCCCCGCACCGGATCGTCTCCACCCTTGAAATCCTAACGGAGATCAATCCCCTCGCCCGCGCCTGCGTCGCCCGCGAGCTGACGAAGAAATTCGAGACCTACCACCGCGGCACCGCCGCCGAAGCTCTCGCCCATTTCCAAGCGCATCCGCCGAAAGGTGAGATCGTCCTCCTCGTCCACGCGCCGGAGTGAATCAAGGAGGGTGGGACTTCGGCCCACCTGCCGATGTGTGGAGAAAGGAAAGAGGAAGCGCACTCATCTTTCGCACCTCATGATCCACGTGGCCCGAAGTGCCACCCTCCATATCCTTACGCTGTGCCGGCCAAACGGTGGTTCAACGCGATCGAGCGGCGCAGCGCGCGCATCACCTCGATGAGACCGCGATGCGAGGATGCGGCGGCGGCACAGGCCGGATGATTCGCGGCATGGCGGCTGACGAAGCGGCCGATTTCCGCATAGAGTTGGCGCATCTGGGTATCTAGCAGAGCGCTCTCGGCGCGAAGGATGGACATCTCCTTGTTGCCGTCGCCGATGACTTGGAAAGCCTCGGAAGCGTGGACGCGGCGGGCCATCTTCTTTTCATTGAGCTTCGCATCCACGAGATCAACCTTGGCGTCGCCTTCCTCGATCTCGATACCGATCCGGATGCGCTGCTGTTTGAGATCCGAAAACTTGGTTTTGAGTCCGGCAAGGCGTGACTTCACCCCTTCGATCGCCTGCTTGTCAGCACCGGTCTCGTTGGATTCCTTGGTGAGGACCTCAAGTTTCATTTTCAAGCCGTCGTATGTGCGGCGGACATCACGGGCTTCGGCGACGATTTCATCACGCCGGACAGCGAGTTTTTCGAGTTCAACGAGCAAGTCCACCCGCTCGTCCAACAGCTCCTGATGGACTTCCGGGGTGCTGTTGAGAACCGTGGCGCGTTCCTCATGAGCCTTGTCCAACCGGCTCTGACACTCAACGAGTTTCCCCCTGACGAGGTCCCGTTCCTTAATGAATTTCCGAAGATTCCAGTACTCGACGGACAGCTCCTCGATGCCTTCGACTTTCTCCCAAATCGCGAAGCCTAACTGGGCTTCAGCCTCGCGGAGAAGGTGCATCTCGCTGGCGGCGTCAGCCATCCGCTGGTTCTTGCGGAAATAACCGAATGCCTGGGCGAAGCGGGCGACGAAATAGCGGGATGAAGTCATGGCGGGGGGGGGGTGACTTATTTGGAGGCGATCTGGCGCTGGAGAGCCTCGATGACGCTGAAGTCTTCGAGGGTCGTCACGTTGCCGGAGATTTTGCCTGTGCAAACGAGTTCTTTCAAGAGCCGGCGCATGATTTTTCCGGAACGCGTCTTGGGCAGGCCGGGTGAGAAAAACAAGTCATCCGGCTTGGCGATCGCGCCGATCACCTTGCCCACATGGCCCTTCAATTCGGCACGCAGGGCTTCCGACTCTTCGAAATTCCCCTTCAGCGTGACGAACGCGGCGACGGCCTGCCCCTTCATGTCGTCCGGCCGACCCACCACTGCGGCTTCCGCGACGGCGGGGTGCGAGACGAGCGCGCTCTCGATTTCCGCCGTGCCGAGGCGGTGGCCGGAAACGTTGAGCACGTCATCGAGACGGCCGATGATCCAGAAGTTCCCATCCTTGTCGCGCCGCGCACCGTCGCCCGCCGTGTAGAGACCGGGATAGTCGGACCAGTAGGTTTTCTTGTAGCGCTCCTTGTCGCCGTAAATCGTGCGGATCATCGACGGCCACGGCTTGCGGATGACAAGGCGGCCGTCCTCGCCGGGTTTGCACTCGTTGCCCGCGTCGTCGAGGATCGCGGCGTCGATGCCGAAGAACGGATGGGTCGCGGTACCCGCCTTGCACGGAGTGGCTCCGGGCAGCGGGGAAATCAGGATCGCGCCGGTCTCGGTCTGCCACCAGGTATCGACGATGGGGCACTTCCCGCCGCCGATGTGCTTGTGATACCAGTTCCAGGCTTCCGGGTTGATCGGCTCTCCAACAGATCCTAACAACCGCAGCGAGGAAAGATCGTGGGCTGCGGGGAAATGGTCGCCTGCCTTGATGAACGCACGGATCGCGGTCGGCGCGGTGTAGAAGATCGTGACGCCGTATTCCTCGATCATTTTCCAGAACCGTCCGAAGTCCGGCATGTTAGGCGCGCCTTCGTACATCACCTGGGTGACTCCGTTGGCCAGCGGTCCATAGACGATGTAGGAATGCCCGGTGATCCAGCCGACATCGGCGGTGCACCAGTAAACATCCTCGTCGTTCATGTCGAAAATGTATTTGCAGGTCGAATACGTTCCCGTTAGATAGCCGCCGGACGTGTGGAGAATCCCCTTTGGTTTCCCGGTCGAGCCGGACGTGTAGAGGACGAAAAGCGGATGCTCGGAATCGAATGCCTTCGCGACGTGCTTCGAGGAAACCGTGGCGACTTCCTCGTGCCACCACTTGTCGCGGTTGGAATCCATCGCGATCTCGTTGTTGCAACGGTTGAGGACGATCACGCGCTTCACGTGCTTGTATTTCACCAGCGCCTCATCAACCACCGGCTTGAGCGGAACCACCTTGCCACGCCGCCAGCCGCCGTCGGCGGTGAGGATGACCGTCGCGCCGGAATCCTCTAACCGGTCCACCAGCGCTTCCGAAGCAAACCCGCCGAAAACCACGTTGTGCACCGCGCCGATGCGGGCGCAGGCAAGCATCGCGATGGCGGCTTCCGGCACCATCGGCATGTAAATCAGCACCCGATCCTTCGCCTTTACACCGCTCTTCTCAAGCACGTTGGCAAAGCGGCTCACGTCCTTCTTAAGCTGTCCGTAGGTGATGATGCGTTTGTCGCCCGGCTCTCCTTCCCAGATGATCGCGGCTTTGTTTTTGCGCGGTCCGGTGGCATGGCGATCCACGCAATTTTCACAAACGTTGAGTTTCCCGCCTTCGAACCAGGTCGCGTTCGGCGCTTTCCAATTCAGCACCTTGTCCCACTTTTTCTGCCACATCAGCTCCTTCGCCTCTTTCGCCCAGAACTTGTCGGGCTTCTCGATGGACTCCTTGTAGAGCTTCTTGTAAGCCGCCATCGACGGGATGCGGGCATTCTTGGAAAACTCCTTGGACGGCTTGTGGACGGCGTCGTGGTCGTGGCTGGTCGTGGCTTTTTTGGCGCTCATGGGTTGCTGGAAAATTTCGTGCGGGGAAATGATTTCCCGCACTACGCGCACAAACTAGGAAGCCAGTTTGCCCGCGGCAAGTCCCCAGAACCGGTTAATCCGGTGTTTTTCCGAACGTGGCGGCGATCACCGGTCGCCGCGAGTGCATTCGGACGAAGCTAGCCATTCGCGGAAACCGGTGATCGCCATTACATTCTTCAGTTCGGCCGCTTCTTGCGTCCGTCCTCCGCCGCCTCGCGCTTCTTCGCGGGTTTCGGATTTCCTAACAACATCTGGACCTCCACCGCGTTGAGCGCCGCCCAGGCGCCGGGCTCCAGATCGCCGAGCCATAATTCGCCGATGCGCACGCGCAGCAGCTTGGTCACCTGATAGCCGAGCGTGTCGAACATCACGCGGATCTGGCGTTTCGCGCCGTGATCGAGCACCACCTTGATGCGTCGCGACGACAGCCGCTCGATGGATTTCGCCTTCAATCGCCCTTCCGGCGTGTAAACCCCTTCGAGAAATTGGTCCAAGTGGGCGTTCTCGAATGCCTGGTTCGAGGTGACGAGGTATTCCTTTTCCACCGACTTCGACGGATGCATCAACTGCTGCGAAAGGTCGCCGTCGTTGGTCAAAATGAGCAATCCTTCCGAGTCCATGTCCAGCCGCCCGACGTGGTGCAGCGAGTGGAGCGACGCCGGCAGCATCGAATAAATCGTATCCCGCCCGAGCTCGTCCTCACGCGTGCAGACGAATCCGCGCGGCTTGTGGAACGCGACGATCATCGTCTCGCGCGGAGCCACCCGTTTGCCATCCACCTTCACGTGGTCGCCCGGCGAAATACGGGTGCCCATGTTGATGCAGGGGGCTCCATTCACCTCCACGCGGCCTTCCTTGATCAGTTCGTCGCAGGCGCGGCGGGAGCCCACGGCGCAGGACGCGAGGTATTTGTTGAGGCGGGTGCCGTCGTTGGTGGCCATGGGGATATAAATGCAAAAGGCGCGAAACCCGGTGGGATCCGCGCGTTTTTGGAAATCAAACGAGCTGAAGGATCAACCTTCGCCCTTGGTCTTCGGCAGTCCGACAGGGGACCGGCCGGCTTTCCATTCGCCGCGCTCCTTGAGGAGTTTGACGCGCTCGAAGCGCTTGAGGACGGAACGTTTGCCGCCGACGGTGGCGCTGGACTTGAGGCTGTTGTGCTTGGACATCTCGGGATGTGGTTAAAAAGTGGCGGGGGGCGGAAACTAGGGACGACTTTCCCCCGTGGCAATCCGAAAAACGGGGAAATTTTCAGGGGCTCTTTTACGAGGTCCAATCTTCAACCCGCAGGCCGGGAACACGGCTGAACTCATCGCAGTTGTTCGTCACCACGGTCAGATCGTGAGTCAGTGCAATCGCGGCGATCATCAGATCGTTGCCGCCGATGATCTTGCCCTGCCGTTCAAGATGGTCGCGGATGCGGGCATAATGCGGCACACAGGATGAATCGAACGATAGCGAATCATAGGGTGCCAGCATTTCATCAAGGATGGCTTTGCGCTTGGCAGGGTCGCCATACTTTTTCGCGCCATGGTAAAGCTCCCCCTCGACGACCGAACAAATGGCGATTTCCTCCACGCCCATCACCCTCAAGCGGCCGGCGGCCGGACATTTGGGATCCTTGATCACAAAGATCAGGATGTTGGAATCCAATAGGTAGCGCATCACCATTCCGGAGTTGGCTCGGGCGGAGGATCATCCGGCAAGTCCCATTGCTCACCTGCAAGGCAACCGGCAAATTTTTCCCAATATCCCAGCGGCCAGCCGTTGGCATCAACCGCAGCGGGCTTGGATTTCGAGGATTGCGCGAGTTCCATCGCGTCGCGCACCAAACGCTCCAGCTTGGACGCCGAGTCGGGATCCAGCTTCTTAAGAGTGGTTTGCAGGTCCACGGCGAGCGTGCTCATGGTCAGAACCTGTCACAAGCCGCCGGAAATTCCAAGGGCGGACTTCACTTCGGCCATTTCACGTCCGGAGCCTTGCCGTACCAGAACGGCTGGCGGGGATCGAGGAGGTCGAGGCCGTTAAAATGATCCGGGATCATTTTCGTTTTCTTATTTTTTCCATGGAACCGAAACCCAAATCTCCCATTGGGCGTCCCAATACCTATGGAGGTGAGCAGGATTACCCGCCTTTGTGGTCCTCCTGAAAAAAGCCATACTCTCCCACGGGCTGTCGGGCATCAGAAACCATTCTTTTTCGTGACCACATTCACAACCATCGACCACCCTCATGATAGGCATGCACCAAAGGCTGGCGAGGCTGAGAACCAAAACCACACAGAGGCAGATCACAACTGGACGCGAACACTTTGTTTTCATGCTTTTCGTCTAGCACTCATTCCTCTCACGGCCGGTACGCATCCCGGTTCCTCAGCACCGACTGAAACGCCGCATGCGGATTACAGATCCGCTCGATCAGGTCATCCCAGATTTCCTTCCCTTTCAGGATCTCCACTTCGATCCGCAGGAAAACCACCGGCACGTCGATGGATCCCGGCTTCGGGAAGCGCACCGCGTCCTTCTCCGTGGTCACGATCAACTGCATGTCCCGCTCCACGCAGCGCTGCATGAATTGCTCTACCTCTTTCCGCGAAAACCGATAGTGATCGGAAAAACGCCGCCGGATCTCCACCCGCGCGCCGAGCCTCTCTAACGATCCCTCGAACGCCTCAGGCACCGCAATGGCACTGATGGCCCCCACCCACTTGTCCTTGAGGAATTCCAGCGGCTGGCGTTCCCGCGTGAAGACGTCTTCCAGATAGATCGGGCCGTGCGTGCACTCGATGATCTCCGCTGTTCTGTTATACTTGCGGATGCGGGCGATGAGCGCGTCGTTCGAACTGCCATCACACTTGGTGATGAGAATGTAACTCGCCCGGCGCAAATTCTTCGGCGGTTCGCGCAGGGTGCCGCGCGGCAGAAGCGCCTCCGTCCCGAACGGCGACCCGGAATCGATCAGCACGATGTCGATGGAGTGCGCCAAATCGAGATACTGCATCCCGTCGTCGAGCAGCAGCGTGTTAGCCCCTAACTGGCCGACGGCGAACAATCCGCCCTTCACCCGGTTCTTGTCCACCACCACCGACACGCCATCGAGGTTCTTCGCCAGCATGAACGGCTCGTCACCCGCATATTTCGAGTCGAGCAGCAGCGCGCTGCCGGTCGATACCACCTTCGGCATCTTCTCCCCCGGGATCGGCCTGCCCTTCGTGTCCTGCCACTTTTGCGGGCGGTCGAGCTTCTTGCTTTTGTAGCCGCGGGAAAGGATCGCCACGCTGCGGCCGCGGTCGCGGAGGGATTTCGCGAGAAGCTCCACCACCGGCGTCTTGCCCGTGCCGCCCACCGTGATGTTGCCGATGGCGACCACCTGCGTCCCGAGATGCGCCTGCGGTTTCCAGCCCTTGCGATAGCGACGAAGCCGGAGCTGCACGATGATCCGGAAAATCCCGGAAAACACCCGCATCGCGAAGCGCATCAGCGTCGCCCGGAAGCCCTTGGCACGACCGAAGATCACATCCGCTCCCCAGCGTTCGAGTTCTTCGATTTGATCCTTCATGCCCTGCAAGGAACATGTCCCGCCCCGCCACTTCCGGGCAAGCGCCAAAGGTGCACCAAAGGAGGGTGGGACGACCGCCCACCCGGCCAATGAAATCCCCTTGTGCCGGAAGGCTCCGAATCCTAACTTCCGATCAGGAAATGACCGCCACCGCCCGCCTGCTCCACTGGCCCACCCTTCACTATGTGAAAGCGGCGGGCGCGCTCATGCTCGTCGCTTGGGGGATGGACGCCATCACTGGCCCGCTGTGGGGGCGCTTCGGCATTCATGGGCAAGCCCTCGAATCCCTGAGCACCGGCATTTTCTGGCTGGCTTACATCATGATGTGGATCCTGCTGCCGGTGGCGGCCTTCAGACCGGAAAACCGGTTCTATCTCAAAGGCGACTGCCGGCTCCGGGCGATGCGGTTCGGACTCGTTCTCGGCATCCACGTGGCCATCTACCTCTTGATCGCAATCAGTTACATCGTCGCCTTCAGTTGAGGTTTCACCGTGGGTGCCTGACCGGGAAATGGGCCGAAAGCCGCCACTGCGGCTCGTTTCTAGCGGAATCTCCGCCCGCTTGAATGCGCGCTCAGCCATCCCCAAGGCGCACATTTTCATCCCCAAGGCACACATAGCCATCCCCAGCGCGCACATAGCCATCCCCATTGCGCTTCGGGTCGTCCCCAACGGTCATCTTGTCAGATCCACCGCCCGTCCACACGGATTGACGACGCGGCTAGCGGCTTTGTGCGCCTTGGGGATCACCATGCACGCCTTGGGGCTTGCAATGCGTGCCTTGGGCGCAGCTCTTCATGCAATGGGGACGACAATGTGCGCCTTGGGGATGGCAATGTGCGCGTTGGATCTCACTGGACGCCCGTTGGAGCCCGCTGGACGTGTCTTGGAGATGGCGGGGAGTCCGGCGGTTTTTCCATGAAGGGGGATGGATTCCGCCGGAAAGGCGGTGGAGCTCACTCCCGGCGGTTCAGCGCCATCATCAGGAAGTAGATGAACTGGGCGAGGGAGCCGACGGCGGCGGCGACGTAGGTCATCGCGGCCCAGAAGAGGGCGTTTTTCGCGCGGTCATGCTCGATGCTGGAGGCGACGCCGCTGGATTCCATCCAGACGAGGGCGCGTTTGCTGGCGTCGAACTCGACGGGCAGCGTGACGATGGAGAACAAGGTGGTGACACCGAAGAGGACCACCCAGGCCCACAGCATGGCGGAGTTTTGGAACAGTCCGACGCCGAGCAAGGAGGCCCACATCAGGTAGTTGAGCATCTTGCTGGAGAACTGGACGGCGGGCACCATTTTCGAACGCAGGCCGAGCCAGACGTAGGCCTGCTGGTGCTGGACGGCGTGGCCGCACTCGTGCGCGGCGACGGCGGCGGCGGCCACGGAGTTCACATGATAGACGGGCTCGCTGAGGTTGACCGTCTTTTTGATCGGGTCGTAGTGGTCGGTGAGCTGGCCGGGCGTGCTGATCACCTTCACGTCGGTGATGCCGTTCTGGCGGAGCATCGCCTCGGCGATCTGGGCACCGGTCATGGAGATCGGGATTTGCGAATACTCGGTAAAACGGCGCTTGAGTGTGCCGCTGATGAGGAAACTGGCGAGCATCGAGACGCCGATGATCACGATGTAGGTCATCGAGAAACCGCCGACGCCGGGGCTGACTTGGGCGAGGGAAAAGAGTTCGGTAATCATGGCGGGAGTTTAGGTTTCAACGGTTTTGCCGCAACTGAAAAGCCGTTGGAAAACGGGCGGGATTTTCCAATGGGGGTATGGAGGATGGAGGCGAGACGCCTCCAGCACGTCCTGCTGCGAGACGCAGCAGCCACTTTTTCACAAGGACTTCACCCGCAATGTCAGGGTGTGGACGGTGCCGGTCGCAGGATCAGTGGCGGTGACGGTGTGGGTGCCGGCGGTGAGGTGGATGATGGGTTCGGGGCTACCGGGCTCGATGCGCAGCGTGTCGGACTGCCAGCGGGCGGTGCCGGGGAGATTGGTGACGGGGCGGAGCTTGTCGGAACCGGACGGGATTTCCGGGTCTAGCAGGAAGGTCGCGTTGTCGGCGGGGCTGATGATGCGCAACGGCTCGCGGGCGATGGCGGCGGGGTCGAGGGCGAGCTCGTTGCGGCGGAGATTGTGGCGGCTGGCGAACCAGGCGGCGTAGGTGGGATCGAGCAACGCCTTGCCGGTCGCGTCGTAGTCGGCGGGGGTGGCGTAAAGCGGGAGCTGGTCGTTAGAAGCGAGGTCCTTGCGGGAGAATTTCGCATCAGCGGGGACGAGTCTGCCGTTGCGCGGGTCGATGGTGATGTCGATGATCCCGTTAGGCCGGTCGAACCAGATCGGCTGAATGTCCTTGTGGAGCCGGAGCATGGCGCGGTGGAAGATAGGTCCGGCCCCGTCGATGCCGGAGATGCCCTTCATCGGCTGTTGTTCGAAATTTCCCGCCCACACGCCGACGGTGAAACGCGGGGTGTAGCCGATGCACCAGTTGTCATGGAAATCGGAGGAGGTGCCGGTCTTCACGGCGCACTTGAACGGAAAATCGAGCGGGCCGCCGGGCTGGAAGGACGGCGCGCGGGCGGCGGGATCGGATAGAATATCGGCGATGAGCCAGGCACTGCGAACATCGAACATCGATCGGGGTTCGGGTGGTTTCCCCGGAAAAAGCACGGGCGGCAAATGATTCCCTAACCGGGCGAGGGTGGCGTAGGCGTTGGTGAGTTCCAACAGCCTGACGGGTGCGTTGCCGAGGGTGAGGCCGAGACCGTGAAGATGGGGATCGGTGCCGAGCGTGGTGATGCCGAGATTTCCCAACAGCCCGTGAAGCGGCTTCGGCCCGCCCAGGGAGTTGAGTTCTCTCAGGGCCGGGACATTGAGCGAGCAGGCCAGCGCCGTGCGGAGGGTGACGGGGCCGCGGTAGTTGCGGTCGTAGTTTTCCGGCAGGTCGAGCCCCTGCGGCGTGCGGAAGGGGCTGGGGATGTCCGCTAGAACCGATGCCGGAATCCGGTGGTTCCGCTCCATGGCTAACAAGTAAGTGAACGGCTTGAGCGTGGAGCCGGGCGAACGCGGGGTGAGCGCGCCATTCAACTGCCCGCCGCGCGGGTCGTCCCAATCGGCGGAGGAGACGAGGGCGAGGATTTCGCCGGTGGGATTGTCGATGACGACGACGGCGGCGTGGCGGAGGTTGGCGTCCTTGAGCTTGGATGTCTCCTCGCGGACGATGGCCTGGAGTTCGTTCTGGAGCGGGAGGTCGAGGGTGGTCTGGATTTGCAGCGTGGGATTCAGGATTTGCGCGAGCCACGGTGCGGGTTGTTTCTCGACGAGCGGGCGCAGGGTGATGGACTCAGTTAGAGCGGCGGCGATGCGGGCGGGATCGTGATTTCCGGCGGCGGCGAGGCGGTTGAGCACGGTGTTCCGGCGGACGGTGGCGCGCTTCGGGTGGCGGATGGGATTGAGCCGCGACGGTGCCTGCGGCAAACCGGCAAGCAGGGCGCACTCGGCGAGCGAGAGATCGGTTAGGGGTTTCTGAAAGTAGAAGCGCGCGGCCTCGGCGGCACCGATGCGGAGGTTCCCGTAGTCGAGGCGGTTCAGATAGGCGGTGAGGATTTGTTGTTTGGACCACGTCATTTCCAAGCGACGGGCGGCGAGCGCCTCGCGGATCTTGGTGAACGGGCTGCGTTTTGCGGGCGGCGAGGAAATCTTGATGAGCTGCTGCGTGATGGTGGATGCGCCGGAAACGACCCGTCGTTTGGCAAACAAATCGCGGCCCGCCCGCAGCGTGGCGAGCAGGTCGATGCCGCCGTGATCGTAGAATCGCTTGTCCTCGGCGGCGAGGGTGCACGCGACGAGGTCCGCCGGAATCTTATCCAGCGAAACGGCCGTGGCGCGTGAGGAATCCGGCAGCGTCAGGTGCAGGAGGGGTGCGCCATGCCGGTCGAGAAGCACCGGCGAGGACTCCGGATTTCCCTTCAAACCCGCAGGCAGGGAGACCGCGAACGGCAACGCGAACCACCCGAGCACCGCGACGAGAGCCACGGCACCGAGCAACCGGATGAGCCGGCGTCGCCATTTCAACTTCACGTTCAAGCGCGGAAAGATGGGGGATTTCCCCCGGAAAAGAAACGGGAAATTTACGGTTGGAAAGGCCGGAGCTTTTCGGTCGTAATCACCGCGTATGAAAAAACAAATGATTTTGATGAGCTGCGCGATGGGTCTCCTGTTGATCCCGGCGCGGGCGCAGGACGAGAAAGAGAAACACACGCCGTTAGGCGAGCAAATGGAATCCATGGACGACGCGTTCAAGGGCTTCCGCCGCGAGACGGATCCGGTGAAGGGCGCCACCGAGGCGCGCGCCGCCCAAACGGCCACGCTCAAGGCGGCGGCGGAAATCCCGGCACTCATCAAGGACATGCCGGACGGTCCGGAAAAGGCCAAGGCGGCCAACGAATACCGGACGATGATGGGTAAGCTCTATGTGGCGCTTTGCGAAGTGGAAGGTGCGTTCCTCGCGGGAAAAATCGATGACGTGACGAAGATCGTCGAGACGCTCAAGACGATGAAAAAGGACGGCCACAAGAAGTTCATCAAGGAAGAGGAAGAGTGATTTCCTGAAAACGAAAAGGCCCGGATGCTGCGAAAGCGTCCGGGCCTTTTTCATTTCTCAAATCGGGATCACTCGACGACCACGCGGGTGCCAAGTTTCACCTTGGAATAGACGACCGGCATGGTGGCGCTCGGTCCTCGAATGCAGGCGTGCGAGGCGGGGCGACGCTTCACCGGGCCGATGTGGTGGCCGACGCCGTCATTGGTGAGGCGCATCCAGTAGCGCATGGAGGCGCCTTCGAATTTCCCGCCTTCCGGGATCGTGTCGAGGGTGGAGTCGGCGTCGCTGTTCACGACATCGCCGGCGGCGTCGTAGATGCGGCCGTATTTGTTCGAGCGCTTATCGACGACCTTTTCGAGGATGTAGAATGTGCCGGTCGGCGTGGGACGGCTCGGGATGCCGGAGCAAATCGGATAGTCCATGACGATTTCCTCCCCGTTCATCAGGAAGCCGCGCTGCTTCTCCAGGCTGATGACGATGGAGGAGTTCTCGGCGTTGGTGTTAGGGAGAAGCTGTTCGTTTTTCCAGACCGAGTAGGTTTTCGGATAGGTAGGCTCCGCTTTGAAATTGTCGTAGGTGCCGGCCGGATAAGGGTTCACGAATTTGCCGTCCTTGGTGGTCTGGGCGGCTGGCTTCTGATTGGCGCAGTTCGCCAGCAAAAGCGTGGCGACGGCGGCAACAAACTGGGCGGCGATGCGGGGCGAGATCATGAGGTCGGGACGTGGAACGCGGGGAATTAGGACAGTTTCCCTGAAATTGCAACCCTCATGGTTTTGTAGCACGCGGTGTACCTGCGGCCAGCGGGGAAACTTTCACCATCGAGCCATCGAGCTAAAGTGTGCCGATCCTGGCCACCCTCAAATACTTGGGGACGCAGTCTCTGTTCAGACGGATGAAGAAATGAGCATCTCCCCAGCCGCCCCAACCTCGTGAAACAACCTCCCTCCGACCCGTCCATCGCACCGTCCGGCACCTGGCGTTTGTCCAAAGACAGGCGCTGGGGAATGCTGAAAGACCCGCTTATTACTCGGGCTTGGGTTTGAGCCGGATAAAGCGTTTGCTCTTGGTGGTAAACGGCGTGTTGTCACGAACCTTCAGGAAGAACGGAGCCTCCTCGAGGATCGTCGTGTACCGGGGACCGCTCTGCCAGTCGATGAGGTCCGGGGAGACTTCCACCGCATCTCTCGGGTGCACGGCTCCGGGGAAGGTTTCCACCGTCAGCGCCCGGTAGCGGCTACCGTCGGGAAGGGTCACGACGCTGGCTAGCGGTAAGCCGGGGGCTTTTGGACGGATCCTGCCGCCGCCGGCGAGGTCCGCCCACGAGGACAGGCGGGAATCCGCCGCCAACAGAGGCGATTTCTTCGCCGTAACGCCCTTGCCCGTCAGGGTGATATCGAACGGGCTTTCGTCCGCGTCATTGCTCTTGATGCGCAGCGCGGCCTCGCGACTGCCTGCGACAGATGGCTTGAAGGTGACCTGGAACGTGGTTGTTTTCCCCAATGCCAGCGACGTCTTCAATGGCTTGGTCACGGTGAAGTCGCCGGCGTTGGCTCCGTCCCGGCTCACAGCCAGCCCCATGAGAGCCTTCTTACCGAGATTGCGGATGGTGTAGGTTTTTACAACCGGCGATTTCACCACGACATTTCCGAAGGCGCTGGTGGATTTCCCATCCTTTAGGCTGGTTCCGACGGGTTCCTCCACCGAGATCTCGGCGTTTTCGGACGGCGGCTCTGCGACGTATTTAAAGGTGATGGTCGTGATCTGGCCGCCGGGGATGTCCACAGTTTCGGTTTCCTCAACGGGATCTTTGTAACCCGGCACGCCCTTCGAAGCCACAAGTTGATAGGGTCCTGCCGTCAGCTCACCGCGCCGGTCTTCGGATCTCCGGATCGGCAGCTCCGGTTTGAGCCCCCAGCGCGCCAGTGCCGCCGCTCCCGCCGGAACGATCTTGACCACCAGCGTGCCCGGTTCATCCACATCCACGGTACCGCTCACGCTGGCGTGAGTCACGCCGCCGCCGGTGTGCTCCTCGCCGCCGTTGCCACTGATCTCCGCAAAGAGGAAAAGCTCCACCACCTTGCCGTCGATACCCCTGACAACAGTCTGGCCGCCCCCACCCAGGTAGATCGCCGCCGGATAGTAGGAGCCGTTGGTATGGCGCACGAAAAGTGGACCGCCGGAACAGCCGCCCTGCCCGCGTACTGCGGTGGTGGTCCACGTTTCGCCAAAGGCGGGCGAGAGCGGATTGTTGAATGGAGCCGTCGCATGAAGCTTGCCCTGGTCCGCCGTCGCGATGCCATCCATCGCATAACCCGCCAGGATTTTCTCCGAGGAGGAATCGAGGAACTCGTTGTCGTCTCCGGAGTCGCTGGCGAGGTAGCCGCCGTAGCCGCCGCGCCCGCCCTCTTCGGAGAAATAGAGCGCGGCGTAGTCAAGATGCTGAGACTCGTAGGATGCTTCCCCCGGGGTCTCTTCCTCCCGCCGCTGGTCCGCGTATCCCTTCGCCATGTAGTATCCGCGCGGCACCTGCGGCTGCGGCTCGTTCTTCCCGGCATGGCGCTGCAGCAGCCACTGCAGATTAGTTAGAGCGCTGAACGTGCCGTCGTCAAAGACAACGTGTCCGGCCGTGGCCACCACCCGCCGCTTCACCACGAAGCCGGTGCTCGACCCCACCTGGCTTCGGATTTGGCCGACATAGGCGAAGGGCAGGTCCTCATCCGTGGAAACGCTGTTGAAGGAGACCGGCTTCGGGACGGAGGCCCCGGCATCGTTAGAGATGTAATAGGTCAGCGTGAGTTCACGCGTTTTTCCTTTTTCAACGGTGACGGAGACCACTGGCGGCGTGTCCCATGCGTCGCCCGCCTCCCTGCATTCCACCAGATAGCTTCCGGCCGCCCTTCCCGTTAAAGATGCGCCACTGGACAGCCACACGGTTTCACCCACGATGCGCCACTTGCCTCCCACATCCGCCGGCTTGAGCCGCACCGTGAGCCCGCCATCGCCCGCCGTGGGAGTCTGATAGTAAATGCGGGCCAACGTGAGACTTCCCGTGCTGGCCACGTCCAGCATCTCCTGCGGCGGGCTGATGTAGCCGGTGACCGGCAGGAACTCTACGAGCCTTTTGCCGCCCGCGATATGGTCCGCCGCCACTCCGGATTTCCGCCATGCGGTCTCCCCTTCGAATCGCCAGCCGCCGCGCGACGCGGGAGTGAAATTCACCGTCACCTTTCCATTGCTGGCCGCCGGCGGATCCGGAAACTTCTGCACGAGACCGGACAGGATGCTCAGGCTGATGGTCCCCTTCGCGCTCAATCCGGTGCCACCCGGTCCTTCCGCACGGATTCGATAGTGATAGGTTTTCCCCTGTGTCAGTCCCGTCATCACCGCCACCACATCCTTCGCTCCGCTCCCGCTCACCGTCCCCGGCACCGCCAGCGCGCTGTGCGGATAGTCCGCATCACTATCCCCGTTTCCTTCCTCACCATCCACTCCCCACTCGAATGACACCGCCGCGCTCGACCCAAGCGTGTCCACCGTCCCCGTCACCCGCGCACGGGTGGTGGATAGGGCTTCGGCGACTCCCAGCTGTGCTTGAGATTTGATCAAGGCAGTGAAAGAGCCCGCTCCGCTGACCACCGTGTCGGCGGCATTGGTCGCCACCACCCGATAGTAATAGACCGCGCCCGGAGTGAGGCCTGCGATGTCGGCGGACATTGGTTTGTCCAAATTACCGGCAATCACTACTGGCGGTGTTGAGTTGGGGAAACTGTTGGCATTCGTTCCCCACTCGAAGTAAGCCGTTGTGGCGTAGTTCCGCGGGTTGACGGTGCCGTTGATGCGGGCGCTGGTGGATAGAATATCGGTGGCGGTGTCCGTCGCCACGACCGGATCGGCTAGAGTCGAAAAGCTCTTTACCGGACTCAGGGCTGTGCCCATACTATTCGCCGCGCGAAAACGATAGTAGTAAGTGGTACCTGGAGACAAACCAGCCAAGGTGGTTCCTACGATCTTTGTCAAATCACCTGATACATTGGTTGCCACAGGAACTGAAGTGAACGAATTGGGGGGCAAATTGCCAACCACACCATATTCCAAGGAAATTGATGCCGTTGATCCGGCGGCGTTGACGCTCGTTTGAACAATTGCGCTGAACTTGTCCTGAATTTGCGGCTCTCGGTGGAATAAAAGCGGCAATCCGGGAAAAATCAGGCGGTAGATGGAGCCATCGGACCCGGACCTTAAGCCGGACATGGTGCCGTAGAACGTACCATCGGCCGCTTTGACCATCGGTGCGTTTGGATAATCATCTGGCGAAACGCAGTCCAACAGCGTCGTCAGAACCCCACCCGACGTCATTTTGAAAACCGTGCCGGCATCGTTCGCGCCGCCTCGGGCGGTCGTCCCGTAGAAGTTGCCGCCACTCCCCTGCACCAGTCCGGCCTGAGGAGACGAGCCTTTGTTACTTGCCCCGTCGCCGGTAAAATTGACCAAAGTTGTCAGCACGGTACCTCCGGCGGTTCCGTTGGTGCTTATTCTAAACACGGTGCCGGCATTGCCTGTGTAACCTAGGGATGTGGTCGTCCCATACAGGTTTCCATCGAAGCCCCGCACCAAGCCTGCCTTCGGGTAGATGCCCACATTGACCGGCAAGCTGCTGTTATAAAACTGTAACAAAGTCGTCAGCCCGCCATCTGGCGTCATCTTGAACACAGTCCCGGAGAAAAGCTCGCCGTCCCAAGGGTCGTGATCCGGTGAGTAGTATCTGTCACTGGAGTAGGTGGTCCCGTAGAAGTTCCCGTCGCCTCCCTGGGTCAGGCCGGCCTGGGGATAGGCGCCTCTGTTGATCGCCCCGTCGCCGGTAAACTGCACCAACGTCGTCAGCAGTCCGCCCGGGGTCATCCTGAACACCGTGCCTTTATCGTTCGCGCCACCTTGGTAGGTCGTGCCGTAAAAGTTCCCGCCGACCTCTACCAGACCAGCTTGGGGGTATTTCCCTTTGTTGCTCGGACCGTTGCCGGTGAACTCCACCAAGGTCGTCAGCACTCCGCCAGGAGTCATCTTGAACACGGTGCCGTTGTCAATCGTTCCACCTCTCTCGGTCGTCCCGTAGAAATTCCCGTCGCTCCCCTGCATCAAGCCAGCACGAGGCCAGCTTCCTTTGTTACTCGCTCCGTTGCCGGTGAACTCCACCAACGTCGTCAACACGGCGCCAGAGGTCATCTTGAACACCGTTCCGTAGTTGCCCGCTCCACCTTCATAGCTCGTTCCGTAGAGGTTCCCATCGCTGCCCTGCACCAGACCCGCCTGAGGAGAGCTGCCGATGTGGCTCACACGGCGAACGGAGAACTGCACCAATGTCGTCAACGCTCCGCCAGGGTTCATCTTGAATACAGTACCTCCATCGTTCGCTCCGCCGTTATGGGTTGTCCCGTAGAAGTTCCCGTCGCTTCCCTGCACCAGGCTGGCACAAGGGACGCTGCCTTGGTTGCTCGGCTCGTTGTCGGTGAACTCTGCCAATGTGGTCAGCACTCCGCCCGGGGTCATCTTGAACACCGTGCCCCAGCCGGTCGCACCGCCGTATTGAGTCGTTCCGTAGAAATTCCCATCGCCACCCTGGATCAGGCCAGCCCGGGGATGGCTTCCTTTGTTGTTCGCCCCGTTATCGGTAAACTGCACCAAGGTCGTCAGCGCTCCGCCAGGGGTCATCTTGAATACCGTGCCGCTATCGTTCACTCCCCCCCCTTGGGCGGTCGTGCCGTAAAAGTTCCCGTCGCCGCCCAGCACCAGGGCTCCATGAGGAAAGCTGCCTTTGTTGCTAACACCGTTGGAAGTGAACTCCACCAGGGTTGTCAGAACACCGCCAGGAGTCATCTTGAATACGGTGCCGTAATTGCCCGCTCCGCCTCGGCCGGTCGTCCCGTAGAAGTTTCCGTCGGCCCCTTTCACCAGGGCAGCCGTGGAACCGCTGTAGGTGAACTCCACCAAGGTTGTCAGCACACCGCCAGGGGTCATCTTGAAAACGGTGCCGTCGTTACTCGCACCGCCACCCTCAGTCGTCCCGTAAAAGTTCCCATCTCCCCCCTGCACCAAGCTGGCCACAGGAGAGCCGCCTTTGTTGTCTCCCCCGTTGCCGGTGAACTCCACCAACGTCGTCAGCACTCCGCCGGAAGTCACCTTGAACACCGTGCCATAACCGGAGGCGCCGCCGGTCGAAGTCGTCCCGTAAAAGTTCCCGTCGCTTCCCTGCACCAGGCCAGCCTGGGGATAAGTCCCTTTGTTGTTCGCCCCGTTGCCGGTGAACTCCACCAGGGTCGTCCGCACACCTCCAGGCGTCATCTTGAATACCGTGCCGTAAGTGCCCATACTGTCGAAGGAGGTGCCTTCGGTTGTCCCATAGAAGTTCCCGTCGCTGCCCTGGACCAATGGTGCGCTGGGAGAGAACCCTGTGGGTTGGGATGCGATGTCAGCCGCTCGCGCATCCGTGAAACTATAGACTTTCTCGTAGACCTGCGCTTTGAGCAGTGAGAAACATCCCTGCATCAAGACTGATAGAAAAAAAATGGCACACGAGAAGCGGCGATTTTGCATCGATTTCATAGCGATGGTTCATTTGAATGAGTGCTCTGACTGAGAGCGGAGCATCACGGACCGGGGAGGAACACAAGGCATGAAATCAGATGGAAACCGAAACGGCAAGACAACACAGCGGCCCGCTCGTGGGCAATTTCCCCGCAGGAATCTTGGCCTGGTTGCGGTCACAACGATATCTGGCACTGCGTTGAGCCGTGGGAATTTTTCGCGACTCCTGTGGAAGCACGCGGCTCGCCCTTTCGACGCCGGCACCATTTTGCCCTTGCCTCGACGAGCACAAACAGGCCGGCAAGTTTCACATACGACAAATCATTCCCTTCGGAAGAGAACGCGCGCATTTCCAACCGATCCGGCTCCCCGCGTTGTTGCTAACGCTCGTCCCTGACGCGGATGAACCGCTTCCTGCCGGGCTCGACCGGGGTGTTGTCGCGGGCCTTGAAGACTTTCACGCTATCCTCCACCACCGTGGTGTGCCGCGCCCCGCTGTACCAGTCCATCAGATTCGGGGAAACCTCGACGCCTCGCTCCAGATAGAGATCTCCGGGCCGCTTGAGGATGGTCAGCGTCTGATATTTTCTGCCGCCGAAGAATTCGACGGTGGTGAGCATTTCCTGGCGGACAGATCCGCGCTCTCCGTTAGAAAATTTCCCGGATGCGCCCGGATAAAGCTCCACCCACGAAGGCAGGCGGGAACGCGCCGCCAATACGGCCAATGTGTTCGCCGCGATGCCCTTGCCCGTCAGGGTGATATCGAAAGGGCTTTCGTCCGTGTCGTTGCTGGTGATGTGGAGCTCGGCCTTGCGGCTGCCTGTGGTGGTAGGCTTGAAGGTGACTTGGAACGTGGTTGTTTTGCCGAAAGCCAGCGAGGTCTTCAAAGGCTTGGTCACGGAGAAGTCGCCCGCAGCGGCTCCTTCCCTGGAAACCGCAATCCCAGTTAGATTTTTTTTGCCGAGGTTGCGGATGGTGTAAGTCTTGGTAACCGGCGATTTCACCACGGCATTTCCGAACGCGCTGGTGGATTTCCCGTCCTTCAGGCTGGTTCCGGCGGGTTCCTCCACCGAGATCTCGGCGTTTTCGGACGGCGGCTCAGGCGCGTAGGTAATGGTGTAGGTCGTGATCTGGCCGCCGGGTATCGTCACTTCCTTGTAAGTGGCGACGGGGTCCTTGTAGCCGGGCACGCCGATCGATGCCACCAGTTGATAGGGCCCGGCGGTTAGATCCCCGCGCCTGTCACCGGATCTCCGGATCGGCAGCTCGGGCTTGAGACCCCAGCGCGCCAGCGCCGCAGCTCCTGCGGGGACGATCTTCACGACCAGTGTTCCCGGTTCCTCGACGTCTTCGGTGCCGGTCACGCCGGTGTGGGTGACGCCGCCGCCCGTGTTGTTGTCGCCGCCGTTGCCGCTGACTTCGGCACGCAGGAACAAATCCACCACGCTGCTGTCGATCGCCCGGACCACGGTCTGGCCGGATCCTCCCAGATAGATCGCCGCCGGGTAGTAGGAACCGTTCCCGTGCCGGACGAACAGCGGACCACCGGAGCAGCCGCCCTGCCCGCGCACCGCCGTGCTGGTCCATGTTTCGCCGTACGCGGGCAATAGCGCGGAGGTAAATGGGGCGGCGCCGTGCAGCATGCCTTGATCCGCTTCCGGGATACCGTCCACCGCATAGCCTGCTAGAATTTTCTCGGCCGTGGAATCAAGGAACTCGTTGTCGTCGCCGGAGTCGCTGGCCAGATAGCCGCCGTATCCACCGCGTCCGGCCTCTTCGGAAAAATAAAGCGCGGCGTAGTCGAGGTGTTGCGATTGGGGAGATCCCGCCCCCGGGCTGGCATCCGCGATCCGCTGGTCCGCATATCCCGCTGCCAGGTAGTATCCCCGCGGCACCTGCGGCTGCGGCTCGTTCCTGCCGTTGTGCCGCTGCAGCAGCCATTGCAAGTTGGTTACAGCGCTCAGCGTGCCATCGTCGAATACCACGTGTCCGGCTGTCGCCACCACCCGCCGTTTCACCACGAAGCCGCTGCTCGAACCCACCTGGCTGCGGATCTGGCCGACATAGGCGAAGGGCAGATCCTCGTCCGCGGAAACACTGTTGAAATCGAGTGGCAGTGGTGCGGCCGCCCCCGTGGTGTTGGTCGTGTAGTAAGTCAGCGTGAGCTGGCGGGTCCCACCACTTTCGATGCTGACGGAAACCACCGACGGCGTGTCGCGCCCGGCCACCGGCTTGCACTCGACCGAATAGCTTCCCGCCGACTTCCCCGTTAGATAAGCGCCGCTGCCCCGCCACGCGGCTTCGCCGACGATGCGCCACTTGCCTCCCAGTCCTTCCGGCTTCAGCCGCACCGTGAGGCCGCCGTCGCCCGCCGACGGAGTCTGATAGTAGATGCGGTCGAGCGTGAGGTTCCCCGTGCTGGTCACATCCAGCGTTTCCTGCGGCGGGCTGATGTAACCCGTCACCGGTAGGAACTCGATGAGCCGTTTCCCGCCCGCCAGATGGTCCGCCACCACTCCGGATTTCCGCCATACCGTCTCCCCTTCGAAACGCCAGCCTCCACGCGAGGCGGGAGTGAAGTTCACTGTCACCTTGCCATTGCTCGGCAGCGGCGGATCCGGAAACACCTGCACCAGTCCGGAGAGGATGCTCAGGCTGATGGTCCCCTTCGCACTCAATCCGGTGCCACCGGGTCCTTCCGCGCGGATCCGATAGTGATAGGTTTTCCCCTGGACCAGTCCCGTCATGACCGCCTGCACGGGCGTCGCTCCGTTGCCACTCACCGTGCCAGGCACCGCAGACGCGCTGTGGGGGTAATCCGCGTCCTCATCTCCATCTCCCTCCTCGCCATCCACGCCCCATTCGAAGGACACCGCCGCGTTCGATCCGAGCGTATCCACCATCCCGGTCACACACGCCCGCGTCGTGGACAGAGCTTCGGCCGCTCCCAACTCCGCAACAGGCGTTGCCAATGTGGTGAAAAAACCAGATCCGCTCAAGGCCGTGCCCTTTTCATTTTTCGCGAAAATCCGATAGTGGTAAGTCTTTCCGCCTTGCAAATTCCCGATGGTGGCGGCGATAGGAACTCGTTCCATGCCGTCCAGCTCTCCGTCTCCCAGTGGGCTGGCGATCACCTTGTCGGGAAAGTTAGTGCCATCTATTCCATATTCAAAAACAGCGGAAGTAGTGGCGTTCCCGGCGGAGAGCAGACCGTGCAATCGTGCGGCGTCCTGCTTGATGTTCGTTGCGGCGGCCACTTCGGGCGTAGGCGCGCCGATGGTGTCAAACGTCAATTCCTCACCATACGTTGTTCCATGGGAGTTTCTCGAAACGAATCGGCAATGATAACGGACGCCCCCTGCAAGCTCTTGAAGCGTCGCACCAAGATCCACTGTCTGGTATCCGCTCAGATAGCTGCTGAGCGGCACGGAAGGCAAATCCTCTTTCAGCGGCGGCAGGGACGTGCCTCGGTCCGTATATCTCCAAACTTCCAGCCACGCCTCTGCGGTGGCACCTCGAGGATTGAATTTCCCGTGGATAGACACCGCCTCGTAAATCTTCTCGGGAAGCTGAAGGGCATGAATGACTGGCTTACCGTCAAAAATCATTCGATAGACTCCTCCCGCCCCGCCTCCATTTCCGCTGGTCGTTCCATAAAGGTTGCCATCGTTGCCCTTGATCAGGCGGCCTAACGGCACGGAATCCTCCTCGTCGCTTCCGAAATCAAAGATGGTTTCCAAGCTTCCGGATGGCGACATTCGGAAAATTGTTCCCATATCACGGCTTCCACCATGGGAGGTCGTTCCGTAAAAGTAGCCGTCGGCGTGCTCCACCAATGAGGCAACCGGCTGGCTCCCCTTGTTAGCCGCGCCATTCCCCGTGAAATCGACGAGCTTGGTGAGCACACCCTGCGGGCTTACCTTGAACACCGTGCCCATGTCGAAAGCGCCGCCCTTAGCTGCCATGCCGTAGAAATACCCATCTTCCGCACGAATGATCGCCGCGAGAGGATAGTTTCCTTGCCTGGCTTCCTTCAGGCCCTTGACCGTGTGCGACCCGGTCTCCCTCTTGACCACCAGCCTGTCGAGTCCGGTAGTTACCAGCTTTTGAGCGCGGAACGGGTAATTTTCCGCGACGATGATACCATCCACCGTTGCCGAATAGGTCCGCGCCACCAGATTGACCGTTAGAACCACACTGTAGTCGTGCCCCACCACATAGTTCAGGGTGTTCTTTTTCTGATAGCCGGAGCCGCTGATCGCGTCGAAATAGCCGTTTGGACTCAAACGAAGCGCACACGCCAGATCCTCATATTGACCGGCATTTCCGAGTGCCAACCCCGTAACGCCATCCATGGAAGCCGCGTTAGGCGTGATTTTGAACGCCAGCGAGAACGAGGCATTTTTTAGACCGATGGAGGTGTTTTGCCAGGCTGCGGTGGATGTGGTCGGGCCTTCGGCGTCATTCAAGGAGGCAAGCTGAGTTACGGTGCCGGAGGGCGTTACGTTGAAGACTGACCCATGGTTGCTGCTCCCGCCCGCCAAGGTGGTGCCGTAGAGAGAAATCTGTCCCCCAGTGACGACTTCGATCATTTGCGATCCTGGATTTGCTCCAAGCGGAGTCCCGCTGAAATCGGCGACTCGGCTGATCTCGCCAGAAGTATTCTTCAGAAAGATCGTTCCTGCATTTCCCCCAGTATAAGGAAAAATTGAACCGCCGGAATGGTGGGGCATCACTCCATAAAAATTGCCGTCCGAGGACTTCACCAGACCGCATCTCGGATCAAATTCCTTTGATTTGGTTGAGAGATCCAAATAGAGATACTTGAAGTCCGTGTCTCCCCCGTCCTTGGAAATTCCAAACTGTCCGGCATAGTGGAAGGAGTCCACGTTTCCAAAATCCGAGGTTGTCGTCCCATATAAACGGCCATCGCCACCATCCACAAGGTCGGCGACCGGATGAAGTCCGAGAAAGTCTCCAAAATTCGAGCCATAACTGTCATTGCCGCCGAAACTTCCCAGCGTGGAAAGCTCACCTGCAGGCGACAATTTGAATACCGTTCCTCGGTTATACAGTCCTCCTTCAAAACTCGTTCCATAAAAATTGGAATCGCCGTTTTTCCCCTGAATGAGCCCGGAGCGGGGCGACGAGGGAATATCGGAATTCATGGAAACTCCGATCTCCGCGATAATGTCAGCACCTTTTCCTCCGGCGAATCTTCCTGGTCCGCCAGCATCCGGCAGCCTGAAGATCGTCCCTTCGCCCCCGCCGTTGGTGCGTCCCCTGCCGCCTTCCGAGGTCGTCCCATAAAGATATCCATCACGTCCCCGGACCAGATTTCCCGCATAGCGCGGCATGTCGCTGGCGATATCGCCATAGAAGGACTCGAGAATCGTGATTTGTCCGGCGGGATTGATTCGATAGATACTGCCACCAATGTAGCCGAAACTATAGGGAAATTTGACTTCGGCGGTTCCGTAAAGATTTCCGTCCGCTCCCAGCAGCAGTTGGGAATTGGGCGGCCCGGGGGAGGCATCGTATCGATAATCTTCGTAGATCACATCTGGAGGTTTCGCCACTGGCGAGGGAACCGAGGCAAAGTCCACGATAATCGCGAACTGCCCCGACGGCGTCCACTTGTAAACCGAACCTCCCGGATAGCCGGTCGTTCCATAGATTGTGCCATCTAAACTTTGCACCAGTCCGTACCGTGGTGGCCCCTTGGGCCCGTCGAACGAATGAAGTGGCGTCATCACACCGGCGGCGCTCATCCCGAAGAAGGTGCCGCTGCTGGTCGTGCTGCCGATACTGGTGGTTCCGTAGAAGTTGCCGTCCGCCGCCTGAAAAAGCGTTTGCGGGCCGCTGCCGCTCTGCGTTCCGGCGTTCCCCGTGAATTGGACCAGGACGGAGAACTGTCCGCCCTTTGTTAGTTTGAATACCGTCCCGTAGCCTCCGGAACCATCCGCCGCCGTCGTTCCATAGAGATTGCCGTCCTTTCCCTGGATCAAATTGTTAGGATTGCGCCCGGGACGCAGCCCCGAGGCACCCGTAAACTCCACGAGGGTTGTCAATACTCCTGCGGTATTCATGCTGAAGATCGTTCCACAGTCGCCCGCGCCGCCGCTGCTAGTCATGCCATAAAAAACCCCGTCATACGACTGTAGTAGCTTCACCGGATTGGTGCCCCGATTGCCTCCCGCCGTACCGCTGAATTCCACCAGGGTAGAGAATTCCCCCTGCCGGGAAACTCTGAAAATGGAACCCGAATTTGTGGCTCCCGCAGCTGAAGTCGTCCCGTAAAATTTGCCATCCAGTCCGGTTATCTGGAGTTGTGCGACAGCCCCCTCCGTTCCACCCGCAAACCGATGGAGGGGCGTCAGCCAACCGGCGGGTGTCATTTTGAAAAATGTCGAAGTGCCTCCAAAATCCCCAGTGAACGAAGGGTCGGTGGTGCCGTAGAAATTTCCATCCGAACCTTCGACCCAGCGGTTGGGTCCTCTGAAGCTGCCCACGCCTCCCGTTGGCGCTGTCTTCAGCGCGTCGGTAAAACTGAACAATTTTTCATAAACCTGGGCGGCGACGGGAGACAAGGTTCCCAGGAAGAGTTGCATTGCGAGCAGCCAAAAAAGGACAATATATTTCATAGGATGAGATTTCACGGTTGGATGGGGGATGGTCCTTTGTTTGCAGTTTTTTCAAGCCGGATGAAACGTTTCTTTTCCGCCGTGAGCGGCGTGTTGTCCCTTGCCTTAAAGACAGCAGCGCTGTCCTCCATCACCGTGGTGTGCCGTGGGCCGCTATACCAGTCGATCAGGTTCGGGGAAACCTCGATCGAACGATCCTGATAGAAATCTCCGGGCCGCTTGATGACGGCCAGCGCCAGGTATTTCCTGCCGCCGGCGGATTCGACGGTGGTGAGGGTTTCCCGGCGGCCCGATCCCACATCATTGTTAGAAAGGCTTCCGTCTGCTCCCGAATACAATTCTGCCCATGAAGGCAGGCGGGAACCCACCGCAAGCATGGGCGATGTCTTCGCCGCGACTCCCTTGCCCGTCAGGGTGATATCGAAAGGGCTTTCGTCCGTGTCGTTGCTGGTGA
>JAZKEY010000013.1:0-144249 GCA_040386755.1 Verrucomicrobiota bacterium | reverse complement strand
TTTCATGATCATTTTCCTTTCAACTGCTGGCCGGTTCCAGCGCTAATGTCGTTCGGAAGAAAACGGATCATCTATGAAACGCATTTACATCACCCTCGGGTTCACTTTGGCAGGGATGCTTCTCGGCTGGTGCGCAAGGGATCTGGCTCGACCCCAATATCCTGAATACTGGAACAATCTCCGACTGGGAATGTCCACCAAGCAAGCTCATTTGGTGGTTCCTCAACTAGAGAATTGGAAGGAGGCGGATCAAGTGACTGTTGACTACGGGGACCGTTATTGGAATCTGAACGTGTTCTACGATGCTGCTGGCAAGATTACGGCGATCAACAAAAGGTATGTGGATCGTCGCTTTGGCCCGATGAACCAAACCATTGTTTCTCCCTCGCCGTGAGGGAATCGAGAGGGCTATCAAGTCGTGCGTGGCAACCGGCAATAACGTCTTTGTTTGAGTTCGGGCTTCCCCTCGCCGGTGCCACCACTCTACGTAAACCAAAACCTTCCGGCACCCCTGCCGGGGTGCGTGGGATACGGATGGGGGTTCCGGTGGTTGGCACCACCGGCTAATTTCCGATGCCCCTGCCGGGGCAAAGCGGCTTGGCCGGAGATGGAATTTTCCGATGGGCCTGAAGGGGCAAAGCGGTTTGGCCGGAAATGGGATTTTCCGATGCCCCTGCCGGGGCGGAAGTCCTTGGCCGGAGATGGACTTTACGAGCTGCCGTGCGGGCATGGAAGTCCGGGCCATGATGCGCGGGGACAGGATGTCCCCGCCACCTATCAGAGCATTTCCCTAGCGAGGGCGGCGGCGCCGATGATGCCGGCTTCGTGGCCGAAGGTGGCGGGGAGAACCATGAGGTGGTCCTTGAAGGGGCCGGAGAGTTGGGAGAAGAGGTGCTCTTTGACGGGCTTGAAGATGAGCTCGCCGGCACGGGCGACTCCGCCACCGAGGACGATGGCTTCGGGATTGAGGAGCCAGCAGCAGTTCATGATGGCGGTGGCGGTGAGGCGGCCGATGTCGTCCCACTGGGCTTGGGCGATGGGGTCGCCATGATGGGCGGCGGCGGCGAGGGCGGCGGGAGAACATTCGCCCAAGGATTTGGCGACGCCGGCGTCGGTATAGGCTTCGCGGGCCTTGGCGGCGATCTCGCCGTTTCCGACGTATTCTTCGAGGGCTCCGAGATTGCCATAGTGGCCGGGGCGGCCTTGGTAGTCGATGGAGGTCTGGCCGATTTCCCCGGCTCCGTGGAAGGCTCCGCGGATCATCTGGCCGTTGGCGATGATGGCTCCGCCGACGCCGGTGCCCATGGCGATGAAGATGACGTGCTTGAAGCCGCGGCCTGCGCCGCATTTCCACTCGGCGATGGCCATGCAGTTGGCGTCATTGTCGACGATGACGGGGAGCTTGATGCGGTCCTCGAGGAGGGCCTTGAGGGGGACGGATTCCCAGTCGCGGACGTTGGTGAGGTGATAGATGAGGCCTTTTTCGAAGTTGACGAAGCCGGGCATGCCGACGCCGACGGCGGCGATGCCGGGGTGGCGGGTGCGGAGGTCTTCGACGACGCGGACCATGGCGTCGATGAGTTCTTCGCGGTTGCTGAATTCCTGGGTGGCGATGGGGGGAGCGCTGTCGATGATGTGGCTCTGGAAGACGACGGCGATCTTCACGGTGGTGCCGCCGAAGTCGATGCCGATGGTAAGGGGACTGTCACTCATGTCGGGCATAGACTTTTTGAATCCGTCACAAATGGCACGTCTTATTTTTCCTGAGGAAAGACACGGGCGGCGACCTGGCGGAGGCCGTCGAGGGTGATGTCGGGATCGACGGCATCGATTTCGGCGACGCCTTGGGCGATGAGTGCGGCATCGCCACCGGTGGCGATGATGCGGGGCCGTCCATCGAGCTCGGCGGAGATGCGGGCGATGATTTCCCTAACGAGGCCGCGGTAGCCGAAGACGGCTCCGGCCTGCATGGCATGGACGGTGGACTTGCCGATGGCGGAGGGGGGCTCGGCGAGGTGGATGACGGGGAGGAGGGCGGTCCGGTGGTGGAGGTAGCCGGTCATGGCACCGAGGCCGGGGGCGATGACGCCGCCGCAGTAGGCGGGGGCGGCGGAGATGACGTCGAAGGTGACGGCGGTGCCGAAGTCGATGATGATGGCGGGGACGCCGTGGCGGGTGAGGACGCCGGCGGCATTGGCGAGGCGGTCGGCACCGATTTGGGAGGGCTGCGGGTAGTCGATGCCCATGCCGAGGGGGCTGGTGTTGTCGAGGAAGTGGATGGGGGATTTCCCTTCGAAGTATTTCCCGAGGACTTCGGCCTTGGCGGGGACGACGGAGCAGACGAGGACGGCATCGTAAGAGATGCCTGATAGAAGGGTGTCGAGGGTATGTGTCGTTAGAGAGTCGGTGGGGAGGACGCCGCGCCAGGGGAGGAGCTGTGCGGCATCGCCAAGGGCGAACTTGGTGCGGGTGTTGGAGTTGTCTATCAGAAGCCAGGGCATGGGGGTCACCAGTGGTTTGTCGTGAAGTTCTGGAAGGCGTCGGAGCCGAGGTCGGGTGTGTGCGGGTGGGCCTTGACGGACAATTTTCCGCCGTTGAGTTCCAAGTTCAGAGGACCTGCGAGATCGGAGGAGTCGAGCCAGAATTTGAACCAGATTTCCTCGGGGTTGAGGGGATCGGTGCCGGCGAAGGTGGTGTCGGCGGGTTGTTTGGGGCCGTTGGCGGTGGCGAGGGTGACGGGGATCTGGAGGTCGTGGCGCATGCCTGGAATGACCTTGAGATGGACGTGGACCCAGAAGAAGGATTGGTCGCGGGTGACGAGGGTTTCGATGACCTCGCAGCGTGCGGCGGGATCAGGGCGGAAGTCGTAGGGTCGCAGCCAGGTCCACGCAGCGAAGGCGGCGGAAAGGAGCAGGCAGGCCATGAGGGAGTATCGCAGTATGCGGCGCTTCACGCGGAGAGAGGAACCTGCCAAGGGCTTTGCTGCAAACGAAAACGGGCGGACCGTGACCGGCCCGCCCGCTGACAGATGAGATGCTGATTTCAGAAATCAGTGTTCGTAGCCTTGTTCGCCGTGTTCGGCGAGATCGAGACCGATTTCTTCGATTTCGGCGGTCGGGCGGAGTCCGATGACTGCCTTGACGATGTAGGCGATGATGGCGGTGGCGACCACGCTCCAGACGATGGTGAGTCCGACGGCTTTGAATTGCTCGACAAGCAGGCCGTCCTTGAGACCAGCGACGACGGAGTTGGCTTTTTCATCGGCGAAGACACCGGTGAGAATGGCACCCAAGGTTCCGCCGACACCGTGGACACCGAAGGTATCCAGTGCGTCGTCATAGCCGAGGAGGTTCTTCAGATAGGCCACGGCGAGGAATGGAACCACTCCTGCGATCACACCCATGATGACGGACGAAGTGGCGGTTACGAAACCAGCGGCAGGCGTGATGACCACGAGGCCAGCGACGATGCCCGAGCAGAAACCGAGAACACTTGGCTTGCCTTTCATCACCCATTCGATGAGTGCCCATGCGAGACCGGCGGTGGCGGCGCAGAGTGTGGTGGTAACAAATGCATTGGAGGCGATGGCGTCAGCACCGAGAGCGGAGCCGGCATTGAAGCCATACCAGCCGACCCAGAGCATGCCCGTGCCGACCATGCAGAGAACCATGCTGTGAGGAGCCATGGACTCTTTGCCGAGGCCCTTGCGCTTGCCAAGGATGAGGCAAAGAACGAGAGCGGACCAACCGGAGGTCATGTGAACCACGGTGCCACCAGCGAAGTCGATCGCCTTGATGCCTGCCGCAGGATTGAGAGGTCCGCACATGTAGCCAACGGTGGACCACACCATGTGGGCGAAGGGGAAATAGACGGCGAACATCCAGATGACGACGAATGCCATGATGGCGGCGAATTTCATACGCTCGGCGATGGCACCGATGATCAGGGCCGGAGTGATGATGGCGAAAGTGAGCTGGAACATCGCCCACATGCTGTCGGAGATCCAGTAGTAACCCGCACCGACGGCACCAGGTTCAACGCCTTTGAACATCATGTTGCTCATGTCACCGATGAAGGCGCTCTTGGCACCCGCGCCGAACGACAGGCTGTAACCGCAGAACCACCAAAGTGGAGTGACCACGCAGGCGATGCCAAGGCACTGGGCAAGGACGGACAGCACGTTTTTGCGACGAACCAGACCGCCATAGAACAGGGCCAGACCGGGCAGAGTCATGAAAAGAACCAGAGCCGTGCTCACCATTTGCCAGGCATTCGCCCCTGGTCCAGGACCTGGAACGAGTGAATCAGCACCACTGGCCTTTTCCGGACGGGCGACGTTGTTCATGTAGGCCTCGATGTCAGCCACACGCTCCTCGATGGTTGCCGTGGCTGCGGGCGCAGCCGCTGCTTCAGTCGGTGGCGGAGCCGCCGCATCTTGCGCCGACGCAGGGGTACATATGGGAATGGCGAAGAACGCGATTGCTACAGCCGCAAGGGCTCGCACTTTGATGAGATGTCGACTGGTCATGGTGGTCAGGGTTGATCGAATGGTTGAGTGCTTGGCCCGGAGATTACAAATCCCCGAGGGTTGCGGATCGCGACTAAGCAACCATCGTGCCAAGAACATCAAACCCGCTAATCCACTGATACTACGGTCTAACCATCACCAAAAAAATGTCCCGGAATGTCGATTCTCGCTTGCCATCCTCGCATGCCGCACCTATCCCACGGGGAGGCGGAACATTGATCCGTGTCAAATAATACTGGACAGATCCTTCGGAAAAGTGAACTATTCACCCAACGGAGAGCTTCCAGCTGCTATTCGGCATGCGGGATGTGAAATCCGACTCGGTCCTGTCTGTTCCCCAACCGGTTCAGCCAAGGACGCAAGCAGCAACCGAAAACCAACATAATACAGATGCAAAACTACTGCAAAACCATTGGCGCCTTGGCCGCTGCCTCCGCCCTTGTGGCCGGCAACGCTCAGGCGGAAGTCGAATATGAACTCCACACTGGCTATTCCAGCATGTACCTTTTCCGTGGTCTCGACCTCGGTGACAACCTGACCGAAGTGGGCCTTGATGCGGCTTACGACTATAACGGTGTCAAGATTAGCGGCGGCATTTGGGCTGCGGCGTTCGACAACTCACCTGTCAACACCGGCAACCAAATCGACAGCGAAGTCGATTTTTACACTGAAGTCGGTTATGACTTCGGATTTGCCAATCTTTCCGTTGGCTACATCTACTACTGGAACATGGGCCATTTGGGCGAAGACGCTCAGGAAATCCCATTCACCATCTCCCGTGACTTCGGCTGGGCGGACATCTACCTCACCTACTTCTGGAGCGTCGATGGACCAAACAACGACGGCTATCTGGAACTCGGTGGCAGCCACAGCTGGGAGCTCAATTCCTGCCTGTCCCTCAACTACAACACCAACGTCGGCTACCTCGTGGAAGAAGGAGACTTCACCGCATGGACCAACAAGCTCTCGCTCGACTGGGGCTTCTCGGAAAACGCAAAGGTTTCCCCTTTCGTGGCGTTCTCGCTCGGTCTCAGTGACAACTACAACAACGAAGACGACGAGTTTCTCGGCGGTTCGATGTTGAGCGTCAGCTTCTAATTCGGAAGCAGAGTCACTCGACTAACATCATTTAAAGGGCGGTTGCGAAAGCAACCGCCCTTTTTCGTTTGTTTCTTCATTCCGGATGAGCTGCCACGGAAATCCAATCATATTCGAGCTTGGAAAACCACGCTTCTACACGAAAACTCCGGTCATGTTCCTTGGTTTAGATTCCTCCACCCAATCGCTGACCGCTGTATTGATCGATCCTAAATCCGGCAAAATCACTTGTCAGCTGTCCGTCAACTTCGGTGGCGATCTCCCTCAATACCAATCGCCCAGCGGCTTTATCCCCGGCGGGTCCGATGGAGAGGTCCATGCGAATCCGCTGATGTGGCTGGAGGCGCTGGACCTGCTTTTCACGCGCCTCGCCGCCGCCACCGATCTTTCCAAGGTGAAATGCCTCGCCGGATCCGGCCAGCAGCATGGTTCGGTCTATCTGGACACCACCTTCGACGAACGCCTGGCCCAGCTTGACATCTCCAACAGCCTCGTCTCCCAGCTCTCGCCCGCCTTGACCCGCTCGACCGCGCCGATCTGGATGGACACTTCCACCGGTACCGAATGCGCGGAGATCACCGCAGCAGTCGGCGGCTCGGGCGAAGTCTGCCGCCGCAGCGGTTCAAATGCCATCGAGCGCTTCAGCGGCCCGCAGATCCGCCGGTTTTACAAGACTGATCCGGATGCCTATGCCCGCACCGCCCGCATCCATCTTGTTAGCTCTTTCATCGCTTCCGTTATCGCAGGAAAATCCGTGCCCATCGATTTCGGCGACGGAGCCGGAATGAACCTGCTCAACCTCGCGAAACTCGGTTGGGACACCGATCTTCTGGCGGCCACCGCGCCTGATCTTGCGGAAAAACTTCTGCCACCTGCCGCAACCACGACGATTCAAGGTAACGTTTCACCCTATTTCACCGGGAAATACGGCCTGCCGGAAAACTGCCGGGTCGCGCTCTTCACCGGCGACAATCCTGCCTCCCTCGTCGGCATGGGAGCCACCACTCCGGGAAACGTGGTAATATCCCTCGGCACCAGCGACACGTTTTTCGCCGCCATGCCCGGCCCGAAAACCGACCCTAACGGCTTCGGCCATGTCTTCGGCAATCCGGCTGGCGGCTTCATGTCTCTGATCTGTTTCCGCAACGGCTCACTTGCCCGCGAGGCCTTGCGCGACAAGCTCGGCCTCGACTGGTCCGCCTTTGATCGCGACGCGCTTGCTGGAACCATCGGCTCGGCGGGCAAAAACCTGATGCTGCCGTTTTTCGGGCCGGAAATCACCCCGCGCCACGACTTCACGGGACCGGTTCTCAAAGGCTCGCCGGAGTTTGAATCCGGATCGGATGCCGCGTTGCAAGTCCGTGCGCTGCTCGAAGGCCAGTTCCTCAACATGCGACTTCATTCCCAATGGATGGGTGTCAAAACGGAACGCATCCGCCTCACCGGTGGCGCGTCCAAGAACGACGGCATCGCCCAACTCGTCGCCGATATCTTCCAATGCCCGGTCGAACGCATCGATGTGTCCAACTCCGCCGCGTTGGGCGCGGCTCTGGTCGCGGCCTCCGCCGATGGCCGGGACTTGCAGGCTCTCCAGGAAACCTTCTGCGTGGCGGCTCCAGGCGCCACGCTTCAGCCGGACACTTCCCTAGCCGGTCCTTATGAAAAAGCGCTCGCCGATTTCAAGGCGCTGCTCGACGCCAACCGCTAACACTTTTTCCCCAACACCATGATCGAACAATTTGCCAACCGCTTCGTGTGCGACCTCGTCGCCTATGAGCCAGGAAAACCGATTGACGAAACCGCCCGCGAGCTCGGGCTGGATCCTTCCCAGATCGTCAAGGTCGCCTCTAACGAAAACCCGCTTGGCCCGTCGCCACTCGCGAAAGAAGCGATGCGCCTGGCGATCGAGGAAGCTCATATCTATCCGGACGGTGGTGGCTATCGCCTGCGCTCCGCCATCGCGGATTCATTCGGGATGGATCTCTCCAATGTGGTGATCGGAAACGGTTCCAACGAAATCATCGAACTGCTCTGCCACACGTTCCTCAACCGCGAGGCGGAACTCATCGCCGCAGAACACGCCTTCGTCGTTTACAAGCTCATGGCGACCCTCTTCGGCGCGAAATACGTGGAAGTTCCCGATCCCGGATTCATCCACGACCTCGATGCCATGGCCGCGGCGATCAATCCCAACACTCGGCTCGTTTTCATCGCGAATCCTAACAATCCGACCGGGACCATGGTGGATCAGCAAGCCATCGACCGCTTCATGGCCAAGGTGCCGGATCATGTCATCGTCGTTTTCGACGAAGCGTATTTCGAATTTCCCGACACGCCGCCGGACACGCTCAAGTATGTCCGCGAAGGTCGCAACGTCTGCGTGCTGCGCACCTTCTCGAAGATCCACGGACTGGCAGCCTTGCGCGTCGGATACGGTCTGGCATCGAAGAACGTGGCCAATCTGCTTCAGAAAGCGCGGCAACCTTTCAACGTGAACTCCATCGCCCAAGCCGGTGCCCTCGCCGCTCTGGCGGATACCGCGCACATCGAAAAAACCCGCGCGGTCAATCGGGCCGGCATGGCGTTTTACGAAAAGGAATTCGCCGCCCGTGGCTTGGAATTCGTGACCAGCTACGCCAATTTCCTGCTGGTCAAAACCGGTGAAGGCGACCGCGTGTTCCGGGACATGTTGAAACAGGGCGTCATCGTCCGCGCCATGAGCAGCTACAAGCTTCCCGACTGGGTGCGGATCTCCATCGGCACCGAAGCACAGAACCTCCGTTGTCTCGAGGTTCTGGACTCCGTTCTCGCGGCCACGGTGGCGGTTTGAAGTTTCCCCGCCCGCATTTGACAGATCGGTTTTGATTTCCTAACTTTCCGGACGGGACGAGGTTCAACCATGGCAGATTTTGTGATTCCAAACGAGCAAAGGGAGTTCCGTTGCATTCATTGCGACGGTAAAATTCTGATTCCCAGGGATCTGCCACCGACGACCGGCCCTTGTCCGCACTGCACAGGTGTCATTACGTCACCTGCTTCGGAGACGTCACCTGCGGCTTCATTTCAAGTGCCGGAAACACCGGTCGCCCCTGAGCCATCTCCGGTCGTTGTCGCGCAGGTGCCACAGGCTCCCCCGGTCTCCGCGGTTCCGCCCCCACCTCCACCGCCGCCGGTGGAAATCAAGGCATCCGCGCCAATCCCCGCCCCTGTCCCTGAAACTCCTGCGGTTCTTACTGAGAAGGGCGTGGAGAACCCCATCACTGGCCTTGCCGCCAAAGACCACCCGGAACTAAACAAAGCCAAGAAGCAGGCTGCGCTGAAGCCTGCCAAGACACACCGCAGCGGCCTCATCCCGGCGATGTTGGTGGTGCTGGCCCTGATTCTTGCTGGAGGAGGAGTCGTTTATTTCGCCTCTCAGGAACTTGGGAAAAACGTTCCCCCGCCTGAAGTCAAAGCGACTGCGGGCGATCCCGCCATCAACGAGGCGAACTACATCCGCATCGGTTGGCAAAAGGACGCCTACAAGCTTCTCAAAGACTACATGGCCGCGACGACCAGCGCGGAGAAAGTGCCCTTTGTCCTGAACGGCGAAACCCTCGCTCCGAAAATCGAAGACTTCTACGGCGGCGGAGTGATCAACGACACCGACACGCCAGCGGACGGATTCTCGATTTACGAACTCTCGGAGGAAGACCGGAAACGCGGCTTGTTCATGATGATTTACGATCTGCCGCCGCAGTTCGACATGAAGGAATTCTTCCGTCCGCTTGCCAGCTTGGAAGTCCAATACGGCGTCGATGAAGCCGATCTCCTGCTGAGCACCCTAGCCCGCGTCGGGAACTTCGCCATGGAACCCCTGCGGGTCCACGCATTCTTCAAGCGCACCTCCACTGGACTCAAGCTCGATTGGGAAATCTTTGCCCAGACGAAGTATCGCACGTTCCAGAATTTCGTCGAGCTCCCGGAAGTCGGCCAGACCGGCGTCTTCCGTGTGTTCATCGTTGAGGACGTTCCGGAAAAAGGCCGTGCCGTCGCAGGTGCGCGAACCTATCGGATGGTCGATCCGGCGAACACGACGGACACCGCCCGAGTCAACGTGAAGGTCGATTCCGAAATCGGTCGGGCTCTCTCGCTCATCAATTGGCGCGACACCAAGGAGAATCATCCCATCACCAAAACGGCGACGGTCGAACTCAAGTGGATCGGCGAAGCGGATGCTCCGGAGCTGTCGATCAACAAGTTCATCTGTTGGGAGTTCCTCGGCCTCGGTGGACAGGAAACTCCTGCGACCGCCTCGACGAAGTGACCACCCGGATGAACGCGCTGCCGGATCCGCACCGCACGACCATCGCCGCGGTCGCCACACCTCCCGGCATGGGAGCGGTTTCGCTGTTGCGTCTATCAGGACCTGACGCGGTGGCGGTGGCGGATCTCGCGACCGGCGGCAAGGCCTCCTCCACATTGCCTCGCACCGCCAGATATTGCCAAGTGAAGGATGCTGCGGGCGAAATCCTCGATGACGGATTGCTGACGGTTTTCAAAGCTCCCAACAGCTACACCAGCGAGGACTGCGTGGAGTTCACCGGTCACGGCGGTATCCTGGTGACCCGCGAGGTGTTAGGCAGGTTTCTCGCCTGCGGTGCCGTGGCTGCCGGTCCCGGGGAATTCACCCAGCGCGCTTTCCTCAACGGCAAACTCGACCTCACCCAGGCGGAAGGCGTGATGGATCTGATTTCCGCCCAGACCCGGCTGTCGATGAGAGCCGCCCGCAGCCAGTTGGAAGGCACGCTTGGAAAACGCACCACCGAAGCCCGCGACAGTCTGTTGGAAACCCTCGCCCATCTCGAAGCTTGGATCGATTTCCCGGAAGAGGACATCGACCCGCAAACCGGAGCTTTGCTGGGCAACCGGGTGAATACCGTTCTCGCTGTCGTCAATTCCCTGCTTGCCACCGCCGACCAGGGCCGGGTGCTACGCGAAGGCGTTAGAACCGTGATTTTCGGCGAACCCAATGTCGGAAAATCCAGTCTGCTGAATCGCTTGTTAGGATTCGAGCGCGCCATCGTCAGCGACATCGCCGGCACCACCCGCGACACCATCGAGGAAGTCGTGAATCTGCAGGGCATCCCCCTGCGTCTCGTCGATACGGCAGGCGTCCGAGAAGCCGCCGATCACATCGAAGCGGAAGGCATCCAGCGCACCGTTAGGCAAATCGAAGCCGCCGATCTGCTCCTTGAAATCGCCGACGGCAGCAAACCGAAACCCGCCGACCCCGTATTTCCCTCTACCGCCGCAAAACATCTGCGGGTGTTGAACAAGGTTGATCTCGGCGAGCATCCGTCGTGGACGGGCGTCGAGGCCGTTCGACTCTCCTGTTCCAGCGGCGATGGGTTCGACTCTCTATCAGAGACTATCCGCGACGCCCTCCACTTCAGCGACTCCGACTGGGGCGAGCATGCCGTCGCCATCAACGCCCGCCATCAGGCCAGCCTCCAGCTCGCGCGCACCTCGCTGTTAGCCGCGCTCGAACTCCTCAACGACCGCTCGACCGATCCCGAGCTCGCCGCCATCGACCTCCGCGAAGCCCTCGACGCGTTAGGAGAAATCCCCGGCCGCGTGGATACCGAGGATCTGCTCGGCGTGATCTTCAGCAGCTTCTGCATCGGGAAATAGCCGGGCTATTCCGCCTCGCCGAGGATGCGCGCCTGGTCGAAATCGTAGGGCGTCAGTTCGAGAATCACCTGTTGGCCGTTGGAAAAAAACGCCTTGGATTCGGTCAGCGGTTTCGAGAGATGAGCGAGGATGATTTTCCCGTTGGGCAGGCTGACCCGGAAGAGGATGGGGTTCAGGTTTCCCAAAATCTTCCCGAGGGTATGAATCGTGGCATCCGGCATGGCGTGGGGGAGTCTCACCCCGGATGACGAGGGTGGACAAGCCCGACTCTTCACCGAATTCCGACTTTTTTCCGTCTGACAAACGAGGTGCTTGCTTGACGCCAAGCGTGGGGCAATCATCATCTTGCGGGACGATCCAGCATGCTGGTTTGCCACCTCCCCGATCCATTCATTCTTCCGTATCCACCGCCATGAACCTCCGTTTTTCCGCCGTATTTGCCGTCCTTGGGTGCGTTGTTTTCTCCTCCTGCTACCCGTATAACGAGAACCAGAACAAGAAGCAGCCGACCAAGCCTGCTGAGAAAACGGTCACCAGCGCCGATCAGCAGAAGATCCAGGCGCAGCGGGACGAAATGAAGGCTAAGGAAGAGGCTCAGAAAAAGGAAACGCCGGAGGAAAAGCCCGCCGAATCCACGGAAACCACCGGCGGCACGACGACGGACACGACCAAGCCACCGGTTGAGGAGAAGCGCACGGACTACGCCTTCGCGAACAAGGTTCCCGGCAAGGAAGGTTTCGTTTTCAGCCCTTACAACAATAAGATTGTGGATGTCCGCGACATTCCAAGCGGCACTCTCGTTCAAGACCCGACCTACACCGGAGCTGGCAAAGGCTATTTCCGCGTGCCTTGAGATTTCAAAGATTCCCGGTAAAACCCTATCCAGGAAAACCGACCGGGTCCGGCACACTGGACCCGGTCTTTTCTTTTCATGAAGACGGACTTCCCAAATATCACCATCCTCGGCGGCGGACTGCTTGGCGGTTCCATGGCACTTGCTCTTGCCGAGTTTGAAAACCCGCCGGTCGTCCGACTTTGGGCGAGAAAAGAGGAAACCGTCGAGGACGCTCGCAAGCTCGGAATCACCGGCGTCACCGGAGATCTCGCGGCGGCGGTGAAAGAGGCAAATCTGGTCATTTTGGCTGTGCCTGTCGGATCGATGGCCCCGTTGGTTTCGGCCTGCCTCGCGGCAGGGCTCCCGGACGGTTGTTTGATTACCGACGTTGGCAGCGTCAAGCGGGTGCCTCACCGCAGAATCAGCCCGCTGCTCAAGGGGCTGAATGTTCGGTTCATCGGCAGTCACCCGATGGCGGGCTCCGAGCGGAACGGTTTGTCCGCCGTCACCGCAAATTTATTTCATAACGCCGCCTGCCTGCTCACCAACGACGACGGTGCCCCGGCCGAGCTAACCGCCGCCTTGGAGCGATTCTGGAAACACATCGGCTGCCGCACCTCTTGGATGAGTGCCGCGATTCATGACGAGTTGGTCGCCCGCATCAGCCACCTGCCGCACATCGTCGCGGCTTGTGCGGCGCGCGTCTGTCTGAAGGATCCGTCCGAAGGCCGCTTCGGCGGCGGCGGACTCCGCGACACCACCCGCGTCGCCGCCGGCAATCCCACGATGTGGGCGGAGATCGTCATTGAAAATCGCGAGGCGCTGATCGGGCTGCTGGAGGAAACCATCACCGATCTGGGCGAAATCCTTGCCAGCCTCGAAAACGCCAATCAAGAAAAGGCCAGACAATGGCTGGTCACCGCCAAGCAGCGTCGCGACCCATTGAACTCCATCAAATAGCCTTTTGCCCCTCTCTCATGTCGGAATTTCGAGTTAAAGCCATTTCAAAGCTCCACGCGGAGTTCAGTGTCCCCGGTGACAAGAGCATGTCCCACCGCGCCGCCATCCTCGGCGGCCTTTCCAACGGCGTCTGCACCGTTAGAAATTTCCTCCCCAGCGAGGATTGCGTGAACACCCTGAACGCCATGAAGGCGCTCGGTGCTCGCTACGAGGTGCTCGACGAACTTCCCGGCTACGGTCCCGTCAACCTGCGCATCCACGGCCAGTCGATGAAACTCAGCCAGCCCGCCGCGCCGATCGATTGTGGCAACGCCGGCACCGGCATGAGACTTCTCGCAGGCCTTCTCGCGGGGCAAACCTTCTCCACCGAACTCTTCGGCGACGCGTCGCTGTCCTCGCGCCCGATGGGACGGATCACCGTTCCGTTAGGCATGATGGGCGCGAACATCGAAACCCGCGGCGAGAAACCCGGCTGTGCTCCGCTTTTCATCCACCCGGCAAAGCTGAACCCCATCACCTACGACATGCCGATGGCGAGCGCGCAGGTGAAGAGCGCTGTGCTGTTAGCCGGGATGTTTGCTGAAGGAAAAACCACCGTTATCCAGCCTGCGGAAACGCGGGACCACACGGAGCGCATGTTGGCTTCGTTCCGCGTCAGCACCCAAACCGAAGGCAACGCGATTTCCATTACCGGCGGACAGGTTCCGCGGTCCTGTGACTTCACGGTCCCAGGCGATATTTCAAGCGCGGCATTTTGGTTAGTCGCCGCGGCGGCGCTTCCGGGCTCGCGTTTGCTCATCAAGGACGTCGGCCTCAATCCGACCCGCACCGCGATCCTCAACGTCCTCAGCCGCATGGGCGCGCACATGTCCGAGATCGAGCACAGCTCGGAAGGCGAACCGATCGGCAATATCGAGATCCACGGTGCCGCGCTAACAGGCACCACGATTTTCATCGAGGAAGTGCCGAACCTGATCGACGAAATCCCCGTCATCGCCGTCGCCGCCGCGCTCGCGCAGGGCAGGACCATCATCCGCAACGCCAAGGAACTTCGCGTCAAGGAAACCGACCGCATCACCACCGTGGTCAACGGCCTCCTTGCCATGGGAGCCGAGGTCGAAGAGTTCGAGGACGGCATGGAAATCACCGGCGGCAAGCCGTTGCACGCCGCCACCATCGACAGTTGCGGCGACCACCGCATCGCCATGGCCTTCGCCATTGCCGGACTTTTTGCCGAAGGCGAGACCGTGATCAGGAACACGGAATGCGTGAACACCTCCTATCCGGGATTCGCCCACCATCTCGACGCCATCCTTCACGAGCGTTCGCAAGCCACCGATTTCACCCTGCCAACCCTAGCCATCGCGTGAGTTCCGATCCAGCCGCCACTCCCCGATTCGCCATCGCCATCGATGGTCCCGCCGCCTCCGGGAAAAGCACGCTCGCCCGCGAACTCGCCAAACGTCTCGGCCTCGTCATGGTCAACTCAGGTGCCATGTACCGCGCCGTCACGTGGAAAGCCCTGCAGGAAAACATCGATCCGTCCGATGACGCGGCGGTGATCGCCATGATGGACCGCATCGACATCCATTGCGGCGAAATCGGGGTGACATCCAACATCACCATCGACGGCGTCGATCCCAGCGCCGAACTCCGGGGCGAGGCGATCAACGCGAACGTCTCCGCCATTTCCGCCATCCCGGAAGTTAGAAAAAGGCTCGTCGATCTCCAGCGCAACTACCTCGACCACACCAGCATCATCATGGAAGGCCGCGACATCGGCTCCGTCGTGTTTCCCGACACGCCGTTCAAGATCTACGTTGATGCCGACGAGTCCGTTAGGGCCGCGCGCCGCACCCATGTCGGCGAGGTCGATTCCGTCGCGAAGCGCGACGCCGCCGACAGCGAGCGCGAACATGCCCCGCTCATGGTTGCCGACGGTGCCGTGGTATTGGACACCTCGCATCACACCATTGAAAGCGGAGTCGATGCGGCCATCGAAATTCTCAAACAACAAGGACTGCCCGACTCGGGCGAACTCACCGCGAAGCCGTGAAACCTTACACCCAAATGCGCTGGGTCTATTGGCTGGGCTGGATGGCATTCGGCGCGGCCTTCCGGACGCTTTTCGGTTTGAAAATAACAGGCGAGGAAAACCTCATCTCCGAAGGCCCGGTCCTTGTCGCTTCTAACCACCAGAGTTTTCTCGATCCACCTTTGATCGGAAATCTCTACAAGACCGAGATGACCTACCTTGCCCGCAAGACCCTGTTTGTCGGGATCGGGAAATGGCTCTATCCGCGATGGAACGCCATCCCGGTCGATCAGGACCGCCCGGACATGGGCAGTTTGAAAACGATCATCCGCAAGCTGAAGGAAGGCGAGCGGGTGCTGGTGTTTCCAGAAGGTGAACGAACTCTGGATGGAAAGATCGGCACCGCCGCCCCCGGCATCGGCCTGGTGGCCGTGAAATCCGGAGCCGTGATCCAACCGGTTCGGATTTCAGGCGCCCGCGAGGCTCTGCCCCGCGGTTCGGGTAAAATCCGTTTCGCCCGCATTACGGTGGCCGTCGGCAAGCCCATCCGGCTGACCGAGGAAGACACCAAGGGCGACGCCAAGGAATGCTACGACCGCATCGCCAAACGGATCATGGCTGCGATCAAGGCTCTCTAACGGTAGTCAGCGCCTGGCTCCCCCGCGGTGCAGCCGGAAAACTAACGGGTCGCTTGCGGGAGGGCGGTTTTCGATTTCAGAATCCTCTGAATCATCAGAAAAACGACGACGCAGCCGAGGCCGGCGAGATTTTCCCGCCAGCCGGGCGGGAAGATCACGATGAAGCCCTTGCCCTTGATGAGCGCCGAGTAGCTGGAGACGCAGAAGGGCATGAGGAACAGACGGAAAATCGTCCAGCCGTCCTGTCGGGTGCCATTTCCTGACACACTGAGGAATAGAGCGAGCCCGATGATGCCGCTCATGCCGATTGAAGAGATCCACAGCATCGGCGACGGATCGAAATAGAGCGAGATCATGCAGCCGTACCAAATCAGGTAGCACCACAGAACCAGACGACTTGTGGACAACGCGGCGAAATATCGAAGCATTTTCAGCATGTTGGCTAGCCTCCGGTGTGCCATTTTCATGGAGAATTCGAAATCCAAGCAAGGGCCAAAAATACTGCCACATCGTTGATATTCAGGGACTGCACGGGGAGAAAATCGCTGGCGAAAACGGCGCTTCGCGTGTAAATAGTCCGGTGTGACTGGGCTGTGGCGGTTTCGTTCCCGGAAGTGCGTACCTGACAAGGGTTTCACGCTGGTCATTTGCGTCGTGCTCATGGGCTTGCTGGTGATGATGGCCGTCGGGCTGATGACCCTGGCTTCCATCGAGCTGCGGAAAACGGCGAGGACGGAACCAGCGGCCGTGGCGAAGGCCAACGCCCGCTTGGCATTGATGCAGGCGATCGGGCAACTCCAGAAAACGATGGGGCCGGACCAGCGGGTTTCCGCGACAGCGGGAATCCTCCGCAAGGATGTAAAGCAACCGCACTGGACCGGGGCCTGGCGGACGACGTTGGAAAACGGCGATCCCATTTTCACCCGCGACGATCTGGACGGTGGCCTGCGTGACGCACGATGGGAAAAGAAATTGAACATGGCGGACCAGGTCATGGAGTGGTTGGTCAGCGGCAAGGGTGATCCGGCGGCAGTGCCCGCCACCGATGATGCGCCGATCTATCGGATCGATAAGTCGCCTGTTGTGACCGCCCCGCGGGTCCCTGTCGTCGGATTGTCGGGAAAAACCTCGGGCCATCTTGCGTGGTGGACCGGTGACCTCGGCGTGCGGGCGAATCTGCGGACCAACGACCCGCGCGGCGAAATCGCAGCGAACAGGGATAGTCCTGGCGATGGCGGACTCTACCGCGTGATGGCTTCGCAAGCCGCGGATATGAAACTGATGGACGGCGGGGTGGAGCTGGAAAACGACGATCTCCAACGGATGGTCAGCCCGGCGACCATGGCGTTATCCGGAGTAAAATCAGATTGGACGGAGAAGCATGCTTTCGATTTCACCACGGAATCCAATGGCGTTCTCGCGGACGTGGCGAACGGCGGACTGAAACAGGATCTAACTGCCTATTTCGAAAGTGGCGCAGCCTCGCCTTACAAAAACCTCGACGGCCTCGCCGATGATGAACCGTTGGTCGGTTCCGATCCTCCCGGAGAAGGGGAAAAGAAGGCGTCGCGTCACGATTCCGCCGGGCCCCGCTTCGGGCTGCTGCGCGACTGGGCGGCGCTGTCCGCTCCGTTCTCCGGCAAGAATGTCGAAGGGCGATTGCCGGACTTCGATTCCTCCGCCGGCAAGGACAGCAGCAAGCTGGCGCTGGCCAACGAACTTCCGGTGAAATTGGCGGGCAACGAACGCGCGGGCCTTCAGCCGATCCTGGTGGAAGCCACCAATTTCACACAGATGAGCACCTATCTGAACAAAGGCGGCAAAATCAACTACTACCAACTCAGGCAGTTGATGTATCCGCGGGTGGTGTTGTGGAATCCGTACAACTGCGAACTCAAGTTCGACAGCTCGATTGTCATGATCCAGGGCAACGGACGGCAGGAGATGAAAACCCGCAACAGGTCGTCCAGCGGCGGCGTGTTTGAAACCGACTGGTTGAACTTCGAGGGCGGCCGCAGCATCGATTTCGGAGGGGGGGGTATCAGCGGAATCATGAATTCCGCAGCCTACAGCGACCCCTACATGGGATCCTATTATTTCTCGATTCCCGCGACGACTTTCCAACCGGGAGAGTGCCTGGTGTTTTCTCCGGCCAGGGCCGCGGAGTATGATGGTTACAGCGCCTACCGACCGACCGATTACAATCTCAACGAGAACGTGCTCAGTTGCGAGGTCTCGCCGGATCCCGCCAGATGTTATTATGTTTCCGCGTCGGACTATGATGATCCCAACGACCCTAACGAAGACTTCGGCATCAATTTCCTGCCATTCGAGTTCTGGTATGCTCCGACGTGGCTCTATGTGAATGGCAGATACATGACCATTGAAAATCAAGGCGACGATACCCGTGCGATCCTCAAGCAGGTGGGGTCGGCCTCCAAGGTTACCTTCGAGAGCTTCGACAAGCTGAAGCAGATCTGCGTTCTATCAGCTTCCCTGCAATACGGTGCCGGACGCGAACCGCGGATCGCCTGGAGCTCTAACGAGAAAATGCCGATGGAGTTGCTGGACAAGGCGAAACCGCAACCCACCGTGATTCCCAACGTGCGTACCCGCGAGGGAATCCGTTTGCGGTGGTTCGACGAACATCCGTCTAACACGGGATCGGGCTCGCTCAAGGGCTCTGCGCATTTCCAGGACGCGTTGCTGGGGAATTGGAATCCGCGCGCCTCGTTCATTCTCCGTTCTCCGTGGGAGAACATCGGCGGCGTCGCCCCGTGGTTTTTCGGGGCTTACACGCGGGATTTGTTTGATCAGGCGGTGAGCTGGGACGAGCAGATGCCGGTTCCGAGGAACGGTCGCTTCCACGGAAATCCGTTCGGCCCGCCGCAGGAGGGAAATGGAAAGTATGTGCTATTCGACGTGCCGCGGACAGAGACCGGTCTGGTTTCGCTCGGCCAGTTCCAACATGCGAAACTCTCGGAACTCATCTGGCACCCGTCGTATGCGGTGGGGAATTCCCTCGCCGATCCGCGTCTCGGCTCGGGCGGGTTCAAAGGGCTGAACCGGACTTCGGCGGCCACCTCGTCCTCCGCATCCGCGAAATTGGGCGGCTTCCATCAGACTGAAATCGGCTGGTCGAATGACAAACAGCGCGCTGCGAAGCAGGACGACTGGGCAGCCAACTCCCGCGCCATCCTCGGGCAGGTGCCTGAGAACGACAATCTCGTCTACGACCTGTCGTTTGAGGCAAACCAGAAGCTCTGGGACCGTTTCTATCTGTCCAGTGGATCGCCAGACGCAAAGCGGGACTTCCTCGATGATCCGGTCGGAAAACCGCTTCCTAACGGACGCATGCGGCTGGCACCCTCCACCCGCTCGGGGGCGACCGGGGAGAGCCTGACGGATTTCCATCAGTCCGCACGCCACTTGATGGTGGACGGAGCGTTCAACGTGAATTCGACCAACGTGGAAGCATGGAAGGCATTGCTCGCCTCGACCCGCAGATCCGGTTACGGCAGCGGTGACAATGTCCCGTTTCCGAGAGTGCTGGATCCGGCGGAGGGCGCTTGGAAAAACGGCGACTCGGCGGATTCAGACGAGGTCTGGTCCGGCTACCGCGAGTTGGATGCGGATGAGATCAGCCGGCTTGCCGAGGCCATCGTCGTGGAGGTGAAATCACGCGGTCCGTTCCTGTCGCTCGCGGATTTCGTCAACCGCCGTCTCGCCGAGGACGAGACCGGCCGCATGGGCGCGCTCCAGGCGGCCATCGAAAAGGCAGGTCTGAATTCCGGACTAACAAATGAATACCCGTTGGACAACGGCAAGTCGCTGCCGGACTACAAGCACCCCGACAACATTACCGACTCCACCCGCATGGAGCAAACGCTCAAGCCCGCTTCGAAAGCCTGGGGCGCTCCCGCCTATCTGACCCAGGCGGATGTCCTCCAAGTGCTCGGTCCTGCTCTAACGGCCCGTTCCGACACGTTCGTCATCAGAGCCTATGGCGATGCCGTCGATACCCGTGGCAAGGTCCTGTCCCGGGCATGGTGTGAGGCGGTGGTCCAACGGACGCCACGGCCGTTGTCCCCGGACGACAGCGGCCTGAATTCCAGCCTCGCGGGCAAATCCAACGACTTCGGCCGGGAGTTCACCATCACCTCCTTCCGCTGGCTTTCACCTGATGAAGTATGACCCGGTCCGCATCATGAGATTTTCCCTTTTGACCGCGCTGTTTGCCGCATGGATTTCTAACCTTGTTGGCGCGGAGCCGGAGAAGGAAACCGGCCGGCAGGTGCGGTTTCTCCCTGTTGGCGAGCTTCCGCCGTTCCGCCAGGAAGTCCGCGACGACGTCCGCTACGAACTCGAACCACCCGCCGGCAGCATCCCGCCTCGCGAGGTCTTGCTCGGGTTCGATGGAAAGGAATCGGAAACCGCGCCGCTCCGCCTCGGCAGGATCAGCGAACCGCTCAAGGTTCCCGCAGGCACCGGCCCGCTGTTACTGAAACGCCGCGAGGCCGCCGCCGATGCCGAGCCGTGGCTGCGCATCACCCGCCCCGAATCCGGCGATTTCCTCGTCCTCCTGTGGCGCGACGCGCAGAACGGCACTTGGGATGAAGTCCGCACGCTCGTCCTGCCCGATGATCCGGTCAATGTGCCCGCAGGCAGCGTGCGGGTCGTCAATATCTCGCAGTCTCCCGTCAGAATCATCATAGGCAGCGAAAAACTCTTTTTGGAAGCGGGCAAATCCTTCAAACGCACCGTGCCAGCCGGTGTCGAGCAGCCATTTGAGATCCTTCTCCCCGTCACCACGGGCTCGCTGAAACGCCTCCATTCCGGCGTCATCACCCAGAATCCCGGCGAACGTTCGCTCGTCATCGTTTACCGCGCCGATGGCGAATCATCGCGCAGGCCATTGAAAGTGACACTGCTGCGCGAACCTGCGCCGGCCCTGCCGAAAAAGGACTGATTCCCGCCGAAAGGGAGGGGATTTCGCAAACTTTGCAGAGCGCTCGGTAGTGGAAAATCTTTTTTCCGAAACCGCTCTTGTCCGCGGGCTTGTCCCCGACTTACGCTCGCCCAACCTTTGCCAAGCGTGTCCCTTTCTCCAGCTCCCACCTATATCCTCGGTGTTCTTCCGTCCCGCTGGGGCTCCACACGCTTCCCCGGAAAACCGCTTCATCTCATCGCCGGGAAACCCCTGATCCAGCACGTTTGGGAGCGTTGCCGGCAATGTTCGCTGCTGGATGACATCATCGTCGCCGTCGATGACGAGCGCATCCGCGACGTGGTCATCGCGTTCGGCGGCAAGGTCGCCATGACCTCGCCGGACCATCCCACCGGCACCGACCGCATCGCCGAGGCCGTGAAATCCGTCCCGCAGGCGACGCACATCATCAACATCCAAGGCGACGAACCGCTCATCGATCCCACGCTCATCGACGAACTCGCCGCCGCCATGGCCGCCGACCCGTCGCTCGACATGGCCACCGCCGCCAACCCGCTCGATCCGTCCGATCCCTCCGTGCAGGATCCGAACGTCGTGAAAGTCGCCGTAGCCCTCGATGGCCGCGCGCTCTATTTCTCCCGCTCGCCGCTGCCGTTCTTCCGCAATCCGGTCGAAGGCCTGCCTGTCCTCCGCCACAAGGGGATTTACGCCTATCAGCGGCATTTTCTCGAACGCTTCGTCACCTGGCCGCCGTCGCCGCTTGAAAAAGCCGAGTCGCTCGAACAACTCCGCGCCCTCGAAAACGGCGCGACCATCAAGGTCCTTCTCACCTCCGACACCTCACCCGGCGTCGACACCCCGGAACAAGCCCGCGAAATCGAACGGCTTCTCACCACTGCTCACTCAAAACTTCCATGAAATACATCTTCGTTACCGGCGGCGTCGTCTCCTCACTCGGCAAGGGCCTTGCCGCAGCCTCCATCGGAACTTTGTTAGAGCATCGCGGCCTGACCACTCTGATGCAGAAATTCGATCCCTATCTGAATGTCGATCCGGGAACGATGTCGCCCTATCAGCACGGTGAGGTTTACGTCCTCGACGACGGCGCGGAGACCGACCTCGACCTCGGCCACTACGAGCGCTTCACCTCCGGCGTTCTATCGCGGATGAACAACCTGACCTCTGGCCAGGTTTTCGACACCGTCATCAAGAAGGAACGCCGCGGCGAGTATCTCGGAAAAACCGTGCAGTTCATCCCGCACGTCACCGACGAGATCAAGCTGCGCATGCACAAGGTCACCGAGGACAATCCGAACACCGACGTCCTCATCACCGAGATCGGCGGCACCGTCGGCGACATGGAAGGCCTGCTTTTCATCGAGGCTTTACGTCAGTTTGCGTTAGAAGTCGGCAAGGAAAACGTCTGCTTCATCCATGTCACGCTCCTTCCTTACATCAAGGCCGCCGGTGAGGTGAAAACGAAGCCCACCCAGCAGTCCGTCGCGAAGCTCCGCGAGCTCGGCATCCAGCCGGACATCATCATCTGCCGTACCGAGGCGGACCTCGACGAGGACAACCGCAAGAAGATCGCGATGTTCTGCAACGTCGAGCGCAAGAACGTCGTCGCCTTCCGCGACGTCGCCCACTCGATCTACGAATGCCCGCTCGACCTCCGGCGCGACAAGATCGACCGCCTCGTCGTGGACAAGCTGGGCCTCGGCCACACACCAGCCCCCGCGCTCGAGGAATGGGAGAAATTCGTGCAGAAGGTGATCCATCCCCAGAACAAGGTCACCATCGCCGTTGCTGGAAAATACATCGAACTCCAGGACGCTTACAAATCCATTTACGAATCCCTGATTCACGCCGGCGCCCATCACGACACCAAGGTGCAGATTGTCCGCGTCGAAGCCGAAGCCATCGAGGATCACGGCGCGAAGTCGGTCATCGGCGATGTCGATGGCATCCTCGTTCCCGGCGGATTCGGCGACCGCGGCACGGAAGGGAAAATCCTGGCAGCACAGTACGCCCGCGAAAACAAGATTCCCTACTTCGGCATCTGTCTCGGCATGCAGATTGCGACCATCGAATACGCCCGCAACGTCTGCGGCCTGAAAGACGCGAACTCCACCGAGTTCAACAAGACCACCAAGTATCCGGTCATCTGTTTGCAGGAAGAACAGAAAGGCGTCGAGGACATGGGAGCCACCATGCGCCTCGGCTCCAGCGAATCCATCCTCTTTACCGGCACCAAGGCCGCCGATCTCTATGGCAATGTGGACCGCATCCACGAACGCCACCGCCACCGCTACGAGTTCAACTCCGACTATCAGGACCGCATGCAGGAAGCCGGGTTGGTGATCTCCTCCGTCTCCGCCGAGGAAGGCCTAGTGGAAATCGTCGAGCTGCCGGACCACCCGTTCTACATCGGAGCCCAGTTCCACCCCGAGTTCCAATCCAAGCCAAACCACCCGCACCCGCTCTTCGCGGGATTTGTGGCCGCGGCGCTGGTGCAGTCGCAGCGCTAACTGGAGCGCGAAATTCATTTTGCGCGGATTTTTCTAACATTTTTACTCGATGATCGACGGCCGGACAATCAAGATCCGCACGATTCACGAGTCTTACGAAACCTGGCTGTGCCTAGAAGGAACCATCCTTTCCTACAACGAGCGGATCTGGGCGGATTGGGGGATGGTCAGCATCCCCATCGAGCTGATTGATATTTCCGAGAGCAAGCGATTCAATGGCAGGCGGTTGATCGCCGCCTTTCTTTCCCTTCTATTGGGTTGGGGCGTCGGAGGAATCTTTTTGGCACTTCTATCGCTGGTTCCGGATCCTGAAATCAAAGAACGATATTGGGGCTGGATCTTTGGAGGGTGTGTTTTGTTAGGTTTCTGCTGTTTCTTCGTGTTTTTGATCGGATCCTTCATCCGTCAACGAACGATCATTCTTCGCGTGGCCCCGCAAAATAGTGAGATTGATTTCTGGGTGCAGCGCAGGAATTCAGCGGATCTCAACTGCCTCATGGAGGCGATTCGGCATAGGAAGCCCATGGTGAACGAGCTCATGGGTGAACTCATCAATCATCCGATTGGCGAGGTTTTGGTTCAGCCGTGGAAGAAGACGGCGGGGCTTGTGTTTTTATTTTCAATCCCGGCGATGACCTTGGAAATTACGTGGATGCTTTTGTTGGGATTGATCCCGCTGGTCCTGCACGTATGTTCGCTCTTCTCAAACAGGAAGCAGCCGGTGGCGTTCAGGAAAGCGAAGAAATTTTACCTGAAAGGGGATAGGAGACAGGCATTGGAGGCTGTGTCGAAAGCCGTCGGAGATTATCCCGGTTTTGTTCCTGCCTGGTTGCTGAAAATCCGATTGCTGATCGGGCTGGAGAATTTTCAGGAGGCACAGTCGGTTCTTGATGAAACGGGCAGGCTACTGGATTGGGATACCGCAGAGCAGGTTCGCAAAGAGATCATGGTAGCAAATGGGATCTCATTGAGGAAAAAATGGCGGGAACCCACCTGAGAATCCGCACGAAATAAATTTCGCGCTCCCAGTCCGGTTAGACCTTCATCAGATCCGCTTCCTTCGCGACGGCGGCTTCCTCGATCTTCTTCGTGTATTTGTTGGTGAGGTCCTGGACTTCCTTTTCGAAATCCTTCTGGCCGTCTTCGGTGATGACGTTGTCGGCCTTCATTTTCTTGGCGGAATCCATGCCGTCCTTGCGGGCGGCGCGGAGGCGGACCTTGGCTTCTTCGGCGAGCTGCTTGATCATCTTCACCATGTCACGCCGACGCTCCTCGGAGAGCTCGGGGATGGGGACGCGGATCGATCGATCCGCGGCGGCGGGATTGAGGCCGAGCTTGCATTCGCGGATGGCGCGCTCGATGTCGCGGGTGGTCGCGGGGTCGAACGGCTGCACCACGAGCATACGGGGTTCCGGCGAGTTGATGACGGCGAGGCTCTTGAGTTTTGAAACGGCGCCATAGGCTTGGACATGCACGTCGAGGTTTTCAATCAGCGCGGGGCTGGCTTTGCCGGTTCTCACACCGGCGAACTCGTGGATGAGGTATTCGACGCATTTGTTCATCGCGTCCTCGACTTCGAAAATGGCTTCTTCGGGATCCATGTCAGGTGGTTGTTATCAATTACTCGCCGTGGACCAAGGTGCCGATCGGCAGGCCGCGGAGGGCGTGGGAGAGGTTTCCGTGAGGCGCGAGGTCGAACACGATGATCGGCACGTGGTTGTCCATGCACAGGCTGAACGCGGTGGCGTCCATGACGTTGAGGCGCTTGGAAAGGCACTCTTGGAAGGTCACGGTCTCGTAGCGGACGGCGTCGGGATTGGTCCGTGGGTCGGCGTTGTAAACTCCGTCCACCTGGGTGGCCTTGAGGATGACGTCGGCGTCCATTTCACTGGCGCGGAGAGCGGCGGTGGTGTCGGTCGAGAAAAACGGGCTGCCGGTGCCTGCGGCGAAGATGACCACGCGGCCTTCGTCGAGTTGGCGCTCCGCCTTGCGACGGATGAAGGTTTCCGCGACATTTTTCATCTCGATGGCGGACTGGACGACGCAGGGAACGCCGTGATGTTCGAGCGCGCCTTCGAGGGCGAGGGCGTTCATCACGGTGGCGAGCATGCCGACGTAATCGGCGGTCGCGCGGTCCATTCCGCGGGCGGAAGCACTCGCGCCGCGCCAGAAATTTCCACCGCCGACGACGATGCCGAGCTGGAGTCCGCCTTGGACGGCCTCGCGGATTTCCAAGGCGATGCGGTCCACGATTTCAGGCGAAATGTTGTCCCGGGATCCGGATCCACGCAGAGCTTCGCCGCTGAGTTTGAGGATGGCGCGCTTGAAGGGTCGGGGATCTTTGGGTCGGTCGGGCATGCGGGATTGGGGCTGACGGATGAAAGCGGAATCCCCCCCGTGTTGAAAAGGGAAAACACGGATTCAATTCGCGGCGGACCACACGGTGCCATGGATATTTGAAAATCCGCATTCCCGTCCCCCGCTTGCTTGCGCTAACGTGGCCGCCACATGAGCTGCATTCCCGGTTTGATTGGATTTCTCGCGTTGTCGCTGTCGGCCATGGGGGCGGGGGCGGCTGAGGAGACGAGCTGGGACGGACACCTGGCGGAGAAATTTTCGGGACGTTGGAAAGAGATTCAAAAGGAACTGGCCGAGCTCGCTCCTCAGATGAAGGGCCTGCCGGGGATTCCGATCGATGACCAAGGTGGCTCGGGTGGCTACGTCGGGGTCTATTCGCTAGCGGAGCCGGTCGGGAATGCGAGGTTTGCGGTTGATATTTACTGGCAGCAGAGTGCGATGGTGGATCTGGTGGCACTGGTGCCGGCGCGGCGTTACGATGCAAAGGGCCTCGTCGCGCAATATGGACTGCCGGACGCGTTTGAGGTGGATTTGCTGGATGCTGCGGGAAACGTGATCGGCCGTGTGGCGCGGGAGCGGAACACGGGCGCGAATCCCGTGAGGAAGGGACATCCGTTTCTCTATCAGGTGTCGCCGCCGGTCGAGGCGATGGGCCTGAGGATTTCCGCCACGCTGCTGCATCCGGACTTGGAGGAGAACAAATTCATCCACGCCTGGGCCGAGGCGATGGTGTTCGAGGGCGAAAAGAACGTGGCGTTGGGAGCGAAGGTCCGAAGCATCAGCGGAGGGAGTTCGTCGGCGCCTTGGCATTGGAAAGAACCGTTTCTCGTCGATGGACAAACTCCGTTAGGTTTGCCTGAGGTTCCCGCGGCGGATCATGGTAATATAGGATGGATATCCGAAGGCCGGGCGAGTGCGAAGGAGGCCGCGTCGGTGTATGTGGACCTCGGGGAGCCCGTTTCGATGGATGCGGCGCGGTTGATTCCCGCGAAGAAACCGACGTCGGATTTGCCAAGTGGCTTCGGATTTCCCCGCAAACTGTCGATCTCTGTATCCGAAACGGGGCAAGCCGGTGATGAGTCGAAGTGGCGGGTGGTTTCAGAACGCGAGTTTCTCAATCCGGGACATAGTCCGGTGGTCCTGGGGCTCGACGTGGTCAGCGCCCGTTATGTCAGGATCAAGGCCACGGAGCTCTGGAAAGCCTTCGACGACTATCCGGCGTATTTCGCGTTGAGCGAAGTGGAAATTCTATCAGGTGAGGGGAACCTGGCATTGGGGAAGGCGGTGAGTTCTCCGGACGGGATGCAGAACCTCATCGCTCCGGGTGGACGCTTCTGGAGTTCCGCCGGGCTCAGCGATGGCTATGGGCCGGATGGCCGATTGATTTCCACCCGCGAGTGGTTAGGCCAGCTCGACAAGCGGCTGCGGTTGGAAACGCGACGCTACGAATTGCAGATCGAGGCCGGGCAACTGGTGGCCGGCTGGGGCCGAACGGGGCAGATTTGTCTGGCGATCCTGGTGCTGGGGGGAGCGTTCCTGATCATCGCGCTACCGATCCGCTACCGCCTTCACGCGACCCGCGAGCTGATGCAGGTGCGCGAACGCATTGCGGGGGATCTGCATGACGAGGTGGGAAGCAACCTCGGCAGCATCCAGATGATCGCGGATCTGGCGGAAGGGCGGTCAGGGCCGTCTAACGAACTGAAGAAAATCCAGCGGATCGCGGCGGAAACGGTTAGCGCGGTGCGCGACATCGTCTGGTTGCTGCGGCCGTCGGGCGACCACCGCATCGGTACCGTGGAGCACATGCGGGAGACGGCTTCAATCATGTTGGAGACGTTGGATTGGAAATTCACCGCAAATGAGGATGCCTGGCAGGTGGAGCTTCCGGAAGAGTCAAATCGCGACCTGTTCCTCTATTTCCGCGAGGCTCTGCACAACATCATGCGCCATGCCAAGGCGGTGAAGGTGCAAATCCGAACGGAGAAAATTGAGGGACATTTCCGCCTCATCATTGTGGACGACGGCGTCGGCATCGCTCCGGAGCGGTTGGAACGACCAGCGACCTTGCGTGCGTTGCGGCAGCGTTCGCAAGCGCTGGGCGCGGAGTTGAAAGTCGAGAGCCAGCCGGAAAGAGGCACCCGGCTGGAACTCACGGTGCCGTTGGAGCGGAAGCGAAAACGCACGGACTCCGCGACTCCAGTGGTCGAGTCATAAACCTTCGCTTTCCGAACGTCCGCCGATGCGCTAGGTTTTCCGCCCATGGCGCTACTGACCTCCACGAAAGAAAATCCGATCCGGCTGGTGCTGATCGAAGACCACGCCGATTTCCGCGAGTCGGTGTCGATGGTGCTTGAGGAACGCGGCGGCTATCAATGCGTCGGCGGATTTTCCACCATGGAAGACGCGCTCGAAGCCTTCCGCGGCGGACTGGTGGCGGATCTCGTGCTTTCGGATCTGGGACTTCCCGGCATGAGCGGCATCGCGGGCATCCGGAAAATCCGTGAAATTTTACCCGACTCCCGAGTTCTCGTGCTCACCGCCTTCACCGACAAGGCCAAGGTTTTCGCCGCTCTGGAGGCCGGAGCGCACGGCTACCTGGTCAAGGCAGGCAGCGCGACCCGGCTCATGGAAACCCTTGAGGAAGTGCTCTCCGGCGGCACCCCACTCGACCCGAAAATCGCGGGGATGATCCTGCAAACCTTCCGCCAGCTCAGCCCCATTCCGGATGCCGATTCCCTTTCCGCACGGGAGTGCGAGGTCCTCCAACTCTCGGCAAAAGGCCTGAATCGCCAGGAAATCGCCGACGAGCTCAAAATCAGCCAGCATTCAGCCACGGAATACATCAAGCGCAGCTTCGACAAACTCCACGTGCGCAGCCTCCCGGCCGCCGTCAGCGAGGCGATCCGCCGGGGATTCCTTGATTTATCGTGAGTTACCGACTCCCGATTCAGGCCCGGCCGGGTGTCCCATAATTTAGTGACATGACAGATTCCGGGATTTAGGAGAACTTTGCGTCGTCGAGGGGATGGGGATCCCCGTTTTCAGTAGAATTCATGACAAGAATTTGGGGTCGCACGAGTGTGCGGCCCCTTTTTTGTGCCCGAAATCCGGGAGACAGCTTCTCTAACCGGATATTCCTAACGGGAATTCAGTTCGTGTCTGACTCGCCGCCGATGAGGAACTTGGTGGCGAGGTCGCGCAGGCTGGCTTTTGCGTCGTCGGCTCCTTCGATGAGCAGGTTGACGGAAAGCGGCTGGGTCTGTGGGCGCTGGTATTCATCCAGCGTCTTCCGGAGCGCGATGATGGCGAGGTTCAGGATCTGGCGGGTGGTTAGATCCACGTCCTCCGGAATCGAGAGTTCGGAAATGTCGAGCCGGACGGTTAGGCCGTTGTCGATCATTTCCCCGCTGATGCCGACGTTGCAAAGCACCAGCAGGTTCGCCTCCTGGACCTTGTAGTTCGGATTATTGGTAGGGATCAGGTGAGGGCTGCGGATGGCGTCCACCAGCACTTCGGGGAAGGCTCCGGTCAGCGCCATCGGGCGTGGCATCACGGAGGCTTGTAAGGCTGCTCCCACGTCGGAGATCGCCTCGTCGCCATCGGTGCCGTGCAGGCTGATGGGTTCGAAAATCGGCACGACCATGATGGTAGAAGCCCAGACCGAGGTCCCCAACAGGCCCCCTGCCACCAGCGATGCGATCAAGGTTTTCATGAGGAGACCCTGCTCCAGCGACCGGCGGATGGCGAGGCGAAAGGCGGGTTCCGGCAGCCGGACGGGATTTCCGTATTCCGCCACACTTGCCAAGCGCGCGATTCTCGGCTTGTGATGGGCCATGGACTACTTGGCGCGTGCCCGCTCCGTGATTGAAATCGAAATCGACGGCCTCCGCCGCATGGGGATGCGGCTCGACAACTCGCTCGTCGTTGCGGTGAAGATTCTCCAGAGCACGCTTGATAGTCGTGGGAAAATCGTGGTGGTCGGAGTGGGGAAATCCGGAAACATCGGTTTGAAAATCGCCGCGACGCTCAATTCCACCGGTGCGACCGCAGTGGTCCTGGATTCACAGAACGCCCTTCACGGAGATCTCGGAATGCTTTCGGACGGAGATGCCGTGCTCGCGCTTTCCTATTCGGGGGAAACCCGCGAATTGCTGGACCTGCTGCCGTTTATCAAGCGCTTCGACGTGAAAATCATCGCCATGACCGGCAAGACGGGTTCGACCCTGTCACGTTACAGCGAGGTGACACTGGACACCTCCGTGGATCGTGAGGCTTGTCCGCTGAACCTCGCGCCGACCTCGTCCTCCACGGCGATGCTCGTGATGGGGGACGCGCTGGCGATGGTGCTGCTGGAATCCCGCGGCTTCACCGAGGAGGACTTTGCCAGATTTCATCCGGGCGGTTCGCTCGGTCGAGCCCTGCTCACACGAGTGTCTGACATCATGCGTGCCGATGCCGCCTTGCCGACCGTGACCGAAGAAGGAAATGTTTTCGCCGCCTTGGATTCCATGAATCGCGCCCGCGCCGGTGCTTGCTTGATCCTGAAGCCCGACGGCAGCCTGGCGGGAATTTTCACCCATGGCGACTTTGCCCGGAGTTTCCGCAACGATCCGCTGTTGGGTGAGAAACCGGTGGCCCAGCTCATGACCCGCCATCCGATCACGGTTCAGGCAGACTCGCTGGCGGTGGAGGTGCTCAGGACCATCGGCGAAAACCGGATCGACGATATTGTCGTGCTGGATGAGAGTGGAAAACCGGTGGGGCTGATCGATACGCAGGATCTGGCGCGGTTGAAGATTGTTTGATAGGTAGTCGAGGACTTCAGTCCGTTCTTTGTAACGATTGAAGAACGGACTGAAGTCCTCGACTACTTTTGAGGCACAAAAAAACCGCACTCCGTGAGGAGTGCGGTTTTTCCGAAAGCAGAAAAGTTTAACGCTTGGAGAACTGGAAGCGCGCGCGGGCACCCGGTTGACCTGGTTTTTTCCGTTCCTTCATCCGTGGATCACGGGTGAGGAAACCGAGTGGCTTGATGACCTTACGATGCTCCGCGTCCACTTGAGTGAGCGAGCGGGAAATCGCGTGGCGGATCGCAATCGCCTGAGCCTGCTTGCCACCGCCTTTGACGACGATGTTGAGGTCGAACTTGTTCGAAAGCGAGAGGGCCATGAACGGTGCGAGCACGGCGTTCTGAAGCTCGATGGTCGGAAGGTATTCCTCGAAGGTGCGGCTGTTGATCGTGATCTGGCCGGTGCCTTCGGTCATCCAGACGCGGGCGACGGCGGTTTTGCGGCGGCCGGTGGCGCTTTGAGTGGTGGTGGCGGTCATGTTGGGAGAGGATTCGGATTATTTGACGGCGTGAACGACAGGAGCCTGGGCTTCGTGCGGGTGGGATTCACCGGCATACACCTTGAGCTTGCCGAATTGGGCGCGGCCGAGGCGGGTCTTCGGGATCATGCCCCAGACGGCGCGCTCGACGAGAAGCACCGGGCGGCGCTCGCGGACAAGACGGGGAGTCTCGACCTTCTGGCCGCCGACATAACCGGAGAAACGGGTGTAAATCTTGGACGTTTCCTTGGTGCCGGTAAGGACAACCTGATCGGCATTGATCACGACGACGAAATCGCCGGTATCAACGTGGGTGGTGAAATTAGGCTTGTGCTTGCCGCGGAGGAGGCGCGCTGCCTCAACGGCGACTTGGCCGAGGACCTTGCCCTTGGCGTCGATCACATACCACTTGCGCTCGACTTCATGCGGCTTGGCGGAAAACGTCTTCATGTGCTTGTAATAAAAAATAGCTTCGGACACACGGGATGTGCGAAGGGGTGGGGAAACTAGGGAGCCGGTTTCCGGGTGTCAACCGGGAAATCTCGCGAATTTCCGGTGGGTTTCAGGAAATCGGATACCCTTGGGAATCCTTTGATTAATGGCCGAGCATCCATGGCCGGGCGGTGGCTTTTTGCGATTGGAGTTGGCCAAGCTTGGTTTCCCTGACGCGGGCTGGCCGGATTTTCGTTCCGCATCCGCAACCGCTGCCACAGGAATGTGAATTGCTCACCCGGGGCTCGTGGCGGCTTTTCTCATTGATGGCCGTGGCCCTGCGGGCGATGGGATTCATCAGCGCGAGATTCGGCGCGAGGATGAGACGCCGCCCGATTTTGCAACACGACGGGCAAGGCGTGGGATCGTTTCGCTGGTCGATCGCGAGGAACTCCCGGAAATCGCCACAGTCGTCACAGGTGAAGTCGTAAACAGGCATGGCGGCGGGTAGTTAGAGGACTTTGGCGAGGTCGAATCCGGGTGTGACACTCTTGGTCGGACCGGAGGCATTCGGCATGATGTCGAAGTCGAAGATCTCGGTCGGGAGCCAGAGCGTGGCACAGGCGTTGGGAATATCGACAATACCGCTGATGTGACCCTCGACCGGAGCGGTGCCGAGGATCGCGTAGGCCTGCTCGCCGGTATAACCGAATTTCTTCATGTACTCGATGGCGTTGAGGCAGGCCATCTTGTAAGACACAAACGGATCGAGGTAATGCTGTTTGCCGGATTCATCGACCGAGATGCCTTCGAAGATGATGTGCCTCTTATACTCCGGTGTGAGCGGACTCGGAATGAATAGAGGATTGCGGATGGCGTATTTCTCCATGCCGCCCTTGATGACGCTGACGCGCAAATCCAGATAACCGGCCATTTCGATGGCACCGCAGAAGGTAATTTCACCGTCGCCCTGGCTGAAGTGGATGTCACCCATCGAGAGGCCGCCGTCTTTGACATAGACGGGGAAATAGACCTTGGATCCCTTGGTGAGGTTTTTGATGTCGCAGTTTCCACCATGTTCGCGCGGAGGAACCGTGCGGGCTCCTTCCGCCGCCGCCGCGTCGCGTTCCGAGCCGGTCATGCGGCCCATGTGGGCGGTGCCGGCGGAGGGCAGCGCGCAAAGCGGCGGAACGCGCTCGGGATCGGTGTCGAAGAGTTCCTTCTCGCGGGTGTTCCACATGTTCAGCATTTCCTTCGAGGGAAGGCAGCCGATGAGTCCAGGATGCATGATCCCGGCGAACTCGACATTCGGAATGTGGCGGGACGACGTGTAGATGCCGTGGAAGTCCCAGCAGGCCTTGCGGGCATCCGGATAGTGGTCGGTTAGAAATCCGCCGCCGTTGGTTTTCGCGAAGAGTCCGGTGAAACCCCACTGGTATTTGTCGAGCACCCCCACGTCGAGGATGTCCACCACCAGCAGGTCGCCGGGCTCCGCGCCGTGGACGCCGATGGGACCGGACAGGTAATGGACCTTCGTTAGATCGACCACGTCGATGTCGTTGGCGGCGTCGTCGTTCTTGATCTGGCCGCCGGTCCAGTCGATGCACTCGACGCGGAACTCGTCCCCCTGGTTCACCATGGCCACCATGGGCAGATCCGGGTGCCAGCGGTTGTGAAGGTAATCCTGGGACTCGGGGGTGGCGTCGAGGTCAACTTTGATCAGTGTTTTCATGTGGCTTGGTTAGGTTGGTGGTTGGAAATGGGTTCAAACGGCGAGCATGGCCTTGATTTGGTCGGCGTTCACGTCCGCCCGGCGGTCCTCCCGGACGAGGTGGCCCTTGTCGATGACCATGATGTTGTCGCAGGTATCGAGCACGAAACTGAGGACCTGCTCGCTGACGACGATCGTGAGTTTCCTCAGATCGCGGATCTCGCGGAGGCTGCGCGAGATGTCCTTGATGATGGAGGGCTGGATGCCTTCGGTCGGCTCGTCTAGCAAGAGGACGCTGGGGTTGGTCATTAACGCGCGGCCGATGGCGAGCTGTTGCTGCTGCCCGCCTGATAGATTGCCGCCCTTGCGCTTGCGCATTTCGAAGAGGACCGGGAAGAGTCCGTAGATTTCGTCCACGGCTTCCTTGCTGACGCGGCCGGCGACGCCGGAGATGAGATTCTCGTAAACGGATAGATAGGGGAAGATCATCCGGCCTTGGGGAACGAAGGCAACGCCCTGCTTGACCCGCTTGTGGGAAGGCTGGTTGGTGATTTCCTTGTCGTTGAGCGTGATCTTCCCGCCGCGGGTGGGGATCATGCCGATGAGCGCTCGGAAGAGCGTACTCTTGCCCATGCCGTTGCGGCCGACGATGCCGAGGATTTCCCCCTGCGGCGCGGTGAAACTCATGTCGGGGATGACGACGCTTTGGCCGTAGGAGACCTGGAGATTGGTGACAGAGATCATGGTTTTGTTAGTGTCCGATGTAAACTTCGATGACTTTCGGGTCGGCGCTGACTTTCTCCATGGAGCCTTCCGCGAGGATCTTGCCGAGGTGCATCACGGTGACGCGGTCGGCGATCTCGCGGACGAACTCCATGTCGTGCTCGATGACGAGGACGGAGCGGTCCTTGGAAATCCGGCGGAGCAGGGTGGCGGTCTCGGCGCGTTCGCGCACGCTCATGCCGGCCACCGGCTCGTCGAGCATGATGATTTCCGGCTCCTGCATCAGGATCATCCCGATTTCCAACCACTGCTTCTGGCCGTGGCTGAGGATTCCGGCTTCGGTATCCAGCTTGTCCATCAGGCCGATCTGCTCCGCCACATCTTCGCATTGCTTCTTGATCAAGGGAGTGCGGCGGAAAAGCAGGCAGCCGATCACGCCACGGCCGGTGGGGTGGGAGAGTTCCAGGTTTTCGAAAACCGTTAGGTTCTCATAAATCGACGGATTCTGGAATTTCCGGCCGATGCCGTCGCGGACGATCTTGTATTCCTTGCGGCCGCGGAGCTCCTTGCCTTTGAACTTGATGGTGCCGGAGGTGGCGAGCGTCTTGCCGCAGATCAGGTCGAGAACGGTGGTCTTGCCGGCTCCGTTAGGACCGATGATGACATGGACGTGGTTTTCCGCGAGGTAGAAATTGAAGCCATCGACCGCTTTGAAGCCATCGAATGAAACTCCGAGATCTTCGACTTCCAGGACGTTGGGGTGCTCAGTGTTCATCGTGTAGGGGAGTTTTGGTGACGACCGGGTCGGACTTTTGGAAGCGGGAGAGGAGCGCCGCATACTTCTCCTTCTTGGTCGGGATTTTTTCCAACAGGCCGGCGAGGCCGTTCGGGAAGAACATGACGACCGCGATGAAGGTGCCGCCCATCAGATAGAGCCAGAGATCCGGGTAGGCTTCGGAGAAGGTGGTTTTTCCGAAGTTCACAATGAGGCAGCCGAGGATCGCGCCGAGAACCGATAGTCTTCCTCCGACGGCCGTGAAGATCACCATTTCGATGGAGGGAATGATCCCGATGATTGACGGCGACATGAAACCGACCTGCAGGACAAACAACGCGCCACCGATTCCGCTGAGCGTTGCGGCAAAGGCGAAGATGAACGCCCGGACCATCGCCACGTCGTAGCCGGAGAAGCGCACCCGGTCCTCCCGGTCCCGGATGGCGACGAGCACGCGGCCGAGGCGGGTGTTGATGATGTATTTCGCGCCGAGGGCCACGGTGAACAACAGCACCACACAGAGGAAGTAGAGAATGTATTGCGCGTTCTCACTCCGGATGTCCCAACCGCAGAGCGTGCGAAGGTCGGTGATGCCGTTTCTCCCGCCGGTGTAACCTTGGTTGCCATCGATCCCGAGCGAGAAAATGAGTGCGATGGACTGGGTGATGATGGCGAAATAGACTCCGCCGACACGTCGTCTGAAGAGCGCCCAACCGATGATGAACGCGATCACTGCCGGAAGCACGAAGATCGCGAAGATGGTGAAGGGCAGGCTCTTGAACGGTTCCCAATAAGCCGGCAGTTGCGTGATCTGGTTCCAGTCCATAAAGTCCGGAATGCCGGGCGTAGTCTGGATTTTGGTTGTGATCGGATCGGATGCTTCCAGTTTGAGAAACATCGCCATGCAATAACCGCCGAGCCCGAAGAAAACCCCCTGGCCGAGGCTGAGGACGCCGCAGCGGCCCCAGAGCAGCACCAATCCGACGGCGACGAAGCCGAACGTTAGATACTTGCCCACCAGGTTTAGCCGGAAGACCGGCAGCGCCAGCGGGAGGATGACTAACAAAAGCAGGAGGAATCCCCCGAAGGCGAGTGCCTCGCCCCGGGTCTTGAACAGCGTGCGGAAGAAGAGTGGCATGACTTTGTGGGTGTTGGGTTGGCGGTCAGTGGCCGCGGACTTTGCTCGCGAAGAGTCCTTGAGGGCGGATCATCAGCGCGACGACGATCACCAGCAGCGTGGCGACCTTGCCCTTGGTGCCTTCCAGGAAGAACTCGAGGATCGACTGTGCCTGGGCGATGCCGAAGGCGGAGGCAAGACATCCTAACAAACTTGCGGTTCCGCCTGAGACCACGACGAGGAACGCGTCCACAATGTAGCGGCTGCCGCTGTCGGGACCGGTCGAGCCGATGGTGGTGAAAGCCGCTCCGGCGATGCCGGCGATCCCGCAGCCGAGGGCGAATGCGAGGCGGTCCACCTTGCCGGTGTTGATTCCGACGGCGTTGCTCATTTTTCGATTCTGCACGGTGGCGCGGAGACGGAGACCGAAGGCGGAGCGATACATGAAGGTGATCAAAGCGATAGTGACAACGATCGAGAGGCCTAACACGAACATGCCGTTGATCGGGATGTCGAGACCCTCCTTGATGTTGTAGGAACCCATCAGCCACTCGGGCAGGGTGGGGGTGACCTCACGCGCTCCGAAGATGGAGCGGTAGGTTTGCTGGAGAATCAGGCTGAGTCCCCAGGTTGCTAACAATGTGTCTAACGGTCGGTGGTAAAGGTGTCGTATCATCAGCCACTCCACAAGCGCGCCAAGGGCGGCGCAAACGACAAACGCCAGTCCGATGGCGACGATGAAATAGTAAGGCCCGAAGCCCGGGGCGTATTCCTGAGTGAGCGACGAGCAGTAATAGACGGTGTAGGCACCGAGCGCCATGAACTCGCCATGGGCCATGTTGATCACTCCCATCTGCCCGAAAATGAGCGCCAGACCGAGCCCCATGAGGAGGAGGACGCTGAACAAGCTCAGGCCCGAGAAGCCCTGCATGATGAAAATGCTTTGTAATTCTTCGCTGGTGTATTCTCCCATAAAATCAGGCGTTTCGAGGTTTCGGGAATCAGGGAAAGGGAGGGCCGGAAACTACCCGGCCCTCCGGGTGGATGGGCTCGCAACCGAGGAGCCGGAAATATTACTGATAGCCCTTGGGGAACGGATCGGGCTCGATGAGTCCGGATTCGTAGAGGACCTTGGCCTGGCCGTCCTTCTGCCATTGGCCGATGCGGAGCTTGCTCCAGAGGTGGTGGTTCGGATGGACCTTCACGTAGCCTTCGGGGGCGTTGTTCAGTTCGATGTCCGCCGACGCGGCGGCGATCTTGTCGATGTCGAAGCTGCCTGCCTTTTCGACGGTGGCCTTCCAGATCCACGGGCCTAGATAACCGGCCTGCGTCACGTCCCCGATGACGCTGTTCGGTCCGTATTTGGCTTTGAAGGCCTTGACGAACTCGACGTTGTTAGGATTATCGAGGCTCTGGAAATATTTCATCGCCGAGTAGAAGCCAGCGAGGTTTTCCCCGCCGATGCCGAGCACCTCGTCCTCGGTGACCGAGATGGTGAGAAGCGTCTGTTTGCTGCTGTTGATGCCGGCGGCGGCGAGCTGTTTGTAGAAGGAGACATTGGATCCACCGACGACGGCCGTGTAGATCACGTCCGGCTTCTTGAGCTTGATCTTGTTGATAAGCGAGCCGAACTGCGTGCTGCCGAGGGCGTAAAATTCCTCACCCACGACCGTGCCCTTGAGCACGTTCTCGATGTGCTTGCGGGCGATCTTCATCGAGGTGCGCGGCCAGATGTAGTCGGAGCCGATCAGATAGAACGTCTTCGCCTTTTTCTCCTTCGCGATCCAGTCAAGCCCGGCGATGATCTGCTGGGTGGCCTCCTGGCCGGTGTAGATCACGTTCTTGGATTGTTCGAGGCCCTCGTAGAATGTCGGATAGTAAAGCATCCCGTTCTCCTTTTCGAAGATCGGCAGCACCGCCTTCCGCGAGGCGGAGGTCCAGCAGCCGAAGACGGTGCCGACCTTGTCACTGACTAACAATTTCTTGGCTTTTTCCGCGAAGGTCGGCCAATCGCTCGCGCCGTCCTCCTTGATCACCTTGATCTGTCGTCCGAGCACTCCGCCCATGGCGTTGATCTGGTCGATGGCGAGTTGCTCGGCCTGGATGGAGCCGGTTTCGCTGATGGCCATGGTGCCGGTGGCCGAGTGGAGCTGGCCGACGGTTACGGTGTCATCGGTGACGGCCAAGCCCGTGGTGTTGACCTCGGCAGTGGGTGGGCCTGCCGCATGAGCGGTGGCCGCCGCGAAAGCAAGGCAAGCAACCTTGAGCAGAAGGGGACTTAACGATTTTAGTTTCATGATGATGGAGTTGTTGGTGGCTGGAGGAACCGGCAATGAATTCGTTTTTCCGGTGGTTCCAAGGATGCACCGGACATGCCATGAGCCTGTGGCTTCCGGTGAAATCGATTCACCGTGGGCTTGGCTGCGATTGGTTTGTTAGGCCAATGATCCTGCGGCATCCTGTTCCTTGGCATACGGCTTGCTCGGATGGATCGACCGATCATGTTGAACAAAATTCACGATAGCCCTGACACGCTGGCCAAAGGGCCGGTGATCGACCCGGGAATCGTCGACATGAAGCGGCTCCAGATGTTTTATGTGTCGGTGAGGCAGGGCAGCTTTGCCGCTGCGGCGCAAATTCTGTCGATCAGCCCTTCAGCGGTCAGCCACGCGATGAAGTCGTTGGAGGAGGAGCTGGATTGCTCGTTGTTCCGCCGTTCGGGACCACAAGTAAAACCCACAGGTGCGGCGATCCGGCTGATGCCGATGGTGGAGGATATTCTTGTTAGGTTGGCGTCGATCAAGAACGAGCTGGCGACGGCAGACGGACGGCTGGAGAACCTGGCCATCCGGTTGCCCGCGAGCCTGATGGGCATGATGCGGACGGGGGTGTTGTCCACGTTCCACGAGTGTTTTCCCGCTGCAGAGCTGGAGATCATCACCCGCGAGACCGGAGCGGTGACTAGGCCGGATTTTGATATCGACTACTCTCACCGGGTTCCCGAAGGAATGGTCCGGCGGGATCTGATGTCCGAGGAGTTTCATCCGTGCGTGGCCCCCTTTCACGAGCTTGGGCAAAAATCCCGGATCACCACGGGTGATTTGAAGCGGTCTCTTCTGATCCTGCCCGATCCGTTCATCCTCGATTCGCTGGCGCAATATCTGGAGCCGGGAGTGGCGGGCGGTCTTAGGAAATGGATGGTGCCGGATTCTCGCGCTGCCCGGGAGCTGGCAAGGAACGGCCAGGGGATCGCTTTCCTAACTGATTCCGCCCTGGGTACCTCGCACGAGGATGGAGCGCTGGTCCGGCTGAAGCTGCCGGGGCTGGAAATCAAGCGCCGCTGTTGCGCGTGGTGGGAACCGAATCGCCCGCTGACGTGGGTTGCGGAGGTCTTCCTGAGCTTGCTAACAGCAAAAGTCGGTGTGGGCGAGGAACCCGGATAAAACCGCGTTCAGTTGGGAAGCAGCAACCGCGCGGTCTGTTCGCTGGGAGCGACCTGGGCCGGCAGGGCGGAGGCATCTTCCAGCGACATGAGCTCCTCGACGAGTTTCCTGATGTCGGGAACTGAGTCCTTGTTCAAAGTGGGGAATGCGTGGAGGCTGGCTGCCTGTTCGAGGAGTCCGGAACGCACCAGGGGCTTGCCGCTGCCGGACATCCTCGCAATGGCCCTGCGGAACGCTGAGACATCCATGAGCCCGGTGCGGGCGGCGGCGATGTCGCGCGACACGATCTGTGTTAGATCGGGGTGGCGATCATGGATGTCCTTGTGGCAGACCATCACCAGTTGTTGGGCGAACTTGCCGGGAACGAAACGCGGATCGCGTCTGCCAAGACCGGCTGCCTCCGCGTGGATGCCCCAGGGTGACGGCGCGATGATCGCGTCGAGGGCGTCGGCTTCCAGGGCTTGGATCATGAGATCCATCGGCAGCATCCTGAAGTTGAGCTCGATCGAGTTGCCGCCCTTCCAGTGGCCCAGCCATTCGAGCGACTGGGACTTGGTGAGCGAGTTCCGGCTCTCCACACCGAAGGTCAGGCGTGACGGTAGTTTTACCCGCGAGCTGGATTTGACCGGATAGAATGTTTTGAAAACCCGCTCCCGGAGAACAAGTTCGGTAGGGCACGCGTGGATGAACATTGTCACTTTCCAACAATTTCGCTGGCCGGGGAGGGCGAGAACGTCGGCGACAAAAATTTCCCATGGGATGATGCCGCCGCTGATCTGGCGGGTGAGCATGTTCCTGGCAATTTCCCCGTAGCTTGAGAACGCGCGGAGCTGGAATGGGGAATTGCCGGAGCCATCCCGGTCATGGGTGCCATCCGCGAAAAGCGGAACGACCTCAAGTGAGGGGAGGATTCCCAGATATTCGGAGATGACCTTCGCCATTGGGACTGAAAGAAATGAGAATGTGCGCGCCTCGTTTTTCCAGCCGTGATGATGTTAGATCATGCTACGTTGCTGAGTTCCCTGATGAGCAGATGACATACCAATACGCCATTGGCCACGGTCGGCGGATGATTCCGGTTCATTCCTATTCTGCTGGTGAAGCCGGAGGAATCACTTCTCGTTCTGGGGCTGCAGGGTGAGACCCTTGAGGTGGAGCTTCCAGCGATCTTCAAAACCCTGATCGGCAGGGATCGGTGTGCCGTCATCAGCGACGTTGCCATAGATCCGGTACCATTTGACGATATCGCCTATCGCTACTGTCCCCATCACTTCGCCCGATGTTCTCCGGATCATTTTCAGTACCGGCGAGGACTCTTTGTCAACGGGGTAGAATTGATTCCAATTGATCGACGAAATCAAAAGTTCCGCTGCGTCACCAGACAAGGTCGAGCGGATGTCGTTTTGGAACTGTTGGATTGCTGACGCGCAAACCGGTCCCATGGCGCTGATATCAAGCTGTATTTGGGTTCCATCCGTTTGGATGACTTTGAGAAATTTCGCCTCCCCTGCCAGAAGTTCGTCTTGGGCTCGTTTGAACGAATTCATGAGTTTCGCCGTCTCCGCCTCCGTGGCCCCGAGGTAAGGCAGATTTTTCTCCAGGACGGAGGACAGATACATGAAGTCAGAGGAGAAATGCTGGTTTTCAAGCAGCTTCTTCACCGTGCTCATCGGGATCGAAATTTCTGGCTCGGTGTCTTTCTTTTTCTCGTCTCTCTTACCGGCACGGCTACGGGTGGTGATTTCCCCTGCGGCATTCGATAGGTTTCCTGTCCGAATCCTGTTGCTGGATTTCGGCTGGCTCGTTCCGGAAACCGCTGCCACTTCCGATTTCCGCACCGTGGGTGCCAACACCACCCCGAAGGCGAAGCTCACAAGAGCTGTGCCTGCTGTGATCCAGAGTTGGCGTGATTTCATGGTTTGGAAAAATGAAATCACTCCGCCGCATCCGTCGGCCGGCTCGGCGGTGCGTTGATCGGGCGGGGCAGGGGACCGGTCCCGGCATCGCCGATGGCGGCTTGGGTTCGGATGGCTCCGGCGATGGCGGTCGCGAGTTTCTGGCGGTAGGCAGGTTCGCTGATCAGGCGGCTTTCGGCGGCGTTGCTGAGGTAGCCGCCTTCCAACAGGAGGCACGGGATTTCCGGGTTGCGGGTGAGACGGATCCGGCGGCGGACAAGGCCGCGATTGCCGCTTTCCGCAGGGCTCACCCCGGCCATCGCATTTTGGCAACGGACGGCGAGGCCGTGGCTGTCCACGCGCCAGTAGTAGGTCTCCGGGCCGCGGATGCCGGACGGGCCGCTGTTATAATGCATGCTGACGAGGATCGCGCCGCCGTATTGGTTGGCGCGGACGACGCGGTCATCGAGATCGACGAACGTGTCGTCGCCGCGCATCATGATGATTTTGAAATCCCGGCTCAGGTCGTTGGCGATGCGTTTGGCGGTATCGAGCGCGAGGTCCTTTTCCCGCTGGCCGGTGTGGGAACTTGTCGCGCCGCTGTCCTTGCCGCCGTGGCCGGCGTCGATGATGACGGTTTTGAACCCTTTCGGCCCCGGACGGTGGCCGTAAACGTCGCGGCCGGACGAAGATCCGGTGGAAGGTGCGGCACAGGATGCGAAAAGGGCGGCAAGCGCGGCGGTGAAAGTGATTTTGAGAAATGGCCTCATGACCGGAATCCATCGCAGGAATGCCGGACAAGGGAAAGCGCCGCTTTTTAATTCCGCAGGATTTTGTCCGCCTTGACGGATCATTGACATGCGACGAAACCTCTCTCGTTTGAAAGCTTCTTACATCATCCCGCCTTTGCTGGCCCTGGTTCTGGTCGGCGCGTGGAACGCCAGCCAGATGCGGTCGATTTCCTCGCTCGAACAGGACGGCGCGGATCTTCGTGAAAGAATCTCCGCCGCGCTCGCTTCGGGAAATGGCGGGTCGGATTCGTTATCCGTGAAAGCCAGCCACCCCGGCGGAAAGGACTCCATCGACTGGAAAAAAATGCCGGCCATGATCTCCGCCGTCCACAACGGTGGCGAAAAAGCCCAACTGCGGGCGATGCTCGATCTCCAGCAGCGGCTGAAAAACATGACCCGCGAGGAAATGATCGCCGCGCTCGACGAAATCGCCGGGCTTGATCTATCGGACGAGGAGCGCGAGGCCCTCATCGCGATGATTTTGGAGCCCCTGATCAAGCTCGACCCGCAGTATGCGCTCGCCCGTTTCGTGGACCAGATCGAAAGCGATTCCAGCTCGATCGGTTGGCAGCTGGCGACCGCCTTCGGGCAATGGATGAAGACCGATGCGGCAGGCGCGACCGCGTGGTTTGACCGCCAGATCGCGGAAGGGAAATTCGAGAGCCGGACGCTTGATGGAAAAAGCGAGATGCGTGCGAAGTTCGAATCCGAGGTATTGGAATCGCTGCTTTCCTCGGATCTCGCCGCAGCAGCCCTCCGGATCCAGGCGATGCCGGAAGACCAACGGCGGGAAATCCTCGAACAGCTCTCATTTACGGAACTCGCGCCTAACGAACAAAAGGCCTATGCCGATCTCGTGCGCCAGCTCATCCCCGCGGACGAGCGCGAGGGTTCCTTCGCCTACATCGCCGCCCAGCTCGCCGACAGCGGCTACGAAAAGGTCTCCGCGTTCCTCGATTCCGTGCAGGCCACTCCCGAAGAGCGGGCCGCCGCCGCGAAACAAGCGGCGACTTCCCGGTTGGAAATGTTAGGAAGCGAAGGCGACATCAGCCGCGCCGAGGTCGACAGCCTGCGGGCGTGGCTCGACAAACAGTCTCCCGGACAGACCGATCGCATCACCGGCAAGGCTCTCGCAGAGGCCGCGCAGGACGGCGGGGAATTTGATTTCGAAGCGGCCTCGCAGCTTGTCATCCAATACCAGCAGAGCACCGGCAGCGACGATGTCCTGATCGCCTTTCTCGAAGGCTACTCCGCCCACTCGAATCTGGAAGTCGCCGAACATCTGGCGGAATTGATTTCCGACCCACAGCGCCGCGCGCAGATCCTCAAGAAGTTGAAATAGATGCGCTCCATAAAATATCTGTTAGCGGTCACGCTCCTGATCCTCGCCATTGGCGGAGCGATGGGAATCATGCGCCAGCAACGCCTCACCGCGCTGCGGGCGGATCACCGCCAGCTTGTTGAGAAGGCCGCGAAGCTCGGAATTTCCTCCGTTCCATCAAGTTCTTCCGATGACCCGAGAGTCACCAAACGCCAGCGGGAGGACGGTGAGAATGAAGCGCGTGCCATGACCGCCGACCTTGTCGCGCTCGCCAGGGAAATGGAGCTCAGGCGGAAATCAGGGAGCGAAGAGGATGACGCGTCAGAAAGCCGGGCAATGGAACTGATGAACCGGCTGATCCGGTTGGACGCGTCGCGGCTAAAGCTCGTCATCGCCGGACTGCGCGATGACAAATCCCTTTCCGAAGAGGCCCGGCGGAATCTAATCGGTTTCTCCATCATGATGCTCGGCGAGGATCATCCGGCGGCCGCGCTCGCGCTTTATTCCGAATCGTCGGATTTGTTAGGCGATGGGATGATCGGCAAACAGGTCGTCGCCTCGTCCCTCATGGCTTGGGCAAAAGATAATCCGTTAGGCGCGCTCGCATGGATTCGTGCCAACGAATCCGACCACCCGGACATCGCCGGCGACGACGCGAAGCGCAACATCCTCGCCGGAGCTGCCCTGACCGATCCGAAACTCGCCTTCAAGCTGATCGGCGAAATGAAGTTGGAGGACACCTCCTCGGCCATCGAAACTCTGGTCGAATCCGGCACAACACCCGAAGAGCGCACCGCGATTTTGTCCGCCTTGCGCGACCACTTGGCAACGCTGCCGGACGGTGCGCAGCGGGACGAAATCCTGCAGGAATCCCTGGAAAGCATGGGCCGCAATCTCTCTAACGAGAATTTCGATGAGGTGAAATCCTGGATTACCAATGCCAAGCTCACGCCGGCGGAGAGCGCTCAATTTGCCGCCGGGCTTTCGTATTTCAACACCAAGGCGGATTCCGGGCGATGGATCGAATGGATGTCGGAAAACCTGCCGGAGAACGACGCCAGGGAATGCGCTGACAACATCATCGGGCAGTGGACGCAGCAGGATTATCTGGCAGCAGGCCGATGGCTCACCACCGCGCCCGACGGACCTGCGAAAAACGCCTCGGTCGCCACCTACGCAGAGACCGTCGCCGAATACGAACCGCAGGTCGCGGTGCAATGGGCGCTCACGCTTCCCGAAGGCACTGAACGCAGGACCACGCTGGAGGCGATCTATCAAAACTGGCCGAAGAGCGATGCTGCGGCTGCCGAAGCTTTCGCGAAGGAATACGAGCTTCTTTCTACCCGGGAGGCTAAAGGAGAGCCCTAGCCGATTGCAACGTGTCGATGTCGTCGATCGTCTTGTCCCGCCGGATCGCCTTGATCCGTGGAAACCGCAGCGCCAGTCCGGAATCGTGGCGCGGTGACGGGCGGATCGCGTCGAAGGCGATTTCCAGCACGATATCCGGCTCCACATGGTGCTTCCGACGTTCCTTGCGAAGAGTGCTCTTCGTGAAATGTTCCGTCAGTTCCTCGATCTCATCATCGGTGAGACCCGAGTAGGCCTTGCCCAGCACCCGCAGCTGGCCGGACTCCGTGTCGCGCACGGCGAAGGTGTAATCGGATAGAACATCCGACCGCTTGCCATGGCCTTGTTCAGCAATGACCACCACGCAATCCAGCGTCGGCATCACGCCCTTGAGCTTGATCCATGACTTTCCACGCTTCCCCGGCGAGTAAAGGCTTTGAGGATCCTTCGCGATGAGTCCTTCGTGACCGTCCTGCAGCGATTGCTTGAATGCCGCTTCGATCTCCCCTGTGTGATCGGCGGGATGGAGGGAGATTGTTTCAAACGGCGCGGTGAGGGCGATTCCTTCAAGCTTCGTCCGTCGATCTATCAATGGCTGGTCCATCAGGTCCGCTCCGTTTTGCCAAAGCAGATCGAAGGCGATATACCGTAGTGGCACTCCGTGATCCGCTCCTTGCTCGGTCAGGAACAAATCGCCGTCAGCCGTTTTCCTTCCGAGGCGTTTCTGAAGGTCCGCGAAGCCGAGCTTGCGGCCTTCGGCGAAGGCGATGAGCTCGCCGTCCAGAATGAAGTCGCCATCCAGCTTGCGGGCGGCGTCCAACAGTTCGGGAAATTCATCGAGCGGCCGCAGATCGCGTGAGAACAAGGCCACGTCGTCCCCGCTCTTGTGCAGTTGGGCGCGGATCCCGTCGTATTTCGGTTCCAGCCAGAATGGCGGTGCGAAAGGAAGCTTTTCAAACAGCGGCGTGTCATCCTCCGCGTCACGTTCCAAAGGCGCGGCGAGCATGCATTTCACCGCGACAAGCGGGCGGAGTGTTGCGTCTGCAAGTTGGTGATGCCTGGCTAACAGCGCGGTTTCCCCGATGTCGCCGGTAAGCATGTGGGCGTGGCGGACTTCGGCGGCTTCCGCGCCGAATGCGGCGGAGATGGCATCCTCGACGAGGCCTTCCTTCAGGCCGATGCGCAGATCACCTGTTAGCAATTTGACCAGTGTTTCTCCTTCCACCGGATGCAGTGTAGCCAACCGGGCGGCAAGTCGTGCGATTCGGTCGAGCGAACCCGTCGCCGCCACCAGTTCCTCGAAAAACGCGGCGAGTCCCGGCAGGTCGAGCGGTTCCGGCTTGAGGTGGATTTCCTGAAGCATCAGCCGGGCCGTGCGGGCCGTGTCGTTCTGGGCGAGGGAAATTTCGCGATAACGTTCCTCACGGACATTTGGCAGCGAAACCAACGCCCGCCGGATGGTCGCGGAACCGACATGCAACTGGCGTCTTCCCGATTTCCGCGGCAAGGCCTCGCCTGTTAGCCACACCGCTGCGAGCCGGAGGTCGTCATCGTTCGCCAGTCCGCGCAGGTAGGTCGCCAGGTATTCGGTTTTCGCGACGCGGCTGTTGGTTTCTCCAACCAACCGGCAAAGGTCGCCGAAATCCGCCAGCGGGCAGATCGCGCGGATCGCCCGCGTGGTGGTGCCGCCGGGCCGTTGCGCGGCTTGGGCGATGGAGAGCTCCAGTTGGTCGCCGCCCATCGCACACCAGGCGTCCATGCCCTTGGCCCGCAGTTCGGCGGCGAATTCCTTCGCAAAGCCATGAACTGTTAGGATTCGTTTCGGCCGGACGCGGGTGATGCATTCCATCAGCCCGGTGTGATCCGCATGGTCGGAAAGGGGAATGACTTCATCGACCCGATAACGGTATTTCGATCCCGGCTGCAACGCCCAGCCGGTGAGCATGGCCGTGCGTTTCGCTTTCAAGCCGCGCATCAGTTTCGACCGGATCGCGTTTGGCGGAACGATGACAACATGGCCGGGCGGTGCGTGGCCGTCGAACTCCACCGGTTCCGGCAGCATGTCGAATCCCGCCTCGCGACAGGCAGCGGTCATCGCCGCGACGGCGGGATGCAGCAGTGCCGGAATGCCATGCTCGGTGATCAACGCGAGGGCCTCTTGTGCCTTGCCGAGCGAATAGCCTAACAAGACGGGTGTTTCCCCGTCGGCGAAGGCGTCCTGGATGAAGCGCAGGATGCTTGCCTCGATTTCCATCGGGTTCGGAAACTCGTAATTCGGCAGGCCGAAGGTGGTTTCGATGATGAGCGTGTCGGCGCTGAGGAAATTGACAGACTCGGCTGTGCGTCCGCGGCGGGTTTTGAAATCGCCGGTATAGAGCAGGCTCGCGTTGTCCTTGATGCGGGTGACGTGGAGCATCGCCGAACCGGAAATGTGCCCGGCGGGCAACAGCCTCAGCCGGAAGCCGTCGCGCACGACCGGAACATGAAACGAGACCGCCTCGATCCGGTTTTCCGGCAGGTGAAACCGGCGTCTAACGAGTGCGGCGGTGACATCCGAACAAAGCGCCGATTCATGCCGTGCGAAATGGTCCGCATGGGCGTGGGAAACGAACGCACGCGGCTTCGCATCCCATGGGTCCAGCCACAGGTCGAGCTCCGGCAGGTGCAGGCCGCGTTGAAAACGAACTTCGATCAATCGGCGGCCAGCCTAAGCCCGGTTTTCACCGACCGCCAAGGCAATCCGGGCGAAACCGAAAGACCCTTCCCGTTCGCATGTGATCGGGAAGGACCGATGGTGCTGATTCCCGGCGTGCCTCTGATTTGTCCGTGTGGAGGCACACCGGGAAATCGATGGTTATTTCTTCAGGGAATCGTTCACAAACTCCTTCTGTGCCCGGGTTTTCTGTTCCTGCGAGATGTCACGAAGAGTAAGACTTTTGTCGAATTCCAGCGAATATGCGTAGCGGAGCGACGTCGATTTCTCCGCGGATCCGGCGGGGATTTCCAAATCCCAGCGCAGGATGCCTTTGGATTTTTCATAGCGCACGTAGTCGGCGTTGGTGCTGAGCGGATGACTCATTTCGCCTGTCGAGACGCGCAGGTTGCTGGTGTCTTCCATGAATGGAATGCGCTCGCGGATCCGCAGGTTTACCGGCTGGTCCTTGAAATTGTCCACCATGACTTCGGCGGTGATTGCTACCCGACGGTTGCCGCCCTGCACGTCTTCGTTGCGGTCCACCAGAGCGCGGCGGGCCTTGACTTGTCCATCCACGCCGAAGCCGAGCGTGAACGTTCGGCCGCGGGCGATGCTGGAAATGTCGGTGCGGCCCTTGAATTCTCCATCGAGGAAAATATTGACCTGTCCGCCTAACAAATCACGGCTGGTGGCGTTGACAAGTTCCGCTTCCCTGAACACCGAGGTGGTGAGGATTGGCACGGCGACATGATAGAACTTCGCGGGCGATGCATGGTGGATGACCGGCACCATCTGCGCGTCGCGGCGGCTGACCAAGGTCACCGGCGTTCCGAGTTCGTAGCGGATGCTCAGGTCTTCATCGCCGCCTTCGTTCATCAGCCGAAGTTCGCTGAGGCGCTCGGAAAGCTCGATGAGCTGCACGCTGGCGGCGGAATCGTTGGCGAGGAAATTCTGGCTGGCGATTTCATCCATCGACTTGCCGAGATACTGGGATTTGATCGCGACGTTCTTTTTCTCGATGGCGGTCTTGTAGGATGCCGCTTGGCTCGGTGCCGCCTGGGCGGGAGCTGTGCTCGAAACACCGACATACAACGGAGCGAGCCGCGGATTGTAAGCACTGGTTTTCGGCGATGCGGTGGAAAGCGCGATTTTCGCCTCGTTCCAATCCTCGCCACTCACCTGATGGATCAGCGCGTTGAACTCGATTTCCACGCCGCTGGTTTTCGTATCGCCACGGACGTTGTAAACCGGAGTCCAGCCGCAATCGCTGACGAAATAATTGAGGCTCAGGCTGGCGGCCCCGGCGGCGGGTTTGTCGAGGTAAACGACGGCGTCGTAGGTGACGGGCGGACCGGCGGCGAGCTTGGCCTGTTCCTCCAGAAGCTTCTTCAGGGCCTTGGCATCGTCCTTGATTTCGAGGTCCAGCTTCATGATTTCCTGCGAGGCTTTTTCATACTGCGTGAAATGCATCTGGGTGACGGCTTCGAGTTCCTTGGATTGGATCACGCCATGGGTCATCTCCTGGGTCGCGGCGGGTGCCACGAATTTCTGTAAGTCCTTGAGGTATTCCTGGCGGATCCGGCGCAGCGAAATCTCGTTCTTCGAAGTGGAGATCTTCGCCTCCATGTCATGAATCTCCTTTTCGATTTCACCCGCGCGGCCCTGCAATTTCGCGGCCTCTTCCGGCGGCCTGCTGCGGCAGGCGACGGAGCGCACGGTCGCGCCATTGACCTTGTCCGCATAAACGGAAGCCGGATCAGTCGCTGCGGGCAGCGGACCGATGATGATCTCGCAGGCCCCCAGTTTGTCCGCCGGGACATCGACTTGGCGGGAGACTACGGCGGTCCCTTGATAGAGCGTGATATCGCTGATCTTGCCAGCGATGGGATTGCCCGCGGGTTGCGGGTTTTGAGCGGTTGCGAACGAGGCGAAAACGCCCCAGATAATTCCGACGTGGATTGGTTTCATGTGTTTGCCTTGAGTGGCGGATTTCATTTTCGAATGGAAAAATCCCGATCTATCAAAAGTGAAAAATATATGTCGGGCGTCGTGGCAACGGCGGTTTCAGGACACGAAAAAAGCGAGGCTACTCGCGCGGCCTCGCTTTTTCAAAACGGATTCTATCGGAAAAATCAGAACGGGATGTCGTCGTCTTCCTGGAAGTCGTCGGCAGGGGCTGCGGAGGCACCTTGCGGCGGGCCGGAGCGCTGCTGTGGGGCGGAGGAGGATTGCTGCGGGCGTTCGGAATAGCCGCCGCCATTGCCACCACCGGTGGTTCCGGGTTTGCCGGCGAGGAACTGGAAGTTTTCCCCGATGACTCTCAGCTTGCTCCGCTTCTTGCCGGTTTCCTTGTCATCCCACGAGTCCAGTTGAAGCCGGCCTTCGATGTAAATCGGGCTGCCTTTGGTCACGTATTGCTGGACGACTTCGGCTTGGCGGCCCCAGAGGGTGACTTCGACAAAGGTCGTGTCCTCCTGTTTCTGGCCTTGCTCGTTGGTCCAGTTGCGGTTGATCGCCAGCGAGATTTCGGAAACAGCAGTGCCCTTTGGGGTGTGGCGCAATTCGGGATCCCGGGTGAGATTTCCGATGAGCATGACTTTGTTGAGATTGGCCATAACAAGTGGAATGCTGGGGGCTGCGCTGCCGGATGCGAGCGGAAAACTCAGGCGATCCGCAGGAAATGCTGAAGATGCACGTGGCCGTTCAGCTTGAGGCGGCTCTGAATCTTGGTGATGGTTTCCGGTGCGCCTTCGAAGGTGTAGTTCACGTAGTGACCGGATTGAAGGTGGCGGGATTCGTAGGCGAAATCGCGGCGGCCGAGCTGGGCGACCTTTTCGATTTTCGCGCCTTCGGCTTGGAATTCCTTGGAAACGGAGCTGACGAGTTCGTCAACGGTGCCTTCGAGGGACTTGGTGTTAAGGACGATCAGGCCTTGGTATTTGCGACTCATCGGATGGTGGTGGTGGATTGTTACGAGTGTGATAGCGATTCGCCGCAGCGGCGATTCCTTGGGAGCGCGAAAGCTGCACGGCTTCCAGAGCAGTGGCAAGCATGTTTTCGAGAACGGGTTTTTCATCCGGGGAAAACTTGCCGAGGACGTGGCCGACCATTTCGCCGGGCTGGCTGCCGCCGATTCCGAGCTTCAGGCGGGGAAATTCGTCATTCGGGAGATGCTGGAGGATGGACTTGATGCCGTTGTGGCCGCCGGCAGAGCCTTTTTCGCGAAAACGGAGAGAGCCGAGCGGCAGGGCGACGTCGTCGTAGATGACCAGCATTTCCGAGGGCTGCCATTTGTGAAACGAGAGGATCTGCTGAATGGCGCGGCCGCTCAGGTTCATGAAGGTCTGCGGCTTAAGTAGAATCGTGCCGGAGCCGGGAAGCTTGGTCATGTGGCTCTGCCATTTCGGCACGGACTGGAAAGTCGCACCGGCGGCGGCGGCCATCCGGTCGAGCACCATGAACCCGACGTTGTGGCGGGTGTCTTCGTATTGGCGTCCGGGATTGCCGAGGCCGACGATGAGCGAGAAAGACATGGAAGAGGATTGAGGATCGTGGATGGGAGATATTGGATGGGAGATATTGGATGGAAGAGCCGGATCTTCGAACTCCAATCCACGATCCACAATCCCTGATCCAAAAAAACGCCCGGACCGCTTTCGCAGACCGGGCGTTTGGGAGAAACGAATGGATCGCTTACTTGGCTGGAGTCGCGGCGGCTTCTTCCGAAACGGACGCGGCAGGCTTGCCGATGTGGGCGACGACGACGTCGGCCGCGTGGGTGGGCTTTACGCCGGCGGGGTATTTGATGTCGCCGATGTGGAGCGAGGCTCCGATTTCCATGGAGGTGATATCCACCTCGATGGTTTCCGGAAGGTCGTTCGGAAGGCAGGTGATTTCGATGGCGTGCACGTATTGCTCGACGAGGCCACCGGCTTTCACTCCGACGGATTCACCGTTGAGGTGGGTCGGGATGTGGGCGGTGATGGCGGTGTTTTCGTCGATGGCGCGGAAGTCCGCGTGAAGCGTGACGCCGGAAAGCGAGTCGTGCTGGACGGATTGAAGGAACGCGAGACGGACGCCGTGGCCTTCGATGTCGAGGTTGACGAGGATGTTTTCCGAGCTGCTGTGGGCGAGAAGTTCCGTGAAGGTCTTCGCATCGACCTTGAGATTGATGTTTTCGGTGCCTTTTCCGTAGATCACGGAGGGAACCCAGCCTTCGCGGCGCATTTGTTTGAGGCGTCCGGTTCCGCTGCGTGCACGCGGGGCTGCTTTGAGTGATGTCTTCTTGGCCATGACTGTAGGTCGTTTGTAGTTGTTGCCGCCGGGGATTACTGCACCCAGTACGGGGGCGGGGTGTGTAGCTGCCTGGCGGACGCTTGTCAAAAATTTGTTCGGGAATCGGCAGCGCCGCTCCTCAAACCGTGAAAAGCGAGGTGATCGACTGCCCGCCGTGGATCCGGCGGATCGCTTCGCCGAGCAGGGGAGCGATGCCGACGACCTGGACTTTCGGCCCGGCGGCCTGGGGCACGGAATCGGTGGTGATCACTTCCTCGATCGACGAGTCCCGGATCCGTTGGTGGGCGAGTTCGCCGAGAATGGCGTGGGAAACTCCGGCGTAAACGCGCTTGGCACCGTGCTTGTGGAGGATTTCCGCCGCGGCGGTCAGGGTTCCAGCGGTTTCGGTCATGTCATCGACGAGCAAAACATCGCGGCCTTCGACTTCACCGATCACGTTCATCGCTTCCACGCGGGTCGCGCTGACACGATGCTTCGCGACGATGGCGAGCTCGGCTCCGAGTGCATCGGCATAAGCGCGGGCCATTTTCACACCGCCGACATCCGGGGAGACGACGGTGAGATTCGAAGTGTCCGGATGGCGTTCGCGAAGATAGCTAATGAGAACGGATTTCGCATAGAGATGATCCACGGGAATGTCGAAGAACCCTTGGATCTGCGGTGCGTGAAGATCCATCGTGAGGACGCGATTCACACCGGCGGAAGTGAGCAAATTGGCAATCAGCTTGGCCGTGATCGGCACGCGTGGCTGATCCTTGCGGTCCTGCCGCGCATAGCCGAAAAACGGGATGACGGCGGTGATCCGTTCCGCGCTGGCGCGGCGGGCGGCATCCACCATGATCAATAGCTCCATGATGTTGTGGTTGGTCGGCGGGCAGCTCGGCTGGATGATGAAAACATCGGCATTGCGGACGTTTTCATTGATCTTCACTTCGGTTTCCCCATCGGGAAATGCGGAGACATGGACGTCGGCGAGCGGTTGGCCAAGATTTTCCGCGATACGTTCGGCAAGGGCGCGGTGAGCGGTTCCACTGATGATTTTCATGGGCAAAAAAGTGCGATAAACGGCAAGGCGGGCGGATTGTTGACAGTGCGCGGACGGTCGGCAATACTTTGCTCGGAAATCGTCCACTCCATTCTTACCTGATGCCCCCAAACCCAACCGAGCCCGATACGGACGGACGAGCGCCTTCCGTTGAGGCAAAACCGAACCCGGTATTCTGGGCGTCGATTCTGCTCTCGGTGGCGGTCTTGGTCTGGTTTTACGGATTTCAACTGCGCTATGGAACTGATCGGGATTTCTCCGCGACCGGATGGTTGATGAGCGCTTGGAATGAGGACTTGGATTACGAGCATGGCATCTTGTTTCCCTTCGTGATCACGGGGCTGATCATTTACCGGTTCAAGGATCTGAAGGCCGCTGCGTATGATGGGACACTCTGGGGGCTACTGGCCATATTGGTGGGAGTGCTTTTTTACGCGGCCGGATACCGGACGCTCCAGCCGCGCATTACCATGTGTGCCCTGCCGTTCATTTTGTGGGGCTCCGCTCTCTATCTTTGGGGCTGGCGGATCGCGAAAATCCTGATTTTCCCGATCTTCTTTTTCTGGCTGGCGATTCCGCTGCCGAGCTTCCAACAAGCGACGACCCATCTTCAACTGCTGGCGACCTCAATGGCCCATCACGGCTCGGACCTGCTAGGTGTGGAAACCTATGTGGAGGGAACCAAGGTGCTGCCGATCAGCGGCGACTGGAAACCTTTGGATATCGCCAAGGGATGCAGCGGGATCCGCTCGCTGATGGCCTTGCTGATGATCTCCGCAGCCTGGGCCTACATTGCCAAAATGGCGATGTGGAAACGGGTGTTGCTGTTCCTCTGCGCCTTTCCACTGGCGATCCTTGGGAACGCACTGCGGGTGATTTCGATTTTTGTCATCGCCGAGTATGGCGATTCCGAGTGGGCACGGACCACTTGGCATGACTGGTCGGGCCTGCTGCTTTTCTATCCGTTTTCCCTGATGCTTCTGCTTACCATCCATTCGTTGCTTGAAGGCGGGCTACCATGGAGAAATGCAAACCGTCGGCAGTTGCGGCGGGAGGTGGTCACCCGCCCGAATCAACCGGATCACTTCGTCCCGGAATCATGAAAACCAAAGTCTGGCTGTTGCCGTTGTTTTTAGGCGCGAGCCTGAGCGCGATTTATTTCCTGCCGAGCGCCGGGGCTGTGGCACCCTCAGCCGTGGACATGGAGCTTCCTGAAGCTTCCGGCAGCTGGGATCTGGAGAATGTTCCTCCCAGCCCTGATGAATTGACGGTCTTGTCGCGCGATACCGAGTTTTCCAAGGCGATCTGCCGGAGCATCCGTTCCGGTGAGATCAGCATCCAGGGATTCCCCGTGCGGGAACGTGTGGACCTGTCGGTGGTCCTTTCCGGTGCGGACGTGAACAACTCGATCCATCGCGCTGAGCGGTGCATGAATGCTCAGGGCCACGATATTCATTCCTCTAACAACCTGACTCTTGATCTATCCGGCGGAAGGCGGTTGCCGGTGAAACGGCTTGTCTCGGTCCAGTCGAGAAACATCGCGAGCCAAGGCGAGCGCGAGCGCTATGCGAAGTTCAACTGCCTGACTTATTATTTCTTCGTCGGGCATGATCAGGTGACAAATGATCACCTTAAGCGAACCATCATCGACATGAAGGACCGGCTGGTTAGGGGGATGGACCAGCGCTGGGCTTATGTGTCAGCCACCATCCAATATGGAACAGTGGCAGAAGCGGCGTACGACGGCAGGCCGCCCACGGTTACCTTTGATGTCACCGAATCCGAGGCGGATGCCAAGCTCCAGGCGTTTCTGACGCAGTTCGCCCGGAATCAAATCAACTGGGACCAGATCGTCCCGTGATCCGCTAGCGCCACGGCGCGACGGGTTCGATTTTCGCACCTTTGAGATAGCCGATCGCCTCATCCAGGTAGGAAAGATATTCGATCCGTTGGCTCGGAGTGATTCCTTGTGGCAACTGTGTGGCCTGTTCGATCCGTCTCTTGGCTTCGATGAAATACCCCATGGCTTCCGCCGGATGGCGGGCAGACCAAGCCGAAGCCGCCATTTTCCCATTGAGAAGTCCCGCGCGGTAGTGGGCACGGGTCCCTTCATACAGCGTGGTCGCAAAATCGTAGGCTTTCATCGCCCCTTCGTAATCACCATTGGCCTCCCGCGCAGTGCCGAGGCTTTCCTGAACGGAGACCCTCGGACTCCTCATGTCGGGGATGACCCAATGCATTTGTTTGATCGATTCCTCCATCTGTTGGGCTGCTATCTCCAATGCTGCGAGCGAATCGGCAGGATACTCCGCGTTGAACTGGCGGAGCCCTTTATTCATGAGATGTTTTGCCAGCGAAAAGCGTGCGCGGAAACTCGGCTCCATCCCTCCCTGCAGCGAGATTGCCCGGTTGTAGGCATCCTCCGCCTCCCTGTCCCGATGCTGCTGGCTCAGGACGTTGGCACGGTTGATCACAGGATTTGGATCAAACGGATGGAGAAGCTCGGCCTCCTCGTAGTCGGCGATCGCACGCCCGGCCATTTGTTTCGAAGGATCTCCCTCGATCATGGACGAAGTCTCTTGAAAAACGAAAGCACGCTCCTGATAGAGTGACGATTGTGGCCGGATATCGAGCGCTTCGCCGAGAGAGTCGATTCTGGACTCGGAGGAGGTAACCGGTTGCTTGCTGAAATAGCTGGACCACAAGACCCCGGTCACCCGGGATCCATTCCAGCCCACGGGAAGGAGGAAAACCACGCAGGCAATCGCGACGGCGGAAAGGAGGATCTTCGAGCCCATCACTTGCGGAACTTTCCCGGGACGGGGCGTTGTCCGTGCGATCTGGCCGAGACAAATGCCCAGAAGGATCGCGCCCGGAAGCAAGTGAAACACAAAACTGAAGCAGGACTGGATGAACATCCCCACGAGCGCCGACAATCCGCCGATGCGCCAGACGTCGTCGAAATCCGGCTCCTTGCGGGATTCGGAAAACAAGGTCCGGATCACCCCGACCAACACCAGGGTTGCTAACAGACCGACCAGCAATCCGGCACCGATGATGCCGTAGTCGGTGGCGGCCTGCATCAGTTCGTTGTGAACCTGCTCGGGAAGATGGGTGATGACGTCGCCTTGCAGCCTGCTTTCGGCAAACCGGAAACTCTCCCAACTGAAGCTGCGGCTGCCGCCGCCCGCCATGGGATGCAGGCCCACACATGACAACGCGATTCCCAACAGGTGGAGCCTGCCGTTGTTGTCCATCATCTGTGTGATGCCGCTTCCGGCCATGCGGAGTTGCTGGGATGACATCCAACCCGCATAAACGAAACCTCCAAGGATCAAGCCAGCCAGCGGAATGGCAATCACCGCCGGGGCGAACCACCGGGCCTTGTCGCGTTGGCCGACCATTAACAACAAACCCGTGAAAACCCCGGCTCCCAATGCCGCTCCCAGAATGCCGCCCCGCGAGTGGGTGAAATAAACGGCGGCCAACCCGCCGATGGAAACAAGCCCCAGAAAAATCCGCGGAAGCAGTGAATGCTTCCTGAAAAGCGCATCCGCCGCCACCATCAGGGAAGATGCGATGAGGTAATTGGCGCCTTCGTTGTAGTGGGCATAAAATCCCGATGGCGCCCCCGCTGCCCTTGACCGGAAGATGGGTGAGAATGAGGGATCGAGAACCTGCTTCCAGACGACAAGGATATTGGCTAACAGCAGCAAGGCTATCCCCCAGCTCAGAATCCGCTCGGCCTGCGCATTTCCCTCGATGGCCCTCACACAGACGAAGGTGCCCACCACGCCGCAGAGCAACATCAGGTCCGCCTCGCCAAGCTCGGCCACCGGTGAAAGCCATGCCCGCCACGCGAACCAGCCGGTCACCAACAACCCCAAAGCCATCAGTCCGAAGTCTCCGGCCAACCGGGTCTTCTTCCACAGCGATGGCAACGCGGCGGTGACGGCAAACCCCAGCGCCAACATTGCCGGCCCCCAGGTCCATGCGCGGGTTTGGGGGCCGATCACGACCGCCAAAATCAGAGCGAGTACAAGAAAAACGGAGGAAGCAACAGGCATGATTGTTAGATTGATCTGGCCTAACGGAGGTAACGCGGGGAATGCTTCCCGGAGCGCAATCCGATCAGGTGGCTCCCTTGCCAAACAGCACGGCAGGAATCGTCCGGAACAGGATTTTGATATCCAGCCACAGCGACCAGTTGTCGATGTATTTCAAATCCATGGCCACCCACTCTTCAAACGAAGTGATCGTATTGCGTCCGCCGGCCTGCCATTCGCAGGTGATGCCCGGTTTCACACTCAATCTCCGGCGGTGGGAAAGCTCGCAAAATGCCTCAACCTCGTAAACCGGCAGGGGACGGGGACCGACGAGGCTCATTTCGCCGGAAACCACATTGAGAAGTTGCGGGAGTTCATCGATGCTGAATTTCCGCAGGAAAGCGCCGAATGAAAAAATCCGTGGATCGTTCTTCAGTTTGAAAACAGGCCCCTCCATGTGGTTGCCGTGGTCCTCCTTGATTTGATCCAGCAGCTCTTCCGCATTGGCTACCATGGTGCGGAATTTCAGCATTCGGAACGGCTTGCCGTAACGCCCGGCCCGCATTTGTGAGAAAAACACCGGCGCGCCCGGGCTTTTGATCATGATACCCAAACCGGCGATGATCCACAGCGGCAGAGTGACCAGAATGATCGATGCCGCCCCGATCCGGTCGAATGCTTCCTTGCAAAGCAGCTCCCACGAAAGCTCCGGCGTTGAGCGCAGCACCAGCATCGGCTTGTTCCCGATGGCGTCGAACACCGGCCGCGCGATTTGCGAGCGGATGAACGACGCGGCGATCCAGGCTTCCACTCCCTGCAACTCGCAGGCCTCCACCGCCCGGGCGACTTTTTCAAACTCAGTCCCCTTCGCGGAAAACACCACCCGGCTTACGGACTCGTCCTTCAGCAGGGCGAACAACTCGTGGACTTCCCGGGTGCCGAGATCGAAATGATCCACCACTTTCCAGCCCGAGGTGATTTCCGGATCCAATTCGTCTAACAAATCCGCCATTTCACTGCCGGAGCCGGCAATGATGATCCTTTCCTTGCTGTCATCGCTTTGAAGTTTTTGCTTCAACCAGCGGTGTACCACGCGGTCCCGCAGGAAGATCAGAAGGAAGGTGAAAACAATGCCGAGGCCGAGCACCAGACGTCTCGCATCCATGATCTTGGCAAAAACGGCGAAGATGCCGACCAGCAAAACAATCGCCAGAAGCCCCCGCGTGAGTTGCCACATGGCGGCACCCGCCGGCTTGTGCCGCAGGTGGTCATAAAAGCCGAAACGCTCAAGCGCCAGCGGCGTGAAAGGAACCGCGATATAGAGCACCCAATTCATCGACTGAAGGAGGCCTTCATCGGGATCGCTCATCCCCATCCGGACCCGTAAGAATCCACCCAACCAAAAGGCAAGCCATACCAACAGCGCGTCGGTTAATTGAAGCGCTTGCAGGGTGAATGAATCTTTTCGGCTGATTGCCATAAGGCAAAGACGACGGGGTGAATTTTAGTCAGACTTGGAAGGCCCAAAGATCGTCAAAATTTCACCCGCTGCAATCGTAGAGTGCGAAAGAGTGCCGATTTGGTTTTGACCGCCGGTGTGGGGCGACTGGAGAATTCGGGGGGAAATTTGGTTGGATTCGCGGTCCAGACGTGGATTCTACCGCTACCGATGCGCCGATTCACACTGCCGGGAATCTTTTTGATCCTTTTGGCTGCTCTCTATTTTCTATGGCAGTATCGATTCGAGCGAACTCCCGTATTTCCAACTTGGCGGCTTCAGGAACTTCAACAGCTCGCCAAACCGGCGACCGGGGTCGCTTGGCTGAGAGCCGCCACAGGGCCCGAACTCAGGCTGCGGGTGGATCAAGGAAGTCCCGGTGTCGTCACGCGTTTCGATTTTCCCAAGATCCGGGCGGTCGGGTTGCTGCATTTGAAGTTTGTCGCGTCCGCCCGCAAGCTCCGTCCGGGCACGCAGGTTTGGGAGGACGGGCGTTGCATCATCGAGTGGCATGATCCCAGCGGCGGCTCCATTTGGGAAAACGATTCCTTCCACACGGTAAGGCATGATGATCTGGGCAGCGTCTTGGAGATGGTGGCAAAACCGGAACGCCCGCCGGCGATTCCCGCCCTCCGTCTTGAAAACCTGGGCACTTCCGGAGATCTCGAGTTGTCGCTTTTCGAGGCGACGGTCGTCCGTGAACGATTGCTCTGGAAAATCGGACGCTGGGTCCTGATGGCAGCCTGGCTCGCCTGGATATTCGCCTGGATCCGATACAAGGGCCCCGGGTGTATCACCCGCCCGCTGTTAGCCGGAGCCATCTGGATCCTGATGGGCATCTATTTCGTGGTTCCCGGACCTTGGAAGTCATACCGGTCTTTCGGCTCTCCTTTTCAAATCGGGGAGAAGATCCCGCAAACACGGGTTGTCGATGAACCTGCCTCCGAACCCTTGGCCACCACTTCAAGTCCGGTGACCGGGCAACCGGCGGCCCTGCAGTCCGTGGGGAGAATTCCTGAAAAGGGAGATATCACCATCCGCATCAAACATTATGTGGAAAAGGCCCGGCCCTTTCTGCATATCGTGCTTTTGTTCGGGCCGACATTTCTAATCGCCTGCCTCGTTGGAAGACGATCCGCCTGCTCGCTGGCGATCATCCTCGCCTTGGCCATCGAGGCGGCTCAATTCGCGTTCGGATTCGGCTTTGATAGCACGGACATCGTTGACTTGGTGTGTGATGCGGCTGGAATCGCGCTCGCACTGGCTGTGCATCACCCTGTCCAACGCAAATGGCCGCGACTCATCGCCTGTTAGGCTGGCGGTCAGTCCGTCAGGTTCCGCTTCCTTTGCAGCAAGCTGAACCCATGCCGCAGGGTGTTCGTGGAATGGAAATGGATGGCGGTGAATTCCGGATGATTCTCGAGAACCCATTCGATGAACGCCCTCTCGCCCGGTTGATGGGCATACAGATCCCCGCTCTTCCATACACCCGGATATTCGCGGGTGAACGTCTCATGGATTGGAGCGAAATGCGACCGGTTCCACAATCCGGTGTCGTGCACGGCGACCATCGCCTCCGCTGCCAGATGAGGGGCGATACGATTGAACGTCTCGATGTTCAGCTCCAGTTCGTGCGCGGCATCGAAGAACACGAAATCAATTTCCCGGTTTCCGATATCACCAGGAGCGAACTCCGTTTGCGACTTTCCGATGAATGTAAAGCGACGATCGAAGGTGAATTCCGTCCTCGCCCGCCTGATGGAATCCCCGTCGATGTCGTAGCTGAAGAGCCTCGCGTCATCCGTCATCGCCTGCAGGAAATTGAACGCGCTGTGGCCGTGGAAAAATCCGAACTCGACGAGCGTCTTCGGTCGCAAGGTCCTAACGATTCCGAACAGTGCGATCGCCTCGTCGCGTTGCAGCGGGCCGATGGCGTCGTTCTCCCGATAGGAAAGCAGGTGTGACATCCCGGTTGCCTGAGTCCTTCCTAACAGGATGGAAGCGGTCCCGACGATGCCGCGGAATAGCGACGAGCGGTAAAACAGTTGCCGGACCAGGGATTTGAGTTTCGAAATCATGAGATGTTAGCTTTTCATCTTTCCCAGTTGTCCGTTCCAGCCGTCGTGGATCGCCCGCCGGAGCAGGGGGATGCGCCCGCTGCCATCGATCATGACCGCGGCGAGCGAATAGGCGGCGGCCATGCAGAGCGCCCGGAAATTTCCCGACTGTTTGCGCTTCAGCCAGACCATGTTGCGGACCTTGTAGTAGAGCTTCCAGTCGGCGAGTCCCCGTTCGAAGAAAAACCGCTTTCCCAGCAGATGCCAGTGGACCACATTCTGCGGCCCCGGGTGATCCATCACCGCTCCGCGGATGGCCTCTTGTTCGAATCCCGCCTGCTCGATGCGCCAGGGATATTCCTCGTCCTCGCCGCGGATGAACAACTCGCCATTCACCGGCCCGACCGCCTCACGGACCTCGCAGGGAAGGAGAGCTCCCGTCCAGGAGATCCGGCTGCGGATCGCCGGTCCGTCCGGCAGGTCATCCTCGCACCAGGCCAGTTTCCAGCCGCCTTGTCCGTCGTCGATCTGCTGCGGCCAGGTGAATTTCCCGGTTGCCGGATCGACCTGCAAGGCGTGGCGCACGATTTCGGGATTCCATGGGCCGGCGAGCAATGCCTCTAACGCAGGTTCGCGCGGCCACGAATCGTCGTCGAGAATCCAAACCGCGTCCGCTCCCGCAGCGAACGCCTGATCCATCACGACCCGCACCCCGCCAGCATTCCCACGGTTTTCATCCATCGCGTGGACCACCAGCTTGAATGGCAGGTTTTCCAATTTCCCGAGCACGCTTGCCGTGTCGTCGGTCGAACAATTGTCGGCCACCATGACCCACTCCGGAGGACAGGTTTGCCGGGCCAGCGCCATGACGCAGGCCTTCGCCGTCGCCGACCGGTTCATGGTGGCGAAGACCGCAGCGACACGGATGTTAGGAGGTGGCGCTTTCACAGTGGAAATGTTTTGAGAACCGCCTTCCAGCCCCGTGAAGCGACGGATAACAGCCCGTCGATCAGGCCTTCCAGATAGGGGTCCTTGAAAAACGAGTGCCCGTAGGCCCTGCGGATCGCGCGGGATTCCACGTGCTGTCGTTCGGCCGCCAGGATCGTGTCCATGTCACGCGTTCCGGCGAGGTGGCGATGCGATGCGTTTTTCCCGTGCAGTCGGAAGTCGGCGACATTGATGGAAACGTGGCAGAACTTTTTCCCTAGAGAATCCAGCCGGGCGTAGAACTCTCCGTCCATCACGTAGCGGAAATCCTCGCGCAGGCGATGGCCTTCTCCAATGACGGAGGAATTTCGATAGAACGCCGCGGTCGATGGAACATAACAATGATGATAGATATGCACGAACCTCGACCAGCGCGGCACCTTCATCGTCCGGATCAAGCCGCCTGTCTCGTTGATGAAATCGTAGTCGCCATAAACCACATCCGCTTTTGATTGCTTCAGCGCGACGAGAATCTCGGCAAGGGCTCCGGGCTTCAACCGGTCGTCGGCATTCAGCCAAATCACCCAATCGCCCTGAGCGCGTTCGAAGCCTTTGTTGATCGCATCCGACATCCCCGAATCCTTCCCTTGCGTCCAAACCGCGTCAGGAAACCGGGCCGCGACCGCCGCGCTTTCGTCGGTGGATCCGCCGTCGAAGACCAGGTGCTCCAGGCTGACGCCGGACTGCTTCGCGACACTGGCCAGGCAGTCCTCAAGGAACCGCCCGTAATTCAGACTCGGCGTGATGATCGTGAAATCCATCGTGGTTTCAATTCGGCTTCGGTCGGGTCATGCGCAGTTCCAGCGCCCGCATGGCGACCTGTTCCGCATGCAAGCGGCTGGCCCATGTTTTTGAAATGGAAATCGGATTCCTTTCTCCCTGTTCCCAGCTTGTTAGCTCGTCCTTGAGCGCGGCGAGATGTCCGGGGGCATCGTTTTCAACCGCCAGACGACCGGAGCGCTCCGACGTAAACCACTCGAAACTCGCCATCGAGGGAGAGCGTCCCCCCACCACCGAACAGCCGGAGCAAAGCGCCTCGCCTGCCGCGATTCCGAAACTCTCGAATGCGGAAGCACTGTAGAAAACCTGCGAGGTTCGGAGGATTCCACAGAGCTGGACACGATCCACGCGGCCCCGCAGTCGAATGCGGTTCCGGAATTTTTCGGGGAGGTTCAGGTGCCATGCCTCAAGGCCGGGTGTCTTGGTCCCGACAATTTCCACGCGGACGGTGGCATCCTGCTCCACTAGCGATTGCAAAACCTCCATCATCAGGTCCGGACGCTTCTGGATCCGCTCCTGCCAGCGTCCCACGCAAACCACTTGGCGAGATTTGAAATCCGGTTCTCCGTCAAATTGAAAAATCGATTCGACGGGGTGGGGGAGTACCTCGACCCGTGCCGCCAGCCGATCACCTCCGTAGATGCGGCACAACTTCCGGTAGTGGCTTGCGGCCACCGGCGAGACGCAAGCGATCACATCACCTTGCTGCAAGTGGGCGGCCCGCAAGGGATCGGTAACCAGCAGCCCTCTGGTAAAACCCCGTGCTAACAATTTCATGAAGGCAGGTCCGCTTTCTGTTAAATTCCGCTGCTCCGCGACCCATCCGGAAAATCCCGCGAGCGGGCTGATCAATCCGCCATTGTCCTGATTGAGGATCAGGAACACCCCGGCCTGCCGGATGGCCGCCGCGACCTTGCGGAATTTCGGACTGCCCCACGCATATAGAACGACTCCGTCAAGTTGGTGGCTTTTCCACCACGCTGGTGATTCGAGATTCGCGAACTTCGTCCGGATGAGATCCGGTTCGTCCTCTGCCTGCGCGTCGCCCGGCATTACGGCGCGTGACTCGCAGCCGATTGCCTGGAAGCCACGGCACATCAGGCCGCTGTCGCGCGAGAAAAAGTCAGGCCCGCCGCCGAAGGCGACTGGCGTACAGGTGTACCAGCGTTCACTCACTTCGTGAAGATCACGTTGCAGTTGGCTCCGTAGCGGAGGAGTTTCGGAAATCTGGCGAACAACCAGGAATCCAGTTTCCGCACGCCTTCGGATAGAAGGCGGAAGCGATCCGACACCGCTTTCATCGGATACCCGAGAAAGTTGAACATCTGGACCTCACAGCCTGAGAAGCCTTCCGCCATCCTCTCGAACTGCGGGAGATAGAGATTGCTCTCGTCCTCCAGCTCGTGCTTCGCCATGCGGATCGCCCGGATCGCCGCGACGAGCAGGTTGTGTCCCATGGGTTCGAAGATGAAAACCAAACGCCCGCCGGGCTTCAGGACACGCAACGCTTCCCGGGATAGTCCTCCGGTGTTGTGGGCCAGATGGTGCAGCGCCGCTTGCCCCCAGATCAAATCCAGCGAATCCGGGGCGAAGCGCGACAGATCGAACGCATCGCCCGCGACATAGGACAGGTGGGGAAGCTTTTCTAACATGGATTCGATCTCCGGGCCCGATGCCGCATAGAAGTCGAGCCCGGTGATCTCCCCTTGCGGGAATCCCTGCGCGAGGTGAGCCGCCAGTTTTCCGGCTCCGCCGCAGATTTCGAGTGCCCGCCGCCCGTTCAGATCGATCCGGCACAGCTCGTGATAGCCTGCCAGAAACAAGGGTTTGTCGGAAGGTGGAAACCCGCCGATCGCCGGCAGCATGGATTCCGCATGCGGGTGGATCGGGGAGTCGGGATCTGGCGAAAGGAGCGTGACCATGGAGGGTTCAGCGGATGGATGGCTTGATGAAACGGATGCCGGCACCCGCAACGAGCGTGAGCAGAAGTGAAACGGCGGAAATTTCAAATCCGATCCGCCGCAGCGGAGGGTTGTAGCGCATCATGACGGTGCTGGGTTGTCGGGTGGGGGAGTCTCCGAGCGCTAACAGCATGCTGGCATCGCCGGCACGCCGGACTTTTTGCCATGGCCCGCCGTTTCCGATCCGGTACTCCCAACCGGAGGCTTCGTTTTCCGCGACGCGTACCCATTTCACCCCTGCCGGCACCTCGATACTTCGGGTGTTCTCCTTGTGGCTGGTTTCCTCCAGGCGGATCCACGGCTGGTTCGGCTGATCTAACATAAATGCCTCCCTGTCCCGGTCGCTGGTGAAGCCGACGTAGTGCGGCACCGCTGCCTGGTTTTCAAAAAGCGACATGACCTCGCTGTTCCAGACCTTTTCCCATCCCCGACCTTGCGGGGTGCTGCCGGGGGCGGTGATCAGGTGGCTGACTCCCAAGTGGCCGAGCCGATAGGCATCGGTGCTCATGTTGGCAGCGGTGAACATGCCCGCCTCCACTATGCTGTCGAAGCCACCGATCGTCGCGACGCCGTAAGGAACGAGGGTGTTGGGAAGGAACGGTGTCGTGGCCATGTGCGCTGCTAAATCCGTCGTCAGGGTGATGATCCGGCCATCGGCGACATGCTGTTGCAGGGCGGTGACTTCAGGAGTGACCGGAAAGGCGGGATACTTCGCGGGATCCGTGTAGGTGATCCACCGCGAACCAAACAGCGTCACCTCCAGCAAGACCATGAGTGCCACCATGAGGCTGCCGGTGCGGCGGCGTTTCGAGCATGCGCTTGCGGTCCATCCCAGCCCGGCCAGTGCGATGATGAAAAGCGCCAGCGGCAACAGTTGCTGCGGGCTCCAGATTTGGAAATCCCCCACGAAATTCACCAACCGGCCCTGCATCCAGTCCTTGAAGTAGCCGAACGATCCGCCCGTGGATGAATCGAGGAATCTCTGCTGAAGCGCGGATTCGACCTTGGTCCGATTGAGCTCTAACAGAATGCTCGCCGTCGTCCAGAAAAAGATCGCGATGCCCGACAGAATTCCGACCCGCCGCGTGACCCGGAGGCGGGTGGCAGCGGAGGCGGTTTGCATGAAATGGGCGAACGCGAAAACCCCTCCCACAATCGAGATGAGGAACATCCGCTGATAGAGGAATTTCACCAGCGGTGTCAGCGGGATGAGCAGCCCCAACAGGAGCAGCAGTCTGGCCAGCGGCGGAACGCCCTTCCGGAAGCAGGCCAAATAAGCGACCAGCACGGGAATCGAGCCGAAATAGGCTACGAAAAACAGATCGCTCCTGAAGGCCTTCATCGCGTCCATCGAGCTCGGCCGCCCCAACACGGAAGGAAAAATTTGCAACGGATAAGCCAGCAGGTTGAAAACCGGCTGTATCAACCCGCCCGGATAGAGTCCCATGCGGGATGTCGCGTGAAGGCCGAGTTCGCTGCTCCGCAGGTAAGCCGCGATGCAGGGCAACAGCATCATCGCCGCCAGCCCACATCCTAACAATCCCCAGGCGGCGTAGCGGCCGAGCAGGCGGAACTGCGGCCGCTGGGTCCGTCCGGCCCGGATCGCCTCCTCGCCCCACATGGCGACTACGACCAGCGCGACATGCGCGCAGTGCTGGAGCGATCCGCCGAGGAATGCCATGGCGATAAATGCCGGAACCAGCGCCCAGAAGCCTCTTTTCCCGCTCCGGTAGCCGTCAATGGCCCACAGGATCCAAGGCACCCAACAGAACGCGCTCAATGCCCAGCGATGATTGATCCATGTCACGAACTGGGAATTCGCGGCGAAGGCGAGGGCTCCGCAAACCGCCCAGAGAAAGCCGATGGAACGACCGCGCAGGAAAAGCAGCATACCAGTAGCTGCCAGCATGGCCTGCCCCATGATCCCGAGGTGCCAGGCTGTCCAGAAGCCGAACCAGCGATGCAACTGCATCGTCCAGTCGTAGTACAGCGCCATGGTGTTGGCATACTGCGCGGTGCCTCCGTATGTGAGCGAACTCCAGCCGACCCAGCCTTCGTTTTTATAACAGCTCTCGGCGTAGGTCCGGTAAACCAGATAGTTGTCAACGGCGTCCGAGACGAAATGGTTTTTGACGGTGGTCGGCGTGTCGGTGCCGCGCCAAGGCTGCATCATCTCATGCATGACGTCCAACGGCGCCAGGTTCCTGCCACCCATCCACCACGGAGAGAACCAAGCGAGGATCACCAACGCGCACACCAGCATCCCGATGGCAGTGGCCTTGCGCCCGAACATGACCGCATTCCCCTCCGGGGCCTTCGCTGATTCGGTTTCCATCTTGATCCATCGAGGTTGCGCGGCGGACGCAAGCTCTTCAAATGATTTCCCATCCCTCGCACTGCTTTTCCCCGATAGGAGCGTTGATTGACGCAAACCACCGTGACGGCATCAGGACCCGCTGACCGTCTTTTTTACCCAACCAGGCCGCCCACCAGGAAAAACTGCTGTTAGGAATGATGTGGTGGTTGGCGAGGCTCATGAGGTGCATGTCGGCCAGGGCGGAGTGAACTGGCGAGAGTGGCACCACTTCGACATCCGCTCCCGCCAGATTTGCGGCGCACCACGCGGGATCATCGGAGAAAATGAAGAACCGGGGACCGCGCAGACTTTCGCGCAGCCGGTTCATCGTAGTGCGGTAGTAGCTGGTGTCGCAGAGGTTGAGGTTCGGATTGCCGACGTAGTCAGTCCGCCGGACGTGCACGCCCACGGAGCACGGTTCCCGCAGTTTTTCCGCCAATGCTTCGCGTCCGGCCTCAAGGCCGAGTCCGTGGGTGGAGAGTTCGCTGCGAAGAGCGTTTTCATGCCCCTTGAAATAGAGAGGGGTCTGGAAATATCCGAATAGGAAACAATCGGAAGGTGCGTTCATGAATTCCGGATCAAAGGTCTTGTCGTTCTCGGATTCGCGCAGCACGGGCACGCCGCGGTAGTCCCAGTAGTGTTTGCCGGTGGCTCGCAAAAGGGCACGGGCTCCGATAGAACAACACCGGATCACCTTGACGGTGCCACTCGCCGGTCCGGGCAGATCCCGCAAACATTTCACCTGATCCCAGCCCTCGCGGTTGAACCACGATCCGTCCATAATGAGCGGCACGTTGTGTTTTTCGGCCAGAACCCGGCCCAGCGCATACTGGAACAGATTGTTGCCGAGACGGCCGAGCATGACGATTCGGATCATGGGAAAGATGGTTCGCGCTCACATTGGTTTGCCAATGCGGCGGTGGTTTCAAATAATCCGGCGATGAGATCAATCCTGTGCAACCGGCTCAATGACGCTTCCCTCGCGCCGGCCGCTTCTTCAGCCGGGCGGAAGGGTGGTTGTTAAAATGATGGAAACGTCTCATTCCAATGTCGCGCGAGGGACCCGGCTCAAGCGGGTGCTTTGCGTGTGCGAGATCAAAGATATCGGAACCTGGGAAATCGCGGCCAGGGCAATAATCCGGCATATCGACGCGGATGAATACCAGCTGGTTTGTCCAGATGCACAGATCGCGGATTTCGAATCCGCCACCTGTGCAGGGTGGAATGTCGTCGGAGAGGGGCGCTATTCGGAAAACTGCGGGCTTTCCATGATCCTGAGCAGGGTGAAGGGCGAGAACCAGACAAGGGGCCACTGGTTGTTCCAACAGTTTGTCAAAATCAACGCGATCAACCAAAGCGGACTCGAAGACAGTGATCTGGTATTGATCTGGGATGCGGATACGGTGCCGCTTCGCAGGATTGATTTCATCGATGCTGTCTCAGGTAGAGTCGCTTTCTATCATGGCGCTGAGAACCATCCTCCGTATTTCGATACGATGACACGGCTGCTAGGATATGGGAAATTGACGGACAAGTCCTTCATCGCGCAATGTCTGCCCGTCCGCGTGGGATGGGTAAGACAGTTCGTGGGCGGGATCGAATCAGAATTCAACGCCCCGTTTGCTGCCGTCGTTCTGGATCTGCTGCCCGGACAGTCCGGCAGTGAGTTTTCCGAATATGAAACCCTCGGAACCTGGATCCTTAAAAATCATCCGGATGAGGTGGTCTTCAAAGCCAGGAACCGATGGTTGAGAAGCGGTGCGAACCTTCTCAAGGCGGATCGCGAGGGATATCGAAGCCGGATGATCCTGCGGGGGCTTTCCTTGTATTACGATTTTGTGGCTATCGAGCGATGGAGTCGGCCGGTAACCTGGAAACGGGTGATCGGAAAGATCGCCCGGCTGTTTTCAACCTGACGCCGAGGATCAGGCTGGGGGCTGATGCTTCATGTCATTAATGCCTTTCGGAATGCCGCCATCATCTTGTCAGCGACCGACCCGGCGGCGTAAACCTCCCGCAGCTGGAGTCCGCAAGCATGGATTTCCTCGTTGGAAATCGTCATGACGTCATCGAGGGCGGTGAACAGGCTCGCTGGATCTTCCAATGTAAAGCCACCGCGTGAAGTCGCTACTTTTAGAATCTCTTCGATCGAGGTTCCCATTGTATAACAGACCGGCGTACCCAGGTAGTATGCCTCGATGGCGGGCAAGCCGAAACCCTCGATCTCGGAAGGCAGGATCAACGCTCTGGCGGTGCTGAATTGGGTCCGCAGCGCATCGTCATTCAGGAATGGAAGCCGCACGATGTTGGTGGATTCCGAAGCCAGGGCTTCCACGATTTCAGGGATCGAGCCGATGACATGCAAGGTCGGCAAAGCCGGATTCCTGACGGAGGCCTCTACCCATTGGCGGATCAGCCATTCCGTTCGTTTGTGGGGTTCGCGGGAGCCTAGATGCAGCACGTAGCCGGCCTTCGGCGGATTGACGGGCTGTGGAATATTTTCATAGAGGCACGGTTCGTAAGTGACATGGATTTCCTTTTCGGGGATTCCATGGCGTTGCATGAACGTGAGAATCTGGGCTTTCGCGGACTCAGATACAGTTAGGATGGAGTTGGCATGGCGAAGGGTGTGCTTGAGCATGCTCGCCCAGTAGCGGTATTCGGTATCCGTCCGCCATTTCGGATAGTGGTCGCTGTAGTACTGGATGATCGTGTCATGAATCGTCACGACCGACGGTTTGCAGAGATGGTGCAGCCGGGGGAGGAAGCCCTTGGGGAAATAGCAGAGATCCGGCCTTGGCTTCTCCCGGATGACGAGCGGGTGGAGGTGGTCAGTTAGAATGCGCAGGACATGGTTCCGCGTTCCCCAGGGGAATACCTTGTTGAGCGGGGACGAGTTCGGCGGCTGGAGGGAGGTGCGTGAGGAAATTCCGGAGAGCCGCGCATCCCTGCGGTTGTCCAACTCGCGGTAAACCACCTCCGTCATGCGCGAGATCCCCAGGCTGCGCCCGAGCTTCGGATTCTGGTCGGCTAGATAGACCTGCAACGAAAGCGGTGCGGAAGCTCTCGCATGGCAAAGGTCGAGCAGTGCGGTCTGGACCCTTTCGATGAACTTCCGGGGTCTGAAATGCTCATGATAGAACTCGCGGGACCGCTTCGCCAGCTCCGGCAGGCTGTTACGCCGTTCGTGCTGGCCGATCAACGCCTGGGCATACTCGGAAGGAGACTTCACCGCGTAGAGCTCTGCGGTTTCGCACCCCTCCAGCATGGCGGGAATGCCGGCCCATTTCGTGGAGATGAGCGGAAGACCCGCTCCCAGTGCCTCCATCAGAACGATGGGCGTGGCTTCCGATTCGTAATGCGTCGGAAACAGGAACACGTCCGCCTCGGCGTAGGCTTGCCACTTTTCATCTCCGGTGAGTTGGCCGACGAACTCGACGATGTTCTGCAATTCCAATTCCTCGTGTAGATGGCGGACATGATTTTCAAATTCCTTAGAGAACCACTTTCCCACGATGCGGATCCTGAAATCACCCTCGCGGTCAAGTTGCTTCAGAAGGCTGGCAGTCTTGAGAATTTCCAGGACTCCTTTCCCTTCCTGCAAGCTCCCGACGAACAGCACGGTCAACGGGCGGCTGTGGTAGGTCTTTGGCCCGAGCCAATCGGGAATCGCGATGGCACAGGGGCACCACTGCCATGTCTTGGCCCTGAAGACCGAGTGGGGAGGCACCACTTCCTGGGCGACCTCCAGTGAAATATCAGCCGACTGATAGATCCGCCTGCCAAGCCATTTTCTAACAAATCCACCGTTCGCGAACACGGGTAATCCGCTGGCATGGAAGATGAAAACCGTCTTGCCCGCGAGGTAGCGGACACTCCACAGGAACGCCACGTCGCGCAGGAATGGGATCCATTTCGCACTGGCCGGCGGATAGAAGAGGATGGTGTCAGGATGCTGCCTGAGGATCCGCCTCGCCTTCCGGATCAAATGCCAGAGATGCCGGATTTTCTTCCACTGGAAGCGCCCGACCTCAAGCATCTCCTCGCTGAATTCCATCGGCAGGCGATGGATTTGGAAGTCCGGCCAGTCGTGATCGAAAAGAATCTGTGTTGCCACCGCTTGCCCATGCCAAGGTGGTGGTGTCTGCCCCATCAAAAGGAGGTGCGGTTTGGATGGAGTCATTGAAAGGACAAAAGGTGAGAGCGGAAGGGTGAAGCGGGCGAGATCACTGATGACTGTTGGGGAGTGTTCGTCTACGCCGAAGGATCCGCGGGCAAGCCGAATCAATAGGAAACAGGTTTGAGGAAATGCACGGAATCACGGAAGTGCTGGCACGGGCAACTGACATTCAAAGGTTGGCTGGTTGTCTTCGCAGACCAAGCTTCCTCAGGAAGTTGCCCGCAGCCCTGCGGAGGGGAAAATAGATGCCGACTGCGGATCGGGCGAGCCACAGAAGAACGAAGCAACGGAGTTTTGTGCGATAACCCGGATCGGTGACCCGGATGAAAACCGCATCACAAGAATATCTCCCCAAGGTCAGGAATTTTGTCAGGAAAAATCCCCTGACTTTCAGAAAATCATGAATCTCCCAGAACAAGGGTTGATTATCGTAGATTTCCACGAATTCGGCCTCCAGGCTCAGCAGTTCCACATCATTGATTCGTTCTCCGAATCCGCGCAGGGCCATGAGTTCCGCTCCCTGGATGTCCATCCAAACCGCATCCACTTTCGGAATTCCATGCTCCGCCATGAACGTGTCGGGTCTCATGATCGACACCTCTTCGGAGCGTTGAACATATGACTCGACCTCGTATTTTCCCGAGGCCATGAAGAGTGACGATGCACCCGGATTCCCATCAGCCCAGGTAGTGACCGTTTTCTCCTGGTCGATCGGATGGAATACGCATCTGCCGTCCCGGTCACCTACGGCACTCTCAACCAGCGTGATCATGGAATTTCCGCCGACCTTGTTCCGACATTCCGGCAGCGTCGCGCGGTTGCATTCGAATGAATAGATCTTCGCCCCGGGGCAAATCCGGGAAATGAAGATGGTTTCCTCGCAATCCCTGGCGCCAAACTCGAAAATGACGCGAGGTTCGCCAATATGGCTGCGAACCAGGGCAATGAATTTCGTGATGTCGCTCATGGATGGGCCGCTTGACGTGGAATGGTGGAGAATGACGGGCGCGCGTTACCGGGAGTTGGCCGCACCGGTCGCCGTTGTTAGTCCGCATCGACCGGAGTTTTCGCGAATCGCGGGATTGTTAGGGTTTTAATTGCAGACCCGCCGCCAGCATCTTCAGGTTGTCTTGATGTCCAGCCCCTTGCTTGTAGGCGAGACAGGCGAGGATTGTCAGCAAGGGGTCATTGCTCCAGCCGGTTGTTTTCAGATAGCTGCGGCAAGCGGGTGAATCGAGCGCATCGCGGGTTGCCAGTATGGCATCGCCGGGAGTCATGCGTTTCACGAGACGGGCATCCTGGAGAATATAATGAACGAGATCGACGCCAGGCAGCCCGCCCTGATGACCCCATTCCCAATCCAGAACGACGAGCTTGCCGTCCGGCTTGCGCAGGAGATTCCACCTTGCGAAATCCCCATGACAGACCACCGGACGGAGACATTCGCCAGCGAGTTGCTTCAGGCGGTGACTTCCCGCGTCCGATCCGGACAACGCGGATTCAATGTCGGGCCATTCGGGAAACTCCGTGACTGGTTTTGGCGCGTGTTTGCCGATCCAACAGGTCAGCAATTCGAGTGCATCCGTGGGTGCACCCGGAGCAATCGGGTGGCCGGAGACATAGGGCATTCGCAGCACGGTCACTCCTTCCGCACGATGCAGGCCGAGCAAACCGGGAACCCCTGGAGCATGCGGCTGCAGTTGTCGCAATGCTTCGGATTCCTTCTCCAGAATACGCAATCCCGCCTCTCCGAATGAGATCTTGGCGACTTCCCAATCCCCCGCGTTCCGATAGCAGGCGATGGCCCTGCGGGTCGTGTGTTCCGGGCTTCCGAGTAAAATCCCGCAACTGCCGGGCTCAATTCCCGGAATGGCCGGATTCAGCGCCGCCGGACCGCCCGTAATACGGGTTTTGGAGAGAAAGACACGATGAAGTCCGGCAGCCGACAGTCCGCGCAATATGGAAACCATGGCCCGCGCGGCGAACCGCTGTGGCTGATAGAGGCCCAGCGTGCGGCCGGAGGCTTCACTATCGCCCGGAAGTCCTAACAAAACGTGGCCGTTCCGCATGACCGGATGCAAGCACCCCGAGGACGGATCGAGATGGGAAATCACCGCGGTTAGAACTTCGTGGTCAGTCATGGAAGGCGGTCGAATCGGTGGATCCGTAGTCAGCGGGGATCAGCTTTCCGATACTGCCCGGTGCAGACATCGAACAATTGCCTCAATACGGAATAAAGGCCACCGAATCCCTTGATCTTGGTGGGGGTCTTGCCGCTGGCCGGGTACACTCTCGATACGGGAATCTCGACAACCCTGAAGCCTTCCCGGACGGCCTCGATGGCGAGATGATAGTGCAACTGGTAGCGATCGAAACAAGGACGGAAGATGTCGACTTTCGGGTCCTGCAGCAGCCGCCTGCTATAAGCGCGGAAACCGTTGGTCGTGTCGGTGTAGCGAAATCCGGATGCCAGCGACATCATCGGCGCGTGGATCAGATTCACGGCGATATAGCGGGACAACGGGGTGTTTTCATGATGTCCGCCGGGAATGAACCGGGATCCCTGAACATGATCCCAGCCCGCTTCGAGCGCTTCCACAAACGAGGGTATGGCATCAAGCCCGTCTTTGCCGTTGCCGTCGATCACGATGACACCCTCATATCCTTCGTCCATGCAGTAGTCGAAAGCCATCCGCATCTGTGAGCTCAGCTTGCCGGGACCGGTTTTGACGAGGAGGGCCTTGATGTTCAGTTCCTCCATCAGGGCAGCATCCAGCGAGCCGTCGGTGCTGCCGCCGTCCGCGACGATCAGATCTACGAGTCCCGCGTGGGAAAGCATCGCGCGGAGCTGTTTCCTGATTTTTTCCCCCTCGTTGATGACGAACACGCAGATCGCCCAGCGCTTCTCGCGGGGACGTTGCCATTCAACTCGGTAGGCGGGGAAGCGGAGGTCGTCTCCGCGGAGAGTGGGGGAGGGCATGTTTGGACAGGTTGAAATATGGGGTGTCTAACTACTTGGGGCGGACTTGATTTTATCCGGGGCCGGGAAAATGCCGGATTTTCAGATCCCGACACTCGTGCCCACGGATTCCTTCACGATGCTCGACTGCACGGTATCTTCCAACAGCACCGAGCTGTTGGCTTCCTGCGCGACGAAATACAGCGGACGGCTGCGGACTTCTCCCAGAATGGTGCCGACATATTCGCTGAGCACCGCAAGGATCAGGCAGACAAAAAAGAACATGCCGCTGAGCTGGAGTGACAAGGTCGTCCAGCCTTCCGCCACTGTGGGCTTGGTGAGGAAAATGGCCACGACGTAGACCGCGTAGAGGAGATTGAGGAAGGCTCCTAACAATCCGGCGGCGGTGACCATGCGCAACGGGTGCCGGGTATTCGCCGCGAGAAGGTCGATGGCGGTTGCGATCTCGCCGTGCCACGTGGTCACCCGCGGGCCCCCTTTCCTCGGCGCGATGGTGTAGGGGAAGAAATCGTGCTGATAGCCGAGGGTGAGTGTCAGCACGCGGAGATAGCGGCTCTGCTCGCGGACCTGCAACAGGGCGTTGACCGCCTGACGGCTCATCACCCGGAAATCGGAAACACCCCGCTTGATGTCCACTCCGATGTGCTTGCGGCAATAATCCCTGAACCGGCCGCCGAGCCAATCGCGGATGAACGAGCGGTGGACCGGATTCTCGGCCATCCCGTGAACGATCCCGCCGCTTTTCCGGCAGAGCTCGATCATGGTCGGGATGACGCCGATCGGGTCGATTCTGGGATCCAGCGTGACGACGACGTCGCCGATGGCGGATTCAATGCCTGCGGACATGGCGACGTCCGGACCGAACGGACGAGACAGCCGGAGGTAGCGGACGCGTTGGATTTTCTTGAGAAGCGGTTGCACCGCGGCCGCCGTTCCGTCGGTCGAGCCGTCGTCTACCAGCACGATTTCGAAAAACCGGTAGCTGGTCCCGACGACCTGATCGATCTCGGTGACGATTTCCTCGATGATATGGGCGTCCTGTTGGATGGGGACGACGATGCTGACAACGGTGTTGGGGTCCATTTGGGGGTAGATGCTGGCAACTGAACGGAGGACGGCGGCGTCAATGAGTAGACCTTGTGAGCAAGAAGAAAAGCGCGAAGCGGGGGAGAATCAGTCCGGCCCCATGAGCCTGTCGATTTCATCCTCCACGTCGAAGATGTTGTCGATTTTTCCGCCCATGACATGGATGACGGACTGGAGTTTCGAATCCCGTTGGAAAAGGATGGGTCTGCCGTCGTCGTTCTCGCTGAGAGGCAGCAGGGTTTTAACCGCCCAGAGGGAATCCCGATAGGTGGCTCCGCGCAGAGCCGGCATGTAGCGCGACGCATCGGCTAACATCAGCTCGTAGTTGCTTTTCTTGACGATGGAGTCGAAGCGCTCGTATGGATTGGAGGCCCCGGATTGGGTGTTCTCGAGCCAGTAGGCGTGAGGGGTGTAGCGGACATGGCTGAGCGTCGTCAGGCCAAGCGAGGGGAACGGCATGAATGAGAAAAAGGGTCCGCACATCATGGTCACGGAGATCTCCCGCAGTTCTTCAGGAAGCTCGACGAGTGCCATTTCGGCGAGTTCGTGCTTGAGGGGGATCAACGGCAATCCGGAGGCCGAGGTCAGGCGGTTCAGTCCGGCGTAGGTCGCGTTGAAGACCCACTGGCACGGGATTTCCGATCCATCGGAAAGCCGCGTGATCGCTCCGTCGGGATGGGGCGACGCTGTCTCCACCGTGGTGCTCAGGCGGACTTCGATTCCGGCTTCATCGAGTTGCCTGCGGAGGCGCTCCCGCAGGATTGAGAAATCGAACGCGCACTCCTGGGCGATCCAGGTTTTCTCGGTGAGCGCCGGATTGAACAGGCGCTGGATGCTTGGCGGCGCTTCCTTCAGCGGCGCTCCCACCCGTTTCATGAAGACCTCGAATTGGTCCGCCGTCACCTTTGAGAAAAAGTTGCCGACCGCGTAAACCTTGGTGAATTGATCGACGATGGCCTCGCGGTAAATACTCCTGAATTTTTCGTAGTTGTGACGCGACCGATAGGCGGTCATCAGGCTGCGAGGATAGTGGTAGCCGCCGTGGACCCTCGACTGGTTCACCCGGGACGCGCGTGTCAGCAGGTTGTCCCCATCCTCGATCACGACCGGATGCCAGCCGCGTCGGTGCAGCATCATCGCGATGGAACAACCGAAAAAACCACCTCCGGCGATGACGACCTTGCGGTTTTTGGAAATGGGCACAGGAGAAGAATGAGGTGGTGTTAGGCCGCGGAGGAATCCAGTTGCTGATAGATCGCCCTCACCGCAGTCACCGCCTGTTTCACCGATACAAGGCCGTCGGGCTGGGCACGCATTTCGATCGAGATGCTTCCGGAGTAGCCGATTTCGTGTAAAACCTTCGCCAGTCGCGCGTGCACCGGGTCCGGCTCGGCGAACGAGATGAGATTGGGTTGACTGGCATGCGCATGGCGCAGGAGTCCTGCGGCGTTGCGCAGAATGGGTTCGAAGTTTTCTCCGCTCAAAGCCATGCCGCCGGCATCGACGTGTAGTCCGAATCCCGGTGAACCAGTTACCTGGACCAGCTCCGCGGCTTGTTCGAGCCGGGTGCAGAAATCGGCGCCGTAAGCTTCGGGGTTCGCTTCGATGACCAGGCAGGATCCCGCCTCGGCGCAGGCATCGCCGACTTCGCGGAAAAATCCGGATGCCCGTTGGATGGCATCGTTGTAGCTCAAGGATCTCCGCAGCCGGTTCTTTGGCGAGCCGAACACCATCGGCCCCGCTCCCGCCCAGCCGGCGATGCGGCCGACGGCGATCAGGATGGATTTCAAACGTCGGGCGGATTCCTCCGTCCCTAACAATTCAAGCCCTTCGGTGCCGAACAGCAGCGCTTGGAAGGATCCTATCCTGAACCCCTGCTCGCGATACCAAGCCGCCCGCTCGCGAACCGACGATTCAGTGGTGGTCAGTGGATCCCCGAAAGCGCGTAACGGGGCGACCTCGATCTCATCGACGCCCAGCTCGCGGAGGAAGGCCAAAGCCTCCGGTTCCTGCTCGGGGCGCCAGGCGATGTGCGAGAATGAAACGTTCATGGGGAGGAAAATTGAAAGTGGAAATGAGAGGCTGGCGGAAAAATGGAAGCTTGGGCGCGTGGGTGCATGAAGCCTTCGGATTTCAACTTTCCGCTTTCGACTTTTCCTCGTCGATCCACATGCCCAGATCATCCATCACCCGGGCCTTTGAATACAAATATCCATGCTCTCCCTCCCAGGCCGCGGCGTGCTTTGATCGCATGTCATAGCCTGCGGGAGGAGGGCCGGACGCCCCCAGTTCCTTGCCCGGGAAATAGCGGTCGCGGATTTCCGCGGTGGCGAGAGGTTCGCAACTCAGGTTGAGCAAACCGAGTCCCAGGTCCCATGCCCGGTCAATGTCCCGGGTTAGATACTTCAGGTCGTAATACTGGAATACCCCGCCCGGATGGACCTTGTCCAAACCGTTGTCGTGGAGCAGGTCGTAGATGACATTCTTCTTGATCCCCGGTCCGAACAATCCGGGAAGGCGGAGAATCCGCGATTCGGGGAATCGTTCGCGGATCCAGTCCTCGACTTCCAGCCGGTGGAGTCCGTAGGTATGGTGCCCCTGCCGTTCGATTGTGGAATCCTCGTCCACCCCCCGCGGGGCCGGATAGACGTCTATGGTTGAGATCAAGGTGAAACGTTTGGCACGGACTTCGGAGAGCGGTTCCAGCAGCTTGTCAATGCCGGCACGGTCTTCCCCAGGATGGAGATTCGCCCACCATTTCATCGCCTGCACGCCCGCGCAGACGACATGATCGAAGGATTTTCCACGGATTTCGTGGATGTCGGAGGAACGGAAGAGGGCATCGTAAGGACGTTGTGCCAGCAGGTTGCTGCCGACAAAACCGGAGTGGCCGATGAGTGCGATGGACATGGTGGGTGAAAGGATTAAGAGCCCGGATGAGGGAAAAGACAATGACGTGATGGCGGAGTCGTTCAGGGCTTCGTCACTGAAACCCGGCTCTTGTGCCACCATTTCATGAGCCCCTTCTTGAAACGGAAAACATGATAGAGAATCCCGTCGACCACATTGTTCAATGCCTCGTCACGGAACAACCGGATACCGTAGATCCGGCGGATCGCGCGGGGTTCCGCCGCCTGGCGTTGCATCCTCAGTACGTTTTTCATGTCATCCTTGCCGAGGCTGCTCTGGCTGATGCTTTCGTCATGCAGCCGGAAGTCCGCGAGGATCTCCGGGAAATAGACGAAGCGTTTCCCGAGGTGGGCGAGCCTGGCATAGTACTCGCCGTCCATGCAGTAGCCGAAATCGATGTCCAGCAGGTGTCCTTCCGCGATCGTCGTTTCACGCCGGTAAAAACATGAGGTGGAGCCGATATAACAGCCTTGCTGGATGAGAATCCGGCGGTCGAAGGGCAGCAGTGTCATCCGCCGGAGATGCCTGCCATGACTGTCGATAAAGTCCCAACAGCCGTAGATCACATCCGCATCGGGATGGCTTCCGGCGAAATCCAACACGGCCTTGAGAGCACCGGGTTTCAGCCGGTCGTCCGCATTGAGCCACATCACCCATTTTCCCGTGGCCCGGCGGAAGCCCTTGTTGATGCCGTCGCTCATGCCCTTGTCGGGTTCCTGGAAAAACGCCGCATGGGGGAATCCCGCCACGACTTCGGCGGTATCGTCCTTGGAACCGGCATCCATGACCAGGTGCTCGAAAGTGACACCTTGTTGGAGGGCAACGCTCCGGAGGCACTCGCCGATGTAGTGGCCGTAGTTGTAGCTGGCGGTGACGATGGTGAAGTCCATAGTAGGAGAAGAAAGATTCGTGTCAGGGGAAAGCAGGTTGCTGCCCGGACGCTCGCGGATGGCGGGGTTCGCCCAAGTGTTATCCAAGCGGTGGGACAGCGGATCAAAGCCGTTGCAAAGCGCTTTTCATTCCACTTCCAGCGGGAATAGAATCACGGTTGAAGCTCAACCTTCAGCTTGACGAATTTCAGAGGGTTTCCGATAGGGAGAGTCACCCTCCTGGGCTCGCCAAGAGCGGTGACCGGGCCATCAGCTATATCCGCAGGGCCTGGTAGCGGCCATGTTGAGAGGTTCGCGGAAGCAAGAACCTGATAGGTGAGGTCGGAGCGTCCGTGCGGACGGTTGTAGCGGTAGTTGAAGGAAGCTCCCTCGATTTTTCCTTGAGGCAGCAACTGCGAATCATTGCGGTCCGCTTCGCCACCAAGCGCGTATTCCAGCAGGAGTGACAGACCATCCCCGTCATTGTCGGATTCCCAAACGGCGGAGTCTGATGGCTCCGTTCCGAAGCGCGAGGCATACCATGTCGCCGCGGGGGATGTGGAGAATTGTCCGGTTTGCGCTCCGCCTGAAATCCGATAAGCGGCCCGTGATTCGCCATCTTGCACGGGCCTTGTGGTCGCAAGCAGACTGGCTCCGAAGCGGATCGACGAGCTTCCGGCCTGCGGGAAGAACTTCACCAGGGTGCTGACCTGCCCGGCCGCGAAAATGGCCGCGCCTTGGGAGGGCGCGCTTCCGGCCCCCGAAATCAAGTTCACACCGACCGGCACCTGCTCCGCGAATGCGGTGGATCCGGTGCGGGTGACCGGAAACGCAAGACCGTTTAACGCCCCTTCCGACGTCGGCGCGGCACCGTGAATCGTGTAGGTCGCCCCCTTGAGAATGGTGAAGTCGTCCCTCACGTTCCCGGACTGATCGATGTATTGGCCATTGAGTTTTTGTCCGTGGATCTCAACCACCAGGTTTCCAATCAAACTGAGACTCACCTGATGGGCGGGGTGGGGAGAGGGGTTGACGAGGGCGCTCGATCCGTTGAGCCACGACTGTGCGGAACTGGATGCGCCGACAACGGAGTAAATGGTTCCCGCGTGGGACAGCGCGGCAGGTTTTTGAAACGCCCCCCCGGCCGCCGCAGGCGACTTGATGAAGTTCCCAGTGACATCAACGCCCCCGAGATCAGAGCCGTTGCCCGGCCACTTTTGCATGGTGGCCGTATTCCAGGAACTGCTGACCGCATAGTGTCCGTCCATCAATCGGGAGCGTTCGTAACAATGACTGTGACCATACAGGATCAAATCCGCACCGTAGCTTTCCAGCAGGGGAATCACATAGTCACGGCTCCTGACCAACTCCAGCTCCACGTCGGAATTGTGACTGCCTTTCGAATAAGGGCCCTGGTGCATGTAGGCGATGATCCAGTCGGCAGTACAGGCCTTCAGGTCATCCAGAAGCCAATCGACCATCCCATAGTTTCCGCCGGGGACATCGTCATAATTTCCCAGGGTATTGGTATCCACGGAAATGAAATGCACATTCCCTTGGTCAAACGAGTAATAGCGCCGCGTGCCGGAAGCAAATCCTCCACTTTCTCCGTTCAATGGAAATTGAAATATCGTGTCATAGGGAACGGGTGCGGAATAAGGAGGGGGAACCGAGTAGCCGTCGTGGTTGCCGAACGCCGACCAGACCGGGGTATTCCGGAGCAGGTTCGCGTAGCGGTCGAAAACAGGATACTGATGTTGCGCGTCGGTACCGATATCATAGGCGTTGTCACCCAGCATGATGAAAACATCGGTTTTCTTCCCGGCTGACGAGGTTGCTGTCTGATAGGAATTGAAGGCGCTGATCGATTGCTGGTTGGGGTATCCGCCGTCACCCGCGACGAAGATCCTGACGGGTTGTGGCTGTCCGGATGGTGGCGCGGTGCGGAACCAGTAGTCAGGCCCCCACGTGTTCACCGGCGTGCCACTGAGCGGGGTGCCTGCAATCCGGTAAAAATAGCGTGTGGATGCGGCCAGCCCGGTGATGGTGACCACATGATCGGTGCGGGTTCCCGCGACACTTGCCGGAAGGTTCAGCGAGTCCGGCGAGGCCCCGAGCATCACCTCGCTGGTGGTTGCCACGTCAGTTCTCCAGCACAGCGTCATCCTGCCGGAAGCGGGTGACTGCAAATAGGGGCCGCGCACGATTTGGGCCGCATGCAGTGAGGCAGCTGTAAAGAGCAACAAACACCCTCTGAGATATTGGGAAACACTCACTTTCATATTTTCGGGCATCCGGGGCGGCACTATGAAACCAATGTCTCGGAAAGCTCCAGACGCAACCGGTAGAATGCCGATGCCGCTCCGGTTTCCAGAATGGCAAGCTCCACCTTATCCCAGTCCCCATTGCTTTCTGTGATGTTCTCTATCACCAGCGCCGGGTTCACCGGGGCCCAACCGGTGAGATTGCTGCTGCGTTCCAGAGTGTAGGCGATTCCCGGATTGGCCTGGCTGCTCATCCTTGCGAAGGTCATGGATGGAATGAGTACGGTTTGGCTTCGCATGACAGGCAGTCCGGCCTTTTTGCCCGGGCGAGCCGGGTCGTATCCCCGAGGGGCTTCGCCGGTTGCCAGATCAAACGCGAATTCCACGAGATCGTCGATTCCATTGGCATTCGTGTCATTGCCGGAGCCTCCGACCACCGCGACGCGGCCGGGCCACTGGTTGAACGGGCCTTCGCCGCCGGGAATGGAATCGATGCGAACCCTCCGGAAGGTTGTTCCCGAGTGAAGGATGGGGACCCGGTAAAGGACCTCTTCCCAATCCCCGGACAAAGGTGAGATCGCCAGACGGTCGGTGGCAACGGGGTTCCAGGTTTTCAAATCCGCGGACTCCTCAACCGTATAGGTGATGCCGGGTGCGCTGGCGGAAGTGCGGCGGGCGAATTTGAAGTCAAGGAGGGTTTTCGGGGTCCGAGAGAACACCGGAGTTCCCGTGACCGGGGAGGGTGGCTGCGCATTCCCGTACCCATTGCCAGAAGTGGTCAAGAGATTGAAAGCGAACAGCTCGATGTTGCTGAACTGGCTGCCGTCCGGTTTGGCTTGGGGGGCGGTTTTGGGAGTCTTGAGAAAGGTGCGATAGCGGGTGGTGATCCACTTTTCGTAGGGTGTCAGGTACTGGGCCTCCGTCCCCAGGCCCCAGCCGGAAATGGTCACGCCCGCGCCGTAGCGTTCCAAGGACGTGCTCACCTTGATATAAAGCGCCGGTGCCGTTAGATAGGAGGCCGGAATCGGGATGGTGGAAACACCGAAGCCGTCGTCCGGTTGGAAAGGCACATTCACCCAAGGGCCGTTAGGGCCGGTGGTGGAAAAGCCGCAACTCATGCTCGGAAGCACACCTTGTGATATGGTGGCGAGCAGCAGGAAGTTCCTGACCTTGCCGCCGTATCGCTGGAGGTTGACCCTGTACGTGATGAATTGAGTCGCGGTAAATTGGCACCGCACGTCATTTGCCGCGAACGCTACCACGCGATTGGTCCGGTCATACTCGCCTTCCAGGAAGAGCTCGCAGGGATATCTCACCAGCTCGAAGGGCCAGTGCACCGTCAGCGGCGTGAGTTGCTCGACCTTCGGTCTCACCTGAAAGGTCTCTTTGGCGAGGGAGCGGAAAATCCGGCACGCCACCCGCCCGTTCTGAAGCCCGAACAAGGCATAGCCGGCGGCATTGCCATCGCTCCACACCTTCGTGGTTCCCGCCGTGACCTCCATCTGGACGAAACGCGTGCCGTTGTCGGTGCACAGGTAGTCACCGAAGGCATGGCCATGTCCACCGATCAGCCAGATGGGCGCGCGATGCCCGGCAAATGCGGTAGCCACCGTTCGTTTCAATCCCGCATCCGAGACGACGTAATAGAATGATGGATGGTGGGCAACGATCAACACTTCCTGATCCTTGGAAATGGCGGCGGCCTCGGCGAGAAACCACTGCACCTGGGCCGGATTCATGGAGCCCGCATGACCGCTGTTGAGGAAAAACACTGGCACGCCGCCCATGATGGTTTTCTGATAGGGCGGGATGGCCAGGAGTTCCCGCCACAATTCGGCGTCGGTTTCCACCTTGTCGGTATCATGATTTCCCGGCACGGCCCAGACATTCATGCCCGCCCGGAAGCGTCCCATCTGGGTCCGGGCGATCGTCATCTCCTGGCGCGCGTCGGCATAGCTTCCGGCATACCGGTCCAGGCCCACGGCGAGGCTGTGGCTCATGATCAGATCTCCAGCGAGCGCGACATCGGAAATGCCAGGACTCAGTTCATTCAGTTCGGAGACCAGGGCGTCATCAAAGGTTTCGGTTCGGTTTCCTTGCGGGCTGAGATTGATATGAAGATCGGCGACGACGGCAAGCAGCCGGGAACCCGGGACGGTCAGGTCGAATCCCGATGTCTGGAGAAGCGACTGGATGTTAGGAGCCTGTCCGCCGGGCGGGGGAGCGGCCATGATTCTTGGCAACGCGCCCGCTGCCATGGCCGCTCCGCCGGTCAGCAGAAATTTTCGTCTGGTGGTTTTCATGGTCGCGCTCCGATCAATCAACCGGTAGCGATGACCGTAGGCGAGTAATCCGGCAATTGCCAACCGGGGATGAGCCTGAATTTGCCGTAATGGATTGCCTCACAAGATATTGCTAAGTCATCTTGACTTTCCATCATCGTAACATTCCACCCACTGGACGGCGCGTTGGAGCAGTTGGACGCCATCCTCGAGGTTGAGCTTCTCCTTGATCCGTGCCTTGTAGCTTTCGATGGTTTTCACGCTGAGGCCGAGAGACTCGGCGATTTTGCGGGTACCCTGGCCGCGACCGATGAGCTGGAAGACCTGGAGTTCGCGGTCAGCCAGGCGGGTGATCGGCGAGGTGCTCGGATCATGGCTCCCGCCGACAATTCCTTTGACCAGATCGTTGGCGATTTCCGGACTGACATGGATGCAGCCTTCTAGGATCTTCCGCAGGGCGGTGAGGATGCTGCGGGTGGTTTCCTGCTTGCTCATGTAGCCCATGGCACCGGCTCTCAACGCGCGTTCGGCGTAGAGCTTTTCATCGTGCATGGAGAGCACGAGAACCGGGATCTCCAGTCCGCAGGCCTTGAGATCCTTGATCAGGTCCAGACCTGCCGAGTTCCGCAAATTCAGATCCACAATGGCGATGTCCGGCAGGTGGTGTTCGATCCCCTTCAGCGCTTCAATCAGATCGGCGGCTTCGCCGCAAACCCTGAGATCTGGTTGTTCATCGATGAGGCGGGCGAGTTGTTCACGGACCATCGGATGATCATCCACCAGGAAGACTTTCTTTTTCGGGTCGGATTCTGAGGATGGGTTCTCGTTCATGACAAAATGGGTTTTTTCCCGCCGGTGGGAACCGTGCAGATGATCTTCGTGCCTTGTCCCGGTTTGCTGTCAATCTCGAAGACCCCATTCATCAACTTGGTGCGGTAGCGCATGAGGTTGAGCCCGATGCCGTGGGATGCCGGAGGCTGGTTGCGCATGCCCTTGCCGTCATCCGAAACGGTCAGTCTGAGGAATTGCGGGTGAACCCGCAGCGAAATTTCGATGGATTTCGCGGAGCCGTGACGACAGGAGTTGGAGATGGCTTCCTGGGCGATGCGGTAAAAGTGCACGGTCGAAACCGGGTCCAACTCGGGCAGGTCCGGATCGATCAGGGAACGGCAGTCAATGCCCGTCCGCTCCCCGGTGGTGATGGCCAGTGTTTGCAGTGCCACGGTGATCCCGTCCGCGAGTCCCGCCGGATAGAGTCCGTGCGCGAGGTTGCGGGCCTCAGTGATGGCTTCGTTGATGAGGGTCGCGATGTCGCCTGCCGCCGCGGCCTCCCTTGCCAGCGAAAGGTCCTCCAGTCGGGCCTGCAATGTGCCCGCCGCGAATGCCACGCTGACCATTTGCTGGCAGACTCCATCATGCAGGTCTTGGCCGATCCGGCATTGCTCGCGCTCGGTGGCTTCGGCGATCTGCCTTTCGATCGCCCTTCTCGCCGTCAGGTTGGAAATGACCATAACGACTCCCGACTGTTTGCCGCTTCGATCGGTGATGGGTTGCGCGGTGAGTCCCAGTACGAGTTCCTTACCATCATCGGCTTGCTTCATGGTGAATTCACCGCTGCCGGAAAAGCGGCCGGAGGCGGCGACCCGGATTTTGCTTTCATGTCCGGTGTTCATGGTGATCCCACCGGATTGGGAGAATTCGAGTTCGGTGATCCAGCGCATGCAGTCCCGACCCAGAGGATTGCAGCCGAAGATGGTTTCCGCCGCAGGATTGAAAACAATGACCAATCCCTCGCGGTCGATGACTAGCACACCGTCGTGCATGCTATCGAGGATCGACCGTAGAATGCTGTCTTGGGCGGCCAGCGCGGCTTCGGTGCGGCGGCGGGACCTGACCTCGGAAATCAGAAAGACGGCGATGAGGAAAAAGCACAGCCGGATGGATGCGTTCCAATACGGGATGTAGGGATGGGAGTAAGCCCTCCCGAAGGAAAGCTCGGGGATCAGCCACGCGAGCGCCGTGCAAAAGGCCATCGCAATCGCAACCCTGCGGTCCGAAAAACAGGCGACCAGAACCAGGCCCGGCAGATAGAACGCGGAGATCGAGAGTTCGGGTCCGGTCAGCCAGTCGAGGGTGGCCACCATGATGATCCAGACGCAGCCGATGACGGTTGGCGGAAGGATCCAGCGGAAGCGGCCGGTGGAGTGGGTGGTCATGGTGGGGCGGTGGGGAGGGGGGCGGATGATACTCTCATCCGGTTCTGAATCAGTGATTGGTAAATCGCCAGCATGTCGAGACACTTGTTCTCCCAAGCGTAGGCGCGCTGCAGTTTTTTCCGGGCGTTGGCACCATGGCGGATCAGCGTGGCACGGTCCGAGTGATAGGCTGCCACCGCAGCGGCCAGATCGCGGACGACGGCCGCTTGCGAGGGGCGAATGGGAATTTTCCATCCACAGGTCTCATCAACCGATAGGGCGTGGCCTCCGCAGTCGAGCACGATGGCCGGCAGTCCGTGAGAAAATCCTTCCAGAACCGACAATCCACCACTTTCGTAGAGACTGGGTGCCACCATCACATCATGTTCCTGGTAAATCCCGGCCAACCGGTTCCTCGGGATGAATCCGCGAAACTCGACCCGCCCTTGCAACTCAAGATCGTCCACCAGTTTTTTCAACCGCTGCCGTTCGGGACCCTCGCCGACAATGGTGAGCCATACGGACCCCGGTTCCAGAGTGGCGACCGCCTGGAGCAGCAGGTGAAGGCCTTTCAACAGATGCAGTCTGCCGACAAAAATCAGCCGCAAGGGGGCGTCTGTCGCCTGGGATTCCCGATTTGCCTCATGGGGGGCAATCTCAAATCCGATGGTTGGCATGAGCTGGCAGGAAATGTCCGCCCGCTCCAGCACGCGGGCGGTGGCGGGAGTCGAGGCCAATGCGATTCCACCGGTCCGGTGGCTGGGATCCCAACGGCGGACGCATCTCCCCGCGATCCGGGTGGTGAAATTCCGGAATCGTTCCCGCTGTCTGCCAAGGAACGTTCCGTAGCCAGCGAGCAACGGCATCATGGCGGTTTCCGCGCCTCCGACCGGCCCCCACACGACGGGGCGTCCGCTGGCGAAGACCGGCATCCGGAACGAGGCGAAAGTCACATGATGGATCAGATCAAAATCACCGTTCCGCAGCAGCGCGGCCACGTGGGCGCGCAGTTTCCATTGCCACAGGGCATAGTAGAGATACATGCCACCGGGCACCTGCTTCTTAAGCGCACGCCAGACCGGGCCGAGTTCGAGATAGTAAAACCGGACAGCATGACCCGGAGCATCCGGATGTTCGAGGCTCCACCGGTCAATTCGCGGCCGGTTCTTGCTCTGGGTCACCACCGTCACCTCGCAGCATTCCGCCATCGTGCAGGCCCATTTCCACCCCACCTCGGGCTCCGATCCCTCGTCCGGCTCGCACGCGAAGGCTAGCATCAGGATCTTCGGCTTGGCCGATGGTTTGGAAGTCATTTCCATGGTGGAATGTGGCCGCGATCGGCCATGGATTGCAGGACGTCCATCGGGCCGGACAATTGCCTGGCTGCCGGAGTCCTGCCTCTGCGCCGGTTCGTGGATCATCGGGGGAGAAACTGAAGCGCTGATGGCACCTGTCTTTCACCGATCATGGGCTGGCGGACAAGAGTGTCCACCCTCCTTATGGCTGGATGCAGTTGGGCACGTCGAATCCGGCTTTACTCCACAACGGATGCCCGCTGACCGGGGGCAGGGCGTCGTCGGCTTCGTGGTAGTCCGCCCTCGAAAGCTTTTTCGCTAGGAATTCCGGCATGTGGCGGGAAACGAATCCGTGATAGTCCTCTTCGCCGGAAATCTGGCGGCGGAGTTTCTCAAGATTGTCGTCGATGATGATGAACCGGGGGATGGCGAAGCGGTCCTCGCGGGGACGCAGGCCGCGGTGTTCGACGCACAGGCCGTAGTCATAACCCAGCCGTTCCGCGGTGCGGATGGCGGTTTCATTGACGTTCCGGCCGATTTTGCCATAGGGATAACACATGCCGATTCGTTTCAACCCGAGCCGCTTCTCCAATAGGTCCTTGGAAATGGCAAGTTGGAATTCGATGCCGTCGGGCGGCAGGTGACTGAGCATCGGGTGGTCCCAGGTATGGCTGCCGATCGAGCAGCCTTGTTCGACCATGGCTTCCGCGTCGTCCCAGGTCAGCGCTTCGAAGTCTTCGGATTTTAGTCGGAGCTGGGCGCGGAACCGTTCCCTCACCCGGGAATCGCCCTCAAGCAGGCCCGTCATCACATAGGTGCAGAAGCTGGCTCCATGATCGCGCGCGATGGGCAGGGCATGGGTGAGGTTGTCCCGGTGGCCGTCGTCGAAGGTCAGTGCCACCGCGGGCTTGCTCGTTGGATTTCCGGTACCGTTGATCAACGAAACCACGTCCATCAGCTCCACGTTTTCAGCGAGCCACCGCATGATGCGCTCGAAGGCCTCGGGGCGGATCGAACTGTGTTTGGCGGTGGGATGGACCGAATGGAAACAAAGGATCACCCGCCGTTCTCCGCTGCCGGCATGGAGCCGGGAAGAGACCTTGCCGGCGAGTGTTGCGCAGATTTCCTTGAATTTACGGGCGTTCATGGTTCGCGATGGTTCGCCTCGACGGCTCCGCCTTCGGCAAAGCCGGATGGGCACGGCTAATTCAGATACGCGAACAAATGGGGATGGATGCCGCCATGCCCGCGGCGGACGACGCGGTACCCCAGGTTGGTTAGGAATTCCGTGACTGGTATCTCGTTGTCGTGATCGTCGCACTCGATGAACAACAGGCCGGGCTTGTGTTTCCTCAGGAGATCGGCCGCGCCCTTCACTGCGGCGAACTCGGCCCCTTCGACGTCGATCTTCAGGAAGTCAACCCGCGTCAGTTCATGCTCGTTCGCATAATCCGATAGATTCCTGACCCGGACCGTGATGTCGTCAATGGTCCGAGTGTGGCTTTCCATTCCCACCGACGACGCGGTGGGATCCAGCCCGAGATGGAACGTGACCTCGCCGTCTTGCTCGCCGACCGCGCACGGGTTCACCACCACCCGGTCCAGATGGTTTAACCGGACATTCTCCTTGAGGATCGCGAAGTTCCGCGGGTCCGGCTCGAAACAATGGATTTCCGCATCCCGTCCGATGGCCGCCGCTCCCGCCAGGGTGAACTCGCCGATGTGGGCGCCGCAGTCCAGCATGACACTGCCGGGACCCAGGTGCCGTCCGATGATTTCCACCGCCTCACGATCGCAGTATCCCCTGCCGAGAAACATGCCGTATGAGGTTGAGGTATGGCCCAGCCGGATGCGCAATCCTCCCGGTAGATCCTGATAGACCGGTGTGCCGGGATTGAATTTCCAATGGAGGTGCCATTGGAGACGCCGCCCCAACTGGACGGCCGCCCGGACGGGATGCCGCGTGAATTGCTCCTGTTGGAGGATGCGGAGAATTTTCGTGATCATGTTAGGTGGGATTGGGTGATAGGCGGGATGACCGGAAAACCGGTGGGAATGCGGTACTGGCGGGCGGGAGTCATGCGGGGCCCGGATGTCCGTGGGGAAAGCAGAGGATGGCCTCGCCATAGCCACGGACCACGCCATCCCACGGGGTGAGGAAATTTTCGGTTAGCCTGAAGGTGCGGTAGTTCAGGGAATCGAGAAATTCGGGAAGGGTCGCCTTGATTTCGGGAAACCGGTTCCGGACTTCCCGCGGGTTGTAGGCTTTCAGGATGAAACATGGCGGGTGGAGCTCCAGGTATTCCCGCGCGGCGATCAAACAGGGAAGTTCATATCCGGCCGCATCCAGTTTGATCCAAGTAGTTCCTTCGGAACGGGTTTCTCCGAGGAGCGTTGCCAGATCCCACATCGGGACATCCGCCGCCGGGGAATTCAGCTCGAGGACCGCGCCCTTGGTCCGGTCGTCGGTGGCGAGATGACAGTGGCCGCAGCGTTCACCGAGGGCACCGTGGATCACGCGGGCGTTGGCGAGACCATTATCGCGGAAATTTCCGGAAATGACTTCGCAGAGGTCCTGTTGCGGTTCGAGAGCGAGGATGGAGCCGGTGGGACCGATTGTGTCCGCGGCGATCAGGCTGTATTCGCCGACGTGTGCGCCGACATCAATGAAACAGTCGCCCAGGCGGAGGTTGTCGTTCATCCACGCGAAGAGGCGGGGATCCGAGTAGGTCCGGTAGAAAATCTGGGCGGCAGAACCGCTTCTCGGCAAAGTGATCTTCATTCCCCGGTGCCACTGGCGGATCACCATGGGATAGTGGGTGACTTTCCAGCGCAGTTTCCAATAGATTCTCCTGAGCAGGGTGGGCAGGTGCATGATAAGGGGCGTCTTCGGTCGGGAATGTCGGAGGGACGGCGGAAACCGTCGCGGGACGGGCGGTCGGTGGCAGCCAGAGGGAAAAATAGAGATCCGCCAAGGCCTCGCCGACCTTGGCAGGTGTGCAATGCTTTCTCAGGTCCGCCAGAGCCTCCGCCGCACAGGTGAGATTGCGCACCGGGGATTCCAACATGTGTCGGATGGCGGTGGCCCAGGCCTTTGCCGAAGGTTCCACCACCAGGGTCTGCCGGTGGCTTTCCCTGAAGAAGCTGGTGAGGCAGGCACCGGAACTGACCAGCACCGGGCGGCCGCTCTCAAGGCCCTCGATCAGCGCGTAGCTGAAGGACTCGTAGCGGGATGGCATGCAGAAGCCGTCGCATCCGGCCAGGATCCGAAGTTTCTCGTCTCCGAATTTCGGACCCACGCATTCGACGAATTCGTGCGCCGACACCGAGTCCAGGTAATCTTCCAGTTCCCGGGTGCCACCGTGGCGGTCGTAGCCGACGCAGCGGAGACGGATTGGAAAGCCCTCCTCATTAAGTGATTTCACCGCCTCAATCAAAAGATCGAGACCTTTGGTCCGGATGTCATAGCGTCCCAGGGTGCAAAGGGTGGGAGAACCCGCCACTGGTGGAGCGGATGAAATCGGCTCGGAATCCGGCAGCACCAGCGGCACCACGTCAACCCTCATCTCCGGCATTAGCACCCGCAGTTCACCGGCCTCGACCGGAGTGGTGCAGATGGCCAGGCTGGTTTGTTTCGCGAGCAGGCGTTCGATGAGGTTCCAGTAAATCCGCTTCTTGCGGACATTGGTGGAGAAAACATGCGGGGAGAGCGCCCCGTGCGGGGTGATCACTATGTGGAGCGGCTGCCCGGTCGCCATCCGCCAGATTTTTTCGAGGGCGATGATGAGATGGACGGCGCAAAGCTTCAGGTCGAACGCGCCATGGAGATGAACCACGTGGGCGGTCTTGATTTCCTGGCCGAAAAGGTTCAGACGCTTCCAAAGCCCTGAACTCGAGAGGATCCTGAGATTGGGCGAGGGAGGGATTTTCAGCGGCCGCGAGATCACGGTGCAGTCCAGTCCCCGCGCGCTCAATGCCCGCAGCCATCCCTGGATCGCCTTGCCGGTTCCGGTTTCGGAGCCGTACTGCGGGGCCCAATGGACGATTCTCACGCCCACCTCCCTTGTAGCAGGCAGCGGGCGTGCCGCGAATGCTCGGTTCTTGCCGGCTCGTCCAGTGGCCGGGAATGGGGGAACGGCGGTGGACAACGTGCGGCCATGGGAGTGTGGGGGGCAACCACGACGCAAAGTGCCTGATCCTCTGCTTTACTTCAATCGGGGGCCGGCCTGATCTTCTTGTAGTGGATTTCATTACAAGCGGCGTTGCTGTTCAACAACCGGCCCGGACAAGTTCCACCACCGAGTCAACCACTTCCGCCAGCGGCCGCGAGGCATCCACCACCCGGAAACGCGGGTGGCTGCCGCACAGGTTCCGGTAGCCCGACCGACTTCGTTCCAAGGATGCCCGATCTACCTCCTGCTTGCGCGACAACAGGACTTCCGGTGGCGCATCGAGGAAAATCACCAGGTCCGGCTGTGGCATCGCGCGCGACGCCAGGCGGGCGAGAATCATCGGTCCGCCGTAGCGGTAGCGGCGTGGATCAACCAACAGGTCGGAATGATAGCGATCGAAAAGCACGACTCCTCCGCGACTGGCCTTCCGGAGGCCTTGATACCAACCCTTCCACCAGTTCAGCCACAACCATCCCAGCTTGAGAATCGAGGAAACAAGCCCGCGCGGTGGCAGGCCATGAGGATTGTCGGCGGGAATGGCGGGGACTTCGACCCGCCGTGTCAACGCCTGCGGCCGCCAGTGCCCTTGGGTCACGGCGGTTCCCGACTCATCCAGCCGCCCGGAGACGGCCTTGATGACCGCGGACTTGCCGGAGCCGTCGCAACCGAGAAACGCGATGAAGGGCATGGAGTCAGGAGAGGTGGCCACAAATAGGCGGGAGTGGCTATAAGTTCGGGATCTTTTTCAAGAACCGGATTTGCGGGCATACATCATGGCGCGTTCGGGTGATGTGATCACATGAAATCCAATCGATTCCAGACGTTCCACCATGGCGACCCTTGAGGCATCCTCGTAAAAGCTGGGATGATATTCCATGGCGATGCGCGTCACTTTTTTCAACCACGCGTCACTGTGCGGATCCAGCAGGAGGTCCAGCTCGGCACCCTCGATGTCCATTTTGAGGAGGTCGATCCTTTCAATGCCCCCGATCAGATCTTCCGCCGTGACCGCGTCCACGGTGATTTTCCTGACCAAAGTGGGGAGGTCCAGCACGCTGCAATCGGCCGAATCCTCCGCGATGTGGAAGGTGATCTGGCCTCTTGTCGCTGCAACGGCTGCCTGGTGAAGGACGATCTTGTCGCCCATGTTGTTGAGGGTGATGTTGGCAAGACACAAGGCATGGCTGGAAGGATTCGGCTCCACCGAGATAACCCGGCTGGCGAGGCTTGCCGCCCTCACGCTAAAGTAGCCCTTGTTTGCCCCAAGATCGAGGATCGTCCAGTCCGGTTGGATCGCAGACGCCATACCGGTGTCGTAAATGCAATCCAGCCAGATCTCGTTGATCAGCCGCACGTCAAGGCTAGCGGTGTATCCGACAAAGGAAACACCGTCACGCAGGCGATACAGGACAGGGCGATGGGGGATGAATCCAAGGCGATCCGCCAACGCTGTGGGCCAGTTGTGATAACGGAGCAACATCCTCAGGGCCCTGCCTGCCTGTTGTTTGAACTTGACGATTTTTTTCATATATCTTCTGGAGCTGGGTCGCGGCGGTCGGTCGGAGACGAATCCGGTGCCTCGGGAGATTCGTGCCTTCACCCGGGGCGATGGACCATGGATGGGCGGGAAAGGCGCTCCCGCCGCCCGCATCGGCGGGAAAGGTGATTTGCGAATTCAATGCAAAGGGAGTCGATGTCCATGCCCGAATGGAGCCGGTGGACACAATCGGAGGGTAACAACCATTCCCATGGCCGGGAAAGTTGCGGCAGGACGACGAGTGTGCTGCGGGCGAGGCGTTTGAACATGCCAAACCGCCAATGACCGGGCTGTTCATAATGGCGGAAATAGAGATGCCCGAAATCCCGCTGGAGGCGGCTAGCGATGGCGTCGAACTCGTGGGGGTCGGTGACCACGACCATCCCGGCGGGTTGGAGGATTCGTGAGGCGACGCGCCGGAGCGAGCCGCGCTGGAGAAGGGAGGGCCGGGAATTGGACCGGTCGCGCAACCGGCGGAGCGCCTCGCCGAGCGGGGCGGCGATCCAGTCCGCGAGGGGGATTCCCCATTCTTGAAGAAGCCAGGTTTTGCAGTCGTCGCGGACGGGTTCCGGATAGAGTTCGAATTCTTCCGCGGATTCGGCCGCGTCCTTGTTTTTCGCCGCGGCTTTGGCGAAGCGGTAACGGAGTTCGGTGGCGGGAGGCAGTGCGAACCCGCCCCACGGCAGTCGCTCGCGTTCCCGCAGGAGGGAATCCGCCGTTAGGAAGACGCTGCCGTTGCGCTGATAGTCGGAGCAGGCGTCCAGGGCCACCGCGCACGAGGGGGCGTCCGTGGCCGAGCATACGAAATAGGCGGCGGTGGTTTCGTGACGCAGCACCTGGCAAAGTTGCCAGCCGGATTGCCGGCAGTATTCGTGGACGATGGACGCAAGCTCGGGAAACGAATCGCGATCCACCACGAAATCGACATCCGAAAGTGTCCGCTCGAAGCCATCGCTCCCGCCGTGCAGCACTGCAGCCCGCAGGCCGCGAGCCTCGAGAAACGTGAAGAAGCCACGAACAAACGTGGCCGCTTTTGATCGGGAGTCGGTCACGAGGCGAAGGGTAGCGCTGCCTCGCTGAGGCAGCATGACAAAGAGAAGCGAAAGCGAAATCCTGAATGAGCCGGTAAGGCCTCTCTCGGGCGCTTCTTTCTCCGGGCTTTGACCTGCGCTCCCGGCGGTAGCGCGCCACCTTTCCGAAAGACAATGAATGGCCGATCCGCCCTACTCTTTTGGCGGTAAAATCCGGTTCGCGCCTACTACCGTCGCCCCGGCGGGAACATCTTTGGTCACCACCGAATTGGCCCCCACCACCGCGTCATCACCGATCGTCAAGGAGCCGAGGATTTTCGCTCCCGCACCGATATAGACCCGGTTGCCGATTTTCGGCGCGGCCATCACGCCGCTCCGATTACCAATGGTGACCTGGTGGCCGATCACCACATTTTCACCGAACTCCACGCCGCTGCTCACCACGATTCCAAATGGATGGGGCAGGAACACTGTATCCGGCAACGCCATGCCGAGGTCGCAGTTCAGGAAGGCGGAGTAGAAGCGGTAAAGCCCGGGAATCCGTTTCCGGGAAAGCTGAATCAGCCACGAGGCCAGCTTGCCGTTGGAGATGTGGGGATCATGCGGATGGCTGCGTTTCATGAAATGGCGATTGCTGGGATGTTTGCGATTGGCTGCGTCATGAATAGTTCTCAATCACCTTCGACCCCATGAATTTTCGGAAGTTTCGCAAAATGCGATTTTTTAGAGAGAAGAATTTCTCAAAAGCTGCAAACGAGTAATTTTCTGAAAGCTTTGCAAGCTTAGTAGGGTCTGGTGGATAGCCCGCGAGCCTTTCTCCGTTCCGGGTCCATTCAAGGTCCCTGAACACCATGCTTTCCGGTCGCTTCCATTTGGCATAATGGCCGTAGGTCTCGTATTCACTGAATAGGTTGGAGCCTTCCCCCGCGAGGTTGGACATGATGGCCCGAGCCCAGTGGCGCGTGTCAGGGTTGCGAGCTTCAATCTCGGCCAGCATCTCCCGCAGCGTGGGCTTGTGGATCAACTGATGCTGGGAAATGAAAGAGAAATCCCTTTCCGCAGGGATGCCGAACAGTGCCTCGAAGGTCTGGAAATACGGCCGATGATGTTCGCTGCCCTTGGTGTAAATGGCCTTGCCGGAAGGGTCCAGGAATTTGATCGGGCGGAGCAGCACGGTGTCAGCGTCCCAGATCAGATAGTGATTATCCGCATTGGAGACATTCATGAAGGCGAACTTGAGGAACTGTTGGAAATACCAGCCCGCTCCTTGAGGAAAAAATGGAAACGGCATCGCCTTCAGTTCCTTGAGGGGAAGTTCCGGAAGAAGGGAATTCTCATCCCACAGGACCAGGTCGCTGCCACAAGCATTTCTGAATCGCGTGAAGTCGTCCCCGCGCGTGATCAGGTGGATCTCCGCCCCGACCACGTGGCGGCGAAGGCTCTCACAGGTGACCTTGTAAACCGGCAAGTCGCGGGCAATGCATGCGGAAACGATTTGCATGGTGTCGGGTGGTGGATGCGGATTCTCAGGCTCGTCCCTGCGTGATCCTGAGAACGAGCTTTCTCGGAATCAGGCGGAGAAGCAGGTTGATGACAGGCGCGGGCAGGATGCGGCCCAAAAGCTCGGTGGGCTGCCTCCGGAGGCTTTTAAGAAGCCTGGCCGCCGATTCCTCGCTGTCCTTGCTGGGATGCGGACCTGTCTTGATCGCCTCAAACATCCCCTCGTCACTCACGTCGTGGAGTTTGCATTCCCAATTGTCGTGGGCCTTGAGATACGGAACCAGCCATTTTCCTTTTCTCAACTTCGCGTCATGTGACAACAGCACTGCACCTACCGGCATTGAATCGCGAAGGACTTGAAACTCGGTGACTTGCTCCATCGGATTGTCGCCCCCGTCGAGGAAAACAAATTCGATGGTGGTGCCCTTGCCGGTCTTGGACAGAAATTCCGGGATTACATTTTGGGAAAATCCGAATAGCGGAGTGAAACGGGCGGCGATTTCGGTTCCCGCGGAATTGATGTTTTTCAACATCGCATCGTAAATGGATAGGAAGGCCTCGATTCCCCACAGGTGCCCGCGGCCGTTGCTCTCCAGGGCCTTTAGGATATGAAGTGTGCTGCCGCCACCGAGCCAGGTGCCGACTTCCAACGCCCGCTCGGGTTTCAATGTTGTCACCCATTGGGTGATAATTTCGCGTTCTTTGGAGTTGAGTTGGCCTTCCATGGTGAAAATGGGTGTTGGAATGGAGTGATTGTTTGAGGCTGAATGAATTGGGAATTTTGGATTTTGTCGAATTTTCGGACGGGCAAACTGTTAACGGGTCGGGGGGCGGTCATGGCCGCGATGCCGCGACCACCTCGCGATAAATCTCCAAATGTTTCGCCCCGATGGCTTCGGGGTGATAGCGCGAACACATCGCTTCCTCCGGCTCATCTAGGACAGGAGCCCCCGCGTCGAGCCATCTCGCGAGTCCGTTTTCCAGAGAATGCAAATCGTCATGGAGTTCAGCCCCATTCACGCCGGCAACGATGTCCCGGATGCCTCCGACATTGGCCCCGAAAAACCGGAGGCCGCGGGCGAGGGCTTCCGCCACCACGAGTCCGAAGGCCTCTTCCTTCGGGAAATGCACGCAGGCGTCCGCCCCGTCGAGTGCCTGGATCAGCGCTTCCTCCTCCAAAATGCCGAGGTAGTCGGCGTAGCCTGCTTCCCGTGCTTTGCCGACGGCTTGTTCGAACGCCGCACTGTAAGGATCAATTCCGTTCGATCCACCGATGAACTGGATTTGGAAACGATAGCCTTGAGCCGCGAGCCGTCCCCCGCACTCCAGGATTTCAAGAGGGCGTTTGAGAGGAGTCACTACCCCGATGACCAGCAGGACGGGGACCGGATTTTTCGTTTTCTTCGTCGTGCGGGGCGCGAAGAACGCGGATCGAAGCGGGTTGGGAACCAACCACGTGTTCCGGGTCCGGCCCTCGACGAGGGATCGGGTATGGATGGAGTTGCAGAGCACGCCGTTCGTTCGTTTCAGCGCGTGCGTTTCCAGGGTCGAGGCCAGCCAGTAGTATGCGGGTGCCCCCAGCAGCTTCATGCGGTGGATCTGTTGCATGTTGCCGTGAATGGTCAGCACATTGGGGAAACCCGAATGCACGGCGGAAACCGAGCAGTCCCGTTCGGTGCCCTGGCCGTGAACCACATCCGGCTTGAGCTCGCGCAGCAGCCTGCGGACAGCCAGCGCGCAGCCAGCGAAGGCGGTCCGCCCCCAGCCCGGATAAGGCACGATCGGCTGATGAAACCAAACGTTAGGTGCCAGCTTTTCAGGGGCGTTCATAACGCGCTTGGAACAGGAAACCACGTGAACCTCGACCTCGTCCGGAAACCACTTGAGTCCATCGAGAATCGCTTCGGGAGCCGTGCCGAAGTAAGGCTGATCCTTGTCATATTCGGCCCGTTGTTCGCGGTTGTCCGTGGTGAGAAATGCGATTTTCATGAACGCGTGGTTATCGGCGGCGGAGGACGCGCTTCAAAGTCTGTTGGATCGCCCAAATCCACAGTTCCAGGCTCTGCCATTTCAGGCGGGGGAGGCAGCGGGACAGGAACCAGAACCAATCCGCAAGGGTGCCCTGATAGCTCGTGTATCGGAGTATCCGGAGGGCGCGTTCCGCGTCCTTCCGGCCGAGGCCCATGAAGGCCTCACAGTGGCGGATGGCGATCTCATAACTCAGGGCCACTTGGGTTTCCGCCTTTTGTTTGGAAATGGAACCCTCATGGACGCGGAAATCGAGCATCGGCTCGGGCACTCCGACGACCTCGCCCCGCAGGATCATCCTGCCCCACAAGCCGAAGTCCTCGGCATGCCGTTCCTCCGGCAGGTAATTGCCGCAGGCGAGGAACGTGCCCTTGTGAAACATCACGGTGGGATGGCTGATCGGGCATTGATAGCAGAGGCGGAGCGCGATGAGTGCCTGACTGCGGACGAAGCGCGCCGCGCGGGTGACATATTTGGGATCCCCCACGATGTGGAGTTGGGTATGACAAAGCACGGCCTCCGGATTCTGCCGGATCGCGGCCCATTGCCGCGCGAACCGCTCCGGGTGGGCCCGGTCATCACAGTCCATCCGCGCGATCCAATCCGCTCGAGCCTCCGCGACGCCGCGGTTCAGCGCGAGGACGATGCCCTCGTGGTTCAGGGGGATGATCCGGATCCGGTGATCCCGCGCGGCGTATCCCGCCAGGATGGCCGGGGTGCCATCCGTGCTGCCATCGTCGAGGATGAGGAATTCGAAATCGTCGAATGTCTGCGCGAGAATGCTTTCGACGGCTTCGCCGAGATGCGCCTCGCCGTTCCAGACCGGCATGATGACGGAGAGGGTCGGGTTGATATTCGACATCATAACTGAATCCATCAAAACGATGATCACCGTTGCGGTGGATCAATGGCGTTCACGCCACCATTATGCGGCATTTCAGTCCATACCGGCGAATGGCCGTACGAATAGGGAGGAAATTGAATCGGACGAGGCCCTAAACCGGGATTTGGCGGAGGGATTGAATGACCCTGTCCTGATCAATGTTCGTGAGGCTCACGGAGCAAGGTAGGCTGATGGAGCGGGCACAGCAGACCCGAGTCACGGGAAGTTGACCCCAGATGGCGGAGCCTTTCATGGCCGGCAGTTCGAACATGGGTCGCCAGAGCGGGCGGCTGATGATGCCGGACTTGCCCAGTTGGTCAACCACCGGGCGGGCCGGGCGGTCCAGTTGGACGGTGTACATCCAGAAGGTGGAGCGGCAGTGTTCGGGTTCAGGATGGGTTTTGACAATGCCTGGAACGCCATTGAGTGCTGCTTCGTAAGCTGCTGCGACTGCGCGCTTGCGGTTCACATGATCATCCAGCGATTCCATTTGGCCCACTCCAAGGGCGGCGGAGACATTGGTGAGACGGTAGTTGTAGCCGAGTTCGTCGTGATAGAACTCCACCGGGTCCGACTTTGCCGTGGTGCTGAGGTGCTTGGCGCGGCGAGCAGTGGCTTCGTCGTGGGTGAACAATGCGCCGCCACCACCGGTGGTGACGATCTTGTTACCATTGAAACTGGTGGCGAGGAGACGGCGTTTCGGGTCCATGTACTCGTTGGCGGCCGCCATGGAGCGTTGCTTGTAGGTGGCACCGAGACACTCGGCTCCGTCCTCGATTAGGAAGAGACCGAATTCCCCGGCAACTTTGGCGAAGGCATCTACATCACCCATGCCTCCTAGCAAGTGGACGAGCATGATTGCTTTGACGATGCGACCGGTGTGCTTGTTGACCAGCCCGCCGGGCGTGGAATGACAGCCATCCGCTAAAAACGTGCGGGTTTCGTCCACACTCATCTGCCAGTCGTCCGAGCGGATATCGACGAAAACCGGCCATGCTCCGCAATAGCGGACCGCGTTCGCAGGTGAGACAAAGGTCACCGCCGGCATCACCACTTCGTTTTCGTGACCCACTCCCGCTTGGATCAGGGCGATGTGGAGAGCGGATGTTCCGGAGTTCATCGCCACGGCGAAGGGTGCCCCGGAAGCAGCGACGAGCTGTTCCTCGAATTTCTGAACGTGGGGACCGACGTAGGACACCCAATTGGTGTCCAGCGCCTCGTCCACATATCCCTTTTCACGCCCGGACAGACAGGGGACACACAAGGGGATGACGGGAAGCTCGCTCATAGGTTGTAGATGTCGTGCTTGTAGCGGGCCAGGTTGGCGGGTTGGCGGAACCATTCGATGGTTTCCGCGAGTCCCTGTTTCAGATCGTAGGCGGGACTCCAGTCCGTGAGTTCGCGGAGTTTCTGATTGCTGCCAAAAAGTCGGAAGACCTCGCTCTTCGGCGGACGGAGCCGTTGATCATCGGTCACGATGCGGGCTTTCGGGTTGATCAGTTGGATCATGGATTTTGCAAGATCACCCACGGAGATCTCCGATTGTGTGGAGATGTTCACTTCCTCGCCGATGGTCTTTTCCGACCTTGCCAAGGCTGAAAATCCCCGGACGGTGTCGCCGACATAGACTAAGTCACGGGTGGGGGTAGTATCTCCCAGTTGCAATTCCGTCTCACCGTTCAGGAGCTGGGTGATGATGGTTGGAATCACGGCCCGCGCGGATTGGCGCGGGCCATAGGTATTGAAGGGCCGGACAATCGTCACGGGTAGATCGAATGACCGATAGAAGGACTCGGCAAGGCGGTCTGCTGCGATTTTCGTGGCACTGTAGGGAGATTGTCCTTGATAGGGGTGGTTCTCATCGATCGGCACATAGCGTGCGGTGCCGTAGACTTCCGAGGTGGAAGTCACGAGAACGCGTTCTGTGCCCAACTTGCGTGCGGCTTGCAGGACATTGAGTGTCCCTTTGATATTCGTATCCACATAAGCGTCCGGTGAGTGGTAGCTGAAAGGAATGGCAATGAGGGCGGCGAGATGGAACACCACGTCGATGTCCTTCATGGCGGTTTCCACCCCGTTTGGATCCCGGATGTCGCCGCTGAAAAATTCAATCCTCGATCGTGTTTCTTTGTTGAGTGAATCGAGCCACCCAAGTGAACCGAATGAATTGTAGTAAACGAATGCCCTAACCTTGCAGCCTTCGGCCAGCAAATGCTCGGTGAGGTGGCTGCCGATGAAGCCATCGGCACCAGTGATAAGAACGGATTTGTTCGCTAGGTTCATGCGATTCTAATTGTTGCGCCTCAGAGGTGGCCGCGTGCTTTGTTGAGTTCGCTGTGCTGGCCGACATCAGTCCAGTCGGATATGATTTCAAAGGCTCCGACCCGTTTGCCCTGATCGATCAGCGTTTGAAAGAGCTCGGTGATCGGAAAAAAAGTTTTCGGAACAAAGCTCAACACGCCGGGTGAAATCACATAAACCCCTGCGTTCACGCAGCGCTCGATCACGGGCTTTTCCTGAATGCAGGTTACCAACCCCTCCTTCAGATCAAGGCAACCGAAAGGAACCTGATGAGTGTAGGAGCGGTATCCGATAGTCGCTTCACTGCCGCTGCCGACATGGGCGGCAAGCATGCTGGCGAAATTCATTTGAGTGACCAGATCTCCGTTGAGGACAACCAGCGGATCTTCTGGGGTGTCTGGCAGCAGGCTCAGGGCTCCACCGGTTCCAAGCTCTTCCGTTTCGTGAAGATACCGGATCTCGCAGCCGAACTTGCTGCCATCGCCGAAGTGGCGTTCGATGATCTCAGCCAGATAATTGACGGACAGATAGATCCGGGTGAAACCGCAGCCTACCAGATGAATGACCAGGCGTTCGAGAATCGGCCGGCCAGCCACTGGGATCATTGGCTTGGGAAGGTATTCCGTAATGGGGCGCAGCCGGACGCCTTTACCGCCCGCCATGATCACCGCCCAGTTCGGCAGCTTTTCCGGCCCGATGATATCATGCATCCGGTGGAGACCGACCAGTTTGCGGCTGCCATCCAGAATCGGCAAATGCTTGATTTTAGTGGCCTGCATCAGGTCCAATACCTGTTCCCGGGTTTCATTTTCTGAAACAAAAAGAAAATCCCGTTTGATGTAGGGATCGATGCAGGCATCAAGCGATCCTTCTTTCATCAGCGCACGCCTCACATCGCCGTCCGTCAATATTCCGGTTACTGTTCCGTCGTTTTCACGAATAATAGCGAGTCCTTCCGCCGGCCCATTCAGCGCGCCGATCGCGGCGGAAAGCGGCTTTCCCAATCCTAGACAAGAGTCGTTGAGTTTGTGTGCGGCAAGCATAGGGGTGAAGGCGGTGTGAGACTTCGCTCAGATGGGGTCGGGCAGGAAATCGTGATGAGCGGGAACGATCACCGACAAACGACGAGCCGCTTCGAGAAACTCCGCGATGCGGGTGCTTCTATATTCCGGGTTCTGGAGCCGTTCCAATTCATCATGGAGCTCGTCTTCGCTGGAAACGGAAAGCCCGAAACCCTCGTCGCATAGTTCCTCGCGGACCTCATAGTGGAATTTTCCAAATCTCAACCAGATCAGGGCACATCCGGAATAGGCGGCTTCAACCGAGACTGTCGACGCGATGGTAATGACGACATTCGCCCACGCGAGATCCTCTTCAATGGGACCCTTGCTAAGCAGGTCCGACGCGGAGTCTAAACCGTGCAGCCCCGCGATTTCCAAAAAACGTTTGTCGTCCTCAATCGGATGGAGTCTGACCCGGATGTTTTGGGGCCCAAGCCCGAGACGTTTTGCGGAACCGATCACGGCTTCATGAATGGCGGTGTATTCGTCGGCGTAAAATCCCATCCCATCAATGCTGGGCTGACTGGCGAAAAGGATTCGGATGCCGCCCACGTTAGGATCCGTGGTTCTCAGTTTTTGGATTTTACGGGAGAACCGGTATTGGCGTGGATGCCCCTTCGCGTGAACACTCTCCGGGCTCCAACCATTTCTCAGGAAATAGTTCCGCTCGATGGAGCTAAAACAATAGATATCGTCAGAGAGCGAACGCGTATGCAGCAAACCGGGCATTCCGTGAAGAAAATGGTGAGTCGGCCAGCGGTGCTCGACCGCGACATGGCAGACCGCCTGCGTGCAAACCGCCGTTTCGGAAACAATGGCGACTCCCTGAAGGTGCTGTTTTGATAGAAGATTGGAAAAATATCGCTCCCAACGAAGTAGGTAGAAAATCTGCTCGAACAGCCATGCGCCTCTCTGGCTGAAGGCCGTGCTCCATCCGCCAATATTCCTGAGAAAGTAGCAGCCTTTCAGAAGGATTGAAAAAGAGTGGCCGAGATCCTGGAGGAAGCCAGCCAGTGATCCGCACATCTCGCCACTGGCTGAGGGAATGAAAACCGTAGCATCCTGTATTTCCGCCATTGTATCCGCCGAAATAGGGCTCGCCCTAAGCCAAACCACCAGGACCTTCGTATTTCGCTCGCGCAGCGATGAGATCACCGGAACCAAAGTATCCTGTTCCTTGCCGACATCGCCCAGAATGCAAACCATGTGATCAAAACTCTCGTGGATTGCAGGATCGGGTAGGCGTCCGCGAACGCCCCATCGCTTCAGGAACAAGGCTGGAAGATAGGAGAGGAACCCGAGTTTGAACCGGCGTGTGTTGATGAAATACGGAGTGTCCGCCAGCGAGCAGAAGAACAGATTGACGAGGTCATGCCGGTGAATTCTCTTCCCGGAAAACACTTTAGCGATCTCGCGGAGAACCTCGTCGGAAAAACTGATCATTGATGGGGAATTCCGATCTGTCAGAGTTCGATCCGGGCGATCGATGTATTCCCGTAGCAGTCGTTGGCCGCCACGGCGATAGCTTCAAGATCCCGCAATTCGAATGTGGAGATGTCGAAGGTGTAATAGAATTCCTGTGAATCGACGGGCCCGAAATCGAAGTTGTCCGTGTGATAGGTCTGGGCCCTTGTCTTCAGAGCTAGGAAGGGCTGTGAACCGAAGAAGGTGCCTTTCGTGATGCGAACCCGCAGGGTGGACCCGTCGACTTCGGCGGCCAAGGCAACGGAATTTGCTTTCACTTCCATGTCCGAGTAATTCAGGCAGGCCCGGAAGGCATCGACCGCACCACTGAATCGGAACGTGACGTCAGGAAATTTTTCCGCGGCTTTCGACAAGGACTGGTAAGTCTCCTCAATCTCGGTCGACATCTCGCGGAAATCGTGGTTCGTGAAACCCACGTAGACGTCTTCCTGGGTATCTCTCGCACGGGCGAAAGCTTTTTCGAATTCCGCGACCGTGATGTTGCGAAACCTGGTCTTCATATTGAGGCATCGGCTGATCGAACGTTTGAGCGGCCCCTTTTTTCTCCAATCGTAAAGATCGGGATGGTAGATGCTCCAATCGCTTGGCGCGCCGCGCCAATCTCCGTATCTGCCATTGGCCGTGTCCGCGAAGGTGTTTTCGGCTTCCTCGATTGCCTGGTTGCTGGCATCAAACGGGAGCCATTGTTCCAGCCACCAGTTGCTATCCGGCCTGACCGTGTGGAAGCCGGCTCGGTTTACAACCGGAAACCAATTATTGTCGATCAGGCGACGCGCCACGACTTGGGACAACTCATGATAGGAATTGAGATATGAGGTCGCGCACAAGTGGACTTCCTTGTTGAAGGGGACGGGATGGAAATGCCACTGCAGCGAGTCCTGGTGAGAATCTGTCGCCGCAAGTTTGTCCAAATAATAGTTGAAAACCGTCTGATAGCCGAGCGCCTTGCTCCTCCTGTTGTGCTCGAATCCAACGTGATCGATGATATGCCAGTTGTAGATCCAGCCATTCCCGAAGCTGTCGGAATATTTATTCCTGAAAGATGGATGGAGGATCCGATCAAGCATTTCGCCCACTTCATCCCAATTTTTTTTAAACTGCAGAAGCTCCGGATCGATCATCGTTTTCAACGAACGATCGATTTCCTCGTTCATGAAAACATACTCCTTCGATTGGAGAATTTTCAGGTTCTCCGGAGTCGGATCAAGATTGAGAGGCTGGCCCAAAGTTGCTTCGATCCGAAGGAAAAGTTCTCCGATCGGCTCATGTAGCGGACCTTCCGTGTCAACATGATGAACGATGTGGACGGTGGGCTTGAGCGATTTGTCTTTTCTAGTTTCCAGTTTCGCGTCCCATCGGAAATATTCCAGCGGATCGTCGAGATTTGCCGCCAGCGCCTTGATGCGGGCTGTTCTGGAGACCGTGTCACAGATTTTGAAGTCCGATGAGGCCAGTGAGGGACCGGATTTCTCGAGTATGATAAGGTATTCGTAGAACGGCTGTGGGTTGCCGGGATCGTAGGCAACGTACTTGTTTATCCCGAAATCGCCGCGTTTTTCATAACAGAATACGCTGATGATTTTAAATCCGAGTGTCGGTGCCAGTTGGTGAAGCGCTTCGAGGTCCGTGAAATGATTCGGAAACGACTTGAGCCTTGCGTTCCGTTCCGCGACGAATGCCTCATGATCAGTTGCCAGATAGTTGTCGTTTTTCCCGGTGATGAGGATTCTTCCGCCATTTTTCAGAATGCGGTTGCACTCTAGTAGTGCCTTTTCCTGGTCGAGGCAATCGAAGACCGCCCAGCAAACGGCTTTGTCAACCGAGGCGTCTGGCAGGGAGTTTTCCTCGAATTTACAGGCCTCCAACTGCTTATATCCCAAAGGTCGGCACTGTTCGATCGCGGAGGGATCAATGTCCAATCCGACGATGTTGTTGGAATATTCCGACAATAGGTTGTAGAATCGTCCGAAGCTGCACCCGAGATCAAGTGTTAGATCGGTTTTTCCGATTTCCAGAAGCGGAAGAAAATGCGCGAGTGTTTGTTGGTCGGGAGGGATCGAGCCGCCCACATTGCTGGTGATACGGTTTTTCCAATAGTCGGAGTAATTGGAGCCAAATGTCATGAAGGTGGTTTTTGGAAATGGTTTCCTGCGCTAATCGCGGTCGGGAGTTCAGCCGTTCATCGCGATGCCGTATGCGAATTCGGCCATCCGAAAATCGGTTTCAGTGTCGATGTCGATGGCACGCATCGTTGGGATCATGAGCGGCAAGGTCTTCTTTGGAGAAAACGTGAGTTCATCCCTGAAAGTGCTGGTTCGGACCAGGTAGAGGAGCCCATTGATGGCGAATGCGTGTGGCAGTTCCTGACGGCGTGATGGCTGGATCTGTCCTTCAATGAAGGGGGCGAGAAATCCATCAGGAGTCAGTGTTTTCACCCAATTCGGATGGGATTTCGTCTCGCTGACTGCTAGCACCGCATCCGCATCGGACTGCCTCAACAATGTGGTGGCGTTTCGAATGTCGTCGGCCGTTCGAAGTGGAGAGGTAGGCTGTAAGAGGAGCAACCACTCGGCTGTCCAATGTTCGTTTTCTTCGAGCCAATCGAGTGCATGCAAGGCTGCTGCCAAAACAGGTGAGGCATCCTGCGCCATTTCGGCAGGTCGGAGAAAAGGCACTTCTGCCCCACTTGCTCTTGAAACAGCGGCTATCTTCTCGTCATCGGTTGATACCAAAATTCTGCGAACAGTTGCGGACTCTCTCGCGATATGGATCGTGTGGGAAATCAAAGGTTTACCGTGAAACGGAAGGATATTCTTTCCTGGCAATCCTTTGGAACCACCTCGTGCTGGAATAAGCGCCAACACGGTGGCTGGATCGATCGAGTTCATGGAGGACTTAAACTGGAATTCGGGTTGCGGCAGGAACACCAAAGACCGTTGCCCCGGCCTCGACGTCTTTCACCACGACCGCGCCCGCGCCGATCATGGCATTTTCTCCGATTCTGATTCCCGGTCTGACAACCGCGCCGATGCCGATATGGGCGCGAGGTCCGACGGTTACGGAGCCTCCCAAGACCGCACGAGGAGCGATGTGAGCAAAGTCGCCGATTTCGCAATCATGTTCGATGATGGCGCCTGAATTAATGATGGCGCATAAGCCGATCCGGGTACCGGGATTGATGATCGCTCCCGGCATGACGCAAGTTCCCGAGGCGATGGACGTGCTTGAGGCGATTGAAGAGAATGGGTGAGCGATAACGGGAAACCCGAATCCCAAGGCGATTAGAAATGCGTGAGCTTTTTCACGAGTAGTTGAATCTCCAACAGATCCGATCCCGATGAATGCGGTCCTCACACCTTGTGCGTTAAGAGTAGCAGCCATGGCATCTTCTCCGACGATGGGAATGCCATCGACCATTTTGCCCACTCGGGACGATTCACGATCTAGCAGGCCGACGACCTGCCAACGGTCCATCAGTCTGACGATCTCCAGCATGACCCGGCAGTGTCCCCCCGCACCGATACCGATCATTTTCGGCAAGCTTGTGTCCGGGTTGATCATGGCAGATTGAAAAAAGGTTTGCGAATGAGGTTTTCCATCGGATGGGTCGCAACCGTCTCGGCGATCTTTACGGAAGCTCCGCCATTTCCGTAAGGATTTGGCTCTATCGATACGATAGCCTTGTGTTCAGGGGCGGTTGCCATTCGCAGAGCGGCTTCGATTTCGTCTCTGCTAGAGCCACAGTGGATGGTGGATGGCGCACTGATGCGGCCTTTCTGGCGGTCTCCGATATTTATCACCACCGCACCGAACGAGGGGGCTTCGATGATCCCGCTGGATGAATTGCCAACGACCGCCAGGCAATGTTTCATGGCAGAAAGGTAGCGCTGTTGGCCGAGGCTGCTGAATGCGATCGCACGTTCCGAACGGGCGGAAACATAGGCGTTGATCTGTTCAAGCAGCTTCCTCCCGCCGGCATCGGCATTCGGCATGGTGAACAGGAGACGAATGTCGTGTGGCATGGTGTCCAGCGCTGCGAGCAGGCAGGCCATCTCGTCCGAAGACGGAGTGTCTCCAAGAGTGACCGGGTGGAAGGTGATCAGGAAAAAGTGTTTACCCAAATCAAAGCTCAAGGATTGCTGTAATTCCTCACGGGAAACGAACTGAAGGTTCTGCAGGGCATCCAAGCCGGGGGCGCCGAAATTGAAGACGTGGCTCGGTTGTTCACCCATCTGGACGACACGATTCCGATAGGCTTCGGTGCTGGTGAAATGAAGATGGGATAATTTGGTGATGGCGTGTCGCAATGAATCATCAATGGCCCCTTCGGTGACTTCTCCGCCGTGAATGTGTGCCACAGGAATCCGCATGAGCGTCGCGGCGGTGGCGGCAGCCAGAATTTCAAAACGATCTCCCAGAATCAAAAGCAGGTCGGGAGTCAGATTGTCCAACGCGTCCGCCATCCCGATCACTCCCAAGCCGGTGGATTTCGCCATCCCTGTGGAGGTGTCGGAGGAGACGAGCATTTCCACCTTGCGCTGGATGGTAAATCCGTCGGCGGTGATAGCCTGCCAGGTATTTCCGAATTCCGGAGCGAGGTGCATGCCGGTGGCGATCACTTGCAGCTCGACGCGTGGATCGTTCTGCAAATGACGCATGATCCACTGCAGCAGGCCGTATTCCGCCCTGCTGCCAGTCACCACGCAAATTTTCCGGGGCTTCGTCATGTGAGATTTGTTAGCTAGCAGGGCCTGGTTTGCCCTGCGGTTGAGCGGATCACTGGAAATCGATCAATTCGTCCGCAACATAGTCACGGTTGGAGGGACGGCCGATCAGCTCATCCCAACGCATGGGAGAGATGCCGCTTCCCGGTCGTTTGACGCAGAGATTGTCCTCGGAGAATTTTCCCCCTTGCTGGATCGGGCGAAGCGCGACGATGGATTTGCGGGCGATTGGAAGAATTTTCAGTTCGCTGGCACTGGGTTCCTTTCGCCCGTGACCCAATGCAAGTTCCACATTCCGGATGGATTGGACCATGCTCTTGAGTTCGGCAGGTTCAAGACTGGCGGCATGATCGGGGCCGGGGAGTGTCCGATCCAGCGTGAAATGTTTTTCAACCAAGGTTGCTCCCATGGCAACTGCGGCAATCGGAGCTTCGATTCCCAAGGTGTGATCCGAATAGCCGACTTTCGTTCCCGGAAACGCCGCAGCTAGCGTCTGCATGGCTTTCAGATTGGCGTCCTCAAAACGCGTCGGATAGTCGGTGTGGCATTGAAGGATGGTGATATTGGCGCGAGAAGTCCCCGCATTTACCAGAACGTTCACAGCCGCTTCCACCTCGCCGAGATTCGCCATTCCTGTTGATAGGATGATCGGGCAGGCAGCTTTGGCGGTTTGTCGGAGATGGGGAAGATTGGTGATCTCACCCGATGGGATTTTCGCGAAGGGGAGTGACAGGCCTTGCAGGAATTCCGCGCTTTCGGAATCAAATGCGGTGGAAAGGAACTGAATATCCCGTGTGTTGCAGTATTCAACCAATTCAAGGTGATCGTCTGCGGAAAGCTCCAGCTTGCGGATCATTTGGTGTTGGGATTCCCCGGCGTTATCCGATGATTTCTGATAGTCGGCCTTGGCTGCCGTTTTGGTGACCAACTTGTCCGCCTTGAACGTTTGGAATTTGACAGCGTCCGCACCGGCCTCAACGGCGGCATCAATGAGTTTCCTCGCCAGTTCGAGTGATCCGTTGTGGTTCACACCGGCCTCGGCAATGATATAGCATGATTTATCCATCTGAGGTGATTTCGGATTCAGGCAGGTTGTTTCATGGGGATCATTTGATGCGGAGGACCTTCGGCGACGACGCGGCCGGATTCCAACCGATAGATCCGGTCGCAGTTTTCGACCGTGGATAGGCGGTGGGCCACAATCAGGATGGTCTTGTTGCCGTGCAGGGCGTTGATGGATTCCATCACTTCAGTCTCGGTGGGGACATCGAGGGCACTCGTGGCCTCATCCAGGACGAGAACGGCGGGATCATGATAGAGCGCGCGGGCGATGCCGATGCGCTGGCGCTGGCCACCGGACAGGCGGATGCCTCTCTCGCCGACGATGGTTTCAAGACCTTCCGGAAGGGTTTTGACAAACTCATCGAGCTGGGCGGCCTTCAAGGTTCTGGCGACGGCGGTGTCATCGATCTGACTTTCGTTCAAGCCAAAGGCGATGTTGCGGCGCAGGGTGTCATCGGTGAGGAAAATGGTCTGGGGAACATAGCCGATCTGATCCTGCCAGCCGCGGAGATTTCCGTGGATGGATTCGCCATCCACCAGAATGTCGCCGGAGTCGGGATAGAGCAGGCCGAGGATGAGATCGACGAGCGAGCTCTTGCCGGAGCCGCTGGGACCGATGAAGCCGACGGTTTCCCCGCGATTGATGGAAAGGGACAGGTGGGTCAGGGCGGGGGAGGTGGCGGCGGCGTAGGTGAAGGAGATGTCTCTCAGCTCGATGCTCCGCGTCATGGGCAGGGATGCGCGGGCCTGGGGGACTTCCGGCAGCTCCAGAGCCAGCTCGGATTTCAGCATCTCGAGGACGCTGTCGCCGAAACGGGCGGATTGGACGGATGCGAGAACCTTGCCGACCGAGGGTAGCAGCCGGAACGCGGCGGCGCCGAACAAGGCGAGGGCCGGGATGATGGAACTCATGGGCCGGCCTTGCAAGGTCATGGTCACCACCAGGGAGGCGAGGCCCGCGATCGCCATGACTTCCAGCGAGAGGCGCGGCATGGCCTGGAGAACCGTCAGGTTCAGGCCGGCGCGCGCTTGGGCCGAGTTGTGGATGTCGTATTGGTTCAGGAAGTCCTCCTCACGCCCCAACAGAACCACGTCCTTGACGCCGCCGAGTCCTTGCTGGACCTGCCTGATGCGTAAGCCGTCGTGCGTCTGGCGGGTTAGCCCCCAGCGGGCGACGCGCTTGCGGGTGAGCCATTGGAATCCGGAACCGGTGATGCCGACGGTGATGACCAGGCTCGAAGCTCCCACCGGTTCCATGCAGAACAACAGGATGCCAATTCCCAAAAGGACCATGCTTTCGGTGACGAGCACCATCATCGAGCCGAGCCCGGTGCTGAGGAAATAGCCGACCTCGTTGACGATGTTGCGGATGAGTTCCGAGGAATTCCGCTGGAGATGGAACGCATACGGCTGGCGCAGATAGAGGGTGAACAGGCGGCGGGAGAGATGCACCAGCACGCGGTTGTTGAATTTGCTCTGTTCCCAAACGAGGTAGCCCAGGTAGAGGGACTTGAAGAAGTAGAGGCTGACCAGGCCGATCATGCCGCCGATCACCAACTGGTTGTGCGTGGGATTGCCGAGGCGCGCGAGCCAGGGCAGGAGCGCCGGATAGGTTTTCCCGACATCGTCCTGCATGAACACAGTCATGAGCGGGACCACCAGCCCGATCCCCAATGTCTCGACCACCATGCCGACAAACATCAGGCCGAGCAGGCCGATGGCATGCCGACGCTCGGAAGGCGAAAGGATGTCGTAGATGGTTTTGAAATTGTTCATGCGCGGGTTCTTCGCTTCTCATTCACAGGACCGCCCGGAGGTCGGTCCCTGCCGTCTTCCTGCCGCCTATCAGGGCCTGGCCTGGCCGGCGGATTGGCGCTTGAGGATGTAGGGCTCGCGGCGACGGACGACATAAGGGGGGAGCGGCAGGTTGTTTTCCAACAGGCGGGTCATGGCAGTGCCTAACAGCAGACCTGCTACCCCACCAGTGAATGAACCGAACACGAAAACCCAACTGACCGGCATCCAGATCCAAGTATTGCCGAAAAAAAGCGCGGTGCCAAACCACTCGGTGTTGCGGCAGCGCTCGATCTGGCGGTGGGCATGGACGGACACCCGGAACAATCCGATCAGCAGGATGAGCAGCCCGACGTAACCGATGGTGCGGATGGTTTGAACGGGGCCGCTGTGATAGTCGCCCGCGATCATGGCGGACTCACGGTGCGCGTCCCAGCCGCCGATTCCCGTGGCAGTGGAATCCTGAAGCGCCGCCATCTGTTGGAGTTGCTCCGAGGAGAATCCGAGACCGTCGCCGAGCCATTTGTTCTTGATGTAGCGTTCGCTGGTGAGCACCTCTTTCCACATTTCCATCCGCCATTCCGATGATTGCTCGCTGTCCCGCTTGTAACGTTCTTCCCAGGTGCCGGGAAGGAATGTGAGGGCCCGTTGGACGTTGGGTGGGAGGGGGGCGATCAGGTTCGTCAAGGCGAGAAGCACAATGGCCATGGCACCGAGAAATCCGGCGACGAGAAGACTCCTCAATCCACCGCGATAGTAAGTCCCGACGATGTAGGTCGCACAGACCGTTGCGAGTTGCGAGCGGTAGCCGCTGACAGCCGCGGCGGCGAGTGTGGAGAAGATGAGGATGGCCCAGACCGGGTGAAACATCGCCCGCAGCGGCGGAACCTTGCTGGAAATCCAGTTGGCAAGGTTCAGCGAAATTGTCCGGACGAATGTCACCCGGCCTGCGGCCCCTTCATCGATTGCCTCATTCTTGCCATTGTCCTGTTGGGCGACATCGGTGGAGAAACTGGCCCCCAGGTAGCGCCCGATGCTGGGCACGAATTTCGCGACGGCTCCCAGCCCGAAATTGATCCAGCTTCCCCACATGGTCAGCCGCACCCACCACTTCAGTTCGCTGGGCGGGACCACAAGCATCGAAATCAGATAGTAGGCCATCACGCTGATGGCGAGGAGGACGTAGGGTTTCCCTCCGACCATGCCGCCGCCGAAGATATTGAGCCCCACGGGATTCCGCATGTACACCTGCACCACGGCGAAGATCGCCATCAAGCACCAGAATTCCAGTTCGGTGAAGGCCGGGCGTAATGGTATCTTGCGCATCAGGAACAGGATCGCGCTGAAGCCGAGAATGATGGCCTGGGCGATGAGTTCCGTGGAGAAGTTGCCGGGAATCGGCAAGGCGAGGCCGAGGGCGGACATGAAAGGGTAAAGCAGATAGATCCTCCTGCCCATCATCAGGCACATCGTGACGGTGCCCGCGATGACCACCCAAAGCACCGCTTCAACCTGGGCGGTGGCGGCGGATACGCCCAGATAGAGCGCGGCGAATGCGGCGAGCACCAGCAGGAGGATCACCTTAATTTTATTGGAATCCATGGAGAGTGAAAAATTGAAGAATAAAAATGGAAGGCCCGGCGGACGGAGATTGCTCTGTGGCGATCAGGAATAGCCAGCCGTTCGTGGCGGATGGGGAATTGTTTCCCCGGGATCAGGGATTCCGGTGGTAAAGCAACCACGTTTCCGGGCCGGTGCTGACGCGGGAGACGATCACTTCCTCGCGCACCTTGGTGAATTCCCCGCGTTGTTCCCAGGTTTCGAGCGGGATGCCGAGCCGGCGTTCGAGGCCTTCGCGGGTAGCGACCACCCACTTGAGTCCGGCTTCCGACCGGGGAGAAAGGTTGACCACTTGGCGGGTACCGAAGGGCTTGAACAAGGCGTAGGCGGAATTGTCACCGCCGCCGGCAAATCCGATTCGCTCCGATAACGGGATCCGGACGCGGAGGGGAGCAAGCAATTCTCCCCGCCTGGCATAGGTTTGGTAAACCCCGGTCATCCGGGATTTCACGCCAGCGGGCACGCCGGGCAGGCGGACGAGAGCGGATTCGGGAATTAGCGGGCGGTTGGGATTGAGGCAGAGGGTGGGAAGCAGAAACAGCGCCGGGACCAGCGAGATGAGCCAATGCGGTGTCCGGATGGTGACTGGGTTGCGGGAGGACACGAGAATCACCGCCAAAAGAATGAAAGGAATGAAGGGAACCATCAGCCGCGGCGTGCCACCGATGCCGGACATGCCCAGGAACGCCAGCATGGCGGCGAGCACCGCCAGAGGAAAGATCAAGGTCCCTCCCACCTTGCCTGAGCGAAGGGGAGGTTTGTAACCGCCCCGCTGGAGGAGGATCCAAATTGCCAGCACCAGAGTGATGCCAAGGCCGATGCCGGAACCTTCCTCGGTCGGCAAATCCGGGAAGAGGCCCGGCGCGAAGCACCCGTAGTTCGCCTTGACCCATGGATACCAGGACCGGTGGGAGATCCATTCGGCATAGGCGGCATTGATCCCTTCGCTGCCGGGGGCGATCGGCGGCGAGAACAGGCTGGTGGTGAAATCCAGGGAATTTCCAATCAGCGCGGCGGCGGGGTTCTTCGGTTCGAATCCGTATTGGTCGTTGGGGTTTCCATTCCAGCGGCCGGTGAATTTCCAACACAGGAGGGCAATCGGCAGGAAGCTGGCTATCACGGCGAAAGGTGCCACCAAGCCGCCCACCGCGAGCAGCCGTTTCGGGCCGAGAACCTTCAATCCCACCCACAGCCAGTAGATCACAAGCGGCAGCCCGAGTGGAAGGGTGGTGGCCTTGACGGCGGTCATGGCGGCGGCCGCCAATGCAGAGCAAGCGAGGCACAGCGCGGGCCTGTTGCGCAATGCCCCGGCGGCGAATGCCAGCGAAGCCAAGCCAAGCGCGGCCGCGAGCATGTCGTTGCCGATGCTGCCGGCCTGGGTCGCGACGCCGTAAGCCGTCGGCCAGACCCACATCCACCAGGAATTGGCCCGCGAGCGGATCCCCCAGCCCCGGGCGGCGACAAAGAAGAGCCCCGGAAGCAATAGGAAGGGGACGAAGTTCAGCAGAAAGAGCCCGCGGTCGCTTTTGGTGAGGAGGATCAGCGGGACCGACATCCATTCGATGCCCGCACCGGTGATGTTGAGGCGGAAATCGATGCCATCGATCCAGTGCCAGCGGTTTTCCTGGAGCCAGTAGAGGAGCTTGGGGAGGCGATAGGTAAGGCCGTCGTAGTTGGACGGTGGATTCATCAAGGCACCGAGGAGGACGAGGCCGGTGACAATCGCCCATGCCGCGAAGGAAGGCTGACGGCGGAGCCTGCGCAGCCATCTGCGGCTTGAAAAGGAAGCCGCGCGATGCGGACGGGTGCTCCTCCAGAAGGTGAATGCCGCCGCTAACAAGAAAGGAGTGGCGATCCCATACCCGGCCCGGTTGAGTGATCCCGCCCATGAAAGAGCCCATCCCGCGATCTGACACCAAACGACGTAGATCACCCACAAGCCGGCGAGCCTGAGAATGGTTGGCAAATTGCCGCGGGTCATGGCGCGGACGTGTAGCGGTTTTTCCAAACTTCGAAGCCAGTGAGGGAGGATTCGAGATCGAAAGCGGCTTGTTTCATGGTTTCCCGATGATTTCGATTCTTGTAACCGATGTCGGGGCGATTGATGAAGATCCGGTCGGCGAACATGAAGCCGGAGGGTGGGTTCGATTCTAGAACCTGAATGGCGTTGACATACGGCCATCCACCGGCGCGAAATGCATAGTAGCGGGGGGTGTTCATGTCAGCCTGCCACAAGACGGATTGATTTCTAGTGAGAGCCTCGATGGCGAGCCGGGTCGCGGTGCGGTAATCGTCGCGGGCGTGTTTTCCGGCGAAACGCAGGGAAGCAGCGGAGGCAAGCGAGAGAAGGATGGCGAGAGTCCCGATGACGAGCTTGGGACGGCTGACCGTGGCATGGGCGAGGCAGACACAGATGGGCAAGAGGACCGCCGGCATCGCCGGACTCATGTGGCGACCGAGAACCCTGAAATCCGCGAGCCAACCAACAACGGCGAGAATGACGACCGGAGTGCCCACGGCAAGGGCTACACCCACCGCCACGCGGCGCGGAGTATTCCGAAGCCATTCACGGAGTCCGAAGCTCCATGCCGCGAAAAGACAGCCTGCGGCGGGCAGCAGCCAGGGGAGCTGGGCGAGGAGGGCCATTGGCGAGGCTCGGAGTTCATTGCGGCTGGGGCCTAAACCGAGCAAGCCGGCCATTTCATAAAAACCAAAAAGCAGGCTGAGCAAGCCGCCCCCGCCTGATGCGGTGGCGCGATAGCCTTCGATGAGGGTGAACGCGTAGAAGCCGCCAACGGCCAGTCCGGCGGGTAGGTAAATCAAGCAGCGCTTCCAGAATCCTTTGGTTTTCAGCCAATCCGGCCGGATGACCAGCATGCCGAGCATCAACCCGCCAGCCCAAACGACAGCGGTCAGGCTACAGGCGCAGAGAAACAGCGCCGAGCCGAGCACCGCAAGGAGACCGTCGAATTCTCCTGCTCTGCTGCGGATCACTCGGCCGATGGCAGCGGCGGCGCAGGCCCCGGCAGCCATCTGCATGGCGTAGGGCCGGAGTTCACCCACGTAGTAAAGAACGAATGGCGAGGTAAGGCAAACCAGCGGCCAAAAACGGACATTGCGAAGGGCAAGGACCATGATGACCAGAAACGGCAGGTTGATCGCGCGGAGGGCGAATTCGGTGTTCCCCATGATTTTTTCCCAGCCCCAGAGGGACGCCATGTAAACCGGCATCTGCACATCCGATCCGCGGAGTTGCAGCGTCATTTTCCACCAATCACCCAAGGTGGGGAGCAGTGACTTGAAGGCCGGGCCTCCTTCGTCCATCCAGAAGCTTTCATGGGGAATGGCAACCGCGCCAATGCCAAGCGAGACAAAGACCAACAAGATCGTTTTCCACCATGGGAAAGCGGATTGGGTCGGGTTCTGCTGGGATTCGGGAAGCATGGGAAAACGAGGGACGCAGGCGCGATCAGGAATTGAGGCGTTTCAATTGCCGGAACAATTCCATCGCCTTGATGGCGAACTTGGAAAACGGCACCGAGGGCTCCCCGCCGTAACGGCTGAGGAAGCGGATTGGCACGACTCCTTCACGAAGGGTTCTGTTTTTTCTCAGCACCACGGCCAGCGCGACATTCGCGAGGAAGAAATCACGGGGAATGGAGTGGATGGCATCGGCACAGGTGTCGGTCCTCATCAGCCGATAGGGAACATTCGCATCCACACAGTCCACCCTGAATCCTAACCACAACAACCTCCTCAGGAGTATGCTGGCAAGCACCCGCCGCCATCCGTCCTCGCGGGTGCGTTCGCCATAAATCACGTCAAACCGTCCGGCTTGTTTCCAAAATTCCGGGAAAAACCGGGGATCGCACTGGCCATCCGAATCCATCTGGAAAGCGAAAGGGATGTGGCGTTCCAGCGCGATCCGATAGCCCTGGATGCAGGATTGGCCGTGGCCCCGGTTCTCACGGCTGATCCATTCGAGGCGCGGGCCGAGTTCCACTTGCAGGGTTTTCAGGATTTCCAGAGTTCCGTCGGTGGAGCCGTCGTCGATGGCGAGTAAAACGAACTCCCCGACACATCGATCCAATTCGCGGAACCATTCGGTGACGACCTTGCTCACCGAGGCCTGCTCGTTGAAAACCGGCATCACGACGAGGAGCTGGGATGGGGATCCGGTCATCAGTTAGGAAGAGGGGTCCCGCTTGCTTTCAGATAGTCGATGAGTTCGAGCGTGAAACGTTGTTGGGCCTCGTCGTTGAAATGCACCAGATCGACAAAATCCGATGAAGCGGGCGAAAAGAACCGGTCGCCGTCCACCAGCTTCATCCGCTCCGGATGGCGTGCGGCGAGATCGGATAGAAATCGGTCCAGATGTTCCTTCACCGCGGGATTCAGATATTTCCCCATCGACGGGTGGGTGTGTCCGGAAATGACCAGTGTGGTGCAGCCTTTTTCCGAGAGTTCGCCGATCATGCGTGCGAAGGCGGCTTGCTCGAAGGTCGATGTCGCGCCGATGCCGAGATTCGGAGCCCGCCGTTTGGCCTGTTGGTCGAGGTCCACCTCGAGGGATTGATCGAAATGCTGTTGATCGAGGTTGACGATGGACCACCCGAGAATCCGGTGTGACAGCGGATTCCGATAGCGATAGAGCGGCAGGACCCTGCCGAGAAGTCCGCTGCGGATCGCATCCGGTGCCATCAGGTTCCATCCTTTGAGGTCGAGCGCGTCAGGGATTTCGGAGAAATTCAGGAAATCCGCAGCCACGATGCCGCTACCTTCCCCGTAGAACATGATTTCAGATAGATAACAGATGACCAGGTCGCCCTGCCTGAGCGGCATGTCGCGCGTGAGGGTGAGCAGGTCAAATCCGCGCGCGCCCGGCTGGGTGAGTTCGGTGGTCCAGATGGAGTCGCCGATGGTCTGGTTCATCAACACCTCGTCGATGGAGCGGTTCGCCTGGCTGCTGCCGATGAGGATCGCCCGGCGCTTGCCGTGGATCTCGTCGAGCAATGTGCGCTTGATGTGGTATTGGGCGAAGTTGTCGATCCGGACTTTGTCGTAAAACATCCCCCAGAAAAGCACCGTTCGCCCGCAGGCCCAGACGAAGAGGTTGAGAAAAACAAAAACAGCGACTCCCATGACGAGCCCTCGGGCGGATCCAGCCGCGCGGGACTTTCCCAGCCATTTCCACATCCATGCCGCAGTCAGACAAAGCACGATGGCCAGCGTCGCAAGTATCAGGCATTCCTCCAACCTGCCGTGGACGAAGATCGCGGGATCATCGAATTTCCCGCCCCCGGCCCTGAGAAGGACGTCGCTGAAGCGACCCGCAATCGCCCGAGCGGCATCCTCGCCGAAGGCGGTGAAGCCCAGCCATGCGCAGGCCATGATGGCGGTGGCGGCGATTCCCGCGCGCCGGGTGGGGCTTCTCATCGGTTAGAACTGGAAGTAGATGAAGGAGGATCCCTCGAACACGCCGAACGACGCGATGGTGGTCAGCACCGAAGCTACGGCGACGGTTTGCCTGCCGCCGGCCCATTCCGAGAACCGGTCCATCGATTCGTGTTTCCATTGGAGAATCAGGGCAAGTGAGCCGAGCAGAAATACTGGCCAGACAAAGCCGCTCCATTGCACGGGTATTTTCCACAATGTGCCCAGATAGCTCGAAATCACTCCCCGCTGGCTTACGTTTGCAGGCATCGCGCCTGCCCGGAACAGCAGCCAGCCGATGCAGGTGATGTGGAAGAAAACGATGATCATCAACCCGTTGGCGATCCATGCCCGGCGGGATGGGGCGGGAGCAGAGGAGGATTTCACCGCCTCCCATCCGCGGTGGAGGACCAGCAGGATTCCATGGAAAAAGCCCCATGCGAGAAACGCCAGACCCGCGCCATGCCAGAGGCCTCCGAGCGCCATGGTGATCATGAGATTTCTAACGGTCACCAGCGTTCCGTTGCGGTTTCCGCCTAACGGAATGTAAAGGTAGTCCCTCAGCCACTCGGAGAGGCTGATGTGCCAGTGACGCCAGAAGGATGCGGGGTTCGAGACCAGATAAGGAGCCTTGAAGTTATGGATGAGTTCGAAGCCCATCAGCTTGGAGAGTCCGCGGGCGATGTCCGAGTAGCCGGAAAAATCCCCATAGATCTGGAAAGCGAAGGCATAGAGAACCAGCCATGAAGTCGCGTCAGTGAACGGTGTGTGCCCCGACGCGAAGCCCCAGTCCACGAACGGCGCGAGCCGGTCCGCGATCACCACTTTTTTCAGATAGCCCAGAAGGCAGAGCCAGATGCCGGTGACCACTTGGTCGCGGTCGATCACGCGCACGCGTTGGCACTGGGGCAGCAGGTCCTTGGCCCGCATGATCGGTCCGGCGACGAGATGCGGGAAGAATGAGACATAGAGCATGAAATCCAGCGGATTCCGCGTCGCCTTCAGGTGTCCGCGGTACACGTCGATCGTGTAGCTCATGGACAGGAAAGTGTAGAACGAGATGCCGACCGGGAGGATGATATTCAGTGTCGGAAGGTCCGCACGCATCCCGAAGGTGTGGAGCACTTGCGCGAAACTGTCGGCGAAGAAATTGAAGTATTTGAAGAACCCTATCACGCTCAGGTTCATCGCCATGCTGAACGCGAGAAACCATTTCCGGCGGGTGGGTTCGGTCACGTCTCCCAGGCGAAGCGCGCACCAGTAATCGAAGAAAGTTGAAAATAACAACAGCCCGAGAAACCGCCAATCCCACCAGCCGTAAAAAACATAACTCGCGACGACAAGCAGGAGATTCTGCGCCCGGTGCTTCAGCCGATAATACAGTGCCAGGACAATCGCCAGGAAGACGAGAAAGGCGATGGAATTGAAAACCATGCGTCAGAGATGGGCCGGAAGAATGCCCGTTCACGATTCCCATCATCGGATGCGGGAAAGTTGGAATCATCCCTAACTACTCAGGTCGGGCGGAAGAAGGCGAGGGTCTCGGCGAGTCCTTGCTCGAGCGAGCTGACGTGGCGGAAACCGGATGCCAGCAGCCGGTCGATGGACGCACGCGAGTGCTTGACGTCGCCCGTCCGCTCGGGAAGGTGGATGATTTTCGATGACGAACCGGCAAGGCGGATGATGTCCTCCGCGAGTTGGTTCACGGTCATGCTATTGCCATAGCCGACATTGAAACTGCCGTGCAGATCCGGACGACTCGCGACATGGGCGAGAGCGGCGGCGATGTCCCTGACGTGGACGAAATCTCGGGTTTGCTCGCCATCTCCGAAGATCGTGAGGTCCTCGCCGGCGAAGGCGTTCTGCATGAAGATGGGGACGGCGGCGGCATAAGCGCTTTTGGGGTACTGACGCGGGCCGAAGACGTTGAAAAAGCAAAGGGATGCGGTGTCGAGCTTGCCCTCGCTGCGGAACATTTCCAGGTAGTATTCGCCGTCGAGCTTGGTGATGGCATACGGACTCTTGGGCTCCGGCAGCATTGTCTCGATTTTCGGCACGACAGGGTTGTCCCCGTAAACAGCCGCAGAGCTGGCGAGGATGACTTTTTTGACTCCGGCAGTCGAGGCGGTTTCAAGAACATGAAGCAGCCCTAGTCCATTGATTTCCAGACATTCGTGAGGGTTGGTCATCGACTCCGGGACTGAAATCATCGCTGCCAGATGGAAGACGACGTCCACTCCCGCCATCGCCTGTGTGACGATTTTGCGGTCGGTCACGCTTCCTTCGATGAAGGTGTGGTTCAGTTCCTCGAGATTGCGCCGATAACCGGGGCGCAGGTTGTCCAATACGACGATCTCCGCAAGTCCTTGGAAATGCTCGACAAGATGGCTGCCGACAAAGCCGGAACCGCCGGTGATGAGAATGCGCATGGTGATGGGCCCAAGGATGCTGGGTCAGGCGTTTTCAGGCCACGCTGCCGCCCTTGGTTGTGGCCTTGAAAGGCCAGGGACCGGGTGGGATTTTGCAGTGAATGGGTGGCAGATCCCGCAGGATCTCGCGCTCGGGATTCTGATTTGGCGGATTGATTGTTCAAGAAAAAATGAACAAAGAAAGACTCCGGATATTGCGGATTTGAACCCGGAGAGCAAACCGGGATGGAAGTGGCATCCGGGCGTGATGGAATCCGCGAATCGGGCAAGCAGCCTTGCCAAAGCTGCTGAAAAAAGCGAAGATTTGTCCGGATGGAAATGCTACGCAGGACATTATCGCACCGGAACGTGAGGATCGGGTTGGTGGGCTTGCTCGCGGCAGGGCTGCTCGCCGGATGGCTTGCTTGGCAAATGGGGTTGGATCTGGCCGGTTTGAAGGAGGCGTGGACGAAGTTGAATGACTATCTGGTGAAAAACCCGGCTGCGCTGTTTTTCGCAATGGTATTCTTGCCGGGATTGCCATTTCCGATGAGCGCCCTCCTCTTTACCGCCGGCGTGGTCTGGCGACACCAGCCGATGATGGCGGTGTTGCTTACGAATTTCGCCGTTGCCCTCAATCTGACTTGGACCTACTGGCTGGCGGCCGGTCCGGCGCGGCGTTTGGTCGAGAAGTTCCTGTCTGCCACCGCGATTCAGATTCCGGATCTGCCGCGGGGAGATCATTTGAAGCTGATCCTGGTGCTGAAGCTGACCCCGGGTATTCCGTTTTTTTTCCAGAACTACCTGCTGGGATTCCTGCGGGCTCCTTTCATGCTTTACCTTCCTATCTCCATCCTCAGCAACGGCATCATCGGTACCGGGGTGGTTCTGAGCGGTGTGGGACTTGCCGACGGCAGGTTGATGCCGGCGATTACGGGTGTCTCACTGATTGTCGTGGGTGTGGTGCTGACGCAGTTGATCCGGGGCTGGCTGGCGAAGAAAAAGCGAGTCTTGGTCGGTAAGGTGGAAACGCTTGAGGGCTGAAATGCAGGAAAGCTGCAGATCCTCTGGCGAGGATTGCAGCTTTCAGCGGTTCAAACTTTAGCTGATACCTATCAGATGATCATCCCTGCGGCGACGGTTTCGTTGGTGCCGGGGTCGATGAGGATGAAGGAACCGGTGATGCGGTTGCGGCGATAGGAATCGTGGATGAGCGGCACGGCGGTGCGCAGCGAGATGCGGCCGATGTCGTTCATCGAGAAACCATCGACACCTTCGATCTTGTGCAGGGTGTTGATGTCGACGTGATACTTGACGTCCTGGATGATTGCCTTGGTTTCCTGGGTTGTGTGGCGGATGACCAGCTTGGCGCGGGGCGGCATCGGCTTGGCGGAGAACCAGCAGATCATCGCCTCGATGTCCTGCTCGACCCGTGGCGGGTTGTTGGTTTTCACCAGCGTGTCACCGCGCGAGATGTCGATTTCTTCCGTTAGGGTGATGCAGACGGACTGGGGGGCGAAGGCTTCCTCCTGCTCTCCGTCGGGGCTGTGGATGGCCTTGACGTGGGTGGTGAAACCGGACGGCAGGACGGTGACTTCGTCGCCGGGTTTGAAAACACCGCCGGCGACGCGTCCGGCGTAACCGCGGAAGTCGTGCCATTCGTCGCTCATCGGGCGGATGACCCATTGCACGGGGAAACGGGCGTCAACGTGGTTTTCCTCGCCGCCGACATAGACGTTCTCGAGGTGATAGAGGAAGGTCGGGCCTTGATACCATGGCATGTGTTCGGACTTGTCCACGACGTTGTCGCCGTTGAGCGCGGAAATCGGGATGTCGGTGATTTCGACGATGTTGTCGAGGCGCGAGGCGAAGTCGCGGAAGTCCTGGACGATCTTGTTATAGACCTCTTCGGAGTAGTCAACGAGGTCCATCTTGTTGACGGCGACGACGAGGTGCTGGATGCGCAGCAGGTTGGCGATGAAGCTGTGGCGCTTGGTTTGTTCGATGACTCCCTTGCGGGCGTCGATGAGGATGATGGCGAGGTTCGCGGTGGAAGCGCCGGTCACCATGTTGCGGGTGTACTGGGTGTGGCCCGGCGTGTCGGCGATGATGAATTTGCGCTTCGGCGTGGCGAAGTAGCGGTAGGCGACATCGATGGTGATGCCTTGCTCGCGCTCGGCCTTGAGTCCGTCGGTTAGAAGGGCGAGGTTGACGTTTTCGTCGCCGCGGCGGCGGGAGGATTCCTCCATGGCTTCGAGTTGGTCTTCGAAGATGGATTTGGAATCGTAAAGGAGGCGTCCGATGAGGGTGGATTTGCCGTCATCGACGGAGCCGGCGGTGGTGAAGCGAAGTAGGTCCATGTTGAAGAAGTGGGAAGTGATCAGTTAGCAGTGATCAGAAGAGAGAAAGAAGTTTGTTGGTTTTAAGTGTTCAATTTTAAGAAGGTGATCGGGAGCGGAATCTTTTCTGATCACTGCTCACTGATCACTCGACACTTTTTAGAAGTATCCTTCCTTCTTGCGGTCTTCCATGGCGGTCTCGGAGCGCTTGTCGTCGGAGCGGGTGCCGCGCTCGGTCTGGCGGGCGGCGGCGACTTCGGCGATGACTTCATCGAGATCGGCTGCGGTGGATTCGACGGCGCCGGTGCAGGTGGCGTCGCCGATGGTACGGAAGCGGACGATTTGCTTGCGGACGGTTTCGGTCTCGAGCGGCTTGAGGAATTCGGTGACGGCGAGGAGTGAACCGTTCCGCTCGAAGACCTCGCGCTCATGGGAGAAGTAAATCGATGGCAGCGGGATTTTCTCGCGCTTGATGTACATCCAGATGTCCATCTCGGTGAAATTGGAGAGCGGGAAAACACGGAAGTGCTCGCCCGGATTCTTGCGGCCGTTGAAAAGGTTCCAAAGCTCGGGGCGCTGGTTTTTCGGATCCCATTGGCCGAAGTCGTCGCGGTGGGAGAAGAAGCGCTCCTTGGCGCGGGCTTTTTCCTCGTCGCGGCGGCCACCACCGAGGCAGGCGTCGTATTGGTTCTTCTCGATGGTGTCGAGCAAGGTGACGGTCTGGAGTTTGTTGCGGGAGGCGTTCGGGCCCTTTTCTTCAACCACGCGGCCGGTGTCGATGGACTCCTGCACGGAGCCGACGACGAGCGACGCGCGGATCATTTCCACGAACTCGTCGCGGTAGGTCATCGTTTCCTCGAAGTTGTGTCCGGTGTCGATGTGGACGAGCGGAAACGGCATGCGCGCCGGCCAGAATGCCTTGCGGGCGAGCCAGGCCATCACGATGGAATCCTTGCCGCCGGAAAACAGCAGGGCTGGGTTTTCAAATTGGGCGGCGGTTTCACGAAGAATGAAGATGGCTTCGGCTTCAAGTTGGTCGAGATGACTGAGATGATAGTTGGGCATGAGTGGGATCGATGAAAACGTGAAAATGCATTTGCGCCGCAGGGAGGAGCGCGTTGGGATTAGGTCCGCTGGCAAACAGGGTCAAGATTTAATTATTATCTTGGGTGGAATGGTAATGATTAAATGGCGGGTAAAATCCGGACAATCCGGGCGCAAAAAAGGCCGAAACCCGAGGGGGCTTCAGCCTGTTGAAAGGATCATTGAAAATCAACGGAAACCTCACAATGGAAGGTGCATCGTGATCCTTGGTGCAATGGCTTCAAGTAACTCGAACGCGGCGTCCTCAATGGACGTTTTTTCGGTATCGAGCGTGAGATCCGGATTATGCGGCGGCTCGAAGGAGCCATCCTTGCCGGTGAAATGGGCGATTTCGCCACGGGCGGCTTTCGCGTATAGGCCTTTGACATCGCGCTGCTCGCAGGCCGCGTAGCTCGCCTTCACATAAACTTCCAGGAGATCCTTGCCGAGAATTCCACGGGCCAGATCGCGCAATTCACCACGCGGCGTAATGGCGGAAACGAAGGTGATGATGCCTTGCGAAACGAAGATTTTCGCGACTTCCGAGACACGCCGGATGTTTTCCAAACGATCCTGGTCCGTGAATCCGAGGTTGGAATTCAGTCCGGTCCGCAAGTTGTCTCCATCCAATATCGTGGTGAAGCGACCTTGCTGATGGAGTACCCGCTCCGCCGCGTTGGCGATGGTCGATTTCCCGGACCCGGAAAGGCCGCATAGCCAGACGACGACGCCCCGCTGGCCGAGAAGGTTTTCTTTGTCCTGACGGTGAAGGAAGCGGTGGAACTCGGGGTGGATGTTCGACATTGGGATGAAAGTATAGAGCGGGAATCGCGGGATAGGCGAGGGAATTTCTCCCAAGCGATCAAGCGCCTTTGCCGATCACGAAAGCCTCGAACCCATGGGCCTTGAGCGCGTCGAGCGGAAGCACCGCACGACCGTCGAAGACAAATGCCGGCTTCAACATGAGGTCATAGATGCGCGGCAGATCGAGCGTGCGGAACTCGTCCCACTCGGTGAGCGTGGCTAAGGCATGGGCACCGGTGACGGCGGTATAAGGATCGCTGCAGATTTCCAAATTGGTGGCGATCAGCTCTTCGGACACACCGGCGGAGATCAAATCCTGATGGATCGTTTCCGTGCTGACCCGCGGATCGTAAATAGCGATGTGGGCGCGCTCGCTGAGCAGGTCGCGGCAAATCTGGATGGCGGCGGATTCGCGGGTATCGTTGGTGTCTTTCTTGAAGGCGAAACCGAGGATGGCGATGCGCTTGCCGTTGACCGTGTTATAAAGCGTGCGGACCATCTTTTCGACGAAGCGGCTCTTCTGCCAGTCGTTCAAATGCACGACCTGACGCCAGTATTCCGCGACGTGGGGCAGGTTGAAAGAGTCACAGAGATAAACGAGATTCAGGATGTCTTTTTGGAAACACGATCCGCCGAAACCGACAGAGGCTTTCAGGAATTTCGACCCGATCCGCGAGTCCATGCCGATGGCGCGAGCGACCTCATCGACATCGGCGCCGGTGGCCTCACACAGGGCGGAAATCGAGTTGATAGACGAAATCCGTTGGGCGAGGAAGGCATTGGCGACAAGCTTGGAAAGTTCCGACGACCAGAGGTTGGTGGTTAGAATTCGCTCGCGGGGAATCCACTTGGCATAGACAGAAACCAGAGCCTCGACCGCGGCATTTCCTTCGGGAGTGGTTTCTCCTCCGATGAGGATTCGATCAGGATTCTCCATGTCCTCGACGGCGGTTCCTTCCGCGAGGAATTCCGGATTGGAGAGAACCTGGAACGTGGCTCCGTTAGGAGAGTTTGCGGCGAGGATCGACTTGATCGCGGTCGCGGTCTTCACCGGGATCGTGCTCTTTTCGACGATGATTTTGTTTCCTTCCGAAACCTCGGCGATGAGCCGGGCGGCGGATTCAATGTAGCGCAGGTCGGCCGCGCGTCCGGCACCGATGCCATAGGCCTTGGTGGGAGTTCCGACCGAGACGAAGATCAAATCCGCAGCGGCAATCGACCCACGGATGTCCGTCGTGAAGTGGAGATTGCGGCCGATCGCGGAAGCGACCACCTTGTCGAGGCCGGGTTCGTAAACAGGCAGGGTATCCGAGTTCCACGCCGCGATGCGCTTCTCGTTCATATCCGCCACCGTCACCTGGATCTCAGGACACTTGGCGGCGATCATCGCCATGGTGGGACCGCCGACGTAACCGGCGCCGAGGCAGCAAATGGATTTAATGGGCATGGGGGTGTGTTGAGGTGAAAGGGTGGAACAGCGGGATGATCAATGCAGCATGTGATCCCGCACAAGGTGATAGAGAAACAGAGTATTGTAGGTGAAATAGCGCTTGAACAGCCGGCGGGGCTCCATGGCCACCCGGTAGGCCCACTCCAGGCCGAGACGCTGGACTAACATCGGAGCCTGCCGCACTTCCCCGGCGTGGAATGCGAAGGCCGCGCCAATGCCGAAATAGACTCCCGGAGGAAGCCGGTCCTTGTTACCGGCGATCCAGTGCTCCTGCTTGGGGCAACCGAGGCCGACCCAGATGAGGTTGGCTCCGGAGTCACGGATCTTTCCGGCGATGATGTCGAACTCGCTCTCCGGCCATTCACCGAACGGCGGCGAGTGGGTTCCCGTGATGGCAACGCCCGGAAAACGTCCGGCGAAATTTCTTGTTAGGTCATCCAGCGTGCTTTGCTTGCCGCCTAGCAGGAAATGTTTGAAATCGGACGACCTGCCATCGGTCGCATTCAGCGTTTCCAACATCAGCGTCGGTCCATAGACGCGATCCGTTAGCTTTTCGTCGGCCGGGAGCTGGGAATTGAGCGCCCAGAGGAGTGGCATGCCGTCGGGACAGATCAGATCGAAGCGGCTCATCGTTTCGCCAAACTCTTCGTCGGTCCGCGCGAGTGCTGCGACATGGGTGTTAGCCGCTTCGACAGCGTAGGCCCTATCCCGTTTCCGCGCATGATCAAGGATCCACTCCACCGCCCCGGCATAGGTGGTCACCGCGATGGGAAGACCGATGATGGAGCGGGTTAGCATCCGGATATTCAGCGGAAATCGAAAGATGCAATCACTCCTTCGAGACGGAAACGTGGTGGCCGTGCAGCTTGAGCAACGAGTGGCGGCGGGCGACGTCGAGGTCGGAGGCGACCATCTCGGCACACATTTCCTCGACGGTGATTTCCGGCACCCAGCCGAGTTTTTCCTTCGCCTTGGTCGGGTCTCCGAGAAGCGTTTCCACTTCAGCAGGACGGAAATAGCGGGGATCCACTTTGACGATCACGTCACCGACTTTAACGGCTGGGGCTTTAGCGGAATCGACCACCTTGCTAACCGTCGCGATTTCCTTTTCGCCTTCGCCCGAGAAGGTGAGCTCGATGCCAGCTTCCAACGCGGACAGTTTGACGAACTCGCGCACGGAAATCTGCTTTCCGGTGGCGATGACGAAATCGTCCGCGATTTCCTGCTGGAGCATCATCCACTGCATTCTAACGTAATCCTTGGCGTGTCCCCAGTCGCGGAGGGAATCCATGTTGCCGAGATAGAGGCAGGACTCGAGGCCCTGCGCGATGTTGGCGACGGCGCGGGTGATCTTGCGGGTGACGAAGGTTTCCCCCCGCCGCGGCGACTCATGGTTGAAGAGGATGCCGTTGCAGGCATACATGCCGTAGGCCTCGCGGTAGTTCACCGTGATCCAGTAGGCATACATCTTGGCCACCGCGTAGGGCGAACGCGGGTGGAACGGAGTGGTCTCCTTCTGCGGGATTTCCTGGACGAGTCCGTAGAGCTCGGAGGTGGAAGCCTGATAGAAACGCGTCTTTTTCTCCAGCCCGAGGAAACGGATGGCCTCCAGCAGACGGAGCGTGCCGATCGCATCGACGTCAGCGGTGTATTCCGGTGCCTCGAAGGAAACCGCGACATGGGACTGCGCCCCCAGGTTGTAAACCTCATCCGGCTGGACCTCGCTGATGATGCGGGTGAGGTTGGAAGAGTCGGTCAGGTCGCCATAGTGCAGGCGGAACCGCGAGTTCTCGACCTGCGGGTCCTCGTAGATGTGGTCAATCCGCTGGGTGTTGAACAACGAGGCGCGGCGTTTGATGCCATGGACTTCATAGCCTTTTTCGAGCAGGAACTCGGCGAGGTAGGAACCGTCTTGTCCGGTGATGCCGGTGATCAGTGCTTTTTTCATGGGTGTCGGAGGGGGTAGTTAGAGGCGTGCAGCACCCGTGGCGAGGGTGGAGAGGAAATCCTGATAGGCGGCGGCCAGGCCGTCCTCGAACGGCACTTCGGGTGCCCAGCCGGTGGACTTGATCCGTGAGATATCCAGCAGCTTGCGCGGTGTGCCGTCGGGCTTGCTGGGATCGGTGAGGATATCACCGGTGAAGCCCACGGTTTTTGCGACCAGCGAGGCGAGTTCGAAAATCGTGACATCGTCGCCGACGCCGACATTCACCCAGTCGGGTGGTGAATCCAGCGAGAGAAGATGAAAACAGGCTTTGGCAAGATCTTCAACGTGGAGGAACTCACGGCGTGGTGTGCCGGTGCCCCAGATGGTGACGGTGGCGTCGCCGCGTTCCTTGGCTTCGTGGAAACGGCGGATCAGCGCCGGGATGACGTGGGAATTCTCCGGATGATAGTTGTCGCCTGGGCCATAGAGGTTCGTCGGCATCGCGGAATGATACATCAACCCGTGCTGGGCGCGGTAGTGCTGGCAGAGCTTGAGTCCGGCGATCTTGGCGATGGCGTAGGCCTCGTTAGTGCACTCGAGCGGGGAGGTCAGCAGGCAATCCTCGGTCATCGGCTGGGGCGCCATTTTCGGATAGATGCAGGACGAGCCTAGGAACAACACGCGCGGCACGTCGGCCTGGCGGCTGCCTTCCACAAGGTTCGCTGCGATCGTTAGATTTTCGTAGATGAAATCCGCAGGGTAGGTCGAATTCGCATGGATGCCGCCGACCTTGGCCGCGGCGATGACGACGATGTCCGGTTTCTCCCAGGCGAGGAATTCAAGGACCGCGCCTTGGTTGCAAAGATCGAGCTGCTCCCGGGTGGTGGTGATGACCTCGAAGCCGCCGCGCTTTTCCGCTTCGCGCACGAGTGCCGAGCCGACCATTCCGCGATGGCCCGCGATGTATATTTTTTTCATGGATTCGTTCCGTATCGGGAAATGAGTTTGTCCGCTTCAGCAATGGCCATGCCGGTCACCTGGTCCATATTGTAATAACGGTAGGTCGCCAGACGGCCGATGAAGCTGGTGTCCGGTTCGGCGGCGGCGAGGTCTGAGTAGCGCTGATAGGCCGCGCGGGCTTCCGGCGCGGGAATCGGATAGAACGGCTCGACTTCGGGCGTCCAGTCCTTCGGGTATTCGCGGACAATGGTCGTCGCTTCGATCCGCTGGCCGGTGGCGTGTTTGATTTCGACGATCCGGGTGAACGCCTCTTCGGTGCCCGGATAGTTCACCTGCATCGCGGGTTGCCAGAAACCGGGTTTGCCGGAAATGGGCTCGCGTTCGCGCAGTTGTCCTGCGGAAAAGGATTCGTGCTCGAAGCGCAGGGAGCGATAGGGCAGGGCACCGAAACGCCGGTCATAGAACTCGTCGATGGCTCCGGTGAAGATGAGATGTTTGTGCTTCCAGCGCGCACGGGCTTCGGTGAAATCGACCCCGAGGTGCAATTCCACACCGGGAGAGGCACTCAGCATCGTTTCAAAAAGCGCCGTGTAGCCGTGCTTCGGCAGCGCCTGAAAATTTTCTGATAGGTAACGGTCGTCGCGGTTGGTGCGGATCGGGATGCGTCCGCAAACGGAGGCATCGAGATCGCGCGGGTGGCGCTTCCACTGCTTGAGCGTGTAGCCTTCGAAAAACAACTCATACAACTCCCGCCCAACCTGTGAGATGATGACTTCCTCCGAATTTTTCGGATCTGAAATCGGCACCTTGTTCTGCTCCAGCCAATCTGAGAACTCGCTGGTAGCCGCGGGCCGGCCGATGAATTCCTCGAAGGTGTTGAGGTTGATCGGAAAACTCCAGTAGCGGCCGCGGGTGTGGCTCTTGATCGTGTAATCCACCGCATGCCACTCGGTGAATCTTGATAGATAATCGACGATCCGCTGCGAGTTCGACCTGAAATAGTGGGGACCGTAAGGATGAATCAAAACCCCGGCGGCATCCGTGCGGTCATGGGCATTTCCGCCGAAGTGATCGCGGCGATCAACGACCACGCATTTCCATCCGGCGGCGGAAAGACGTTCCGCGATGACGAGACCGGAAAAGCCGGCGCCGATGATCAGGAAATCGGTGGAGTGATCTGCTTCCAAACGGCGAAAATTGCTGGAGACCTGCCAATCACGCTGCCGCCCTTGGTCGATCTCTCCGAAACGGAGTGAAACCTGAGGGGTGGGGAATGGGGGATTGGGGGCCGTCACGCTCGCAGGGAAATCCCGCGCCAGCGACGGCGGTGAGTGTTCAACGAAAACCAGACATTTGGACTAACGCGATCACGTGTGAAATGGCGGTTTTTAGGGAGTCGGGCGTCTCGGGAGCAGGATCGAGAACAAATCCATGTCCACGGCCTGCGGTTTTCCGAGGAATTCGAGGAGGATTTTCACCCGCTCGGTGGCCGATGGGACCGAAACCACAGTGCCCTGCATCCCTTGGAACGGGCCGGTCGCGACTTCCACCTCATCGCCGAGTTCGATGGTCGGGCTGAGCGTGACGAGTTCGTCCTCGGTGGCGTCCTTGCGGTTGCGGATTTCGAGTTTGATCGCCTCCACGAAAGACTCCGGGACAGCGGGAATATCCGAGCCGAATTTGACGAGCCCGCGAACACCTTGGCAAAACATGACAGCCCGCTCCATCTCTGCCATGGAAAATTTCGCCAGCACGTAGCCTGGGAACATCGGCTCCACCCACCAGATTTTTCCCCGGCGGGTGGCCTTGCGGTAGCGCAGGCGCGGGCAGAAAACCTCGACCCCCTCGATTTCCCGCAAATGACCCGCCGCGATGTGCTCGCGCTTCGTTTGGCAACGAACGCAGAACCATTCCGGTGGATTCGGGGTGGGGGAACTCATTGGCCGAGAAGTTTTTGAAGCACCGGCAGCACCCTGCCACCGCTGCGCATCCAGGTTTCGAGGCGCTCCATGCGCTCGCTGAGAAATTTCCGGCGCTCCGGATCGTCGATGTCCTGAGCGGTCTCCGACAGGCGGCTGATTTTGGTTTTTCCGCTCTCCAGATGCGGGCGGATTTGTTCGCGGATGAACCCACCCGCCAACCGCTTCAGCTCGATGGCGGGTTCGTAATAGGTGCGGCGTTCGGTCCCGCTTTCCGCTTCGCGGACTGCTCCCAGGCTTTTGAGCATCCGCAGTCCTTGGCTGGCGGAGCCTTTGCTGATGTGGAGCCGCTGCACGAGATCGTCGAGCGACAGAGCCGTTTGGGAAATGAAGAGCAGCCCGTAAATTTCCCCGATCGACCGGGGTAGGCCGAGGACGCGGACCCCGTCCACGAAGACGGCGACCACTTGGCGCTCCAAGGGGTCCAGTTCGTATTGATCGCCGTTGAGCAGATCGTCCATGGGCCGGAGACTAGAGAACGGTACCGGTTTGTTCAAACTAAATTGAACTCTCGCTAGAGCTGGCCTTTTAAGCTTTGGGATAGCGCGGATGTTTCAGCATGAAACCTTGATTTACCGGACGGAAGCTGCTCGCCTCCCGCCCATGCGAATTCTCATCACCGGCGGCGCGGGCTTTCTCGGATCCCACCTTTGCGAGCGGCTTCTCCGCGAAGGCAACGAAATCATCTGCCTCGACAATTTCTTCACCGGCCGGAAAAGCAACATCGCCCACCTCCTCGACAATCCCTACTTCGAACTCGTCCGCCACGACGTGACCGAGCCGTTCAAATACGAGGTTGATCAAATTTACAACCTCGCCTGCCCGGCCTCGCCTCCGCATTACCAGCACAACCCGATCAAGACCACCAAGACCTCGGTCATGGGCGCGATTCATTGCCTCGGCCTTGCCAAACGTCTCGGAGCCCGCGTTTTCCAAGCTTCCACCTCCGAAGTCTATGGCGATCCCGATGTCCACCCTCAGCCGGAATCCTACTGGGGCAGCGTCAATCCCATCGGCATCCGCTCCTGTTACGACGAAGGAAAACGCTGTGCCGAAACGCTGTTCTTCGACTACCACCGCCAGAACAAAGTCGATATCCGCGTCGTCCGAATTTTCAACACCTACGGCCCGCGCATGTTGCCGGATGACGGCCGCGTCGTTTCGAATTTCATCGTCCAGGCGCTCCAAGGCAGGGACATCACGATCTACGGCGATGGCAGCCAGACCCGCTCGTTCTGTTATGTGGACGACCTCATCGAAGGCTTCATCCGCCTGATGAACCACCCCACGATGACTGGCCCGGTCAACATCGGGAATCCCGGCGAATTCACCATGCTGCAACTCGCGGACCTCGTTCTGAAAAAAGTCGGAGGTCCATCGAAAATCACCTTCCTCCCGCTTCCCGGTGACGATCCGAAACAACGCCAGCCGGACATTTCCCTGGCCCAGCGCGAGCTCGGTTGGAACCCGACGGTTTCACTGGATCGCGGCCTGGATTCCACCATCGACTACTTCCGCAAGCTCCTCGCGGAGAGCTGAATGTCGCGTGGTTTTCTTTTGATAGCCGGACCCGTGGGTCGGCGTATTGTTCGGGCTCCATGCGCCACTTGATCTCAACACTCATCCTGATCCTGGCATCGGCGTACTGCTGGGCAGAAGGTGTTCCCGGGCAGGAAGCCGGAAATCCCGCCACCGGATGGATTTGGAAAAGCAAGACGCCGGCCGATGGCGAGAAGGTTTTTTTCCGCCGCGAGTTCGAACTGCCACCCAACGTTGCCAGCGCCACGATCTCGATTGTTTGCGATGATTGGCAACATCTCTACGTCAACGGAGTCGATCTTGGAATGGTCGGTGGATGGACGACCCTTAAAGTCCATGACGTCCTCCCGCATCTCAAGCAGGGCGGCCGGAACGTCATCACGGTGGAAGGCCGCAATAACCAAGGTCACGCGGCGTTGGCCCTGCGCTTCCGGGCCACACTCAAGGACGGGAAAAAGCTCCACGTCGTCACCGACGGAACCTGGGTTTGTAGCACCGAGGCTCCCGATGGCTGGCGGAATCTGGATTTTCCAACAGAATCCTGGCCCAAGGCCGTCGTCGTCGCGAAAATGGGAGACGCGCCATGGGGACTTGTCATGCCGGTGGAAGTCGAGCAGTCCCCCGGTGCCGCAGAGCTGACGGATACCCCGCCACCCGCGGCCAAGTGAGGAGTGGGGGGATCTATCAGTGCGGATGGACTTCAACCGCATCGGGATCGTGCTCGTGCCTGAACAGCAGGGCGAACGCGACCGCAATGACCAGCGCATAGAACGCGAATGACAGCCAGACATCATGCCAATCCGTCTTGCCGTTGCTGGTGAAGTATTTCTCGATCACATAGCCGCTAACAAGACCTCCGAAGATCGCGCCGAAGCCGTTGGTCATCATCATGAACAACCCTTGCGCGCTGGAACGGATTCCGGAATCCGTCGTGGTCTCGATGAACAACGAGCCGGAGATGTTGAAGAAATCAAATGCCATTCCATAGACGATGCAGGAGAGGACAATCAGCCAGAGTCCGGCACCAGGATCGCCATAGGCGAAGAACGCGAACCGCAGCACCCACGCGAACATGCTGATCAACATGACTTTCTTGATCCCGAAGCGTTTAAGGAAAAAGGGAATGGCGAGGATGAACAAGGTTTCGGAAACCTGCGAGATCGACATGATGATGGTGGAGTATTTCACCACCAGCGAGTCGCTGTATTCCGGGATCTCCGCGAATTCGGAAATGAAGACATCACCATACATGTTGGTCAGTTGCAGCGCGCCTCCGAGGAACATGGAGAAGATGAAGAACAGGGCGAGCTTGAGACTACCGAAGAGTTTGAAGGCATTCAGTCCTAACAATTCAATCCAAGGCGCGTCCTTGGCGGTCGATCTCAGTGGCGGGCATTTCGGCAATGAGAATGAATACACACCGAGGATCACCGCCGCCACTGCTGCGATGTGGAACTGGTTCGCCGACGCCTTGTTGCCCGTTAGATTGGTCACCCACATGGCGGCGATGAAGCCGATCGTTCCCCACACGCGGATCGGAGGGAAGACCTTGACCACGTCGAAACCGTTCGTTTTGAGAATGTTGTAAGCGACCGAATTGGAGAGCGAGATGGTCGGCATGTAGCACAGCATCGCGGCGAAAATGACCCAGAAGAAGATGCCGGGGTGGTTCACCATCGGGATGCAGGCGAGCGCGATCCCGCCGAGGATATGAAGGACGCCGTAAAGTTTCTCCGCGTTCACCCAGCGGTCGGCGATGATCCCGGTGATCGCCGGCATGATCAGCGAGGCAAGCCCCAGGGTGGAGAAAATCGCGCCGAATTCCTCTCCACCCCACTGTTTGGTGATGAACCAGTAATTGCTCACGGTGATCAACCACGCTCCCCATACGAAGAACTGCAGGAAGCTCATGACGACTAGCCGGATTTTGATTCCCATGGGATAGGTCGGGTGGGTGATGGGTGGGTTCTTCCAGCGGGTGAAACACCGCAAGGCGATCGTGCAAACTGCGGGAAGGTCCGTGAGAGTTCAAGCTCCACCTAGCACCGGCCATACCAAGCCGGATGAATCCCACCTTGGACTGCGGCAGCCTGTTGCCGCTTTTCCGATGCCAGCCTGCTGGCTTCGTGCGGGTCGCAGCAGGCTGCGAACCCAAAGCGGCAGCAGGCTGCCGCAGTCCACGCCTCAATACTCCCGCTTCAACAAATGCGTCGCGATTTCCTCCAACCGTGCCGCTTTCTTCCCGAACGGCTTCAACGCCTCCATCGCCGCCTTGGTCAATCTCGCCGCCTCCTTGCGCGACGCATCCAAACCGAGAATCGCCGGGTAAGTGGATTTCTCCACCGCCTGGTCCTTGCCCGCGGTCTTTCCTAACACCTCGGTGCTTTGGGTGACGTCGAGAATGTCGTCGATGACCTGAAACGCCAAACCGAGCGCATAACCGAATTTCGTCAACGCCTCCAGTTTCGCCGGAGTCGCGTTCGCGCTCATTCCGCCCAGCCGCAGCGAGGTCGTGAGCAGCGCGGCGGTCTTCGCCTCATGGATTCTAACGAGATCTCGCTTGGTCAGCTTTTTTCCTTCGCCCTCGAGGTCCATCACCTGCCCGCCGATGAGCTTGCGGCTGCCGCCGGTTTCCGCGAGTTCGGAAATGTAGTCGCGGGCATCGTAGCGTTTCGTCGCCGGGGTTTTCGCGAGCACGATGAACGACTCGGTGAGAAGCGCGTCGCCGCAAAGCACGGCCATGCCCTCGCCATAAACCTTGTGGCAAGTTGGTCGGCCACGGCGGAGATCGTCATCATCCATCGCGGGTAAATCATCATGAACCAGCGAATACGTGTGCATCAGCTCCACCGCGCACGCCGGAGCCAGCGCGTTGGAAATTTCCCCACCGCACGCTTCCGCTGCTGCGAGGCAAAGCACCGGGCGCAAGCGTTTCCCACCGGCGAAAACGCTGTAACGCATTGCCGCATGGATCGTCGCCGGGCGTTCCTTGGCTTTCGGCAGGAACGCATCCATCGCCGCATCCACTTCCGTGGCGCGGGCGGTAAGGTAGCTTTTCAGGTCCATGCAGGTGCTTTGAGATTTTGTTTCAACCACAGATTAACTGGATTCGCACAGATAAGAGGGATGAAGAGGGAACTGATAAATCCGAAGTCCTATCCCTTTTTTCATCTGCGTTCATCCTGTTCATCTGTGGTTGATTGAATCAACTCACAGAATCTCCGCGATCTGCACCGCATTCAACGCGGCACCTTTCCGCACTTGGTCGCCGACGACCCACAGATCGAGCGCATTGTCGAAAACGAGGTTCTTACGGATACGACCCACAAGGCAGTCGTCCTTGCCAGTCGTGTCGAGCGGCACCGGGAAAGACTTGTTAGCGATGTCATCCACCACCTGCACGCCAGCCTTGCCCGCATAAGCGGCACGCGCGGCGTCGGCATTCACCGGACGCTCGAATTGCGCGGTGATGGAAACCGAGTGCGACCGATAGACCGGCACCCGGACGCAGGTGCAGGACACCCGCAGGTCCGGCAGGTTCATGATCTTGCGGCCCTCGTTGAGCATCTTGAGCTCCTCCTTGGTGTAACCGTTCTCCGTGAACGCATCCACCTGCGGGATCACGTTGAAAGCGATCTGCCGCGGATAGACCTTCAGCGTCACCGGTTTGCCGGAGTTGATCGCCTTCATCTGCTCTTCCAGCTCGACGATGCCTTGCGCTCCCGAGCCGGATACAGCCTGATAGGTCGAGGCGATGATCGAACGCAGCCCGAAAGCGTCGTGCAGCGGCTTCAGCGCCATCAGCGAGATGATCGTCGTGCAGTTCGGATTCGCGATGATGCCGCGCGGGCGGTTCTTCGCTGCTTCCGGATTGATTTCCGGCACCACCAGCGGCACATCGGCGTCCATCCGGAAAGCGGAGGAATTGTCGATCACCACCGCACCCGCCTTCGCGGCGGACGGGCCGAATTCTAGGGAAATCCCGCCACCCGCGCTGAACAGCGCGATGTCCACATCCCCGAACGAATCGTGGGTCAGTTCCTCGACGGTGATTTCTTCCCCACGAAAGGTCATCTTTTTCCCGGCGGAGCGCGCCGAAGCGAGCAGCTTGAGTTTGCCCAGCGGGAAATTCCGCTGTTCGAGACAAAGGAGCATTTCAACGCCGACGGCACCCGTGGCACCAACAATCGCTACATGGGGATGATTCATTTTGAGGAACCGGCGTCATTTGCCGGGGCGCGGAGCATACCGGGAAACGCCGGGCTGGCAACCGATTCGTTTTACGCCGTTTCGAACGGCGAAAGGGTTGGAAAACCTGCCCGACAGTGCCAGCTTGCGGCGATGCCCGACGCCACCCCCATCCTCGAAGCGGACAAACTCGTCAAAACCTTCGGCACCTCCAGCGCGCTCGACGGGCTCTCGTTCACCTTGGGCGAAGGAGAATCCCTCGGCCTGCTCGGCGTCAATGGCGCGGGAAAAACCACCGCAATGAACCTGCTGCTCGGCCTCACCACACCGACCTCCGGCAACGTCCGCATGTTCGGCCTCGATCTCTGGAAACATCGGATCGAAATCCTGCGCCAAGTGAACTTCTCCTCCGCCTACACCGCGCTGCCTTCGAATCTCCTCGTCTGGCAGAACCTCAACGTTTTCGCCAAGCTCTACGGCGTCGCCCGCCCGAAACAGCGGATCGAGGAATTGCTCGAACTCCTCGACATAACCCACCTCCGGAAATCCGTCACCGGCACGCTCTCCGCCGGCGAATCCACCCGCGTCAATCTCGCCAAGGCCCTCCTCAACCAACCGCGCCTGCTCCTGCTGGACGAACCCACCGCCTCGCTCGATCCCGACATCGCCGACCGTGTTAGAAAACTGCTCCGCAAACTCCAGCGCGAGAACGGCCTCTCCATCCTCTACACCTCCCACAACATGCGCGACATCCACGAAGTCTGCGACCGCCTCATCTTCCTCCACGGCGGCAAGGTACTTGCGGAAGGCACGCCCGATCATATCGCGGAAAAATTCAACCGCTCCTCCCTCGAAGACCTATTCATCGGTGTCGCCCGCGGCGAGGTGGAAGCCATCGGGTTGAAATAAAACTTTCCAGCTCATGCCATTCTCTATCAACACAGTCAACGCCCTCGTCCTCCGCTACCTGTATCTTTATACCAGGCATCCGGTTAGGCTGGTGGAACTCATCTTCTGGCCGCTGGTCGATCTCCTCGTCTGGGGTTTCCTCACCACCTATCTCAAAGGCCACGGGGGAGGGGACTTTCCCTCCTCCATCAGCTTCCTCATCGGCGGCATGATCCTGTGGGACGTGCTCTTCCGCTCGCAACAGGGCGTGGCCATCTCGTTTCTCGAAGACGTGTGGACGCGCAATCTGCTCAATGTCTTCGTCGCCCCCGTCCGCACTGCCGAATACGTAGGCGCCACCTGTGTCGTCGGACTGCTGAGGGTCGGCGTCACGCTGATCCTCCTCACCATCGTCGCGGCATTGGCCTATCAATTCCATCTCACCAGTCTCGGTCTCGGCCTGCTGCCGTTCATGGGCAATCTGATTCTCTTCGGCTGGTTCCTCGGCATGATCTCCACCGCCCTCATCATGCGCTTCGGCCAGGCGGCGGAAAGCCTCGCCTGGGCGGTGCCGTTCTTCATCCAGCCGCTCGCGGCGGTTTTCTATCCAGTCTCGGTGCTTCCCTCATGGCTCCAGCCCATCGCCATGGGACTGCCTTGCACGCCGATCTTCGAAGGCATGCGCACCGTCCTCTCCGGTCAACCGGTCCCCTGGGGAAATGTCCAACATGCCCTTCTCCTCAACCTCGTCTGGGGCACCCTCGCCGCCCTCTTCTTCGCCGCCAATCTCCGCCACGTCCGCAAGTCCGGATTACTCGTCAAGGTGGCCACGCAGTAAATGGGGGGCACTTACGGATTTGCGGACTGCTATAATGGACGAATCTGTTTCTCCATCGGATGGTGGGTGTCCGTTTTCGGATTCATCGATGCCGTCTCTTGATAGAACGTGAACGTGAGCCTTCATCCGGCTGATGCTGCTTCCAGAACGGAGCGCCGGAGCCATCAGCCGGGCAGGAAGCTTCCTCCCTCGCAAGATGAAGGTCGATTTTTCCGCAAATCACCGCGGCTCCTCATCTTGGCGTCATCTTCGGCTGCCACCTTCCGGCATCTCCTACTCCAACAACCTATGAAATACCTCATCCCACTCGCCATTGCCACCACCACACTTGCCGCCCAAGCCGTCGAAGTTCGCTTGCAGGATTGCCCGCCGGGCGTGAGGACAACCATCGAAGCGAAACTCCAGGGCGGCAAGCTCGATGACATCGACCGCGTGCAGAGAAACGGCACGACCCGCTTCATCGTGGACATTGATGGCCCAGCCCGCCGTGACGTGACCTTCCACCTGACTTCTGCCGGCAGGGTGGTTTTCACCTCCGAGGATCTGGATCTCAACCAGTGCCCGAAAGCCGTGAGAACCTCGATCCAGAACCTGCTCAAGATCGGCTGGAAAATCGACGATATCGACCGTGAAACAACGAATGGATCCATCCGCTTCCGCGTGGATATCGACCGCAATAACGACCGCGACCTCGAGTTTCTCCTCTCGCGGGATGGCAAGGTGCTCCAGCGCAAATTGGACACCTCCGACTGATCCACCCTGAAACCAAAATCGAACCTATCAATATCATGAAAACCACCTATCTATCCATCGCCCTCATTTCCCTGGCCGGCCACCTCACCGCTGCCGAAGTCCGTCTCGCCGATTGCCCCGCCGCTGTGCAGGCGACCATCCAACAGAACAGCCGTGACGGCCGCATCGACGAGATCGAATCGTACTCGATCCAAGGCAAGATGCTCTACGTCGCCGAGGTCGAACTGGCGGGTGACCGCGATTTGAAAATCCATGTCGCTGCCGACGGCGCGCTGGTGAAAACCCGTGAGGACTTCTCCCTCGGCGAAACGCCGGAAGCCGTTCGCAAGGCGGTCGAAGGCAAGCTCAACGGCGGGATGGCGGACGACGTCGACAGGGAAACCGTCGGCCAGACGGCGACTTATCACGTGGAGATCGACCGCAAGGGCGCGCCGGATCTCGAACTCATGATCGATTCCGAAGGACAAATCCTCAGCGAAGCCGAGGACACCGACGATTGATCATCGTCCTCATGCCGGAGGTGGACACGCGCCGCCTCCGGCATCACATTTTCCACGTCATGCGATTGCTCCTCGTCGAAGATGCCCAACGGCTGAGCGCCACGATGTGCCAGGCGCTCACCCGCATGGGGCACGCCGTCGATGCGGCGGAAAATGGCGAGGATGGTGAGTTGATGGCCCGCCAGAACGATTACGACGCCATCATTCTCGACCGGATGCTGCCGGGAAAGGACGGTCTCGAAGTACTCCGGGCCCTGCGCCGTGACAACATCGCCACACCGGTGCTTCTTCTAACGGCTTTGGACTGCATCGACGAAAAAGTCCGCGGCCTGACCGACGGCGCGGATGACTATCTGACGAAACCCTTCGCCCTCGCGGAACTAGTCGCCCGACTCGAAGCCCTGTCACGCCGACGCTACGGTCAGGCGGATTCGCGACATGCGGTCGGCCCGTTGGAAATCGACATCAGCCGCAAGACGGTGAGCCGTGAAGGAAACGAGATTGCTCTAACCGCCCGCGAGTTTTCCCTGCTGGAAATCCTCGCCCGCCGTCCGGGACAGGTGTTATCCCGCGAACAGATCGAGGAACGTCTTTATTCCGAGGCGGATGGTCCGCAGAGCAATGCAGTGGACGCCGCCATCTACTCGCTGCGCCGGAAGCTTTGTCCGCCCGGCACCGAACCCCTCATCCACACCCGCCGCGGACTCGGCTACGTCTTGGAGGCATCATGAAATCGCTCCGCAGCCAGCTCACCATCGCACTCGGGTTTTCCATCTGTGCCCTGCTGGTCGCAGGTGGATTGGGAATCTTTTTTGTGACCCGCGGAGTGTTGCAGGACCAGTTCGACGATACACTCGTGGCAAAAGCCACGGCACTGATCACTGCCGCGGAAATCGACGACGAGGAATTCGAGATTGATCTAACGGTTCAGGACTTCGCCGGTTTCGGTTCCGGTGGTGACGACTATTTCGAGATCCGCCGGGGCGATGATTCGGTGATGGTGGCCTCGCCCTCCTTGAAGCTGCCCGGAGCGTCGCTGATGCCGGACTTCAAATCTCCGCCAGGGCGTGAGCCCCGGGTCATTTCCGGTCACTTGGCTGATGGAAGGCCGGCGCGTTTTTTCATCCAGCAATTCGTACCGAAGGACGATGACAAGCGGGAGTATCAAGACCTCCGTCTCATCGCGGCGAGTCCGACCCGGGAACTGCTGAACAGCCTGTGGGTGTTAGGCAGCGTGATCGTGGGAGTGGGGGCGCTGGTGATGGCGCTCGCGGTTCCGGTGCTCCGCACGGTGCTGGCCCGGGGGCTGCGGCCATTGGAAAGTCTCGGGAAGCAGGTGCAGGAAATCCCCGTCTCCCGTCTCGACCAGCGGCTCGATCTAACCGGTCAGCCGGAAGAGCTCTTGCCGCTCGGCGCGAGCCTGAACGCCTGGCTCGGGCGCATGGAGGCCTCTTTCGAACGCGAGCGACGTTTCAGCAGCCACGCCGCCCACGAACTCCGCACGCCGCTTGCCGAACTCAGGATGATGGCGGAACTCGGCGCGACCTGGCCGGACCAGGCCACTCCCGAACGCTGCGGGGAAATGATCAAGGTCGTCGATGAATTGGAAGCCCTGTTGGAAAAGCTCTCGCTGCTCGCCCGCGCCGATGCCGGCAGCCAGCCAGTCGATCTCGGGACGGTGGATCTCTCCTCTACCATCAACACGGCCCTCGAGCGCTTTTCCGCCGCCGCATCGGCAAAAAACCTCACGATCCAACAGCAGGTGGAGTCCGGCCCGTTTCAAACCGACCCGGTGCTATGGTCCACGGTCCTTCAAAACCTGCTAGGCAATGCCGTTTCCCACGCACCGATTGGCAGCACGATTCATCTATCAGCCTCGCCCTCGCGGCTCGTCATTTCAAATCCGGCTCCGGATCTCGATGGGCGTGACCTTGACAAGTTGTTCGAACGCTTCTGGCGCAAGGATCCGAGCCATCGAGGCGAAGCGCATTCGGGCCTCGGGCTTTCCATCGTGAGGGCGTGTGTCGGCCTATTGGGAGGCACGGTGCTGCCGGCGTTGAGTGATGACAGGCTCTTCAAGGTCGAAATTGCCTGGCCGCGGAGCTGATCTCTGGAGGTCCTACAGGATCTCGACTGTCGCCGTGCCCGTATTGCGGAGCGACTTGCGCAATTCCTCGACGGCCTGGCGACGTTTGATGGCATCGAGGGCGGCGAGGATTTCCGGTTTCGCGTGCTCAAAGCTGCGCGGTTCGGCGGGTTTGCGGGCGGTGATTTCGACGAGGTGCCAGCCGAGCTTGGTGCGGACGAGCGCGGGTTTGTTGGGTTCTAACGAGAAAACCGGAGCGGCGAAATCCGCGGGGAGGCGGTCGCGGGTCATCCAACCAAGCGCACCGCCATTGTCCTTGGTGGCGGTATCCTCGCTGAGTTCCTTGGCGAGGGTAGGGAAGTCCTTTTTCTTTTCGGTTAGCTCGGCGAGGGCTGCATCGAGTTTCTGTTTCGCTTTTTCCGACGGATGATCGAGGGTGGGAATGAAAATGTGGCGGGCTTCGATGCGCTCGGGCATGGCGATGGTTGCCTTGTTTTCCTCGAACCACATGCGGGCTTCATCGTCGGTGATCCTGATGGCCGGAGTGATGCGCAGCTCGATAAATTTCTCCTGGCGGATCCGCAGGGCGAGGCGGTCGCGGAGGACTTCCTCATTGGCAATGCCCTGGGATTTCATGGCGGCTTCGAACGCGGCCTTGTTTTCGAAACGGGCTGACAGGCGTTCCATCCGGCCATTGATTTCCTCCGGACTAACAGCGAGCTGGGTGGACAGGGTTTTTGCCTGGAGATCGATGAGGGCTTCGTCGATGAGGTCGTCCAGCGCGGCATCGCGGGCGGCCTTGAGATCGGCGGGGGCGAGTGCGGCCGGAGATTTTCCTTCGAGCCAGAGGCGCTCGTTGACGGCGCGGTCGAGCTGGCTGCGGGTGATGGGGTGGCCGGAGACGCGGGCGGCGAGATGCCCGGTTTTTTCCGTTAGGACGGAGTGCAGCCACCGGTTGACCGGCCCCTTGACGATGAAGGCATCACCGATGAGATAGAACGCGGCGGCGAGGCAGACGATGCGAGGGAGGTTTTTCATGGGCAGGCGCGGCGACCGGTCTATGCCGCTGTTAGCGAATCTCCACGGTGGTGCCGGGGCGGATCAGCGTGGGCAGGCGGACGGCGTCCCAGTTCGCAAGGCGGATGCAGCCGGAGCTGCGGGCGCGGCCGATGGTCTCTGGATCCGAGGTGCCGTGGAGGCCGATGCCGGGCTTGCTGAGACCGCACCAGAAAACGCCCACGGGGCTGTTAGGTCCGGGCGGGATGTTGAGGGCCTCGGAGTCGCTGCTGCGCTTGCCGGTATCGAGCAGCTTCTGGTCGTAGCGCCAGTGGGGGAGTTCCACGGAGTTCCTCACTTCCCAAGTGCCGAACTTGATGAATTTCGGCTTGCCGGGGGTGATGGGGAACGAGGCGATGAGTCCGCGGTTGGGTCGTGTGACCGCGGCGACGGGGGTGGTTCCGGGCTCGGCGACGATGAGGGCCGGTGGCGCGGCTTCGAAGATGCGGACCTGGTTGATTTTCGTATCTACCACGGCGTGGCGCTGGCTCATGGCCTCGTCCGCCTTGTAGCCGGCTCCGGTCAGGCGCTCGATGGTGAAGGGCTGGACGTTCGGCACGATGATGGAGTCGTGCAGCTTGAGCTTGTTGATTTTCGAGCCGCCGTTGAGCGTGGTTAGGTATTCGACATCGCAATGATAGCGCTCGGCCATGAATTCGGCGTAGCTGCGGTAAGTCATGCGCTTGCGTTTCGCTTGCAGGGATTTTTTTGTCGGCAGTGTGCCATCGACCCACGCTTTGGCGGCATCGGGCACGATGGCCATGGCGAACGGATTCTTCACGGCCTTGCGGGCGGCGGTGTTGACTGCAACCCAATCCATGGTCGGGAAGCCGTTGACTTCGTTCCAGGATTGCACGGCGAGTTCGGTGAACTGGCCGGGTTTGCCATCGATCACGCCGGGGCCGAATTTCGCTTCATCGAGGAAAACCTGCAGGCGGACGGCGTCGTCTCCGATGGGTTTCACTTCGAGCGGCGATGGCGCGGATACCGTTTCGATGGGAGTGGCCTGGATGATCGGCGGCGGTGCCGGAGCGGCGGGGACCACGGGTTTGACGGGCACTACCGCTTCGCCACCTTCGATCGGTTGGGAATTGATGTCCTCATCGCCGCCGAGTGGAAGGGCACGGAGGACGAGACGGGTGGGTGGCGGAGTCGTTGGCGGGGTTTCCTGCTGCGCCGGGGCGAGCAGGGCCAGCGCGAAAAAGACGGGAGAAACGTAACGGAGCATGGGATGGGATCAGGTGAATTTAAACGGGAACAGCAGCAAAGGATTCAAGTCTTCCTGCAATGGCGGCAGGAACGACGGCCGAGACGAGGATATCATCCCCTTCGTAATCCGTCGAGAGCACCTTCGCCTCGCGATGGAGAAGGCTGACGAGATCGGCGCGGTTTTGAGGAATCCGGTAGTCCTGGCGGCGTACGCGGGCGGCAAGAACCTGGGAGCATTGCCGGAGCAATTCCTCAAGGCCGAGGCCGGTGACGGCGGAAGTGTGGAGCGCGTCGGGAAATTTGCGGTCGATCGCGGCGAGTTCCTCGGGATCGGTGACGCGGTCGATTTTGTTGAGGACGGTGATGGTCGGTTTGTCAGCAGCGCCGAGTTCGGCGAGCACTTCGAGTGTGGTGTCGTGCAACCGTTCTACTTCCGGAGAGGTGGCATCCACAACATGGATCAGGAAATCGGCAAGGGCCGCCTCTTCGAGTGTCGCCTTGAATGCCTCGACCAAACGGTGGGGAAGATTTCTAACGAACCCGACGGTGTCCGTGATGAGCAGCGGCTGACCATCCGGCAGCTCGATGCGGCGGGTGGTGGTGTCGAGGGTGGCGAAGAGCATGTCCTTGGCCATCACGTCGGCGCCGCTGAGCTTGTTGAGGAGAGTGGATTTCCCGGCGTTCGTGTAGCCGACGATGGCGGCGTGGGGAGTTTCGAACTTCTCGCGTTCCTTGCGCTGGGTTTTCCGCTGCTTGCGGACGATCTCGATCTCGCGCTTGGCGCGGTCGATGATCTGATAGGCCAGCCGGCGGTCCACTTCGATTTGTTTCTCACCCATGCCGCGGGACGCGCCACCGCCGGCGCCACCACCGGAGCCGGCGGACTCGCGGTCAAGGTGGCCCCACATCCGCGCGAGGCGGGGGAGGGCGTATTGCATTCGGGCGAGCTCGACTTGGAGCCGGGCTTCCTTCGTCTGGGCGCGCTTGGCGAAAATATCGAGGATGACTTCCTCGCGGTCGATCACGCAGAGGTCGGCGAGCTTTTCCCACTCGCGTTGTTGGGAAGGGGCGAGGCCGTTGTCGATGACGATGACGTCGCACTCGTGGGCGCGGGCGAGCTCGACCATTTCGGCGGCCTTGCCCGTGCCGCAGAGGAACTTCTTGTGCTTCTCGCGGCTGCGGCAGAGCACCGACTCGACCACCTCGACGCCGAGGGTTTTCACCAGTTCGCCGAGTTCTTCGAGCAAGGATTCGGATTCGACCGCCTCGCGGGCATCAAAATGGAAGCGCACCAGCAAGGCGCGCTCGATCATGTCGGGCTTTTCTCTGACTTCAAACATCC